>CAXHNV010000007.1:0-42123 GCA_964017965.1 uncultured Gastranaerophilales bacterium | reverse complement strand
TATCCGTACCGTAAACCGCCACAGGTAGGTTGGTAGAGAATACTAAGGTGCGCGAGACAACTCTCGCTAAGGAACTCGGCAAAATCACCTCGTAACTTCGGGAGAAGAGGTACCCTGGTAGCGTGAAGCGATTCACTCGTGAAGCGTGATAGGGTCGCAGTGAATAGGCCCATGCGACTGTTTACCAAAAACACAGGTCTCTGCTAAGTCGATCAAGACGAAGTATAGGGGCTGACGCCTGCCCGGTGTCGGAAGGTTACGTGGAAGGGTTAGACTTCGGTCGAAGCTCTGAAACTAAGCCCCGATGAACGGCGGCCGTAACTATAACGGTCCTAAGGTAGCGAAATTCCTTGTCAGGTAAGTTCTGACCCGCACGAATGGCGTAACGATTTGGGCGCTGTCTCGGCGAGAGGCTCGGCGAAATTGGATTATCCGTGAAGATACGGATTACGTGTACCAGGACAGAAAGACCCTATTGAGCTTTACTGTAGCTTGAAATTGAATTCGGGTTCTTATTGTGCAGTATAGGTGGGAGACTATGAAGGAAGGGCGTCAGTTTTTCTGGAGTCATCGTTGAGATACCACTCTGTAATAATTTGAATTCTAACACTGAACCCTCAAAAATCAGGGCAGGGGACAGTTTCTGGTAGGCAGTTTGACTGGGGCGGTCGCCTCCTAAAAAGTAACGGAGGCGTTCAAAGGTTCCCTCAGGTTGGTCGGAAATCAACCATTGAGTGCAATAGCAAAAGGGAGCTTGACTGCGAGACAAACACGTCGAGCAGGTGCGAAAGCAGGATATAGTGATCCGGTGGTTCTGAATGGAAGGGCCATCGCTCATCGGATAAAAGTTACCATAGGGATAACAGGCTTATCTCCCCCAAGAGTCCACATCGACGGGGAGGTTTGGCACCTCGATGTCGGCTCGTCGCATCCTGGAGCGGTAGTACGTTCCAAGGGTTGGGCTGTTCGCCCATTAAAGCGGCACGCGAGCTGGGTTCAGAACGTCGTGAGACAGTTCGGTCCATATCCGGTATACGCGCAAGAGATTTGAACGGAGTCTTCCTTAGTACGAGAGGACCGGGAAGAGGGGACCTCCAGTGTATGGGTTATCGCGCCAGCGGTAAACGCCCGGTAGCTGTGTTCCAAGCGGATAAGTGCTGAAAGCATATAAGTACGAAGCCCACCACAAGATGAGATCTCTCATAGCATAAGCTAGTAAGTCCCGTTGCAGATTACGACGTTGATAGGTCCGAGATGTAAGAATGGCAACATTTTCAGTCGACGGATACTAATAGGACGAGGGCTTTTCCTAAAGCGAAGCCGGTGTTGCCGGTGTTGGCTTGCCGCAGGGCAAGACAAGCAGGGCAACATTACGATAGCGACGTAAGAGTTTCGAAGAAACTCCACAGGAGCTATACGGTTAGCAATAGTTGAAGATTACGAAGCTTTATTTTCTTGTGCAACTTTCAGCGTACGGGCTAATCTCTAAGGAGATAGCGACGAAAGATTCGCTGGTGACCAATCGTGAGGAAAACACCCGTTCCCATCCCGAACACGGTCGTAAAGACTCATTGAGGCGAAAATACTTGGCGGGCCACTGCCTGGGAAGATAGCTAGTTGCCAGCACCTAATTTTCAAAGGGGTCAAGATAAATCGGATGATGAAGTCTTGACCCCTTTTCAAATAGTGTGGCTCTTGGATTATTCGGGCACGCCGAACACTACTTTCGCTATTAAATCCTGGCGGATTTAGTCGCTCATCCGTGTTCTTTGCTCTTACGGGCTGGGTCGCATTGCGACACGGCGCCCTACCGAAAATCCGCTGCCAGCACCTAATTTAGAACAGAAAGAGAACATTTCGGATGATTTGTTCTCTTTTTTTGTTTGTAACGAAATGTAAATAGAAAATTCAATATATAGCAATTTTATTAAAAAGATATACTTTATATATATACGAGAATAATCATAGGGTATTTATATAGGAGAATCTATTTATGGCAAAAGTTTTGATTTCTATGCCTGAAAAATTTCTGGATGAAATTGACGGCGTTGCAGACAACGAAAATCGCTCTCGTTCTGAGCTTATCAGAGAAGCATTGAGAACTTACATCCACAGAAACAGAGTTCGTAATACTGCGTATGCAGCTAAAAATGCTGAATTGCTTGAAGCACTGCTCGATTAGCATTAATCACAAATTTAGTCTAAAAAAAGAGGATATTATATCCTCTTTTTTGTTGTAACCTCATACAAATAGTCGATGACATATTTACTTGAAATATGTACGATACTTATGGGGAATAGTACAAAAATGGAAAAACCGGATAAGGATATTAAAACAAGCTTACCAAGTGAAGTATATAGCCAATTCAACTGGTTCAAAACTTATTTTGAACCTCCGGTTCAAGCTGCAAGTGATGAATTCTTTGATCCGGGGTTCCAATATAAGCTTGTCAGTGTTAGTGAAAATATGAATGTACTTACCCAGAATGAAAGTTTTTTCGTTACTAAAGTTCAGCTTGATGAGAAAAATGATGTATTTATAAGAGTTTCCCAAAATGCTATCAGAGTTATTTTAGATAAAATTCTCGGTAAGAGTAATAAAAAGTTTGATTTATCCAATATATCTGATTTAGAGGCTAAAATCATTGCAACTTTTAACGAGTTTGTATATTCAAAATTATCAAGCAAAATTGATAAAACTAAATTGAACAAAAAGCCTATTACGGTTAATTTAAGCTATTTTCTCAGAAATATTGCATCTGATGAAAGTGCCAGATTTGTATTATCGTTCCCTAAGGCTGCTTTATCACCGGAACTTTTACCGCCTATTCCTGACGAAAAAAGAATTAATGAAATGCTTTTCAAAGATTGTATGGTTGATGTTCGTGTAAAAGTCGGCTCAACAAAATTTGCTGTCAATGATATCAAAAAACTCTCAATCGGTGATATTGTTGTTTTTGATAACAGTGACGCACAAACTATGGTTTTATATTATAACAATATTATTCAGCAGTTTATGTTAAAACAAAACGAAGCTATTATCATTGAACACGATAGTGATTCTGCTGATGATGAAGGAGATGAAAATATGGATACAACAAGTATAACAGCTCTATGGGATAGTTTACAAATTGAAATGAGTGCTGAATTTGAGGTTATAAAAATTTCTTTGGGTGATTTAAAGAACATTCAAGAAGGTTTAGTTGTAGATGTCAGCTCTGTTTATAACAACAATGTTTCGCTTAAGGTCGGTGAACAAATCGTTGCTGAGGGTGAGCTTGTTATTGTTAATGATAGATATGGCGTAAAAGTAACTAAGGTTACTGCTGATGAATATAAAGATGCTAATAGCGTTGAAGGTATGGTTAATATGGTTACTCAAGCTGGCGCTAACGTTACAATCGCTCAAGATTCTCCTATTCAAGCTGGTGGTGCTCAACCTGCAGGTGCTCCTGCTGCTGATGCCGGTGATGAATTCGATTACAGCGATTTTGATATGGATGAATAAATTTAAGATAGAGAGAGGTTTTTTAAATGGGGTATTTATCTAATTTTATAGTTTATTTTTTAGCAATGATTGGGATTATAATCCTTGCTTTGTATGTATATAAACAGTTTAATATTGGCGGATTGACTACCAAGCATTCTAACTTGTTGAGTGTGGAAGATTCTTTAAGTTTATCTCCGCGAAAGACTTTATATGTGGTACGTGAAGGTTCTGAAAGATTCCTGATTGCTGCTGATATGGAGAGAACTACTCTTATTTCAAAACTTGAAGACAAGCCTGTTGAACAAGTTGCAAGAGTTAATTCAAGAACTGTCAGAGGTGTGGATTTATCAGAAGCAGCTATTTCTGCTCAAGATAATGTTTCACCGATGAACAAACCTATTATGAGAGAGATTAAGAAGAGATTGAATTTTTAAAAAGTATAAGGAATAGTTGATAATGGATATATTTACTAATTTTAATCCTGTGTTACAGATGTTGGTTGTAATGTCGTTGTTTTCATTACTTCCGTTTGTATTTTGTTGTATGACAAGTTTTTTGCGGTTCACAATTGTTTTTTCAATGTTGAAAACTGCAATGGGTACCCAACAGGTTCCGCCGTCTATTGTAATCATAGGTTTAAGTATGATTCTTACGTTTTACACTATGGGTGGTGTTTTTGAAAAAATGTATGAAATGGGTTCTGTTCCTTATCAACGAAATCAAGATTTAGTGCAAACTATCAATCAAGGTTCAAGACCGCTTAAAGAGTTTATGATGAAACAAACCCGTGAGAGTGATTTGGCGTTCTTTATTGAATTATCAAGCAAAAAACCGCCTGAAAGTCCTGAAGATATTACTATCTGGCAGGTTGCTCCGGCATATATTTTAAGTGAGCTTAAAACAGCGTTTGAAATTGGTTTTGTTGTGTTTGTACCGTTTATCGTACTGGATTTGATTGTTGCAAACATCTTGCTGGCACTCGGTATGTTCATGTTATCACCTACAATTATTTCTTTGCCGTTTAAGCTGTTGATATTTATCGCGGTTGACGGTTGGGCATTGATTGTTCAAGGTTTGGTGCAAAGTTACAATACATAAAAACACGGAATTGAGGATAAAATGGAACTTTTATTAGAATATTTAGCAAAAGGTTTTATGACAATGTTGGCAATCTCTATGCCTTGTGTATTGACTGCTGCTGCTATCGGTCTTGTTGTCGGTATTATTCAGGCGGTTACGCAGGTTCAGGAACAAACTATTGCTGCCGCTCCTAAAATCTTTGCTGTATTTTTGGTTATTGTTATCGGAGGTATGGGATTTATCAAGCTTCTAACTAACCTGTTTAATGAGGGTATGGGGATTGCATTCAATGTTGTTCCAAGAAGCGACAATTATGTATTAGCTTCTGATTACTACAAGTACACATCGCCATGGCAAGGCGAATTGTCTGATAAGTACCCTCGTAATTTGAACATAAGAGAGGTTATCAGACACCCAAGCGATGCTCCATTCGTAGAAAATGTAGGTAAGGTTAAATATGATAAATCCCCTAGAACACCTATGCCTAAACCTAACTTTATTGAAACTAACAAAATTATAGGACGTTAATTATGAATAAATTTAAGAATATACTAATTACAACTGTTTTAATGTTATTCTCAGCAAATATAGTGTCTGCGGAGAACTATATTATGTTGTCTAACGAGTCAATTACAGCAGTTGAATGTTCAGATACAGGTGTGATTTGTGTAAAACCGCTTGCAACTCTTATGAACGACAAAAAAACGATAATAATTTCACCTCTAAAAGACGGTACAGCTGAGTTCAAAGTTAAATTAAAACATAGAACTCTTTGTTACAAAGCTATTGTAAAAGATAGTCAGATAGAATTTAAAGGTAACAGAGTGATTAAAATAGTTCCTCTTGATTTGCCGCCTGAAATTATTCCACCGTGCTCTCAGGGGGATAGCTGTCAATGAATCCTGCTGACTATATAACACAGTTAGGTCAAATCTTTCCGTATTTTACAACGTATTTTACTGCGGGGTTTATTATTTTTGCAAGGATAATGGGATTTTTTCGTTTAGCTCCGATTCTAAATAGAAAAGAGATGAATTCCATTGTTAAACTATCGTTAGCGTTATTGTTAACGATGATATTTATCTGTGCAAAACAACCGCCTCAGCCACCTGCAACAAACTGTTTTATACTGTCAATACTATTAAACTATGTTGCCGGAGCGCTTTTAGGTTATGTTGCACAGTTGATTTTGCTTGCTATCGATGCGGGTGCGGATATGATTAATATGCAAATGGGTTTGAGTTCTGCTATGGTTTTAGACCCGACAACTTCTTCTCAAACATCTATCTTAGCAAAGCTTATATCGCTTTTAAGCCTTATAATCTTTATTGAAATAGGGGGATTCTACTGGCTTATGAATGCATTTGTAAGAAGTTTTGAAATATTTCCGATTTATGCAACATCTATCCCGCTTGATAAAATTGTTAATATGGATTATCTGATTAAAATGTCTTCAAATGTTTTGTATATGGGGTTACAGATTGCGTCACCCGTATTACTCGCGACATTAGGTCAGGACATTATCCTCGGTGTTATCTCTAAAACAGCGCCACAGGTTAACGTATTCCAACTGAGTTTCTTGTTCAAACCGGTATTTGGTGCAGCAATCATGGTCTGGATTTTACCTATGCTGGTAAATATCATAACCGATTACTTCCAATCTTTTGCAAACATTTTTTAGGCTGCTTGTTGAACCGGTACAAATACGTGCATATTTTCAGTATATCTTAAGTTACGTGTACGACCGTCACTGCCTGCTGTTCCGTCACCGAGTGTAACTTCAATATGACCGTGTTTTGCATTATATCTTGCTGCTCCGCGTTCATAAACAAGAATACATCCTGCTGGTAGTCGTTTTAAGTCTTCTGCACTGGATACCTTTATTTCTTTGAAGTTCTGGTTGTTTACCAGCTTAGAATCCATATCAGCAGCAGAGCCGCAACGTTCATTTCCGAGTCCGCTTTCTGCAAGTGCATTGCTAACGTGTCTTGAACAGTATCCTGTAAATCCTTTTAAATGTTTCTGTATTGTTCCTGCAAGCTTCTGTCCTTTTGCGCCTGAATATTCAAGACCCATTGCTTTTAGTTCTTCAAAACTCATCAAATTATCGTTCTGATGTGATACTTCACTATTTTCTATTGTTGGAGCAGGCGTATTTTTTATTTGCTCAATTGCATATGTTTGAGCTGTTTTTAATGTGCTAATCTGTGATTCGTAACCTTTTATCTCAGCTTCGCTTGTATTCTTTTCCTGCTCGATAAGGTTATTATACATTGCAACCTTAGTTTTTAAATCAGGATTGCCTGCGCTGATTTCTCTATTCTTTTCATCCAGTGCACTTTTTGTTTTAGTAATTTTTGTGTTTAAGCTTTTTTGCTTAGTTGTCAAAGTTGAATATTGATAGTTTAAATCAGCTTTTTCTGACATCAATCTGTTTAAATCATTGTTCCAAATAGCTAAGCCTTGAGCGTCTTCTTCATTATTTGGATCCATTTTGTCGATTTCAGCTTGTGTTAATTTTATTTCGTTTTCGTTATCTCGAAGCTGAGCTTCTATCTTCTTCATTTCTGCAGCAGTCTTGTCAGCTTCTCTTTGAAGTGTAGATAGTTCTTCTGATAATTTTATATACTCTGTTTTTTGTTCTGTTGTTAAATTAAGGTCTTTTTTTATAATGTCATCAATTTGTGATTGGTACATTTGTTGAAGGCTTGTTGAATTTATTCGTCTGAGACTAACAAGTTCTTCAAGTGTTGAAATTTGTTGATTCAAGTCTTGAATATATGTATTAGAATAAATATCACTATTTGCTGTTGCATTGTTATACATTTGTTCAGGCGAAGAGTTTGCTGAGTATTTACTCATTATTTCTTGTCCCATTTTTGTATAGAGTGCTCTTAAATCAGCTTCAGAAAGGGTAGTGTTATCATCATCTCCCAAACCTTGTAACGTAGTAATTTCATCTGCATCGAGCGTATCATTGCCACTTGTATTAAGGGTATCAAAAATCTCTCCGAGTGAATTTGCAAAATCATCGGTAAATATTGATGAATCTTTTGATCCGTTGCTCTGTTGTAATTCAGAGTATTTTTGGATAAATTGTTCTCTTGTTAATCCTGCTTGAAACAGGGCTTGTGCTGAAATAGGTTCACTCATATTCTACGCCTCACTTAGTATCTATAATTATAAAGTATTTAAATACATTGTGATTTGAACATGAAAAATTTTTGTAACATTCTGTTACGTTTAAACTATTATATGCAAAAAAGATTCTTTATGGTTGTTGATGTAGTCGTAGGTAATCCAATGAAAGGTATAATTTATGTCAGATTCTGTTCAAAAATGTATAGCACCCGCTTATTATTATCCGCCTAAAAAATCAAGCACTGGTAAACAATTAGGTACATTAGCAGGCGTTGGTGCAACCTCTTATGCAATTGCAACCGGTGATATATTTAAGTCATTTGGTAGTGAAGTGTCAGATGCGCTAAACCATTATAAATATGCATCTAATAAGAAAGAATTGAAATCTTTAATGCCAAAGAAAGAATTTGTTAAGAATTTCATCAAGTCTGAACGTTTAGCACGATGCGGAGAAGCAGCTGCTATTGGTGCATTCTGTGTTTCAGCAGGTTTAGCATTGGGTATATTAGCTGATAAAGCAATTGATGCTGTTAAAAACAAAAAAGCTAAAAAGGCTCAAAACCCGCAAATTATATATTAAATCTAAGCATTTCTAATGATTTGCTCGATTTGTTTAGAGGTGGTCCCGTCACCGTAAGGGTTTTGGACTTTTAATCTTGTTTCAGATTTAGGTTTAGACAAAATGTCTGAACCTAATTTGATTATTTTGTCATAATCTGCACCCACAAGTATAGAAACACCTGCGTCAATTCCCTCTTTACGTTCCGTTTCGTATCTCATTACAAGTGTAGGACACGCAAATGACGGTGCTTCTTCCTGGATTCCGCCGCTGTCTGTTAAGATGAGTTTTGCATGTTTTTGTAAATACACAAGGAACGGATAATCCAAAGGTGTCAACAGTTTAATGTTTGAATAGTTGCCCAGTCTTGAATGAATCTTGTCTTTTACATTAGGATTCGGATGAACCGGAATAACAAACGTATGGTCATTATAGTTTGTTGCAAGATATTCAATAGCATCAATAATTCTATCGATTCTTTCACCGTGGTTTTCACGTCTGTGTGCTGTAATCAAAACTAATTTGTCATCGATAGTGATATCTTTTTCTTCAAAGAATTTTCGTGATTGTTCAATGACTTCATCTGATAAGCAGAAAAGTGCATCAATAACAGTGTTTCCTACAACGTGGATTTTCTTATCGTCAATGTCTTCTCTCAATAAAGCTTGTCTGTTTACCTCTGTCGGTGCAAAATGTATCTCTGCAACCCTGCTTGTCATCTGACGCATAACTTCTTCCGGGAACGGTTCATATATATCATAAGAACGAAGACCAGCTTCCACGTGGTAAACAGGAACCTTATGATAAAAACTCACCAAGGCTCCGCAAAGAACCGTCATTGTATCGCCTTGTACGATTGTTGCGTCAATCTCGTGTTTATTAAAAACTTCTTCCAACGAAGTCAAAATCTTAGTCTGTACTCCGGCTAGTGACTGGTTCGCACGCATACAATCTAAATTGATATCAGCCTTTAAACCAAAATATGCTAACGTTTGGTTAGAAAGCTCTTTTTGTTGTTCTGTATTACAGATGATTACGTTGTAATCCTCAGGATATTTACGCAATTCAAGTATTACAGGTGCTAATTTTATTATCTCTGGTCTTGTGCCGAATACTACTAATATATTTTTCATGACTATATTTTTCTCATTTCTGTAATTTCAGGGTTTAACAATCTTCTGCCTACACTTGCAAAGTTAATAGAGCAAAGTTCTTTATCACCGTAGTTAATCATTTTTTCTACAACGCCTTCACCAAACTCTTCGTGTATAACTCTGTCACCTTGCTGCAAAACAGCTCCGCCTACCTTGTCTTCTTCAGGGATATCTGCTGAATATACAGGTACTGTAGGGTTTTTGTTCTCCATAACCTGAGGTTTTTCAGGTTGTGGTGCAGGCATTGGTTCAGGTTGAGGCATTGGTTGTGGCTCAACAACCGGTTGTTCTTCAGCGACAACAGGTTCCGGCTCTACCGCAACAGCCTCAGGTTCAACTGCAGGCTCTTCCTCATTTGATAACTCTTCTATCATATCTAAATCGTCATCAGATAGTTCTTCTTCGTCTTCTTCAAGGTCAGGAACTTCATTCAAAGCCTGTGCTAACTCTTCTTCTGAAGCTGTTTGAGGTTCTTCTTCGGTTATAGATACTTCTTCGATTTTGTCCTCTTCTTCAAGAACTTCTTCAACAACAGGTTCTTCAACAATTTCTTCAACTTCTTCTTCAACCGGTATTTCTTCAATCGGTTCCACAACTGTTTCTTCTTCAATAACCGGTTCTTCAACCTTTTCAACAACCTCTTCTATAACAAGTTCAGGCTGTGGAGCAGGTTCCTCTACTACAACAGGAGCCGGTTCAGGTTCAGCAACAACTTGTTCAGGCTGTGGAACAGGTTGTTCAACAGGTTGTTCAACAGGTTGAACTGCAGGTTGTGTTACCACAATCTCGTCTGATTTAATCGGATGTAGTTTTACAATCAACGGCACAAATTTTGTCATCTTACCGTAAGCAATATACTCATCCTCAGCAAGCTTTTGTAAGAAAATATTGTACCCGCCAAAATCTTTTTGCTGCTTCAACGGTGTGAACATGAACATGTTCTTTGAAGTTTGTTTTAAAGCGTTCAAAAACTTATAATCATATCCGCAAATTACTGTAGTATGAACATTCTCCGTGCTATAAACTTCTGAAAGAAGCTCTTTATCAGAGTTGCCGTTACTCAACGGTAAGAATGCGTAAAACTCTTCACCGCTCGCTTGTAAAAGTGAATAAACATATTTAATACATTCTTTTTGTAAACTTTCTGCAACCGCTGAAATGTCAATAACAATAGTGTTATCAGTCTGAATCTTAGAATTTAAAAGCGCAAAATCAGCGTCAGTTTCACCATAAATATTCAAATCGCCAATCTGTTTAATCTTGTTCTTTAACAGAATAAGTTGTATAAGTTTTGTTCTGTTAAACTCTGAATCAACGACAGCCTTAAAACTGTTAAACGGAATATAAGGAACCGTCTTTGAATATTCGCTCAACTCTTCAAAAATAGATTGAATCAACGCTTTTGTCTCTGCTGTTGCGTCTTCAAATCCATGTTCATAAACATAGTTAATAGCAGAGGTATTTAACGGTAATTTGAAATCCTTAGTTACAGTTAATTTGCCCGCTTTAAAAATACCTGCCGTATCAAAAACAACAACTTTTTTCTTGTTAAACTGTAATTGTATTGCAAGGTTGTTTAAAAATACCTTAGTTGCAAAAAACTTTTCTGCACAAATAATCGGATTGTCGTTTAAAACATCCATATCAACAAAAAGTTTTTGGTTCTGTTGAGCAAGTACACCAAGGTTTAAAGGAGCTGTTTTTTCAAGAGTATTCAATAAGACAGAAGAATCGACAGCTGATACTTCTGCACGCAATGACGGAATTGAGCCGTTATAAGAAGAAATTTCCTCGTTGTTGTACATAAACAATATTTTTGCAACAGCAACTTTGCCAACGCGTGTAGCTTCTAAGTGTAAAACTTGTGCTATATATGAGTTTTTAGGGTCTGTAACTTTGACAAATCCTGATAAAATTAAGTCTTCTTCATAACAAAATTTCAATAAATTATTTTTTACTTCCAATAAACTCATACTAAGCCCCTTTATACTCTATATCTTGTCTGTATTTTAGCATAAATATTAATATGCAGGTATACATTAAATGGCGGATAAATATTTTCGTGTTATAATTTTGAATCAGGTATGAAAAATAATCTTATCACAATAGTATTAATTATATTTATATCGTTGATTTGCGGACTTTTTGTCAAAGCAAAACTCTTTGCGAATGCTGATTTTCAGAACTATTCCAAAGCTTTAAATTTTTATAAAGCTCAAGAATATTCAGCATCATATCGTAATTTTGCAAAAATTTCGCTGCTTTCAGATATAAAAGCACCGGCACTTTTTCGTCAGGCAAGATGTGCTGCCGAAGTCGGAGATTATAAAGCCGCTAAACGCAATTATTCAAGATTGTTATGGTTTTTCCCTAATTCTCCGCTCTATGTGGTTAGTGAATATAATCTCGCAATGTTAAAATACGAACTTAATGATATGTCCGCAAGAAAACATTTTGTTCATATAATCAAATACTTCCCTGAAACAGATTATGCGCTCGCATCTGAATACTACGTTGCAACAATAGATATGAACCAGGCGCAAAAAACTAAATGGTATCGTAAACGTAAAGAACTTAAACAAAAATCGCTTAATCATTTCATACGTTACGTAAAACTCTCTCCGGACGGAAGGTTTGTTCAAGGTTCAATCAATAAAATTAAAAAACTGGGTATTGTAATCTCCGAAGATGATAATCTGGCACTGGCTGAATCATATTATAAACGTGAGTTATATAACGATGCTTATCCTTATTTTGAGAACTCTAACCTCAGAAACAGCTGGGCAAAATTTGCCAGAAACGAATTTAAGCGTGGGAACCTGCCGTTTGCAAGACGAATGACAGAAAAAGGGCTTAAGTACTTCTCGGAAGATGTTGATGTAGAAGATATTTACAACGTTATTGATAGCTATCTGTTGTTTACAGATACAAAACTCGATAGTATAAATTATCTTATTGCCTACGCTCCGGATAATGTTGCAATAGACTATCTTTTGTATCTGCAAGCAAAGTATTCAAATGTGCAGAATATGTACTCAATCTACGAAAAGTTATTTACTGAGTATCCTGAAAGTAAATTTTCAGCGGAAGCGTTATACAAGACATTTTTGTACACAATCGATAACGGTAATTATAAAAAATCCATATTGTTAGGTCAGAAACATCTAAAGTATTTTAAAGATTCTGACACTGCTCCTGCTGTTATGTTCTGGATTGGCAGAATATATGAGATGAATAAAAACCAGATTTTAGCCAAAAAATATTATAATTCTGTTTTGAGCAAATATCCTGACAGTTACTATAGCTATCGAGCGTATTGTAAGTTACATAAGAACAAGTTAATGGCATTAGAATCAACCAAAGTTAAGCCAGTAGCGTTTCCTTATGGTAAAAAATCCGAGCAATCAATGGCTACTCTTTTAGTCGAGTTAGGAGATTATGACTTTGTATCAGAGCTTTATAAAAACGACGATTTTGTACAAAGTTGGATTGAGTATAAAAAAGGGAATATTGTACGTTCTGTTATTTTAGCGCAGGAAGCTATAAAAAAAATGCGTCCACGTCCTGAGTTTGATGATGTAAAGTGGAGACTTGCTTATCCGCTTAATTATTATGACTTGATTTTGAATACCAAAGGGTTTGATGATTCGCTTATCATATTATCGATTTTGAGAGAAGAGAGCCATTTTAATACTGAGATTAGAAGTGCTGTTGGTGCTGTTGGGTTAATGCAGTTAATGCCTGCTACGGCTAATGAATTAGCTATACAGCATGGTTGGGGCAATAATTTGCTTAATCCTGCGGATAATATAAGGCTTGGGTGCCAATATTTTGAAAATATAAAACATACGTTATATGGTGAAGATATTTATGCCGTCATGGCTTATAACTGTGGGCAGAATTGTGTGTTAAACTGGTTGAAGACTTTAAAATACAGAGATATTGATGATTTTGTTGAAAAGGTTCCTTATCCTGAAACGCAATCATACGTTAAAAAAGTATTGAGAAGCTATTGGATTTATTCAAACATTTATTAAAATCTTAATTTTTCATTAAGAATTACCATGTTTGAACAGATTTGTTATAAAGTTATAGATGTAATGTATTACACAAGGAGGATTAAAATATGAGTATTAAACCGTTAGCAGACAGAATTGTTATCAAAGTTATTGAAGATACAGAACAAACATCAGGCGGAATCTTTATTCCTGACAGCGCTAAAGAAAAACCTCAAAAAGGTGAAGTAGTTGCAATAGGTCAAGGTAAAGTTGGCGAAAATGGCGAAAGAGAACCTATGGACGTTCAAGTTGGTGATATCATTCTCTACGCTAAATATGCCGGTACTGATATTAAAATGGACGGAGTAGAATATAAAATTCTTTCTATTAAAGATGCATTAGCAGTTTTAGGTTAATTGAATTCACAAAAGGAGAAATAAAATGGCAAAACGTATAGTATTTGAAGAAGAAGCCAGAAAAGCTCTTCTTAGAGGTATAGATGCAGTAGCAGACGCTGTAAAAGTTACATTAGGACCAAAAGGTAGAAACGTAATCCTACAAAAGAAATTTGGTGTTCCTCAAATCGTTAACGACGGTGTTACTATCGCTAAAGAAATCGAACTTCAAGACGGTCTTGAAAACTCAGGTGCTCAATTGTTAAAAGAAGTTTCATCTAAAACAAACGATGTTGCAGGTGACGGTACAACAACAGCTTCTGTTTTAGCTCAATCTATCGTTAGAGAAGGTTTAAAGAATCTAACAGCAGGTGCGAACCCTATGTCTATGAAACGTGGTATCGATAAAGCTGTTGAAATCGCTATTGCTAAAATTAAAGCGACTGCTAAATCAGTTGATACTAAAGAAGGTATCGCTCAAGTTGCTACAATTTCAGCAGGTAACAACCCTGAAATCGGTAACCTAATCGCAGAAGCTATGGATAGAGTCGGCCACGACGGTGTTATCACTGTTGAAGAAAGCAAATCTTTCGGTACTAACCTTAAAGTAGTTGAAGGTATGCAATTCGACAAAGGTTACATCTCTCCATACTTCGTTACAGACGCTGAAAGAATGGAAGCTGTTCTTGAAGATGCTTATGTACTTTGTGTTAACAAGAAAATCAACCTTATCTCTGATTTAGTTCCTGTTCTTGAACAAGTTGCAAGAGACGGTCGTTCATTGTTGTTAATCGCTGAAGATGTTGAAGGCGAAGCTTTAGCAACCTTAGTCGTTAACACTATGAGAAAAGTTCTTAGAGCTGTTGCTGTTAAAGCTCCAGGTTTTGGCGACAGAAGAAAAGCTATGTTAGAAGATATCGCTATCCTTACAGGCGGTGAAATGTTCACAGAAGAACTTGGTATCAAGTTAGAAAACATAACTACCGATATGATGGGTAAAGCTAAAAGAGTTACTGTTACTAAAGACGAAACAACTATCGTAGTTGGTGACGAAACCAAAGCTAACGTTGCTGAAAGAATCGCTTTAATCAAAAAGCAAATCGCAGCTTCTGATTCTGAATATGACAAAGAAAAACTTCAAGAAAGAATGGCTAAATTGTCAGGCGGCGTTGCAGTTATCGAAGTAGGTGCAGCAACAGAAGTTGAACTAAAAGAAAGAAAACTAAGAATCGAAGACGCACTTAACGCAACAAGAGCTGCAAACGAAGAAGGTATCGTTCCAGGTGGTGGCGTTATGTTAGTTAGAGTTCAACAAGAACTTGAAGCTAAACTAGCAAGCCAAAACTTTGATACTGACGATGAAAAGAGCGGTTACAAAATCTTGATGGCAGCACTTGATATGCCTTTAAGAGCTATTGCTTACAACGCAGGTGCTAAATCTGATGTTGTAGTAGATAACGTAAGAAGTGGTAAAGATGCTTACGGTTACGATGCTTTACTTTACAGATATGTTGATATGTTTGAAGCAGGTATCGTTGACCCTGCAAAAGTTACACGTTCAGCATTAGAAAATGCTGCATCAGTTGCTTCAATGTTGTTAACAACAGAAGCTGCAGTTGTAGATATTCCGGAAGAAAAATCTTCAATGCCTGATATGTCAGCAATGGCTGGCATGGGCGGTATGGGCGGAATGATGTAGCGTGAGGGAGCTGAGGGCGGAGTGCCTTTGCATAGTGATGAAATCACGCAAAGCAAAGCACGTAGACCCGTTAAACGCGACCGAGCAAGGCAAAATTAGCTCAGTAAAAAGCGAAGCGAAAAGCTTCGCTTTTTTTATTACGCTTTGTAAACTTTTCTGTATCCCCTGAAATAGCAGGCTGCGTCATGGTTTTTATATCTTTAAGAGAGAAACTTTGTGAGGTGACTATGCCTAATCTAAATTTAAATTTCTTAAAAGATTTGTTCAAAGTAGGTATGACTAAAGAGCAGTTTATTGTTGCATATTCCGATATGTTTAACGAAACAGGAGTTAGCGATGAACAACTTGAGGGAATGTCTATTTTTGACGCTGATAAAAAAGAGGCGGTTGCCTGTGACTTGTTTGATATGCTGAATATCAATAAATCTGCAAACGGAACGGAAGACGTACTCGATGAAGATGAAATTAAGGCGTTTGCAAACCTTGATAAAACAGACGGTGACGATAACCTAACGGCTTCTGATTTGAACGTTTTATTGAAAAATTATAAAGATAATCTCGTTTCTGAAACGAAATTAGATACCCCTGAAAAAATGTATGAAACTGCTATGGCAAAACCTGCAGCCAACGGTAACCCTGCTGATGCGTATTTACAATCATTAGATTTTCAAATCTCTGCAATAGAATCGCTGGCAAATAACAGGCAATCAACTTCTGCTCAAATCCTTTTGGGGTATCAAAATGAGTTGAATACTATTATCCAAAATGATAATAGTGTAAGCAGCGATTTAAAATCTAAGTATAACAAAGAAAATTCGAAGTTAAACACTCTTGTATCAAAGCAATCCCAGTTAGATGCACAGATAAAGAATAAGCAGGCAGAACTCGATGCTGCAAATGCCGATTACGAGAACCTTCAACTAAATATTCAGGCAGATGAAAGCGGTGAAGTAGATTATACATCTGCTTTATCCGGAGCAGAAAAAAATATAACAAAACTCGGTAACGATATATCATCGCTTCAAGCTAATTACTCAAACCTTGGAGCACAAATCTCAAGGTCAAGACAAGCTTTAAGTTCTATGCAAACAGAGGCTAAGTCACAAAGCAGAGACTTAAAAGCAAAAATTGATATGGTGAACAAAAAGATTGAAGCTGAACAGGCTGCCTGCACGAAGGATGTACAAAACTACAATACACATATAAGCAGTTTGCGAGAAGCTCAATCTTATGCAATCCAAAGGATTCAAACAGAAGCTGCTGCAAGCTCAACTGAATCGGTTGGTAACGGTGACGACACGTACGTATATGATGAAAGTAACTATGATGAAGCTGCTGTTGCGGCCTTAGAACAGCGTTGGGCGTCTAAAGCTTCTAAGTATGGGCTAGACCATAAGTTCTTTGCAAAAGTTACGGCAATTTCAAAAGATTTGAAATGTGACCCGAACGCACTTTTAGCTGTAATGAACTCTGAATGCGGGCTCAATGCAGCTGCACGTAACCCTCACGGTGGCGCTACCGGTTTAATCCAGTTTATGCCGTCTACTGCAAAAGCGCTCGGAACAACAACTGACGCATTAAGAAATATGAGTGCTTACGACCAGCTTGATTACGTTGCTAAGTTCTTTAAGATGAATATGAAAACCTTTAAAATGGGTGACGGTCCTATGAGTGCCGCTGATTTATATTCGTTGATTTTCTTGCCTGCAAGAGCGAATAGAGAGGTTCTGACCGCTAAAGGTGAAAACTTCTACAGTGCTAATGCAGGGCTTGATATGGACGGTGACGGTAAAATTACCAAATCTGATTTGAATAAACGTATCAATAAGTGTATGCTCTGATTAGATTATTAAATCATTAAAATAATGTATAAAATTTGAATAAACTCATATAAATGTTTGATATCAAATTCTCAATAATTTATTACAATTCTAATATTGGGAATGGAGAAATTATTTATATGGTAAGACGAACAAATTCTAACCTCGCTAAAGTTCTTGAGGTTCAAACACCTGATTTAAAAGTTGCTAAGGAAGTAAAGACTACAGCTTATAACGACATCAATCTTAAAAGCTGGAAGGATTATGACTACGTAAAAACAGACACTTTATGGGAGTTTCCGAACAGATTAAGAGAAGGCGGACACTCAAACGAGTATCACGGTAACTTTATTCCGCAGATTGTTCAACAGTTTTATCATAGATACACAAAAGAAAACGATGTTGTATTAGATTTGTTCTTCGGTTCAGGTACTTCAGGTATAGAAGCAATCAATATGAACCGTCGCTGTATCGGGGTTGAGTTGAAAGAAGAACAAGCAGAGCTTGTTTCTGAAAAGTTCACTCCAAAACAACTTGTTACTGATGTAAACATCATTTGTGCGGATTCTGCAAGTGAAATCGCGAAAGAAAAGGTTAAGGCAAGATTAGAAATTATGCGTGAAAAAAGCGCGCAATTACTAATCCTTCACCCGCCTTATGATGATATTATTAAGTTCTCTGATAAAGAAGAAGATTTGTCTAACTGTGCGACTACGGAAGCGTTTTATGATGGGTTTGAAAAAGTTGCAAAGAACGGTTATGACTTGCTTGAAGACAAACGTTTTGCTGCGCTTGTTATCGGCGACAAATATGCTAACGGCGAGATTATTTCGCTCGGTTTTAAATGTCAGGAACGTATGAAAAAGCTCGGTTTTGTTCACAAAGCTACTATCGTTAAAGATATGCAAGGTAACGAAAAAGCAAAAGGTAAAGATGCGAACTTATGGCGTTACAGAGCACTTGCAGGCGGATTTAATACTTTCAAACACGAATACATAATGATATTCCAAAAAGATGAAGCAAGAAAACGTAAAATTGAGAGATTGAACGCTTCTTTAAAGTAAAGAATGCTTGCAAATGCAATGTGCTGATAATATAATAACGTTATGAAATGCCCTAAATGTAATAACGAAGTTAATGAGAAAGATAGAGTTTGCCCGCATTGTAATCGAGTGCTGCTTTTAGAGTGCCCTATTTGCCATAAATTGAATCGGTCTTCTGTTTGCGAAGATTGCGGTTTTATTATAGTTAACAAGTGCAATAACTGCGGCAAATTTAACCCAACAATCTTAGGTAATTGTCAGTCTTGCGGATTCGATACTTATATTAGTGCAGCTCTTAATGAGGCTGAGGTTGATGAATACGGGTGTCTTGTTGTTTCGTTCCCTAATTTAGAGGCGTTGCGCGGTGTTCTTAAGAAAAAACCTTATAACGAGTTTTATAATAATCTAAAAAAATACATCTTCGATTTTGCAAAGCAGAATGATATACGTGCGTCTATTGTTGATGAGTTGTTCGTTTTGAAATGTTATAAAGAAATAACGACATTTTCATCTATCAATAAAGCTGTAAAATCTGCAATTTTACTAATGGATAAATTGGCAGAAGTCAGTTATAAATTGAAACTAAAAAAGAATTTCAAACTGGCTTGTAAGATGACTATTCTGAAACGTTCCGTTGAAGCTGAGCGAAAATCATATAATACAGGTCTTAATATAAAACTTGTTGAAACCGAAAATAATGATGAATATATGTCCGGTTTGCAAATTATTACGGATCAGCACGTTAATAATATGATTTCACGTCAATATAAACAGGAAATGATTTATTCTTCTCAGATAGAGGATGAACTTATTGAGTTTTATGAGTTCCCGCTCAGTGAAAATATTACGCCAAGATATGAAGAAGAATTGAACATAAAACAAAATATTCTAACCCGTCCTAAAATTACACCTGGAAAACAGGTTATCAAAGATGTTGAAGATGAGAAAACATCTATTGAAACCTCACAGATAAATATCCGGACCAATTGTAAGTTTATGGCGGTTGAAGGTGTTGAGATACAGTCCAGATTAGACGAAATTTTGCTGCATAAATCTGCAATTGCACTGAAATATAAAGAACAACTACAGATTGATTCAGGCGAGATTTATAATGTAGCAAAAAATATGAACAAAAGATTGTTGCATGTGGTTTGCTTAAAGGGATTCAAATACTCTCCTTACGCATTATTTGTTCATCTTGTAGCAAACTATTTGGGTTATGATATTAAACTCGGCGATTTATCTGAGGTTCAAAAATCTGAGCTCGCGAAGTTTGATAAAGAGAATTTGTTATATAATCTGCTTACACATAAAAAATGTAATCAGGCGCCTAAACTGTTACAGAAGAAATATATCTCACTTTTCAAGGACTTTTTGAAATTACAGCAAAATACGCTTTTGTATATTGAGAATTTTGATTTGATTGATGAAACTTCTTTGATGATATTTGAAAAAGTTTTTCATAAATATTCTGAGTATGATTTAACGATACTGGCAACGGTTCCTTATTCATATTTCTTGCATAAAGAAATACCGGAGCTTATTTATATGGATGAATACAAAGAGATAACCATTATCAAATCGCCGGTTGATAAAATGTTAGCAGCTTTGCCGTATGATTTTTCAGATGTGGAAGATTCTTATTACCTCAACAAGATTAAGTATCAATGTTGCGGCGGTAATATGTATTTCAATCAAGCTGTTAAGTATTTAGTTGATGCGAATATTTTTGTAAATAATAACAATAAATTGATTCTAAATTCAGGTAAAACAAGTATTGTTCCGCCTACATTAGAACAATTGATAATGAAAAAGTTTGAATTATTAAACGAGAACGAGTGTTATATTCTTGCTTATGCTGTATTTTTAGGTGCTAATATCGATATCAAGCTGCTCAATTATTTGAAAATTGAGAATCTTTCAGAAGCTGTTGAAACATTGACAAATCAAGGGTTTATATATGTTTCAAATAATATAGTTAATATATCAAACTTTAAGTTAGTAAGAGCTTGTATAAAGACATTCTTGCAGGATGATATCAAGCTTATGCTTGAAAACAATATCAAAGAGTACTTGCCTCAAGAATCATATAATATTGTTAAAAAACATGAGATGCTGGTTGAAGATGTATTAACAATATATGATTTGTGTGCATATTCTATTAATAAAGGTGATTTTAATGCGTATCTCAGAAACTGTAAGCGTTTCTTGAACCATACTTATTCTATATCTGATGATGAAATGACAGAAGATTTGCTTGATGCAAGGGAAGACATTTATTCTACGTTGTCTCAATATATTAATCAGTATCCGTCTGACAAGATTTATACAATTGCAAAAACTATATTAGAAAGCTATCTTGCAAAAGGCGATGATATTAAGGTTATGAAGCTGTCTAAGTTGATGTTGGAATCAGCAATGCTTGGTGAAAATTATAATATTGCACAGCAAAGCTTACATAGGATTCTGGTGCGGCTTTCTAACCCTGCTTTGACAAAACGTACAAACAGCAATCTTTTACGACAGTTTGTATATTCTTGTACAAGTGTTAAACTGTTGTTTTACACAGGTAATTTCAAGGGTTGTATCAATGCTTTAGATAATATAATTGATACTATTAGCGGTAATCCGGCGTTTCTGATGAAGCTTCGTACTAATAATAGGTTGAAGAATATCTTTTCATCATATCTTACGTCAGTTATTATTTATGGTGCGATTTCAAGGTTGTTCTTGAATAGTAACGATAATGAAATATTTATTTCACGTATAGAAACGTTGCTGGATGTTGAAGTTCAGTGGAAGCCTTTGGTATTTGTTTTGGAAGGTTTGCTGCATAACGAAAAATATACCCTTGATGATAAAGAAGGATTCTATGATGTTACATCTAATATGATACTTGGATTTTTGAACGCATATAAGTACTTTGAAAAAGACTATAATTTGTTCGCTCAGACTATTTATAAACTTAAGACTTATGCTAAGAAAAATAAAGAGTCTTTTGTTAACTTGGTTTGCGATTTGTTGATTGGTTACAGCTATCAAAGACTGGGTGTTTATGAAAAATCTAAACTGATATTCTCGGATGTATTATCAATTTCGCAAAAGGCGGGTATGAGATTTGTTTCTGTGCTTGCTGTTTTCTTCCTTGCTAATCTGAAATTTAACTTGCAAGAATATGATGTGGCATTGAAACTTGTTGAAAACAATATGTCTGCAATCTTGAATTTAGACTGTGATGAATGCTTTATTTCTGTGCTGACAGGTGTTTTATATGTTAATATTATGACTGCACAAAATAAGCAGGAAGGTATAGCGACTGTTATGGAAAAACTGGATTATTGCTGCAGTCGATATAATTTGAACCATTTTAAAAAGCTAATGGTAAGATTATCTAAACAATAAGTTTATCCTGTTGTTTATTATAAATATTTTGTCGTTTGTGCTATTCTATACTTATGAAAAAAGTGTGGACCGTTGTATTTATAATTCTTATTATAGGTTTATTGGGGCTTTGTTTAATTAAAAAAGATACAAAGAACTCTATTTTTACAATAGACACATCTAATGTAAAAGACAATCCGCTGGCAGTCGAGATAGACGGTAATTATCCTATGCTGAAGACGGTTAGTGTTGACGGGGTAGATTATTTAGAGTCACAGGCTCCTATTGGTAAGTTTGGGGGTAAATTTGTAACTTCAACTATCGGTGAGGGACCGAAGACTTTTAATCCGTTTACTTCAACTGATGCAACATCTTCTGCTATGGCAGAAATTATGTATGACGGACTTTTTTCTTCTAATCCTATGAATGGCGCTGTTGTACCTAAACTTGCCAAATCAGTCGAGATTAAGGGTAATAATTATATTGTGCGTTTGAGAAAAGGTCTGAAATGGTCTGACGGTAAACCTATTACGGCGGATGATGTTATGTTTACGTGGAAAGATATTATATTTGCGGGGTTGGGTAATACTTCGACACGTGACAGTATGGTTATTGACGGTGAATTACCGACTATTAAAAAACTCGATGATTATACGGTTATGTTTAGTGTGAAAAAACAGTTTGCACCGTTTTTGAGGATGTTGTCTACTCCGATTGCACCTAAACATTATTTTGCTAAGGATAAAGATTGGGCAAAGAACTTTGACAGGTTTTTAGCTTCAAATACAAAGCCTGCTGATATTGTTTCAAGCGGTGCTTATAGGTTAAAAGAGTATGTTCCTGCTCAGCGTGTTGTGTTTGAGAAGAATCCAAATTATTATATGATAAATAAAAACGGACAGAAGTTGCCTTATATTGATAAACTTGTTTATTTGATTGTTGGTGATTTGAATAACCAGATTTTAAAGTTTGAAGCAGGCGAACTTGATGAGATTTCGTTACATGGCGGTAATGTAGCAAGGTATAAGGCAAGGGAAAACAGTTCGGATTATATTATCTATAATCTTGGTGCTGATACGGGTACAATGTTTATTGCTATCAATCTCAATAACCGCAGCTATGTTGAAAAAGGGGTTAAGAAGTTTTATGTTAACCCTGTTAAGCAAAAATGGTTTAGCGATATTAACTTTAGACGGGCAATAGATTATGCTGTAGATAGAAAAAATATGGTTCAGAATATTGCTAACGGTATGGCAACACCTTTGTTTACGGCAGAAGCTAAAAACTCTGTTTTTGTGAATAAATCTATTAAAGGTCACGATAAAGATTTAGCGCTTTCAAGATATTATTTGAAAAAAAGCGGGTTCTATATGAAGAACGGCAAATTGTATGATAAATACAACAACCCTGTTGAGTTTGATTTGTATACAAATGCGGGTAACACTGAGCGTGAAGCTATCGGGGTAATGCTTAAGCAAGACCTTGCAGAGCTCGGTATTCAGGTGAACTTTAAGCCTGTGGAATTTAATTCGCTTGTTAATAAGATTACAAATTCTTATGACTGGGATATGGTTATTCTGGGTTTAACCGGTACTCCTGTAGAGCCTCATAACGGCAAGAATGTCTGGTATTCGGGCGGACCGCTGCATTTGTTTAATCAAAGACCCGTTAATAAACCTGTGACCGATAGATTGGATTGGGAACAGCAGATTGATGAGATTTTTGATAAGGCTGCACTTGTTCTGGATTACGGTTCAAGAAAAAAATATTATGATAAATACCAACAGATTATTTATGAGCAAAAACCTATTATTTACTTGTATTCGCCGATTAGGATTTATGCTATTAGAAACAAGTTTAAGAATATTTATCCGTCATCTTTGTCGGGTTTGACTCATAATATTGTCGAAATTTATATAGATAACGGGGGTAAAAAGTAATGAAGTTTTATAAGTATATTTTAAAACGTATCGTTCAGACTATTCCGTTATTGTTTATTATATCTATTATAAGCTTTTTTATAATCAGATTATCACCAGTTGACCCGCTTGCAGAGCTAAGGTTAAACCCTGCAATTTCTCAGGAGACTTTGCAAAAAGAACGTGCAAGGTTGGGTTTGGATAAACCTATTATTGTTCAGTATGGGCTTTGGGCAGGTTCATTCCTGCGCGGTGATTTGGGTATAACTTCAAGCGGTGAAAAGGTTTCAACTAAGCTTGCTGAGAGGATTCCAAATACGTTGCTTTTGACAACTATTGTAATATTTATGACGTGGATTGTCGGGATTCCGCTCGGTGTACTCGGAGCAGTTTATAACAAGAGTAAATTTGACAGGATTCTGACAATACTTTCGAGTATCGGTATGGCGATTCCGTCGTTCTTCTTTGCTATTTTGTTGCTTATTTTTGCGGTTAAGACAGGGTGGTTTCCTGTTGGCGGGCTTACGAGTTATGATTTTAACGATATGAACTTCTTTGGCAAGGTTTTTGATATAGCAAAACATCTGGTTTTGCCGGTTACTGTTTTGTTTACTATATCATTAGCAGGCTTGCAGCGTCAGATGAGGGCTAATATGCTTGAAGTTCTGGATAGTGATTATATCAAGTTTGCACGCGCTAAAGGGTTATCAGAGTTTAAGGTTATCTTTAAGCACGCTTTGAGAAACGCAATAAACCCTATGATTACGCTTTTAGGGTTTGAGTTTGCGGGTCTATTGAGCGGTGCTGCGTTGACTGAATATGTGTTCCAGTACCCAGGATTAGGAAGATTGATTCTTGAAGCTGTTATGAAATCGGATATAAATCTTGTTATGGCATCTTTGATGATAGGTTCAATTATGCTTGTGCTCGGTAATTTATTGGCTGATATTCTTTTGATTATCACTGACCCAAGGGTAAGGGGGTAAGGGATGTTCAAAGATATCGTAAAACAAATTTTTAAAGATAAATTCGCATCAACTGCACTTGTTATATTGCTGGTGATGTATTTGTGTATTTTAATGGCGGATTTTATAGCTCCATATTCGAAGGATTTTTCAGATAGAAGTTTGTCTTATGCTCCGCCTTCTACGATTTATGTAATTGATGAGAACGGCAAACTCTCAAAACCGTATTTTTATAACTATAAAAGAACGTTTGAGCCTAAGCTTTATCAAAATATTTATGCGCTTGATACTGATACAAAGCATTATGTAAGGTTATTTGCTAAGGGGGATAAGTATAAGATATTCGGGGTTATACCATGTTCTTTGCACTTGTTTGGAACTGATAAAGACGGCAGACTGTTTTTGTTAGGTACTGATATAAACGGTCGTGATGTATTCTCGCGGTTGTTATTTGGCGGCAGAATTTCGCTTACTATCGGATTTTTGGCGTTGTTTATATTGTTCCCGATTGGTCTGATTTATGGTGGAATCTCAGGGTATTTCGGCGGGGTTGTCGATATGCTTATGATGAGGTTTGCTGAAGCTGTTATGGCGATTCCGAGCTTTTATCTGTTGATTATCCTTGCTTCGATTTTACCTGCTAATATGACGAGTACACAACGGTTTACGTTGATTGTTGTAATACTTGCGCTTATTGGCTGGGCAGGATTTGCAAGAGTTGTAAGAGGTATGGTTCTATCTATAAAGAATGAAGAATTTGTTCAGGCAGCTAAGACCATAGGTGCTTCTAAGATGAGAATTATTCTCAGACATATTTTGCCGCAGACGACGAGTTATGTAATTATTGCTATGACATTGAGTGTTCCGTCTTATATCCTGTCTGAATCCGGATTGAGCTTTTTGGGTTTAGGTATTCAGCAGCCGGATGCGAGCTGGGGGAATATGTTGAAAGAAGCACAGGAATATATCAACATCCTTTATCGTCCGTGGTTATTGACACCGGGGCTTTTGATATTCGTGGCGGTACTGTGTTTTAACCTTGTTGGTGACGCTGTTCGCGACATCCTCGACCCTAAAGGGAAGATGAGGTAGTTACTGTGTTTATTGGCAGAGAGTAACCGCCAACGACACGCTGACGTTCACACGCGAATTATAGAACTCGACGCCGGTCTCATAGGCCCTAACGTTCAAAAACACCTTGCCGGCTGTATTCGACATTGTGTCTCGTTAATATTCGCGGTTCTCTCTGCTATTATCGTTGGCGATTATTCTCTGCCAACCCCCTTGCCAACTCTTTATAAGTCCTTTTTGCAGGGTAGTAGTTCGGGTTCAAGCGCAGGCATGTGCTCAACGCCTTGAGTGCGTTCTCCTTGTCATCGTGTGCAAGGTAAAACTCTACATACAAATAATGCAGCTCAACATCGTTGTAATAATATGAAGCGGATTTATCCATAAACGTTTTTGCTGCTCCGTAAAATCCATGTTTGAATAAAACTCTTGCTATAAATTTGTAAGTCTCAGAGTTTATATCCTGCAAAAAGTCTGCTATATCAAGCAGGTTTTGTACATATTTCATCTGTTTATACTTTAGAAAAAGCGATATGTCTATCTCTAAAAAACTCCGTATCTGAAAGAATGTCGGCATATTGCTATGTTGACCTTTTAAAAACGGTATAATAGTTGTTGCCCACTCTGCGCGGGTAGAAGTTAAAGTCGAAAGTATCTCTTCGGCCTTATCAATATTACCCTCTAATAAATATGTATAGCCGTACTCCAAAAGATGATTATTAGCTTTTAAATAATCTCTTGCAACAGTCCCTTTTCCTTCCTCAATTAGTTTAACAGCTTGTTTATAATCCATATTAGTATCCGTTATTGTTGCCTGAAGAGAAATCCGGCATCATATTTTTCATCATCATCATCTGAATCATTTGCGGGCTCATCTTTCCGCCGTTTTGCATATATGGTAACATCTGCATTAAATCGTTGCCGTTATTGTAACCGTTATTATTGTTACCGGAATTCATCATCATTAACATTTGCTGCATTTCTTGAGTTCTCGGATCCATATAGCTTTGCGGGTTTGCTTGAGGATATTGTTGAGGAGTTCCTCCTGTCAGTGCTCCGAGCCCGCCTTGAAGCAAGCCTGCACGTTGCAAAACTCTTATTGCATTAACTATCTCATCGTTCGTTGGAGGTCCGTCCGGAGCCTTTGTGGCAGGTTTTTGTGCAATGGGCTGTTCTTTAACCGCCGGTTCTGCCTTCGGCTTGGCTTCAACTTTTTTAGGTTCCGGTTTCTTTTCCTCTTCAACGTCTTCTAACATTGATTCCGCGCCGGTTACTTGTTTTGCCTTTTCTTTTGTAACTAATTTAGATTTGCCCGTCTTTGCATAGTTTACAAGAGCCTTGTTTGTTCCGAGCGCTATAACCTTGTCATAATTCTTTATAGCAAGGTCTTTTTTACCGATATGTGCATAAGACAATGCGATATAATAATACCCCAACACTGATGTCGGGTCGTTTTTCGTTATTATCTCAGCCTGAGTTATACACTCCTGATACTTACCGCTTTTATACAAATCAATAACGTTAGATATATCGTCGTTTGCAAACGATACTGTTAAAAAATTCATTACTAACAAAAATACTAAAATTATTACACGTGCCATACTTTTTATTTAACCATTTTTTCTTAAATTTCAACATTTATATTATAGCATGTTTTCAAAACTCTATGTATTTTGTATAATAATATTATGAATAGAGGGTTTTCTTTTTTACATATTGCGGATATTCATCTGGGAAGGGCGTTTTCAGACTTATCAGTCTATAACGATAAGATGAAACTCTGTAACAATGCCTGTGAATTAGCGTTTAAAAAGGTCATTGACCTTGCTATAAAGAAAAAAGTCGACTTTGTACTTGTAGCAGGCGATACATTTGACGATGATGAACACGATTTGCATACTAAACTTGTGTTTAGAAAAAGTCTTGAAACCCTTGCTGATAACGGTATAAAATCGTTTGTTATCTGCGGGAACCACGACCCTTTGAGTATGTATAAAGCTTATGAATCTTATTTTAAGTTTGATGAGAAATACGACGGACTTATAAATATTACCGGTGTCACAACGGAAGATTCTGCTCATGTTTATGATGAAGGTTGTGTGAAAATCCATTCTGTCAGTTTTAAAACCGATGAAATGGAGAACCCTTGCAGCCATTTATCATCAGCAGATTTGAGTACGTTTAATATTGGTCTTATTCACTGTGATTTAGACAAGGTTGATTCTAAATATGCGCCTTGTTCGCGTCAGGATTTGAAGAATCTGGGTTATGATTATTATGCGCTCGGTCATATTCATATCCCGTCAGTTGAAGAGGAAAAGTTCGTCTATAGCGGCTCAATTCAAGGAAGAACCCGTAAAGAAACTGAAACTCACGGATGTTATTACGTTAAGGTTGATAACGGTTCTGTAGTTGAGCGCGAATTTATCCAAACAGATTGCGTGAGATTTATGGATATTGATATAGATTGTGCGGATTGTGTGAATAAATTGGATGTATTTAATAAGATTGATACTCAAATCAGAAGCTTAAGCAATGATGTCGAGCTCTATCTTGTACAAATCAATCTAACAGGTGTCAGCCCTGCTTCTAAGGATTTGAAATCGAATGATAATCTGTTAGATGAATACCTGCAAGAAACAAGTTGTTATAAGGCGGCAGTGTATGAAATGAATGATTATACTGTTCCCGAAACTGATATGCAAGAGTTGTTGGATGATGACGGGGTTGTAGGGATTATAGCACAACATATCGGAAAAAATATCGATGATATTTATGATGAGATAAAAGAACATCACAAGAAGATTTATAAGGTTTTGGGAATAGACAAGGAATCTGAACAAGAACTCTTTGATTCTTTGACAGAAGATAAAGAAATGATTCTTGCACAGGTTGAAACAGAGTTAAAATCGCTTTGCAGCGAGATTTATGAGAAATAAAGGAATTTATGAATAAGCTCGAGATAACAGAAGTTCAAATAGATAAATTTAACGATACCTATAACAAACTGGTACGGTTTGAGAACGGGTTGAATATCATCACCGGTGAGAATGAAGCCGGTAAATCGACTTTGATGAACTTTATAACAAATATTTTTAAGGCCAAATCTGATGCGGAAGGGTATTTGAAATGTATTTGTAACGATGAAGAGCTAAAGCTTGAAGCGAAGAAAACAAAGCAAAAGACTAACGTTCCGTGCTTAGAAAAGATTACCTCAAAGAACTTTGAGCAAGGGTTCTTTATTGATTTAGACGATTTAATGCAGGTTAAGAAGAATAGTTCAGAAGAGCTTTTAGCGACTATTAAAGATTCATCCGGTGCTGCTGTTAATGCGAAACAAAAAGAGTATGTTGATAAGATAACCGCAAAAAGCGGGTTTTCGCTTACCTCAAAAAACAGTGCTTCAACTTATCTGAAACGCGAATTTACACGGTTGAATGAACTGACAGAGATAATAAATAATCTTCAATCTCAAGAGCACGAATATAATAATAAATGCGAGAGGTTAGAAATCTTACAAAAAGAAGTTGCTAAGCTTGAAACCGGTATCAAACATTTAGAAAATGCTCTTAAGGCGAAAACGATTAAGGCTAATATTGAAGGTATAAAAGTAAACCAAAAACTGCTTGATAACAAGGATAAATTCTTACGTATTAAGGAACAGTTTTATTCATTAAACACTAAAGACGATAAAAGTTACTTAATGTTATTATTCGGGATTTTGTTAGTTGGAAGTATTTTTGTAACAGGTGCGGTTAAATTTATAATGTTAGTTGTTGCTCTTATTGGATTTGCAATTCATTTTAGTTCTACCTCATCATCAAAAAAAGCTGTAGCCGACTATATTGAATTGTTTAATAAATTTATCTCTGACACTGAGCTTGAAATTATGCCTGTAAGCAAGGAACGATTTGAAAAAATACCTGATACGATAAACGAGATTGAGGATATTTTTGAAGAAAGTATGAAAAACAACATTTTACGCCAGACACAACTTTCTGAACTTGAGAAATTCGATAGCAAGATTATAGATTTGCCGGCTGATGAAAATATGTTACGTAATTACAATGACGAGTTACTTGCAAAACGTCAGGAGCAGGCGATTACATATAACGAGGTTATGAGGCTTAAGGATGTAGAGAGCTTATTAGAGCTTAAGAATAAGAAAAATGTTGAACTAAACAGGCTTAAGCGCGGTTTGAATAACTTGTTTGTGCGTGAGGTTGTGCTTAAGATTATACAAAAATCTAAAGAAGAATTTAATAGTATTCAGCCGAACCTTGTGAGCGCAAAAGATTACCTTGCACAGATTACGGACAGGAAGTATACCGAAATAGACTTTGATAATATGACTATCTCAGGTAAAGATGTTGCTGAGAAAGAATGGGACAAGCTTAGCCGCGGGACGAAAGAACAATTGTATCTGGCTTTGCGTTTGGGTTATGCTGCAAATTATTCGAAGGATAAAGACGGGAATGACAACGGGCGCCCTAATCTACCGTTGATTATTGACGATGCGTTTGTGAATTTTGACAGAGCACGTACCCAATCTGTTTTGAAGTGTTTAAAAGAGTTTTCAAAAACCAATCAGGTGCTTTATTTTACCTGTCATTCACAGGGGATTGAAGAGTTTATTGCTGAAGCGAATGTTATTAATTTATAACGAATTTTTGTCTTTTTAAAAAATATTGTTATAATGTTAAGAAATAGGGGTAAATATTGGGGATTAATGGGGTTTAAGAAGATGAAACGAGTTTTAATAATATTAGCGATATTTGCTATGACGGTTATGCCGACGTTTGCGGCGAAGCCGGTTCCTGTTCCGCCGAGCATAAAATTGCCGGCAAAATATTCACAGGAATATATTGATTATATTGCGGACGAATACAAGACCGTGACTAACAGCCAGTTGATAATGGTTGCATTGGATATGTTGAAGGGGACCGAGGGTGATTTTTCGAGAAAGGCGATTCTCGGCTATAATTTAACGGGTTATCCTATCAAGATAGAGTTCAAGAACCTTGCCAGTGTTAATAAATCTTATGAGAACTTTGACGCTGTGGGTTGGAAAAAGAAGAAAAAGCTTTATATTTATATCAATCCTAAGCACCAGAATGCACCGCCTGCGGCGCTTGCGGCGTTACTTGCTCACGAAGCTTTACATCAGGACGAATACAATTCGTTGAGCGAAGAGACTTTTGCTTGGACAATGGAAGCTGTAGTTTGGATTGATTTGGTAGCTATTTACCCGGATTCAAACATTGAGACACATCCGCTTGTAAAGCGTGAAAATACGCTTAAGAAACTGTTTGAGAAGGGTCATAATTCTTCTCAATATATCAAGAAAGCTGTTTATCAGAACAAGGGGTATCAGGGCTTGCCGTTGACCTCTCCGGGATTTAACGAGATATAGGGGTAAATATAAGCTCTCAGGCTGTTCTACGCAGAAATAAATGCTTTTGCGATTTTTAGTCCCTCTGTTGTAACCTTTGCGATTGCAACGAGGGTTTTGTCTTTTGTAAGTATGACTTCGCCTTCTTGAGCGTTAATTCTGTTATAGACAGACATCCCGTGGATTGCGCGGTTGTATTCGATTTCGTTTAGTTCTTGTTTCGGCTGCGGCAGATAATCGAGCGGGTTGATAAGGTTCTGTTCGACAGCCGCAGCCGAGTCTAACTCATCTAGTTTAATGCTGTTTTCTACTATAAACCTTCCTGCCTGTACTCTTACGAGTTTTGAAAGGTAGCAGCCGTTGTTTAGGGTTTTGCCCAAATCGTGCGCTATGCTTCTTATATATGTGCCTTTTGAGCATTTTATATAGATTTCAGCTTGTTGGGTTTCAATATCGAACGATTTTAGCTCTATTTTTTCGATGAAGACTTTGCGCGGTTTTATTTCGACAGATTTACCTTCGCGAGCGTACTCGTATAGCTTTTTACCGTCGACTTTTATGGCTGAATAGATTGGCGGAAGTTGTTCGATTTCGCCTTCAAATTGCTTTAAACCTTCAACTATTTCGTTTTGTGTAACCTTTGTCGAAAACTCTTCTGTAACGTTGCCTTCGATATCGTAGCTGTCGGTGGATTTACCGAAACAGAATGTTCCGATGTAGGCTTTGTCGTCTTCTAAGTATTCGATTAGTCTTGTAGCTTTACCGATACAGACCGGCAAAACCCCTTCTGCGAACGGGTCGAGGGTGCCTGTGTGACCGATTTGTTTGATTTTAGTAACACGGCGTAAAACAGCGACAACATCGTGAGATGTTTTGCCGACAGGCTTGTAGACATTCAAAAACCCGAACATTACTTGATTTCGCCTCGAGAGATTTTATTGATAAGTTCAGTTACGCGAGAACCCTGTTCTAAACAGTCTGAAAATACGAACTTGATTTCAGGAGTTAGGCGTAATCTTACGCGTTTTCCAACTTCGTATCTTACTTTAGGGGTGCTTTTTTCGATAATTTCTTTGTCTTTTTCGATTTGTTCAGGGTTACCCAGAACACTATAGATTACTTTTGCGTACGAATTATCGTGTGATACTTCAACGTTAACGATAGAAACGACACCGCTAAGCCCTCTGACTTCTTTTCTGAGGATGTCAGAGATTTCTCTCATAAGTTCTTTTCTAACGCGTTCATTTCTTAGTGTCATTGTCTTAATCCTATTCTAATTCAGTACGTTCAATTTCTTCTGTAGTAGAGAATTCGATAATATCGCCTTCTTCGATATCGTTAAATTTAACAAATGAGATACCGCATTCATAGCCTTGAGCGACTTCTTTAACATCGTCTTTAAATCTCTTAAGTTGGTCGATAGCACCTGTAAAGACAGCCTTACCGTCACGTTTAAGCGTAGCTTTGTTAGAGCGGTTAATCTTACCTTCTGTAACGTAGCAGCCTGCGATTTTGATTGTTTTACCGATAGTAAAGATTTGTCTGATTTCAGCTTTACCGACGACAACTTCTTTTGTTTCAGGTGAAAGCAATGATATCATAGTCTTTTCGATATCTTCTAAGATTTGGTAGATGATATCGTATTTCTTGATAACTACCTGTTCTTTATCAGCAGCAACGATAGCATTGTTGTCTTCTTTAACAGCGAAACCTAAGATAAGTGCGCCTGACGCTGAAGCTAACATAACGTCTGCTTCTGAGATATCACCGACACCGACGTGGATGATTTTGGTAACGATTTCTTTTGATTCAAACTGAGCGATAGCCTGTGCGACGGCTTCTGCTGAACCGTAAGTATCTGCTTTGATGATAAGGTTCAATTGCGGAACATCGCCGTCGCCTGCAGCAGATTCTCTTCTGATATGAGCAGGTAACATAGCGTCTAAACGTTTTTCACGTTCTTTTTCTTGACGTTCTGCAACGATAGATTTCATTTCTTTTTCGTTTTTAACCACTTCGAAGTATTCGCCCGGAGACGGAACTTCTGACAGCCCGAGCACCTCAACCGGAGTAGACGGTTCAGCGGCTTTAAGTCTTTCGCCTGCGTCTGATAATAACGCTCTTACACGACCGCAGGCGGTACCTACAACGATACAGTTTCCTGCACGTAGCGTACCGTTTTGAACCAATAATGTTGCAACCGGACCTTTACCTTTATCGAGGTTAGCTTCAATTACTACACCTGAAGCTTCTGCTTTAGGGTTAGCTTTAAGTTCTTTTATGTCAGCTAAGAGCCAGATGTATTCTAACAAATCGTCGATACCTGTACCTTGAAGCGCTGAGACTTTAACGGTGATAGTGTCGCCGCCCCATTCTTCAGGGATAAGGTTATGCTCTGTTAACTGAGTAAGTACTCTATCAGGGTCGGCGCCAGGTTTATCGATTTTGTTAACCGCAACGATGATAGGCACTTCTGCTGCTCTTGCGTGGTTAATTGCTTCAATTGTTTGAGGCATAATACCGTCGTCTGCAGCAACAACAAGGATAGCGATATCCGTAGCTTTTGCACCTCTTGCACGCATTTCTGTGAACGCTTCGTGACCCGGGGTGTCGACAAACACGATTTTCTTCTCTTTTTTGTTATCGAGGTAAACAGTGTATGCACCGATAGACTGTGTTATACCGCCGACCTCAGTTGAGACGATTTTGTGTTTTGAAGCACGGATACTGTCGAGTAATGTTGTTTTACCGTGGTCAACGTGACCCATGATACTAACTACAGGAGCACGTTTTTTCAATAGTTTTTTATCAACTTCTGTGAGTTGTTTTTTGATTTCTTCTTTCTTTTCTTCTTCTGCTATGAATGCTTCGATGTCTTCATCGAGCACTTCGAGCTCGTATTCAGCGCAGACTTTTTTGATTACGTCGATGTCGATGAGCTGGTTAACGGTTGCCATAACCCCTTGGAACATCAAGAATTTAACGATGTCTGCAGGCGTTTTTTGGATTTTGTCAGCGAGTTCGCTGATTGTCATAGCTCTGTCTACGACGATAGATTTAACTTCTTCTACGACTTCTTCTTTTGCAACTTTCTTTTTATGGTGTTGCGCAGCAGCTTTTTCAAGAGAAATCATCTCTTGCTCTTCTTTTTTAGAGTTGTAATCTTTAGTTTTCTTTTTATCGTTAGCTGCGGATTTTTTCTTAGAGAACCCTTTGTTTTCATAGATATCCTGAGGGATAATATGTCTTTCGATAGGTTTTTTAGGTTTAAACTCTTTGTTTTCCTTTTCTTTATTTTGAGCAGGCTTGTTATCACCTGTAGGAACGGGTTTTTGTTTAATTTTATTACCTTGTTGAACGATTTCTACTCTTTTGATAGGAGCGCGTTTAACGATTTCGAGCTTGCTTTTAGGCTCTTTTTTAACTATTTCGACTGATTTTTTAACCGGTTCCGCTTTAGGTCCAGCGGGTTCTGTTACTTCCGGTTTTTCGATTTTTTCAGCTACGGGAGCTGGTTCAGCCGGAGTTTCTTCTTTTTTCTTTTTCTTAACGATGAACGCTTTAGGTTTTTTACTTGGCAGCTTAGAGCCTCCGGCGATAAAGTCTTTTAATTTTTGGACTTGAAGCGGAGTTACTATATTAGAATGCGACTTAACGGGTATAGACAGCTGCCCGAACTTTTCTATTACTTCTTTACTCGTTATTCCTAATTCTTTTGCTAATTCACTTACTCTAATATTTCCGTCCATCTAATAATCCTTTCAAATCCTCTGAGGATTTTAGAGCTTTGTTCAGCTTGTTTTTTTTGAACGCCTGCTCTATACAATTTTTATTATAGCAAAGATATGCTGATCTACCAAATATTTTTGAACTTTCGTTTAAAACGACCTTTCCGGTTTCGGAGTTTTTGGTTATTTTGATGAGTTCTTTAGTATCTTTAATTTGGCCGCAGCCAACACATCTTCTTTCGACCAATGTTACCTCTATTCTGCTGATTCAGCGAGTTTTTCCAGCTTAAGTTTTTGGTCGTATTCGACGAGTAGGTTGATTAAGTCATCCAATTCGCCGTCGATAACAGTCCAGACGTTCAGGTTCTGACCGAGTCTATGGTCTGTTAATCTTCCTTGCGGGAAGTTATATGTTCTGATACGTTCGCTTCTGTCACCGGTACCGACTTGAGAGCGTCTCAGGTCAGTTATTTCTTTCATCTGTTTTTGTACTTCCATATCATAAAGCTTTGCTTTAAGGATTTGGAGCGCACGTTCTTTGTTTTGGAGCTGAGAGCGTTCTTCCGTACAGAAAATCATTATCCCTGTAGGTTTGTGGAAGACACGTGCTGCGGTTTCAACCTTGTTAACGTTTTGTCCGCCGGCACCGCCTGAACGTGCTGTTGAGATTTCTACGTCGTTCATATTGAGTTCGACATCGACATCGTCAACTTCCGGCATAACCGCAACTGTTGCGGTTGAGGTGTGAACTCTGCCTTGAGATTCTGTTACGGGAACTCTTTGAACCCTGTGAACTCCTGATTCGTATTTAAGTCTTGAATAGATAGCATCACCTTTCATAGAGATGATAACTTCAGAAACTCCGCCTGCTTCGCAGTCGGTTTTGCTTAATACTTGAGTTTGCCAGCCCATTTTGTCGGCATAGCGCAGGTACATTCTCATAAGGTCGCCTGCGAATATGTTAGCTTCGTCACCGCCGGCGCTGCCGCGGATTTCGAGCATAATGTCTTTGTCATCCATAGGGTCGCGAGGGAGGAGAAGAACTTTCATCTTCTCTTCATATTCAGCGATTTTAGCCTCGTTTTCTTCCATTTCGGCTTTCATAAAGGCTTTCATCTCTTCGTCGCTTTCTTCGTGGATGATTTCTTTTGCGTCTGCTACAGCTTGTGTTGCTTCTTGCCACGCGTAATATAATTCTACTGTTTCTTCCATTGATTTTCTTTGTTTGGATAAATCACGGAACTTGTTGTAGTCCTGAATGACATCAGGGTCGGATAGGGTGACGCCGAGTTCGTTGTAGCGCTGTTCTATCTGTTTAATTTTATCTAACATGTCTTTCATAGTATAATCCTCTTGAGAATATTATAACAAAAACATATAAAATATGCTTGTATTATCTCTCATTTTATTGTAAAACTTAAGGATAATAATAAATAAGGATGAAAATATGTTCGAATTATATAACAGCCTAAAAGAGCGTTTGCAGGCGTACAAGGTAACAGATATTGTTTTATTCATCTGTTTTTCTTTGATAATGACGATTATCATATCTTCTCAGAACTTTTTCTTTCAGAAAGTTATTGAGAACGGTATAAGCAAAAAGGACGTAATTGCGCAGAAGAACATTACCGTAATCGATACGAAGCGTACGGAGCAGCACAGACAGGATGTTGTACAGAACATTGAACCTATTTTGATACCGGCAGAGGACGAGTTCATTAAGGTGAACCTCGACACTTTGCAAAACTCTATACAGCAGATTCGACACAAGAATGTCAGCGATACTGTTAAGAAGAACGAGCTTTCGCTGTTGTTCGACATTCCGAACCAGACGAGAAAGGATTATCTGGCAAACTACTTGTTGATTTCATCAGAGCAGGATTTACAAAAGATGTTTGACAAGGCGAAACTTACGCTTGTAAGGGTTTTGAATATCGGTATAACTGAGAGCAGTTATGAGAACGAGAAGCTTGATAAGCTGATACAGCGTAATATTCCGGTTAATACTCCTCGTAATCAGGTTACGGTTATAACTGCGTTGTTGAAAGAGATTATCACACCGAACCTTGTTGTTGACGATTTGGCTACTGAGATTGCTAAGAAAAACGCTCAGAACTCTGTTAAGCCTTACGAGGTTGTGTTTAAGAAAGGTGATAAGATACTTTTTGAAGGCGAACCTGTTACTAAATTGAAGAAGGACGCTTTGCGCGAAGCCGGCTATAACGTTTTTGAACTTAATTTTGCCGGTATTCTGGGTATATTTTTGTTAGTGTTGTTTTCTACGTGTATATTTTTACAGTACGAAAAGAGCTTTGACAAGAAGTATTTAGACTCACATCATTTAGTTATAACAGGGTTTTTGGCGATAATACTATCGCTTGTTGCTGTTACTATCCCGACAGGGTTTTCACCGTATATTTTACCGTTCCCTGCGTTTATAATCATACTTGCTGTATTTACTAACGCGAGGATTGCAGGGTTTGCGTCTATGTTGCTGCTTGCGCTTTTGACAATCGGGCTTCATTACGGGATTGAGTTTACGGCATCTTTTATATTAATTAATATAGTTTCTATGATAGCGATTTCGAGGATTAAGTTCTCAAGACGTTTTGACCTTATTTTGACAGGGTTGAAGATATCTGCTGCGGGTGTTGTTATTGTAGCTTGTATATATTTACTTGAGAAGTTCCTTATCGATGTAGAGAACTTGTTGATATTAAGAGACTTATGCTTGATATTTATAAACGGTATATTGAGCGGAATGCTTGCACTTGGCACGTTGCCTATTTTGGAGAGCACATTCGGTATAATCACACCGTACGGCTTAGCTGAGCTTGCGGACCATAACCAACCGTTGTTGAAACGTTTGCAGTTTGAAGCTCCGGGTACTTACCACCACAGCTTAATGGTTTCAAATTTAGCTGAGGCGGCTGCTGAGGCTATCGGTGCTGACCCTATTTTAGCGAGGGTTGGGGCTTTCTATCACGATATCGGGAAGCTGAAACGTCCGCTGTTCTTTGTTGAGAACCAGTCTTACTTCGGGATTGAAAACCCGCATACTAAGCTTAATCCGAGATTGAGCAAAATGGTTATTACAGCACACCCTAAAGACGGGGTTGAATTGGCTAAAGAATACCATTTGCCTAATATGTTGCATGCGTTTATTTTGCAACACCACGGTGAAGGTTTGGCAAGTTATTTCTATAATCAGGCGATTGCAGAAGAAGGTATCGAGAACGTTAAAGAAGAACAGTTCAGATATACCGGTCCTAAACCTAACAGCAAAGAGACTGCTATATTAATGATAGCGGATGCTGTTGAATCTGCGGTAAGGTCTTTGAAGACCCCTTCTAACGAAGAGATTGAAGCTATTATTGACAAGATTATTAAAGAGCGTCTGGATGACGGACAGTTCTCTGATTGTCCTTTGACATTGAAGGACTTGAAGGTTATTGCTACTACTTTCAATAGAATTTTGAGAGGTATGCAGCATAACAGGATTAAGTATCATCAGGCGATTGTTAACCAGCTGGACGGAACGAAGGTTGTTAATAACACTATGGATAGTGACTTTGAAGCTAAGATAAGACAGCTTGAACAAAATAGAGCTGAGAACGAAAAGAATGACTAAGACTATTAATATATTTACAGAGAATATTTATCCTGAATGGGAAGTTGACGAGGCTGAGATAATACAGAAGACCCGTGGAATTATGGAGTTTTATCTTGAACAGTTGAGTGATGTTTCTTGTTTAGAGGGGATAGATTTTGACACTGTAACGTTTGATATATTGTTTTGCGACGGAGCGAAGACACATCAGATAAACAGGGACTATCGCGAGAAGGATTATGTTGCTGACATAATTACGTTTGCTATCTTTGCTGATGATGAGAGCAAGTTTGTATTGGACGGTGATGTCAATTTGGGCGAGGTTATTATTGCTCTTGACAAGATAGTTGAGGAAGCTGATAAGAACGGGGTCAGCAGACTTTATCAGTTATATTTTTTAATCGCGCACGGGATTTTGCATTTGCTGGGATTTGACCACCAGACTGAAGAAGATTATAATTTTGTTGTGGGAGTACAGAAGAAGGCTCTTAATTATATTGGGATATTGGATTAGGGGAAGATTATGAGTAAGTTCAAGCAACAGGGATTTGGGAATACGTTTAAGAACGCAAGGAAGGGTTTCAGACTTGTGTTAAAGAGTGAGAAGAACATTCGGGTACATCTGGTTGTGGCTTCACTTGTTATGACGGCGGCTGTTTTGTTAAGGTTTGACGCTGTTAGATTTTGTATATTATTGTTGGCGATATCGTCTGTAATGAGCGCGGAGATGTTGAATTCGGCGATTGAGTTTACATTGGATTCTGTATATCACAACAAGTATAATCGTATGGTAGGGATGGCGAAGGATATTTCTGCGGGGGCTGTCATGTTATCGACGATTATAAGCATAAGTATCGGGGTGATACTATTCGGAAAATCAGTCGTAGAAATCGTTTTGAGGAATTGTACATAGTACACTTTATGCCATGCTCAAATATAGGAAAATCGGGTAACTTTACAAAAAATCATTAAGTTTGTAAAAATCTTAATCACTGGGTTTGAGGGCATTTGAGGCATATTAAGAAATATAAATTGTAATTTTTACAATTGTTACTATACTACTACTATACTATACTACTAGTACTTGTACTAAGTAGTATAGTATAGTAGTAGGGGGGCGTTTAATATTTCGTGTTTGGCTTCTGTTCCATATTGCGCGTGAATTAGAGCCGAAATCCTGTGTTAAAATCTCTATTCAAATTTGAACTAGCATTTGAATTCAATATTGAAAAAATTTTTTGCTCGTGTTAAAATGAGTGTAGATTATCCAACATAAATAGCAAAGGAAGCAACTATGAAATCGATTTTTTCACAGATATTGTGTTGTTTACGCACATATACACGCAGTTCAAATTTGAATACCGTTGTTTGCACGGCAGTCATGCTTGGTTTTGTAACGATATTCACACCTGCTACGTTAGCGGCTGAAATGGGAGCAAACAACGGAGCTCCTGTTCTGGACGTAATTAAACAGGAAAGTACGGTATATTTGAACGGAGCGCATACGAACTACACAGTTTCGGCTGAGCGAACCGACGGTTCGCTGTTAGTGAGAATCAACGGTGCTGATTATTTTGTCACGCCGGTTGAATCAGAACGAACAGTGTTGAAGAATCTGGTTTCTATCGGGGCTGCGGCGTTGCAGGAGACAACGGCTGATAAGGCGTTGTTCACTGTGAACACTGAATCCGGCGTGAAATACTACACTTATAACGTTGATTCTATTCCGCAATCCAGCTATACAATGACAGAAGTATCATCGCCTGTTGGTATGAACGTTATCACGACGAAGGTTTACGATAAAGAGACAAAGACAGTTACGGAGAAGTATTACCAGCTGGATTTGCGTAATAAGGACTATGGCACAGGCGATAAGTCAATGACAATCGCTGTAAAATTGCCTAACAATCCCGTAAACCTGACAGTCAACTACAATAGCGGTAAGGACAAAGCTAATGTGGATACGACGTCTACGACGAGATTGTACGACAAGGTAACGTCGTATCTTGACGGCGAGCACGAGACTTATAGCTTGACACTGCTTGGTGAAGGTGAGACAAACCCTGAGGGGTCTATTCTCGTTGATGTTGCAGGCAAAACGTATTACTACACGCCGTCAAAAGATGCTGATAGCATCTTTTTGGGTTCTTTGTCCGGTTATGGAGCTAATGCGCTTGTTGAGACTGACGATGCTTCAAAGGCTGTTTACGAGATTGACGGCAAGTACTATGCCATTGACGTTAGCTTGCTTAAGCAAAGCGCGTTCGAGTTAAACAAGGTTAGCGAATACCGTCCCGGCGTAATCACGAAGTATGACTACGTGCTTGGATCTAACGGTGTTGAAGGCGTACAAAATAAGACTTACTATGAGCTAAAGCTCAAGGACGGTATGGGCGGTTCTAAAGGTGAAGGCGACCGCGTTTTGCATTACAGCTTTGACGCGCTATCAGACAAGGCTGATTTTGATGTGTACTACAACAGCGGCAAGTCGAAAGCAGATGTCAACACTTTATCGACAGACAGACTTTATAGCCGTGTGACATCTTATTTGAACGGTTCACACGATAGATACGAATTGACGCTGTTGTCTGACGGCGAGAGCAACCCTGAAGGTTCAATCCTTGTTAGCGTTGCGGGCAAGATGTATTACTACACGCCGTCAAAAGATGCTGACAGCATCTTTTTGGGCACATTAGCTGGTTACGGTTCTAACGCGCTTGTTGAAACGACAGACGCGTCAAAAGCTGTATATGAGATTGACGGCAAGTATTATGCTATCGATGTAAGCAAGCTAAAGCAGAGTGCTTACACCTTGAATAAGGTGGATGAATACAAAGACGGTGTTGTTACGAAATACGATTATGTTCTCGGTAATAACGGCGTTGAAGGGGTACAAAACAAGACGTATTACGAGCTTGTTTTGAAACACGATTTTGGTAATTTAGACGGTGATTCAGTTGTGTATTACCGTTGGACGACCGATGAAGACGGTAACCGTGTGTTTGAAGACATCAACGGTCGTCGTATTATTGCAGAGACAACAGCAGAGAACGCTGATTTTGCTGTGAGATATAATGCAGCGGATGTTGTGACTGAAAGACTTGATTATACGAACGTAGCGGGTCATATTGACGTTTTGAACGGATTCTTCAAAGGTTTGGGCCTTGACGCAACAGGTAGCCAGATAGGTGGTGCTATTCGCAACCAAACAACCACTAATGGTGTTGATGTGACTATTGGAGCTATTGTGGGAACGTTTGTGGGCAACTATGCTATATCACAGAGCAGCTGGGCTCACGGTGGTACTATTGTGAACTGGAGCGGTGGCACAGGTACGAACACCGCAAGCATTGGCACGATTGTTGGTGATTTTATTGGTAATTACGTTATGACGGTGAAGGCTGATTCAGCTTATGGTGCGGCTATTTTCAACAGAGCTGAAGGTGGCGGTATTTTAGTTGCTGAGATAGGTGACATTGTTGGGAATTTTGTTGCGAACTATGCAAAAAGCAGCAACAGTCACGCTCGCGGCGGTGCTATATACAACGAAGCGTCTGTAACGAGCAATGCCGCAAACGCCCGCCTACGAGCAAGCCTTGGAAACATAACAGGTGACTTCATCGGGAACTATGCTCAAGCCGGTGGCGGTGGCGCTTATGGGGGCGCAATATATAACGTCGG
>CAXHNV010000006.1:0-92001 GCA_964017965.1 uncultured Gastranaerophilales bacterium | reverse complement strand
AATAGTATGTTGTTCACGGGTGACGCAGGAGTAAGGGCTTTGAGGAAGGCAAATTTGCCTAAAGAAGTTACGATATTCAAGGTAGGACATCACGGAGCGAGGGGAGTTGTGGATAAGGAGTTGTTGGAGCGGTTGAATCCGAAGGCGTCGCTGGTATCTGTAGGGTACAATAAGTATGGACATCCTTCGCCTGTGACGATGAAGATACTGGAGCGCACAAGGGTAGTTCGGACGGACAGGATGAACGCACTGCGGGTAATATTTTATCCTGATAACCGGTACGAAGTTGACAACTTCAGCACCAAACACCACAAATTCGACAAACGTTTCGAAGGGAAAGTATAACAAAATTTTTTTGTTGTATAATATTAAAAATGGGTATGGAATTGAACACGATGAGTAATATTGTTGAAAAAATAAAAGAATTAAAACAAAAAAAGAATGCTGTTATTTTAGCGCATTCATATCAAAACATTGAAATAGATGAAGTAGCGGATTATGTCGGTGATTCACTTTACTTAAGCCAAAAAGCTAACGAAACAGACGCAGACATAATAGTTTTTGCAGGGGTTTATTTTATGGCTCAAACAGCTAAAATACTTTCTCCTGATAAAAAAGTGCTGCTTCCTCGATTGGAATCAGGTTGTAAAATGGCAGATATGGTTGATTTAGCGCAAGTTCGTGAGTTTAAATCGCAGCACCCGAACATTCCGGTTGTCTGCTATATAAATTCAACAGCAGAAGTTAAATCAGAATGCGATATGTGCTGTACGAGTTCAAACGCCGTTAAAGTTGTTCAATCCATGAACGAAAAAGAAATCCTTTTCTTACCTGATACATATCTGGGTAAATGGGTTGAACATAAATTAGGAAATATAAAAGTTACTACATATCCGGGTTTCTGCCCTACTCACTTGCAAATTAAACCGAAAGATATCTTAGAAGCAAGAGAAAAATATCCGAACGCTCCGGTTCTTGCACACCCTGAGTGTCATCACGAAGTGGTTAAACTTGCAGACTACGTAGGAAGCACAACAGGCATAATGAAATATGCAATCGAAAGTGACAAAAAAACTTTTATCATAGCTACCGAAAAAGGTGTTGTTGACAGATTAAAACGTGATTATCCGGATAAAGAATTCATCCTTATCAAAAATAGCGTTATCTGCCCGAATATGAAATGGCACACACTTCAAGATATATACAACGCTCTTGATAAAGAACAACACGAAATTACAGTAGACGAAGAAATTGCTAAAAAAGCCGTTGCCTGTATTGACAGAATGTTAGAAGCTTCAAAATAGGTGAAATTATGCAGGATAATATTGTTTATGGTAAAAATGCGGTAATAGAAGCGCTTCAAAGTGATAGAGAAATTAACAAAATTCTCATCTCACGTACTAACCATTCCGATAATAAAATAGAACAAATAAAAACTCTTGCTCAACAACGTTCAGTCGTGTTTCAGTTTGTTGGCAGAGATAAACTGGCTCAATATGACGGGCTTAATCATCAAGGTGTAATAGCCCAAATCGCACCGATAAATTATGTTGAATTAGACGATTTTATCAGTAAGTATAAAGAAAATGCTTCGCTTGTTATATTAGACGGAGTAGAAGACGTACACAACATAGGTGCAATAATAAGAACCTGTGTCTGTGCAGGAATCAAAGGGGTTCTTATACCTTCAAGACGGAATTGTCAGATTACATCCGTAGTAGAAAAAACAAGCGCAGGTGCAGTGAATCATATTGATATTATAAAAGTCAATAGCCTATCAGGTGCCGTTCAAACTCTTAAGGATAACAACTGGTGGGTAATTGCAACTGATGCGTCAGCAGAACAGAATTATTATGATATTGATTACTGTGATATGAATTTTGCAGTGATTATGGGCGGTGAACATTCAGGCGTTTCAAAAACGTTATTAAAATTAGCTGATTTTAAGGTGAATATTCCAATGTTTAATAATTTTAATTCGTTGAATGTTTCTAACGCTCTTAGTATTGTAGTTTATGAAAGCGTGCGTCAAAAACTCGCTAAGAATAAGGAAAATAAATAATGAATGATGTTGAAAATTTTAATATTGGTATAGATGATATTTCTGATGAAGGTATTGATTTTGACCAGTTTGAAAATGATATCGCTCAGGAAGAAGAAAATCTAAAAACAGAAGTCGAAGGCGATGCCGGTGTCGATGATTCTGTTAAAATATATTTGCAGCAAATCGGGAAAATCCCTTTGCTATCTAAAGAAGAAGAACTTGAAATAGCTAAAAAAATCAAAGAAGAAAACTGTGAACTTTCAAGAAAAATTCTGATCAATGCTAACTTGCGTTTGGTAGTTAGTATCGCTAAAAAATACGCAGGACGCGGTCTGTCATTCCTTGACCTCATTCAAGAAGGGAATATGGGGCTAATCAGAGCGACCGAAAAATTTGACTATAAAAAAGGGTTCAAGTTCTCAACATACGCAACGTGGTGGATTCAACAGTCAATCACGCGTGCTATAGCCGACAAATCTAGAATGATAAGACTTCCTATGCACCTTATTGATACTTTGACACGTATCAAGAAAACATCTTTATCACTAGGTTCAAAACTCGGCAGAACTCCTACAAAGCACGAGCTTGCTGATGAACTCGGTATCTCTATACAAAAACTTGCTGAAATTTCTAAATCGGCGCAAACAACCATTAGTATAGATACCCCGACTAATCAAAAAGAAGATGCTAACAAGATTATTGACTATATAGTTGACGAAAGTTCTGCAGCGCCTGAACTTATGGTTTCAAACGAAAACTTACAGTTTGATACGACAAAAATGCTTGAACAACTTAGTCCTAAAGAACGTGATGTTCTTATCTTGCGCTATGGACTTGATTCAGCAGGTGAAAAACGTACCCTTGAAGAAGTCGGTAACTATTTCAGCGTATCAAGAGAACGTATTCGTCAAATCGAAAACCGTGCTATATCTAAGCTTAAGAAGCTTTGTAAAGCTAAAGGTATTAACTCTGATATCCATAGTTATATAAAATAGTCTAGCCAATCGGGGAATTACTTTTTGTCTCTAATCTTTTGATAATACCGGTATGTTTTACAATTACCACGAAGATTATCAATACGACAGCTGTATCTCAAAAGGTATCTGTTCCATAAACCCACGAACTTCATCGCTTAGAGAAGTGCTGGTTATGTACCTTAAGCAGCTTGCATTTTATACAATTAAACTCAAAAGATTAGGTCTGAAAAACGATGCTACAGAAGGTATTATCCTTAACACTCTTTCAGGTTTGATGTCTAATCTTGAGACAGGAAATGAACAGTTCTATAAAACTTTGATGAACCTGAAAGTCATCATAATTGAATCTATTAATACCTATAAAAAAATATGTAAATCAAGAAATATCGAGTTTCAATGTGTAGCTTCAGAACTCAAACTTCATAAACAATTAGATATCTCTGAACTTATACAACTCGGTGAAAAAGAGTTCAATGAAAAATTTAAGTATGTTTCAGAAGATAAAAGAAACCTTTTTGAAGTAATCTTTATGATACTTAAAAGTATTTGTATCAACCTTGTTGAAATACAATCTTACGGGCTTAATGACGAGAGAGCTTTTTCTGAAATTCTTTATCTTTTGAACACATTAAATTATCCAAATTCGTCAGTCCATATTTTCAAAAAGAAAATATCAAAAGCTATTGATGTGGATTTTTGCCTCACAAAACGTCTCTTCCGTATCAAGAACGAACGATTCGGCGCTCAAACAGAAGGCGAAGTCTCTTATTCAACCCGTCCTAATAAATGTATTCTTGTTGCCGGGACTAATATTCAAGAGCTTAAAAACGTACTCGATTTCACTCAAGATAAAGCAATTGATGTCTATACCCACGGTGAAATGGTAGAAGTCTTTACCTATCCGAAGTTTCAGGAATATCCGCATTTGCGCGGTCAATTTGGTAAAGGGATAGAAAACTGCCTGCTTGATTTTGCAACATTCCCGGGCTCTATCCTGATTGCGAAACATTCTCTTGAAACAATAGAATATTTGTATCGCGGACGTTTGTTCACAACAGATAATTTTGTACCGCAAGGGGTTATTAAAATCAAAAACAACGATTTTACTCCGCTTGTGAACTCTGCATTGTCTGCTCGAGGGTTTAAAAAAGGACAACATCGTCAATCGATTAAACTCGGTTGTTCAGAAGAAGTTCTGTCGGATAAAATGGATGAACTTATCTTGAATATGGATAAGTATAAAAAAATTATCATACTTCCGACAGAAATAAATACCGTTCTTTTGAACAAGTATTTTGATGCGCTTCTATCACAGGTTGATAAAGAAACATTTGTTATTTCTTTATCAGAAATGCCGCATAGACACAATTCGCTCGTAATTAATTCCGCTCCGGATTTTTATATGTTATACAGAATCCTTGAAAAGATTCAAGAATCTGCTAATAACTATGATATCGGTATTTCAGTGTTTATTTCAAAATGTGATAAGCACACGATTTCTAATATCCTTAACCTTAAAAAACGCGGGGTAAAAAATATCTTTTTAAGTAAATGTACTCCGATTATGTTGAATCCTACACTTACAGAAACTCTTAAAACAGAGTTTGATATTAAACCAACCACATCTGCAATCGAAGACATAAAATTATTATAGGGGAAACAAGCATTGGCAAGTTGCTTGCCAATGCTCGCAAGGTTAAAATTTGATTATTTCAAGTGTATAATCACTGAAATTGTATTTCTTCTCAGGTCTATAATAGTTTGTCTGGTTAACTTTAAATAATTTAGCGTATTTCTTATTTAAACGTTTAATTACGTCAGCTTTTCTTATAACCTTCTTAACTTCTTGTTGAACCGGTTCAGGAACTTTTGTCACAACCTGAGTATGTGCGAATGCGTTATCCTCAATAACAATAACTCCGTCCGGTACAAACTCCTCTTTCGTCTCGATTTGTTCCATATCCATATCTACATAAGTAGAATAGTTACCACTCTTATCCTGACCCTTTAACGTTGTAACGATTACTCCGTCAGGATAAACATCAGAAACTACCTTCGCTGATACATCCGTATTGTATTTTAATGTAATGAATTTCTTGAAGGATTTAAGTTTGTCTAACAGACTTGTTTTTGCAACATAAGGAGCACTAACCTTATCAGGATTTTTGTTCTGTTTCTTCGCAGTTCTCCAATCAACAACCTCAATATCAGGTTTCTTTCTGTCTTTGAACTTAACTTTCTTATCAGTAATTCTATCAGCAGGTACAGGGGTAGGTTGTGTTCCCGTAATCTTACCCAGCATATATTTTAATCCGAATAATAATGCAACACCGCGTCTGCCGCCGTTTCTGACAGTTGCCTGCCCGAATGCCTGACAGTTGCCGTTCCAACGGCGTTGAATACCTAAGCCGTATTCTACATAAGGATCTATTGACATCTGTGGTAATCTAATCGTATTAGCAGTAAAGTCTGTCTTATCCATAAAGTTTGCCATAACACTTACAACCGCATAAGGCTGCCAGCCGTTTGCAAGGTTACCAATGAATTTGAGTGTTGGTGCAAAATGGATTACATTCAACGGATCAGACTGGATATGTACGCCGCTCTTCATCGTATAATCAGTAGAATATACAAATGAATAACCGAAGAAGATTGAAGGCTGGATAATAAATTTACCTGACGCCATTTCTAAGTTATAACCGATTCTGTCAGCTATACCGGTCATTATAAGATTCATCGTATCCGTGCCATAAGGTGTATACGTATCATTAATCTGCCAGCCGCAGTTTGCTGTTATTGCATTGAAGAAGTTACCCTTATACAAATAAGCACTCAAACCAACAACAGCACCCTGCTGTGTAGAATCAATGTGTTCAAAACTTGTTGAGTTGCCATTATAACCGACATAACCGCCATAAACAAAGTTGAACCCGTGTTTAAGTTCAATCATATCGCTATCACCGCCAAAGAGTGTGCCGTAGCTTATATTAGAAACACTTACTCCTCGTTTTAAAGGTACGCTTTCAAACGATGTATAAGGTCTTACCCAGATACTTCTTACTTCATCTTGAATAGGGCCTTGATATAGTAAATTATAAGCACAAGGTTTGAACTCATTTTCTAAGTTCAAACTTGTTCGGTTTCTCATCTTTCTGCTCATCTTTGGCAGCATCATATAAGCATCGGAATGATACATTGCTGTCTGGTAGTTTTGCAGCTGGTTCATATAAGCTACCTGTTGTGCGACCCCTGCTGCTAAAACACTAGGGTTATAAGCAGAAGCGTTGTTTCCTCCGCCGCCACCGCCGCCTCCGCCGGTGCCTCTGTCAAATGTCAGCTCTCCGCTTGTCTTGTTATAGCTTACCTTGTATTTATATATCTTACTGTATACAGTTCTGACAGAATTGGTTATAGCGTTCTGAATTCCGCCCTCTGCAAATGATACTGTTATCTTTTCAGGAATAGAATCTGATAAAACATTTATATTTGAGATGTTTAACTTGCCGTTTGATTGGTTAAATACAGCACTCGTAATTCTATCGACACTGTTGTTTCTCAAATCTGCGTCAATAGCAATATTAGTGTTTCCAATGATAGATACTTCATTAAAGGCAACAGTTCCGGTTGTTCCGTTGATAAGGTTAAGTAATCCGCCGTTACCGACAAAATTGTTACCGTTAAGATTCGCTTCAATAGAAGGTGTCAAAACTCCGCTATTCAATTGAATAGTAGCATTTTTAATTGTGTCGTTAATGTTTACTCTGCCTGTTGAATCCCCGCTAACATTGATTTTGTAACCTTCAGTCGTACCGTCAATTTTATCATCCATATTGATAACACCGTTGTTTTTAGCTGTTAAATTAACAGTACCGTCTTTTGAACCTACATAAATAGCGTTGCTTTCGCCGCCTGCAGTGTTTCCTGTAAAGGTTGAAACGGCGTCGTCTGCTATGATTTCAACGTTTGCCTCTGTATAAATAGCACCGCCTCTGCCGTCAGAACTATTATTAGAAACGGTAGTGTTTTTTAATGTTACAGTACCGTTTTTAACATAAATCGCTCCGCCGTCACCGCTAGATTTGTTATCTGTAATAACAGAATTAGTAGCGCTAAATATTGCAGTATTGTTATCAAGTGATGCTACCGAGCCATTACCGGAGCTCAATGCGTTCTTAACAAGAATACCGTCAAGGCTTACTTTTGATACAGGTTTTGTCAGTTTGAACATTGAATGTCCATTAGCATTCAAAACCCCGTATTTACTTCCTGATTCGTTTGATATTGCAAGAATTGATTCTTGACCAAGCTCTCCTAAATCACGTGTTAAGGTGTATTCAGCGTCTGTTCTGAATACAAAATTCTTTAACATGTGGTTTGGATTATTGTCCTGAACCATTTCGTACAAAACATCTCTCCACCCGTTGATTACAATACTGTCGTTTGCAAACGAAGTATCACCGAGTGAGATAGAATCAGCAAGTATACTGTCATTGTACATTGTTGATTGTACTTGTGTTGCAACTTTTGGGAGCAAATAATCAATACTCAGGCTGATATCAGAGGATTTGATTACCTGTACCTTGGTTGAATAGCCTGTCGCTCCTGTGATGAAGTTTAAGGCTGACACGTACACCGTGCCTCGTGAGTTGGTTGCTGTGATGTTGTCGGCTGTTGAGTTTGCTAAATCAACGTCTATCATAAATTCGACGTTGTCTCCTATGGTTAAATTATTGTATGTATAGTTATAAATCTCTCCGTTTATATAGTTTATAGTTTCATTTTCGATAGTTGTATTGTCGCCGATTGGGTTTGCAACAGCAAAAGAGCTGCTTATTTGTATGCAAAAAATTGCAATAAGCAGTGCACGAAAATTTATTCTTAAATTTCCCCAGCCTAAAATTTTCAATTTAACCTTGTAGCAACTCTTTTTCTTGTTTCCCCGAGATTACAATACATGTACTATAATCCCATTTGTATTATTTCATATTGCGTGCAATATGTCATAGTCCAAAAAGATGATTTTTATAAACTAGAAAGGTGATACTACTAAATCAAAATGTAATCTTGCATTAGACTGATGAAGCAAAGAAGTATTCATTAAAGGAAAACCTACATAGAAACGTGCTGTAATGTATTTTGAAATTGCAAACCTTAAACCTGCACCCACACTGGCAAGAAAGTTTATCGTGCCGACAGGTACGTGATATGCAAAAACTGCACCGTGGTCAAAGAAAGTTGCAAATTTAACCGAATCTCTCAATCTGTAAGTTTGTTCTCTATTAAACGGATTCTTTATAGTTTCAGGTAAAAACGGTATTGGGAATAAAAGTTCTAAACTTGCAAAATATGACTTTGGCGCAAGTAAAATACTTTCAGTATACCCCCTTACACTTGAAATACCACCGATTTGGAACTGTTCAATGTATGAAATGTTGTTTGGTGAATACTGACCGCCAACTCTCATTGTCGCAATAATACCCTTAGGTAAATAATGTATATAATATCCGTCAGCGTTTACTTTTGTGAAAAAGTTACTAAAATCACGCATACCGTCTTCTATAATACCGTTTGTTGAATAAACAGAACCAAACAATACGCTTCTTTTAAAGTTATAACGTCCGCCTAATCCGACAGCAATATTATAATCTTTGTAGTTTGAATACTTGATATCATATATTGATGCAGTTGATAATTTTATGTTTGCGGATGTATTGAAATTTAAAGAAAACTTTTCAGTATCTTTAATCGGATGTGTAATATAACCGCTGAAAATATGTGTATTAGCTCTCAAATCAAAATCACGGTATTGTCCGCTTGTTACGTGGTTATTACCGTACATATAAGTAAACCCAAGACGTGTACCTTTTCTGTTTATTGGGAAGTTATAATCAACATAAGGTGCAGTTGAAGAGCGTGCCATATTTATTGCACCCGTTAATCTGTCTTGAAACCCTAAAAATGAATCAGTAGCAAGCATTAACCCGCCGCGCATTAAACCGGTCGTATCACGACCAAAGCTGTCATAAGACGCTATAAAATGATACGGAAATTTTTCTTCCGCTTTCAACACAACATCTGTCGTACCATATTTTTCACCGGGTTTTAACTGAGCACTCATCTGGATACTTCTTGAAAATTTATTAAACTGTAATAAATCGTTCTCTAACGATGAAATATCAAGAATTTTGCCGTTACGGTTTTTTACCATTCGTTTCAAAAACCATTTACGGTTAAATCGGTTACCTTCAACATAAACCTTTCCAATCTTAGCTTCCATAAGTTCAATACGTAACTTTCCGTAAGCTAAGCTGTCAGCCGCAAGGTACGCACGTGCTGTTATAATCTTTTTAGCACGGTATTCCTGATTTATTAATTCAACCAGATTGTTTAAATCTTCTGCTGTAACGTCCTGTCCTTCGACTAACGATTTGAATGCCGCAATTTCTTCTTTTGAAAATATCTTTGATTCACCAATCTCAACAGTGTCAATGTGAGTCGTTATATTACCTTCCTGAATCCTTGCAGGAAGTCTTAAAGGTGCCTTTTCTATTAAGTCCTTAGTCTTTTTGTCTTTTTTAGTCTCGATTCTTCGGGTATCGTTTACAGAATCATAGTACCTTTTTGTCTTTGCAGGGTCTGTCATTATGCCCGGAGATTCGTTCGGAGTTAACAGGTTTTTGTTAACCTCTGTTTCACTCGAAAAAGCATAATCAGATGTTGCGCCAAATGCGCAACAAAATAATAATAACGCTGTTATTAACTGCTTTTTCATACTTCCCCAATCGATAAATTTTTATACGATTTAACACTCAAAAGCTATCAAAAACAAAAAATACTGTCAATTAAAATCCTTAAAAATGTTAAGTTGTTTTTAGAATGTAACAATCTTTTTCTTAAATATTTTCTGATGAGTTTTAGCGAGTTATCATAATTGTATCAACTATTATTATAAAGGACTGGGGTATGATTAAAGGATTAAGAAAATCTTTCGTTGTATTTTTTGTAATGTTTTGTGGAGCGGTTTTGTTTGCTTCTGCTACAGAAATTAACCAAACCGGTGTTCCGATTAAAACTGATACTAATATAGTTACTAACGGTAATATAACTGATATTACTACAAATACTGCTATTAAAGGCGGAACAGTTGGTGTTAATACATTCGGTAAGTTTAATGTTTCAAAAGGCGATATTGTAAACTTAAACCTTATCAATGGTCAAAATAAGCTTGTTAACCTTATTTATGACAGCTCCCCGTCTCAAATTAACGGGATAATTAACTCTTATATGAACGGTAAAATTGGCGGTAATGTGTTGTTTGCTAACCCTAACGGGTTTGTAATCGGTGCAGACGGTGTATTTAATGTCGGTTCTTTAACACTGATGACGCCTACCCAGCAATCTATGAACAGTTTTGTTAATAATATTGATCCTTTGAACCCTGTTCTTAACGAGACACAGATTAATAAACTGATTGGATTTACGTTCAATGGTGATAAATACCTTGTCGGCGGTGATTCAACCGATCCTATAAAACTTCAACAGGCGACGATTGAGGTTTACGGGAAGATAAACTCAGCTAACGGTATTGATTTGATTACGGGCGGAACTGTAGACGTAAAAAGCGGAGCACAGCTCAATGCTAATCTTGAATTTACTTATGATGAAAACGATATTATGACAGGTTATGCTCCAAAAACCGGTGTTACTCCTTCAAGTCCTTCTACTTTTGCAATGAATGACGGTAACGGGATTGTTATTGTTTCATCAAACGACGGTTCCGGTGATTTTCTGGGTGCTATTGTTAACTTAAACGGTAATGTTAATGCTAACGGCTCTAATATTATTGTTAAATCCGAAATCAGCGGTGGTGCAACAACTTCTTCTGTTACAGGCAGTGGTAGTTTAACCGCTAATGAGTTGTATCTGGGTTCAGACGGTACAATTACATCGACAGCAGCTATTCTGGTTGAGTCATTAGAGGTTTTAGCAGAAAGTGATATTAATCTGTCAAATACAAACAATGAACTTAAAATTTCTTCTATAGTATCTAACGGTGGAAATATTGTTTTATCTTCAAAAACGCTTGATATTACAAATCTAAAATCTCATGACGCAAACCTTACAACGACAGGTTTAACAAAATTGGGTACTGCTGAACTATCTGCTTTTACTTTGAATGCCGGTTCAGCCAATATCAAAGATTTAACATCAGAAACGACAATAATAAAAACGAAGGATTTAGTAGAGATTGAAACTGCTAATGTTAATGATTTAAGTTTGGTGGCAGGTTCAGCTAATATTAAGGATTTAACTACAAAAAATAGAGCTAAATTCAATGTATCAGGTGCTTTAACTTTAGATAAGGGTGTTGTTGGCTTTATTGATGCAGAAGTAAATTCACTTGAAGTTAAAACATCTTTGGAATCAACTTCAACAGTTGATTCGTCAATTTTAAGAACAACAACCGGAGATTTGACTATTGAAAGTTTGACAACAAAAACTGATGTGTACCTAACTTCAAAGGATAATTTGTCATTAGCAACGGTTAATGTTGACGGAAAATTTACAAGTACTTCAACATCACTTGCTATTACAACATTGAACTCAAAAGAAACAAATATTACAACAACAGGTTTAGCAAAATTAGATACTGCAAATATTGATGGCAATGCAGTTATAAAATCAACTGCAGGAAATGTTAGCTTAGGCAAAACAACTGTTACAGGTACTCTTAATGCCGGAGCAAAAAAGGATTTGACGATAAACGGTGATACAAATATTACCGGTAAAACAACACTGAGTGCCGGTGATAATTTGGTTTTTGAAAATACTAAAAATGTTGTGTTTGGTAATGATTTGACAATCGAAAAAACGGGTGCCGTTAATCTTGAAACATTAACTGTTAACGGTAATTTAAAAACTGACGCAAGTATATTGAATATTACCGATAAATTGACAGTAACGGGAACGGCAAACCTCGGTTCAAAATCGAATATTTATATCAAAGATACAGACATAAATATTCTTGATACAAAAGGTGCTACAAACGTAACGATAGATAATCTTAACGTAAAACAAAACGGAACAATAATAGCTAACGGAGACGTTGTCCTAACAAAAACCAACATCGGCGGAGACTTCAAACTTGAATCAAAAAACCTCACCCTGAAAGATACAACAACCGTAACAGGAACAACAAGTTTAAAAGCTACAGAGAAACTAACCTTTGCACCTGATGACGTAACCTTCAACAACGACCTCACAATAGAAAAAGGTACAGGTATAGTAGAAGTTAATCACCTGACAGTTAACGGAAATGCTAACCTAAACTCAAACGGAGCAACAAATATCACAACTGCAGTCATTAACGGAGATTTGAAAACCGACGCAAGTATATTGAATATTACAGATAAATTAACAGCAACCGGAACAGCAAACCTCGGTTCAAAATCGAATATTTATATCAAAGATACAGACATAAATATCCTCGACACCAAAGGCGCTACAAACGTAACAATAGATAATCTCAACGTAAAACAAAACGGTACAATCATAGCTAACGGCGACGTTGTCCTAACAAAAACCAACATCGGCGGAGACTTCAAACTTGAATCAAAAAACCTCACCCTGAAAGATACAACAACCGTAACAGGAACAACAAGTTTAAAAGCTACAGAGAAACTAACCTTTGCACCTGATGACGTAACCTTCAACAACGACCTCACAATAGAAAAAGGTACAGGTATAGTAGAAGTTAATCACCTGACAGTTAACGGAAATGCTAACCTAAACTCAAACGGAGCAACAAATATCACAACTGCAGTCATTAACGGAGATTTGAAAACCGACGCAAGTATATTGAATATTACAGATAAATTAACAGCAACCGGAACAGCAAACCTCGGTTCAAAATCGAATATTTATATCAAAGATACAGACATAAATATCCTCGACACCAAAGGCGCTACAAACGTAACAATAGATAATCTCAACGTAAAACAAAACGGTACAATCATAGCTAACGGCGACGTTGTCCTAACAAAAACCAACATCGGCGGAGACTTCAAACTTGAATCAAAAAACCTCACCCTGAAAGATACAACAACAGTAACCGGAACAACAAGTTTAAAAGCAACCGAAAAACTAACCTTTGTACCTGATGACGTAACCTTCAATAACGACCTCACAATAGAAGAAGGTACCGGTACTGTAGAAATTAATAATCTAACAGTTACAGGTGGAAAAACTATAATGCATTCAAATGAGTTGATTACTATCCGTAATGCTCAACTTGATGACCTCACAACCTATGCAAAAAATATGACTGTTGACAATATGACAGTTGAAGGTCCTATCAATACAAACAATACAGGTAATCTAATCATTACGAATAAACTTATAGCTAACGATGAAGTAAATATGCGTTCAGATGCCTCAATTACAATAAAGGATGCCGATATGGCAAAAGATTTATACTTGAACAGTAAAAATGCCAAAATCGAAGAAATTAACCTTATAGGTAAAATGAACGGTAATGTCGATAAGCTTAACGTAAATACATCAAACGACTTGAACATAGGTAATCTCAGAGGTAAATCAAAATCCTATGTAACTAGTACGACTATAAATACCGAAAAGGCTATCGTAAACGCACTTGATGACAACAAGGCTATAAATATCTACGGTAAAAATATTAAACTTGTTTCAGTTGATAACACTGCAACTGCAGATAAACCGCTAAATCTTAAACTCGCTAAAAACAATAACATAACCCTTCTTTCAGATGGTGATATAGAAGTCTTTACAACAGGTGAAGTCGGTAACTACAGAAAAATCGTTACAGATCATCTAAAAATAAAAACCGACTCTTACGGTGTGAATATCTACAGTGCAGTTGTTAAAATTGACGGCGATATCAGAACTGCCGATAAACATATTATTATTGATAATACAACGTGGGAACCTAATCTATACGTAACGTTACAACTACGTTCAATAGTCTCTCCTCATTATTTGTTTGTCGACGGCAGTCCGTTCATCTCTACTCAAAGTATTAACGCGCTACGTCACGGTATGAATATTTACGTAAACAAAACAAAAGACGCAACCAGTATGAATAGCTGGCTAACCTCTTCTATAGAAGCTTGTATGAAGACAATCAATACAACTCAAAAAACTTATGAAGAGATGACTAAAAATGAAAACTTTGAAGCCGTAATAAAAACAGTTAACGGTGAGATAGTTTCACCTGATAACGTAGTCGAATTTGTAAACTATAAGTAATCTATTTGGATTTAGGTTTTCTTGTGAAGCGTTTGTTTTTCTTCTGACGTAATGCTTCCATTTTGTCCTGACGTTCTTTAATCATCTGATTACGTTCTTCATTGAGCTTCTCGTAATCCAAATCCGGTTGGTTTTCAATATTTTCAGCATCAACATTAACACCGGTCTCATCTCCGAATGCTGTCGGTCCTCTGCGTTTGCTCTTCTTATATTCACGGATTTTCAATCTATATTGTGCTTTTAATTTTCTCAACTTTTGTTTATAAAGTTTCTTATGCGCTTTTTTCATAGCTTTTTTATGTTTTTTAGCCTGTTTTTCGCGCTCTTCTTCAATCTTTGCCTGTCTGTCAGCTTCCCATTCAACCTGTTCACGTGAGACGTAGCTATCGTAAACCATTTTATATCCGATTACGCTCACATTATAATTAGTACCTTCTAAATCAATAAGTTCAGCGCGTTCACCCTCGGTATCGATAGACCACGTACCTAAAAAGCTCGGTACATCACCGGTATAAGCATAAGCACATACAAGGATTCTGTCAGGGTTATTCTTATCAAACCCTAGCGGATAAATATCCCAACGTTTTTCGTTAAACTCAACCCCGCTGACATTGTGCCAGTAGTTAGTAATAGCCTCTCTTATCTCGGATAATTCTTTTGTTTTATCTGTCTGAAAATCGTGTACCCAGAGATTAGTTTTCCACATCCCGTCGTGTACATAACCAATCTTTTCTTTTGCTATAATAAATCTGTTATCTTCAGAAAAGTCAACCGGTGTAATAGTTCTAAATGCACCTTCCTGAGTTATATCAGTATCCGTTTCAAAGATAGGTTTATCAATTTTCTTTGCAACATTAGCTTTTTGTACCCTCTCAAGTTTATTTAAACTGGTATCAAGCGGGATTACATAAACTGCGCACGATGTACAATTTGCTTCCGCATAGTAATAAACAGAAGGATAAACCAGTTTTGTAAAATCACCTGAAATAATCCCCTGTGCATTAATCTGTCTATCAAAGTTAACCTTTCTCGGTAAATTAAGTTCTGGAGTTCCCGGAGGATTATTATACCTAACAAGCTTATACGTAGGTTGTGGCACGTATTTCATATTGCTTGGTTTAAAAGGGATTGCTTCTTCTACCTTAAGCTCAATTCTCGGAATTCCCTGAGATATCATTTCATATTCTTCAGTCAGCATATACCCTGATTTTGGCAGTTGACTTTTTTCATATTCTATCTTTAACTCTTCTTTTTGAGCTTCGTATTCATAATTATACTGTTGAATAACAGGGTCGTGTTCTTTAAAATATTTAGGCGGATCGCCATCTTTAACGAGCCGTACACTTAATAAAAACGCAATAGCAATAATTGCATAAAACATCTACACCAAACCCTCTGTAATAGCTTTTTGAGTAGCTTTAGCACGTGTTCCCGCTGATAGTTTTTGCAATACGCTATGAACGTGTGCTTTTGCCGTATAAGTTGTAATTGTCAAATTGTCTGCAATCTGGCTGTTTGTTAACCCTTCTACAATCAATGACAGAACTTCCATTTCACGTTCTGTAAGCCCATAAAGCTCTTTTCCTGCCTGATAGTTGATTCCCTCAGAGTTATTATAAGCGGGTCTATTCTTAGGTGATTGTAAGTTCGTAAGTACAAGTTTTGCAATAGCAGGGTCAATCCATGCAACCCCCTGATTTACAGACTTAATAGCGGTACAGAACTGTTCACTAGAGGTATCTTTCATTACGTATCCGTCAGCACCGGATTGAAACGCGTCAAAAATATCGTCTTCACTATCTTTAGATGTAAAAATCAATATCTTACAATCAGGGTTATAAGCCTTTATTCGACGGGTTGCTTCAATTCCGTCAACCTGAGGTAAACCTATATCCATTACAATAACATCAGGATTCAATCGTTTTGCAAGCTCAACACCCTTTAAGCCGTTGTCTGCTTCTCCTATTAACTCTATTTCAGGCTCTTTTGATAAAATCATTGATAAGCCCAGTCTTGTTAATTCGTGATCTTCCACTAATAAAGTCTTTATCATTATATACCTACTATCTATTTAATTCCGATTGCTGTTTTGTCAATTTCAGGGCATTTAAGAACATCAGTTAGCAAGAATGAAAATTCACTGCCCTTATTCAATTTGCTTTCAAGCCAAATCTTGCCGCCGTGTGCTTCTATAATCTGTCTTGATAAATAAAGTCCTAAACCTGTTCCGGTTGAACGTTTTTTACTAGTACCCTGAGAAAATCTCTTGAATAAATGAGGAATATCTTCTTTAGGAATACCGTTTCCGTTATCCTGAACGGTAAAAATAATATCACGTTCCTGTTGTTTTACAGAGATTTGAACCTCTCCGCCTTCATTTGTATAATTTATGGCATTGCCGCATAAATTACAGATTACACGACGTATTTCTCCTCTATCTGCTGTTATTTTTACATCTTCATCAAGCCCGTAAGCTAAAGAAAATGAAATGTCTTTTTGTTCAGCAAGAGGTTTTAACTCATTATAAGTCTGTAAAATCAATGAGTTTAAGTTGAAATCTGTTTTGCACAACTCTAATTTTGAAGCATCATATTTATAAACTTCTAAAAGCGTATTTACAAGCCCCAGCAAGTCTTCGTTACTTTTTTTCATTGTAGAAAGCAAATGTTCCTGTTGAGAATTTATCTCACCGACAGAACCGTCCAAGAAAAACTTTATAGTCTGAATAGCAGCCAATAAAGGTGTTCTTAAATCATGTGTTAATGTAGCGATAAAATCATCCCTTAACTTATCAGACTCTTTTTGTTCTGTTATGTCGTGTACAATACCTACAAACTTTCTATCACTCTCTTCTTCAGATGTAAACCTTGCAAAGCTGATATCAATAGGAATCTCTGATTCACTTAATGGATTCATTACACTGCAGTCTCTTATAAAAAATTCACCTTCATCTTCGTCATTTAAAAGGTTTAAAAGGTTATTTGCCTTAATAAGTTGTGTCAGGTTTTGTTTTTGAATGTTTTCTGTTGAAAGTCCGATTAAATTTTCAAACGCCTGATTAACTTTCTCAATGTTACCATTAGAATCAGTTACAATTATTCCGTCAGCACAATTATCAAAAATTCCGTTCAACTTAGCATTTGTTTCAACTAAATCTGCAGTTCTTTGTTTTACAATATCTTCAAGATTATGAGAATATTCTTGAAGTTTAGCGTTTGCAACCTCAAGTTCTTTAATCTTCTTCTTTAATTCACTTTGCAAATAACTGCGTTCAATACCGTTTTTGATATTCAGCAAAAGCTCATCGTTACTGTCCCACGGTTTAGTAATATATTTATATAATCCGACTTCATTAATAGCACCAATAGCTTTTTCAATATCAGCATAACCGGTCAAAACAATCTTGCTAACGTCAGGATACAATTTATTAGCCTCTTTTAAGAACTCTAGCCCGTTCATCTTTGGCATCATCATATCCGTTATAATTAAGTCCGGTTCATTGTCTTTTAAATACTCAAGCGCATCAAGCGGGCATGTAAAAAATTGTGCGTTATCATAACCTTCCAAAACCAACAAAGTTTTGAAAGAATTAATCAACATATTATCATCGTCTACGATTACAATCCTACCCGTCTTCATATTATAATTTTAGCTTAATTTTGAGACCATGACAAATTCTTAAAATTATGTAATATATATGTTTTCTTGCTATTTCAGGGTTTTAACTTTTTTCATGAAGTAATGTAACAATGTTAAACAAAAAATTAAAGAAATCTCAAAAAAAGTCGTTATATAAATCACAAGGGATACGTCAATAAAAATTAAATAGTGAGGAATAGTTATGTTAAACATTGATTTAGAAGTGGCACACACACCTGCAGAAGTAATGGAGGCTTGTAATGGAATCTGCGGTGAGCTTGAATCGTTATTCAACAGTGTAATGTCCACAGTAGTAGATTATTTTGAGGAGGCTGTAGCAGAATAAGAGTTTAAAACAATTGAATAGTTTTAAAAAAAGGAGTTAATATTAAATTAACTCCTTTCTTGTTTTATTCTTCGTCGATTACTTCATCGTTTTGTGCAGGCGGTCTGTTGATAAGTTCAATTGCTTCATCAATTGTATCCTGCAACGCTTGATAATATCTCTTATCTTTTGTCTTTTCTGCAAGATATTCGCCTTCTAAACTGATTTCTTTCATCTGTTTCAACAGGTCGTTTGTTTGCATAATTTCTCTGAACAGCGTACCTTCATCCTTGATATTCTTTCTCATATCACCGGTGTATAATTCTTTCCAGTTTTTCTTAGAATCTTCTTCTTTACTGTTCATTTCTGCCCACGCATATACGTGTTTTACAGCCTTGCTGTTGTTTTTGAGTTCTCTGTTTTCGTACTTGTTATAGATGTTCTTGTTATAATCCTTGATCTTATCATTCATATTGTTTTCAAAACTATCTACAACTTCATCATCGTAAAAATCAGCGTCTTTATTAGAAAACTCATTGTCATTCTTAGGTACGTTTTCAAGATTTGCTAACCCTGCAACTACACCTGCAAGCTGGATTGCATCCATACCTTCAAATTCTTTATTAACAACACTGTCAATAACAGGAATTTGTTCATAACCGTTGAGTTTTGTTAATAATATACCTTTGTCGGTTAATTTGTTATCTTCATCCAAATACTCATATTTTTTCAAAACAGCTTCTTTGTTTGAAAATTCTTTAATCATTTGACCGGCATTGTCACGTCTTACCTTATCATTTTCATCATAAGCTTTTAATGAGTTTGTAAATAAAGTTTCTACATAGTCTTTACTATCCCCGTAAGCATCATTAAGAGAAGCTACAAATGAGTAGTCGATTTTGTAGTGACTTTCAATATCATTAGAAGGTGAACTAATCAATTCATCAAATTTCTTATGCTGAGATTTGTTTACGGCCATTGTTATACAGAACCCTTCGGTATCGATACCTCTACGTCCTGCTCTACCTGCCATTTGGTGAAATTCATTCGGATAAATATATCTTTTGTGATCATCACCGTCCGGATTATCAGTTGGTTTACGAACTCCAGTTATTACTGTTGTTCTTGCAGGCATATTTATACCCGCAGATAATGTTTCAGTTGAGATAACTGTTTTTAACAGTTTCTTTTGGAACAATTCTTCGACCAGTTCTTTTTGTTCAGGCAGCATACCTGCATTGTGTAGTGCGTAACCTTTTTTCAACGCTACCAAATCCATTGATTCACCAATGTATTTGCCGTCATCTTTGAATCGTTGAAGAGTTTGTTCTATTTGTCGTTCTTCTTTTTTGTTTGTTAATTGCGGTGCGTTATCTTTCAAATAGGATAAAGTTGAACGTCCTTCTTTTTTACTAAAGATAAAGAATATTGCAGGTAATTTATCTTCGCGTTTTAGTCTTTCAACCATATCTACATAACTGTCTTTAGAAGGAGCTGCGCTATCTGATTGTGCGAATTGATTAGCACTTCGTTTTGCTCGTTTTCTGTCAGCTTTTGAACCGCCGCCTCCGGCACGTTTTTTCTCAGGTTTTACATCAACTACTTCAAAGTCTAACGGAACATGTCTGTTCTTTGAAGGGACATTGATTAACACAGTATGTACAGCTTGATTTCTTGCTCTATATGAATTGTCAGGAGTTACTTTTTCAGAAACTTTATGTCCTTTTGTTTTTGCCATCCAGTCTGTAATCTTTTCAGGGTTAGCCATTGTTCCTGATAATGATAAAATTTGTTTATCTTTTGGTGTGAACATTATCGCCTGTTCCCAAACGCCGCCTCTATCATTATCACCAAGATAATGTAATTCATCAAATACTACCGTTTGAACATTATCCAATAGCGGATTGCGTTCTTTTAGTTTATCTTGAATAACCATGTTTCGATAAACTTCTGTTGTCATGATAACAATAGGTGCATCTTTATTAACCTTCTTGTCACCTGTAATCAACCCTACATTGTCCTTGCCATAAACTTTTTGAAATTCCCTAACCTTGTCATTACTCAATGCTTTTAACGGTGTTGTATAGAATGTTTTCTTGCCGTCTTCCATATTTTTATTGATAACATAATGTGCAATTGCAGTCTTACCTGTACCGGTTGGTGCGGTTACAATTACGTCGTTGCCTTTATGTAAATTCTCTGCTGCTGCTTTTTGATAAATATCAGGTTGGAACGGTTTGCCTGATGTCTTATCAATCGGCAGTTCAAAATAGTTATCTCTTAAGGTTTGAAAGAAGTTTGCACTTCCAAACGATACAAGAGACTTGTTGTAATAATTTAAGTTGTTTAAATTAATCGGTTTTGTTGTCTCATGCTGCAGATTGTTTTGTTTAGGGTTTGTAACGCCCTTATGAATAGCAATAGGGGCAATTTGGTTGGAAATTTTTGTTATCATGTACACATCCTTTTTGGTTGATTTCAGGCATGAAAAAGCCTGCTACTTTGTAGCACTAAAACTTCAAACGAAAAATTTTTGCTAGTTTGTAACCAAAAATTAAGCCTAAATTGTTGCGATTACATGTACATTTGTTTCACAACTCAATTCTTCGTGTGCAACAATTGTCAAATTATTGATAAATTCTGAGAAAATAGCAAAAGTCATGTGTCTGATTTCAATCGGTACAACAATAACAATTTCTTCCAAACCGTTATCTTTTGCAACTTTCATGGCTTTTTTAGCCAGCTTTTCTGCAAATTTACCGTCTACTTTAATAACTGTCTCTTCGTCTGTCTCTGTTAAATTAAACATTTTATCTAAAGTATCACCCGACAATTCAATTATCTCTGTAGGTGTCTCTCCGATAAATCTTTGTGAGATGTGTTTTGATAATGATAACCTAATCTTATCAAGCAAGCTGTCTTTTGATAACTCATCAGAAAAATCGTTTATCTTTTCAAAGATATAATCAATATCCTTGATAGAAATACGTTCTCTAATCAAATTGATAAGGATATATTTTAGTTCAGATAACGAAATGAAATCAGGAATAATATTGTTAACAACAAACGGATTACGCTGTTCAACAGTCAACAAATAATGATTGATGTCATTGTAATCTAATAGTTCTGACACATTTTTGATAGAAACAAATTCTACAGCTCTTGCAATATATTCAACAGCAGAGAATCCGTTAATCCAATAATCTTCTGCCAGCTTGTTATCTATCCACCAAATCTCCTTACCGGTGATAACATCAGTATCAACAACAGTATTAGCAGGTTTTCTTATATTTAATTCTTCTCTGAAAAATGCAGTATGTTCAGGAATAGCAAGTGATTTATAAGCTTCAAGTCCGTGAACTTTTATACAGAACTGATAAGCATCTAATGTATCATCATCCTGAAATACCATTCTAGGAATAACATAACCCAGTTCATCAGTCAGTTTTTGTCTTGATTTAACAGTCTCTGAAAGCAAATCATCCTGATTATCAGGGCTTACAAAATCAATCAACTCTTCACTCAAATTAACAGTAAACTTCTCTTCTCCTATCCTTGAATACATTACTCCCGGAGAAATCTCCTTAACCAAATCTTGTTTTAGTTCTTCCAGTCTTCTGAGTGCTCCTGACATTTGGTCATTTAATGCACCTCTATCTGACCAGTCGACTTTTTCAATCTCTGATTTGATATCAGCAACTCTTTTTTTCTGTTCACGAATCTTTTCAGTGATTTCTTTGCAAGATTCATAAGGTGAGATTTGTTTTGAAAGCATTTTTTCCATTTGAGACTTAAAGTTTTTAACATTAACAACTTTGTCAAACACTTCGTTCTCTTCATTTTCAGAACGTTCTTTCATAAATATACAACTATACAAAATATCGTCTTCCGATTCTATTTCATGTAGAGTATACAAATCCCACCCCTGCATTGACATTTCGTTTAACAGGTCTTGAAGAGCTTGTCTGTCTTCTGTAGGTACTTCTTTTATTATATATTCAAGGTTTCTGCTAAACATAGTTCTATTTCATTCCTTTTAATTTGTCGATAAGTATATTTGTAATATCAATTCCTCCGCAGAATACTGCTTTGTCACTGATTACTGCATCAAGTTTTTGTTCTACCATTATTTGATTAGCTACATTTTTAATCTTTGAAAAAACTTCTTGTTCAGTCTTAGCCTGTAACTTCATATATTCTGTTTGTTTGTTTTTCATCTCTTGAGTTACTTTATCTTGAAAATTTTGTTTTTGAACAGGTGATTGAATAGATTCATATTCTTTTTCTTTGTCAAACATATATTGTTTAATTTCTAAAGCTTTTGAATCCAGTTTCTTCTTAGCATTCAATGCAAAAGAGCAGTTTTCAATAACTCTTTCGTAATCAACATAACCAAGTCCTGCAGCAAATGCAGTACAGTTTGAACCTAATATTGTTAATGCACATAATGTTGTTATAAGTTTTTTCATAGCGTTTCTCCTTATTATTGTTATTAGTATAATGAGTCTCCGACACCGAATGTGAAGTAACCGTTCTTGTTACCGTAAGAACCACATCTGGTGATTGGAATACCGTAATCAACTGACAACGGTCCAACTCCCGGAATGTATAGTTTTAAACCAACACCGGCTGTAATAGCCTGCATAGGTCTGTCATACAATGTATCTGAAATATAGCTTCCGAATACCTTACCAGCATCAACAAAGAATGTTAAACGAAGGTTTTGGAAGAAGTTAACTTTCAATCTGTCTAAGAATAGTACAGGAGTTGCCAACTCGATAGAACCCATTGCATATCCGGTACCGGTACCTACACCGTTGATTTTGTAACCTCTTACAGTATAAGGTCCACCTAAACGGAATGCTGCAAATTCAGGCATTTCATCACCGTGAATTCTTCCGCCTGCCTTAGCTGTAAGTGAAAGTGATGACTTACGTGCAATTGGTACGAATCGTTTAATCATACCTGTAAGTTTACCGTAAGTTTTATCAAACCCGTTCATACAGAATGATTCATCATATCTTGCAGTAGCTAATACACCGTTTCTCGGATTCAATGCCGAATCTCTGGAATCATATCTTAAACCGGGGCTAAACGTTAAGAATAAACCGCCTTCTAACTGTTCTTGACGAGCTCTTAAAGCTTCGTCATAGTTCTTGAATCCTAAAAGACGCTGTTTAGCTCTATACATATTTGAAATTCTTTCAAAGTCACCTTCTCTAACATCAACGTTTTCAACACCGACTGTGAAAGAACTTGTTAAACGAGGGTTATATTTCATTCTGTGAGAAATAGTTGCTTCTACACCAATTCTGTCTTCAATTGCCAACGGTACGTTGTAACTACCGAAGTCTCTGAAGAAGATTTTGCTCATCAATGATGTATCAGCATTTAAGAAATACGGTTCAAAGAAGCTGAGTTCAGCTTGAAAGTTCATGTGTCTTTTAACCGTAGTATCACTCATGATAACACCTGTACCAACCAAACCGCTTAATGACACACGCTGGTTTAAACCTCTAAAGTTGTTATCACTGATACCCATAGACCCGAAGACACCTGTACTTGAATCCAAACCACCACCGACAGAAATAGCCGCTGTTCTTTGTTCTGAAATAATGATTGTTACATCATACTTGTCAGGGTCATTTTCACAAACATCAATGCTTCTGTTAACATCCTTAAAAGCTTGAGTAGAATATAATCTAATCAAGTCTTCTTTAATCTGGTTTTCGTTATAAACCATTCCCGGCTCTGTAAGAATGTTTCTGGTGATAACGTAATCTTTAGTCTTCTGGTTACCCGAGATAAGAATCTTATTAATCTTACCTTCTTTCAAGCTAATGTTTACCGTTCCGTCAGGATCATCATAAATAGCGTCAACTCTTGCCAAAATGTACCCTTTAGAAGCGTAACACTCGTTGATTTTTTCAATAGCCTGGTTAACAATTTCGATGTTCTGAGGCTTACCTATCATTGGTAAAACTAAAGGCATAAGCTCTTCTGTTCCGATAACAGTGTTTCCGTCAATCTCAACGTTTGTTACAGGGATGTTTTCTTCTAACAGAATCTTTAACGTGATTGTGCCGTCTGAGTTTTCAACAGGAATTGCTTTCATCTTTTCAGTGAAAAATCCCATTTCATAGATAGTTTTCAAGTCACGTTGCACCATGTCTGCATCAAACGGGTCACCCTTGTGCATGTTCATCTTTGATAAAACAGCTGCCGGTTTAATAACGTTTGTACCCAAAACCTCAACCTCTCTGATATAAGGGGTATTGATAGTAGATTGTTCGGAAGTTTTCTTCTCAGGTTTTGGTTCAGATACTTCTATATTAACCGGTTTTTGTTCAAGTTGAACATTACTAGGGTAATCTTCAGGCTTTAGATCGGGTGTTGGTAACTCTTCTACTTCATTCGGCATTAAATAATCATACGCTGAATTGAACGTAAATGGTTCGGCGCTTACGATTCTTGCCAGTGTGAAAACAGCAAACAATACTATTAAACTTTTTCTTACTATATTTAATGAGTTCAAGAACTCTCTTCCCCAATCTAACTATTTATTATTAATAGTGTAGCATAATAATATTTTTGGGGCAAAAAATTTACTATTTTATTTATTAAAACAGGCTTATTCAGTGATTTCGCCGTTTGAAATTTTATAAATTGTTACATTTCTTAAAAAATCGTCGTCAAACAGTAATGTATCTACTGACGTGATTATTGTTTGAGTATCGTCAGAAATAGATTTTAACAGATAATTTTGACGTAAATCATCCAGTTCTGCAAGTACATCATCAAGTAGTAATACCGGACTGTCACCGTTCTTGTTTTTTATCAACTCTATCTCTGCAAGTTTTATTGCTAATACAATTGTTCTTTGTTGACCCTGTGATGCAAATTTTGTAGCATCTTTATTATCTAAATAAAAATAAACATCATCTCTGTGCGGTCCGACGCAGCTCTGGTGTCGTGCAATTTCTTCTGATGTTCTATCCTGTAATTCCGCTTGCAATGCCGATACTATCTCATTTAATTCTACCGGTTCAAAGCTGTATTTTAGGTCGAATTCTTCGTTTTTTGAAATATCTAAATACCTTTCTTTTGCGTATTTTTTCAGCTCTGATAAGAATTTCTGACGAACATAGATTATATTTGCTCCGACAGTAACCAGTTGTTCATTAAAAACCTCTAACAAAGACATATTTATTTCAGGTTCTTTTAAAAGGTTATTCTTTTGAATACGTATCTTATTGTATTTTGCAATTCTTTCATCGTGAGCGGGATAAATTTGTGAAATAGCTGAATCAAGCCATGCTCTCCTATCTTGCGGAGCACCTCTAAGTAACATTAAATCCTGTGTCGAAAACAAAACCGTAGTCAAAATGTTCTTATAATTTTTGCTTGTGGTTTTTAGTCCGTTTACCTTTAAAGACTTGGTCTTGTCTAAAGTATACTCAACTTCCAGCTCTATTTCTGTATTTGATTTTTCAAGAGTAATATCTGCCGAAAAATTATCGTGTTCAAAGTTTACAAACTCTTTTATATTACTTGTTCTCGGTGATTTTAAGGTCGATAAAAAATAAACACTTTCAAGAATGTTAGTCTTGCCTTGAGCATTCTTACCAATAATAATCACTTTATTATTATCCAAATTAAGCTCAATATCCCTACAGTTTCTATAATTTTTTAGTGCTAAGTGTTTTACCCTCATAGCAGTATTATATAATAAACTATTAAGCAATTTAAACTTTTGCTTTACAAATACATAAAAATTTTGTATTATGTATGTATAGTTTTTCGAAAGAGAACGGCTCCGTCCGTTCTCTTTTGTTCATAAGTAACGTATAAAGGATAATATGAAACAAGAAATTAACAGGCATGAGATATTAGAAAAAATAACTCCTCTTATTGAAAATACAGCAATGAGATACGATTTGATTCCTATCGAAATCGATTTTTCAAAAGAAAACCACCGCTGGTTTTTGAGAATTTTTCTTTATTCTCCGCATCGTTCAATCACGCTCGATGACTGCGAAAATGTGACAAGAAGTCTAAACGATTTCTTGGATGAGATTATTCCTGTTAAGTATTATCTTGAAGTTTCTTCTCCGGGGTTAGAGAGGAAATTCAAATCTGATAAAGAGTTTCAAATATTCAAAGGCAGAAGAGTTAGTATTAAGCTGAAACAGCCTTTAGAAAACGAAACTGAAAGGATATTTAAAGGCGAAATTATTGATTGGAGTGATTCAGAAGGGCTTACATTCTTTAGATTCGATGATGCTCAAGAATTGTTAATCCCTAAATCAAATATCCAATCAGCGAAATTATATGTAGATTAAGTAAATACCGTGAGGTAGGAAGGAATAAATATGATTAAAGTTACAGGACTTTATGAAGCTTGTGAAGAGCTTGAAAGAGAACGCGGCATATCTAAAGACGATATCATTGAAGCGCTTAAGGATTCAATGGTTGCTGCTTACAAACGTCACTTAAGAATTAAAGAAGCTGATAATATTGAAGCTTACTTGGATAAAGAAACAAGTGAAATAGGTATATTCAGAACAAAAGTTGTAGTTAACGAAATTTCTGACCCTGATACTGAAATTCCGCTTGATGAAGCATTAGAAATTGATGATGAAGTTGAAGTTGATGACGAAGTAAAAATCGAAGTTACTCCTGAACAATTCGGCAGAATCGCTGCTCAAACAGCTAAACAAGTGCTTACTCAAAGAATCAGAGACGCTGAAAAGAATAATATTCTTAATGAGTTCTTAGAAAAGAAAGGTACTCTTACAACAGGTATTATTCAACGTGTTGAAGGTAGAAACGTTATTGTTAACATCGGTAAAACAGATGCTATTATGCCTCAAAGAGAACAAATTCCGGGCGAATACTATAAAGTTGGTAACAGAATCAGAGTTTTTGTTCTTAACGTAAAAGAAACAACAAGATTACCGCAAGTAATCGTTTCTCACGCTCACGCTGAAATCGTTAGAGAATTGTTCGAACTTGAAGTTCCTGAAATCGAAGACGGTATTGTAGAAATTAAATCTATTGCGCGTGAAGCTGGTTACAGAACAAAACTTGCAGTATGGTCTAACGATGAAGAAGTAGACAGTGTTGGCGCTTGTATCGGACCTAGAGGAAGCCGTATTCAAACTATCGTTGGTGAACTTAAGAATGAAAAAATCGATATCGTTCGCTGGTCACCTGATCCTGTTGAATACATTGTAAACGCTATTGCTCCGGCTAGAGTTGTTTCTGTTGATATTATGGCTGATGATGAAGAAGCTCACGAAGCTATGGTTGTTGTTCCTGATGATCAACTTTCATTAGCTATCGGTCGTGACGGTCAAAACGTTAGACTTGCTCACAAGCTTACTCATTGGAAGATAGATATTAAGAGCGTTTCTCAAATGGAACAGGCTGAAGCTGCTAATATCCAAAACTACTCTGAGCCTGAAGAGGTTATTGAAGAAGATGAAGATGTTCAAGATGAGCTTCAACAGGAAATCGAAGAAGAAATGAATCAACAAGCTGTTGATGAGGAAGATTTTGCTCAAGACGTTGTTGAAGAAGAAGCTTCTGAAGAAGAATAGTTTTAAACTATAAAATAATTAAGGCGCGAACATCCGTTCGCGCCTTTTTGTTGTATAATATTGGTATGACAGATTATAAAAAATATACAGATGAAGGTATTGAACTTCTTTATAAAGGTGAATATTCTCAAGCAATTGAGAAATTTAACCAATCTATTGCTTTAAAAAATGATTGGGAAATATCATACTTCTACAGAGCTGCTGCTCATCAAGCTTTAGGTGAGCTTGATGAAGCTATGTTAGATTTTACAAAAGCTATTTCTATAAACGAGAAAATGACTGATGCTTATTATAATAGAGCTCAAATTATTTTGACACGAAAAGATATTCCAAATCCTGATATTAATAAAGCGGTCGAAGATTTGGAAAAAGCACTTGAATTAGACCCGAAGTTTGTTGATGCTTTATTTGCTATGGCTGCTGCATATAAAAAACTCGGTGAGTATCATAAAGCGTTAGAATATCTTGAACGATTATTGCAGATTGAACCTCAGGCTATTCAAGCAAATGCTCTTAAAAAACTTATCCTGCAAAAATATATTGTTTAAAATGTTTGCAATTTTAGAATAACTTAATTACAATAGATTTATGACTTTGCTGAATGAACGACAAAAAACTAAAGTTATTTTTGAATCCGAGTTTGAAACGGTCGATATCGATTGTTTTATTAAAAATTTTTCAGCTAAATCTATAACTTTAACGATATTACCTAATCAGAAGTTTACGTTTGAAGAACTAACTCTTCAATCAGAGTTAGTAGTTAAAATATTCACTCCGCGTGGTATTCTGATTTTCGCTTCAAATGCTGAAAAGATAGTTTCACCTAAAGAGATTGTTATTTATAACAATGAAGTTGACGGCAAACTTGAAGATATTCGTTCTACACCGCGTTATCAGGCGAGCTGTCCGGTGACTATTTTTAGACCGTTAATGGGAAATGTTGAAGCTCAGCTTGTCGATATTAGTGTGCGTGGTTTACGATTATTTTCTGAAATTTCTTTAGATGTAAATTCAGAATTTGAAATAATGTTGAATTTATCCGATACTGTTGGTAAAATAATATTGACCGGTAAGGTTCTTGACAAAATAGGTTTACCTGACGGTATTCATAGAATGGTTATTGAAAAAATATCAAACTCTGACAGACAAAAACTAGTTGATTACTGTATGTCACTGGCAGGGTAAAATTATAAAATAGGATTATGTATATGAAAAATATTGCTGAAAGTAATGCACAAGAAATAAACTCTCAACAGGATAAGGTTAAAAAAGCTATTGAAAAATGTCAGCTGGCTTTACAAAAAGATCCTAACAATACTAATTTACACATAAGACTTGGTGATTTATATCTTGAATGGCACCTCGATATCTTTAACTCATGTCAATATATTGATGAAGCTATTACCGAGTATCAATGTGCATTAGAAACAGCAATCGATTCTTATGAAATCTACTACAGAATCGGTAAGGCACAGTTTTATAAAGGTGATTTAGACAAAGCTATAAACTATATCAATATGGCTTTGGAACAAAACAAAGAGTATGCTGATGCATATTATGTTTTAGCAGAAACTTATACTAGAAAAGCATATTTCTTTGAAGCTATTCAAGCAGCTAAGAATGCTGTTAAATACAAACGATTCAGAAATTCAAGAGCACACTTCTTGTTGCATAAATTGTATCAGGCTTCTGCTTTTAAGAACTTTAAGGTTAGCTGCAGAGCAAGATTTGAACAGTTTTTGTCAATCTTGACATTCCCGTTCGATTCAAAAGCAATAAAAGATTTGTGCAGAACTATATCTTATTTGCAGTTCTTCCCTGTGTTGTTTTTGACATTCTATTACATCCAAATCCGTAAACTTGATTTGGCAATCGAATTATACATAAAGACTATTGAAAAGGCTCCGGGATTCACTCCTTTATATTGTCTTTTAGGTGATGCATACCTTGCTATAGGTCATTTTGAAGACGCTATTACAGAGTATAAAATGGCAATCTGGTTAGACAGTTTGAATATCCCTGCATACAGACACTTAAGTCAGGCTTATGAAGAGCAAGGTGATTACGATAGAGCGATTGAAACTTATCAAAAGCTTATTTCTATTATGCCTACAGTGCCTGATTTTCATTCTAACCTTGCAAACTTATATTATATTAAAGGTGAATTCAAGCTTGCTGTTGCGCAGTATCAAACTGCAATTACCTTGAACCCTAACAAAAAATGGACAAGTATTATCGCTCAAACATTAGGTTTTGTTTATCAAGAGAACCAAAACGACCTTGATGCAGCGATTTGTGCGTATCAAAATGCTTATACAATGACTCCTGAAGATATTGATATCTATATCAATTTAGGCAGTGCATTCTATGATAAAGAAGATTTTGACAACGCTTTATCTGTTTACAGAAAAGCGCTTGAACTTGACCCTACTAATGCAAAAATCCATTGTAACCTTGCATTCTTACACTGGGGAAAAGGTAATACTAATGAAGCTATCAAAGAATATGAATTAGCTATCAAATACGATGATAACTATGATATCGCTTACAATAACCTAGGGGTTATCTACCTTGATGATTTAGGCAGAGTTCAAAAATCTATTGAACTATTTAGAAAATCAGCAGAATGTAACCCGAATTATGCGCTTGCTCATTTTAACCTCGCAAGAGCTATTACTATTGTTGGTGATAAAATAGAAGCTGCTAAATTGTATCAGATAGCACAGGATATAAATAAAATTACAAATGAGATTGACCCTCAAGAAATCGTGGATAAGATAAATAACTTATTCTCTTAATTTAAGGCAGGTAACAATGAACGAAAACGAAAATAAAATTATTATAACTGTTTCCGGTACTGATAAAGTCGGGATTGTAGCAAAAGTAGCTAATATTTTAGCTGACTGTAATGTTAATATTGAAGATATTAAACAAACATTAATGCAAGGTCATTTCGTGATGTTTATGCTTTGTAATATCGAAAACTCAAATACTTGTTTTCAGAAATTTCAAACTCTATTGAAAGACGAATGTTCTAAAATGGATATGGAAGTTTGGATACAAAGAAAAGAAATTTTTGATTGCATGCACAATATCGGATAATGTGCCCGGGGTTTTGTAAAGTAATAGTAAATATTTTCTAAAAATACTTTTAAATATACGGGCTTTCTGTTATATTGTCATTGTTGGGGGATTATGAGAGAGAGAATTCTATTATTTTCAATATTATTAGCGCTCTGGACGTTCTTATATGTGTTTCAATATCACGTTAACACTATATGCGGACTTATTATTTTGTTGTGTTTTATGGCGCTATACGGAGTTTATACTTCTCTTGCAATCCGACATAAAAAAAGAAAATTAAAAAATAATCCCGAAACAATAAACGAAAATTATAAACCGTTTATTTCTATTATGATTCCTGCTCATAATGAGGAATCAGTTATAACATACACAGTTGAAAATATTAGAAAATCAGATTACCCTAACTATGAAATTATTTTGATTGATGACAGAAGCGATGACAATACGTATTCTGTAATCAGAGATTTGGCAGACCGGTTTGAGAATGTTAAGTGTATGAGACGTGAAGACGGTGCATTCCCCGGTAAATCTGCTGTTTTGAATGACGCTCTTGTTATGGCAAAAGGTGAAGCTATACTTGTTTTTGACGCGGATGCGACGATTGATTCCGATTTTATATCAAAATTAGTTCCAAACCTTGAACCCGATGATGTTGGTGCCGTTCAGGCAAGAAAAGTTATTAGAAACGCTGATACTAATATTCTTACAAAATGTCAAAATAATGAATATACGCTGGATACATACCTTCAAGTTGGACGTGATGCTGTCAAAGGTGCCGTTGAGCTTCGCGGTAACGGTGAACTTATTAAAAGAAAAGCGCTTGAAGATATTGGCGGTTGGAATAATTACACAATCACCGATGATTTAGATATGGCGACAAGACTTCATATCAAAGGTTGGGACGTTCGTTATTGTCTTGACGCTGTTGTTTATGAGGAAGGCGTTATGTATGCTGTACCTTTATTCCGTCAACGCAGAAGATGGCTCGAAGGTACAATCAGACGTTATCTTGAATACTTTTTTCAAGCGGTGTTCTCTGCAAAAATGTCATTGAAAGCTAAGCTCGATATGATTGTTTATATTACTCAGTTTATTATGCCGTTGTGGTTCCTGTTTGAAATTATTATAAGAACATTCAAGGCACTTACCCACAAAGTAGGTTTACATAATGAAGTTATGTCTTCTGCAATTATATCCTTTGCAGTTGCATTCGGATTTTTTATGGCAATCAGATACAGTTTGAGAAGATACGATTTTATGAAACGTTGGGAAGCTTTTGTTCAGGCAAGTTATACTGCCTTATATATGCTGATTATATGGTTCCCTATGGTATTGTTTATTTGTGGTAAAATATTATTCTGCAAGAAAGATATGAACTGGGGTAAAACTACTCACGGTTTGATAGTCGAAGAAGAAGAGCATAACAAAGAATTTAAAACTAAAGATTTACATGAGGTATAAAATGCAAATAGAAGATGTTAAAAAGACAATTAGAATAGTTCCGGATTTTCCTAAAAAAGGAATTCAGTTTTTAGATATTACAACCGGAGTGAAAAATCCAGAAGCGTTTAACGCAATGATAGATTATCTTTATGAGCAGTTCAAGGATAAAAATATTGATTATGTAGCAGGTATTGAATCAAGGGGTTTCGTGTTTGGTGCACCGCTTGCAAACAGATTGAATGCAGGGTTTGTAATGATTAGAAAACCAAACAAGCTTCCGGCTGACACAATTAGTGAAACTTATGATTTGGAATATGGTACAGATACTATTCAAATCCACGCTGACGCTATTGAAAAAGGCAAAAGAGTCGTTGTTATAGATGATTTGCTTGCAACAGGCGGAACTGCATGTGCTGCTTGTAATTTGATTAAAAAAGTTGGTGGTGTTGTTGAAGCTGCTGCTTTTATCATTGAACTTACACCTCTTAACGGTGCAAAGAAAATTACTGACTCAACCGGCGTTAATGTCGTTTCAATGCTAAAATATGATTTAGACTAGAGGTTAAAAATGAAAATTGCAGTATTATCTGATATCCATGGCAATATAAATGCTTTAGAAACCGTTTTAGGCGAGTTTTGGGAAAATGAAAGTTTTGAAAAAATACTTTTTTTAGGTGATTACTGCATGGCGGGACCGTCTCCTGATGCAACGGCTTTATTTTGTAAACAGTTATCTTTGAATGATAGATACGAATTTATTCAAGGTAATACTGATAAAATGATTGTTGAGTATACTGAGGATATGTACCAAAATATGTCGACAAGACTTCCGGTTATGGCAAATGCCTTGAAGTCTGACGTTGAATTGATTAGAGACTCTGAAAAAGAGTTTCTTGCAAGTTTGCCTGAACAAAAATTATTAGAGATTGGCGGGGTTAAAATTCTTATGGTTCACGGTTCACCGCGTCGTCAAAATGAAGATATGATGACAGGTACTCCGATAGAAAAAATCGAAGAAATGCTTGAAGGTGTGGATGCTGATTTAATACTCTGCGGGCATACCCATGTTCCGTGCGGGTTTCAAACAAAAACTAATCAAACAGTAGTGAATGTCGGTAGTGTCGGTAGACCGTTCACCCCTGACGCTATGGCTTGTTACGTTACAATAGAAATTGGTGAAGACAAGTCGTTTGAAGTAAGACACCATTTCGTTAACTACGATGTTGACGGTACTGTCAGAGATTTACTCGCAAGAGGTTATGACGGTGTTGAAAAATTGGCGCAAATACTAATTAACCCCGATAAAAGACACGTTTAATTTTTTATTTTTGTTTTGTTCTATTTTTCATGTTTACGATATAATTATATTGTAATATAGCTATTGGATTAATCTGTTTATACAGTTATGAGAAGGAGGAAAAATGGATCATATTCAAGTTACTACGGAAATAGCAGAAAAATGTTGCGTAAAACGTGGTGTAAAAGGCGTTCCTGCTCCTATTCCACAAGAAGGAGAATGGACTAAATGTAAAGAAATTACGGATATTTCAGGTTTAACTCACGGTTGCGGTTGCTGTGCACCTCAACAAGGTACTTGTAAGTTAACCTTGAATGTTAAAAACGGTATTATACAAGAAGCTTTAGTTGAAACTATCGGTTGTTCAGGTATGACTCACTCAGCAGCTATGGCTGGTGAAATCCTTCCTGGTAAAACTCTTTTAGAAGCATTGAACACTGACCTTGTATGTGATGCTATTAACGTTGCTATGAGAGAATTGTTCTTACAAATCGTTTACGGTAGAACTCAATCAGCTTTCTCTGAAAACGGTCTTCCTGTAGGTGCAGGTCTTGAAGATTTAGGTAAGGGACTTTGCTCAATGTGTGGTACAATCCACTCTACAGCTCAAAAAGGTGTTAGATACCTTTCTTTGACAGAAGGTTATATCCTTGAATTAGGTCTTGATAAAAACGACGAAGTTATCGGTTACAAATTCGTTAACCTTGGCAAAGTTATGGACGCTATTAAAGACGGTGTTGATGCCGGTGAAGCATTTAACAAAAACATCGGTACTTATGGCAGATATGCTGATGCGGTTAAATATATCGACCCTAGAAAAGAGTAATTGTAGATAGTTAATTATAAGGAATAAAAATATGGCAAAATTTGAAGGACAAGATAGACGTGAAGCTACTTTAGCTAAAGTTTTACCTGAATACGGTTTCAGCTCTTTAGACGAAGCTCGCGAATTATGTTTATCAAAAGGAATTGATGTAGATGCTATCGTTAAAGGTATTCAACCTATCGCATTCGATAACGCATCTTGGGCTTATACATTAGGTTGCGCTATTGCAATCAAAAAAGGACTTAAAACAGCTGCTGAAGCTGCTGAGGCTATTGGTCTTGGTTTGCAAGCATTTGCTGTTCCGGGTTCTGTTGGTGACAGAAGACAAGTTGGTATCGGTCACGGTAACCTAGCAGCTATGTTATTGAGAGAAGAAACTAAATGTTTCTGTTTCTTAGCAGGTCACGAATCTTTCGCTGCTGCTGAAGGTGCTATCGGTATCGCTAGAAACGCTAACAAAGTTAGAAAAGAACCTTTAAGAGTTATCTTGAACGGTTTAGGTAAAGACGCTGCTTACGTTATCGCTAGAATCAACGGTTTTACTGCTGTTGAAACTGATTACGATTTCAAAACAGGCGAATTGAAAGTTGTTAAAGAAACTCCGTTTTCAGACGGTGAAAGAGCAAAAGTTAGATGCTATGGTGCTGATGACGTAAACGAAGGTGTTGCTATTATGATTAGAGAAGGTGTTGATGTTTCTATTACAGGTAACTCCACTAACCCTACAAGATTCCAACACCCTGTTGCTGGTACTTACAAAAAATGGTGCTATGAAAATGACAGAAAATACTTCTCAGTAGCATCAGGCGGTGGTACAGGTAGAACTCTTCACCCTGATAACGTTGCTGCAGGCCCTGCTTCTTATGGTATGACTGATACTATGGGTAGAATGCACGGTGACGCTCAGTTTGCCGGTTCTTCATCAGTTCCTGCTCACGTTGAAATGATGGGTGTTATCGGTATGGGTAACAACCCTATGGTTGGTGCAACTGTTGCTGTTGCAGTAGCTGTAGAAGGCGCTATGAAATAATAATTATTTTATAAATTAAAGGTTTCTTTGAGAATTCTCAAAGAAACCTTTCTTGTGAAGAAGGTGTGTGAAATGAAATTAACAAAAATGCATAGTTTATTATTAGCAGGTGCAAGTTTGGCAACAGTTCCTATGATCTCTACCAATAAAACTGCTACTTTGCAAAACACTGCTATAAATAATCCATTAATTGCGCCGCAAGATGGTACAATTGTTGTGCATGAGTATCCTAAGTTATATGAAGTTCAAAAGCTTAGCTTGAAATCAACAACTTATTTGAAAAATAAATCGGCCGTTTCTCTTTTGTCTAAGATAAAATAGTTTGTTAAATATCCTTAAAAATACTTGATTATTGGCTGTATTCGTGGTTAGATTGTTATGAAATAACTTCTTCCTCTTACAAAAGTTATTTTATCAGGAATTAAGCGGCGAATTCCTAAAGTTAGTAAGAAATATAAAAAGGAAAAACAATGTTAAAAATAAGATTGAAAAGATTAGGTGCTAAAAAGAACCCTACTTACAGAATTATTGTTATCAACTCTACTACAAAAAGAGAAGGTAAACCAATCGAAGAATTAGGTCACTACAACCCAAAATCTAAAGTTATGAAGTTTGATAAAGCAAAAGCTTTAGAATGGATTTCTAAAGGTGCTCAACCTACAGATACAGTAGCTTGGTTACTTAAAAACTGTAATGATGACGGTACTTTAAACTATGTTAAGAAAGATACTGTTAAATTATCTAAAAAAGCACAAGCTAAAGCTGCTGCAGAAGCAGAAGCTAAGGCTCAAGCAGAAGCAGAAGCAAAAGCAGCGGCAGAAGCTGCAGCAGCTGCTGAGGCTGAAGCAGCAGAAGCTCCTGCAGAAGAAGCTCCGGCTGAAGCTGAATAAGCTTTTTGAATATATTTTTTTAACGGGTGAGATGTTTACATCTCACCCGTTTTTATGGTTTTTTATATGAAAAATTGTCCTATAATGTTGTTATGCTTAAAAAAGAAAATCGATTGAAGAATAAATACGCGTTTACGGCTACATACCGCCTTAAAAACTTTCACTATAAAGACGGCATAACTCTCAATGTCGGTAAACAAAATACGAAAGACACTCCGGTAAAAATAGGGTTTGTTGTCAGTAAAAAAACTCATAAACGTGCTGTAAAACGTAATAGAGTTAAACGTCTAATGCGTGAAAGTATAAGGCTTATTCTTAAAAATGAAAACTGTTTGAATAATTATGTATCATTGATTTTTACAGCTCATACAAAAGCTCTTGGCAAGTCGTTTGACGAAATTGATTCAATCATTAAATCATTATTATCGGAGATAAACTAATATGATGATTGATAATCACGTACCGCCTAATTTGCGGGTTATAGATGAAACGCTTTTATATCCTCCATACCCTTCCGGGCTACTTGAAAACCAGAGTCCGTTGCATCGTTATCAGCATTCTACAATGCAAGAACCGGTATTGAGAATAAAAGATTATATCTATGATTATAACGGTGATTACATCGCTCCGGGGATGTATGAACTGGCTCTTAGCGATAATAAAGAATTCTTACTCCTTATAGAATCACATAACCTTGTTGCTGTTATACCTGTCTTTAAATTGGCTCAAAATCAAGCGGAAGTTGAAAAAATCCAACAAGAAAAAATGGAGCAAAACAAAAAACATAAAAAACAAGAAGTTAAAGAGAAAAACCGGTTTAAAGAGGTGCTTCGCCGTAAATACGCAGAAGAAGCAATAACACCGCCTGAAGAATTTGTTTATATGAGAGCAGAGATAGAATATGTTGAAAATGGCGGTTATTATTTAATAACCTACGAAAATGGCATGTATAGAGCATGGGGTGCTATAAAAGTTCGAAAAATGGGCGCAAAAACTCCGATTAAATTAAGAAATTAGTATTTAATTATAGTTTTGTTAAGTTTATATCGATTCTTATTAGAAAAGTGGGTCATTTATTTAACTTTAAATGGAAATATGTTAAATGATTAACCCATACGGTCTATATTTTGTTAATATTTTGTAATATTCCGTGACAAATGGTTTGAAAGTCTATAGAATGAGAATGTACTTGATTTGGAAACAATACTTTCAGTAGTTGCGTAGGAAAAGTCATTATAGAGTATATGGGTAACTATCACCCGAAATATTATAGTTGATTATATGCTGTTTAAACAGCTTATTGGGTATGCAATTTATGCAAAAATAAGGAGATTGGGATGCGACATTGCTGCACGTTTGATGCGCTTGACATTTGGTATTTGAAAAATGACGAAAAGTTTTGTAATAGAATTCTTTATATAGGGTTCTGCCCCCATTGTAAAAAACCTGTTTTGGAGTTGGTTCAGCAAAATAAAAACTCTCATACATTTTCTTTTCTTAAAAAAGTTGGTCCAAAGGCAAGTTCATACGCGAAAGAACTTATCCCCGAAAAAATTTATGCCAGAAGCGATGTTTATAAAAATAAATTTACCTCAAAACCTTTTGGATGGCGCTACGGCATAAACAAAGAGATTAAATTAAGCCCTGATGTTTCTGTTATAAGGCAATATGCCTCTGATTTTTATGGTAATAAAGCCTTGATAAAAAGTATAAGTTAGTAGTTAGTTCCTTACACTTAAATATGTTTTTATGGGATTATCTTCCCCCTATTTTTTTGTTTCTCTCTCGATAATCCTTTTTTTTAGTAAATTTTTCACATAAACATATATTTACCTATCTATTTAGTGGGTTGAACCTATTTAACCCACTTTTATTAAGTACATTTATTGAAAGGAGTATTTATGTCATTTGAGGTTTCTGTAGAAAATATGAACAATACGAAACTTAAAAAAAGTTTTTCAAACGAAGAGGTTGTGAATAAAATTGTTGCTGATTATACCCGTTATGATGACGCGAGAGCAACAAATCTTTCTCAATCGAATTCTGTAATCGATGAAATCTTTTTTAAAAAATCTTTTAATCATTCTTCTGATAAGAATGAAGAATGGAAATCAAAAGTCAGAATGTGTAAGTGTTTTATGTTTTATCAAACGCTTAAAGCATTCATCTGGCGTAATATTTACGCCAATATAAACAATATGTTTGATGTATCTGGTGAAAACCACGAATCAGATAATAATTCAAACAAACAAAAAGCTGTTCTTGTTGATATGCTTGAAAAAATGGAGTTTCAAAAAACCTGTGATACAGTTATTGATAACGCTCTTTTATATGGTGAATTGATATCATACACTGCCTGGAAAAAGAAATCAGAAGAGTATAGACGTCCAATAGAATTTTTTAAAAACCTGTTCTCAAATGATGTTCAAAAGTTACCTGCTATATTAGATGCGATAAAAAACGGTAAGAGTTTCTGGGTTGATACAAGAACTGTATATGATAATCCATATATTTATCCTGTATGTCCTGAGGATTTGGTCTTTGATTCTTCTCAATTGGATGATTGGGACAGCTGTCCTAAAGTTTATCGTACCTTCAAAACGCCTGATAGTATTATAAATAATAAATTCTATTCTATTGATAAAGAAACTGCAAAAAATATCTCTGAATTATTGAAAAATGAAACTATACCAGCTAATTCAAGAAAAGATTTGAAGTCTGAGGTTGTAAACGGCTCAACCGTTGAAGTATTAGAGCACTGGGGTGATTTTAAATTGGATTCCGGTGAAGTGCTGAAAAATTGGCACGCGGTTGTTGTTGCAAGAAAATATCTCGTATTGTTTGAAAAGAATGTAGGTGTTATCAATCCGTTTAGCTATGGTGCATTTATTACAGATCCGTCTACAAAACGGGGTATAAGCCCTATCTATAGTGTTCTCTCCCTTGCACATACTCAGGAAGAGTTCTTGAATAAAACAATAAACATGCAATATTTGTCTGAAAATCCACCGCTTTTAGCTCCGGAAGGATTCTTTGAAGATGATGAGATAGCTCTTTATCCGGGTAAAATTATCGAGTACGGAGATAACTTGACATCAACAGATGCTTTCAAACAATTGAGCTTTGATACTAAAATATTCTTAAACGATATTGAGTTTATCGATAGCCTTATGTGTGAAGTTTCAGGGATATTCCCTAGTATGATTGGTACTCAAGAGAATATTTCTAAAACAGCGACAGAAATTAATACTAAAACTCAAGGTCAATTAACCCGTTTATCAATGATGTTGGATATAATAAATCAGTACTTTATTGTGCCGGCAATCCAAAATGTTGCAAAGCTTGCTGCGAACTTCAAAATGGGTCGTGAAGTTGTTTACGTTAATAAAGACAATATGTCCGAAGAAATCGTTATTGATGATTCAGTAAGACAAGCAGATTACAAATACTCATACTCAGATAGAAATGTACTTAGTGAAAAATACAATAACGCTGATATGTTGGTTCAATCTGTAGAAAAGTTCTCAAGCCTTATACCGTTGAATATACAAGAAATATTCTTGTGGTATTTTGAACAAAAAGGCGTTGAAAACCCTGAAAGATTCTTAAATAATACAGAACAATCAGAATAATTAAAAAGGGCGATGACATTATGTCATCGCCCTTTTTGTTGCCTTTTTAGATAAAGTACTCATTTTGAACAATTGCTATTATCTTGTTTAAGAAATGCTTATATCTTGCTCTATCTGCTTCACCTGATAAAACAATATCTGCATTCTCTTTACAAGGTCTTATATAAATATCCGCTTTTTCTGATGCGTTTTTGTATATTGAATCAGCTGAAGAACCTAAATCACGTTCTTTTGCACGGATATAAAATCTTTCTTTCTGGATATGTTCACGTACATCAACGTATATTTTAAAATCAAATGCGTCGTGAATCTTATCTGTAAGTGTAAATAAACCCTCAGAGATAATAATAGCTGAAGGTTTTGCAAGTGTATGGTTATCATGTCTTATAGCTGTTCCGCTCATGTCATATTTAGGAAGCATAACTTCTTTGCCGTTAAGCAATTGTTTGATATGTTCGTTCATAAGCTCTAACTCTAATGCTTGAGGAACATCTAAATCATAGTTCTTTGCAAACTCTGCAAAGCTTCCCGCTTTTTTAACCATATCTGAGCGGTCATAATAATAATCATCTGTATTTACTCTCGTAATAACGTTTTCACTGTCATATTCAGTTGCAAACGCATTGATTGTTTCAATAATATCAAGAGTAATTGTAGATTTGCCGCTTGCTGTTTCTCCCGCAATACCTATTGACGCTGAACGTTTAATCTTGCGTGACATAAAAGAAGCGATTCTTTTGATAACTTCCGGTTTGTAAGAAATTATTATTGAATCGCTTGATTGCATTTCTGTTTCAAATATATAGAATAAATTATGCTCTATTCTCTCGCACTTGGTGCTTGGAATGGTCGAATAACCTTTGTTTTGTTGGTTTTGATTTGTTTTTGTTGTTATCTTTGTATAATCAGGCATTTTTTGTTCCTTTTTTCTTTATCCAGTATATCAAAATTAAATTAAAATAAACATTTTTTGTTACAATATTTAAAGTTTATATTGATGTTTGTCTATAAATTTGTTGGTGTACATTGTACCGAATATCATTGTTGCAAAGGTTATAGGTAACCTCAATGCGTTGTTCATATTTTTTGTTAAAGTAGAAGCCGTAGATAAGAAGAATATTGGTACAACGGAGTTTGCTATAAGGCATTTTGTAGCATGTTTCATTTTTTTCTTAAGTGTTTTTTCTTCGATAACTTCAAACCCCTGCATACCTACCATGCTGGTAGCAAACATTTTCATTGCCGGAAAATCAAACACTCTGTTATACATGTTACTTTTTATCTCTGTTCCGACCGTTTCTTCAAGGTTTTTATTGAGACTGCTTTCTTTGAATGTATTAATAATCTTGTTTTTAGCATCGTAAATTTTATTAAATGATTCGTCTTCTGTAGAAGTTATAGGTTTTGGTTTTAATTTTTTATCAAGCCTCATCGCATGAATACCGTAATCAGCTCCAATAGCACCAAGTATACCGGTTCCTAACATAAGAGTATTATCAAGACAACGTTTTGCCACCTCATAAGTGTGACTGAGTGTTTTGACAGCATGTTTTGAGGATACTTTATCTTTTAAACCGGTTTTTAAAGCGTTCAGGTGTTTTGTAACGAATTTATTTTTTACAGCTTTTTTAGAAAGAACACTATATCCTACAACCCCAAGTGCAGAAGCTCCCAATACAATTGAATCATGTGCCAGTGTAAAATTCTTCTTGTCTTCCGGTGCAGCTTTATAATCAGAAGCAAGCTTACTCAGCCCTGTAACTCCAAATACAGTTGCTGCTGTTGCTTTCGATTCTAAAAAACGGTTCATTCCACTAATGATATTCATTATTTATAGAATGTACGTGAAAATAATTTTTTGCTAATTATTTTAAATCTTCTGCGGTGATAACTTTGTCAATAAGACCGTATTCAACAGCTTGAGCTGCAGACATGTAATAGTCTCTTTCACAGTCTTTTTGAACTTTTTCAAGGTCTTGTCCTGAGTTTTCAGCTAAGATTCTTGTAAGTTGATCTTTCATACGAAGGATTTCTTTTGCTTCAAGTTCAATATCTGTAGCTTGACCTTGAGCACCGCCTAAAGGTTGGTGAATCATGATTCTTGCACTAGGTAATGATAATCTTTTACCTTTTGTACCTGATGATAACAAGAATGAACCCATGCTTGCCGCTTCACCTAAACAGATAGTTGATACATCAGATTTGATTAGGTTCATTGTGTCATAAATCGCCATACCTGCAGTAATTACACCACCAGGGCTGTTGATGTATAACATAATATCTTTTTCAGGGTTTTCACTGTCTAATAACAATAACTGAGCAACTACAGCATTGGCAACTTCATCGTTGATTTCTGTGCCTAAAAATATGATTCTTTCTCTTAACAATCTTGAAAAAATATCAAAAGAACGTTCTCCTCTTGATGATGATTCAATTACAGTCGGAACGTAACTTAATATTTTAGAATAGTCGCTCATAAATTTCTCCTTCTACATCATTTGATTACACTTATTATAATACAAACAGCAAAAAAAACACTCAAGAAATGAGTGTTTGGAATTTTTTGTGTAATTCCTCGTGTAGAAGGTTAGTGTGTGTAGGTTGTGTATGAAAGGTTTTTAATATCGTCTTATGTATATATAAAGTAAATTTAGATATACAAATTGCATAATGAGTATATATTGTTACAATTGTTCACAAAATATAAAATATTTTGCGGCAACACAAAATTATGCGTTTTGACGACTGTGGTAAATGTAAAATATCCCCGTGATTTCCTCCACTTTCAGTATAGTGTATGTTTCATATTTCAACAACCCTAAAATGATTGTTTATTTACAAAAGTTAATGATATTTTAAAATAAACGCAATTATTGATTTTAGGGTTGTTATATAAGTATGCAAATCTACCATTCAAATACAACATTTACTTCTAAAATAAATTTCGTATCCTGTGATGATTTTGAGGATAGGATAAGTCTAAATGGAGATGGATTTGTACCGGATTGGAATCCGGAACCTTGTTCAACAGTCGGTGATGAATTTTATTCCGTTCAACTGAGAACTTGTACCGGAGGTGGAATAGTAGAACCGGGTGAAAAAGTTGTAGGATTCCACTTCTATGATTGTCAAAAAAACTTAGATAACGCTGAACAAAATGTTGAAGACTTGTTTGAAAAAGCTCCAAATGCTGAGCGCGGCTTAGTAATCGGCGGGAAAGACCTGCCGCGCGCAACTTGTTCTTTAGCACAGTTTAATAAAATCAAAGATAAATTATTAGAAAAATTGAAATCTGTTTCAATCTTCCAAACCCATTCTTATGCAGATTCTGAAACAAATTATCATTATTCTGTTGAAGACGACGAATGGACAATCAATACCCAGTTCTCTGTGCTTCCCGGACATCCTAAAGTGCATGATGTAACCACTTTAGATAAACTTAAAGCTGCATTTGATAATATTATCATTGCTGACGGTGATGAGTTACTTATTCAGGATATTCCGGTGAGGAAATCTGATGCACCCGAACTTTTTGAAACTGTAGAGTAATCGTTTTATTTATTATATAATGTTCCTATGGGTATATCGTTTTTTTATGGTGATGAGGATTATTTAATAGATTTAGAGCTTAAAAAAGCTAAATCTTCGCTTGATGAAAATTTCTCAGCGATGAATTTTGCTGAATATACCTACAATGAAAAAGATAAAAAAAACGGTATCGGATATGCTGATTTAATTCCTATCTTGCGTACACAGCCTATGATGTTTGGTAAAATGGTTATTGTAATAAATTGCACAAACCTTCTTTCTGCAACATTGGAAGATAATCAGATTACAGAAATTGCTGACGCTCTTGAAACGAATTCTGAAAATGTTGATATCTTCTTTGTAGCTAAATTCTCAAAAGACGACAAAAAGAAAAAGCCGGATTCTCGTCGTAAAATCTATAAAACGCTTTCTAAATACACTACAAAAGAGTTTGCTACAATACCAACTTACAAAACTGCAGAATTGATTGAGTGGATAAACAGGTTTGCAAAAGAAAAAGGGCTAAAAGTCCCAAACGATGTAGCTTTATGTATGATAGAAAGTATAGGTAATAACCTTCGTCAGTTTAACACAGAGCTTGGAAAGCTCGAACTTCTTGCTTATCCTGAAAAAACTATAACCAAAGATATGATTAAAGAAATTTGTATCTCGAATGAAGACCTGTTTAATCTAACAGATTACATTATCACTAACAAAAAAGGTGACGCGCTTTTAGAAATGCGAAAACTCCTGGTTACAAAACATCCGCTTGAATTATTAGCACCGTTACAAACTATGCTCAGACAATGGATTCTTTTGAAAATAAATTCAAAAAATATGTCTGCGTTTGAACTCTCAAAGCTAACTAAAATGCACGAATTCATTGTAAAGAAAACTTTGGAAAAACTAAAGAATACACCGGCAAAAGTTCTTGTGGATTTGCGTGAACACTTAACAGAAGCTGAATACAAGATTAAAACAGGTCAAAGTATAGATGTAATAGAGGAGTTGGAAAATGCTATTATCAGATAAATATCCGTTTTTAACCAACTTTTTTGAGAATAGTATAGCCAATTCAAAGCTGGCTCATAGCCTGTTATTCTATGGTAACGACCTTGAATCACAATACACACTTGCGCTTGAAATTGCACGTTTGCTAAACTGTACCGGAGACAAATCCGATAACTGTCAATGTCTGAATTGCAAATGGATAAGAGAGGGGAATCATCCTGCGGTCCTTACAATCTCTCGAAAAGACAGCAAACCTGAAGACGATACCTCTAAAACCGTTATTTCAACAAAGCAGGCAGAAATGGTACGTAACGCGATTGTTACAACATCAGATTACCACCGTGTGTACATATTCTGTGACAGAGATGATGACGATAACATCAAAGGATTAAATCAGTTTAATCTGCAAGATGCTGCCGCAAACTCTCTGCTTAAATCAATCGAAGAACCGAGCCCAAATATTACGTTTATATTCTTAGCTCAAGATAAATCCGATTTAATCTCAACAATTGTTTCTCGTTGTCAGTGTTTCTTTGTACCGACAAAAATCAAACAAGAATATTCTTACAATTTGATAGAAAACATATTTAAGAACTACTGGGAGTTCCAACGTTCCGATGCGTTTAATATCTCTCAAAAGTTTATTGATTTAAGCGCTGAAACCCCTGTGAATACTGTTTTAGAACAAATGCAAAACTATATATTAACAGTCTTGAAATCTAACACGAATCCTTCAAGATTTGTTGAAGATATTAAATCTATTGAACAAGCAAAAACTGAATTTAACATAGGTATGAAACCCGAAATTATCTTTGATGAGTTATGCTTAAAGCTTATTCGTTAAAAAAGTTCTCTTTTATTTTTTCAATAATTTCGTCATATCTATCAGGGTTATCCAGATACCAGTAGCCGATAAGCGCTTCAAATGCTGTAGACTTACGGTATTCAAACTGGTTATGACGGCGGCTTACAGGAATCTGACAGTTTCTTGCTCGTCTTGCAATATCAGATTCTTCTTCTGTTAACAAAGGTTCTAAAAAATCCAATAACTGTGCTTGATAACCTAAATTAACCCTGTCTGTAGTTATTTTATGAAGTCGTTTAAGATTCTGTGTCTTATAAACAGTGTATTTACGAACAAAAAGTTCCCAAACGGCGTCACCTATATGCGCATAATTTCTTAAATTCATAGTCTCCATATTCTTATTCTATAACAAAATTGTGCTATAATAAACCTATGGAACTTTTATGTATTTTTATAGGCGGTGCTATAGGTGCGTTATTGAGATATTGCGTGTATTCTCAGTTTGAAACCTTTTATATCCCGACATTTTTAGTTAATATGTCAGGCTGTTTTATAATAGGTTTTGCAGCTTACCTGTTCGGACGTAACATAAATAATTTTAGTAAATGTATGAAGTCTTTATTAACCATAGGTTTAGCCGGCGGGTTAACTACTTTCAGCACTTTTGCACTGGATTTATATCATTTTATATCAGCAGGAAACTTATTCGGATTATTCGTATACCTGTTTATTTCTGTCCTTTTAGGTGTATGTCTTGTTTCTGTCGGTATAAATTGTGCTTATAATTTTATGGTACGTTTAATAAAATCAAGAAAAGGTCGTAAAAAACAATGATAAATATCTTAGGAGTATTATTAGGCGGAGGTATAGGAGCGTTATTAAGGTATTTTATAACGAAAGTTGTCGCTGAAAGGAATCCTCATAACAAGCATACCGGAACATTTCTTGTGAATGTCATCGGCTCGTTTATGCTTGGTTATATCTATGCCTGCTCATCCGGTCATTGTTCATTGTTATATAAAACGCTGGTTATCGGTATAATTGCATCGTTTACCACATACAGTTCTTATGAGTTTGATAACCTTACTCTGATTGCAGCGCAAAGATACCGCGAGTTCTTTAAATACGCGTTTGGTTCGTGTTTTGTTTGTTTAGTATCTCTCTACCTCGGAATGCTAATTGTAACGATTTCTTAATATTGCGTGACAAATGAAACTCTAATCCATAGAATGAGATTGTACCTGATTCGGAAACAATGCTTTAAGTAGCCGCGTAGGAAGAATCTTCAAAGGGTATAGAACGTTTTGTACGTAAAAATAGTTTTATTATTTGTCGGGTGCACAACTTCGGTTGATGCACCCGATTTGTGTACCCCAAAAATAAAGGAGAAATTATGACTGAACAAAACAGTGTCGATGAAAAACTTGAACAAGATGTTTTAGAAAAAGAAGTTGTTGAACAACAACCTGAAGAACCCGAGTTAATCTTAGGTAAGTTTAAAACAATCGAAGATTTGAAAACTGCTTATCAAAACCTTCAAAAACAACAGGGTGAACAATCAGTTGAACTTGGTGAACTGCGTAAACTAAAACAGTATCTTCAACAAATTGCTGAAAAGAAACAGCAAGAAGATGAACTCCAAAGCGCTAAAGAAGAATATGTTAATAATTATCTTGCGAAATACGATAATGAAAACTATTTTCAAAATGATGCGTTTAAAAATCTTTATTCAGCAGCATTTGAAGCGCTCGGTACTGATTTAGATACAGACGGGTTTGTGCAAAAGCTTGAAGAATACGTTCTTTCAAGAATCTTGTTAAAAGAACAGTTAAAAAATGCTCAGGATGAGAACAAAAGTGCAACGGATAGTTTGAACTTCTCTAAAGGAGAAGCAAAATCCAATGATAAAAAACTTCGTTTTCAAGATATTCCTCAAAATGAGCTTGAAAAATATATTGCAAAATATGTTTAGTTCTAATCGCGATTCGGATACCTCGAGGTTGGTTTATAAATTTGCACCTTTATGGTGAGAACAAAGATATAAACTAATAAGAGCCTGAGTGCCGGTTAAAAAGTTGTTAGTAGTTTTAAAGAAAGGATTTGTTATGGCAATTGAACAAATGATTATTGGTACATTTAGCCAATCATTCAAAAAGAATTTTTATGATGAATTAGTTATCGGTAAACTTGCTCATACAGAGTTTAAAGATAACGTAAAAAAAGGTGATGAAGTTGATATTATTATGCCGGGTTCAGTTACAATGTTTGAATATGACGGCGGTGATTTGAACGATGCAGAATTTGCAGCAGCTTCAACAACAAAAGTTAAAATCAATAAAGGTAAAGCGTTCCACTTCGAATTATCAGAAGTAGAATCAAAACGTATCTCATCAGGTGATACAGTAGAAGCACAAACTCATCTTGCAGCTGATTATACAAATGATGCAATCAAACAGTTTGCAGCAGGAGTAGACGCTTCTTTCGCTGACCTTTATACAAGAGCAGGTCATTATTTAGATAATAACGGCAGTGCTATCACTCTTGACGCTGATTATGCAAAAGAAATCTTAGCATATATGCAAGCTGAGTTCCAAAGAGGTGACGGAAAGGGTCATACAAACTGGATTGACGGTTCTATGGTATGTATCGTTCCTCCTGAATATCAGTTCTACTTAGGTAAATTAGAAGACTTGAAATATGTTGAATCAGGTCACGAAAAAATGGCTAAGGGTTATATCGGCCGTTTATGCGGTTGGGATATCCTTGTATCAAACAATGTTGCACAACCTGAATCAGGCGTATTCTACCCATTGTTTGGTGTTGCAGGTAAAACTCTTGCAGGCGGTATTTCATCTGATTTGAATACTCAATCTTATGTGCCTGAAAAGAGCTTTAACACTTGTTATAAAGGTTATGGTTTATACGGTGTTGGTGCACCTAGAGCAGATTTCTTAGGTACTGTTAAAATTAAAGCACCTTTGGCCCTTTCTTCTCGTTCATAATCAGTCAGTAGTTAGTTATTATAAGGAGGTCTTATGACTAGAGATATTATAAATGTGCAATGTCCTGTCGTTGACAAAACCCAATCTGTTGCAGATGCTGCTATCACTAAGACAGCAGTTGTTGTAGCAAATGGCGTTGCAATTAAAAATGCGTTTAAAAACAAAAATAATACATTGCTTATTTGTGTTGAAAATAGTGCAACCAGTGCAGGTAAAGTTACTTTTAAAGCGGGTAATGCATATCCTAATGCAATGCTGGGCGATTTAGAAGTTTCTGTTGATGCTTCTTCAACAACAATGTTGCAAATTCAAGATGCTTCAAGATTTGAAAATAAAGACGGTAGTGTAAATCTTGATTTTTCAACAGGTTTTACCGGCAAAATTTATGCAGTTGCAAAATCTGTTGCTTTGAATGTGTAATCTCTTTTTTCTTGTTGTATTTGGGGGCGAACTCAGACTTACAGTCTGGGTTCGCTTTCTCTTAGATTTATGGTGGTTTATGAAAATTTTGAACTTAAAAACGAATAATATTTTTAATTTACCTAAAAATGAAGCGGAGCGGCTTTTAAAGGAGAATCCTGAAGATTTTTCTAAAAGTACTAAAGCTAAGAAACTAAATAAAGAGTCTATTGTCCTACAAAATACTGTTGATAAAGATTCTATTCTTCCGCAAATTCTTGAATAATTTTGAAATGAAAGGAAAATTATGACTATTACCCTTCTTGATTTATATAATGAAATAGCATCTCAACCGTGGTCGATGTTTGATAATGACGCGAAAGCGACTGATGATTTTGATACTTCGCTGCTTTCAGCGATTAACAAATCTCTTGCAGAAGTTTGGTGTTCATATCTTTTTGAGTTTCGGCTTAAGACGAAGCATTTGTTTATTCAACCTTGTTTGAACAGCTATAGTTTGCCATTAGGTGTTATAAAACAAAAAGAAACGACTAACGGTATACAATATAAGATAAAACTTAACGGCAGGTATTTAGAATTTATTGAGGATTATGATGAATTGCCTGTTAAGGTTGGAAGACCTAAGGGGTTTTATATTAAAGATGAGAAGATAAGTTTTTATCCGCGGGCGGATAAGGTTTATCGTGTTTCTGTTGATTATTATACTATCGCTGTTGGTTATGATTCGAACGACAATCCTATTTACCGGTTGGATAAAGCCGATGATTATATTGATATCCCGGAGAAGTATGAACAGTTGTTTATCAACGCATTGATATCAAAGGTAATGATGTATGCGTTAGTTGATATTAACGACGATAATTATACGGGTTTCAATATACAGTATGAAAAAGCATATAAAGCATTGATACGTTCTATGGGAATACGCAAGAAACCCCGCAAAATCGGCTGGTAGCGAATAAGTTTTATGAAAGGTTAAAAATGTCTACACATACTAAAATAATATGTAATAATTTTGCAGGAATAAAAAGGGTTTGCTCGGAATTTTCATCTAATCAAATAACTGCATCTGATTTGCAAAATATTGAACTCTTCCATACCGGTGTTAATTCCGGTATTGGAATCAGAACGATGAAAGGAAATACCGCTCTTCTCACTTTAGGCAGTAATGATGAAAATATAATAAACATCTTTCAGAGTGTTCAAGGAGATTTAACCTATTTCTTTGTTCATACAGAAACATCAACAGAAGGAAGGCTTTATTTATTCTCTCCAACTTCTTCTACCCTTACACTAAAACAAAGCGGACTTCTTCTCACAGGTAAATCCTGCGGGATTGATTTTGCTCAAGGTTGGAATGATTTGTTTATCTTTTCTACAGGTAAAGAACTTCTTTCTGTTCAAATCGGGATGCTTGATGAGGACGGTCAACCTAATGAAATTAAAAAACTTACACCTAAAGATGTTGATAATAGAAATGTAACCGGACTGGGACTGTCTATCTTTGACGGACGTTTGTGGATATTTAACGGTACAACTCTATGGTATTCCGTTAAAGAAAACTGTTATGATTTTGCAACCGAAGATACTAATATAACAACTTCTGCCGGTTATATCGAATACACAAAAAAAATTACTGCTATTACTCCCTACCTTGATAAACTTGCAGTTTTTCATAGAGATTCGTCATCCTTGATTAGTGTAAATTCAGATTATTCCTACTCTCAAACAGATGAATCACCGGGTGGCTGCGCAGGCATGAATGCACTAATTTTTCACGGAACGGAGTTATATTTCTATGATGATACCAAAAAAGGTGTTTTTTCATTTTCTCAAGTTGTTAATGGTGACAAAACTCTTGGTAGCAATATTGCACTTGATATTCAAGAAGAGCTCTTAAAAATTGATATCCAAAACTTAGATAAAATTAAAACCCTATCTGTTATTCAATCAGAAAAAAATGAGATTTGGTTCTTAATTCCTACAACTGATTCAGATTATTCGATAATACTGATTTATGACTATATCAATAAACAATGGCTTAAACGTAAGTCTCAAAAACTTGTTGATATAAAAATAATTGATAATATTTTTTATTCAGCCTCACCTAAAAATATTCTTTATGAATACGAAGGTGAAACATTCAACGGTAAATTTATTGAATCATATTACAATTGTTCAACCCTGAATTTGCTATCCGATAATTCAATCAAAACCCTGTATATGCCGCCGCGTCTTACGCTTGATGCAGATTCTTACAATGATTTTTATGTCAAATACGTTAAAAATTACGATTCAATAAAACTTCCTCGAATCAAGCGAATAATATCAAAAACCATTAAACATCTGTTTTATTGGGATGTTAGTTTTTGGGATACCAATACAAAATTTAGACCCAAAGAATTGATTTCAACAATTAAAATACCTGTTTCAACATTCAGAACGCTGGGTATTTCTTTCTATACATCTGAATTGAAACAAGGGTTCTCGATTAAAAATATAGAGTTTCAAAAGATAAAGGTCAAAAACGGTTAATGAAAGTTTTAATACCTAATGATGTGGAGTTTGAGTTTGAGCGTTGTAAAAAAATGTATGAAGCTCATAGGCAACGAGTTAATGATGATTCCACTTTTGAAGAAGTTGTTCGTGATACGTTTTTTTACTCGTTTTATGATAAAGATGAAATAACATTATGTGTGTATTTCTATGAAAAAGCCGGTAAACTCTGGGTAAACGGTTATGGGATACGTAATAAACATCTTTTTAATAAAAAATGTTTTGAGACTGCATTAGGCTGGTTTAGCTGTGATATCTGGGCAAATACTCCATATAAGGATGTTTCGTGGGCGCTTTTAAGATGCGGTTTTAAAAAAGTTGAAAACAATATTTATGTTTTTGTCAAAAATAGTTAATTAAGAAAGGATATTTTATGGGAAATAGTTCTAAAAAAGAATCTACAAATTCATCAAGAAATACAATATACGGTAAAACTACAACATCAAATCCTTATGTTACTTCGACAACAAATAATAAAGGAACGAAGAGTAGTTTTATTGAAGGTTCTGCTTACGATACGGTTAACAAGTTTGTAAATGAAAACACCGGTAAACTTTTGGATGAATATTTAAACCCCTCATTAGATTCAGTTACGAACAAATCAAAGTTAAATACTTATATGAACACTTTGAGCAGTAATGCTAAATCAACATTTGAGAATGATATTATAAATCCGTTATCAGATAGAAATATGATACGTTCATCACAGGCAACCAATATGTACAAAAACCTATCAAATAATCTATCTAATAATGTTGCAAGCTATGCAAATGAATTGTTAGCAAACTCACGATCAGAAACAGCATCAATGTTGGGTACTCTTCTAGCTGCTTATATGGATGGTTTCAACGTTGTTAATGCAAACCAAAATACTTCTCTTTCAACTAGTAAGGGTAATGCAAAATCAACCGGTGTTAATACATCTTTATCGGGAAGTTCTTCAAGTTCACCGGATTATATTGCGATGGCAGGTAAATTATTCTCATCGCTAATGTCTTAATAAGGAGGAGTTTATGAAAAAGATTATAATCCATTGGACTGCCGGTGCCGGTAGTCCTAATGCTACTGATAGGCTGCATTATCATTATTTGATAAATAGTAAAGGTGAGGTCACAAATGGAGTATATAAACCGGATGATAACGAAAATTGTTCAGATGGTAGATATGCACAACACACAGGAGGTGGAAATACAGGCGCTATTGGTGTTGCTCTGTGTGGTATGTGTGGGTTTACTTCTGCTTCTAACGTAGGTAAATACCCTCTGACAAAAATTCAATGCGAAGCTGCGTTTAAATTTATTGCACAATTATCGTTGAAATATAATATAGCAATTACACCACAAACGGTTATGACACATTATGAATTTGGTCAAAAGAACCCGAAATCATCATCTGCAGGTAAGATTGATATTGTGTATTTACCGCCTTATCCAAATGTTTCAAAAACGCAAATGGGTGACTTTATAAGAAATAAAATTCATTGGTATAAATTAAAGCTAATATAATAAAAAAGCGACCATTGTGGTCGCAAATTGTTCCTAATAATTATCCCTGTCCTAGAATTGTCCCTAATATTTGTGTCCCTGTCCGAATCTAACTTTAGCTTATGCAATAAAGTTAGTACCAAACCTGTTAGAGCCGTAGAAGAAAGACTCTTGCATAACTTGCTTAAAGTTCTTTTTTCTTACCGCTTTGTTGCCAATCTTAGTGTTGGCAATATCTTCGATAGCTTTAGAATAGTATTGAGAAGCAACAGATGCAACAAATATTCTTTGCGGAGTAGCCTTAGGTTCTTCAACTTCGAAATCGAAGTTGTTGTTAGCAGAAGTTTCTTCTAATTCAATACCGTCAAGAAAATCGGCAACTTTGTTAGATAAATCGTTATCGTTAAATTTTTGCATATTGTATTTATTGACAACATCAGAAAATAATAGTGCCATATCTTGCTCTCCTATTGAAAAACTATCGTTAAAATTCTTATTTAATCTCTATGTATATATAAAGTATATACATCATAAAAAATTGATTTTTTATAACGGTGAAACAGTTTGTTTGTTACATTTGTTTACAAAGGTTTAAAAGGGTGGAAATGAATATAAAAAAAACGAAGAATAATAAAACTGAAATAAACGAACATCATTTAAGATTGTATGAAAAATCTTTGGAGGGTGTTGAGATGATATTAGACGGATTCTTATATGATTTAAGAAGTTATGATGAGAGCTTTTTAACTTTATCGAAGAATTCTATTGGAGTATTAGAGGCTGCAATTTCTTCATTATTAAAAATACAAAAAGGTGAAAGGCTTGCACTTGGAATGGGAGATGAGGATTCTGATGTTGAAGTTGAGCCGATTATAAATGTTATAGAAGGGGTTGATTTAAAAAGGGTTTAACCCCTTTATTTTAAAGGAGGTCCAGTGGACAAAGAAGTACTTACAAAATATGCCCCTGTGGCATTGATTATTTTTGCTATTTTTTTTCAATATAACCTGTTTGTTACTCCTCAGGAGTTGGAAAAACAGCACAGAGAGATTTTGGAAGAAGTTTCGCAAAAATATATGACAAAAGAAGAGAGTAATAACTTAAAAACACAGCTATCAGATATGCAAAAGAAAGTTGATAAGATTTATGATGTCATAATTGGCGGAAAGGATTAGTATGAGTTTAATAGAGATTGAATATGGATCGTTGGCATCTTCTGCTGATGTAAACAATAATTTTCAATATTTGGATAACAAAGTTAGCGGGTTATCAGATTTGATTACAACAAAAACGGCTAGTTTTGCATCTAATGTTGCTACTTTGAATACGAATGTAACAGCTGTAATGGGTTATAAAAACTCATTTTTTCAAACGGGTATGATAATAGCAACAGTTGCAACTATAGTTCCGAATGGATTCTTGTTATGTGATGGCAGGGAAGTTAATGTTGCTGATTATCCTGATTTGTTTGATGTTATAGGTACGACATTTGGAAGTTCAGATAGTACAAAATTTGCATTACCGGATTTGCGAGATAAGACGCTTTGGGGAGTTGGGTCTTCAGAGGTTGGTACAGAGTTAAAGTCAAAATTACCAAATATTACAGGTCAATTCAGACTATCAGGAACAGAAGGTGCAAATTCTGTTAGCGGAGCTTTTTCAGCTGGTTCTAAAGGCGGTTCTTATGGTATAGGTCATGATCCTGCGGCTGCTAATCCGCTTATAAAATTTAATGCAAGTAAATCTTGTGATGTTTATTCTGATAATGTTTCAATTGTTCAACCTCCTGCTATTGTTGTTAATTTTGTGATTAAGTATTAGATTTTGGAGGTTTGTTGTGAGTTTAAATATTGATGAAAAAGGAAATATTTATATATATAAAGGTGATTCTGGAGAGGTTGTTGTTTCGGGGTTACCTACTGATAAAGATTATAGCGTTTATTTTACGGTTAAAGATTCAAAAAACAGAACGGTTGGAAACCGTTTGGAAGTTAAATCAAATAATAATTCTATAGTTACTTTTGTAATAACTTCCGAGTTTAGTAATTTATTAACTATTCCACGTAATGAGGAAGCAGGATTTTATACATACGGATTAAAAACCGTTGATGATGAAGGTGTTGAGAATACCTTGTTTTTAGAAGGCTGCTGTTATGGGGATACTAATAATATTATTGTATTCCCTGGGAAAGTTGAGGTGTGATAATGTGTAATAATTTTAAAGAAAAAAATATTGTTTCTGTAACGAATAATAATGTTAAATATTACGAAAATTTAGCTAATCGTTATTCGAAAGAATCATTCAACTCTGCTGCAAAGGCTGCTGCTTATGCAAATGAGGCAAATGAATACTTAATTTCTTGTAAGAATTTAAAAAATACTATTGATGAAGAAACAATGCAGCTTGTGAGCTTGCATTCTGATAAAAACGATAATCCGCATGAGGTTACTGCCGCTCAGGTTGGTGCATATTCTAAAACAGAGACAGATGATTTATTAACAACAAAATTAGCTAAAAAGAATCCTAATTTAGTAGCCGGTCAGAATATTGTTATTACTGATAATGATGACGGTACACAAACAATAAAGTCGTCTAATACGGTTTCATTAGATTATACAATTGCTCAAAATAAACCTACTATAAATTCTGTCACATTAGACGGGAACAAGTCTTCACACGATTTAGGGCTTGCTGCTCTTTCGGATTTGCCAACTAATGTATCTGAATTACAAAATGACAGTGGTTACCTTACTCAACACCAAGATATTACCGGAAAACAAGATGTTTTGTCTGCAGGAGCAGGGATTGCTCTGGAAAATAATATCGTTTCGACTGTTAATCGTGTAGATACTGATTTATCAAACCTTACTGATTCCGGCAAAAAGGTTTTGGACGGACAGTGGATAGCTAAAGTAGAAGAATTATCTACAGCAACAGCAGTAGGCACTTATACTATAGACTTATCAACATACCTGCCTAACGATAATTATAGTTATGAGGTATTGTTTTATGCGAATGGTTCTTATGGTGGCGGTACTGATAATACGCCAAGGTATACATATATTTATACCGATGACTATGATTATTCCGAAACACCATTGCTAAGAGTAAGAGCATCAACGAATGGGAACCCTTGTTGTACAGTTGTAATTCCAATTAATATAGATAGAACTGTTTATTACAAACTAAATGCTAAACTATCAAATGCTTTGTTCTCAGCATTAGCATATCGTAGAATCGGAACAAATGCTTAGGAGGAAAAATGCACGCAAATATAAAAAATAATGAAATAATAGACTTTAATTCAAAATATTTAAATGAAGATATAACAAGAGTTGAAACAACTCAGGCGATGTATGAATTGTATAAAGAAGATAAACGCGCTGTTATGTTTCAAAACGGTGAGGTTGTTGCAAATCCGGAGTATTCGAACATTTTAGCAGAAGAAGAAAAATCGCAACAAATAGAGAATCTGAAACAACAATTAAGAGAGCTTGATTTGAAGAGTATCAGAGCAATTCGAGCAAATGAAACTGAGTATCTAAATACCTATGAAGCACAGGTATTAGAGTTAAGGGCACAATTGACAGAATTGGGCGTTGAAGATGATAATGGAGGTTTATAATGGTACGTTTAAGTAAGTGTTTTTCACAAGAAAATATTACAAATTTGTTTGGTGTTATTAAAAAGAATATTGTTGAACAAGCTGCTCAAAAATTAAGCGGCGAAGAGAAAAAGATGAATGTCGATAAAGCTGTTGTGGCTTTTATTAAGAAGACATTTGTTTCAAAAAATATATTACTTTCGTTTTTGGTTAATGTTTTAATCGATTTAGTTCCGAGAATAACTCAATCAGTCTTTGATATTTTGACATCTAAGGCAGGTGAACTTGAATAGTAAATGGTTAAATATAAATTACTTGAAAAACAACGGGAATTTATAGAGATACCACATAATCATCCCCTTGATATAGCAATATATCAAGGGGGTTATGGTAGCGGTAAAACGTGGTGCGGAGCGCTATTGGGAGTTTTGCTGGCACGAAAATATGCAGGTTCAAGAGGTTTGGTTGGTGCAAAAGAATATGAACTTGTTCGTAAGACGACGTTGGTTACTTATCTGGAGCATTTGACATTTCTTGGTTATAAAGAGAATGTTCATTATACGTATAATAAGATTGATAAGGTTATTAAGTTTAAGAACGGCTCAGAGATATTGTTTTGTGCGTTAGAGGATCCTGAACGGTTTAAGTCTTTGAATTTACACTGGGCGGAAATAGAAGAGGCTTCTCAGATTGATGACGGAGCATTTAAACAATTGCTCGGACGTTTGAGAAATACTTACCGCGGTAAAGATTGGGGTGATTTTAGATATAGGTTATTCGGTCATACTAATCCGCAGGCTAATAAGAGTTGGATTTGGAAACGGTTTGTTGAAGAGCAGCATGAAAATTATAGATTAATTATTGCTCCTACTACGAATAATATCTTTTTACCTGAGCATTTTATTGAATCATTGAAAGATAATTTTGATGAAGAGTATTATAAGATAAATGTCCTGGGTGAATTTGGTGATTATGCAAGCGGGCTTGTTGTGAAGAATTTTTCTCAGGAGAATTTGAAACACTTCAAGTATAACCCTGATTTACCGATACATATTACTTGCGATTTTAACGTTGATCCTATGTGCTGGGTGTTGGCTTATACTGATAAGAACAATGTTTATTATTTTGATGAGATAGCAGTTGAAAAAACTACTACGGAAGAATGTATTCAGGAGTTTTTGAGACGATATCCCGAGCATAAAGCTGAGATAATAGTTAACGGTGATGCTTCCGGTGATAATCGGTCAACACAGAGTGAGTATACAAATTACGCTATTATCAGAAACGCTTTATATAAACACGGTTATGATAAGAAACAGGTTAAGTTCTGTTTGCGGGGTTATAATCCGCCTATTTTAAACAGAATTTCTGCGTTTAATGCTAAGGTTAAGAATTCTTCGGGTGAGCGGCATTTGTTTGTTGATGAGCGTCGATGTAAATGGCTTTTGTATAATATTTATAATTTATCGTTTAAAGAGGGTACTACTATAGTTGATGTTCCGAGCTTTTCACAGATAAAGAATAATCGGGATTCAAAGTTTTTAGAACATCCTTTTGATGCAGCAAGTTATTTGACGGAATATTACTGGAGAATAAAGTAATTAAAAGGGGCTAAATTATTAGCCCCTTTTTTTATTTTTTATCTTCTTCGATTAGGTGTTTTATAGCGTTTACTGCGATTTTTATAGCGCCTTCTGTATCGTGTACGACAGGGTTTTCAAGCCCTTGTTTTTCACGTTCCTGATTCGCTACTACGAGGAATACTGAACCAACTTTTACACGCAGGTAACTTCCTACGACAAATAGTGCTGCTGATTCCATTTCAGAAGCGAGGGCACCTAATTTAATCCAGGCATTCCATTTGTTTTCGAGTTCGTAGTTTACAGGCATTTTGTGCGGTTCGTGTTGACCGTAGAATGAGTCTTTACATTGAACAACACCTGCGTGGTATTTAAACCCGAGTTCTTTAGCGGAATTAACAAGAGCGTTAGCAACGCTCAGGTCTGCTACAGCAGGAAATTCTATTGGTGCGTATTCTTTTGTTGTGCCTTCCATACGGATAGCACCTGTTGCTATGACTGCGTCGCCACCCATTACATCCATTTGCATACCGCCGCAGGTTCCGACTCTTATGAATGTTTCAGCACCTGATTTTACAAGTTCTTCTAACGCAATTGACGCTGAAGGACCGCCGATACCTGTTGAAGTTACACTGACTTTTTCACCGTTCAGGTAACCTGTGTAGGTTACGTATTCGCGTTTGTCGGCTACTAATTTTGCATCATCAAAATATGCAGCAATTTTAGCACATCTTTTTGGATCTCCGGGTAAAATTACGTATTTACCTACATCTCCTTTTTTAATATCTAAATGGTATTGAACACCTTCTTCTGCATATTTCATAATAAACTCCTAAATTGTGTGATGCTTTTGAGAATAAAATAGTAGCACGCGATAGCTCTTTGTGTCAACAAATAAAATATATATACTTGTAATTTTTTTATATTAGTGTACAATGTTATTAGCTTAGAATTATTTGTTAAAGAAGACATTTGTAGTTTACAAATAATTGTTTTTTATAAGACCCGAAAAGGATTAACTCAGTTAATGAGTAAAGTTTTTGAATTTAGCTATAAATATATAAAAGAGCATTCGTCTGCAGGCAGCTGGAGACGTGGCTATGAGTATTACAAAAAAGATATGCTCCTTGAAGCTTCACCTATAAAAAACTTTTATAAAGGTAAGGTAAAGGGGAATTTTCAAGATTCTTACTCTACTGATTTGATATTCAAAAAATCAGGAGTTGAAGCACGTTGCAGTTGTCCGTTGAAAGAAGAATGGTGTAAACACTCTGTTGCGGTTGCTTTAAAAGCTATTGATGAACACGCTTATGAGGATTGGTTAGAGACCAAATTCGGTATGGAATTTGATTATCCTGATGAGAATACGGCGTTGAACGATGTCACTCAAGGGAATTATATATTCCATTTTAACCCTAAACGTAAGCAAAACTTCTTTTCTATATTGATTAAGGATAGACAAACCGGCAAGATTATACGTTCCTTGGAGAGTATTTTAAGAGCACTTATTGAGGCTCAAAAATCAACTGAAGGTTTTCAATTAAACGATTATCAAAAAGCAGAACTTGCTATATTCCACCAGATATTGCAGATTGCAAGACAGGATAAGAAGGCAGGCTGGTATGATATTCCTATTACTAAGTTTATGCCAATGTTTCCGTTGCTTGCTCAGGTAGAAGAAGTTTTGGATGAAAAGTCAAAAGAGCGAATCAAGTTCTTGGAAAAAACTTGGGAGCTTAGTTTAGATGTTAATGCAAATTCTAACGGTACTTTGTCACTAGCTTTATATTGGAATAGACCTGATAGTGATGATGTTTATCCGTTTGAAGAGGTTAAGTATTTCTCAAGACAGTTGAAATGGGGCAGATATAAAAACGTTATATTCCCTATTAATGTTGCGATGAATGAGTTGCCTCAGTATATTATTAAATCAACGTTTACGGATTTAAAAGATTCTGAAAGCGGCAAGTTTGTATATGAAGAGCTGCCTAAGATTCAGGAGAAGATGCAGGTTAATGTTTCTGAACAGATTCAAAAACTTATGCTAGAGGAACGTCCTCCTGTTAATGTTGTTACTCTTGGTATAGATTATGACCAGTCGTTGAAAGCAGAGCTTGAGTTTGAGTATGACGGAGTTAAGGTTCCTTATACAAAACATGATGAAAAGAAAGCACCTTATATTACTGTTACTAAAAAACAGGGTGGTGAAGATTTTGTTTACTGGGTAAAACGTAATTTTCAGGCTGAACAAATGGCTTATGCAATGCTTTTGGGATGTAAGTTTGTACCTATGCAGACTAACAATTTGGCGTTAGAAAAAGAAAATGCTATCGATTTTTATAATTATTATAAGAAACAGGCGGGTGATAACTGGAGGTTTGAAGAAAAGGATGATATGTCGTTCTTTAAACTTGTGGAAGAACCTTTTACAATGTGTGCTAAGATAGATTTCTGCGATGATGCGGTGGATGAATTTGAGATTCAATTATATGGCAGAACCGGAGAAGAAGTTATTGATTTTGACACTATTTTTGAGACTATTCAAAACGGTGAAAAGTATAGCAGGGTTAGAAGTTTAGGGTTTGTTGAATATCCAGCACAGAACATTTATCAGATGATGAGGTCATTCAATTCGTTTGATGCTTACAGAAACGATGAGAACAAGTTTAGAATTAAATCATATCGTACAGGTCTTGTAAAAGAGCTTGAAAACTTAGGTTTCGAGCTTGTTATGAGTGATGAGTTTAAAAAGTTCTGGGAACAGATTTCTACTTTCTCAACGACTGAAACTACTGAGTTACCTAAGGTTAATGCGGAATTCCGTGATTACCAGTTGAAAGGTTTCAGCTGGTTATGGTTTATGTATAAATACGGTTTGAACGGTATTCTTGCCGACGATATGGGTCTGGGTAAAACTTTACAGGCATTGAGCTTGTTGCAGAAGGCGAAAGAGGTTGACGGACCGGCACCTACTCTTGTTATTGCACCTACTACGGTTGTTTTTAACTGGGAGTCTGAAATTCAGAAGTTTACTCCTGATATGACCTGTTTGAAACTTTCCGGTGTTGATAGAGCGAAGTTGTTTGATAAGATTCCAGAATATGATATTGTTATTACGAGCTATGCTTTGATTAGACGTGATATTGAGAAGTTTAGAAAGTATAATTTCAGATACATTATTCTTGATGAATCACAGAATATTAAGAACGCTATTTCTCAGACAGCTCAGGCTGTTAAGACTTTGAACGGTACACATAGACTTGCGTTATCCGGTACTCCTATCGAGAACAAGTTGGAAGAACTCTGGTCTGTATTTGACTTCTTGATGCCGGGATTCTTGTTTAGTATGCCTGAATTCAACTCAAGATATGTTACTCCTATTATGGAAAGACAGGATAAGACTGTTGAAAAACGTCTTAAGTTACAGATTTATCCGTTCATTTTACGTCGTATGAAACGTGACGTTGCTAAGGACTTGCCTGATAAGGTAGAAAATATGGCGTACTGTGAAATGACACCTGAACAAAAGGATTTCTATTTGGATGTATTGGATAGTACGAAGGAAGAGTTGTTCAAGAGTATCGAGATGAACGGTTTAGAAAAGAGCAGGATGTCTATTTTCTCAGCGTTGCTTAGATTACGTCAGATATGCTGTCACCCTAAGTTGTATGATAAAGAGCATGTTAAGGGTGTTATTCAGTCAGGTAAGTTTGAGTACTTGAAAGGAATGTTAGAACAGATTATTGAAGAAGACCACAGGGTACTTTTGTTTAGCCAATTTGTTGATATGTTGGATATTATCAAGGGTTGGTTGGATCGTTCAGGTATTGAGTATGAGTATTTGACCGGTAAGACTAAGGATAGAAAGGCTGCTGTTGATAACTTTAATAACAACCCTAAGGTTAAGATATTCTTGATTAGTTTGAAAGCCGGGGGTACAGGTTTGAACTTGACGGGTGCGGATTATGTTATCCATTATGACCCTTGGTGGAACCCTGCTGTTGAGGATCAGGCGACTGACCGTGCGTATCGTATCGGGCAGACTAAGAAGGTGTTCGTTTATAGAATTATTACTAAGAACACTGTTGAAGAAAAGATTCAAAAACTCAAAATGCGTAAACGTGATTTGGTTGATAGTGTAATTTCAGTTGACAGAAACATTACAAAGTCTTTGACTATGGAAGATATTAAGGAAATTTTCTCTGTAGATTAATAATTAATCTTTTTGTAAAAATTTATTTACAGCCCTTGTTTTTGTGATAGAATAAAAGAAATAGGGGAAGAAGGAGAAGAATTTTGACTCAACAAAATATGTTTGAAGACGGAAAAATTGTTCCGGTTAATATACGTGAAGAGATGAAAAGATGCTATATAGATTACGCGATGAGTGTAATTGTGGGTCGTGCATTGCCTGATGTTAGAGACGGTTTGAAGCCTGTTCACAGACGTATTTTATTTGCGATGAACGAGTTGGGTATGACTCCTGATAAACCTTTCAAGAAATGTGCCCGTATCGTTGGTGAAGTACTTGGTAAGTATCACCCTCACGGTGACAGCTCTGTTTATGAAGCTCTTGTTCGTTTGGCACAAGACTTTAATACAAGATATTTAGTTGTAGACGGTCATGGTAACTTCGGTTCTGTCGACGGTGACGGGGCTGCTGCAATGCGTTATACCGAGGCTCGTATGCATAAGATTACACAGTCTATGTTGGCTGATATTGATTGTGAAACAGTTGATTTCGGACCAAACTTCGACGGTTCGTTGCAAGAACCTTCTGTTCTTCCTGTTAGACTTCCAATGTTGTTATTGAACGGTGTTTCAGGTATCGCAGTTGGTATGGCAACTAACATTCCTCCACATAACCTTTGTGAAGTTGTGGACGGTACTATAGCTTTGATTGATAACCCTCAAATTACTGTTGAAGGCTTAATGGAACATATCAAGGGTCCTGACTTCCCGACAGCAGCTACTATTGTTGGTTTGAACGATATTAAACAAGCTTATGAAACAGGCAGAGGCTCTATTAAGATGTCTGCTGTTGCTACTATCGAAGAAATTGCCGGTGGTAACGGTCGTCAATCAAGAACAGCTATTGTTGTTACTGAGTTACCTTATCAGGTTAACAAAGCGTTGTTGATTCAAAAGATTGCTGAACTTGTTAAGGAGCAAAAGATTAACGGTATTTCTGATTTGAGAGATGAATCAGATAGAACAGGCATGCGTATTGTTATTGAACTTAAACGTGATGCGAATCCTGATGTTGTTAAAAACAACTTGTTTAAATACACTCAACTTGCAACAACGTTTGGTGTGAATATGGTTACACTTTGCGGTCAACAGCCTAGATTGTTGAACTTGTATGAAGTGCTTAACGAGTTTGTTGAACACAGAGTTGAGATTGTTACAAGAAGAACTATCTTCTATCTTAAAAAAGCTAAGATGAGAGCTCATATATTAGCAGGTTTGTTGATTGCTTTGGGTTCTTTAGACGAAGTTATCGAGTTGATTAAGAAGTCTAAGACTACGGATGAAGCTCGTGTAGGCTTAATGACAAGATTCGGACTTGACGTTGATCAGGCTAACGCAATCTTAGAAATGCAGTTGAGAAGATTGACAGGGCTTGAACAAGACAAGATTAAGAATGAATATGAAGAACTTCAAAAGAAAATCGCTGAATACGAAGCTATTCTTGCAGATAGACAAAAAGTTCTTGATATTATTAAAGATGAGTTGAGAGAAGATAAAGAAAAATACGGTGATGACAGAAGGACTCAGATTGTTCCTGAACAAGGTGAGGTTACTATTGAGGACTTGACTCCAAACACACCTATGGCAGTATTTATTACCCGTCAAGGTTATTTGAAACGTATCAGCTTAGATACATTTGAACGTCAAAACCGTGCAACACGCGGTAAGAGCGGTATTAAGACAAAGGATGACGATGATATCGCACACTTCTTTACTGCTATGATGCACGACAAAGTATTATTCTTCTCTTCTAAGGGTGTTGTATACAGCTTGAATGTTTATGACTTCCCAGAAGGCGGTCGTCAGGCTAAGGGATTACCTATTGTTAACGTATTACCAATCGGTCAGGATGAATCAATTACTGCGGTTGTTCCTGTTAGCCAGTTTGAACCTGATTCTAACTTGATTATGTTAACAGAAAAGGGTTCTATTAAGAGAATTGAATTAGAAAACTTTACTAACATCAGACGCAGCGGTATTATTGCTATTTCGTTGACAGATGATGACAGATTGAACTGGGTTAAATTAGCTAAACCTAATGATGAAATCATCATTGGTACATCTTGTGGTATGGCTATTCGATTCCCTATCTCTGATTTGAGACCTTTAGGCAGAAGTGCAAGAGGTGTTACATCTATGAAACTTCGTCAGGGTGATACTTTAATTGGCTGTGATATTGTTCCTAACAATTATGACGCTGATTTGTTGGTAGTTACATCTGACGGTTTCGGTAAACGTACTAAGCTATCTGAATTCAGAAGCCAAAATAGAGGCGGTATCGGTTTGATTGCTGCTAAGTTTAAGTCCAGCAGCTCAAGACTTGTTGCTTTAACAATCGTTGAAGAAGATGACGAAGTTATGATGGTTACATCTAACGGTATTGTTACAAGATTGAAAGCTAATTCTATCTCTCAACAAGGTAGACCTGCTACAGGTGTAAGAGCTCAAAACCTTGTTGATAATGACACTGTTGCATCAGTTCAAAAGATTGTTAATACAAGCAAAAATGACGGTTCAACAGGTGTTGATGATGAAGCTGTTGAAGAAGTTGAAGTAGAACAAACAACCATTAATTTAGAAGAAACATCTTCTGAAGAATAATTATATAATATACGGAGAGTCTTATGGGTAGTAGAATGAAAAATTCTCACACGGATGAAGAATATACTGCTTTTTTAAAACATATAAGAGAAGAGAGGGAAGAAACCTCTAATTTTGCGAAGTCATTGTTGACGTTTGTTTTAGGAATTTGCTTTATTTTAGCTCTTGGTCTGTGGTTTGTACAGAATGATGAACTTGTGATTGGGATTTTTGGAGAAGATTCTGCTATTACTCAGGAACTTTTGAAGGTTGGTAATATAATTAAGTCTCATAAACGTTCAAATAGCTGGTCGTTATTTGGTAAACAACAAAACATTTTGTTGTTGGGTGTAGATTCAAATGGCGAAGCTTGTGATACGTGGAAGGGTACGCGTTCGGATACTATTATTGTGTTAAATGTTGACCCTGCTTCTCATACAGTTAATGCTATATCTATCCCGAGGGATAGTAAGGTATATTTGCCGGGCGATCACGGCACTGATAAAATTAATGCTGCTCATGCTTATGGGGGTATTGATATGGCAAAACAAACAATTGAAGACACTCTTGGAATTAAGATTGACAGATACATTTGTGTGCACGATGACGGCGTTAAGGAAGTTATTGACGCGTTGGGCGGTATTCCTATATATGTTGAAAAACGTATGAAATACGATGATTATGCAGGTAAGTTGCATATTAATCTTGAAAAAGGTAATCATGTATTATCAGGTCAGGAATCTGTTGGATACTTGAGATTCAGACATGACGGTTTGGGTGATATTGGCAGAACCCAAAGACAGCAGTGGTTTTTGAGAGGGTTCTTAGAACGTTTACAGTCTCCTGCTGTTATTTCGAAAATTCCTCAGATAGTTGGTATTGCTAAGAAATATATTAAGACGGATATGTCAGTATATGAATTAACCCAACTTGCAGCTTTAGCGAAAGGGTTCGATGAAAGTAATATTCAGGTAGCTATGTTACCTGGTGCTCCAAATTCAAGAGGAGGTATAAGCTATTGGATTTTGAATCCTGAGCAGGTACAGGATGTTGTAAACCGATTGATTTATAGAGAAGAACCAAGTGTTGATTATTCTGCTCAGCTTGTTGGCGGTATTATTTATACACCTTCAACTATGAATCAAGCAGAGGCTTTAAAGGCTCAGTTAAATACTTTAGGTTATAAAGTTAATATGATGCAGATGCCGGCGTTACCTCATACTCAATTTATTGCACACAATAACAATGTTTCTAACAGTTTTTATAGGTATTTGAAAGATAAGGTTTCTTATCTGAAATCTGTTCAGTATGTATACGACCCTGTGAAGCTTTATTGTGTGGGTGGTTCAGACTTTACGATTATTGTTTCAGGTAAATAGAAGTAAATAGAATTTACAAAAATATAAAAACCCTTGCATTTTGTAAGGGTTTATTGCTATATTTATGTATGGACTTTTAGTGAGGTTTTTTTAATGGTAACACCTGTGGGTAGTGGTGTGTTAAGGTCTTATTCACTGAATACTAAAGGCATTCAACAATCACAACAAGATAAAAACGTTAAGAAGAATAAAACAGTTGCAAAAAATTGTGCATATTTTATTGCGGGGATGGCGACAGTTGCGTCAGGAATGTATATTGCAAAACATGCTAAAAATATACAAAATCCTTTGTGCTGCAGGGTTTTACCGTTTAATACAATTACAGAATCGTTGCCAAACGACTTGAAAGCGGTTATAGCCGGTAAAAAAGATAATTACGAACAATTCTTATCGATGATGGCGAATCCAAATCCTGAATTGTTGCACGGAAGGGGTGCTAATTCCAGTGTTTATAGATTACCTTTTACAGATAAGTATGTGATGAAAGTTTTGAACCAAAATTCTAAGAGTGATTTTAGGATTGGTGCACTGGGCAGCAGAAACTTCGGGCAACCTGTATGGGAGAACCCTGAAAATAATAGAATTCTGGTTCTTAATAAAATTAAAGGTAAACCTCATTCTACTCCTAACTGGACGTCTATTATTTGGGATGAGACAGTTAAGTCTCCAAAACAAGTAACAGTAGAACAGGCAGAGCATTATTATGATTCTATGGTTGGAATTTCAAGAATGAAACAGTCTGCTTTTGATGATTTGGCAGGTCAGATTAAATTTTTGGATACGGTGCCGAAATATGAACACGATAGGATTCGTGGGTATAAAGTTGACAGTATCAACCCTAACAATTTAATGGTTGATATGGAGAACGAAAAATTAAGTATTATAGATTTCTTTGCAAAAGATAAACCGGTACATCAAAATTCGTATATGGATATGGTAGCGGTTATATCTGATTTTGCTTTGATGCGAGAGTATCATGATTTGTTACCGGTAGAGAAACAAAAAGAATTAATTAAGGCGCTTAAGGTTATAAATGCAAAATCCTTAACTGCCGCTGAAAAGACAGGTCTGTCTACAGATAAGAGAGTTTTTACAGCATACATTGATGAGACGAGTAAATATTTTCCTGTTCCTAATGTTTCAAACTTTGACGGAAGTGTTGAGTATGTAAGGAGCTACGACCAATCTTCAAGGGCGATGATGCGTTTATTGGAAGAATAGTTCTCCCTTATTTAGTGGAGATTTTGGAATTATTGTAAAGAAATGTAAATTACTGCCGTAATTATTTTTGACTTATGAAAAATAATTATTAAATAAGATATTGAAAGGTTTGATAAAATAAAGGTTTGATATTATGGCAGGACTTGTGAGTTTATTAACAAACGCATTTGTGCAAAATACAAATGCACCGGCAGTGACAACAACACAGACAACAAGCAGTGTAAGCGGCGGTAATCCGTTTGCGAATCCGTTTGTGTCATCAAGAGGAAGGTTTGCGACTTATGCGCAAAACAGACCGGTAAGCGGCGGTTATTTCGCTGGATATTACAACAACAAGCCAAATATTGTCGGTCAAAGATTATTTGTGGAAGTTTAACTAACAACGTGCGCTTGAGTAGCGCGGATTCAGGCGCGAATTCTTTTCATTCCCGTGAGAAGTTGAGTGATGGTGTGTATTTTAATGGATGACGAGTTGATTAAATGAAAAAAAAGACAACAAAACGAAATCGGTGAAAGCCGATTTTTCTTTTTGTATAGGTTTATGATTTATACTTTTGGTTCGCCGTAAAGTGTTTTTAGGATTTCAACAACTTTTGGCATCTGGCAAACAAACGAATAGTTACCTTTAGAAATTGAGCAATTTTTGCAATTTCCATTAAGGTTATAGCATTCCAGTGCTTGTTCAGTCCAGTTCTGAGTAATAGAATTAGACAATTCACCGTCTGTTTGCGGATAAAATGCTTCCTGAAGCATAACTCCTCTCCCATTAAATAATAAGTACCCGAATTTAATATATCAAATAGGGCATGGCAATACATCCTACAAATAATGTATTTATGTGATAGAATATTTTTATGGAATTCCTTAAGAAAATTATTGCAAAAGTTAAACCGAGATGGGACAAAATGGATAAACGTCAGAGGGCGTATTTTTTCATTGCTGTTGTTATTTCGATGATACTTATATGGGCGTTTATATCTGCGGGTGTTATTACCGGTAATTTTAACAGAAGTATGGTAAAATCTACCGGTGATAAGCAAGAGCTTCACGTTTCAAGTATGATTTTAACTGAGACAAAAGACGGTCAAAAATTTTGGGAGATTTTTGGTGAAACCGGTCAATATAGCAGCGACCATAAGGTTGCTAATTTGACTAATATTGTGGGAAATTTTTATAGGGATAATGCTGTAGAGATGAGTTTTGAATCTACACATGGGTTGTATAATGAAGAAACTCAGGAAATAATATTGTATGATAATGTTTTTGTTGTGCTTAAGGATGAAACTTCGTTAGTGGCTGACAAGTTGATTTATGATATTAAGACAAAGACTTTAGATATTCAGGGAAATGTGAAAATAAACAGAAAGAATTCTTTTAAGGCTACGGCTCAAAAAGCTGTGATTGATTCTGAGTATTCGCATTTCAAGATAATGGGAACAACTTGTTCAACACTTTATAATTAGAAGGGAATTGTATGGATAAGAAGAAATTTTTAATAATATTTTCTATATTAGTTTTAGTTTTATGCACTATTGGTGTTATTGCTGAGGATTTGGTTATTGACTCTAAGACACAGACTTTTTCTGAAACAGATAACAAGATTAAGTTTGACGGTGGAGTTAATGTTAAGTACGGCGATATTCATTGTGTTGGTGATAATGCTGATATTACGGTTGATAAGAATAACAGATTGGATACGGCTACTATTTATAACAAACCTTATGCTTACGAGGTTAAGAACAACAAGAAACGTGAAGTTAAGGCTAATATTTTGAAGTTTTCATTGTTGAACAAGGTTATCAAGGCAGAGGGTGATACTCAGACTATTATTACTGAGGGTAAGACACCTGTAGCGGTTATAAATGCTGATTGTCAGGAATACGATTTAAAAACAAATCTTATGACAGCTACGGGTTCTGTGGCTATCAAATATAAAGATATCAGAGCTTTTGCTGATAAGGCTGTTATTGCTACAACCGGCAAGGGTGAACTTAAACGTATTGAGTTACAGAGCAGAGCGAAGATAGACCAGGCAAAACATCATTTGATAGCGAATAAGTTTGTTTATGATGCACCTTCAAAGCAGATGACTGCAATTGGTAATGCTACTACTACCACTGTTTTGGATAACGGCAAGGAATTTATCTTGAAGGCTAACTATCAGAATTACAGTCAGTTGGACGGTATATTTGTTGGTAACGGTAATGTTAAGGCGTGGTATGATGATTACTTTGCTAAAGGACCTAAGGTAGTTGCTTATCCTGATAAAGTTACTAATAAGATGAATGAAGTTTATTTAATGGGACGTTCTACTATCAGACAAAATGAGAAAGAGATTTCTGCTGATAAGATTAAGATTATTATCGAGCCTAAGAACTTTATGGCTGAGGGTAATGTAAGAACTATTATTCATCAGGCGGGTGTATCTACTCAAAAGGCAGGGTTTTAGTTATGTCAGAGATATTGGATAGAGCTATAGAGCTATATAAAAAAGGTGAGTATAAGGAAGCTATTGACGCTTTCAGTAGTGTACTTGAACACGAAGAGGACAACGCTGAGGTTTATAATAATATGGGTCTTGCTTATGCTAAGCTCGGTGATTTTGAAAACGCTGAAAAATCTTATACAAAGTCAATTAAGTTGAATCCTGAGATACCGCAGACTTATATAAATTTGTCTGATTTGTATTATAAACACGGCGATTTATCGGGTGCTATCGGTGTTTTAGAACGCGGCAGTTATGAGATGACTGATAATTATGTTATTGCTCATCTTCTTGCAAGGGTTTATATAGAGGATTCAAGATACGATATGGCAATTACGGAGCTTGAAAAAATATTGGATGCTCAACCTGAGAATTATGACGCGTATTATGATATGGGTAGAGTTCAGTTCGAGTTGGGTAATTATGAGGACGCTATTTCAAACTTTGAGAACGTAATTGAGTATAAAGAAAACAACGAGTTTTTATATTATTATCTTGCACAGGCTTATGAAGCTAATAATGAGGTTGACAAGGCGATTTCAAACTATTTGAAAGCTAACGCTATCAATACAAAATTCCCTATGCCTTATAAAAAGTTAGGGGTATTATTCTTAGCTAGAGAAGAGTATGCTGATGCGATTGAGTTTTTCAGTGATTATATAAAGCTTGATATTCCTGATGAAGAGCGTAATAATGTAAACACTTTGATTGAAAGAATTAAAGCTAAGTTATGAACAGAAAATATTGGGTAGCCTTTTCTTCGATGGAAGAAATTGATTCCGGATTTATAATTACACTATATAAAAGATTTGGGGATATTAGGTTAGCATTTGAGGCAAGTGAAGCGGAATTAGCCATCCCTGATATGCCTGTAAAGAAGGTTAAGCGTTTTCTTGAGCTGCGTAGGAAGGTAGATGTTAACAAGGTTTATGAATACGTAGTTGAGCGCGGAATAAAGATTTTGACTTATGAGGATAGTGACTATCCTTATATGCTTAAGAATATTGATGACCCGCCTGCTGTACTTTATTATAAGGGGGATTTATCGGGTTGTAATTTAGAGCGGACACTTGCTGTTATCGGTTCAAGACGGTTATCTCATAACGGTAAAGATAGCTTAAAGAAGGTTATGAAAGACTTTTTGAACACTGATATGTGTGTTGTGTCGGGTCTTGCTGCAGGTGCTGATACGGCAGCGCATGAGTTTGCTCTTGAGAATAATTTGAAAACTATCGGGGTAATTGGCAGCGGATTGAACCATATTTATCCTGCTTCAAATAAGGCTTTGTATGAAAAGATTATAGGCGGGTGCGGTGCTGTTATGTCAGAGTATTATCCGACGTTTGAGCCTTTACCTTTTCGGTTCCCGCAAAGAAACAGGATTGTTTCCGGTTTGTCTTATGGTACGCTTGTAGTTGAGGCGGCATTGAAGAGCGGAGCTTTGATTACGGCTAATTTAGCTCTGGAACAGGGTCGAGAGTTGATGTGTATTCCCGGTCTGATTACCAATCCGAATACTGAAGGGGTTTATAAGTTGTTGAAGACCGGTGCTGCAATGGTTACATGCGGGGAAGACGTATTGGAAGCTATGAGTTGGGTTAATAACAAGCAGCAAACTCTTTTTGATGTAACAGATATTGAAGAAAATGGCGAAAATAGCGGTTTAACGATTGACGATAAAAAAATTCTTTATACAATAGATATAGAGCCTAAAACTTTTGATGAGATTCAGAGTTTGACAGGAATTTCGACAGAGGGTTTACTTATGGCTTTAACAAAATTAGAATTAAACGGGGTAATAGAACAGAGTTTAGGAGATAGGTATAAGAAACGATGAGCCCTACGAAAGCAAAATCTAAAACTACAAAATCCACTAAAGCCAAGTCAGGTGACAAGGCATTAGTTATCGTTGAGTCTCCTGCAAAATCTAAAACTATTAAAAAGATATTAGGTTCAAATTATACTATTGAAGCAAGTTACGGACACGTTAGGGATTTGTCTTCAAAGAACGAGCTAGGGTTTGATATTAAGAATAAGTTCGAGCCTTCATTTGTTATATTACCTGAAAAGAAAAAAGTTGTTTCAAAACTAAATACGTTAGCAAAATCTGCTGACAAGATTTATCTCGCATCCGACCCTGACCGTGAGGGAGAGGCGATAGCGTGGCACGTAAAAGAGATTTTGAAGGTGCCTGATGAAAAGATTTACAGAATCGAGTTTAACGAAATTACTCCAAAGGCGGTTAAGTATGCTGTTGAACATTCAAGACAGATTGATATGGACAAGGTTAAGGCACAGCAGACCCGTCAGATTTTGGATAAACTTGTAGGTTTCAGATTGAGCCCTGTTTTATGGAAGCAGTTGGGTAATTATCATTTGTCTGCTGGTCGTGTTCAGTCGGTTGCTCTAAGGATGATTTGTGAAAGAGAAGAAGAGATTGACGCATTTGTACCTGTTGAATACTGGACGATTACGGTTCAATTGGAGAAAGACGGCAAGGTATTTGAGGCAGAGCTAGCTAAATATGTAGGCAGCAAGATTGATATTAACAACGAAGAAGAGGCGTTAAAACTCAAAGCTATATTAGAGCAGGACGGTTTGGAGTATGTGGTTACAAAGGTTTCTAAACGTGAAACAACCAGAAAACCTACGGCTCCTTTTATTACTTCTACTTTGCAAAGAGAAGCAAGTTCAAAATTGAATTTTGGCGTTTCAAAGACAATGCAGGTAGCTCAGAAGCTTTATGAAGGTATTGAGATTGACGGCACCCCTGTCGGTTTGATTACTTATATGAGAACGGATAGTGTAAGGGTTTCTGAAGATGCTCAGGTTATGGCTAAGGACTTTATTTTAGCTAATTACGGTGAGAAGTATTATCCTGCAAAACCAAATGTATACGGTAAGGCTAAAAAGAACGTACAGGACGCTCACGAAGCTATCAGACCTTCTTATCCTGAGCGCACTCCTGAAAGCATTAAACCTTATTTGGATAAGGACCAGTACAATTTATACAGACTTATCTGGAACAAATTTATGTCTTCTCAAATGGCAGCAGCTAAGATTGCGAATAAGAGTGTTGAGATTACTGCGGGCGATTGTGAACTCAAGACTGGTACCAGCAAAGTACTGTTTGACGGGTTCTTGAAGCTTTATAAGGATAATGAGGATTCAGAAGCTGCTAAGATACCGGATTTGTCAGAGGGCGATAATTTAATCAGACATGATGTTATGCCGAAACAGCACTTTACTCAACCGCCTCCAAGATATAGCGAAGCTTCTCTTGTTAAGGCGTTGGAAGAGTATGGTATCGGACGTCCGTCTACTTATGCAAGTATTATTACTAAGATTCAGCAAAGACAGTATGTTGAAAAACAGGATAAGGCTTTGTTCCCTACGTTTTTAGGTAAGACTGTTTCTCGGCAGTTAGTTTCACAGTTTACGGATATTATGGACTATGCGTTTACTGCAGGTATGGAAGAAAAACTCGACTTGATTGCTGATAAGAAAGCTGTTTGGAACGAGGTTTTACAAGAGTTTTATGACCCGTTTATTGATACTGTTAACGAGGTTATGGGCAACGCCAAAAAGGTTGTTGTAGAGAGTGATGTTAAATGTCCTAATTGCGGCAAACCTATGATTGTCCGTACAAGCAGATATGGTTCACAGTTCCTGGGATGTTCGGGGTATCCTGAGTGTAAGACTATTCTTTCATTGGATAAATCGGGTAACGTTATTAAAAATGCTGATGCACCAGAGAAAGCGGAAGAAAAATGTGAAAAATGCGGCGGTGATTTGTATATAAAACTCGGACCGTACGGAAGATATACAGAATGCGAAAAATGTAAGGACAGAAAGAGTATTGTTAAGACTACGGGCGTAACTTGTCCTAAGTGTGAAAAGGGCGAGATTATCGAACGTAAATCTAAACGCGGGGTTGTATTCTTTGGATGTAATAAGTATCCGGAATGTGATTTTGTTTTATGGAACGAACCTACTGGTGAAAAATGTCCAAATTGTGGTTCGTTATTGACTAAACGTACTTTAAAAAGCGGTGAAGTTATTGAATGTTCAAACAGGGGCTGCGGGTATAAAGTACAAAACAATTCTGCCGAATAATATAGGGAGCTTAATATGGAGAAATTTATAGATAAGATTACCGAAAACAAGGTTTTATTCTGGTCTGTTTTTGGAGTTATTATTTTGGTTGGTTTAGCTTTAAGACTGACTATCATTGATTATCCTCTTTGGTACGATGAAGGTTGTTCTGTTGCTACTGCTATAAATTCTTTCCCAAGGGGTATAAACGATTATTTGTGGACTCACGATTTACAGCACACTCCGTTTTACTTTTATATTTTACATTTTATAATGCAGTTTTTTGGTGATTCAGAAATTGTTTTGAGAAGCTCTTCGCTTATTGTAGCGATGATGTTGCTGCCTTTGACTTATATTGTTACTGAGAAACTTTCTTCAAAGAAAGTTGCACTGCTTGCTATGTTGATGATGAGTGTTAATACGTTTCAGGTACTTTATTCTATTGAGATAAGAATGTATCCTCACGTTATGCTTTTAGCGCTTTTGTCTGTTAATTATCTGATTGATTACGATAGAAACGGCGATACGGCTTCACTTGTTAAGTTGAGTGCGGTTAATATTTTGAACCCTTACTTCTTGACGGGTGCTATTGTTTGGAATATTGCCCAGTTTATTTTTTATACATCGTATATGGATATTAAGAAAGCTGATAGTGAGAAGATAAAGAAATACGTTATTTCGTGCGCTGTTAGTGCTTTGTTTTTGATTCCTTATCTTGTAATTATTGCTCATTATGCGGCTGTTAGATCAACGTTTCTTGTTACTGATTTATCAAAGTTTGAGATGAGTAATTTGTGGGGATTGATACAGAACCTTTTCTCTGCTGATCCGGGACATATCCATGAGACAAGACACGAAGACTATGTTATGGTCTGGCAGACTGTGGTTTTGGTGTTTTTACCTATAGTTTATATGTTTATCGGGTTATTTAATTGTTTAAAAGATAAAGAGAAACTTACCCATTTTATTTTGGGTATGGTTGCTTTGTCTTTCGGTATATTTGTATTTTTGGCTAACACAAGAATGATAGCGTTTACCGGAAGATATTTGATATTTATAGCGCCGTTTATATTTATATTGACTGCTATCGGGCTTAGTAAGCTTAATAAGTATCATCTGGCTGCTTTTATGGTGTTGTATTCGCTGGGTTGCGGGTATTCATTGTGGCAATCAAGCTTGCCGCACTCACAAGACCCGTTTTTTGTAATGCCAAATGGACAGAAACGTCCTATATTTAACCATTACAAAGATATTGCGGAGTTTTCTTTAAAATCACCTGCGGATTTTGCTAAAAAGAACGGGTTAGGTAAAGACGATTTGGTTGTAATGCCGTTTGCTTCTTCTGTTTCGTTCTATTATTTTAAGGGTGATGATATGCCAAAGGTTATGCCGTTGGAGTTGTTCCACGAGGTTAGAAACCCTGACAGCACGATTATTTATGATAAAGACCAGTCTGAAGCATTTAGAAGCGCTGATAAGACAGAAGTTTTCAAAAAGATTATTACGGGTGACAAGTTTATCTCTAAGAACTTTGTTAAGTTTATGCAAAACCAGTTTGATATGGTTCCAAGGGGCAGATATATTTTGTGGGTGGTTTATTATTCTGATAACTACGCTATTAGACCTGAGAACGAAGTTAAACAGGCTTACAGCAACTATGATGTTGTCAAAGACCACGCGATGACAGGCATGTTGTCTAAGTTTGATGTTGATTTGATTAAGCTTTTGTTTAGCCAGGCTGATTTTGTAAAACGTGACAGAGACGATTCTAACCAGTATTTCTTATTCAGGAAAAGATAATGCAGATAGATAATTTCAAGATAGAGGACTGGTTTAACGAGTATGAAAAGTTGTCAAAGTATGATATGGCAGACACTTGCGTTGAGTCATTGTCTTTGAACGAGCTTTTTGATATTGTCGGGGATAAGGAAGAACACCTTAATAATATTTTGAATAAGAAGCTTAACTATGGTGATATACAGGGCAGCTTACGTCTTAAAAAAGCTATAGCGTCTATGTATGAGAGTTTAGAGCTTGCTAATATTACGGTTACACACGGTGCTATCGGTGCTAACCAGCTTGTAATGCTTTCGATGATTGAGCGGGGTGATGAGGTCGTTTCTATACTTCCTACGTATCAACAGCATTATTCTATCCCTAAATCAATTGGGGCTGAGGTTAAACCGTTGTTTTTAAAAGAAGAAAACGGTTGGCTTCCTGATTTAGAGGAGTTAGATAGATTAGTTACACCTAATACAAAGATTATTTGTATGAATAACCCGAATAATCCTACCGGCGCGGTTATTCCGCAGGAACTATTGTTGCAGATAGTTGAGATAGCACGTAAAAATGATGCTTATATCTTGTGTGACGAGGTTTATAGAGGGCTTGAACACGACGGCAGAATGTCTGTTTCGATTGCTGATATTTATGAAAAGGGGATTTCTACGGGTAGTATGTCGAAAGTGTTTTCTTTGGCGGGGCTACGTTTAGGCTGGATTGCTGCACCTGATGATGTTATGGTTAAAGTTATTATTCAAAGAGAATACAATACGATTAGTGTTAGCGCTGTTGATGATTATTTTGCGGCGTTGGCGCTTGAAAATAAAGACAAGATTATTAAACGTAACCTTGATATTATATTGAGGAGTAAGAAGATTTTATCTGATTGGATAGCTAAGAACCCGAAGATTAGCTGGGTTGAGGCTAATGGCGGTACTACCGCTTTGATTAAATATGATAAAGATATGAGTTCTGTTGAATTGTGTAAAAACCTTTTGGATGATACGGGAGTTTTATTTTTACCGGGGTCGACTTTAGAGATGGAAGGCTATTTAAGGGTCGGTTATTGCAGCGACGTTAAGAAACTTCAATCCGGTTTAGATATTTTCGGGGATTGGCTTTAGACCTGGTATTTGTCTTTTTCGAATACGAAAATATTTATCAATGAGAATACCATAATTACAACCAGCAAGACTACTGCAAGAGCTGATGCGTATCCTAAATCAAGGTTTTCAAACGCGCGTTCATAGATATAATAAACTATTGTTTTGCTTGAATTTAATGGGCCGCCTTTAGTCATAACGTAGATTTCAACAAACACTTTCATCGCTGAGATTATACTTATTGTTGAGACAAGCGCTATTGTCGGCATAATCTGCGGGATAGTTACTGTCAGGTGTTTGGTTAAGAAGTTTGCACCGTCTATATCGCAGGCTTCATAAAGGTCTTGCGGTACGCTCATAAGCGCTGCAAGGTAAATCATCATATAGTAGCCGATACCTTTCCAGATTGTTACTATCGCAACAGATATCATAGAAAACCTTGAATCAGTCAGCCAACCTATAGGTTTTATACCTAACAGCCCTACGAAATAGTTCAAGATACCTTCTTGAGCGTAAAGCCATTTGAAAGCAATTGCAGCCACTACTATAGATACTATTACAGGTAGGTAAATCAATATTTTATACAATGTGATACCGCGAATCTTCTGGTTAATCAGAATTGCCAGAAACAACGGGAATATTACCAAAAACGGCACCGCTAATACAAGAAAGAAGAATGTGTTTCCCATAACCTGATAGAATAACGGCGAATTGAGTAATTCTTTGTAATTATTTAAGCCTACAAAAGACGGGTTGTAGATACTGTTTGAATAATCAAAAAAGCTCAGTCCTATTGTTTGAAAAAACGGTATGAAAAAAAACACCGTTAATATTGCCATTGCGGGCAAAATAAACAAATATGGAACGTATTTTTTATAGTATTTAAACATAATATTAAATTGCTGAGAGTGTGAAGATTTCGTAGATTTCTTCGTCTGAAAGTTCTGTAATAATCTTTTCACCTTCAAATACAGCCATATCAGCTAACTCTTTCTTAGCTTTTAGCATTTCATCAATCTTTTCTTCAAACGTACCGAGTGTAATCATTCTGTGAACCATTACGTTGTTGGTTTGACCGATTCTGTAGGTTCTGTCGGTTGCCTGTTCTTCAACTGCAGGGTTCCACCATAAGTCATAATGGATTACGTTTGTAGCTTTTGTAAGGTTCAAACCGGTACCGCCGGCTTTCAATGACAATACCATTACGTGATTATCATCACGTTCCTGAAACTCTTCAATTAGTTTTTCTCTTTGAGGAACAGTCAATGAACCGTGGAAGAATAATGGTTCTTCGTTAAATTCATCTGCAATAACCTTTGTTAAGATATCACCCATTTCCTTATACTGAGTGAAGATAAGAGTCTTTTCGTTATTTTCAATGATAGAATTAACCAAATCCACACATTTTTCCATTTTACCGGACATTTCTTTTGTCATTTCGCCGGCTTTTAGGAACTGATAAGGGTGGTTACAAATCTGTTTTAAAGATGTAATCAGTTTGAAGATATTGCCGCGTCTGCTTACGCCTGTAAATCCGCTAATTTTCTCCATCATCTCGTTAAGAGTTTTTTCGTATAACAGAGTTTGAGCCTTTGTAAGATAACAGTAATCGTTGATAACAACCTTGTCAGGAAGGTCTGAGATAACTGTTTTGTCTGTCTTTAAACGTCTCAATACGAACGGAGAAACAGACATCTTAAGCTTAGACGCTCTTGATTTTTCTTTAAATCGTTCGATAGGAATAGCATAACTCTTCTGGAACTCTTTTAATGAGCCTAAATAACCGGTGTTGATAAAGTCAAATATACTCCACAACTCAGTAAGCCTGTTTTCAACAGGAGTACCTGTCATAGCGATTTTGATATCAGATTTAAGAATCTTAATTGACATTGTTTGAGCTGTGTCAGGGTTTTTGATATTTTGTGCCTCGTCGACAATAATCATACCCCAGGTTTTAGACTTCATTTCTTCGATATCTATACGCATAATTGCGTAAGTTGTTAAGATGACATCAAGCTTTGTATCGAGTTTTCTGTCTAATCCGTGGTATTTACCAACTTTTAGTTCAGGTGCAAACATCTGTAACTCTTTCATCCAGTTACCCATAAGAGTAGTCGGACAAATTACAAGTACAGGTGCTTTCAATTTGTTTTCTTCTTTTAGTTTAAGAATTAAACTAATAACCTGAATAGTTTTACCAAGCCCCATATCATCAGCCATACAGCAGCCAAACCCTTTTGAAACGTTAGTCCAGAGCCATTTTAGACCTGTTTCCTGATAAGGTCTGAGTGTACCCTTAAGGTTTGCAGGAGCTTTAACGTCTACCGCTTTTGCAAAGTCTTTGATAACGTTTGCGTACGCTTCATCATAGTTGAAGTCATACTCTTGAATACGTCCGGACATAGAAGCGTGTAATAACTGTAACCTTGACATCTTCTTATGGTCAGCATTAAGAATTTGTTCTGATAATTTCTTGCTCTCTTCCTTATCAACAAGTACGTACATATCTTTGTATTTGATAAGTCCGTTGTTTTCTGCAGCAAGCTTGTTAAACTCTTCAATAGATATTTTTTCATCACCTAATGAGACTTCGTAAGAGAACTCTAAGATATCATCAAGCGAAATTTTGGCAGATGAAACGGTGTTGAAAATATCCATTAAATCGTTTGAACGTGAAGCTTTTACTTTCGCATTGATAGAAGCTCTCGGGATGATGATATTATTCAATTCATCCGGTAGGATAACTTCTATTTGAGCTTTTTGTAAGTAATAAGAAGTTTGTGCAATGATTTTGTAAACCTCGCTCAAGTTTAGTTTTAATGCGAGATTTGACTCTTCTTCAAACAAGGTTTCAAGCTCAGGCATATATCTGTTTGCAAAGTTGAGCTGCTTTTCAACAATCTTAGCTATATCAGCACATTGAGCATCCCAGATTGTTTCTTTTTCATAAAGCTCATCTAATAATACAGAATCGTTGAGTTTTCTGTTTTTGATATAGATTTTGAGCTCAAAATTATCGTCTTCAAGCTTGTTAATCTTAAAGAACGGAATAACATCGTATTTGCCAAGATAGAGTTCATCAAACCACTGGTCAAAGTTTTCCGCAAGGTCTTTACCTTTTAGAAGCGATTTTTGTTCTAAGTCTTTAATCAGATAGTTACCGGATTTTATGTCTTTGAATCTGTAGCTTTTTATACCTAAGAACTTGTAAACGATATAGTTCAGGTAATTATGCACAAAATCGGTAACAAACTTTTTAGGTTTTTCGCCTTTGATGAACAGGTTTTCAGGCATACAACGTTCAAGTTCGTTTATTATTCTGGCAATTTTTTCATTAGAGATAATTGGTTCATAAACGATTCTGAAAAAATTACCGTTAGAGGTTCTTTTAACTGTCGGTATGAAGTAGAGTTTTTCAACAAGCTTCATAACAAACTGGGTAAGCTTATTAAAGTAAGCAAACGTTTGTGTTAAAGAGTTGAAATCAACAATTTCTTCAAACCCGCCAAAGTAATCTAGAACAAGGTCAAGTGGCATAACGTAGCCGATTTCGCCGTTAACTTCTTTAGAAGTGAACCTGAACATAGAACCTTTAGATTTTAGGTAATATTGAAAATTATTTGTAGGAGTGACAAAAAACGATAGCTTGTCGTTTTCGTTAATAAGGAAGAAATCTGTGTTTCTGACAGGAGCATTAGGGCTTTTGAATATACCTTCAAACTCGTCTTCAATAAGCTGATAGATTAAGCTTAAAGTGTATCTAAAGTCCTTGTTTTTAAACCCATTCGGGTCTTCACTCAAGTTAAAAAACAGTTCATCAACGTTGTTCTTTTTAAAAGACAAGTCGATATCTAATGCTTTCGCTTCTTTATTTTTAGTTTCCAATATAATTACCTTTTTCTATACTCTAGCCGGTTCTTTGATAAGAGAATCGCAGGTCATTTCTTCCGGTTTCTTGATTCCCATAAGTTCAAGCACTGTAGGTGCAACGTTACATAATGCACCGTCATTTCTTAAAGAAATACCTTTTGGTCCGTTAATGATAACGAAAGGAACTTCGTTTGTAGTGTGTGCTGTTTGCGGTTTACCTGTAGCTTCGTCAACCATAGTTTCAGCGTTACCGTGATCGGCAGTAAGAAGCATTGTGATACCGTGTTCTTTGCAGGCATCAGCAATTCTTCCGACGCATTCATCAACAACTTTACAAGCTTTAGTTGCAGCTTCCACAACACCTGTGTGACCTACCATATCAGGATTAGCGAAGTTTACAAGGATAAATCCGTAATCATCGTTTTCGATTGCACTCAATACGTTGTCGCAAACTTCGTAAGCGCTCATTTCAGGTTGCAAATCATAAGTTGCAACTTTTGGTGACGCTACAAGCTTTCTTGTTTCGTGAGGTTGTGGTTCATCAATACCGCCGTTGAAGAAGAATGTAACGTGAGCGTATTTTTCAGTTTCTGCTGTTCTATATTGATTGATTCCGTTTTGTTCTAATACATCGCCTAAGATGTTAACAAGCTGTTCTTTCGGGAATGCAACAGGGAATGTAAATGTTGCTTCGTAGCTTGTCATTGTTGTATAAAGGATGTTTTTAAGAACTTTCTTTCTTTCAAACCCGTCGAAATCAGCAAAATTTATAGCTTTTGTGATTTCTCTTGCTCTATCAGGTCTGTAGTTGAAGAAGATTATAGAATCGTTATCGTGGATTCTTGATTCATTTACAGTTTCTTCATTGCCTATCGCTGTAGGAAGAACAAATTCGTCAGTTTCGCCTTTTTCGTAAGACGCTTTTACAGCTTCGATTGCAGAAGAAGCATGTTCTCCTTCACCTAACAACAAGCAGTTATAACCTTTTTCAACTCTGTCCCAACGGTTGTCTCTGTCCATAATGTAATAACGTCCGCAAACAGATGCAACAGGCGGAAGGTTATATTTAGCAAGTTCGTCTTCAACGATTTGAAGGTATTCGCAAGCACTTGCAGGAGGAGTATCTCTACCGTCAAGGAATGCGTGTACATAAACTTTAGTAAGACCGTTATCAGCAGCCATTTTGATAAGTGCTAACAGGTGGTCTAATGATGAGTGAACACCGCCTGTTGAAACAAGTCCGAACAAGTGAAGTGCAGAGTTGTTCTTTTTAGCGTGTTCTATAGCGTTTAAGAATCTTTCGTTTTGGAAGAAAGAGCCGTCTTTTATGGCTCTGTTGATTTTAGAAAGGTCTTGATAAACGATTCTGCCTGCACCAAGGTTAAGGTGACCTACTTCAGAATTCCCCATTTGACCTTCCGGAAGTCCGACAAATTCACCGTCAGCGTGGATTTGTGTAGAAACTTCATCTCTGATTAAAGCCGGTACGTTTACAGGGTGTGATAATTTTGTAGCATCAAATTCTGCTGAACCTGTACTTATTCCCCAGCCGTCCATTATACATAATAAAACTCGTTTTCCCATAATTTTTATCCCCTATTATTTTCCTAAATTTTATCACAAACCATGCGCGTTTTTCAAGGGGACAGATATGATTCGGGGATAAAAAAACAGGTCGGATATCCTTCCTGTTAAGATTTTACACTAGCCGAAATATAAATAGCATGTTCATTATATAATTTTTTTTCAAATTATGCAAATTAGGGCTAATTCTCTTAACATTTGATTATATTAAAAATACCAGACAAGCCAGTGCTATGGCAGGCGCTAACGCACAGTATTGTGTTGTTTCTGTGTCGTTTAATATTTTTAGAAGCTCTTTTACCAGATAATATGCAGAATAGAGTAAAACTCCTAAAGAAAGAACGTATATAAGGCTTTCACCCCAAAACTCTCTGTTTTTTATAATGTAAAGAAATAAGCATGTAATTCCGAAGATTTTCAGATATTTTGGTAAAGTTTCGCTGTGTTCTTTTAAGAATTTCCACCTTACAGGTAAATAGATAGCTATTTGTAACAGAAACGCATAGAACATATACAAGAATATTTTGTCTAAACAGACAATGCTTCCGAGAGCTCCAAACAAGAAAATATCACCTGTACCAAAGGTTTCAGTCTCTAAGTATTTTTGTGAAAGTTTTTGTATAGCCCATATTATGAATGCACCCAAAAGCATGCCGCCAATGGAACTAACGATGTCGTATCTGTTAAACAATATTCCCAATACAGCAATAATAAGGCTTTGAACTGTTGAAAGTTTCTTGATTCTTACATCAATAACTGATTGAACAAAAAACAACGATAATATACCGATTACACAAATAGCGTCAACGATTGATTTGTAAGCTGAGAACGCGAAGATAAACAATAATAGTCCGAGAAATTCTACAATCGGATATTGTATACTTATAATCTTGTTGCAATAGTAACATCTGCCGTTAAGATAAAAATATGAAAATAACGGAATCTTTTGCCACCAAAGAAGCGGAACGTCACATTTCGGGCATTTTGAAGCAGGGAACAATATGCTTTCCCCTGTTTGAGTTCTGTGTATCAAAACGTTTATAAAACTTCCGAAACACAACCCCGCTATTGATATTAAGCTCCAAATAATTACTTCCATTTTTTTAATTTTCTTTGTTCTTAATTAAATTATACATATAAGAAAACGCTTTTTTAAGTCTTCTTGAGACCATCATTTGATTGACCTCAAGTTTTTCAGCGATTTCTGACTGTTTCATATCCTCATAATAAAACAATTCAACGACTTCTTTATACTCTACCGGCAGTTTTTTAATTATTTCAGCGATTTCAAGCTGCAAGTCCTTTTGTTCGGAATACTCTTTATAGTCGTAAGCAGGCGTTAAATCTCCTATAGTTGCTTTGTTGCCGTCAACGCTTATAAGTTCATCGAGTGAGGCGATTTTTTTACGTCTGTCGATATCAATCGCTGTATTAACCTTGTTTACAGGTACATCAAGCGCTTCTGCCACCTTTTGACTTGTAAGTGAATCGATTTCATCTTCACTAAGGTTATTGGTAAACAGTTTTATTCTCATTGCCAGTTCAATGATTTCGCGTGGAACTTTTATCATAGCAACTTTATCACGCATATAATGCTGCATTTCGCCTACGATAAGATAACCTGCGTATATTCTGAACTTAGGATTAACCTCCGGATTATAGCGTTTGATAGCTTTAACAAGCCCAATAGAACCTGCTTGAACCAAGTCTTCTACAGGATCTTCCGCACGTCTTGCAATTGAGTTTGCTATCTTTTTGATTACAGGCATCATTGCAACAATAATCAGGTTCATCAAGCGTTTTTTCTGCTTTTTGACCGTTGTTGTTCTATATAATTCCAGCCATTCCTGAATTTTTATATATATTGAGTCTGTATTTGACAAGCTTTAAACCCTTCCTTATTAATAAAAGTTTAAAATAAATATTTATTTTTTACAAATGAACAGGCTGTTGCCCAAATTCATAGATGTAGTATATTCTTTAACCTTATTTGAATTAACAATCCAGTTGATTGAGCCTTCAGGGTATTTCATATAATGAATAGTTGAACCTAATGTTGCAATAGCACTTGCATCAAAGATGTTTAGTCCGGAAATATCGACTGTAATATTTGTACAGTTGTTTCTGTCGATGTATTTGTTCAAATCTTCCAGATTTTTGTTTGTATGATTTGAATTGAGTACTATTGTAGAAATATTTTCACATACTTGTAACATATTATATTTATCGGCAGATTTGAATAAAAATTTGATAATATTTCTTAAAAATAGTATTTTTAATGTACTTTTGAGATATAATTATGTTTGAAGTCAGATGAGGTGTACATGGAAACAATGAATATAGAAAAATTAGCTTGTGAAGTTTTTGATATAGAAGCAAACGCCATTTTAAGATTGAAGAACTCTTTAGGAGTAAGTTTCGACAGAGCGATTGATTTGCTTTATAATTGTGACGGTCGTGTAATCGTTACAGGAATGGGTAAATCAGGACTTATCGGTAAAAAGATTGCTGCAACATTGTCTTCAACCGGTACACCGGCATATTTTTTACACCCAGCAGAAAGCACTCACGGTGATAGCGGGATTATTACACGTGATGATGTGGTTATAGCTATTTCAAACAGCGGAGAAACTCAGGAATTATTGAACTTGCTCCCTGTAATCAAAAGGTTTGGTGTTCCGATTATTTCAATGACCGGAAGAATGGATTCTACTTTAGCAAGAGCAGGTGAAGCTGTTCTTGATATTTCAGTAGAAAAAGAAGCTTGTCCTTTAGGCAAGGCTCCTACTGCAAGTACTACTGCAACTCTTGCTATGGGTGATGCTTTAGCTGTATGCTTGTTGCAAAAACGCGGATTTACGGCAGAAGACTTTCTTGTATTTCATCCGGGCGGAGCGTTAGGTAAGGGTATTAAATACCACGTTTCAGATTTGATGATGACAGAATCTCGCCAAATGCCTGTTGCGTCTGAAAATATAGGATTTACAGAACTTGTTCAGATGATTTCTGATTATAAACTCGGTATGGCAATGCTTACCGACAAATCAGGCAGACTCAGTGGTATTCTTACTGACGGGGATATCAGAAGAATAGTACTTAAGTATAAGGATTTAGATAACCTTTGTGCAAAAGACGTTATGTCAGTTAATCCTAAGACTGTTCAATCAAAAGATTTTGCGGCAAGTGCTCTTCATTTAATGGAAAAGTATTCTATTACGGCTCTTGCAGTTGTTGATGACGATAACAACCCTGTCGGAGTTGTTCATATCCACGATATATTAAAGGCGGGGGTTGTTTAATGGCAATATTTAACGGTAAGAGAGCTTCTAAGATTAAACTTATGGCATTTGACGTTGACGGAGTGTTTACTGACGGTAGTTTGACCTTTGATGAAGACGGAAAAGAGTATAAAACTTTTAACGCTAAAGACGGTCAAGGTATTGTTTGTGTTGAAAGAGCCGGTATTATTACTGTTATTATCACTGCTCGTGAAAACGGTACTGTTGCTCACCGTGCTAAGAATTTAGGGATAACAGAACTTCATCAGGGTGTGAAATATAAGTTACCTGTGTTGGAAGAGATTATGCAAAAATACGGGTTAACTTATGAGAATGTATCTTATATGGGCGATGATTTGCCTGATATTTGTATATTAGAAAAAGTAGGTCTTCCTTGCTGTCCCGCTGATGCTGTGGATGAAGTTAAAAAGGTATGTAAGTTTGTATCAGTCGAAGACGGCGGCAGAGGCGCTATTAGAGAACTCTGTGACTATGTTCTTAGAGCACAGGGTATTGAGCCGTTAGAAATTGTTCGCTCAGCTCAAAAATGTAATTAAACTCCTAATAGTTTTTTGAGTTTTCTTTTAGCCCTGGTCTTTTTAGACTCTTTTTTAGGTGCAGGTTGTTTTGTCACCTGTTGCTTTTTAGGTGTATGTTTTTTAACGGTTTTCTTATTCTTATTAGGCGCCGTATAGATTTTTTTAGGTTGTGGCGGCGGTGTACAGATACTTTGTTTTAAAGTAGCAATGTATTCATCTCCAAAGTGAGCGTAATCAAATATACTAAAGCCGTTAAGGTTTAGTTTTCTCAGTTCGTGGATTTGTCTGATTAAATCAGCTTGAGAGCCGTTCATAAACGTTACAAATAACCCTGCATAAAGCTTTGTTTTAGGGTTTTTGTTTTTGATTACTCCCCTCATCAAATCGGCTGCTGTAGTAGGGTCACAGGTTAAGAAGAGTGGTGTAAACCCGTCTACGTAGTTGTTATTGGACCATACAGTCCAATCTTGATGTTTGTTAGCAAGCGCAGCATATTTGTTTGGAAATACAACTGCTGTTAGCGTTATACCGTTTGAGCGGCAGGTTTTAGAGAGCCTTCTTACAAATTCAGTAACTTTGCCGCGTCGATAATCACACCATGCCTGCCAGAAATTATCGCAAGGTGTTATACATACAGGGTCTACTCCATATATTGATTTAAAATCTTCTCTTGCAAACTGTGTATAACCCCAGTTTAAGATATCTCCGCCTATTTTTTTAGGAGCGTTACTTTGAGGGTATCTTATGTAATCTATGTTTATGCCGTCAGGCTTATATGAATAGATTATTTCACATAATAGCTGCATAAGAAACGTTTGTACTTCCGGATTTGCAGGGTCTAAGAAATACCCGTTATGTTCTGAGGCACAAGGTACCGGTGTTTTTGAATCACAGCTTTTTTTTGTTGTATTTGCCCAGGTAGGACATACAGCAAGGATACTTGTTTTGTTGGCGTTAGGGTTTTTGTTGCCTACGTAGAATGTTTCGAACCAGACATTTACTTTTATGTTCTTTTTGTGGCATTCTTCGATGTATGTTTTTAGTACATCAAAATCTTCAAAAATCGGGTTTTCTGTTGTAAACCCATATTTCTCCATTGTTTTACTCGGGAATATTGTTAACCCGTGAAAATATGTTTCGAGGAAGATGTTATTTATACCGGCATTAGAGAGTTTGCTAACAGCCTGAACAACTTCTTCTTTGCTTCTTTCTGTTGGTCTAATCCAGACTCCGCGAAGCTCTGTTGAACGATACGGAATAACTAAAGCAAGTGCTTTGTTTGCATAATCTATTGCAAGTTGTGAATATTCCTGAACCTGAGAAGGTCTTGATTCTGCTTTTTTTATACAGTTATTTGCATCTTTTATGCTTTCTTCAATTTTCTTTGTGTAATAATCAGGGTTTTGAGCTTTGTAATAGTTCATCAAATCAATAACTTCTTTAATACACTCTTTTGCGCCGTAGATATAGCTTTCAGATGTTGTGTATGCGGTTATTGAGTTCTTTTCTGTATCGATATATATTTTTGTACCTACGATGATATTTTTATTAATCCATGTTTTAGCAGTTCCGTGACCGCTTATAACAATACCGTCTTGTTGCGGGATAAGAGAATCAGCTCCGCTGAGTGCAACAACAGTGTTGCCTTTTACGATTGCTTCCGCGCCGAATTCGTTTGTACCGGTTCTTGTTCCGTAAGCTTTTGTATAGATAACAAGCTGGTTATGTTTTCTGTTACCGGGGAAGTAGTTTTTTTTGTTTGTTTCATCGAGTACCGGATCAGTTGCGCTTATACTTCTTGAAGCTGTAGAATAAACTACTGCATTTTCAGGTACGACGTACGGAGTGAAAACATCCGCAGCGGCTGCAATGTTTGTCATTGTTAAACCAAATATTAGTATAGATAATATAATCTTTTTCATCTTATTGTTGTATCCTTCTCTCTCGTTCATTATATATTGAGTTTAGTTGCAGTTTTTCTTCAAGCATTTGAATCCTGTTCATAAGCTCTTCGTTCTCAGGTTGGTATTCAAGCGCTTTTTTGAAAAAATTTATTGCAGATGAATAATCACCGAGTTTTTCAAAACAGACACCTACTTTATAGAGGTTGTCATAGTTTGTATTATAGCCAAAATCGTTTGCAATCAGATAGTTTTTAAGAGCTTTTCTATATCTGCATCTTTCAAACCAGTAATCACCGAATGCTGCGTATGAATATGGATAGCTGTGTTGAATACACATGCTCTGTCCGAAATATGATTTAGCATAACGGTCGTTTTTTAGTTTGTCATACGCTATTCCGACTCGGACGAAATATAACGGGTTTTCTTTATTCATGTTTGTTAAAAGACAGTATGCTGAGAGCATGTTCTGTAAAGCTTTTTCGTCTTTTGTCTCCATATAGGTTTGAAAAAAGTTTTCCGCTTTTGCGCTTATTGATTTTTCATCTAAAAGTTTATAATCAATAGGTACGCGATATTCGATTTTGACTGTTTCAAGAGCATGCACAGCAACTGTGTTGAATATTAAAAAACATACAATAAAAAACAATCTGCTCACTATCTTCATCCTCTTTTATTATTATAGCAAAATAATGTAAAAAAGAGCAAAAAAAAAGCTCTAAATAGAGCTTAAATTGAAATTATAGGGAAATTATTTATGAATTCTATGCTGCGAAAATATTTTTCATATTTTCGTCGATTTTAATATCAAAACTTTCAAGATTATCGATATTTTCTTCAGCGATGTGAGATTCTTCAGTTTCTCTGTCATTTTCGTAGTCGAAAATGTCGCCGTCAGTCAAAACTTCATGGATAACGAATTGATATTTTTTAGATTTTAAACTTCTGTTTTTAGCAGCTTCATCTTTAAGAAATTTAAGAGTTTCTTTAAGATTGTTATCAACAACAAACTGTTGAGCTACATTAGATTTAGCAATATTTTGAGCGTATTCTGATAATAATGCAGAGTTAGTGCTGCCATTAGCCTGGTTAACAAGTTCGTGAGCTGTGTTAGCAGTTTTGGATGCAGCATTATCACAAACTAACTTAATATTATTTTTAAGGTTAGCTGTGTCGATAGCATAGCCATAAGTATTCAAATATGAAACTTCAAATGCCATATCCCTTGTCCTTGTTTTCCTATTCCTTACATTATGGTTTACGGCAATTTTTTGTAGAACTTTAGGATTTTAGTGAATATGTTTACATTTGTTTACAAAGCATGGGTAAATTGTTATTTTTAGAAAAAATGCTATAATAAATGTAAAGTTTTTTTAAAATAAGTAGCAAAAAATATTTTTTCGATACGTTATATAAACACAATCGAAGAAAAGTATAAAAGAAATTTACCAGAAAGTAAGGTTATTATGAACGAAATTAACAAGAATGATGTAAAATTTAATCCGGTTGTAGCACCAAAGCCACAAAAGAATGAAGTTGAGGCTCCAAAGGCTCAATCTGTAGAAATTAAACAAGACTATAAAGAAGCAGCAGCAGCACCGGCAGCAGAAGTTGCAGGTCGTGCACAGGTTATGATTAACAAAGCTGATAATATCAATTCTGATATTCAGAAGATTTTAGCTAATCCTGCTATTGTAGAAAAATCAGATGCTATGTTCAATGCAGCTGAAAAAGCAGGTGTTTCATATCCGGAAGCAGCTACTTTTGCAACTCAAGAAGTAGGATAATTGTTTAATTAAAATATTTGTTTTATGCTGGGATAATCAAGATGTATTATCCTGGCATTTTTCATGGGGGTTTTTATGGCAAAAGTTTTTACTATCGGCAGTGCAACAATGGATGTTTTTGTAGAGTGTGATTCTGCGAATATTGTATCAGTTAACAGTTTAACCAGAAAAGATGATTTTATGAGTTATCCTTACGGCTCAAAGATTGATATGAGCGGTTTTTCTACAAATGTCGGCGGAGGCGGTGTTAATACTGCATCAAATTTTGCTAAACTCGGGCATGACACTTCTTCTATTTGTAAGATAGGTGATGATATTTATTCCGCGGGTATTTTAGCACATTTAAAATCTTCTGAGGTTAAGTTAGATAATATTATTCAGGATAACTCTTTATCGACGGGATTTTCTGTTATATTGGTTAGTTTTCAGGGTGATAGAACAGTTTTGACTAATAGAGGAGCAAATTCTTGTATAGCACTTGAGGACATTGATTTTGAAGCTTTAAAGAGTGCGGATTGGCTTTATGTTGCACCATTGAACAGTAAATCCAATGAAATACTTGAACCACTTGTTAAATTTGCGCATGAAAATAATATTATTGTTGCATTTAATGCAGGTACTACAAGTTTGAAACAGGGGTTTGAGAAGATTAAGCCTGTGCTTGAGACTTCTAATATTGTTGTTATGAACCTTGAGGAAGCTTCTTTGTGTACGGGTATAACGGTAAGACCTGATACTAAGACTGAACGTTATTCGCATGAAGTTATTCATCCGGATGTTATGACTATGTTAACGAAGCTTAGAGTATCGGATTATCAGGTTATAGTAATTACAGACGGTAAGCGTGGTGCGTATGCTTATGACGGTAAAAAGGTTTATATGTGTCCTGTTTTTATGTCGGAAGTTGTATCTACATTAGGTGCGGGCGATGCGTTTGCTTCAACATTTTTTGCAGCTTTAGAGAGGACAAATAAGGATATTGGCAGATCTATGATGTATGCTTCTGTTCAGTCTGCTTCTGTTGTTTCTAAGTTTAGTGCAACAGAGGGTTTAATCACTTTTGATGAGATAGAAAAATGTTTAGCAGAATATCCGAATTATACTTATGTTGAGGTTTAGATGTCAGAGTTTTCGGTTATATCACCTGCTATGTTCAATTTATATAAGGAGTGTGAACTAAAGTTTTATTATCAGTATGTTGAACAGGTTAGCGCTCCTGTGCTTGATGAAAACTTTTCGGAGGGTAAGAATATTCATAACCTTGCTGCATACTATTTGAAAGGTTATCCTGTTGAAAAATACGAGGATTTGCTTTCAGAGAAAGAAGCGGCTTATTGGCAGTATTTGAAAAGTTTAAGCTATTTTAAATATGAGGTTGTCGGTGTTGAAAAATCTCTGGCTATGAAGGTTGATGATTTTTGGATTGGGGGTAGAATAGACGCCCTTGTTAAGAAAGTTAGGAAAGGGAATGATTATTTTATCCTTGATTATAAGACTGGCGGGGTTGGTTCTGACAAAACCTTTGATTATCAGACAATGGTTTATCTGTTGTTGTGTGATGAATTATTTGAGGAGAGAGATTCTTTAACTTTTGTTTATTTAGATTTAAAGAATAAAAAAGATGTTAAAATAGTTTTTACGGAAGCGTTAAAACAAGAGTATTTGAAGTATGTAAAAGAAGCTTATGCAGGCATGACAAATATCAGTTTGAATAAAACTGTTTGTACTGATATGAATTGCGCATATTCAAAGCTTTGTAATGTAGCGGGTTATTGATTATGAAAAGACTATATTTAGAACTAATCCAAAACAAGAATGTAGTGATGTTGACGGTTACGGCGGTGTATATTTTGGGGTTGTATGCGTTCTTTACGGATAGGCCGTTCTTGTTTTGCGGGATATTCAGCCTTTTTACAGTAATAATGGTGCTAAAACTCAATAGCCTGAAGCTTCCTTTGATATATTTTATTCTGTTTTACTTCGGTTTTTTCTACGCAAACTACCGAGTTAAACCAACGGATATGCTCTACGATAGAGCCCCTGCAGAGTGTAAGATATCGGGTCAGATATCGTCGGTTCCGAC
>CAXHNV010000005.1:0-123817 GCA_964017965.1 uncultured Gastranaerophilales bacterium | reverse complement strand
TCCAATGCACCGAAAACCTAAGGTTTCCCACGGCAGGCTCGTCCGCGTGGGGTTAGTCGGACCCTAAGGCGAGGCCGAAAGGCGTAGCCGATGGACATCAGGTTGATATTCCTGAACTATCGATTAATCGTTATCAGAGGCGGAGGGACGCAGGAGGATAGACAAGCAGCCGATTGGAAGTGGCTGTAAAGACGTGTAGGTAGAGTTTGTAGGAAAATCCGCGAATTCGCTATAAACTGAGGCGTCGAGTAGGACTCTCTACGGAGGGGAAGTTGTTGAATCCACACTGCCAAGAAAAACTTCGCACTCGAGATTAATAGGTATCCGTACCGGAAACCGCCACAGGTAGGTTGGTAGAGAATACTAAGGTGCGCGAGACAACTCTCGCTAAGGAACTCGGCAAAATCACCTCGTAACTTCGGGAGAAGAGGTACCCTGGTAGCGTGAAGCGATTCACTCGTGAAGCGTGATAGGGTCGCAGTGAATAGGCCCATGCGACTGTTTACCAAAAACACAGGTCTCTGCTAAGTCGATCAAGACGAAGTATAGGGGCTGACGCCTGCCCGGTGTCGGAAGGTTACGTGGAAGGGTTAGACTTCGGTCGAAGCTCTGAAACTAAGCCCCGATGAACGGCGGCCGTAACTATAACGGTCCTAAGGTAGCGAAATTCCTTGTCAGGTAAGTTCTGACCCGCACGAATGGCGTAACGATTTGGGCGCTGTCTCGGCGAGAGGCTCGGCGAAATTGGATTATCCGTGAAGATACGGATTACGTGTACCAGGACAGAAAGACCCTATTGAGCTTTACTGTAGCTTGAAATTGAATTCGGGTTCTTATTGTGCAGTATAGGTGGGAGACTATGAAGGAAGGGCGTCAGTTTTTCTGGAGTCATCGTTGAGATACCACTCTGTAATAATTTGAATTCTAACACTGAACCCTCAAAAATCAGGGCAGGGGACAGTTTCTGGTAGGCAGTTTGACTGGGGCGGTCGCCTCCTAAAAAGTAACGGAGGCGTTCAAAGGTTCCCTCAGGTTGGTCGGAAATCAACCATTGAGTGCAATAGCAAAAGGGAGCTTGACTGCGAGACAAACACGTCGAGCAGGTGCGAAAGCAGGATATAGTGATCCGGTGGTTCTGAATGGAAGGGCCATCGCTCATCGGATAAAAGTTACCATAGGGATAACAGGCTTATCTCCCCCAAGAGTCCACATCGACGGGGAGGTTTGGCACCTCGATGTCGGCTCGTCGCATCCTGGAGCGGTAGTACGTTCCAAGGGTTGGGCTGTTCGCCCATTAAAGCGGCACGCGAGCTGGGTTCAGAACGTCGTGAGACAGTTCGGTCCATATCCGGTATACGCGCAAGAGATTTGAACGGAGTCTTCCTTAGTACGAGAGGACCGGGAAGAGGGGACCTCCAGTGTATGGGTTATCGCGCCAGCGGTAAACGCCCGGTAGCTGTGTTCCAAGCGGATAAGTGCTGAAAGCATATAAGTACGAAGCCCACCACAAGATGAGATCTCTCATAGCATAAGCTAGTAAGTCCCGTTGCAGATTACGACGTTGATAGGTCCGAGATGTAAGAATGGCAACATTTTCAGTCGACGGATACTAATAGGACGAGGGCTTTTCCTAACGGATTTTCGGTAGAGTGGAGCGTAAGCGAAACTCGTAAGAGCAGAGAACACGGAGATGACGGGGGAGTTCGTAGAACTTCAAAGTCATAGTAGTGTTCGGCGTACCCGAATAATCCGAAACGGAGGATTCATTGAATTACGTAAGTTTATATTTTTCTTGTGCAACTTTCAGCGTACGAGCTAATCTCTAAGGAGATAGCGACGAAAGATTCGCTGGTGACCAATCGTGAGGAAAACACCCGTTCCCATCCCGAACACGGTCGTAAAGACTCATTGAGGCGAAAATACTTGGCGGGCCACTGCCTGGGAAGATAGCTAGTTGCCAGCACCTAATTTAGAACAAAAAGAGAACATTTCGGATGATTTGTTCTCTTTTTTTTGTTATTTTTTCTTTAATAATATTGGCTGTGATAATGCACGTTGTTTCCATGCTTCCAGTTCTCTTCCGCTTAAGTCCATATCAACGCTGTTTGCAGGTATTACAGAATGAAAGTTCCGTTTTATCCCATTCTCATCGTTTTCTTTTAATTGTCTTAATAGTGCGTTTGCACTTGTTTGGTTTCTGTCAAAATAATATTTTCCACCCTCATAGTGTACAATAGGGATAAAATGCTCTTCCTTTATCATTGCGCTGCTATTTATCAAAAACGATAACTCCAGTTTGATTTCTTCTACAGTTTTTACTTCTGTACTATATGTCTTTGTTGGTCTAAACCCCATCATTGTATGAAACGGCAGTGCTTCTGGGAGTGAGTGTAATGGAATACTTTCTTGACCAATCTGCATTGCACGTTCTACTTCTATCTGGGTCAATCTTATTTGTGTACCAGCATATCTATTGTTAGAATCAGATATCATAGCGCCGGGACTTATCTTTGGGTTACCGTATTTATCGATTGTTTCAAATGATTTTTCACCGAGCGGCTTTAATCCATAAGTTCTACCAGTATATTGTTCCTCTATTCCCTCGTGAAAACCTTTATGTTTTGAGCGTGTGATAAACATTAGTTTTCTCTCGCCTGTTTTCTTATCTATTATGTATGTAGTTCTAGGAAGAACTCCTTCATAGTGATATTCTGGCGTATATAACTTTTCCAGCGTCTTTGATTTGAACAATGTTCCGTATTCCGCCATTATCTCTTTAGAACGTTCAACCATTGCTGATAATATTTGTTCATCGGGGTTTTCAAGTTTTTTAACGGTACTGACTAAATTAGGTGTAATCTTTAGCATACTTTTTTAAGTATGCTGAAAAAATTTTTTGCTATTTTTGTAATTAGCTGCGTCTTAATAAATCTGAAAGTTTTACATCCTGATTTCGTATAGAATTTTTATTGATTGAAAAGTCTTCCGGTTGTTCTTTGAATTGTGATAATCCTATACGTGTTTGGGATTTTTCATCCATTAACAATGCTCCACGTATAAATGTTACAAATTTTTTCATTTTGTTTTCTCCTAATTATCATTATACGCATTTTAGCTTGCTATTTATCATTCATTAATACTATTTTAGGCGTAGCTATTATGATATAATTTTCTTGTGGTTAATGAGGTTAAGGATTTGAGTTCAAATTACGAAGAAACTTTGGATAAAAACTTTGATAAAGCGTTGGAATTGTGTTCTAACGAATATTCTTATGACGAGTTGATAGAGTTTCTCAAAACCGGCAATATCCCTGAAAAACAGTTTGCGGCGATTGAAATCACTGAATTAAAGACAGCAGATGATGCAGGAATTTTTATATCAAACCTTGTTAACTGTGACGGCAAAATCCGTGAGGCTGTTGCTCAAAAGTTTTCTGAGTTTGTAAACGTAAACAAATACAGAGATTATTTCAGTCAGTCTCCGCTTATTTTTGCTCAATCAACTATAGATATAAACGCAAATATCTCAAGAATGGTTATTGACGGGCTTGTGTTGATGAAGGATTATTCCGGATTTGCGCAAGAGTATGTCAATCAACTTGTTAAGTATATAGATGAAGCGTTTGATGGTTTATCAAAAATAGTTTTCAGAGATAAAAAATACACTGTTAACAAGCAACTCTTCAAACTATACTGGTGTTTAGAGGGGTTAAATAAATACTATAGTTACGTTAATGATGAAAAGTTAGCCTATATTTTGGAACAAGCACTTATTCAAAATGAGTATACGGTACGTGAAAAAGTCGCACAACTTTTGAACAAACCGGATTTGAAACAGAAATATCCTGATTTATTGGCAAAACTTGCTGCTGATGAAAACTATTACGTTAAGCAGCAATGTGTTTAATAAAAGTGATATATTTATCACCGTATTTTTTTTGTTTGATTATTTCAAACTCGCTTAAATCAAGATCTACAACGTGTTCCAAAATCACAATAGTGTTTTGGGGAAGATTTGTAAGGCAGGTTTCGTATATGCCTTCAAAATACGGTGGGTCAATATAGATAACGTCAACATGCTGACTAAGGTTCTTGATAAGTTTTGTGCTATCGCCCATAGTTAAATTCAGCGGTTCGTTGAGTGCTTTATAGTTCTGCCGGATAATATCTGCTACCTGTTTGTGTTTTTCATAAACAATAACAGACTTAAACCCGCGTGATAGCGCTTCAAGTCCCATTATCCCTGAGCCGCCAAACATATCGAGAAATATCTTGCCCTCAAAATCACCAAGCAAAGAATACAACGTATTAAATACGCTCATCCTCACTTTTGAAAGAGTCGGACGAACCAGTTTCTCACTGGGTGCCTGTATCTTTCGTCCGTTATATTTTCCGCCTGTGATATTCATCGTCTACAGAATCAAACCTCTTATATCAAATAACAGGTCAAAATCACCTGTAGAAACAACCTTATCAATAGTTGATTTAATAGTTTCAAGCTCTTCTTTTGACGGGGTTTTGATATCTTCAGGAAGCTTCAAATCAGATGTCTTCTTAATATTAACAAACCCTTCGTTCATAACAGCAAATGCTCTATAAGTGCCGAGCATGCTCGCGTCTTCTTCCAGGAATTTGTAATCTGTACCTAAATAGTATTTTGTATCTTTTGAAAATGTTTGTGAGAACTTAATCAAGAAATCCAATTCAATCAAAGACTGAGCTTCATCGTATTCTTTACCCAAACAATAATTATTGATAATCTCGCCTTCTTCTTGATTAACAAGGTAAGTTGCCCATAATAAACAGCCGAGGTAAAACGCGGTATTATGTCTGAGCAGTTTAAGCATGCCCGGATAATATTGTTTAAACCTGAACTTCTTTTGTCCTAAGTTCTTGAACTTGTTAATATCGCCGTACATATCTTCAAGTGAAAATATGAGGCTAACTAAATGTTGGGAATATCCCGGGTCAAATAAATATTCTGTCATAATAAAAATCCTTTTCTTATAAGTTATCTATAATAGCTTGAGTGAACTCTGAACAAGTAGCAGTTCCGCCGATATCGCGGGTTTTTGTACCTGATTCAAGAGTTTTGAACAACGCTTTTTCTACTTTTTCAGCGCATGCTTTTTGTCCGATATATTTAAGCATTTCAACGGCAGAGAGTAAAAGCGCCATAGGGTTAGCTTTGTTCTGACCTTTAATATCAGGCGCAGAGCCGTGAACAGCTTCGAATACAGCGCAGTCTTTACCGATATTAACGCTCTGCGCCACACCCAAACCGCCGATTAAGCCTGCTGTCAAATCAGACACGATATCGCCATACAAGTTTGGCAACACCAAAACATCGAATTGTGAAGGGTTTTGAACAAGCTGCATACAGCAGTTATCAACCAATATCTCTCTAAACTTTATTTGCGGATATTCTTTTGCAACTTCTCTTGCGCAGTCTAAGAACAAACCGTCAGAAAGCTTACAAATATTAGCTTTTGTAACCACGCAGACTTCTTTTCTGTCGTTTTTAACAGCGTAATCAAACGCATATTTAGCAATTCGTGTTGAAGCTTCTCTGGTAATTATTTTTATACTGTGGCATGTGTTCTCATCGATTCTTTCTTCCACACCTGCATATAAGTCTTCAGTGTTTTCTCTAACCACCACTATATCAACGTTATCGAACCTTGTTGTAATAGTAGGCAAGTTCTTGCAAGGTCGCACGTTAGCGTACAAATCAAGTTCTTTTCTGAGTTGGACGTTAACAGAGCGAAACCCTTTACCAATAGGGGTTGTAATAGGTGCTTTAAGTGCGACCTTATTAGCTTTTATAGAATCAATAACTCTTTGCGGAAGCGGAACGCCCTCTGTTTCAATCACATCAAGTCCTGCTGTTTGAATCTCCCAATCTATATCAGCGCCTGCTTTTTCAAGTATTTCAACTACTGCTTCTGATATTTCAGGACCGATTCCGTCACCTTTTATTAGAGTTATCTTTGTCATGCTTTTCTCCTTTTTTTTTATTATATGTAATAAATATTTTATTTACACTATTTTTTGTTTGTAATACAATCGAATTGTTAAGAGAGAAATATTTTTACAATACAAAGGAGTAAAATTATGGTAAAAGTTGCAATTAACGGATTCGGTAGAATCGGACGTAACACATTAAGAGCTGCAATCAGAGAAGGCATTTTCAATGAAATCGATTATGTTGCTATCAATGACCCAGGTTTAACACCTGCTAACGCTGCTCACGTATTCAAATATGATTCAGTTATGGGTAAATTTGACGGTACTGTTGAAGTTGCTGAAGATGGTCTTGTTATCAATGGCAAGAAAATCTTGTTCTTCGCAGAAAAAGATCCAGCTCAATTACCTTGGAAAGATTTAGGTGTAGAAGTTGTTGTTGAATCAACAGGTTTCTTCACAGACGCTACTAAAGCTAAAGCTCACATCGAAGCTGGTGCTAAGAAAGTTATCATCTCAGCTCCTGCTAAAAACGAAGACAAAACTATCGTTCTTGGCGTTAACGAAAACGAATATGATCCAGCTAAACACGAAGTTATTTCAATGGCTTCTTGTACAACTAACTGCTTAGCGCCTGTAGCTAAAGTTATCAAAGAAAAATTCGGTATCGTTAAAGGTTTGATGACTACAGTTCACTCATACACTGGCGACCAAAGAATCTTAGACGCTGGTCACAAAGACCCTCGTCGTGCTAGAGCTGGTGCTTTGAACATCGTTCCTACTACAACAGGTGCTGCTAAAGCTGTTGCTCTTGTTTTACCTGAATTAAAGGGTAAATTGGACGGTTTCGCTATGCGTGTTCCTACTCCAGACGTTTCTTTAGTTGACGTTGTTTTCGAAACTGAAAAAGAAGTTACTGCTGAAGAAGTTAACGCAGCTCTTAAAGAAGCAGCTGACGGTCACGTTCTTTGCTACACAGATGAACCTCTAGTTTCTTCTGACTTTATCGGTTCTTCTCAATCTTCTACAGTTGACTCATTGTTAACTAAGGTTATGGGTGGCAATATGGTTAAAGTTATTTCTTGGTACGATAACGAAATGGGTTATTCTACAAGATTAGCTGAAACTACTAAAATGGTTGCTGAAAAGTTATAATTATTAACTTCTAAATAATCTTAAAGCGGTTAAAGAATTTTCTTTAACCGCTTTTTTAGTTTTTTAAAATAATGTTAACTGTCTTTCAAAGTGTTTTTTCAGGAACGATTTTCTGTGGTATTTGGTTAACCCGTATTTATCAATAGCATCCAAATGTGCTTTAGTTAGGTATCCTGCGTTCTTACCCCACTGGTATTGCGGAAACTCTTCATCAAGTTTTTGCATATATCTGTCTCTTGAGACCTTTGCTAAGATACTTGCAGCTGCAATCGATGCAGACTTACTGTCACCTTTAATAACGTATTGCTGTGGATATTCAAAGTTTCGGATAAGTTTGTTGCCGTCCACAAGTACAAGTATGTCGTTTTTACCTGCTTTTTCGATAACCTCTTCGCACGCCAGTTTCATAGCCTTTAATGAACAGTTTAAGATATTATATTGTTCAATCTCTTCAACCTCTATACAAATAGTTGAATTGATAGTTTCATTTTTTACAACGTCATATAAATATTCGCGTTTCTTTGCTGTTAGCTGTTTTGAATCGTTCAAAATAGAAAGTTTTTCAATCAAGCTTTTATCAAGTTTCTCAAACCAAACAGCACTCGCAAATACCCCGCCTGCTCCCGGTCCTCTGCCTGCTTCATCTGTTCCGATTATTGTTTTTTTAAATCCTTTATCAAATTCAAATCTTTGTGTAGAATCTTTTTCCATAGCTGAATTATATCATAATTTGTGTTTTTTTGATGTAAAATATATAGTAACGGAATAGTAAATAAGGAATTAAAAATGCTTAAAGGAAATGAAATAAGACAGTTATATTTAGATTTTTTCAAAGATAAACATCAACATACAGTCGTTGAAAGTTCAAGTCTTGTACCTGATAACCCTACAGTATTGTTGACTACAGCGGGTATGTTGCAGTTTTTGCCTATATTCTTAGGAGTTGTAAAATCACCTTATGACCCTGCCCGCGCTACTTCTTGTCAAAAATGTGCACGTGCAGGCGGTAAAGACTCTGATATCGAGAACGTCGGCAGAACACCGCGTCACCATACTTTCTTTGAAATGTTAGGTAACTTTTCATTCGGTGATTACTACAAAAAAGAAATCATTCCTTGGGCATGGGATTTTGTTACTAATGTCTTGAAACTCGATAAAGACAGACTCTGGATAACAATCTTTGAAACAGATGATGAAGCTTATGATATCTGGAGAGAAGTAGGTGTTCCTGCTGAACGTATTAAACGTAAAGGTAAAAAAGATAACTTCTGGGGTCCTCCGGGAGCTTCAGGGTCTTGTGGTCCTTGTTCTGAAATCCACTACGACTTAGGTGAAGAATACAAATGCGACCACCCTAATTGTGGTATCGATACCTGCGAATGCGACCGTTGGGTTGAAATCTGGAACCTCGTATTCACTGAACTTTATCAAGATGAAGAAGGTAACCAATCACCGCTTGAAAGCAAAAACGTTGATACAGGCATGGGCTTAGAACGTATTACAATGGTTTGTCAGGGTGTTGCCTCTACTTTTGAAACTGATTTATTAAGACCAATCCTTGATGAAGTTTGCAAAATGGCAGGTGTTGAATACAAAAAATCTGAAAAAACAGACGTTTCATTGAGAATCATAACAGACCACGCAAGATGTGTTTCATTCTTAATCTCAGACGGTGTAATCCCGGGTAATGAAGGAAGAAGTTATGTTCTCAGAATGATTCTTCGTCGTGCGCTTCGTCACGGTAAAATCTTAGGTATGGATTTGCCGTTCTTATACAAATTAGTCGATGTTGTTGTTGAAAACTACGGCGGAGCTTATCCTGATTTGGTTAAAAACAAAGCAAAAATCGTTGACACTATCAAGAAAGAAGAAGAACGTTTCGCTAAGACTCTTGATAGAGGTTACAAAATGCTTGATGAATTCATTGACGCTAAAAAAGATATTGACGGCGAAAGTGCGTTCAAACTTTATGATACTTACGGATTTCCGTTTGAACTGACAAAAGAAATCGCGGAAGAAAACGGCTTAAACATTGATGAGGCAGGGTTCAAAGCTGCTATGCAAGAGCAAAAAGAACGTGCAAAAGCTGCAACTGCTAAAATCAGTGTAACAGGCGATATTAAATACGCAAAAGTAGAAGAAGAAGTCGGCTCAACCGAGTTTGTTGGATATTCTGAAACTGAATCTAATGCAAAAATCCTTGCAACTATTGACGGTGAAGGTTATGTAGATGTAGTTCTTAATAAAACTCCGTTCTATGCTGAATGTGGCGGTCAAACCGGTGATTCAGGTATAATCGAAAACGATTCGTTGAAACTTGAAGTCCTAACTACATTCAAAGTTAATGAGCTTTATGTTCACCGTTCAAAAATCTTAAACGGTGATATTGAAATCGGTGCAGAAGTGAAGGCTGTTATTGATAAAGAACGCCGTGAAGAAATCCGCGTTCACCACACTTCCGCTCACTTGCTTCAAGCAGCGTTGATAAAAGTATTAGGTGATGAAGTTAAACAAGCCGGCTCTCAAGTTGAAGAAAACCGTATGAGATTTGACTTCACATTCTCAAGAGCTATGAGCCCTGAAGAGATAACTAAAACAGAAACTATTATTAACAACTGGATAAAATCAGATATCAAGCTTCATACAGATGTGTTGAGTATTGAAGAAGCAAAACTAACCGGTGCAACAGCATTGTTTGGCGAAAAATACGGTGATGTTGTCAGAGTTGTTTGTATAGGTGATGATGAAAACTGTATATCAAAAGAGTTTTGTGCCGGTACTCACGCTTCTTCAACCGCTGATTTGAGAGTGTTTAAAATCGTATCAGAAGGTGCAATTGCAGCTGGTACAAGAAGAATTGAAGTAGTTGTTTCAGATGCAGCGCTTGAATACTTGAACAATAAAGCGGCTGAAATCGATAAACTTGCTGCAAAATTCAAAGTACATTACGATGAAGTGGCTGAAAGAGTTGAAAAACTTTCTGATGAAAACCGTGAGCAACAAAAACAAATCGTTGAACTCAAATCAGAAAACGCACGCTCTAAGTTTGCTTCATTCTTATCAAGAGCTCAAGATATCAACGGCGGTAAATTGTTCATTGCTAAGATTGATAACACAATCGATAATGACGCAATCAAAGCCGGTGTTGAATACTTAGCAAACAAACTGGGCGAATCCGTTATAATTCTTGCGTCTGAAAAAATGGTACTTGTAAAAGTTTCAGACAGCTTTGTAAAGGCAGGTGTAAACGCCGGTAAAATCGTTGGCGAAATTGCAAGAGCAACGGGTGCTAATGGCGGCGGAAGACCTAATTTCGCTCAAGGCGGTATCAAAGACGCCTCTAAACTAGATACAATCTTAGAAGAGGTTGAAACCAATTTAAAAGGTTAGTATGAAAAAGCTATTATTAATATTAGTCGGAATATTCTTCTTAATTAACAGTGTTCACGCCGAAGAAATTGTTAAGGTCGATATGGATACTGCGATAAATATAGCATTGTCTAAAAATGTTATGTATCAAGCTAAGAAAAAAGACCTTGAAATCGCTGAGAAAAATATTAAAATAGCTAACCGTCTTAAAAACCCGCAGCTTTTTTCTCATACCCTGATAGGTAGAGTTACACGAAGTAATAACAGTCAGCTCGGAATGAATATCCCCGTTGAAATTATGAAACGCGGAGCAAGAAAAAGCGTTGCTATCGCTGAATATGAAAAGGCTAAAACCGAACTTCAACAGTATGAATATAACCTCAAAATCGATGTTATGGAAGCCTATTTTGAAGTGCTTTGTGCTAAATCATACTATATACTTATGGAACGTAAAGAGTACTGGTATAAGAATATTCTTTCTGTTGCAGAACACAAAAAAGCAACAGAGCCGCGTTATGAAATCAACGTTCTCCGTGCAAAAATCAAGCACGAACGTGAGCTCATTGACCTGAATTATTTAAGCTCTAACGTGAACGAAGCAATATGTAATTTCAATAAGGTCTTAAATACAAACGAGCGTGAGATTACTTATGACACAGTCGAAGATTCACTTCGCGATAACTCTTATATATTGAATATAAAACTTCCGCCTTGCGAAAAGTTGGTCGATTTTGCACTAAAAAATAATTTCGAGCTTAAAATCTCACAAAACGATATCAAGATTGCTGATAAAAATATTACGTTAGTAAAACGTCAGCGAGTACCTGATTTATACCTCGCTGGCGGTTATGCTTATCAAAAGATGACTGTTCACGATCCTTATAACGGTGCTTATGTGACAGCAGGCATGGATTTCCCTATCTTTTATACATATAGACCCGAAATTTAGCAGGCAAAGATTATCTTAGACAGGTTAAAATATAATAAAATTGCTTATGAAGACCTTTTAAACTATACAATACAAGATAATTATTACAAGTTTAATGCGCACAAAAACAATATGGAGCACGCGCAAAAGATTTATAACGATATGGATAGGCTCCTTACGCTTGAATCAGAGGCTTATAAAAAGAACGAAATCAGACTTATGGACTTGATGAATATCGAAGATTCACAGCAACAGTATATGACTGAGTTTTTTGAATCAATCCATTTGTTCTATAAAGCATATCTTGATTTGTTGAGAAACCTCGGTAAAGATTTGGAAGAAAATCTATAATATCTTGAATATAACAACACCAAGAATAGCAAAAACAATCAACGCTATATTATAATGCAAAAATGTTGGTATACAGGTGTCCCAGATATGATTATGTTGCCCGTCGACATTCAATCCTGCAGTTGGCCCCAGTGTTGTGTCAGAAGCAGGAGAACCCGCATCACCTAATGCTGCAGCAGCAGCTAAAACAACGGTTGCTTGAGCTACGTTGAACCCCATTTTTAAAAACACCGGTACAAATACAACCGCCAATATCGGAATAGTACCAAATGATGTACCGATACCCATTGTAATGATTAAACCTACAACAAGCATTATAAATGCCGTTGAAACTTGGCTTGCAGGCATTATTGATATAATAGAGTTTACAAAAACATCGATTCCGCCTGTTGCTTTTAATACAGTTGCAAACCCTGCTGCTACAAGCATAATAAACGCAACATAGCCCATCATATAAATGCCTTCATCCATAAGTTTATCCATTTTGCTATGCTTAACAGCGCCCAATGAAAAAATGATTCCCAAACCGCACAGAGCACCTAATGGTAATGAATGAGTAACTATCTGAACCGTAAAGGTTACCAATGCCGCCAGAATAGTTATATAGTGTTTATAATTCAGCCTTAAATCTGTTATTGTTTCTTTTTCAACATTGATATCTTTGTACTCTCTTGGTTTTCGATATGAAATAAACAAAGAAACCAACAACCCGACAAGCATACCGACACCCAGTATCCACGTGAATTTCCAGATATCATCTTTTGCAACATTCATACCGTTTTGTACCATATTCTCTGCAATCAGGTTATGAAAAATTAACCCGAATCCCGCAGGAATAGTAATATAAGGTGTCTTTAGACCAAATGCCAATACTGATGCAATTGCACGTCTATCTATCTTCATTACGTTCAAAGTATGTAATAATGGCGGTATCAATATTGGTATAAAAGCAATGTGGATAGGTATTATATTTTGTGAAGCCATTGATATCAATATGAGTACCAAAAACAATACAAACTTTCTGTTATCAACAAAGTCAATTATCTTAGTAGAAATAATATCTGTTAATCCGGTATGGTTCATCGCTGCAGCAAACGCTCCCAATAAAATATAGCTTAGTGCAGTCTCTGAGTTGCCGCCCATTCCCGAAATAAACGTGTTCATTATCTCAGTAATATGCATTCCGGAAGTCAACCCTGCCACAAGTGTTGAAATTATTATTGATAACAGTACATTAACTCTGCATAAACATAAAATAAATAAGCACGATATAGAGATAATGACCGGGTTTATTATTAAATCTAACATTATTATTTCTCTAGTTTTTCAATAATTTCTAATGAAACTTCTTTTTGTAGTTCAAACGGCATAATCTTTAAGTACTGAAACGCGTCAGCCAGCTCTCTGTCTTTATCATACCAACGTTTGCAAAAATAATTAAAAGCTTCTTCCAGCTTATTTTGAGCTATATTCAGCCCGAAATCTTTAGCTCGTTGAATAATAAATCTTGCACACTCGTGCTGTGACTTTTCATCAGCATTGTACATCATACCTACAGCTAAGCTTAACGTCGGTTCTAAATCATACCATCTTTGCGTAAAATTATTTTCCATACATTTAGGATAAAATATTTAAAGCCTTATGTCAACTTGTTTACTTAACCTTATATATATTATCAACGCCTAAAATTTTATCGTGTAAGCGTTTCATACCTGTGCCATAAGTATACATGAGTTCTTTAGGGAAGTTAGATTGTATGTCTAACATCATCATATCGTGAGTTATAAACTCTTTTATTAGGAACGTTACTTCTTTGTTTTTGGTCCAAATAATATTTTCACCGTTTTCATCATAAGCAGCAATTTTGCCGTATAATCCACTCTCATTATCAACAGTTAATGCTATGAATCGTCCGTTGAAATTTGATTCTATCTTTTTTGCAAACGGATGTTCATACACTAACCCGAAGTTGCTATTAAGGTTTTCATAACTGACTATACGTATTTCAACATTTCTGTTGTATGCTGCAAGTAATTCTTTTTCAAATAGCTTAAAATCCTTTGCCCAAATCTCTAAATAGACCTCTTTTTGTGCGGAATTTATCATATCAATTATTTTAGATTGAATATCATTTATGTCAGTCATAGGCATAATAGGTTCAAATCCGCTGTCTTTAACTTCCGGTAAGTGTTTTTCAAGGTAATCAATATTTTGCACTATTTTCTTTTTATAGCTTTTAGTAAGCTCTTTTGGTTTTATTGGTGTATAGCGAACAGGTTTTTCAGCCGTTGCAGATACAATACCTTTTTGGGTAAGTGCATTAAGAGTGTCGTAGGCTCTTGCCTGCGGAACTTCCGATAGTTTGCTCACCTCATAACCTGTTGCGGGATGTTTCTTTAACAATGCAACATAAACCTTTGCTTCATAGGTGTTGAATCCAATTTCTTTTAAACTATCAATTATCTTTGTCATAGATTCCTATTCTGCATCAATAGCAAGTTTGTTTTCGTAACCTGTATATTCACAAATTTGTTCAGCCCATTGCTTGATGATTTCTTCTGATGACAGTTCGTAAGAAATAGGTTTACCTACTTTTAAAGTAACGTGTTTTTTGAACAGTGATTTGCCTGCATAACCATCAAACCCTGCGATACCCACAGGTACAATATCCATTTTTGCTTTTTTTGCGATTAGAGTGAAGCCTTTTTGGATATTTTCGATAGAGTTTGTTTTACAGATTTTACCCTCAGGAAATATTCCCAGAGACCAATCTGTTTTGATTAAATCCAAAACCGTCTTGAATGTTGCAATTTCAGGTTTTTCACGATTTACGGCAAATGCACCGAGAGCTTTTACGAGGTTTCTTAATAACCAGTTTTTATCTGTAAAGAGCTCTTGTTTAGCCATAAACGCAACTCGTGTTCCTGACGCTAACGCAACAAACGGCGGGTCAAGATATGATGTGTGGTTGCCTGCGTAAAGGTATTTAGTACCTTTTTTTAGGTTTTCTTGTCCTTCTATTTTTATATTGTATTGAAGAATAGCAGCAGGTCTTACAATAAATATTACAAACAATTTGTAAAACAATGAACGAGCCCAGCCGTATTCTTTTGCATATCTTCTGTTATAATTTCTTGTATCCATATCTTTTCCAACTTCGTTTTTATCTATTATTTACACTCGTGAACGTATTCAAACCCTGTAAGGTTAGCAATGGATTCGCCCCATTGTTTAACCATAGAATCCACATCATCACTGTATGGTATAAGTTTACCGATTTTAACTATAATTTTGCCAGTGAACGGAAATCTTTTAACTTCGTTAGTTCCTGTAATACCAACAGGTATGATTCCGCATTTGGTTTTTCTGGCAATTGATGCGAAACCTTTTGTTACGTTAGTGATTTTACCGGGTTCCTGTCTTGTACCTTGCGGGAATATGCCGAGAACCCAGCCGGTTTGTTTTATTGACATAACTGTTTTAATTGTAGAGATTCCTAAATGTTCTCTATCAACTGCAAATGCACCTAACCAGTTTAGCCACCAACGTAAAAACGGGTTATAAAAAAGCTCTTTTTTTGCCATATATGCAACACCTTTGTTTGCAATCCCGCATACAAGCGGCGGGTCAAGTGTTGAAAGGTGGTTTGCCGCTAAGATGTATTCATTGTCTTTTGGAAGGTTTTCTAACCCTTCTACTTTTAGTCTGTAAACTAGTTTGAACCTAACCATATAACCAACGTGGGTTACCATAAACTGAAAAAATCGTCTCCATTTGTTGTAGAATTCCGGTTTTCTCAGTGAGTGGTTTTGTTCTTGTTTTTTTTGTTCTGATGTCATTAATATAATCCTTTATTTATAAATGATTATACACTAAAAAACAGTTTACAGATAGTATAAGTTTCTGATATGATATATGTATAAGAAAGGGATAGTTGTATGACAGGAATATTGTTAATAGTTGGTTTAGTTATAATTTTATCATATTTAATCGGTTCAATACCTACAGGGTATTTGATAGTTAAAGGTATGACAGGACAGGATATCAGAACAATCGGTTCAGGTTCTACCGGTGCTACGAATGTAAAAAGAGTTCTGGGCAAGAAATGGTTCTTTATCGTAATGTTTTTGGATGCTTTAAAAGGTGCATTACCTGTTATACTTGCAAAGGTTTATGCAGGTGATATATCAGGTATGGGTTTGTTTCCTGTGTTGGCGGCGGTTGCTGTTATTATAGGTCATAGTAAGCCTGTATTTTTACAGTTCAAGGGCGGTAAATCAGTTGCGTCCGGTGTCGGAACTATTTTGGCTTTGAACTGGCAGGTTGGATTGATTATAGCGTTAGTTTGGAGTATTGTTACATATTTTTCTAAATATGTTTCATTAGGTTCTATTGTAGCGCTTGTATTGTCACCGTTTATAATGTATTATGTAGGACACGCACCGGTTGCGTATGTAGGCTATTGCGCATTGGGAGCTATTTATATTGTTTATCTTCACAGACAAAACATTGTCAGATTAGTTAAAGGTGAAGAAAACAAGGTTAGATAATTAAATAAATTTGTCGGAGTGGCGGAATTGGTAGACGCGCACGATTCAGGTTCGTGTGAAGAAATTCTTGAGGGTTCAAGTCCCTTCTCCGACATTTTTGTTTTTCTTATACTTTAGTATGAGATTTCTCGTAGAAAAGTCTAAAATACATTCCCTTATACTTGAAACCCGCTATTGATAATAGTTATCATGGTGGTAGAAGTTGACTTTGTATAAAAAAGTCTTATAAACCATATTAACAACATAAAAAGAGGGCATAACCATGGGAATGGCAGCATCACAAGCAAGATATTTAGCATTATCTGCACGTAAAACTAACGTAGAGTATGAAGGACAGCAGATTAACCAACAAAGACTCGTTCTTTCAAATCAATCAGCTGATTTGTTTAACCAGATGTTAACAATGTCTGTTCCGGTCTGTCCTGATAGTAGTAACTATACAAAACTACAATACTCCTGGAACGACGGTGTTAATACTTCCGTTCTTGAGGACTATTATAGATTGTCTGACCCTAATCCTGATTATAACTATGTTGTAACAAGTTATCACTACGAAAAATTATATAAAGGTCAAAGAAAGAACCTTAGCGACCCTCAGGTTCAAGCAACTAAAACAAACCACTTTACGACCAAAAATACAACCGCAACGGTTATTTCAAAAGACTATGATCCAAAACGTGATGTATTTGCTTTCGAGCTTGATAAACAAGGTCAAGTACTTACATACACATTTAAACCGTCTGACCAATATACAAACGGTGATGTTGTAGAACAGTTGGATGCAATGTATGCAGGCAGAACAACTAACGACGCAAGTGCAGGTTGGACTCATAACGATGTAGCTGATACCTGGGCAAAAGGCGGTGCTACATATACGAAAGTTGATGTCGATGACCCTGTTCAATTAAAAGAACTAAAAGATAACTATGGCGGTCTGTATGACAGCTCTAAAACTTATTATAAAAACGGTACCGGAGCAGCTGCTAAGTTTATTTGCGGTGAAGACCTTATGGCAGCGCAATCTTCAGGCTCAGATATTACCATAAGAAATGCTGATACCAACAAGTATTATACTGACGGTACTTTCTATCTATCAACAGCAGAAATTACTGCTATGAATGTTGGCGGAACTGTTACAATGCATTCTGCTAAGAATGACCCTACATTCAGTAACTATTCTGCAGTCGGTAACTGTGAACTTACAGAAGTTTCTGTCGACGATTTCAATGAATCACCTACGATTTCTATCGAAATTAACCAAATCCTTAAAGATATGAAAGCTGATTCTTCAAATACAAAATACGCAGAACACTTACAGGCTTGTTTTGATGAAAACGGTACTTATAAAGGCGGTATTTATCAGTTTAAAATGGGTGGTAAAACATATTATACAACTGCACCTGATATGGACGCAAGTTTGAAGAGCGCTTACAGCAAAACAGCAACTGCCGATAACGGTATTGATAACCAGCAAGATAAACTGGCTTACTATAACGCTACTTATATCAATACAAAAGTTACTGAAGTTAAGCACGCATTGTTAGAAACAGACGGTCAAGGCAGATTCTCTACTGTTAAATTTGAAGACGATTCAGTTGTATATGATTTATCTGTAGAAACTATCTGTGATGAAATGGCATATAACGATGCGATGAATAAATATTTCTATCAACAAGAACAATATGATAAGCAAATTTCTGATATAAACGCAAAAACCGAAATCCTTCAACAACAGGATAGAAAACTTCAATTGCAACTGGAACAGTTAAATACTGAGCAATCTGCACTTCAAACAGAAATGGAAGCCTGTCAGAAAGTTGTTAGTAAAAACGTTGAAAACAGTTTCAAAACGTTTAGCGGTTAATAAGTTAGATTTTTATGCACATTGCATAGCGTTGATAAAAGGAGCCCTAATCCGAAAACTCGGATTAGGGTGCTTAATTTATTCAAAATATCCAATAACATTATTCTTGATAGTAAATCCAACTGTTAGTCAAATCGGTTTTCATCTCTCTCATAAACTTAACATAAACAGTATCACCCGGATTTAGAATAATCTTTTCACCTTTAAAGATTTTTCTAAACCAGCACATAAACTTGTTTTTCTTCATTGTAGCGTTACCTACAAGCTCAATTGCGAAGTTCTGATCGTTAGGTGTTGTTAAAGTGTCAGAACCTAACAGTAATTCACCGTTTCTAATAAATAATTTGCCTTGTTTAACGTTTTTAAGGCTGCCTTTGAATTGAGTGCCTTTGTACATCAAAATGTATTTATCTCTTGTAATATAGTTTTCATCAGCAGTTGCTGTGAACTCCTCGCCGCGTTTTGCTGTTTGAGAAGAGAACCCGTTAGAAACCTTGATTGGTACAACAGAGTTCTTAGGAACCGTTCCTACAGAGCCTTGAATATAAGCGTTTTGAACAACATAACCTTCGCCAGTTTTCTTTCTCATAAACTCTGCTAATTTTGCGTTAGGATTTAACTTCGCTTGAATCATCATGTCGTACAAAATCGCTGTGACTTCTGCTCTGGTTGCCGGTCTGTCAGCATCGACATATCCTTTTCTGTCAGCTTTTACAGATAACATATCAAGGATTTCTGCTTTACCGGCAGGTATCATAAACCATTCAGGTATATCATTTACGTCTTTATATTTTTTAGCAAGTACATCGTGAGCTTTTTGTGAACTTATTTGTTCTGTTGTTAGGGAATTAACAGCTATATTTATTGCTTCCGCTCTTGAAACAGAATCTTCCGGTCTAAAGTTTTCTGATTCTTTGTTATTAGTAATCAAATCAAAATATACAGCCTTTTGAATAGCTTCATAAGCCCAATATGAGCTGTCTATATCGATAAACTTAATAGGTTGATAAACGCTTGCAGTTTCTTGTCCGAGTGCTTTAATAGCCATAGCTGCAAACTCTGCACGTGTAACGTTTTCGTCCGGTCTAAAACTTCCGTCGGGATAACCTACAACGATATTTTGTTCTGTGAGTGCTGTAATTTCTTTGTGTGCCCAATGGTTAGCAGGCAAATCGTTAAAGTACGCAAACGCTGATTGTGCGCTAATTATTGCCAGTGTAAGTATGCTTAAAATATATTTTTTCATTTCGCTCTCCAATATACTATTATTTTATATTCATTTAGCGACCATGACAAAAATATAATATAAGTTTACAATTATTTTCTTACTGTGACAGTAACATAAGCTAGTTTTGCAAAATGGTTGTCTTTAAACTCGATTTCGCGTGTTGTTTCTTTTTTGCAGGTGTTTTCTTCTTCACCGTACTTAACCAAAAACGTCATAAATTCCTTGCTAAACATAATTAGACTCCTATCACACTACTATACTTATAGAAAGTATTTTTCTGTGTAAAAATTGCCTTTTTCTACAAATGTAAACTTTTGTTAAAAATGTATATACCGCTATTGCCAAAAACCTAAAAATATGGATAATAGTATATATATTTAATATTTCATTTTTTGAGAGAGTTTAGTGTTTAGGACTGAAATATAAATATAAAAAAGATTATATGATTTAGTTGTTGATTGAATGCGTGCGGTTATTTTAATCGCACTTTTTATTATGTTTTAGAAATTTTATAATAAAAAATATGCGCAAGGTGGGAGTCGAACCCACGACGGACATGGTTTAGGAAACCACCGCTCTATCCTACTGAGCTACAAGCGCATATTTTTTATCAGTTTAACAAAAACATATACAAAAAAAAAGGTTGCAATAACTTGTACTGCAACATTAAATAAACACGAGGATATTAAGAGAGAGTATAAAAAGAATTTGTTTTCTTAGTCTATTTTATAGATCTAACTTATTCCCCGATTAGTTTTATTAAATTTTAATTCCCGTACTTATATAAAGTTTCACTTCCCCACAAAATTGATTTTTTAAACCGACTTTGTTACAGTCTGAAACATAGTATATACCTTGTATATCACATTGTTGAAATCTATTACAAAATCATTAAAAACATAAAGTACTCTAAAAAGATGAATTATCATCTCATCTCTAAAGAAATTCGCGGTTTTGCCGAAAAATATACCATAAGGAATTACTATGTATTCAAACGGAGTAAACTCATACACCCCAATAAAAGAGGAAACCTTCAAGCCGAAAATGGATTCGCAAAACTTCAATTTCGATGGTGAAGCGTTCTCTGACCTTATGGATAAGGAAGAGGCTGCAGGCGGCGGGCTTCGTGAAACGGCTCAAGAACTTGCCGAAGACGAGTCTATCTTATCAACCGATGAAGAAAACCGTGCCATGATTAAAAAACAGCCTAACCCAACAGAACACCAAAAACTTGTTCCCGCTGGGCAAGAAGACAAAACACGTCTTCTTAAACTTATGGATATGTCTAATAAAATCAATATGAATTCTATTAACATAACCAAAAGTAAAAAAGAACTCGAAAATACTGTCGGTTCAGGCTCAAACGAAGTTGATGAACCGGAAGATATAACAAGCGTTATCTCAAAGCTTATGGCAAACAAAGAATCAGAATCATCTGAACTTGAAACTGATGTTCAATCATCTCTGGATTTGGAAAAACATCTTAAAGACTATGAAGATAACAAAGATAATTCACAGGTGCTTCACGAAACAGAAGAAGAGCTTGCAGAAGATGAAGCAATCCTTTCAACAGAAGAAGAAAACTTAGAAATGGCTCGTCGTAATATGGCTAACAACCGCCTGAGTGATGAAGACTACAAAACAACAGAAGAAGACATGATGTTCCTCAACGAAGTTGTTGCACTAAATAATCAGGTTCATATAACAAAAACCGACAGCAAACTTAAAACAGAATCTATAATAAGCGCTCTAATGACCCAGACAATGACTGTTTCAACCCATAACAAGATTGATTTATCAGAGCTTAACAAGTCTGATGTTGATTGTATTATCGGCATGCTCAGAAGAGGTGTTCAGGATTCTGCTTGCTTTACCGATGAAAACAATGATGAGCTTGATAATCTTTCAAGAAAATTCCTTGCGCTATTGCGCGATTCAATAATAAATAACAAAGTTTTCAGAATAGATTTTGACAATGACATTTCTGTCATTATAAGAATAAGTAAGGACGGGCAATTAAACGTTGAACTCCAAACTACTGACGAAAACTTAGCATTACACATCAAAGAAAACTTACATATCCTCAGAGAGAAGTTCGAAGAGTTGAATGTAAAATATGATGAAATTAGTTTAAAAGAAATGAAACAATAAAATAAGGAGAGAATCAAATGTATGATTCGTACACAACTGCACTAAATTGCCAAAGAGCGACGAACCACTGGATGAGTGCGCTGGCAGAAAACATGACCAATATGTATACCCCGGGTTTCAGAGAAAACAAGGTTACATTTGAAACATTTTTAGGCGGAGCAATCGTTGATAACCCTATGAAAAACCAGGGTCAAGGTAAATCTGCTCCGGGTACCTCTAACGAAAACGTGTTCTATGAAGGTAACGGATTCTTCATTACACGTAACGAACAAGGTAAGATTATTTATACAAGACGCGGTGAATTTACTTTCGACGCAGAAGGTGTATATAGAGCTAAAAACGGTGACGCTGTTCAAGGTTATATCCTGAACGATAACGGCGAAATCATGGCGGGCACAAAAAATATCAGTGCCGATTTATACCAAGAAACAGCGCTAAAAGGCGGCGCCCTAAGTATTCCAACTACCAATATCAAAATGTGGATTGACCCTAATAACGGGAAATTCATGGGCAAATACGATGAGTATGAAATCAAAGAAGACGGTACAATCTTCGGTAAAGCTGACGGCGGTAAACGTTCAGTTCCGTTGTACAAGATTGCGGCAGCAAACTTCCATAACAACTACGGACTTTACGAAATAAGCGAAGGCAACTTTGTTGAAACCGAAGAATCAGGTAAACCTGTTATCGGTACCGGTCAAATTCGTTCCGGTTTATTAGAACAATCAAATACTGATTTTAAAGGTAATATGAGTAACTATCAACAGGCAAAAATGCAAATGGAACTTGTAAACGCATTGATTAAGTCTAACAAAGAATTGCTTGAAGAAGCAATGAGACTTGTAAGTTCGTAGTAATCATCATTATCTTAAACTTTTTAGAGAGAATCGGGAAAATAAGTTAGTGTTAGTTAAACTCCATTTTAAAAGCGGGAATAATTATTCCCGCTTTATTTTTAGTTATATTGTTTTTGTTATTATTTCTGAGGTTTTACAGTGCTTTTTAAGTGTAACTCTCTTAGCTGTTGCAAAGAAGCCTCTGCAGGAGCGTCTGTCATTAAGCACTTAGCACCTGAATTCTTAGGAAACGCAATAACGTCTCTGATAGAATCAGTTCTGCAAAGCAATGCAACCAATCTGTCCAAACCTATAGCAAGACCGGCATGAGGAGGTGTTCCGTATTGGAACGCATTAACCATAAAGCCGAACTTCTCTTGAGCTTCTTCATCAGACAATCCCAATGCTTTAAAGATTTTCTTTTGAACTTCTGAAGAGTGGATTCTAACGCTGCCGCCGCCTAACTCTGTTCCGTTATAAACAATATCGTAAGCGATAGAGTTTACGTTACCCAAATCACCGCTATCAAGCTTATCTAAATCTTCAAGGTTAGGTGATGTGAATGGGTGGTGCATTGCCATGAATCTTCCTTCTTCTTCAGAGTATTCAAACATAGGGAAGTCCACAACCCACAATAAAGCGTTGTCGTCTTCATTGATTAAGTTAAGTTTCTTACCGAAGTGTAATCTTAATCTGCCCATAATATCGTATACAGCTTTTGGCTTATCAGCTACGAAGAATATAATATCGCCGGCTTTAGCGCCTGCTCTATCTTGAATAGCTTTTGCCTGTTCTTCTGTTACGAACTTAAGTACAGGTGATTTTGCTGTTCCGTCTTCTAAGTAGATGATATTAGCAAGAGCCTTAGCACCGAATGATACAGCAAGTTTTGTAATATCGTCGATATCTTTTCTTGAATAGCTTGCACCGCCTTCAATTCTGATACCGCGAACAATTCCGCCTGCTTTCAATGTGTTCTTAACGATATCAAAGTTAGATTCCATAATAATATCGCCAATGTCAAATAACTCAAGACCAAATCTTGTATCAGGTTTATCAGAACCGTATTTATCCATAGCTTCTTGCCAAGTGATTCTCTTGAACGGAGGTTTAACATCAATACCAGCTTCTTTGAACGCTGCTTGAATCAAGCCTTCTGTCATTTCAATAACATTGTCTTGATCAACAAACGACATCTCCATATCAATTTGAGTGAATTCAGGTTGTCTGTCTGCTCTCAAGTCTTCGTCACGGAAACATTTAGCAATCTGGTAATATCTTTCGATACCGCCAACCATTAACAACTGTTTAAAGATTTGTGGAGATTGAGGAAGCGCGTAGAACTTACCTTCCTGGACTCTTGACGGTACAAGGTAATCTCTTGCTCCTTCAGGTGTTGTTTTGATAAGGATAGGTGTTTCAACTTCCAAGAAGTCTTGACCGTTCAAGTAGTTTCTAACAGCTGTTACAATCTTGTGTCTCAAAGTCATATTATGCAACATGCCTTCACGTCTCAAATCAAGATAACGATATTTTAATCTGATATCTTCTGAAACGTTTTCGTCATCAAGAACGAAAGGTAATGTTTTTGCTTCAGACAATACGTTCACATAAGTCGGATATGTTTCAACTTCACCTGTAGGAAGCTTGTCGTTATAAGTTTCTTCAGGTCTTTGAGTTACTTTACCTTTTACGGTAATAACTGATTCTGTTTTAAGTTTTGAAAATACTGCGTGAATATCAGAGTTGATTTGAGGGTCTGCTACTAGTTGAAAGAACCCTGTTCTATCTCTTAATTCAACGAAAATGATTCCGCCAAGGTCTCTTACTGTTGATACCCAGCCTGAAAGTGTGATTTCTTCATTAATGTTTTTTGCAGTAATTTGTCCGCAATTATGTGATTTGATTGCTGTTTTCAATTTTTTCATCTCCCTTTTTAGTATTTGCTTTAAAATAATACCAAAAACAAAAGTATCAATCAACCACTTTGCCAAACATCAATCTCAAAGTCCCAAAAGGTTTTGACATAGTTTTTCTTACACCTTTTGTTATGCAATTTGTATCATCAAGTATGCAGTTTGTTTTTGTGATAATACTGTTCACACCTAACATACCGGTGTCAGAAATGTTTTCTGTAATGCTATAAGTTCTTGCGGTTGTATTTTGTATATTTGAAAACGTAGCTGATAACTGTTCTTCAGAGATTATGTTATTGATTTTCTTTGTTGTAGATTCCATATTATTTACGGATTTTTTTATAGTAGGTCTGTTTTCTGCCAGAATATCCTGTCCCATACCAAAGAGTCCCGCTACACTTTCTAACGTATTATTCAAGTTTTCTGAGGCTTGAACAATATTTGCGCGTAAGTTTTCTATGTCATCGGGCTCCTGATTTCTTAGGAATTGTTCTATATCAACAGCGCATTTGCCCTCAATCCAAGAACCGTTTTTTATAAAAGTATTTGACGGTACATCCGGCATTATGAGTTCAAGGTAATCATATTGTCTTTTGCCGCGAATCTCTTTTTTAAGATAAACCTTTGTATTTGCCGGAAGCTTATGTTTTCTGCCATAGAGCTGTATTCTCAAAAGAGTATGTTGATAATCGTTTGAGTGTCGAATATCTCTTGCTTTGCCGATTTTTATACCTTTATAATAGACAGGGATATTGCCGTGAAACGGACGTAAATCCTTGAACATAGCTGTTATATAAGTAGAATTTATACTTTTATATAAGAAAAATATCGGTATTAATAATAAAATTGCAATGTATTTTTTCATAATACTTATAATACAAATTCATAAAAACTTTTGTATTGGTTAGTTAGGGAATTTTAAATCTTCGATTTCTTGAATGCTGATTTTGATAATATTTTTATGTTCAGGGTCTTCCATATCAAGTGTTCCGTAGCCGATGTGTCTTATTTTATGTTGATTGTAACCTTTTTCTATCAGACATTTTGAGATTTTGTATGCGTAAATATTTGCAATCTCCCAGTTGTAGTCATAATCCAGTTTGTTGTTACAAAACACCTCGATTAAGATTGTATTATTATCGAGTTTCGGGATGATTTCATCGAGGATTTTGCAGCCTTGAAGCGAAATATCTTTGCCGTCAAAAACATCTTTAATCGGCAAAATTACTGAGCCAAACGCACAGCTCAGCGAACAATATAATACTAATATCAACGCCAAAAATTTTCTCATCGGTTGATTATTATATAAAACGAAAAAGTTTTTAATCCGACAGGTTGTTATAAAACGTTTTTGCCGTCTTTGTACATTTTTTCGCGTTCTGCTTTTATTTGCGGGATTTGTGTTTTGTAGTCTTTTATCAATTCGCCCATTGTTGAATAGAACTTCAAAATACAATCCTGTATGTTTTCAGAGTTCATAGAAACCATATCGTTAGCCATATCAATACTTGAGAGTGCTAATCTTGTCATATCTCTGAACCCGCTTGAAGCGAGTTTGAGCGCAAGCTCGTTACCTTCACACATCTTGAACAGAGCTTGCGCCATAACCATAGGTGTATGTGATATCATCGCTACGGCTCTGTCGTGTTTTTCAGGCGTTGTATAAACCACCTCAGCCCCGAGCTTTGTAATAATTTCTTCCAGTTCACAGGCATGGTAATCTTTTTTTAACGGTGTTATAACCCATTTTGCACCCTCAAACAGACCTTCCTGAGCACTGTTCCAACCGCTGAACTCTGTTCCCGCCATAGGATGTGAAGGGATAAAGTTGAAACTGTAACTTTCGTTTGTTAGAAATCCTTTCAGGCTGCAAACGTCAGTTACTATAGTCTTTTTATTCAAGTACGGTTCTATAGCTTTCAATGTTTCTACAGTTTTGCTCATCTCTTTACAGACAAAAACGATGTCGCTGTCTGAAATATAGCTGTAGTCTGAATAAACATCTTCTATACCCTGTTGAGACTGCGATATACCTATACAATCGTAACCGAGTTTTTTCAAATCTTTAAAAATGGAACCGCCTATCAGTCCTAATCCTATGACACTAATCTTCATAATATTGCTCCTGTTTTTATTATTATATATAATTTAGTTAAAAATAGAAAGGAGAGATTTATGGAAATTAAATTAATCAAAGATGTTAAACAACAGGCATGCGATATTCTTGTTGTAAATATGTTTGAAAATGAGAAAACATCAGAGGATTTAGTTAATAAATACGCTATTGAACAGGATAAGTTCGAAGGGAAATTAGGCACAACTTACCTTTTACCTACTTATGAAAAACAGCCTGCAAGAAAGATTCTTGCTTTAGGTTTCGGTAAGAAAGAAGAGTTTAACCCTGATAAATTGAGAACTGCTGTTGCGAAAGCTATGAAAAAAGCTGTTGTTATGGAAGCAAAAACAGTTGCTTTTGCTTTTGACGGTGTTGATTTTGACTATTCAGAACAGTTTGTATACGGCGTTTGTATAGCTGATTACGCTTTTGACAAATACAAAACTAAGAAAGATAATCACGTTGAAACGGTTTATGTTGATGCTACAAAAGAACTTGTTGAAAAGAACGAAAAAATCTGTAAGGCTATGAAGTTCTCAAGAGATTTGGCAAACGAGCCTGCTCAATATGCTACACCTACTAAACTGGCTGAGCTTGCTCAAGGTTTCGGGCTTGAAACTAAGGTTTATGACAAAGAACAATGTGAAGAAATGGGCATGGGTGCATTCCTTGCTGTAGCAAAGGGAAGTTCTGAAGCGCCTAAGTTTATCCACATGAAATATTCTTGTCCAAACCCTAAAAAACGTATTGCTTTGATTGGTAAAGGCATTTGTTTTGATAGCGGCGGATTGGATATCAAACCTGCAGCATCAATGTTGACAATGAAGGATGATATGTCAGGTGCAGCTTGTGTATTAGGTATTATGAGTGTTATCAAAGAGTTGAATCCTGATGTTGAGGTTCACGGTATAGTTGCAGCGTGTGAAAATATGCCGGGCTGCTCTGCTTATAAACCGGGCGATATCTTAACCGCTAAGAACGGCAAGACTATTGAGGTTGATAACACAGACGCAGAAGGCAGATTGACTTTAGCAGACGCGCTTTGTTATGCAAGTGAACTCGGTGTTGATGAAGTTATTGATTTAGCGACATTGACGGGTGCTTGTATGGTAGCTTTAGGAACAGTTGCAGCAGGTATTGTGGGTAACGATGATGAGCTTGTTAAGAACATTATCGAATCTGCAAAATCACAAGGCGAAAGATACTGGGAACTTCCAATGTATGAAGAATACAAAGAAAGCTTGAAAAGCAGTGTGGCAGATATGCAAAACACAGGTTCCCGCTGGGGCGGTGCTTCAACTGCGGGCTTGTTCTTAAGAGAGTTTGTAAAGGATGTAAAATGGGCGCATATTGACATTGCGGGCGTTGCATACCTTGATAAACCTCAAGGTGAATTCATCAAAGGTTCAACCGGTGCCGGTGTAAGAGCGCTTTTGAACTATATTCTTAAATAAAAAAAATAAAAAAGTAAGAATTCCTGATTAAGTGTACATTTTGCACTTTATCAGGAATTCAGTATTTATAGTACATTTGACCTATTTTTAATTAGTGTAAAAATAACACTTGACAAATAATTTATTATGGTGCATAATGAAATTGTAAAATAAAGTGTTTAAATAACACTTAAAACAAAGAAGGTCATTATGAAAGTTAATTCAATAAACGGATATATGAATACAATTAGCTACAAAGCTAATGAAAATAACAAAGTAAGCGCACCGCGTTCACAACAACAAAATTCTATCAATTTTGAAAAAGAACAGTCTATCGCAAGAAAAGCTGATTCTTTGAACTCAAACCCTATTACAGCTTTGGGTTATAAATTGTATAGAACGTTCAGAATCATTGCTGAACACGAACCATCTGCAGCTCCAACACAAAACATCAACGTTGTAGCGTAAGACTTTTGGTTATAGGATATTGAAAAAGAACCTGCATTATGCAGGTTCTTTTTTTATGTGTATAAATTTTATCTTCTGTCAGTTACTTTAATTAAGTGCCAGCCAAACTGCGTCCATACAGGTTTTGATATTTCACCGACAGGCAGATTAAAAGCCGCTACTTCAAACTGAGGTACCATTTGCCCGCGTCTGAAATAGCCTAAATCACCGCCGTTTTGACCGGAAGGGCATTTTGAATATAGTTTTGCATAATATTCAAACGAGTTTTTACCCTGTACAATGTCGTTTCTAATCTCTTCTGCCTGGTGCATGCTCGATACTAATATATGGCTTGCCCTCACTTCAGATATTGGAATATCCGCTTTCGCTAATCCTGTAATACATAACAAAAACAACATTATAGCTACTATATATTTTTTCATGAAATTCTCCTTTTATGTTTTTAATATACGCCTATTTTTTCTCGAGGGCAATATATTAATTTAGCCACCTGAAACTCTTAACAAAATCTTCGCCGTTGATGTCGCCAAGTATCTCTACGATGAATTTTCGGTTGGATTTATTAGACAAATCTATCCCCGGGATTTTGTTTAAATCGTTTACAAACTGACTTGTTGAAACTCCCGGTATCTTATTAAACAGAGTGTTTAACGAGATATTACCTGCTGCTCCGAGCACGGTTGAAACCTTTCTTGAAATCTGACCGTATACGTTCATATCAGCAATAGATTCGATAAAATTATACGTTCCTGTTATATATAAGTTCAGGTTCTTGCCGTGTGAATGTATTTCAACAGTTTTTGCTATACCGTTTTTGATAGTAAAATGTCCGTGTATGCTTGAAAATTCGCCTGTCTTCAACGGTGTTACGATATCTATAATACTGTTCATAGATATGCTTGTAATCCCCCCTTTGATTAGATTACCTGCTTTTAAGAGGTATTCTAAAGAGCCGAGTTTTGGCATTTTCCCGTTTGAAACTTTGAACTGACCGCTTCCTGTGAAGGTTGCATACTGTGTTTTTTCGTTTGTTGTATCGCAAGAAATCTCAACATTACCTGTCAAATCACCAAATATCTGGTTAGGTAAGTCAAATAATGCCGTAGTTAGAGAGTTTGCGTTAACTTTGTTTGCAGACAGGCTTAAGTTCATAAAGTTGTTCTTAAGATTGTATTTCAGGTTACCTGATATAATACCTTCTGCCATATCAAAGTTAAACGAATCGATAGATATCTTTTTATCACTAAACCCACAAATAGCTTCTAAGTTTGATGCGGTGATATTTTTTACAAGTATCTGTCCGGCGCGGATTTTAGCACTTTTTATCCTCAACATATCGAGTGATTTGATATCGGTTTCAGTACCGATTGCTGATGAGATACCTTTGAGCTCAAGCTGTTTAATCTGGTTCATTACATGGTTAACATCAAGGGTGTTTATGTATAAATAAGCGCTGTTCACTGTATAAGGCGGAGCCAAAACATTGCTGAGTTCGGCTGAACCCATAATATAGTTTGATAAAACCTCACCCTTAGATAAGACGTGGATTGTATTAGGCTTGAATTCAAGATTGAGTTCCTTGATTGATGTATTCAAATAAGGCATTTCAACATTTGCCAGATTGAATTTACCCAGTATTTTAGGACTATTTGAGCTTCCTGAAACTCTTAAATCAGAAACAAAGGTTCCCTGTTTGATTGTAGGTTTCTTAAAGATTATATTGAACAAACTCGCGTCTGCAGGGTTTTCGCTCTTGATAACCAAATCTTTATAGTGATAAACCTTGCCGCTTTTTCTTATTTCACCTGAAACATTTAGTAGTGGAAGTTCGTTTCTTTTGTTGTTTTGAGACGAAATAACCTTGTTATAGCTGAATTTGTTCAGCTTAATCAGTCCGTTAGAGTAAATATCAGTGTCTACTCTTAAGGTAATAGGGTTTACTAAATCGCCAATTGTTGCGCCCATATAGTAAATTTCAGAGTTTTCTTCCATTCGTGTCTCAGAGTTGATATGGGTATGATTCTTGTCGCCTGAAAGTCTTACTGTTGAGACAATATCACCGGTTGCCTTTATAGGATAAATATTGTAAGCGTTCCAGTATTTTGTAAACACTTTTTGTACAAGTTTTGAATTGATATAGATATTATACCTAGGGTTTTTGTAGATATTACTGATGTTACCGAATATCAAAATCGGCATTTCATCTATCAAACAGTTAAGTTTTCGAAGTGTAATTGTATTATTTTTGACTATGATTTGACCATTGATGAGTTTGACCGGAATGTCGACAGGCTCTCGTTTTTCACCTTCTTCTATTGTATATGTGAAGTTTATGTTATTGAGGTTAAGCGTTGAATTGATGTTATTGTTTCTTGCCTGAAAATCAATATCCGTCATACCTTTGATGATAGTAATCTTATCAAGTTGTGATTTGAGCTCAGCAGGGAATCCGTCAAGTGATTTGAGAAGATTCAGTGCTGTTAAATCGAAATCTTTACACCTAAAGCTTCCGTTGATATTGGATTTGCTTAAGTTAAGCGTTTCTTTACCGATGTTTTTAATGTTTGCGTTGATATAGAACGGGTTTTGTTTTACGTAACCTGTGAGGTTATGTATTTTTAAGTTAGAATTTTTGAGGTTTATTTGTCCTGTCAATACTTTGCAGTTCTTTACGGGTGTGCTGTTTTTTAAGATGTTTATTTGCGCGTCGATTCCGTTTATTGCAATTGCGCTTATTTTGCCTTTGTATTTTGCGTTTAATTTAACAGCCAGCGGGTCAAGGAACTTTAGTTCTTTTATATTCAGTTCGTTAACCATGATTTTGGGTGTAACTATTTTTATGTCTGCAAGATTATCTTTCAAAGAGCCTTGAATACTGATGTTCGAATTGGTTGAAAGCTTACCTTTTAAATCAATATCACAGTCGGTTCTTTGGAAATTGATTAGACCTTTAACGTTTTTCAGGTTCAGGTTTTCAAACGTGAAAGCGTTGCCCAATAGCTTTATTGAACCTTGTGCAAATACGTTTTTGTTTATCTCAAGGTCAGCAATATGAAGGACTTTCTCTCCTTTAAGATTGAGTAAGAAATCGGCATTGCCGTTCGGGTTTTTGATTGGCGGAACCATATCTTTCATTGAAACAAGCATTGGTGATGTTGTTAAGATAGTTATCAAATCAGCGAGTTTTTGGTTTTTGGCTGTTACGTTGAAATCAAAGTCACCGAATAATGAACAGGTGCCTTCAATAGTAGCAGGTTTGGAGTTTACTGTACCTGTCTGGTTGATGAAATAAGCCATTCTGTCTTTAAAGTCAAGGTGTCCTTTAGCGTTTTTGAGCACAAGTCCGTTAACTTCTAAAAATCTCGCGTCTGTGTTGTAGAAAGTGAATTTACCCCACGCGTGCGGGTCTTTTTTTGTGCCGACAATCTTTAAGTTTGCTCCGCCTCGACCTTTGATATCCATAATTGGAACAGGTCCGATTTCAAATAAAAATATCTCGTGGAGCGGATTCAATACAAATTCTGCTGTTTCTAAATCAACAGAATCAGAACTTTTGATATCAAGGTGTGCAAACTTGTCGCCATAGATTGCGATATCACCGTCGACTTTTACCCATTCGTTGTTGTTTACGGGTACATCAACGTCAAGCAGAAGTTTTTGACCGACGAATTTTATATCAATATTAGCTTTACCTTTAGCGTTTTTTATAGGCTTAATCATCATCCCGTTGCGAACTGCCAGAGCGCCTGTGATATCAGGTCGGGGCAGTTCGCCTTTGATATCCGTATAACCTGTCATATCACCATAAAATGCGTATTTCTTTAGTGCCGGAGTGCTGATATCTTCTGTTATTATGTTCGGAAGCATTAGGGCGCCTTTTCGTAAATCGGCTTTTTTGATATCTGAATGCAGGTCAAAATGCGGTTTTAGTGAGAAGGCGTTTTTAATCTTGCCGTATGTACTTATATTGATTCCGTCAGTTTTTATTGCGGCTGTTTTTATATCAAGTTTGTTGTTATAGATATGGAAGTTTGAGTTAATATTCAAGAGTTTCGGGAAGATGATTGAGTAGCTGTTGTCTTTGTATAGGACTTTTAAATCTTCGACTTTTATATCCATTTTGTCTTTTTTAGAAACGATATTTATTTTACCGTTTGTAGAAGTTATCTCGTTAAAATAGCTTGTAACAACAGGTGAAAACTTACTCAAATCAAGATTTTTGACCTCTATATTGCATTTGGATTTATTTTTCTTATCGCTTTTAGGCAGGTTAAGGTCAAAATTAAGCTTGCAATCGCTGTTCAGGTCTGATTTTGAATAGAAAACGATGTTTCGTCTTGTGTTTTTGTATTTCAGGTTTTTGCCGTCAAGCCTGTTGTTTAGTGCACTTAAATGGTACTCTTTTACGTTCAGGTTGTTTAGTTTGAGCTTTTCAGGCTTTAGTTCAACTTTTGGTTTAGGAAGAGTTAAATTATTGAAATCAGCGTTTATATAATCCGCTGAAACTCTATTGATATGTACTGTTCCGGTCAAAAGAGGTAATAATCTTATGTTTAGTTTTGGATGTTTTACATCAAGTGCGTTCGGAATGGTTATCTCGTCTGCTTTTATGGTTAGGTTTGGCAAAACAGATGTTCTTATCCGTGCGTTTTTGATGTTTTCGGGCAAAAATGCGTTAAAAATCAGCCTGCTGCTCAATGGAATAAGCGCTAACCAGACAAAATAAAATATTAAAATTATATATATAAATTTAGAGTACTTTTTAAACATTTTTGCATATTAATTATACCGCTAATTTGTCATTCCGACAACGGTTTTAGCCAAAATAGTATATATGGTGTAGTCTACTCTAACATCCAGTCAGGGAGTGTTGTATCGCACATTTCTTTTAGCTTTTTATTAAGGTCTTTTAGTGCTTCTCTAGCCTGAGTGTTCTGGTGGTTGTATTGAACAGCTTTTTCAAAATCAAGCTTTGCAAGCTGAAGGTGGTTTAGCTTTATATAAACCAAGCCTCTGTTGTAATATGCGTTTGAATACATTGGGTTTTGCTCTATTGCTTTTGAAAAATCGTCGAGTGCGTCTTCATAGTTTTCACGCTTACATTGAGCTAGACCCATATTGTAATAAGCGTCAGGCGCTATCCCTTTTGAAACCCTTATCGCACGTCGATAATCGCCGACTGCAGCAATGGGTTTACCGAGTTTGTCGTTTGCGATACCTCTATTTATGTATGCAGTTCTTGAATTTTTGTCGTATTTTATTGCTAATGTATAGTCTTCAATCGCTGATTCGTGCTCACCTATGCGGTCTTTTACAAGCCCGCGGCTTACGTAGAGTTTTGGATCACGTTTTTTGAGTTCGATTGCCTTATCGAAATCTTCCATTGCGTCTTGATAGTTACCTTTTTCGAACCACGCACGTCCTCTTAAGTAGTAGATATCCACTGTATCAGGTTCTATTCCCTGTGCTGATGTTAGGTCTTCGATTGCACTTTTATAGTCTTTTAAACAGAATTTTAAATAACCGCGTTTTAGGTAAAGTTTTGCGTTTTCAGGGTTGCGCTTTATTTTACGGTTATATTTCTTTATTTGTTTAATGATTTTTCTGTCGCTCAAGTTTGAACTGTTTGCATAACTGCAAGTTATGAACGCAAAAAGAACGATGATTGATAATGCTAATCTTATAAGGTTTTTCATTTATTAAATTCTTTCGTATGAACCCATGAATCTGAAATAGTTAGTATATTGTTTAACTTTTTCGATAGTGGAATTTATCTTTTCTTCCTTGATATGGCCCTTAAAATCAAGGTAGAGAATATATTCGTTTGATTGCAGGTTAGAAGGTGTTGCGTGGATATATGAGATGTTTATCTCGTTGTCTGCAAACTCTTTTACAATCTTATAAAGAATTCCCGGAACATCAGGGATAGATATTGCAACGCTTGAGATACTGTTTTCTGTAGGTTCTGTCTCAAAGCTGCCTATCATAACGAATTTGGTATAGTTTTCTTTTTCGTTGTTGATATTACTATGTAAGATGTTCAGGTTATAAATCTCTGCAGTTTTTTCTGTACCTATTATTGCATAAGTCAGGTTGTATGAATTAAGCAGTCTTGCGGCTTCTTCTGTATCTGTTGTGTTGATTATGTTTAAATGAAGCGGCAGCTCGTTTTTAACATATTTGCTGCACCTTGCAATCGCAGGAGCCGGAGCTATCAGTCCTGAGATGTTATAAATTTCGCTGTTTTTTGATAACAGGCAGTTGTTGGCAGGCAGGATTGCTTCTGACAAAACTTTTATGTTCGGGTTTGTTGAATTTATCAGGTTGTCATTCGTTTCTCGAACAATGCCTTCTTTCGCGTTTTCGATAGGGATTACACCAACGGCTTCTTCGTTGTCTTCTACGTAAGATACGATTTCTTTGATTGTTCTGAACGGCATTTGGTATGCGTTTATAGAGTATCTTTCAAAAAAATAATCTTTCGCCATTTCTGTGAAAGAACCGCTTGTACCGAGATATGCAATCGTTTTTATGTTTTCTGCGTGTGCGAAATTTGACATATTATAATTATACCTTAATTATCTAAAAAGTAAAAGTATTGAAAAATTTGTTGTAATTTAGTAGAATAGAATCGTTAAGCAATAGTTAGGAAATGAGAGGATTAAAAACTATGAAACTACATATGCAAGTGTTGATTGCTTTAGGTTTAGGTTTAAAACGTAATTGGCACATATTTTTCGGTTTAATTGCCGGTGTTATTGTGGGTGTATTTTTACACGCTCATCAGAATCCGTTTATTGTCGGATTCTTGACTTTTATCGGTCAATTATTTATCAGAATGATTCAAATGGTTGTTATACCGTTAGTTATATCAGCGATTGTGATTGGTATAACGAGTGTCGGTGATAACAAACAGCTCGGTAAATTCGGTAAGAAGATGATTGTTTATTACGGAATCATTACTGTTGCGGCTGTTACGATTGGTGCTATTTTAGCGTTGTTGTTCCAACCTGGTGAGAACGCTGCTCATTATATTGCACAAAGCGTTTCAGGCGATATTCAAAACACTGTTGCATCAACTATTGCAGCTCAAAAAGGTCAGTTATTAAACTTGTTCCTCGGTTTCATTCCAAGAAACCCGTTAGAATCTATCGCTAAGGGTGATATGGTTCCTATTATGTTATTCAGCTTGATTTTCTCTATTGCGCTTGCAAAGGTTGGCGATGTTAATCGTTCATTGGTTTCATTCTTTGAATCAGTATTTGCAGCTACAATGAAAGTTACTGACTGGATTATGTACTTTGCAGCACCCGGTGTGTTTGCTTTGACAGCTATTTCTGTTTCTCAGTTTGGTGCTGATATTTTTGTTAGTATCTCAAAATATTTAATGGTATTGATGATAGGTTTCATTATTCAGTTATTTGTTGTTTATCCTATCTTCTTGAAAATATTCTCAAAGGTTCCTATATTAATGCTTTATGCGGCTATTGCGGAAGCTATGATGGTTGCGTTCGGTACTGCTAGTTCGTCTGCAACTTTGCCTTTGACGATTGCTTGTTGTGAAAAGAGAGGTATCTCTCACAAGGTATCAAGCTTTGTATTACCGTTGGGTGCTACATTGAATATGGACGGTACGGCTTTATTACAAACAGTTGCTGTTATATTCTTAGCACAGGCTTATGGAGTTGCATTGACACCGTTCTTGATTGTACAGATTGCTTTACTTGCGATTGTTGCATCAAGTACTTGTGCGGGTATTCCTGGTGCGGGTTTGATTACTATCGCATTGATTCTTAACGGTATGGGCTTAAGTCCTGAACAGTTGGTTGCGGGATTTGCGTTCTTATTCACTGTTGAGAGAATTACAGATATGATGAGAACTCTTGTTAACGTAACATCTGACGCGGTTGTTGCTGCGGCTATTGCTGATAATGAGAACGAAATTAACTATGACTTGTTGACTAACCCTGAATCCTATAATGAAATAATATAGCGGATTTTCGGTAGAGTGAAGCGAAGCGGAACTCGTAACGTGGAGCAGAACCACGCTTCTGCGACCAGCCGAATAATCCAAGACGCGGTTTCTTAAGAAATAATAAGTTGTACTTGATTTTACATTTTCACCATATTATTATTGTTGCGTAGGGTGCTTACGCCAATATGTACTCATACAAAAAGAAATAAAGGATAAAATAATGTCAATTAATTTAAAGAACAAACAAGAAATTATTGCTAAGTTTGGAAAGAACGCAAAAGATACAGGTTCAACAGAAGCACAGGTTGCTATGTTGACTCAGAAGATTGCTGAGCTTACTGAACACTTGAAATCAAATAAAAAAGACTACGCTACAAAGAGAGGTCTTTTGATGATGGTAGGTAAGAGAAAAGGCTTGTTATCTTATTTGAAGTCAAAAGACTTAGACGGATACAGAAACTTAATCAAAGAATTAGGAATTCGTGGTTAGTTTTTGCTTAAAATTTCAGAATAAAAAAGTCGGGTATCACACCCGACTTTTTTGTATATATGTAATGTGTTCTTATATTGAGATTTGTCAATGAAATATTCTTAAGAATATTTCATAATTAAATCTATGGAATACAATGAGTTGGGAGTTTATATAAAACAAAAACGAGTGGAGTTAGGGGTTTCTCTTAATTCGTTTTCTGTAGCTAATGATATTGAGCCTGCAATATTAAGCAGGGTTGAAAATCTAAAACAAGGTATCAAGCTTGAAACTTTGGTAAAAATTGCTGCAGGGTTTGAAATGTCACCAGCAGAATTTTTAACAGAATTTGAATCAGCTTAACTTTTCCAATGAACTTGAAAATTTTTAATACTTTCTAATGTTTCAGAATAGTTACCATTATAACAGATAGCTCTATCGTCAATCAATAAATAACCGGGCACTTTTATATTTGTTATGTCTGAAATATATTGACTAAGGTTATTTTCTATTAACCATTCTGCTGTTATTTTCATTGAGCGAGATGTAAAAATTTTTAGTTCAAAATGTTCACTTAATTTTTCCAAAAATTCTTTTGCACCTTCTTTTATTGGAGGAATAGTATTTTTATTATAATTGCCGGTGTATTGGTTTAAAACACCGTCTAAATCTATTAAAAGAGTTTTCTTATAAGTTCTGTTTTGCATATTGCCCTACCTTATTGAGAATTATCAATGATTTTTCTTCTATACTACCTCATAATTGAGAAAATGCAATACTTAGACATTGGACAATATATTAGAGATAAAAGAGAACTTGCAGATATTACATTAAATGAATTTGCATTTGATTGTGGTATTGAGCCGGCAACGTTGAGTAACTTTGAAAGAGGTAAGAGTGATATATTGTTTCAGAATCTGGTTAAAATAGCTAATGGTTTTAATATGTCATTACCGGATTTATTACTTGAATATGAAAAATCTAAAAAAATATAAATAATTACTTTATCACTTCAATTGTTTCGTAGTTTTCAAGGTATGGTAAATGTTGTTTGGTAATTAGTTCACCCGGTAAAAGTATCGCAATGCCTGGAGGACACTCTGCAATAACCTCAGCCGACAATCTGCCAACCGAATATTCACGGCTCACTTCCTCTTTCTCTGCATAAAAAGCGTCCCGTAACCGCATCTTAATAATAGGCGTTAACATAGGCATGTGCTTCTTCTTCTCAGGTTCAAATCTGTCGGAATAATCCGTCTTATCAATCTCTCTCAAACACTTTGCAAGGTACTCAAACTCTTCCCTTGAATTCCCAATATTAGATAATAAAAGCAAACCCTTATCAGACGCTGCCTCAATCTCAATGTTGTAATCTTCTTCCAAAACTCTCTCAAACTGTATCCCCGAAAGGTTCTTCGCCTTAATAAATATCTTCGTAACATCCATAACATCTTGTTTTAGATGAAAAATGTTATCCAGTTTGTCAATCTCTTCAATTAAAAACTTAGCGTTATCAATCGCATTCTGAATATTATCAAGTCCTTCTTGAGTTTCAAGGTTAGCTCTTGCAGCATCCAACCCCGCAAGCAATATTATAGAAGGGCTTGTGGTATGTAATAGCTTAAGTGCGTGTTGAAGCGCCTCAACATCAATCTTAGAATCCTTGCCAACGTGCATAACAGATGTCTGCGACATGCTCCCGCCTGTCTTATGAAACGACTGAACAACAATGTCAGCCCCATACTCTAAAGCCGGTGTCGGAAGCTCTTCGTTAAACTTCCACAATGTTCCGTGCGCCTCATCAACCACAAGTGCTACACCATACTTTTTGCAGATTTCAGCGATTCGCTTGATATCGGAAACAACCCCCTCATAAGTCGGGTTCGTAATCCATACCATACTAACATCATCGTTACGTTTCAGAATGTCTTCTATCTTTGCCGGTGAAATCTCACCCCAGAGCCCCCATTCACCAAGCTGCTCAGGGTTTACCCAGATAGGTTCAGCTCCTGACATAATAAGACCTGTAATAACAGAGCGGTGACAGTTTCTGTTAACAATAACCTTTTGTTTCTTCTTAGTTAAACCCATTGCAATAGCAAGGTTACCGATAGTAGAACCGTTCAATAAAAAGTATGATTTTTTAGCGTCAAACAGTTTTGCGCAGAGTTCCTGCGCCTCTTTAATTGGTCCTGTTGGCGGGTTAAGCGTTCCTATCCCGTCAAATTCATCTGTCATGTCGCATTGAAAAAACTTGTCACCAATGAGTGTTCTGAAAGGTTCGTAAACCCCGTTACCTCTTGCGTGACCCGGTATATGAAAATGATACGAACATTTTTTATATGCGTTTTCTAATGCTTCAACTATCGGCGCTTTTGCTCTGTTTTCTTCCATAAAAAAATTATACCACGAATATTTAAGAATTCCTTGAACATTCCCTATCTTTATTGTAAAGTGAGGGTGTGAGTAATGATAACGGTTTAGATTTAGATTTGATTATACAGACTTGTGGTATCGGTACGGAAGTTGATGCCGAAATTTTGATTGAAAACTTAATCAATCTCTCTGACAACTATACCGACGAAGAGCTTGTTCAAATCTATAATCACCTTATGGGAACCGTTTATAACCCTAAGGTCTTGATGAAGCTCATCTCGCTTTCAGACAGATACCGAGACAAATCGTCGTTAGCTGTTCTTACAAACCTTTTGCTTATGCGTATTAACCTTGAGAACACACCTTACGATTTTGACGATTTGATAAATGTTCGTGTAATGTGTGCAAAAGCTATTGCTAATATAAAAGATACATCCGTTGTGGGCTCATTATTGTATTGTTTAAACAATAAAAACGAAAATTACAAGGTACGTCTTGCGTGTGCTGATGCTCTGGGTAAGATTGGTGACAAATACGCTGTTGCTCCGCTGATTGATGTTATGCAGGATGAAGAAGAAAAATCTGTTTATTTAAAAGAATCAGCAGTTTCAGCTCTCGGGTTATTGGGTGATACAAGCGCTATCGACCCTCTTGTCTCTATCCTTGAAGCAAAACAAGGGTTCTTAGACAAGTTTTCGTTCCTGAAAGAACGTATTATTGAAGCGTTAGGTAAACTCAATGTTTCTGACAGAAAAATATTCAAAGCTCTGAAACGTTCGCTCTATGACACTTCGCCAATGGTTAGAATCAACGCTATTGAAGCACTTATGAACAGCGGTGAAGAAGAGGCAGTTGAGCTGATAAGAAGTGTCTTGAACGACGATAATGACGAAGTTAAGAAGAATGCACTTATTGCACTATATAACCTTGAAGGCAGAAGTGTTCTTGATGAGGTTTTAAGTGTTCCTGAATATTCTCAGTTTTTGAAAGACGAAGCCCAGTCTATTATTGACGAGTATGAAGAAAATGGGGAAGAAGATGAATAAAGGAATAATTCTTTTATCAGGGGGCTTAGATTCTTTAGTATCATTGGGGCTGGCGAAAGAAGAGTTCAATGTTCAGCTTGCGCTAACGTTTGATTACGGTCAAAAATCACTTAAAAAAGAGGTGGAATCGTCCGCTGAGATTGCTAAATACTACGGGCTTGAGCACGAGGTTGTTGAATTGCCGTTTTTAAAGAATATTACTCATACATCGGTCGTTAGTGAAGATGAAGTTCCGACCGATATCTACGGTACAACCGAAAGTGCCAAAGCCGTCTGGGTTCCAAACCGAAACGGGTTATTTTTAAATATTGCAGCAGCTTACGCTGACAGCTATGAATACACACATATTCTTATCGGTGCAAACAAAGAAGAAGGTCAAACCTTCCCCGATAACACTCAAGAGTTTATCGACGGGATAAATGAGAGCTTCAAATACTCTACTTTTGCAGGGGTAAAGGTAGTTGCACCGTTAATAAATTATGACAAAAACGAGATTGTAAAGCTCGCCTTAGACCATTCTATTCCGCTTGAAATGCTTATGAGCTGCTATAATGGTTTAGAGAAAAAACATTGCGGAAAATGTGAGTCTTGCAAACATTTATTGTATGCTTTAGAATATAACAAGGCAAATGAGTTAATAGAAAAGTTGTTTTAATTATGATTACAAAATACTTAGACGAGGAAATTAAATACATAGGTTCGCAGTTGGCGCCGCATTGGATTTATAAAAACTATAAGCTTCAAGGCGATGCGATTGTTGCGTTTTGCGGTGAATGTGAAGTTAAGCTTACGGAAATGGTTGATATCGAAGATGTTATCAACAACGAACCGATTTACAGCAAAAACATGCTTAGCTTTATAACTGAGCAGTTTAATGTTAACCTCGTGGAAGGTGTTTTCAGACAAAGACTTTTGATTTGTATAATAAAAGAAGAGCTTGAAAAACGCGGTGTTTTCGTTGTACGTAACGGTGACGACTTGATGATAGAAGGCAGAAAACTTTCTGTTTCTATTGCTACAAAATCGCAAACTTCTATTCTTATTCATACAGGTTTGAACATTGATTCTGAGGGTGCACCTGTGAGTGCTTCCGGTTTAACCAGTGAACTCGGAATAGTTGATATTAAAGATTTTGCTAATACAATTATGAAAAGATATTCTGATGAGATTGAGGATATCGTTCTTGCAAGTACAAAAGTACGTGGAGTGTAAAAATGAGTCAATATTATAAAAAATATATGAAAAAAAGAGAAGAAGAAAAACCTAGCTATGTAAAGCTTTTCATCGGGGCTTTTATGTTAATGGCGGTTTTCTTTATTATAGTTGCTACGCATTTGACGCTTAGCGTTGATACTACTATCGGTGAAAACGATGAAGGCGATATCAAAGAATCAGGTTTGGGTGTTAAGCATTTGATTGACAGCCGTTTGAGACTTATACAAATGGAAGATAGCGGCAAGTTATCTGTTAAAGAAGAGAAGAAAAACACAATTGAGACTTTTGATAAGACTATTGAACCTGAAAAGGACGACGCTTATAAGGGGCAGTTGCAAAACTCTTACGGTTACAACCAAACCCAACAGACACAGCCATATAGTCAGACATATTCTAATGCGCAAAAGACTGTAAATGTTCCGGTTGCAACCCCTGTAAAACCTGTTCAAACGACGCATGCACCTGTTCAGAAACCTGCAACTCCGCCGGTTCCTTCGTATCAGGTACAAAAGAACTTTGCTCCTACAGGGATGAACTAAGATGAACTATCTGATTGATACACACGCGCACCTCGATATGTACGAGGATTGGGGCGCTGTTATTGAGAATGCAAAAAACAACGGGATTAAAAAGATTATTATCCCTGCTGTTGAGACTGAATATTTTCAAAAGATACTGGATATTGCGAACTCTTATGAGGATGTTTACTGTATGCTCGGGATTTTTCCCACTGAGGCTAAGAACTGGCATGACGGTATTTTAGACGAGATTAGAACACTTTCAAAGAATGAGAAAGTTGTTGCTATTGGTGAGATTGGGCTTGATTATTATTGGGATAAGAGCTTTGTTGATGAGCAGAAGGATATTTTTATTAAGCAGATAAAGCTGGCTAATGAGCTCGGGTTACCGATTGAGATTCACGATAGAGAAGCGCACAAGGACTGTTTTGATATTCTGAAAGAATATAACAGTGGGTCTGATGTTGTTTTTCATTGTTTCTCGGGAAGTGTTGAGTTTGCAAGAGAGTGTATTCGAGAAGGTTGGTATATTGCGCTTGGCGGAGTTGTGACTTTTAAGAACGCTGTTAAGACAAAAGAGGTTGCAAAAGAGATACCGTTAGAGATGTTGATGTTGGAGACAGATTCACCGTATTTGACACCTGTTCCTTTTAGGGGTAAAGAGAATCAGCCTGCTTATGTTAAATATGTGGCGGAAGAGATAGCAAAGTTGCGCGGCTGCAGTGTGGAAGAGGTTGTTTCTGTTACTACGGCTAATGCTGAAAGGGTGTTTAAGATTTAGTATGGCGAAGGAACGGTTAGACAAGATACTGGTTGATTTAGGTTATTTTGAGACTAAGAGTAAGGCTGCGGCTTCTATTTTAGCGGGTCAGGTTAAGGTTAATGATGAAGTTATAACAAAGGCGGGGTATCAACTTAATCCTGATAAGGACTGGGATTTTGCGGTTAAATCAATGCCTTATGTATCGAGGGGCGGGTTTAAGCTGCAGAAGGCTTTGGATAGTTTTGGGTTTGACCCGAGCGGTAGAGTTTGCTTAGATGCGGGCGCTTCTACGGGCGGGTTTACGGATTGTTTGTTGCAGAGGGGTGCAAAGTTTGTATATGCTGTTGATGTCGGTTACGGTCAGTTTTCGTGGAAGTTAAGGTCTGATGAGCGGGTTAAGACGGTAGAGAAGACTAATTTGAAGATATGTTCGACTACTGATATTTATGCTGAAGGTGAGCCTATGGCGGATTTGTTGGTGTCTGACATGTCGTTTATTTCTTTGTGTAGAGTTCTACCTAATTTAAAGGAATTATTGGCGCATGATTTTAACGAAATGATATGTTTGATTAAGCCTCAATTCGAGGCAGGCAAAGAGTTTGTAGAGAAGGGCGGAGTTGTAAGAGACAAATCAGTCCATGCCAAAGTTATTAATAATGTTATTGAGTGTGCAAAAGGTTTGGGGTATGAAGTCAGAGGACTGACATTTTCATCTATCAAAGGCCCTAAAGGCAATATTGAGTACTTGATATATATTGCAACAGGTGTTGAAAATATAGAAGTTGATGTAGATGAAGTAGTAAATCAAGCACATGAACAGTTATAATATCCCTTGATTGAATTGTTAATTTTTTGTTTATTTTTTCAGGTTTCCTTAAAAAAGGTGTTTTAATGATAATGTAGACAGAATTATAATCATTTATTTATAAAAAGGAGATGAAATTATGGCAAAGACAATTGGTATCGACTTGGGTACAACAAACTCAGTTGTTGCAGTTATGGAAGGTGGTAAACCTACCGTTATCGCTAACGCAGAAGGTATGAGAACTACACCTTCAATCGTTGGCTTCTCAAAAACAGGTGAAAGATTAGTTGGTCAGCTTGCTAAACGTCAAGCTATCCTTAACCCTGACAAAACTGTAGCCTCAATAAAAAGACACATGGGTGATGATTACAAAACTACAATCGACGGTAAAGACTACACCCCTCAAGAAATTTCAGCTATGATTCTTAGAAAATTAGCTGATGACGCAAGCTCATACTTGGGCGAAAAAGTAACTTCTGCAGTTATCACTGTTCCTGCTTACTTTAACGACGCTCAAAGACAAGCAACTAAAGACGCTGGTAAAATCGCAGGTCTTGACGTTCTTCGTATCGTGAACGAACCTACAGCAGCTGCACTTGCTTACGGGTTAGAAAAAGACCAATCAGAAAAAGTTTTAGTATTCGACCTTGGTGGTGGTACATTCGACGTATCTATCCTTGAAATCGGTGACGGTGTTCACGAAGTATTGTCAACATCAGGTGATACACGTCTTGGTGGTGATGACTTCGACCAAAAAATTATGGACTGGATTTGTGCAGAGTTCAAAAAACAAGAAGGCATGGACTTGTCTAACGACAAACAAGCTATGCAACGTATTAAAGAAGCTGCTGAAAAAGCTAAATGTGAACTTTCATCAGTTGTTGAAACTAACATCAACTTACCGTTCATTACAGCAGACGCTAACGGTCCTAAACACTTAGACCTTAACCTCTCAAGAGCAAAATTCGAAGAACTTTCTTACGACTTATTAGAAAGATGTAAAAAACCTGTAGAACAAGCTCTATCAGACGCAGGCTTAAGCAAAAACGAAATCAATGAAGTTGTATTAGTAGGTGGTTCAACTCGTATCCCTGCTGTTCAACAGTTAGTTAAAGAATACACAGGCAAAGAACCTAACCAATCAGTTAACCCTGATGAAGTTGTTGCAGTCGGTGCAGCGGTTCAAGCAGGTGTATTAGCCGGTGAAGTTAAAGACATCGTTCTTCTTGACGTTACACCGCTTACACTTGGTATCGAAACTATGGGTGGCGTTATGACAGCACTTGTTCCTCGTAACACTACAATCCCTGTTTCTAAATCTCAAGTGTTCTCAACAGCAGAAAATAACCAAACAGCCGTTGATATCAACGTTCTTCAAGGTGAAAGACCTATGTCTCGTGACAACAAGTCATTAGGTATGTTCAGATTAGAAGGTATCGCTCCTGCAATGCGCGGTGTGCCTCAAATCGAAGTAACTTTCGATATCGACGCTAACGGTATTGTTAACGTTTCAGCTAAAGATAAAGCTACTAACAAAGAACAAAAAATCACTATCACTAACTCTTCTAACCTAACAGAAGATGATATTGATAAAATGGTTAAAGAAGCTGAAGCTAACGCAGCAGAAGATAAAAAGAAAAAAGAAGGCGCTGAAATCAAAAACAACGCTAACTCTCTAATCGCATCTGCCGAAAGATTAGTAAAAGACTTTGAAGGTAAAATCTCAGACGATGATACTAAAAAGTTAGACGAACAAAAAGAAGCGCTGAAAAAAGCGCTTGACGAAGAAAAACCTGTTGATGAGCTTAAAAAGCTTTCAGAAGAGTTGCAACAAACTATGTTTGCAATCTCTCAAAAAGCTTATGAAGCTGCTTCAAAAGAAGGTGATTCAGCTACAACAGAAAACTCTTCTGCTGAAAGCGAATCTTCATCAAACTCTGATGATGATGTAATCGACGCAGAATACGTTAAAGAATAGTCCAAAAGACTAACTGAATAATTTATGCAAGCGGGTTGTTTACAATCCGCTTTGCTTTTTCATAGTTTGATTCGGACTCGTTGATAAGCCTGTTTGTAAACTCTTCATCCGGTGCTAAATGTATATATGAATAGCCGATCGGATATAAATTAGGCTTCCAAAACCCTTTTGTTTTTATAAAATCAATTTTTGATTGAACATTTTGCTTGAATTCATCGCTAAACTCTTTATAAGGTGAGGTTTCGCTGTTAAACTCCTTATCAAGTAAATTCGCGTGCAATGAAGATCTTTTTCTGGTTTCACATTTATTAGGAATATTTTCTTCAAGTTGGAATAATATTGAGTTTATCGGTGAGAACCCTAATGTTATCCCGATGATATCATCGTATCCGTTTTGTTCTTTTAGCGGGCTGTCTTCACCAATAAGTTTTTCATAAATCTCGTCGGTTGAAGCGTCGTCTTCAAATCCCATACGTTTTGTATAGAGTTCTTTGTTATCTTCAATAGTTTGTTTTGTGAGTTCTTTATTTAATATAAATATATTTGGTGTATGTACGACAGAAGTGTCGGTCGGGCTTTGAAGAATTCGCGGTACAAAATCATATTTGTCATTGTTCTCAAAATAAGGGTGTTCACCTGTTAATAATATTGCCGGTTTTGTATCCATAAAGAAATTCAGAAGAGTTGGTTTATCACATGAAAACAGGTTTGTTCTGAAATCTTCCTGTTCATCTTCTGTTAAACCCTTAGTCAACTCCATTTCATCAAGGTGGTTATTGATTATTTTGTTAGAAAGATTGAAAAAATCATACTCAAAATCTATAGAGCCAAACTTTGCCCCGTTAAAAGCAATATTCGGGCAATAGTAGCTCGGAAACGTACCAATACTTGATTGTACTGTGTTTTGAACAGCAGAAGGTTTGTTGTTTCTTACTGTTGGTTGGATTTGGGTCGGGGTGAATCTTATATTTGATACTTGCATATCTGTTTTAAAACCGCTAAAAATATTTTTTGCTTAAAAATAAATACTTGAAAAATGTTGATAAAATCGCTATTATATAACTATGGAAAGTCAATTAAGTTTATATGATGATATAAGAGAGAAGTTAAAAGAGCAGCATCGTTCAGAAGAGGATTTAGCTTTAATCGAAAAAGCGTTTTTGTTTGCTCAGCGTTTACACCAGAATCAATACAGAGTTTCGGAAGAACCATATATTATTCACCCTGTTGAAGTTGTAAAGATTCTCATAGATTTAAGAGCGGATTCTCATACCCTTATAGCAGGGTTTTTACACGATATTCTTGAAGATACCGACACTACTCCGGAAGAGATTCAGGAGCTTTTTGGGGATGATGTTTTAGGACTTGTTCAAGCTGTTACAAAATTAGGTAAGCTTAAGTTCAAATCCAAAGAAGAACGTCAGGCAGAGAACTTTAGGCGACTTTTTATTGCAATGGCGAACGATGCCAGAGTTATATTCTTAAAACTTGCAGATCGTTTGCATAATATGCGTACACTTAACTTTATGGCGCCTGCAAAACAACAGAGAATTGCTCAGGAAACACTTGATATTTTTGCTCCGCTTGCCAATCGTCTCGGGGTTGGTAAAATCAAGGCTGAGCTTGAAGACTTGTCTTTAAAATATCTTCATCCTGACAAGTATTATGAGATTGCAAAACTCGTTTCACAGAAAAAAGCTGAACGTGAAACAACCGTAAAACTTTTGATTGAACATATTTCACAAGATGTTCAAAAAAACGGTATTAACGCACAGATAACCGGTCGTGCAAAGCACTATTACAGTATCTACAACAAGATGCGCCGTCAAAATGTTGCGTTTCATGATTTGTATGACATTACTGCAGTTCGTGTAATTGTTGATACGGAACGAGAATGTTATGAAGTTTTAGGGCTTATTCACTCACAGTTTAAGCCAATTCCTGGCAGATTTAAAGATTATATCGCAATGCCTAAGGGCAATATGTACCAGTCGTTGCACACTTCTGTTATCGGTCCTAATAAAAAACCGTTGGAAGTACAAATCAGAACATGGCAAATGCACGAGATTGCTGAATACGGGGTTGCTGCGCACTGGAGATATAAAGAAAAAGGTTCGCAAAAGGCAGATTCTTCAACTGATGTTCAATTCTCTTGGATGAGAAAACTTGTTGAATACAATAACGACACATCTGACGCTGAGGATTATGTAAACTCTGTAAAATTAGACCTTTTCTCAGATCAGGTGTTTGCATTCACACCTAATGGTGATGTTTTGGACTTGCCAAAAGACGCTACTCCGTTGGATTTTGCATACCGTATTCACTCTGATGTCGGTCACAAAACAGTTGGAGCGCTTATTAACGGTCGTATTGCACAGCTCGATTCAAAGCTTAAAAACGGCGATATTGTTGAGATTCTGACTTCAAAAGTTTCTGCGCCAAAACTTGGCTGGTTGAACTTTGTTGTTACGAAACAGGCTTCTTCAAAGATTCGTCAATGGTTCAAGAAAAACAAACGAGAAGACCATATTGAGCTTGGTAAATCAACTATTGAACACGAGCTTACAAAGGCTGTTTTTGAAGAGTATCTTAAGAACGGTGAAATTGATAAAGTTGCAAAACAGATGAACTATGTTTCTGCGGATGATTTGTTTGCAGCGCTCGGTTACGGTGAAACGACTGTTAACAAGATTATTAATAAACTAAGACCACAGGAAAAATCAACAGAACCTAAACTTAAACAGGAACATAAATATTCTAAGAAAAAAGATATTGAGGGATTGGAAGGCATGTTGTATTCGTTTGCAAGATGTTGTTCTCCGATTCCTGGTGAGCCAATTGTTGGGGTTGTAACACGTTCCAAAGGGGTTACTATCCACAGGTTAGATTGTAAGACGCTTAACGACATTGAGCCTGAGAGATTGCTTGATATTAAGTGGTCAGGTGTTTCTAACGACAGAAAATACACTACAAGTATCAGGATTGAAACCGCTGAAAAACAAGGTTTGCTGAAAGATATTATCACTGCGGTATCTGATAATAATACTAATATTGTGTTTGCAAACGTTAAATCAAGAAACAATAAACTCGGTATTATTGAGCTCGGAATTGAGCTTGATAATATCAATACTTTGAAATCTGTTATGAACAGCTTGCAGGCAATGCCTGAGGTTTACAGTGTTAAACGTGTTCAGACAGCGTTTAATCAGGCTCCTAAACAGTTTGCAAAGAAGAATACTAAATACGCAAGAAAATCAAAGACCTCTCAAAACCCTCGTTAATTGTTTCTTAATCGGGTGATGAATTTTTCCAGTCTTTCGAACGCTATTTTTAGTGTATCCAATGAGTATGCGTAAGAGATTCTTATGAATCCTTCACCGCAGTCACCGAAAGCGGTTCCGGGAACAACTGCAACTTTTTCTTCTTGTAAGAATCGTGTTGCAAACTCTTCGCTTGTCATCCCGAACTCTTTTATACAAGGGAAGATATAAAACGCTCCGAACGGTTCAAAGCAATCAAGCCCCATTTTCTTGATAGAATCCATTAAGAACCTGCGTCTTTGGTTATAAGATTGGCGCATTTCTTCAACATCAGAGTCACCGTTTTTAAGTGCTTCAACAGCAGCGTATTGGCTTGTTGTAGGTGCACACATTATCGCAAACTGGTGAATCTTTGTCATTTGTTGGATAAGTTCTTTCGGTGCACACGCATAACCTAGTCTCCAGCCTGTCATTGTGTAAGCTTTTGAGAACCCGTTTATCAGAATTGTACGTTCTTTCATCCCTTCTATTGAAGCGATAGAGATGTGTTTATCTTTGTAGGTAAGCGCTGAATAAATCTCATCAGACATTACAAGGATATCTTTTTCTATTATAACTTTTGCTATTTTTTCTAAGTCTTCCTTCTCCATAATAGCGCCTGTAGGGTTATTTGGGAACGGAAGGATTAAAACTTTTGTCTTTGGTGTGATTGCTTCTAACAATTCTTCTGCTGTTAGTCTGAACTCGTTTTCTGCTTTCAAGTTAATGATAACCGGTTTAGCACCTGCAAGTATTGCACAAGGTTCATAAGAAACGTAAGACGGCTGCGGGATAATAACCTCATCGCCTTCATTAATAACGGCACGTAGTCCGATATCGATAGCTTCTGAGCCGCCAACGGTAACTATAACTTCGTTATCAGGGTTGTAGCAGATTCCTTGAGTTCGTGCGATATAGTTTGTTATCTCTTGTCTTAAATCTTTTAGACCTGCGTTTGATGTGTAAAATGTTTTACCGCGCTCAAGCGCATAGATACCCTCATCTCTGATATGCCACGGGGTATCGAAATCAGGCTCACCTACACCCAGAGATATTGCGTCTTTCATCTCTGTTACGATATCAAAGAATTTACGGATTCCTGACGGTTTTATATTAACTACTTTATCTGCAAGAAAGTTTCTCATGGTGTAATAATCTCTCTTTCATCAGATTCTGTTTTATTAAGGATTGTTCCGTGGTCTTTGTATTTTTTTAGTACAAAATGAGTTGCCGTACTCAAGACACCGTCAAGGTTTGAGAGCTTGCTTGATACAAAACTTGCTATCTCTTTTAATGTTTTTTCTTCTAAGATAACCAGAAGGTCATACCCGCCTGAAATCAGATAAACTGCTTTAACCTCAGGATAGTTATAGATTCTCTCAGCTATATTATCAAACCCTTTACCGCGTTGAAGTGTTACTTTAACTTCAATTAGTGCGGTTACTTTTTCAATATTTGTTTTTTCCCAGTTGATTAGGGTGTGGTAACCTGATATTACCCCTTCTTTTTCGAGGGATTCGATTTCTTTAAGTGTTTCTTCTTCTGTTGTACCGAGTAAAACAGCCAGTTCGCTAAACGCTATTCTGCTATTCTTTTCTAATATTGAAAGTAGTTCGTCTCTCATTTTGTTTCTCCGTTTTTTATTGATTATATCATAAATTAGTGAATTGTGGTTTATGTTATAATGGGCTTATGGAAGGAACAAAAACAAAAGATTCAGGCATATTAAAAGCAGCATGGATGATAGCGCTTGTAACAATTTTGAGTAAGCTTATCGGGTTTGTTCGGGATGTTGTTACGGCAAAATATTACGGAACAACGTGGCAGTCTGATGCGTATTTCTATGCTTATCAAATCCCTTCTTTTGCAATATTATTGCTTGGCGGTGTTGGCGGGCCTTTACATAGTGCAACGGTTGCTGTGTTTTCAAAGCTGATACCGAACCTTGATGAGAAGCCGTCTGAATTTGTAAATAAACTATACAATACGTTTTTAGTTGCAAGTATTTTGTTTTTTACGGCTTTAGGAGTTTTATTCTATATATTTGCTCCTCAGGTAATGGAGATTATTATAAATAACGGCAGCGCAGGTTTGATATCTCTTGCTGCGACTCACTTAAGAATAATGACACCGGTGTTTATCGTCGGCGGGATTGTCGGGATTTATTACGGGTTATTGATTACTTATAAAAAATTCATGCTCCCGAATTTTTCACCTATTGTTATGAGTTTGGTTATAATTTTGGGTGTGACGCTTGCTTCTTTATTCAGGGAAGACAAAAACTGCATGGTTCTTGCTTATGCTACGACATTGGGCGCTATAGGTCAGTTTTTATTACAGTTTCCTCAGATTAGAAAAATAGGGTTCAGGTTTAAACCAAACTTCTGTTTCTGGCATAATCCGGAACTCAAAACCCTTATAGAACTCGTTTTTCCTGCTATTTTAAGTTCTACTATCGGACAACTTCATATTTATATTGATATGTTTTTTACCTCATCTTTAAAATGCGGAGCATGGACGGCTTTGGGCTATGCAAACAGAATTTTTCAGTTCCCTGTAGGTATACTTGTTACGGCATTTTTGGTGCCTTTGTTCCCATTATTTACAAGACTTGTAGCCCAGAAAGATATGGACGGTATACGTTCTTATTTTAATAAAGGTGTCGGACTTTTATTCTATGTAGCTATTCCTATTATTATAGGGATTATGACAATCGGTCTAGACTGTGTAAGGTTAGTGTTTGAGCGCGGTGAATTTGATTATAATAGCTCTGTTATGGTATTTGAGGCATTATTATATCTGTCAGTTTCTATTTTACCTTACGTATTCAGAGATTCTATAACCCGCGTATACTATGCGTTTGACGATGCTAAGACTCCGTTTTATATCGCAGCGTCTTCCATTGCTTTAAAGGTTTTATTTAACTATATATTTATAACAGTGTTGGGCTGGCAAATCGGCGGTATTACGCTTTCCACTTCGCTTGTGACTTTGTATAATGCAATTGGTCTGGGACTTTTGATTAACAAAAAAGTCAAACTTGATTACAAAGACTTGTTTATTAACCTTGCGAAAATGGTTTGTATCGGTGCTGTTTCACTGGTATTAGCTTTTGTAACATCAAAGGTTATCAATCATTTGATATTAAGAATGTTTGTTGTTGCAGCAGTATTATTTATATCTTATGTAGGTTTAAGCCTTGTCTTCAAGGTCGGTTATGTTGATGAAGTGAAAGCCCGTCTTCTCGCTAAGATTAAGAAATCTTAACAAACCTGTAAAAATTAAGCAATTATTTCTTCTGTATATACTTTATATATGTATAAGCAAAAATATTAATTTATACATGGAGGATAAACTATGAAGTTTGATGGCGCATCTGGAGTTGGCGCTGCGAAATCCGCAGATTTTGACTATTCATTCAAATTTAAAGAAAATGAAGAAGACAAACCGAAAAGATACGGTGATCCGAATGTCAGTGGTATTTTTACTGCTCCGCAAGTAGCTTTTCAGCACTCTACAGGCGGTAGAGATGACGGAGCGTTCAACGCGTAGACATCAATGAAATGTTTATTGTAGAATAATCTTAGGATTATTCTATGATATTAACATTTGATATTGGAAATACACGGACTAATATTGGGCTATACGAGAACGATAGCCTGGTGAAGAAGTTTTGGATTTTGTCGAAAGAACTGCAAGACGGGCTTGAAGCATGCTTGCTTGAGAATATTGGCACTGTTGGAATTGACGGTGCTGTTATCGGCTCTGTTGTTGAAACTCTCAATAACAGGGTTTGTGCTGTTCTGAAAAAAATGTACGATATTGAGACTGTAATCATTGATTATAAGTCAAATTTGCCTGTTAAACTTACGCTTGAACACCCTGAAAAACTTGGTGTGGATAGGATTGTGAACGGTGCTTATGCGTATTCAAAGTTTAAAGAGAGTGTTATTGTAATAGATTGCGGGTCTGCAATTACGTTTGATATCGTAAATAAAAACGCTGAATTTGTTGGCGGAATAATAGCGTTAGGGATGAATAACCAGTTGAAGAGTATATCGGGTTCAACATCAGCACTGCCTGAGCTTACAATTGAACAGGTTGAAAAATCGATTGGTAATAATACAAAACGAGCTATTCTTTCAGGGGTTATAAACGGTACAGCTTCTATGGTTGACGGTATGATTAAAAAATGCTCTGATGAACTTGGTGTAGAACCTAAAAGTATCTTAACCGGCGGAGACGCTATTATCTTGAAAGATTATTTGCAGACAAAAATTGATATTGTTGACCAGGATTTTACCTTGAATGGTTTAAAATATTTGTATGATTCAAATCACGTGTAACAAAATGTTAAATTTCTGATTTATGTTGAAAAAAGCTTAAAGATAAGTTAAAATATTAATGATTACTATAAGTTATGTTTTGGAAATAAGCTTGGAGTATATAGAGTAAATTTACTTGAGTGAGGAATATTTTGATTATAAAAGGTAGATACCGGTTTTTACTGCCGTTGGGGCTTGTCTTGCTTTTATGCTTGATGACTTGCTCTATACCTTCTAATGCTGCTGATGGCGATGCTATTCGTAATACCGGTGTTATGGGTGATATCAATCAGGATTTTCAAGATAAAGATATTTTAGAAGAAAACGCCTTTGGTGGTGCGATTTATAATGCAACCGGTGCCATTATCAAAAGCATTACCGGTGAATTTACCAACAATAGTGCCCGTTCAGAATCTTCACTTAATACATCGAGTGCCTGTGGCGGTGCGATTTATAATGCAGGTGAGATAACAGAAGGCATAATCAATAGCAGTTTCTATAACAACTATGTAAGTTCTTCACTTGTAGGTTCTGTCTTTGGTGGTGCAATTTATACAGAATCTGATTTGAAAATAACAGCCGATAATTACAACTCTGTTTTTAGCGGAAACTTTACCCAAAAAACAGGTGGTTCAAAAGATTATAACGCTATTTATGTAGGTTCAGGTGATGATACCGCAAAAACTCTCACTTTGAATGCGGTTAATAACGGAAGTTTTCAATTTGATGATAATATTAATGGTAAAAACGGATATTACATAAAGCTGGTAAGTGCTGATGAATCAGGTGTTTTCAGGTTTAATTCGTTAGTCAGAAACGCAAATGTTGTGCTTGAAGGTGGTAAAATGGTGTTTACTGAGCAAACATTTGCTTCTTCTACCATTCATTTAAACGGAGGGGAGATTAACCTTGCTGACGGTATAGCTAAAAGCTATAATTTTAACTCTTTGCGCTCAGGTGCTGATAACAAAACTAGGTTTTCGATTGATTTGAGTTATAACACTTCCGGCAGCCATACTTCTGATTTTATTCGGGTAATTATGCCGGATTCTGAATTAACTACTATTTATATAGATAACTTAAATGTTTTATATAACGGGCTTGCAATCAAAGATACTGATGTGTTTCAGGAGTTTAGCCAGGCAATAATTACTGATAACCCTAATTTGAAAATTGAGCTTAGCCCTGAAGCTGCAGATAAATCATATTATCTTGGTTCTGTTCAAAAAGCTCTTGGTGCAGTTATTCCTGCAACTTTGAATTTTAACGACAAGATTTATGAAACTTATCAGGTCGGAAAAAACTATGGTAATTTTGTTGCTGAAAACAACAGTTTGAAGCTTGTATTTGACGGTAACACTATTTGGACGGATGAATTTATTCAGGATGTAGAAGTTACAGGCGATACTTTAAGACTATTGAATGAATACGTTACTGAAGAGACTAAAGTCTTTGAATCAACAAACAGCGGTGATAGATATATTACAACATCGGGTTTAGGTGAAACTTTTGGCAATATGAAGATTGTTGGTACAAGAGATTCTGCGCAGGTTTCAACCATTGATTTATCTAACCATGCAGGGTTTTATGTTTCAAAAGTTAGTGAATTTGATGTAAGTGATATCAAATTTTTGAATGCTCAGTCTGATGAAAAAGGTTCTGTATTTAATATTGTTAACGGAAATGCAGTTTTAGATTTTAAAGGGGTTGAATTTTTAAATAACACATCTGCTTTACAAGGTGGTGCCATAGCAAATGTTGGTACAATAAAAAATTTATTTGCAGATTTTACGTCTAATAAAAGCGGACAAAACGGCGGAGCTGTTTATAACTCCGGAAAAATTAGTAATCTTTCAGGGCTATATGAATCAAATACCGCAACAGGTGAAAATTTTAGCGGTGGTGCGATTTATAACTCAGGTGTGATTACCGGTATAACAAATTCTCAGTTTAAAAATAACGTTGCCAATTTTTCAGGTGGAGCTATTATAAATACCGGAACAATAGAAAACCTTCAAGCTGATTTTACAGGTAATGCGACATCAATGTATGGCGGTGCTATATCTAATAGAGGTGAAATAACAAATATCTCCGGTAGGTTTGAAAATAACGGTACTAAAGGTATAAAAGGTGCAATGGGTGGTGCTATCTATAATATAGGTACTATTGGTTCTATTACGAATTCATCTTTTATCGGAAACTACGCTGTTATGGATGCTGTAATGGGCAGGGCATTAGGCGGTGCTATTTATACCAAATCATCACTGGATATTATAGTTAATAACGGTTATGAAATGCAGGTTTCAGGTAACTATACCCAGGTTGGTTCAGGAACTGTTGAGAATAATGCTATTTATGTAGATAACTCTTCTGCTAAGTTGACCTTTGATATTACTGATAATTCGCGTGTTATATTTGAAGATGCTATATCAGGTGCAAACGGTTACTCTGTACTTGTTAAAGGTGATTCTACAGGTTATGCTAATTTTAATCATTATTTGTCTGCTCGCGAGTTTGAACTTCAAGATGTTCGTTTGACTTTCGGTGCTGGTACTTTTCAGGATACTCATCTTAATCTTGTAAGCGGTATAGTTGATTTTATGGATGATAGAGCTGTTAATTATCGTATAAATTCTGCTACTATTTCGAATGATGTTAAATTTAATATTGATATCAAGAGTGAAGCCGGCGGTAACAGTATCTGTGACACCATTACAATTATTGATAACGCAAATTCTTCAGGTACTATTTTCTTAGATTGTATAAATTTTAACTTCGATTCTCTTCCTGATAAAGACTTTAACCTCAGGATTTTGACAGGTAAAAATGTTAATTTAGCATGTAATTTTGATAATATTATAAGAATCGATTCAGAAGGTAATATTGAACATCTGGATAATAAATTCGTTATTGCTGCAGAAGGTATCTATGTGAATACTGATGTCCCAACATCGATTACATTTGATACTATTTTGTATAAGAATCTTGTAGAAACCGTTACTTACGGTCATTTTGAGTTATATGAACGAGAAGAACTTAATGAAATAACTTCTGAACTTGTTAATACAAAAGGTATTGCATATATTGTTGAGGTTGTTGCGGAAGACCCGAAAGAATCTGATGTGACTATGGGCGATGCACTCAAGTTGTTAAGTAATTTGCAGACGGATGAAAAGAAACTATTTTCTGCTACCGAAACCGCTAACCAATATTTTGTAAAAGAGGGGATTTCAACTACCTACGGTGATTTAACATTAAAAGGTATCAATAAAGACTCTGTTATCAATTTTACTTCTGATAGGATGTATTCTGCATTTGACTTGTCAAAAGATACTGTATTAACAGTTGATACAATGATGTTGACCGGTAACGATAATTACCTGATAAATGTTAGAAACTCCAGTGCAAAAGTGAATTTGGTTGATGCTTTTATTGACGGTAATATTGTTTCTACAGGTCTGGGTTTAACAAGATATGTTGTTTCTATTAATGGTTCCGGTACAACTACTTTGAATGGTAAAGTTGACGGTGCTGATGTTATTTTAAATGACGGCAGGCTGAATTTTATAAACGAAACATTTTTGAACTCTAACCTTATATTAAATAAAGGTGAATTAAATTGTTCGGACGATACTATTAACAGATACGAAATCTTTTCTGTAACGGCAAATGACGATTCTAATATATTATTAAATATAGATGTTGATTTGAACACAGTTGAAGCTGATAACTTCCATATCGCTGTTAATACTTCATCCGGCATATTATATTTAAACAATATAAATATAGCAGGTACGGTTGAAGAGTTGGTTAAGGCAGGTAATACATCTGCTAAAATAACAATTTTAGATACATATTCAAATAATCTGAAACTTGCATTAAGCGATAGAGCTCAATCTTGTTTAGATAAAGCAATGTACGATGCTTCAATCCACTCGGAAGAAGTTTTTGATACTATTCTTGCTGAGACTAGTTGGTCAACAGTTTATAACAAGAGTTACGGTAGAAGCGGTTCAATCTATGAACTCAAACTTTCTGACACTGCAAAAGAACTTGTTATTGTAGAAACGATTGTAGATGATACGATTACGACAAGTATGGGTGATACATTGAGACTTATCAATAACAGTGATGTAAGCCATAAAAAATCTTTTGTGACCGATAGTGTTATGACGTATTATGTATCGGAAGATTTGGGCGAAACGGTTGCTGAACTTACTGTAAGAGGTGTTATTGAATACGGACAATATTCAACTGTGAGCTTAACTTCTCAAGACGGGTATAATACTTATTCCGGGTTTGAGCTTGTTGACGGTTCTGTTTTGAACATTGAATCTGTTAAACTTACAGGTAATGAAACTCTCATAAATGTTAAAAACTCTTTAGCTCAGCTTAATATGAATAATGTTTATATCGACGGAAATATAGTTGGTGACGTTAATTATAATGTTAACTTAAGCGGTAGTTCTACTATAAACGGAGCGTTTAAAAATGCTAATGTATCGGTTGACAACGCTCAATTAAGATTTAATCAGGATACTTTTAAAGAGAGTGCTGTTTCTGTCACGAATTCCGGAATGAATCTTGCTAACAATGTTTTTGAAAACTATGTGATAAATACCCTCACTGTTTCAGATGATGTATTGTTTAATCTCGATTTGAATCTTAATACGATTAAGTCAGATACTTTGACAATAGGTACTTTTAACGGTAGTTCTTTGAAGATTGATAGTTTTAATATTTTGGGTTCGAAAGAGGATATTCCTAATTTCACAGAAGTAATTATTACGAACGGTGCTGTTTTGGAACTCACTGAAAACGCATTAGCTCAACTGGATAAATACTCTGTAAACACAGGTTCTGTAATTACTTATGAAGAAGGTGAAATTTTATCTAACGAAATTAACTGGACTGACGCACAAACTACTATAATTGATACATCTACTAAATATGGAATTGTTTTAAACGATGAAAAAACAGGTCTAAAACTTAATGTTGATAAAGATGTTCAATATTCTTATACTGACGAATTCACCTTAGCAATCTTTAACCAATCAAAAACGTATAAAAATAAGGTTTATAAAACCGATGATGAGAATATTGTACAAAATACATCGCGCAATTTAGGCGAAACTTATGGTAGTTTAACCGTTAAAGGTGCTTATACATCAACTATTAAACTTAATGACTATACCGGTTTTGAACTCGGTGAAAGTTCTGAGGGTTTGGTTTTAGATTCTGTTAAGTTTACTTCGAATGTAAGCTCTAACGGTTCTATTGTTTTTGCTCAAAATGGTAACGCTAATCTGTTGTTGAAGGATGTTACTATTGAGTCTTCAGCTTTAAACGGCAGTGCGATTTATACTACCGGTGATTTGACTGTTAGATCAAGTGAGGGTAATTCTTCTGTATTTACAAATACAACCGGTTCTGATTCATACTATGACATTCATTTTGCAGGCAATGGTGAAAAAATGTTAAATCTTTTTGCCGGCTCAGGTTCTGTGATAGCTTTGAATTCTGGTATGAAACTCGATGAGGGTGCGAAACTTGTTTTGAATATCAATGAAGCTGATACGTCAGCAGGGGTTGTTAAACTTAATTTGTCAGGTGATTTGGGTTCACAAAATCATTCAATCGCTGCTTTAAATTTGAATGGCGGTACGCTTAATATTGCCGATAACAATATTTCAACGATTTATACTGATAGTTTAAGTATTTTTGAGGATACTAACCTTTCAATCGATATCAATTTTACTGATAAGATAGCGGATAGAATAGTTTTAAGTGAGATTTCTACTAAAAATGAAACCGGTAATAAAATCTTATTAAACTTTGATAATATGATTAATAGAAACTATCAGACAATGAAGTTTAAGTTCTTGAATATCTTTGCTTCTACTTCTGATTTTATAGAACTTGCAAATGCTCAGAACGGAAGCATTTTGTTGGGTGAAGGAGTTGACGGCTATACATATTATTTGCGATTAGGTTTGCATGGTTCTGTTGTTGTGGAAAACAACAAATCTTATGCGGATGAACCTCTTGTTTTGGCTATTAATAAGACGATTACTAATACTTATACTCTTTCTAAAAATCTTGAGATAAACAATTACGGGGTTAATGAGATTGGTAACATTATCAGAGACGGTTATATACAGTCACCAAAATTCACTTTAAAAACTAAAAAAGCACCAATTATTTCAACTACAAATGAGATTCACGGTTTTACGATTGCGGGTACGGAAACTATTTTACCTGACAAACAACAGTTTGTCGGCAGCAGTTTCACTATGTCAGGATTTGACGGTGCTGTTATAAATAAGGGTGGTAAGGTTACTTTGACTTATGTTAATTTTGTAGATAACGAATCTGAGGATAACGGTTCTGCAATTAGAAACCTTGTTAACGATATTTATGCGGGCAGTTTGACACTGAAGGGTTCAAGTAAAAAATTCGCTCAGCTTTATGGCAACTTCTCTTCTGGTGGCGGCGGAGCTGTTTATAATGAAGCTACTATGACATTACAGTATGTTCAGTTTGGTAAAGATGATACAGCGTTTAATTATGCTATTAATGGTGGTGCTGTTTATAACGCAGGTACTTTAAAAGTTACTAAAAACCGTTTTTATAATAATAGAGCGGAATTGGGCGGTGGTATATTTAATATTGCAAATGCTACATCATCCGGTTCAACTTTCAGAACTAATAATGCATTGAATGGCGGAGCTGTTTATAATGAAGGCGGCGGAACGTTTACATCAAGCAGTTCTACTTATGTTGATAACTCTGCAGTTAACGGCGGTGCTATTTATAACGTCGGCAACCTTGTTATGAGTAAATCTGTTGTCGGTAAAGCTAACGTTGTTAATAAAAAAGGTGTTATTACAACAAAGAACGATAACAATGCGGAAAACGGTGCGGGTGTTTATAATGTTGGAACTTTCACTGATAGCGCTTCATCGTTTACTAATAACTACGCGTCAATTTATGGCGGTGGCATTTATAATGAAGGAACGTTTACATCTTCAAAAACTAAGTTTACAAGTAATATTGCAACTCATGGCGGTGGTGCTATTTATAACGAAGGTACGATGAGCCTTACCTCAAGCGTATTTAAGACAAACAAATCTGATATTGGCGGCGGTATTTACAACGAAGGCGAACTGACAACGACGAGTGTAAACTTCACTAACAATACAGCAAACAACGGCGGCGCTATCTACAACGACGGCAAAACAAACGTAATCAGAACTACTTTTAGCACAAACAAAGCAGAAGTATCCGGCGGTGCTATCTACAATAACAACAACACAGCTGACGAAACAAAGGTTCAAGGTTCAAGCTTTAGTAAGAACAACGCTTTAGCGGGCGGAGCTATTTACAACAACGGCAACCTTGATGTTGATAGATACGACTATGTAACAGTGAGTAAGAATAAAGAGAAACATAAGTATTACAATAATAGCTTTACAAGTAATACAGCAAACAATGGCGGCGCTATCTACAACGCAGGTACCCTTCACGTAGGCTATGCAACATTTAAGACAAATAAAGCAACAGAAAACGGCGGCGCACTGTACCTTGCAGATAATACAACCACTACGATAGATAACGCAACATTTACAAGCAACAGCGCACAAAAAGGCGGCGCTATCTATGTCGGAAAGAGCGCTAATTTGACAATCAACGACTCTACTTTCTCTAAAAACACTGCAACCGAACAGGGTGCAGCGATATATATGGATGAAGGCAGTAACGTAACAATTAACGCAATCTTGAAGGATGTAACATTTAGCGGTAATAAGGTTGGTAAAACAGCTAATTCGATATATATGGGTGATAACTCTGTTCTTAACCTTGTAGCAGCGGACGGCAGAAAGATAACTATTAAGGACGCAATTGTAGCAGAAACTACTGCGACGATAAATATAGCGAGCACGGGTACGGTTTCGATAGTAAACGAGGACGCACTCAGAACCCAGAACGTTACAATCAATAGAGACGCAACTATTAGTACTCAGAATAACAGAACAACTGTAACCAGATTTGCGAGCTTGAATGTTCAAGATAAGGCGAATATACAAATTGACGCAAGCTTGAAGAACAAGACATCTGATAAGATACAGGCAGATACAGTAACAGGAGAAGGAACACTTAACGTCTCTTCTGTAAATATTGTAACCAACTCCAAAACACCTGTAACAATCAATGTCGGCAAGGACTCTATCGTAAGCAGTATAAGCGCAAAGACAGCAGAATCAGCAGAAGCAACGTACAAATTAAAATCATACTACGACGAAAACGGACTACTCAGAGTAGTAGCATACGGTCAGAAAGCAAAACCTTCAGCTGTAGCAGCGCCTGTAGCAGCACAGATTGGCGGATATTTGACCCAAATCAACTCATACGACCAGGCATTCATGAATATGGATATGAATATGCTTGTACCGCGTTCTGAACGCGAAGCAATGCAACAAACTTATAGCTGCGAAAACAAAGACGGTATCGAATACAACGGCAAAGGACTCTGGAACAGACCTTACGCAACCTTTGAACGCGTAAACTTAAACAACGGCCCTAAGGTAAACAATATCGGATACGGAAACTACTTTGGCGGCGACGCAGATATGAAACAACTCAACAACGGCTGGAGAAGACAGTTCAGTGCGTATGTAGGTTACAACGGCTCTGTACAGGATTACGACAGACAATCAATCGACCAGAATGGCGGCACAGTGGGCGTAACAGAAGTATGGTATAAGAACAACTTCTTTACGGGTTTAACACTCAACGCTGGCGCTAATGTAGCACAAGCAAGTACAGACCTTGGCAGAGAAAATATGCCGATGTTCATGACCGGTATCGCAAGCAAGACCGGATATAACTTTGAGTTCAAGGAATGTAAGTTTATAGTACAACCAAGCTTATTGCTTTCATACTCGTTTATTCATACGTTTGCACACGACAACGGATTGGGCCATAGAGTGAGCTCATCACCGCTGAATGCAATACAGGTAGCACCTGGAATTAAGTTCATTGCAAACTTGAAGAACGGCTGGCAGCCATACTTCAATGTAAATATGAGGTGGAACATTATTGATAAGACCCACTTTGCACTACAGGACGTAACAATTCCGGACATGTCAATCGATCCGTATGTAGAGTATGGACTTGGCTTACAACGCAGATGGGGCGAAAGGTTCACGGGATTCGGTCAGGCGATGATACGAAACGGCGGCAGAAACGGCGTTATGCTATCCTTCGGATTCAAATGGCTCCTTGGGAGATAGGAAGTAAATTATTGTAAACATTTTTAAGTTTTTGAAATTAAGCGCTTTCTAAACACTTTTTCTATATATATTGTAGAAAGAGAGGACAAGATGACTCAGGTTAACGGTATACCTGATGATTACAGAGAGCTAAAGCTTCCACAACCTACAGAGACTGATGTGAATGAAACTGAAACATCAGCTAATAGTGTGTTTGAAGAAGAACTGCCTTATATGCCTGTTAATGCTGAAAAGATTGAGGACGGTTCTTATAAACTTGATGAGGTTGTTGTGGTTGCAAAAGCGCCTAAGAAAAAACCACCGTTCCCTATTGATATTCCGAAGCTTGATCTTTCGTCTATAAAAATCGAACTTCCTGAGATAAAATATTCTGCCGCTGATTTAGTTGAAAGATATGGTGGTAAGTTCCAAAAAAGAAAAGTCAACGGTGTAAAACAAGAAATTGTTATTCTAAAAATTGGTAAAGAGAAATTGAAGTTTGCTGTTAATGAAGACGGTACATTAGGCGAACCTTTGATTGCTATATCTACTTTTGGTAAAAACAAGTATATAACCAAATCTGAATATGAAAGACGAATGCAGGAAAATGCTGCTGTAGTAGAACCTGTTGTTGAAGAAGAACCGTCTGAACCTGTTGAAACAGATTTGGAATATCATCAAAGAATTTTTAAAGATATCTTAGCTCCTAAAAGGCTAAATGATGATTCAGGTGAAAACCTTATTACGCCTGAAATCTTAGCGTTATTTAATGAAGGAAGTTCTGAACTTTCGTTTGATGATTTAATTGATGAAAACGGGGGCTTAAAATCCGAGTTTAGACTGTTTGACTTGAACGGTGATAACAAACTGGATGAAAAAGAACGTGCATTTTTCTCAAGCGGTGGTCATGCAATCAGTAATGACTCTGCAAACTTAAGTATTGAAAACTTTATTTATTCTATAGCGGCACTTGATAGTTTTGATGAAACTGACGGAAAAGTTAACTTTAATACCGGTGAAAATTTGCATAAAGTCTTAACGGCATCCTATAAACTCTTAGAGAAGATAAACTATTTGCCGCCTGAGATTCAACAAAAATACTCAGAAGCATTAAAAGAGGTTAATTTTCAACAGTTTTATTCCAAAGATTCTTTTGGAAAATATAGTAGTGATTTGGTGAAAGTCAATATGCTTAAAGCACCTTCTGTTGCAAAATTAGAATCTGTGCTGTTACACGAACTTACACATCATATTTTATCTAACGATATCAATGTGAGTGACGGATTAATGCAAGAAGTAGAAACCTTCTATATGCAATATAAATTGTATTGCACTAATAAAGAAAATAATCCGAATGATACATCTTCTGAAACCCTGTTAAATAACAGCACAATAGTTGATTATGCAAGATATGCTGATGAAATAAAAGCAAAAGACCCTGATATTTCTGAGAAAAAACTTGCTATAGAAGCGTTTTTAAAAACATATTTTGAGCATTATAACGAAGAATATGGTGCAGATATCAGCACAAGAAAATTCAAAAGACAGGCTAAAAAAACACAGTTTATGTATCTTAAGTAAATAACTGAGGATGTTGACAGAAATATACGGATATATTATCATTGTTCCTGTTATGAAAAATATATTACCTGATGAAAACGGATTTTTTGGACGATTTGGCGGACAGTTTTTGCCCGATGAATTAAAAGCAGAGTTTGATAAAATAACAAAAGCGTTTTTAGAGTTGAAAGATGATGAAAAATTCAACGCTGAGCTTAATTATCTTTTGAAACATTATGTCGGACGTCCGAGCCCTGTATATTTTGCGAAGAATTTGTCTAAGAAATACGGCGCAGAAATATATTTAAAAAGAGAAGATTTAAACCATACCGGTGCTCATAAGATAAACCACTCGTTAGGTGAAGCACTTTTGGCGAAACATCTTGGTAAAAAGAAGATGATAGCTGAAACAGGTGCCGGTCAGCACGGGGTTGCGATAGCTACATCTGCAGCTCTTATGGGCCTGGAATGTGATGTTTATATGGGCGAAGTCGATGTTAAAAAAGAGAAAGCTAACGTCGACAGAATGAAAATTCTCGGTGCGAATGTTATTCCTGTAACAAGCGGTACTAAAACCCTGAAAGAAGCTGTTGATGAAGCGTTTAACGCTTATATGAAAGAGTATGAAACGGCTCTTTATACAATAGGTTCGGTTGTAGGACCTCATCCGTTCCCTATGATTGTTGAGCATTTTCAATCTGTTATAGGTCGTGAGGCAAGAGAACAGTTTTTAGAGATGACAGGAACATTACCTGATTATGTTGTTGCTTGTATTGGTGGCGGTTCTAATGCAATCGGAATCTTTAGCGGGTTTGTTGAAGACGAAACCGTCAAGCTTTACGGTGCTGAACCTCTTGGTAGAGGTGAATGTTTAGGTGATAATGCCGCTAGCCTTACTTATGGTAAAGACGGTATATTGCACGGGTTTAAGAGCTTACTTTTACAGGATGACAACGGGAATGTTGCCAATGCTTATTCTATTGCAAGCGGACTTGATTACCCCGGTGTTGGACCTAAACACTGTTTCTTAAAAGAATGCGGCAGGGTTTGTTATGATACTGTTAGCGATAAAGAAGCTGTAAACGCGTTCTTTGAACTATCAAAGCTTGAGGGAATTATCCCTGCACTCGAAAGCTCTCATGCTGTTGCCTACGGTATAAAGCTTGCTGAGCAAAATAAAAACAAAAAAGTTCTAATCAACCTCTCAGGTCGCGGAGACAAGGATATCGAATTTGTCTTGAACTCTTCTGTATAATCATTTATAATAATTATAATTATACAAGGGGAAGTGATGAAAACATTAGAGAGTTCTGCGATTAAGCCTAACCAAAAACAACAGGAGTGTATCGATAATATAGCCGGTAAGTACCTTGTACTTGCAGGACCGGGAACAGGAAAAACCTTTACGGTTGTGCATAGAATCAATGCTATGCTTGAAAAAGGAGTTAATCCGGAAAAGATTCTTTGTCTTACTTACTCTGAAGCCGCTGCTAACGAGATGAAAAAAAAGATAGCTCAAGCCTTCGGTAAAGTAGATATCGGGGTTAATATCTATACGTATCACGGGTTCTGTAACGAAATAATTTCTCAGAATGCAGAAGAGTTTGAACTCAGCGAAAACTATAGAATCATTACCCAGACTATTTCAAGACAGTTAATAAAAGAGTGTATTGATGAGTATAAACCTGTTGCATACAGAAATACAAAAAACGACCCTTATGTATATTTAAAGATTATATCTGACAAGATTCACGCTATAAAACAGTATAGGATGAGTAAAGAACAGTATTTTCATAACATTGAGACCCACCCTGACTGGCTGCCATTGCTTGAACAATGGCAAAATTCAGAGAAGAAAACAGAATCGTTAGCAAAGAAAATTGATAAAAAACAAGAAGAAATTCAAAAAGCTCACGAGATTTGGGACTTTTATGAATTATACAAATCTAAAATGGAACGGGAACAGTATATTGATTTTGACGATATGATAGGTTTTGTGCTGGATAAGTTCGAAACTTCGCCCGAGTTTTTAGAGAAAGTTGCTAATAAGTATGAATACATTCTTGTTGATGAATATCAGGATACTAACAAGTCTCAAAACGAGATTGTGTTTAACCTTGTTGACGCTTTAAAATCGCAAAATGTTTTTGTAGTCGGTGATGACGACCAGATTATATTCTCATTTCAAGGTGCAAGCTTAGATACGGTTGAAGGATTTTTGAAAAAATTCCCTGATACAAAAGTCATTTGTCTTATGGAAAATATGCGCTCTACCCAATCTGTACTTGATGTTGCAAGGGTTATTGCAAAACAGGATGATAGACGCTTAGAAATTAATCCGGAGTTTTTAAAATACGGCATAAGTAAAGAACTGACAGCAAAAAACGAAAAACTTTTTGATAGCAAGGTCAGACTTACTAAATATTACAATGTTGAGCAAGAATACCTCGATATTGTTGATGAGATAGAATCTCTCGTAAAAGAAAGAAACGGTCAAGGGTTATCTGAGATTGCGGTTCTTGCGCTCAGCCACGATGAGCTTAATACTTTCGCGCAAATGCTGAAAGACAGAAATATCCCGACAGAAGTCAAAGAGGGTAAGAGTATTTTTGCAATAAAATCATCGATTGTGTTGTATTACTATTTGCAAACCCTTGTTAATCCGTCATTGTATGCAGACAAGTTATCTAAGCTTCTGCTTTTACCGCCGTTTAGTTTTTCTGCTGATGATTGTTTGAAACTCTATGAACAACAGTCTTTTGCGGGCAATATAATAGATAAACTACGCAAAAATAATGACTGGACCGAGCCTGAGAAAATCAAAAGTTTCTTAAAAACCTATGACGAATTAAAAGAGATTCAGGCATGTGAGACAGTTAAAAACATTGTGCTTGAAGTCGGTGCAAAAACAGGTATATTCGGATATTTTATAAACGAAGATTTGAACAGAAACGAAAATATTGCAGGGTTAAAAAAGCTTGTTGATGTCTCAAAAGAGTTTAGCGAAACCCATAATAAGATTACGTTAGAAGAGTTTGTTGATTATTTATTGACTGTTGAAACCGACAGAGAGCTCGATATTCTGACAGATAAGCCGTCTGTTCCTCTGAATGCTGTTCAGCTTACGACTTATCATTCATCTAAGGGTCGTGAGTTTGAATACGTTTATATGCCTACACTGCAGGCGAGCAAATGGGATAAGAGCACAAAATCGTTTAAACCGGTTATTCCTGTTTCAAGCTCTGAATACCACGATGACGATTATTGGAGGTTGTATAAACTCTCTGACAGAATCAAGACAATGTATGTCGGTATGACAAGAGCGAAGCATACTTTGAGACTGTCTTATGTTGCAAACGCGGGTCGTTCAACCGCTCCTTGTACGTGGTTGTTGGAAACGCAGGATATTGTAGAACTTAGAGACTTGAGCGAATATGATTTAAACCTTCATTTTGAGACAGCAAAAGGCACACTTGTAAAACGTCCTTATGACTACAAACGTGATTTCGCTACTCTTATTGAAGCAAAGCTGAATGACAGATATTATTCGCCGACTGCTATCAATAAATACCGTTCTTGTCCGAGAAGGTATTTGTATGAGGATATTCTCGACTTTTCTGCAATCAGCGGCAATGCAGACGCGCTATATTACGGAAGTGCCGTTCACTCTGCGTGTGAATATCTTGTTAGTGAAGCTATGAAAACAAAAATTTATCCGACTAAAGAAGAGTTTGTTGAGAAGTTTAAAACAGAAATATCAGCCTATCCGTTCTCAAGCTTACAACAGCGTGAGATATTAGAACAGCGCGGTGAGAAGGAGTTGTCGAATTATTATCACCATTTGACAGATACACCTATCGGTTCTGTGTTTGCGCTTGAATACAAGCTTAAGACAGAGCTTGACGGTGTTAAGTTCGTCGGTATAATCGACCGTGTTGAGAAAAATGATGACGGTACGTACTCTATCTTTGATTACAAAACAGGCTCAGCAAAATCAGCAGGCAAGATTGCGCCTGATGAAGAGTTTGAAGATTATTATAACCAGATTTGTTTGTATAAGTATTATTTTGAAAAAATAACCGGAAGTTTTGTAAGAGATACAGAGTTTATATTTGTTATAAATCCTGAAAAGAATGTTCGCGTGGGCTTCACGGAAGACGATACTCAGGCTGTTGTTGATAAGTTTAAAACAGCAATTAACGATATTCAGGCTTGTAAATTTGAGCCGACAGAGAATAAAAAGAATTGTGAATATTGCGGATTTAAAGATTTTTGTAAACTGGATATAGTGTGAAAGGAGAAATAATGATTAAGAAATTATTATCGGCATTGGTTGTTCTAATGCTTGCAAATAGTGCATTTGCAGCGCTGCCTTATTCTGTTCTTGAAAAAGTGAACAGTCCAAAAGATATTAAAAAACTCTCTGTTACTGATATGAATATTTTAGCTGAAGAGATTCGCGGAGGTATTCTTAAAAGGGTTGATACAGTTGGCGGTCATTTGGGACCTGATTTGGGGATTGTAGAAGCTACTATTGCTATGCATTATGTTTTTAACTCACCTAAAGACAAGTTTGTGTTCGATGTTTCGCACCAGATTTATCCGCATAAGATGTTAACAGGCAGAAAAGATGCGTTTTTGAACCCGCTTAAACATCCTGAAATTACCGGTTATTCTAGCCCTAAAGAAAGCAAACACGATAATTTTGTACTAGGTCATACATCAACTTCTTTGAGCTTGTCAGCGGGTCTTGCTAAAGCGAGAGATTTGAAAGGTGAAAAGTATAACGTTGTTGCACTTATTGGTGACGGCTCTTTATCAGGAGGCGAGGCACTTGAGGGTTTGAGCAACTGCGCTGTTTTAAACTCTAATATGATTATTATCGTAAATGATAACGTTATGTCTATCGCTCCTGTTGAGGGCGGGATTTATAACAGTTTGGCTGTTTTGAGAAAGACAAAAGGTCAGGCTAAAGAGAATATCTTCAAATCAATGGGTTATGACTATTATTATTTAGAAGAAGGGAATGATATTGAAAAACTCATTAAAGTCTTCAAGAAAGTAAAAGACGCTAAACGTCCTACAGTTGTTCATATCCATACGTTGAAAGGTAAAGGGTTTGAGCCGGCTGAGCTGGATAAAGAGACTTTTCACTGGCAGTTACCGGGTCTGATTGAAAGGGCAAAAAATCCGCCGGCAAAGGTTGAAACTTATAATACTATTACATCAGACTATATCGTAGACAAGGTTAATAAAGACAAAACTGTGATTGCGGTTTCACCTGCTACACCTGGTGCTACAGGTTTGACAAAAGATGTTAGAGAAAAGCTTGGCAAGAACTATACTGATGTCGGAATCGCTGAACAACACGCTGTTGGCTATGTTTCAGGACTTGCTTCAAACGGTATGAAACCTATTCTGGAGGTTATGAGTTCGTTTATCCAAAGAAGCTACGACCAGTTATCACAGGATTTGGCTATAAACGAAGCTCCTGCAACTATTCTTGTTTTTGGCGGTTCAATAACTGCAGCAGACGTTACTCATTTGGGAATCTTTGATATTCCGTTGATTAGTAATATCCCTAATATTGTTTACCTTGCACCGACTTGTAAAGAAGAATATCTTGCGATGTTAGATTGGTCAGTTGAACAAAAACAATATCCTGTTGCTATTCGTGTACCTGTTGGCAAGGTTGTTTCTACAGGGGTTGCTGATAACACTGATTATTCAAAGTTGAACAAGTTTAAGGTTGAGAAATTAGGTGAACAAGTTGCTATTATTGGGCTTGGTAATTTCTATTGGCTTGCAAAAGAGGTTAAAGAAGAGCTTCAAAAACAATGCGGAATCTCTGCTACATTGATTAACCCTAAGTTTATCACAGGAGTTGATAAAGAGCTCCTTGAAAATCTAAAACAAAACCATACCGTTGTGATTACATTGGAAGACGGTGCTTTAGACGGCGGGTTTGGTGAAAAGATTTCAAGATTCTACTCTGCATCAGGCATGAAAGTTCTTAACTACGGTGCCGCCAAAGAGTTTACGGATAGAGTTCCTTTAAAAGAACTTTATCAACGTAACCGCTTGACGAAAGAACAGATTCTTGAAGATATAAATCATCTTTTAAATCAGTAAAAAATAAAAAGGGGTTGGATTTATCCAACCTCTTTTAGTTTTCTTAATTCAAGCTTGCCCGTGCATTCCATAATCGAGTCTTCATTGATTATTTCACCGACGGAATCTGCAATAACTCTGCCGGATTTGATGTTTTTGACAGAATCAATATGACCGTTTATATCCGCATCAACTTCTGAGTATTCAAACGATAAATCTGTACCTTCCATTGTACAGTTGATAAGTTTTAAGTTCTTACAATAACACAACGGTTGTGTACCTATAATATGACAGTTTACAAGAGTTAAGTTCTCTGAGAACCAGCCTAAATACTCGCCTTTAACAAGTGAGTTTTCGACTAAAATATTCTTGCTGTGCCAGAAAGCATCTTTTGTATCCAGTTCAGAATCCTTAATATGTAAATTATTCATGTACTGAAACGAATATTTGCCTTTCATCTTTAAATTAAGTATGTCTACATTATTTGTATCCATTAGTAGATATTCAGAAACAATAGACGAATCTTTGATTTTTATATTATTACTCTTCCAAGCAAATTCAGGTGAATTGATATCACAATCTGTGATAGTGATATTATCACATTCTCTTACACATTTTATACCTGTGATGTTGCAGTTGTCTATTAACCCTTTTGATGCGTACCAGATTGGAGCTCTTGTCAGTTCATCCATAGAAGAGTTTACAAGTTCAAACCCTTTTGCGTGCCAGAGCGGGTACCTTAGTGAGAACGAACAATCATTAACCTTTACGTCACGACATTCTTTTAATACTGATTCGCCGTCAGCTTCACCTGCAAATGTACATTTCTCGACTGTTGTATCTTTCAGGTTATATAAAGCACGTTCTTCGTCAAATGTTTGATTAGTAATTGTTTGTGTCATTATTTTCTCCTTTCATGGATAATTGCGAAATTATTATTGCAGCAAGCATTATAATACATCCGATTATTTCTTTAAGGGTTAATGTTTCCCCGAGAAATGCCATTCCGCAAAGCACCGCAAAAACGGCTTCGGAACTTAATATAAGCGTTGCAAGTACCGGTTTTGTGGCTTTATGACCGAATATTTGTAATGTGTAGGCTCCCGCGGTTACAACTGTTCCGATAAACAAAATCGGTTTCCAGCCTGCAATGATTAACGGTAGCGTAGGTTTATCAATAAACAACATAAACGGCAGTGATAACAATCCCGCTACCAGAAACTGCAGCGCGGAAAGCTTTGTTGTGTCAGATTTTTTTGAGTAATGGCTTACTATAATTATGTGCAACGCAAAGAAAAATGCGCTGATTAGTAAAAATATATCCCATAGTTCAAATGTCAATGTACCTTTGGCACATAACAGGTAAAGCCCGATTATCGCTATAAATATACTTAACCAAACATTTGGCTGTAGTTTGTGTTTTAGAAAAACTGCGATTACCGGAACAAAAAGGATATATAGTGATGTTATAAACCCTGCTTTGCCTGCATCTGCATAAATCATACAGTATTGATTTATTGAAAAAGCAATAAATAAAACGAATCCTGCTAAACATCCGCCTTTTAATAAGGTTTTTACGGAGTATTCATCTTTATACCATATTAAAGGTAACAGCGATATGCAGCCGATAAAACATCTCAGTGTATTAAAGGTGAATGGCTGTACATAATGCATTCCTAATTTTTGCGCTACAAATGAAAGCCCTGATATAAAGGCAGCAAGTACAAGTGCAATATTACAATAAATGTATAAATCTTTGTCTTTCATTTTACTATATCTAATATTAGTTTTGCGTATTCGTTGTGCATATTGAAAAAGATATGCGACCCACCCTCAACCTCAATGACATCATTGTGTTCAGGGTCTCTTGTCCATTGGTTTAACTGTTCCATAAACCCTTTCGGGCTCTCACCGGTTACAGAATCTTTTGAACCAATCACAAAAGTGCCGTTTGGTTTTATATTGTAAAGTGAATCGGTTTCACCTTCTTTACTAAGAACAGGACAGTTTTTAAGGTTTTCAGCATTATAAAATCCTAGCACGGTTTTTGCTGTCATCGGAGAAAATCCGCCGAATAAGAACGGTAAAATATCATCACCTCTGCCCTCTTCAACCCATTGTTTCGCAAGGTTAAAACATTCATCAATATTTGGCATAACCTTCCACCAGTGCATAATATCAACCGGCGAAGATACGATAAAGTAATCCACAAAATCATCAGGAGTATTCCCTAAATAGTTGATTATTTTGTTTGAACCTAATGAGTGTCCCGCAAGGATTATTCTTTTGAACCCCATTCCTTTTGCGTGTTTGACATAGCTTTCAACATCTTCGTATACCATATCAAAATCATCGTTGAAAACACCTTTATGTCGTTGTTTGCCTATAGAAAAATCCGTATATGCAAAACAAGAAAACGAATCGTGTGTGTGTCCTATTATGCAGGTTATACCGTTTTCACTCAGGACTTTGCCTGTTGTATATAAAAGTTCGTTTTGAAACAAGTTAGAACAAATCCCTGTCATCATAACTACTACAGTGTCTGAATCTTTAGCGTTGAAAATGGCTCCCTTTAGTTCCAATCCGCGTTTAGTCACGACTTTAAGAATATCCATAGATTTCTCCTTATATCTATATTATTTATCATTGTCTTAAAAATAGCAAATACCTATATTGTATAATATACTATGCTTGACAGGTATGGTAAGAAAAGGTATTATAAGATTATGGAAATACGGGTTTTGAAATACTTTTTGGCGGTTGTGAAAGAAGGTAGTATTACCAGAGCAGCACAATCATTGCATTTAACCCAACCGACGCTTACCCGACAATTGCAAGATTTGGAAAAAGAATTAAAACAGAAACTGTTTATCAGAGGTAAACATAAAATTACACTGACTCCTGAGGGAATGCTTTTAAAAAAACGAGCAGGCGAAATTATTGAAATGGTTGAAATAACTGAATCAGAGTTTCAATCAATCTCAGATACTATTAGCGGCAATATTTCTATTGGTGCAGGTGAAACAGAATCAATGCACTATATTACTGATGTTATGAAAATATTGCAAGATGATTACCCTCAAATAAAATACAATATTTACAGCGGTAATGCAGAAGATGTTTTGGATAAACTTGATAAAGGATTGATTGATTTTGCTCTTGTTATTCAACCGATTGATTTGGAGAAATATGATTACATAACTTTGCCGTCTAAAGATATTTGGGGTGTATTGACAAGAATCGATAGTGAACTTGCAAAAAAAGAGGTTATTACAACAGAGGATTTAATAAAAGAACCGCTTATTACTTCCAGACAAATGTCGCCAAAATACTCTAAAGACAGCGGTTTTTTAGATTGGTTCGGGAATGCGTTTGATAAATTGAATATTGTAGCGACATATAATCTTATATATAATGCGGCTATTATGGTTAAATCCGGCATGGGTAGTGCGGTTACTCTTGATAAACTTGCAAATACCTCTGAAAATAGCGGATTATGTTTTAGAGAATTGTATCCGCGGTTGGAGTCTAAGTTAGATATAATATGGAAAAAACAACAAATTTTTTCACCCGCATCGAAATTGTTTTTAGAAAAGCTTAAGGAAAGTCTTTTAACGTAATGAAATCTCGTATTCGCCGTTGTTGAATTCGATTGTTATCTTGATGAGTTCGCCTTTATAACTTTGAGGTGGAGTATCGTATTTTGGCATTCTCATTAGCATTTTGTATACTTCGTCATTCAGGGTTTTGTTATCTGATTGGAATGAGAATGCTCTGTTTATAAGCTTGCCCTCTTGATTAACCGAAAACTGTATTCCGCATTTACCGGAACCCTGTATATTTGTTACATCCAGTTTCAAAAACAAAGCGTTTCTGAGTTTTATCTTGTAATCTTGTGCTTCTTTTGTATTTACTACTATTACAGGTTTTGGTTTAATAACCGGTTTTTGTTGAGTGGTTATAGTTTTTTGTTGAATGATAGGTTTGGGTTGAGGCTTAGGTTCAGGGATAGGTGTAATTTTAGTTGGGGGTGTAGTTGTAGTTTTTGTTTCTGTTTTAGTTTCTGTTGTTTTGTTGCCTGTTGAAAACGAAAGTATTACAACAGAGAGAATCACGCATAACAAAAGAAACAATACAGAATAGTCTTTCTTTTTGGGTTCAATAGTTTCAAACCTGTCATTGCCGCAATCGCAATAATCAGGTTTTGTTTTGTATTCAGCTCCGCATTCGCTACATTTATACATCTAATAATACCTTTTTACTTTTTCATAATCCGAGTAATCAGAAGGACTGCTATATTTTGTTCTTGTCGATATTACATAACCGCCCGTAACATTAGTTATTACCCGTTTTGTTCCTTCAGGAAATTTCAAAATAGGTTTGTGTGCATACCCTGTTAGCACAGGTTTTATAACTCTTACAGCCAAGTCCGTATAATTAGGGTTCTCAGACCAAACCTTGATATTTGACATGTTACCATATTTATCAACAGTAAACGAGAACTTGAATACTGTTCCGAGAGGCGCTCTCATAGGTGCGTCTTTCATAACCTGATTCTGCAAATTACTGCGCCATCTGTTCCAGGCAATAATCTCTTCCTGTTCGGTTAACTGATGAGGCTTATTTTCTTGAGGCTTCACGTCCTGTACAACTTTTGCCGGTTGTTTTGGTTCTTGTTGTTTTTTTGTGACAGGCTTAGCGGGTTGTGTAACCGGTTTAGCGGGTTGAACAACTGGTTTATTCGGTTGAACAATGGGTTTAGTCGGTTGTACAACAGGTTTAGGTTTCACATTTGAAACAGCTACCTTAGCTGCAGGCAGTTCAACCTCTTCAAACTTGTGATACTCATCAGAAAACATTGTCTGCTTATGAAGCGCAGGCTGCTTAAGCCCGACAAACGCTGTTATCAGAGCTAATAAACCGATTAAAACTATAATCAGAACCTTTAAACGCATTGTTTATCCTTATTTATCTATCTTAGCAACAAGTTCTTCACTAGCGTAAATATCAAACTTTGTTTGACTGAGCATATAAGTTTCTGCAAGTAATAATGCTGTCGGAACAAGAGCAGCAATAATACTCAGCAGAATACCTTGCAAGTCTCCGCCTATTTCAGTGAAAAAATATGATGTGTTCATCGTGAACTCAATGAAAATAATAGAACATCCGATTCCAAGCGAACGTACCTTTTCTGATTCAAGTTTTGTAACACCTTGCAGTCCGAAAATATCTGTACCGTGTACAAGGTAGTTGCTGAACCCGTCTTGTTTAATAACGTTTGAACCCTGTATTTTTCTTGATGCTAAAAACGCGTTGACAAACGCAAAGAATGCGAAAATAATCATAAATGAGGCGAGCACAAGGAATACAGGACTGAATCTTAACCCTGAAATCCTTATCCAGCCTGCAGCATCAGGAAAACAGCTCGCTAAGGTGTTAGAAACACCATAAGCAAGAAACGGTGCCGTTAAAATACCTAAAATTGTTTCACCGATTGATTTTAACTGCAGATTAAACAACTTGTCTTTTATATTTTGAAGTTTTGTATTACTTAAATTGTTAATATAGTTATCTATCCAACATCTGTAGTCGTTCATAACAAGTTCAAAGTCTTCTCTGTATTCGTATTTGTTTAGTTCATAAGAAAGCGCATGTCCTGTGCTTTTGAAATATCCGCAAGCTGTTGCAAGCACTAAGGTTAAACCTACAAAGAATAATGAAATAAGTACCCCGAAAGCAAGGTTTATGCTTGAATAATACAACAAATTGATTGCATAAATCCCCATAAAAAATAGTGCGGGTACCGCTATCATAAAGTTTTGAACAAGTTTAGAATCTTCTCGTTTTTGGAATAATGTATAAATTCCTTGTTTAAACGTTAAGGCAAGTCCAAACACAATCATTGCAAAGATAGCAAGTATTTTGATGTTGGTCGGAAGATGTATAAAGTTTTTGGTTTCTTCAATCTCAAGCCCTGTAAGATAGTTTGCCAATCCAAAAGCTGTTATAAATGAGCATAAGAATAATGAAATATGTACAAAAACAGATTCTTTAAAGTTCAAACTTATCCTGTTTTTTATATCGTTGATAGCAAAACCTGTTTGCTTTACAACACCAACTCTTTTAGCTTCAATATCAGCTTTTGCTTTGTCAGCTTCGCTTACGGTAAATGTTGGCGAATCAGCGGTTATCTTGATAGAAAGGAACTCTTCGCTATCCGCAAACATTAGTTTTGCAATATTATCAATCTCAAGTTTTTGTCCTATAGGCTGACCTTTGAAAAGGATATTTTGGTTATTGAAAGTATTTAATATAGTGCATTTTTTTGATTTTGAATCGTATTGAAGTGTCAAAACAAAATCGGAACCTGTATTAAGTGTATAATCACAGTTAGGGTTTGAGCCTATGTTTATTATTTCTTGATTAAATGTTTTTTCGTTAGTCTTTGAAGAGATTGTAATTGCCATATTTATCCTTTCTTCTATCGTCCTATTGCATTGATGAACTTACGTAATGACTTTTCAGCGTTTTGTTCAGGTGCAAGTATCAATTTTTGTTCGCCTAAGATTGTTATGAGTTTTTCTTTTACCATATCTAGTTTTTGCGGGTGTGCAAACAGAAACATCATCACTAAATCCGGTGCGGATTGTTTAACTTTTGAAACTTCTACGGGAAGTGTATCCCAGTTGATTTGTTTAGAGGTATCACCTTCGTTTTCAAGGTCACCTATTACAACAACCGCCGGAGTGTAACCTTCGTTTCGCATAATAAGAGCATAATTAAACGCTTTTTTTAGTCCGTCGCCATAAGCTGTTCCGAGAGCTTCCGGTTCATATTTTGTAAATGCTTCCATAGACTTGTTTATAGCGTTAGAACTTTGAGGAGAACCTTCATAAATCATATATGCTTCTTCTGAAACTTTGATTATCTTAATCTGGTCCTCAGGATCAAGTTGAGCACAAATCTGTTTTAAGAATTTTTTCTGCTCAGGAAGTTTTGACTGGTTTGAGGCTGATGAATCAACTACAAACATCACTGCTGCGGGTTTAAAGTCATCTATTTTGATATTTTTCAAACCTGACCAGATGAGTTTTAGTATAATACTTGTACATAGTATGATTATTCCGATAGTAATTGTTCTTTTATTCATATCTGTATCCTTATTTAAACTTTTTTATATCATACCATATTATCACGCATAAGGTACAGTTTTTAACGGTTTAACCAGTCTTATAGTCAGAGCGGTGCCTGAAGGAATTTCAACATCAAGCCCTTTTGTGTCTGCTGCTTCCATTGTACCCATTGCTAATCCCATCAACGCTCCTATAGGAGCAAATGTCGGTATTACAGTTGCTCCTGCAATTGCTCCAAATACTATTCCGAGTAATATATCACCTCCGATTCTTATTGCCCGATTACCTTTTGCTTTTACTTTGATAACATTCCCCGAAAAATTTAATACCTCGCCGTTTGGAAGCATTATCTCATCAAATGTTATCTGTAAATAGCCTTTGCCGTAAAAACCTTTTGAAGACTTTACTTTTTGTACTTTTCCGTATACTATGCTTCCCTGCGGTGCTATGAGATTTGATTTAAAAACGATATCTTCTTCAAGGCTTGCTGCAATTGAGTCATCTTCTTTTAAGTTTGCTGAATTTATTGTGTTTTGAAGCGCTATATCAAAATCTGTTCCTTTTTTGACTTTTACAAACTCTGATTTTTTACGAAAAGCCGCACAAGCATATCCACTATCCATAACCGATACAGGCATGAATATTATTGAGAATGTTAATAAAATTGTTAACAGATATGTGGGTTTAAACATAGAACCTCTTTATTTGAACAATATTTTTTCCGAATCATCTTCTTGAATAGTTACATAACCGATAACCATTCTTTTAGAGTTGTTATCTGTTTTCAGATAAACGTTAAAGTGCCCGAATATACCTGTAACACTGCTGTTTGCAAGTTTTCTTAATCGAATCATATCAATATGGCTTATTTTATCAAGACTGTAATCTTGTTTTCGGTCATTTACTAAGATAGCGCCGTCTTTATCAATTTTTACAAACCTTATTTTTGCTTTTTTTAGTTCATCTGATGTTAGTTTTGTGCGGTCGCCGTCTGATTCTAACGCCTTTAGTGCTTTAAAAATCGTTTCTTTTGTATCGTCAATACCTAAAATATCGTCTTTGTTCCATTTTTTTGTAGGGTTATCAATTATCATAATATAGTTGTTGCCGTCAATCTGAACAATATACGGGTCATTTAATCTCCAGCTTGTGAAATTACCACTGGATGCAACAGTAGTTGTTGATGAAGATTCGTTGAATATTGATTCAAACATAGCACTTCCGGGTGGTTCGGTGTTCAGGATTATGGTATCTTTGTTTCCTCTTGATTTTACTTTGCCGTCAATTTGAGTTGCAGGTGCAAGTTCCAGTTGAAAAATTTCAGCCGCCTGACAGCCGAGACCTAAAGACAAAATCAAAAGAAAATAAACAAATTTTTTCATAACATAATCTCCATTTATTCGCTACAGTCATGAATATAACGAAATTTGAGATTAAATTGTTCATTTTAGATTCTAATATGAATAAGGATTTATGCTCATAGGTTTTGTCAGTCTGACATTAATCCTTGTTCCTGCAGGGATTGCAGCGTCTTCGCCACGTGACAAACCTGCTCTTACAACACCCCCTGCTGCACCGATACCTGCACCTACTGCGAGTCCTCTTGCAACATCTCCACCGCTGAAAAGAGCATATAACAACCCTGTTGCTACACCTGCTAACGCTCCTGTTAAAACCTGAATGCCTGATTTTACAACTCTGTTTCCCTCAGCTTTAATAGTTACGACATTTGCTGTTAAAGGCAGTTGTTCGCCGGTAGGAAGCATTATAGTGTCAAAGGTTATTGTCATGTTACCGTTTGAATAAAATAAACCGGCCTTGTTACTATCTAATGCTCTTCCGTAAACGACGCTTCCTTGCGGTGCTATGATTCTATTTTGGTAAACCCAGTCTTCTTCCAAACTTGCGGCAATTGTGTCATTGCGTTCCAGACTTGATGTACTTATCGAAGATTGTAACACTACATTGAACGATTCACCTTCTGCTATATAAACAAGGTTACCCTGGATTGTTTTTGCCGGTGCAATTATCTGGTTATCTATTTCGTCAAGTTTGGTTTGTTTTGTATTCTTTTTTGCTTTTTGAACCTGTGGTTCTGTTTTAACTTCTTTAGGTTTGTTTTGTTCAGCACGTTCAAATCTTTCTTGTGCTTCATCACTAAAATCGTATATGGTTTCAGCACAAACTACTACCGGCATCAAAAATATTGACGCTGATATCAGTATTGTTAAAAGTTTAGTACTTAATCTTTTCATATACCTTCTTTGTATATTATATAGCAAAAAATATTTTGTTCTGTTATTTTGTTATTAGGAGGCATCTTAATGAATATAAAATCTATTGGCAATAGCCCTATTTATAACGTACAACAATCTAAACCAACATTTATAAAACATAATCAAACTCTTAAAGCAGATACTGTGAGTTTTACAGGCAGTGTTACACCTGCTGATAAAATGGAAGTGTACGCGATTAAACTCCTGGAAGAATCAGGGTTACAAGAAAATCAACCTGTTTATATAGAAGCTGATTCTAAATACCTGCCGTTTATGAATGTTTTAGCACAAGAAGCTTATAAAAAAGGTTCCGGTTTGGTAAAGCTTGATGTGAAAGAACCCGAGCTTGAAAAACTTAAACAAAAATATAATATAACTGAAGAATTTGACTATAAAAAACAAGGACGCAAAGAATTTGCCAATGCTTTGAAATTAACATTTGATAATAACAATGACCCTTATAAAAAATCAGGGGTAAAAGATTATGAAGTTAAAGCAGAGTTGGAAAAGATTTATCCGCCTATCCCGCAAAATGTTAGAAACCAATTTAAGATGAAACCGGAAGAAATCTTTAAAACAGCTTTAGATATCCACGAGGGTGAACCTGTGCTGATTGACGGTGAAAGAGAACATTTACCTTATATTATAGATATGGTGGATTATTTATATTCTCAAAATAAGACAAAACTGGTTGATGTTACATTTCCGGAAGACCATGTTGTTCGTGATGTAAATCTTTTAAAATACGGTAAAGAAGAACTATTGGATAAAATTCCTCAACACAGGATAGATGCCGGCAAAGAACATTATGAAAAGGATACTGCGCGTTTATTTTTAGAGGGTGATGATCCGAACCGATTAGACGGTATTGATTCAAAACGTATTGTTAAACGTTCTCTTGCGTTTAGTGAGGCTCGTGCTAAATATGCGAATTTACAATCAGCGCATAACCCTTGGTTAGTGTATTATGCGCCTACGACAGTATCTTGCAAAGATGTTTATCCAGAACACAAAGACCCTATAGAAGCGTTATCTCACGCTTATCGTGATGCTAATAAAATCAATAGGGTCGGAAACTTGGATGAACATGTTGAAACCCTTAAAGTTCGTGCAGATAAAATGAATGAAATTATGGATAACGGTTATAGAACTCTGCATTATGTGAGTGTTGACCCTGATACAAAAGAGCCGGATGGAAAGACTGATTTTAGAATAACAATGTCTGAAAAATCTAAATTTAAGGCTGCTCGTGAAGAGATGAATAGGTTTGGTCACGAACCTATAGTAAATATTCCGACAGAAGAAGTGTTTACAGCGCCTCTTGCAAATACAGCTCAAGGTCGTATTGCAGCTACAATGCCTTTATCATTGAATGGTAAGCTTGTTGACGGAATTGTAATGACGTTTAAAGACGGCAGAGTTATCGATGTTACGGCAGAGAAGAATGCGGAAATGTTAAAAGAACATATCAAATCACATAAAAACGCTGATAGATTAGGCGAAGTAGCGCTTGTTGCAGGCTCTCCGATTGCAAAAACAGGCAGATTATTTAATTCTACTCTTTTAGATGAGAATGCAGCTTGCCACCTTGCACTCGGAAATGCTTATCCTGACTGTATAGACGGGGCTATGGATATCGATGATTATGATGAGCAGAAAAAATATTTGAGTGAGGAAAATATCAATTCTTCTACTACCCATGATGACTTTATGGTTGGCGGACCGAATGTTTATATTTATGCTGAAAACGAAGACGGTGACTCTATTTCTGTAATCAAAGATGACAAATTTTTGTTAGTTTAAACTTTTGTAAAAAAACTTTTTATATTGAAATATCTATACAACAAAAAAACTTATTATACGTATAAAGAAAAAATGTGAGCGTAGTAATAGGAGTTGATATGAGCTTTTCGTATTTTGATAACGATAAAAAGTTGCAAAAGATTGATATTCAAGTAGGTGCAAAATGGTCGGATTATAAAACGTCTAATGAAAAAATAGATTCTATTTTTAATGAAGTAGATGACGGTGACGGTATTGTACAACTAAGTGAAAAATCTATGCTGGATAGCTTGATAAAACAAGCTGATAACCAGATTGAAGCTACTGCTAATAATAATATTCTCGAAAATGATGAGCTTGAGCAGTTTGATATTAAAACAGCTACGCTTCAGCAGACATTTGATAAAAATAACTTTACATTTGAGGCTATAAAATCAGCTTACCCTGAAGACAGATATACCTATACTAAAGATAAAGATGAAACAACAATAACTGACAAGCAAACAGGTAAACTGGTTGCTCGTTATGTGGAAATCCACGAAGAAAGCCGCGATATTGTATTTATTGATGAATATACAAACAATGACAAACGCTATCGTTTGGTTGGTAATCAACGTGATAATACCTTCAGTTTTGAACGTACAGCCGCAAATAACGTAATGAAAAGGGATTTTTCATTGAAATTCGATGCTGAACAACTGACAAGTTATGAAAATGGTGATTTAAGATTATACGGACAAACAGCTATTTTACAAAATATCTTGTTTAACAATTTGGATAATCCTGATTGGTTAAAAAATGATGCTATAAAATTTATTGATAATATCTCTGCAAAAGATTTGTTAGAGGTGGTAAAAAAATATAATGAACAAACTAATGGCGGATATCTCTTAGAAAAATTGAACGATTCTAAAGATATTCCTAAGAAATTAAAAGACGAATTTATAGCAAGAACATTAAAACGTTTGGAAGAAGCTGCCGGTTATGACCATAATATGAATGTTGAAAATTCTCAGGTGAGTACGGATTTTTATAAAAGCGAGAATGCTTATAATATAAGTTATAGTGATGATGTTATTACAATTCAGCAAACTCAAGGTAAAGGTAAGAAGAAAAAATATACAATTGATTTGAATAAGTTGATATCAAACTTGCCTTTAGATATGCGTCCTTTGACAAAGGCAGCAATTCAAAAACTGCCTGCAGAAGCATTGATGGATTTAGCTATTGAGGCTGACAAATTTGATTCTCCTGAAAATTATACACAAACAACTAAAAATCAAGCCGGTCTGTTTGATCCAAATAAAGATATGATAAGTTTCGGATATCGAAATTTATCGACTATTACCCCTGGTACTATTGCTCATGAGTTGGGTCACGCTATAGATTGCAGAAATGTCAAAAACGGTAAGGTTTATTCAACGAAAGATAATGCTGGTTTTGTTACAGCATATAATAATGCTATAAAAGCTTGGAATGCAAGCGGAAAATATTCTGATAGGTTGTATCTGTTTACGAGTCCTCAAGAAGCATTTGCAGAATTATATGCGTTTTCTATGTTAGGATATTCTGAAGCAAGCTCTGCAGACGCTCCTACGCCTGAGTTGGTAAATGAATTCCAAAAACAATTGGAAGCTATACGAGCTCTGAAAGATGATGATAGACACGCTCGACAAAAATAGTTTTATGAAAAAAGTAGTTTTATTTTTTATAATATTAAATGCAATTCCTGCATTGGCTGTTGATCAGAAATATATGCCTGACGGATATGTGAGGGATGAATTCATACGCCCTTATTTTGTTTATTATGCAAGTCAATATTTCAAGAAAGTTGATAGCGGTCAGATTGAATGTCAGTATAGGACGTATCGACAACAGGTCGAGAAGCCTTTAGCCAGAGATACAGAGCGAATATACATGAAATCGATTGAGGGGCTTTATCCACGAGATTGAGTATTTATGGACAGATGGTTTAAAAAGGCTTGACAGCCAAGTGTTATATCTTCATAGGTTTTATCAAAGTTTCCTGTATACCAGGGGTCTGCGATATCTCTAGATTCATCAGTATAATCTAAAAGTCGTTTTATTTTATTATCGCTATCTGGTCCTACAATACGTTCTATATCGTAGATGTTGTCTTCATCCATTGCTATAATATAGTCGTAGTATTTATAATCGTTTTTACGAAGTTTTCTGGAATAGTGTTCTGAAAAAGGAATTCCTTTTCTGGTTAATACTTCTTTTGTTCCTCTGTGAATACCGGCGTGAACCATTTCATTATAGCCTTCTGTACCTGCAGAATCTATTTCGAAGTTGTTTTCTAATCCAAGTTCTTTCACCATATTTTCAAGCACAATCTGTGCCATTGGTGATCTGCAAATATTTCCTAAACATACAAATAATACTTTTATCATAACTCTAAAAATATTATATCAAAAAAAGCCACTCTTTTAATGAATTTTGAAAAATTTTTGAATATTGGCAAATTTTATTATTCACACGTTTTAAATATGTGAATAATAATTATTGGATAAAAGGAAATTATGAATATTAATAATCAAGTTCGCGTACAAAACAGCTATACTCCAAATACAACGCCTCAAAAAACAGATTCTAAAAACAAAACAATAACACAAAGAGTAAGCGATAAAATTCAAAATAACAAAAAGTCTATTGTGTTGACAGGTCTGGCTTCTATTCCTATTATATTTTTTACGGTTGCAATCGGTAGAGACCCTGTCAAAGCTGCAAAATATTTAAAAGGAAATCCGAATAACATATCAGATAAAGCGTACAAAAAAGGAATGGAGTTTGTTGAACAAATAACAAATAATGAAAGCCTTTCCAAATTGTTAAATGTTGACATTAAACAATATATCCACGATTGTCCAAAAGAGTTACTGCCTAAAGACGGAATTTTTTATCACGGAACAAAATCTTCTTCCAAAATATATAAACATGGTTTTACCCCTTATGCAAGTAATCAGCTTAGTTTCTTTGCAAGAGAGTTCGGGGCAGGGGTCTATCTTACTCCTGAAGAAAAAGTTGCACAAAATTTCAAAATGGTCGCAGGAAAGGTTATTCCTGTAAAAGTTGAAGACGCAAAAATTGCTGTTATAGATCCTAAAGACTATGACACATTGGCTAACAAGGCTGCACAGTTTATGTTGAAAAGAAAGTCTACTGATAAGAAAGAAACTCCAAATATGTATAAATTTGTTTGGTCAATGTTAAAAAATAGGAAAACTGATGTAGCTGCACAAGAAATTTTAGTACAAAAACTCTTTACTCAACTTGGATATGATGGAGTTTATATGTCAAAAGGATATACCAGCAGTATACTTAAAGATATTGATATGATGAATATAAATAAAATAATAGGACAGGATCAATCCCAGCTTGTTCTTTTTAATCCTGAAAAACTGACTATCCAATCAAGAAGCTTTAAAGACAGGGTTCTTGATATCGGTAAAGGCACAAAAGCATTTTTTAGAATGAATAAAAACATTTTAACTGCGTGTAAAAATCAAATGAATACAAATACTAAAAAAGCCACCTGTTAAGGTGGCTTTAAATTAGGAGGAAGTGGGATTCGAACCCACGGTACCCGTGAAGGTACGACAGTTTTCAAGACTGCTCCAATCAACCGCTCTGGCATTCCTCCATCAGTTGTCTGGATGTAAACTCATCATACTAAAAAGATATCTAAATGTAAAGTACCTTTTTTAATTTACTTATACAAGCTTTAAATGATTGCTAACTGCGCCCTTAGACTTCAATGTCTCAAGTCTGTTCTTTACATAATCAGCATGTGATGAATTAGGGTGTAACTTCAAAAACTTCTTATAATACTTTCTTGCGTACAAATAGTTTTTTAAATTGTCAAAACAAACTCCCAACCCAAAATACGCTCTATAAAAATTCGGTTCTATCTTCAATACATCCATAAATATCTTGATAGCCTCAGCATACTGTCCCCTACATATCAATAAAGCCGCCTTATGACTGTGTGCTTTAGCATAGTTAGGGTTCTCTTCAATCAACTTATCATAAATCTTCATCGCCATATCTTCTTCATCAATAAGTTCATGCGCCAACGCCAATTGCAATTGCACATCCAAGTCGCTCTTATCTATCATAATAGATTTTTGAAAACATAATATAGCCCTCTGAGGCTCGTTCTTTAACAAATAACAAATCCCCATTTCATAATAAGATTTGCTCTGTGAATGATCCAACTCTATCGATTTTTGAAAGTTCTCTATCGCTTTCTCATAATTATTCAAAAATTTATAAGAAATACCCAATCCCATATAAGAATCTGAATTTCCACGTTCCAACATTATTGATTGCAAATAGCAAGATACAGCTTTCTTATATTCACCTGAATCTCTTAAACTGTCAGCTTTTGTCATGTATTTCATTGACTCAGGCATGTGTTTAACTCTATCAAGACCATTAGATACGCCTGTTACCGTTGTAACATAATCAGATTTTTTCATTCTATACCTCTCTCCACAATATTAGTGTAGAGTTTTTTCACAAAACATTTAACATACAAATGGTTGATATTTATACCCCGATATAGAGCATTGGATTAATAACCTTAAGTATGGTATAAAAAGAGTATGAAAAGATTAGGGTTTTTATCAATTTTACTGGGGGTAATTCTTTTTTCTCAAACCTGTATCGCAGCTGAGATACAGCTTCGTGATGTTCAAAAAGGCTCCTACAACCTAACCCCACAAAAACAAAAAATCTCAGGTTCACTCCTCGTAAACGATTACAAAGTTATGGACGAACTAGTTAAACTTCAAAAAGAAAAAGACCTTGCAGATATAGAAATGCTCTGGAAAGGTACAATCGAAAACAACAAAGTAATAGAATTCGCCCTAAAAAAACTTGCAACACCCGAAAGTCAACGACGTATCCACTCATCACTTATGGCAAAAACCCTTTCAGCAATCGTTTCAGGTGCCTCTCTGGTACCAAGCTTAGTAGGTATGGATTACGCTGCCCAAACCGGTGCCTATTCAGCCGGACGTCTTGCGCAATCCTTATTAAACAGGAAAAACGTTCCACAAGAAATTCCGCTAACCGATACCGAACTAATCGAATTGGCAGGACTTGTAGAAAATCTGCAAGACAACCTTATTGCGACCTACTATAACTACAAAAATGCGCTCATAATGATTAAAGAAACCCGTGAACGCATTCTCCTGTACGCAAAAAACTACGATAAAGCACAAAAGAAAGGTGATGTCCTAGACTTAACAATATCTTCAACACTCTATGACAATATGATTATTCAGGAGTATGAAGAAGTCCAGAACGCGAAAAAATACCACGCTGAGCTTCAAAGACTTGCCGGTAAATCCGCTGTCGACAAGCTCAATCTGTTTCAGGTCGATTTTAACGCAATCTTAGTAAAGGATAAACTTAAATGAAGAAGTTAATATTATCAATACTTTCAATATTACTTATTCAATCATACGGGTTTGCAATCTCTTATGAAGACTTGAACACGGTCAAAGAGCCTGCTTACAGATTCGGAACAACAGATGATGTCGAAAACAAAATGGACATAAATACAACGATAGAAAATACAAAAGCAACCCACACAGAATCAAGTGTTCAAGACGCTAACTTAACATACGCTGATTTGAGTATTAAACGTATTTCTAAAGAAATCTCTCAAGACTTACAAATTGATTATGATGAGATTCTTTCTGATTTATCTATGCTCTGGCAGGGTGCTGCAACAAAAAGCGATACAATAAAATTCGCGCTTTATAAACTTGCAAACCCAAATGAAGATAAACCAGACAAACACTCAATCAAAAAAGTGCTTTCAGCTATTGCGAATATGTCAACCTTAGTAGGTGCCGGAACCGGTAACCCGCTCTTAGCCAGTGCTTCTTTAATCGGTGGTAACACTTTAGGTATATTATCACAGGACACCAAAGCTCTGAACTATAAATATACAAAAGTCGGCGATGCGGATATGATTATCCTTGTGCGCAAAATTGATGAACTGCAACAAAAAGTTGTCGGTATATATTATGATTATATGACAGCGCGTGAAATTTATAATATGCGCTCTGAAATGGCTAACAGACGTCATTACTACTACTCACAAACCCAAAACTGTTCAAAAGAAATGGTCTTGATTGCTGATGCATATTATCGTGAAGCGCTAGATTTACAGCGTAAAGCTAAAAACCGATTCGTTGATAAACGTGCTCAGCTTGAGCAAATTGTAGGCCCTGAAACCTTTAAACAGTTTGAAGAGATGATTAACTCCCGTGATAAGAAAAAATAGTTATTATTTCACGTGTAAAATAAAAGTTTGTGAACGATTGATTTTAGCGTGACCGCCTCTGATAAATAACAACAACGGTCCAAGTCCGAAGAAACCAGTTCCGATATATGAAACCGGATACAGCCAGAGTGAACGGTTTGCACCTGTTTTCGTTACTTCACCGATTAAGTTGTGATTAGCAAGTGTGAAGTTTGCTAAAACAATATCTGCCGGTACACCTTTCATACCGTTTTGTGAAATATTTTCAATCCTTGCTCTTACAACTGTTCCTTTCGGATAATGTTTGTTGTTGATATAAACATCTTTCACTGTTTCAAATTCAATGTAGTCGCCTTCATCGATTGTCTTGTCTTTTGTTGAAACGGCGTTCTTTATCCTGATTTCTACTTTTGTCAAATCAACTTTATCTGTAATGATAACTTTCTTTTTAGTTATGTAACTGTTTTGAGAACAGGTTGGTATAGATTCATTCAGGTCAACAGAGTGTTTAGTGTATTGATTTTTAGCAGTGTTACTTTCTGCAAACTCATCAATAATAATTGAATTTGCAGGTTTTGGATAAGGCTTTGTCTTATCGAGGGTTTGTTCTGCAAAATCGTCAGTTATCATACAAAATGCAGGCAGAATAAGCAGATTGTGACAAATTAAGCTAATCAGAAACTTTTTCATTATGTTGCCTTATTGATATTTAATACGTGATTTAGATTTTGTGTTTACTTTCTCCTGAAACTTTGCTCTGTTTTCTTGTGACGTTAACAGGAAGTTCTGGTAATAAAGGTTGTTTTTATAAGCGTTATTTGCTAAGAATTCAGGATATTTTTTATAGATATATTCGTAGACTTCCATCATTCTTCTTGTAGAAAGCGGGTGAGATCTGTGCCAGTCATATCTGTTTTGACCGAAGCAACGGCTCATCATAACAATCAATGCAACAGGGTTGTAACCTGCGTTTACCATATAATCAACAGCTCTTTTGTCAGCTTTGTATTCATATTTTTTAGGTTGGAAAAAGTTACCCCAGCTTGAGAATGTTCCTCTGAATATGCCATTGTAGCTGTCAACGCTGTGTGATATTTCGTGAGCTAAGACAGCCGCTATTTCATCATCTGATTGCATTTTGTTTAGTAATCCTTTATAGAAAACGATTTCTCTATTTGTGTGGTATGAGCAAGCGTTTTTCACATTGTGCGTATCAAAATTAAAAACAGTTCTTTTAGTTATTCCGTTAGAATTGAGGATAGTGAACCCTATCTCATCAATTTTTTGGTTTGCTTTGCGAACTTCTGAATTGCTCATAAAATCCGAGTTAGATGCTAAAGTTGGCAACCCTAAAATAGCAACAGTGAGTGCTGTTAAAATAAATCTTTTCATACTTTTCTCCAATTCTAAAAAAACAGGCTAATTTTAGCCTGTTTTTTTACTTATTTTTCTTATACGTGAGCACAAACATCAGGTGCTATTTGTTTATAAAAATCGTTTTCTTGTTCAAATTTGTAACCAAAGTTAAACAATTCGCTTTCTTTTAACTGCGGTGTCATAATTTGAAGCCCGATAGGCATTCCTTCTGAATCGAAACCGGCAGGAACGCTCATTGCAGGGATACCTACAAGGTTAGCACAGATTGTTGCGATATCTGTCAGGTACATTGCCAGCGGATCTGCTGTTCTTGCACCGATGTCAAACGCTGTATTTGGACAGGTTGGTGAAATTAGAGCATCAACTTTTTCAAATACTGCATTGAACTCATCTGCAACGAGTTTTCTTAACTGTTGAGCTTTTTTGTAGTAAGCATCGTAGTAACCTGAGCTTAGAGCGTAGGTGCCGAGCATAATTCTACGTTTAACTTCGTCACCGAAACCTTCTGAGCGTGATTTACAATAGAGTTCTATTAAGCTATCTGCGTTTTCTGTTCTGTGACCGTATCTTACACCGTCGAATCTTGCAAGGTTTGCGCTGCATTCTGCTGTTGCAAGGATGTAGTAGATACCGATTGAGTATTTTAGTTTAGGTAATGAAACTTCTACTATTTCAGCGCCAAGTGATTTGTATATGTTCATAGCGTGTTCAACAGCTTTTCTAACGTCTTCTGATACAGCATCGGTCATCAAATCAGAGATTACGCCGATTTTTTTACCTTTTAGATCATCGTTAAGATGAGCTGTGAAAGATTCAACAGGCATATTTAGAGAAGTTGAATCGTGCGGGTCGTGACCGGAGATAACTTCTAACAACATAGCTGCATCTTCAACAGTTCTTGCGAATGGTCCGATTTGGTCAAGTGATGACGCGAAAGCTATTAGACCATATCTTGAAACACGGCCATAAGTTGGCTTCATACCTACCAGACCGCAGAAACTTGCAGGAAGACGAATACTTCCGCCTGTATCTGAACCTAGGGCAAGTGTAGCTTCACAGGCTGCAACTGAAGCAGCTGAACCGCCTGATGAACCGCCCGGAACTTTGTTCAGGTTCCAAGGGTTGTGAACCTTTTTGAATGCTGAGTTTTCGTTAGATGAACCCATAGCGAACTCGTCGAGGTTTGCTTTACCAACGATTGGAATATGGTTATCAAGTAGTTTTTGAGTAACTGTTGCGTTGTACGGTGATACAAAGTTCTCAAGGATTTTACTTGAGGCAGTTGTTTTTGAGCCGATTAGGTTCATATTATCTTTTAGCGCTAACGGAACACCTGCTAAGAGCGGGAGTTTTTCTCCGTTTGCAACTATTTCATCTACTTTTTTCGCTGTATTTAGAGCGATTTCTGAAGTTACTGAATTGAATGCTCCGATTTTTTCATCAACATCGTTAATTCTTGATAGAGATGCTTGAGTTAATTCAGTAGCTGAGATTTCTTTGTTAGCTATCATTCTGCTTTGTTCAGCAGCGGTCTTTTTCAATATTTCTTGCATTATTCACCTCATAATTATTATGTTGATTAAATTATAACAGAAACAAAACGTATTTAAAATTTTACTTGAAAATTTTTTTGTTTTAGGTTAGTATTAATTTGCTGATGCGGAAGTAGCTCAGTTGGTAGAGTATCTGCCTTCCAAGCAGACTGTCGCGAGTTCGAGTCTCGTCTTCCGCTAATAAAAAAGACACCTTTTGGTGTCTTTTTTATTTGTAAAGAACAGAGACGAGAACTCCACAAAACGAAGTTTTGTCTGAGTTCGAGCGAGGAGCGAGCTGAGGGCGGAGCTCTTTTGCGAGAAGGACAAAGTCCTGATAGCAAAAAGCGCAGACCCGTTAAACGCGAGCGACTCAAGACAGTCTCGTCTTCCGCTAATTAAAAAGAGATAGGTAAACCTATCTCTTTTTAATTATAATTTTATCCAATTTATCTTGTTACAGCCGAGGTGGTTGTCGCACTCTTTGAAATGTATTGGTGCGGTTGTCGGAAAATCGCCGCCCCTATTTACCGATAACGGTGACGGATGTGAGGTCTGTAACAACATAATCTTTGTATCAGGTATGATGACAGCTTTTCTAACATGTACAAATTCCTGAAAACTCTTGTCATTTATGTTTGAAAAGACAATATCATGTGCCTCATTCCCCCATAACATCATTACAATAGGTTGATCTTTCATTGAAAGAATTTTTTGCATAATTAGTTTCACAAAATTCTTCCACGTTCTCATGTGTCTGCTTTGTGTTCGAGTTTGTAATGAATTAAGCTCTTTTTTAGTAATTGTTTCATCACAAACCTTTGAATACGTTAATCCGGTGTTTAAAAGTAAAACACCTTCATTTACCCAATTGGTAAGGTTATTTTGAGCCTTCTCGAACAAGTTAGAACCATAAGCCTTATCAATCGCCTTAAATATATTCTTTAAAGAATCCGGTGTCTTGAAATTATCACTTGAGAACGCCAGTCCGTGAGCATCTTTTGGATTCGGATATGGATCCTTGCCCAATATTAAAACCCTAACCCTATCTAAAGGAACTTCCTTTAATGCCCTGAAAACCTTGTCTTTCGTAGGGCTGGTACATTCATTTAAACATTTTTTGATGTTTTCATCACCAATAAACTGTTCGGCTTCTGATTCTGTTAACCAGCCGTTTCTTATCAATATTTCAAACTCTTTTTCTAAACTAAACTCTTCCATACGTCCCCTTTTTTGTAAATATTTTATCACATTCAAGCAAATTATTTAATTTTTATGTTTTATATTAATCGTTATATATATAGGTGACTTATGGAAATAAACAGATTTAACAGTATTCAAAATACTCCCGCTTCAAAATTAGCAGCAAAACAAGAGAAAGTTACAGAACATCATAATCAAAACTCTCAAAACGAAGGTTTAGAGAGTGTTTCAAACTATAACCGTGCCAATATAAATTTCAAAGGATATTACGGTGACCATCAGCCTGCAAAGAAGCTGTTCTGGATACTTACAGGCAGAAACAATATTTGCCGCGATGATGAAACAGTTTATAATACCTACCACACAGGTTCTAACAAACGCTGGGTTACAACCAATCCCGAAAACCTATTGAAACGGTCACCTGAACAAGCAATACAAAGTATTTGTACCCTTAACGATCATTATGAAATACCGTCATATATCCTTTCACCAAACTATGGCGACAAATGGGGTCGTCGTGCTAATTATATAGAGATTAACCCTCGTACAGTTGCGCTTACAAAGGGTAACGAAAAACAAGAAGGGTTATTAAATGTAATCAAGCTGTTACCTGCGATTCCACCGTCATCAAAAAGTTATGCAAACTGTATAATCCTATCTCAGCTTTATCCTACAATGGGTAACTACGATGATAATAAAACAGGTGATAGGTCATTATACACAGTAGACCTGCATTCAGGAATTTCTCAAAACCTAACCTCTCGCAACCTTTCAAGAGGTCATGACAGAATGGGTGATGATGAACAGGTTAAAGCATTTAATGATTTAGCTCATATAAGAGGGCTTAAAACAGGTTTTAGAATGCCGTTATCTGAAGGTCAGATGACTGTTCAAGGACGTGCGTTCAACTGGAATAAAGATGAAAAAGCATTCATCGATGCGTGCTGTTGGGCTGTAGAACTAGGTTTTGACGCTATCTATTTTGATAGTGCAAAACACGTCGGTAACTGGGATATGGGTAACTATTGCGGTAACGGTAGAGTTCCTAACTTCCAACAAATGCAATATATAACTAACCAAATCCGTTCAAAAACAGGCAGAAACGATATTGCACTCATAGGTGAAAAATGCGATACAAATTCTCGTTTTAATGAAATGGGCTTAACCGCCGGTAATGACTGGGGTAGAGCTGACGATTTCGGTTCCGTTATGCACGAGTTTAAAAAACAACGCTGGAACGATGAATATGCTGCAGGTCCTATTATATCAGATGATAACGACTATGGTGGAATGAATTTTGAAACCAGACTGAACAGAATCAAAAACGCGTTCAATGCTTATGAAGATATTAGCTACAGACTTCCAACCTATATGCAAATGACCGATATCTTCCCGCTTTCACCATATACAAACACCCACGAACAAATGATGAGAAGCGAAAATCGATCTTCATTCGGGGATGTTGAAAGCGCTTATAACAATACTTTCAATACTTCTCACGAAGCTTACAACTATAGGATGAATGTATATAAAGAATTTGCTAATTCAATTCACCAGTAAGTTTATTGTAGTTGTTTAAATATATCTTAGCTTGTTTTTCTTTCTTTAAACGTTTGAAAACATAGGCTAAATTATAATGAAAATCCGCAACATTGTTCTTAAGTTCAACAGCCTTGATGAATGAATATTTAGCTTTCTTTAAATCACCTGCTTTCAAATAAGCACAACCTAAATTATAATAAACATAAGGGTTATTAGCGTTATATTTGATTGCCTGTTTATATTGGTCTATTGCCATATTGAACTTGTCTTCAGCAAGGTAAATATTCGCCATATTATAATAAGCTTTATAGAACGAAGGTTCAACAAGAACAGCTCTGCCGTACATAAACACAGCTTCGTCGTTTTTGCCCTTATCCATTAAAATATTACCCATTAAAAGCCAAATTTCAGGGGTTCGTTTATCTTCCGGAATCTTTGCAAAAGTCTTTAATGATTCATCTAAGTTATTGTCTGTATACAAAGCAACTGCTTGTTGGTTTAGCTGGGTAAGTTCCTGTAGTTCCCTATGTAATTTTCTCTCGTCCTCTTGTTTTGCCGGAAGTTTGGTTTCTTGTTTCTGTTCAACTTTTTGAGGTTTTTGTTTTTTAGGCTTTTTTTGTTTCTTATAGTTTTGCGAGTCAACAAAAACCTTGTCAATCTCAACAGCAGCGTTCTGTGCAAGAGCTTTTGTTTTTACGTCTTCTGCAAGAACTATGTTTGAAATCAACAGTATTGACAATATCCCTGTAAGAATCTTTCTCATACCAGAATTATAGAACAAAATTTATTGGAAATCAAAAATAATGCATGTGACAATGTTTATTGAAATGTCTCTTTTACTTAATTAGTTGAGCTCTCATATCTCCTTTTATGAGGGCTTTTTTTATGAAATAGACAAATTAGAAGTTTTGTACTAAAATATTCTTATTATCTACGGTGTGGAGGGGATATTTTGAAAAAAGTCTTAAGTGCAAAGGAAGCTGTATCACAAATCGAAAACGGGTCTTCAGTTATGATAGGAGGATTCTTAAGCTGTGGTGTTCCTGATGATTTGATTGAAGAGCTTATTTCACAAAATAAAAACGATTTAACAATGATTTGCAACGACACTTCTATGCCGGACGCAGACAGAGGCAAACTAATTGTTAATAAACAAGTAAAAAAAGTTATTACAACCCACATCGGAACAAACCCTGAAACAGGAAGACAGATGTACAACAACGAACTTGAAGTTGAGCTTGTTCCAATGGGTACATTAGTAGAAAAAATCAGAGCCAAAGGTTCAGGACTCGGCGGAATCCTTACCCAAACAGGTGTCGGAACAGTTATTGAACGTGATAAGAAAACTATGGAAGTCGACGGCAAAAAGTTTATCTTCGAAAAACCGCTCGGAGCTGATTTTGCGTTGATTTACGGTACAAAAGTTGATAAGTTCGGCAACATTGCCTACGAAGGTACAACTAGAAATATCAATACTGTTATGGCAGCAGCTGCGGATACGGTTATTGTTCAGGCTGATGAAATGGTTGATTGCCTTGATCCTAACGAGGTTGTTGTACCGGGGTTGTTTGTTGATTACATTGTCGTTAAAGGGAATAATTAGATGACGGTTGCTATGGAATTAAAAGAATTAAGCAGAGATAAAATAAAAGAAATTATCGCAAAACGAACAGCTAAAGAGTTCAAACGCGGTGATATCGTTACACTCGGTATAGGTTTACCTACAGAGGTTGCAAACTATGTGCCTGAAGATATGCACATAATGTTCCAATCAGAAAACGGGTTCTTAGGCGTTTCTAAAAATGCCACCCCTGAAACAAGAAACGAAAAAATTATCAATGCAGGCGGTATCTGTGTAGAAGCGCGTGAAGGAGCGTGTTTCTATGATTCACAAATGGCGTTTACGATTATGCGCGGCGGTCATATTGATGCAACCGTTCTCGGTGCACTTCAAGTCGATGAAGAAGGCAGTATCGCTAATTGGCTTATCCCTAATAAATTCGCTCCCGGCATGGGCGGAGCTATGGACTTAATCGTAGGCTCTAAAAGAGTCATTGTAGCTATGGAGCATACGGCAAAAGGTCAGCCTAAGATAGTTAAAAAATGTGATTTGCCGCTTACAGCTTATGGTGAAGTTGATATGATTATCACAGAACGCTGTGTATTTGAAGTTACACCTCAAGGGCTTCTTATGACAGATATCAACCCATTATTCACCATAGACGACATCAAATCATCCGTAAGTGCTGATTTCAAGGTCGCTGATGACTTGAAACAAATGGAAGTCTAATTATTTATTTGTAACAACTGACATTACATAGTTATCGTTGAAGTATTTGTTTGCAACTTCAATAATGTCAGATGCTGTTATTGAATTTATCAGTTGAGGGAAGGTATCTAAGAACTTATAACCTCTTCCTGACGCTTCTAACCAGCATAATGCTTCTGCTTTATCAGAGTTTGTTTCTAATGCCAGAACGTATTGTCCTATCAATCTTTCTTTTGCTGCTTTGAGCTCTTTATCGCTTACAAACTGTGTCTTAAGCTTATTTATTTCTGCCAAAGCTTTGTTTTTAGAGTGTTCTAATGTTGAAGGGTTTGTTCCTACATAAATCAAAAACGAGCCTGCAAGCATATTTGGTGAATAGTTTGAGCCAAGCTGATATGCAAGACCTTCTTGTTCACGCAGATTGATGAATAGTCTTGAGCTCATACCTGAACCTAAGATTGTATTGATTATGTTTAACGTTGCAAATTCTTTCAGGTCAGTTATTTTGCCTGTTTGCCAGCCTAACATTAACCACGCTGTTTGCTGGTTGTTTAATTTTTTAATTGCGTTCTTTTGTTCTGTTAATGACGGAATACAATACTTGTTATAATCGAAGCTTGTTGTTACGTTTGAATTGAAGATATTCCCGAGTTTTTTGAATGTTTCTTCTTTGTTTTCAATATTTCCTGTAACTGAGATTACGATATCTTTAGGGTTAGTGATTCTTGTTTTGTAATCTAAAATGTTTTCACGGTTTATATATGGAATATTCTTTTCGAGAACAACTGTAGAGCTGTTATAAACAGAGTTTCCGTAAATCAATGAGCGTAAACCGTCAAGTGAGAGCTGGAGCGGATTATCGCGTGTTTGTTTTATTTTGTTTAGTACTTGAGTTTTTTGTTTTTCAAGTTCATCGTTATCGAAGGTTGATTCGTTGATTATTTCATCAATGATGTTCAATGTATCCTCAAGGTAAGGCTTTGTTGTAAGTATGTTTATTCTGAAACTGTCAGCGGTTGCGGATGTTGAAATGTTTATCCCTTTTTCTTCTAAAAATTGTGCAATCTCAACAGCAGAGTGTTTTTTAGTGCCTTTCAAAAGAAGTTCTCCAAAAAGAGTGCTAACCCCTTTTTTGTCAGCTAAGAAATCACCGCCTTTAGCAATAATACTTATTGCTACAATATCATTGTAATCGGTATCACTCATCAAAAGTGTAAGTCCATTGTCATAAGTGTATTTAATTGTTGTATCGTTATTTGATGTTTGTTTGTAATGGTTTGTTTTGTTTGGTGTAACATTAGCGCATTCGTGTTCGTTTTCCATAGTTTTAGGCAGTACGATTGATACGGCGCTGTTAGTTTCAACAAGGTACTTGTTTGCAACACGTTTGACGTCGTCTGCACTCACCTTGTTTATGTTTTTAAGATAGTCTTTGTAATACTGAATCCCGCCTGAGATGGTTGTTATATATCCCATTTCCGATGCGATATTTGTAACTGATTCTCTGGCGTAATATGTGTCGCTTTCAATCATCTTCTTAGCGGTGTTGAGTTCGGTTTCTGTTATACCTTTAAGTTGAATATTAGATATCTCTTCAAAGATAGCTTTTTCAACCTTTTTACAGTTTTGAGGTACAAACGTTGCCTGAACAATGAATATGCCATCATCTTTCATAGAAGCGTCGCTTGCAGAGATTGTGTTTACGATTTGTTTTTGTTCTTTTAGTGCTTGATATAGCTTTGAAGTCCTGCCTGAGCCTAAGATTGTTGCTAAAACATCGAGAGCATAAGTATCGTTTTCAGTCAGGCTTACTCCGCGAAAACCTATCATCATATAACCGGTGGCTTTATCTGCATAAGTTGTTATACGTTTTTGTTCAGTGAGCATTTTTTCACGTTTATATTGATTAACGACCGGTTTTTTATACGGTACGTTGAACTCTTTTTTAATAACTTCAAGCACGTGAGCCGGCTCCACATCGCCAACAACAAGAGTTACCATATTAGAAGGTGTGTAATGAGCGTTGTAATAATCGAGGATTTCTTCACGGGTTACGTTTTCGACTACGGCTTGAGTACCTATTACACGTCTTTTGTAAGGGTGGGTTGTGTATAACAGGCTGTTAAGGTTCTCATAACAGATTGTATTTGGTACGTTAGCGCTTTTAGCAATTTCTTCTATGACGACTTTACGTTCTTTTTCCATTTCTTTACGAGGGATTTGCGGATGTAACAACATATCTGCGTGAAGCGCCATCGCTAAATCAAAATAGTTTGAGGCTATCGTTATATAGTAATGAGTGAAGTCTTTTGATGTTGCAGCGTTTGTGATTGCACCTTTTGATTCAAGAATCTTATCAAACTCTCCGTTCGGGTGGTTTTGAGTGCCTTTAAAGAAAAGGTGTTCTAAAAAGTGGGATATACCTGTGTTTTTGTCGGTTTCGTTTATAGAACCTGTGCGAATCCAAGTGTCAATAGTTACAATCGGGTTGTTTTTAATCTGTTCAATAATAACTGTCTGACCGTTATCGAGTTTGTGAACGGTTATTTCTTTTGCAAAAGCTGCCGTACTTATGAATAAACATACGAATAAAACAAAAATTTTCTTCATCTTTAATCCTCACTTTTTTTATATCATACCATGCCAAATATGAATATAATAGTAGGTAGGTTGATTTAATCCAGTTTAGCGTGCGGATGAGCTTTATCGTATTCGTCTTTTAAATGTTGAACAGATACGTGGGTATAAATTTGTGTATTAGAAATACTTGCGTGTCCTAATAGTTCCTGTACAACTCTCAAATCCGCACCATGCTCAAGCATTTTTGTAGCAAAACTGTGTCTGAATACGTGAGGTGTTACGTGTTTTGGAAGCTGCAGCTTGTCTACCAAATCATTGATAGTTACCCGTATTGTTTTGGTTTGAAGTCTGAACCCTGTCTTATTAATAAACACAGGCGAAGAATTTGTTAAGTCTTGATTCGGTGCGTCTTTCATAATCAAGGGTCTTGCAACCTCTATATACTGGGTTAAAAATTTCTTTGCACGCTCAGATACCAGTACAATCCTTTCTTTTGCGCCTTTACCAAAAACAGTTATCTCGTTTTCATCAAGGTTAAGGTTTTCAAAGTTCAGGTTACTAAGCTCAGATACCCGCATTCCTGTTGCCGCCAGAAGTTCCAGTATAGCTTTATTCCTTAAACCTGCAGGTGTATCTATCTTTATATTGTCAAGGATTTTGTTCATCTCATCATCAGTGAGAAACTTTGGCAATGCCTTTGGCTTCTTTGGCGCTGAAATGCTTTCTGCAGGGTTTGTTTGAATAAACTGTGATTTATACAAATACTTGAAAAATGTTCTGAGTGAAGCAATCTTTCTTGCAACAGTAGTCTTTTTATAATTGAACTTCTGTATGAAATGCAAATACTCTCGAAGCTGTGCGTAAGTAACAGTTTCAGGGCTTCTGCTGTTGTTCCAGATAAAAAAACTGATAAGGTCAGATTTATATGCGGCAACTGTGTAATCAGAAAAATTTTTCTCTACAGATAAATACGCTATAAATGATTTTAAATATACATCAAATGAAGTATTTTTTGCCATTTTTGCCCTAACCGTGTTGTTTTTTGTTACTCAATATAATACAATAAAAACGAATTATAGTACATAAAACTATTGAGGTATGTTATGAACAAGAAAATTGCATTATCAGCCTTGGTATTGTTTGTTGGATTAAACTCTACATTTACCTACGCTGCCCCGATTAATTTAGAAAAGAATATCGCACAAATCAACAGCTCTATTGAAAAAGCAAACTATAGAGGTGCTGATGAAGTTGTATATAGAACTTTAACAGAATACAAAAATAATTATGAAGTACAAGCTTTAGCCGCTGTATCTTGGGCGCTTCAATCTAAGCTTGAACTTGCTCAAGACCAAATCGATAAATTAAAAAATATTATCCCGAAAAATTCTGACCTGCACTTTGCGCAGGGTGTTGTTTTCTATAAGAGAATGGCTTCTTCTAATATGGAATTTAGAACGAAGACAGATTCTTTAACTGATATTGCAACACGTGAATTCAAATATGCAATCCAGTTGAATCCGGAAAACTACAAAGCTTACAATGCTTTAGGGGTTATGGAATTAAGAGCGGGCAACTATGATGAAGCAAGAAAAAATATAGAAAAAGCGTTAGAATTAGCACCAAATTATGCAGTTGCTATAGATAACTTAGGTACTGTATACTTAGCAGAAGGCGATACTCAAAAAGCTGAATATTGTTTCAAAAAAGCAGTATCTGTAAACCCTAATTCTTCAGCAGCATACTATCACCTTGCACAATTGGAATTTGCAAACGGTAACTATGCAAAATGTTTAACATATATCAACAAATGTCTGGCGTGGAAAGGTTACTCAAGTTATGCGTACAACCTCCGCGGTGACGCTTACAAACAACAGGGTAACGAAGCTGCTGCTATTGCTGCATACAAAAAAGCAATCGAAATTACCCCTGAAAACCTTGCACCTTACGCTAACCTTGCAAGTATCTATGAAACCCGCAGGGATTTCGAACTAGCTTTAGATTCTTATAAAACAATTTTATCAATAGCTCCGGATTCTGAACAAACCCAGTTGAAAATAGCTGATATGTATTTGGAAATGGGTAAATACAATGAAGCGGTTGCTTATTATGAAAAAATTCGTCAAAGCTTGAAACCGGAAGCTGTCAAAGGGCTTGCTTCTGCATACTATGCTCTTGCTATGAGCACAGCTTCTAAATCAGCGTTTTCTACAGACAGCAAACTTCTTGAAGCTTCTGCTTACTTAGATAAAGCGATTAAAGAAAACCCTAACGATTTAGAACTTTATCTTGCAAAAGCTAAGTTGTCAGCTTTGATGAACTGTCCAAAAGATTCATGTGCAAGCTTGAATAACATATTGTCAAGACAATGTACAGGCATTGATGATTACCTTGTCAGAGGGGATGCAAATGTTGCATTAGCTAATTTTAAAGACGGGTTCAATGATTATCAAATGGCTATAAATATGGCTAAAACTAATAAAGAAAAGTTGTACTTAGGCGAATTATTTATGTTCAGCAAACTATATGATGAAGCTGAGAAAGTTTTTAGAGATTTGTTGGCTTGCGATCCTGCAAATGTAATCGCTAAAAACAATATTTCTTATATCAAAATTGCACGTACTGCTGCAACACAGCAAACAGACAATGCAAACTATTTTAGAAAAAGAAATAATACATTCTTTGAACGTGAATACTTGTATAGAGCATTAAAAGTTTATCCTTACGATATCAGAGCTAACATGCTTATGGGTAGATTAAACCAACGTCAAAGAAAATATAACGAAGCTTATGTTAACTACTCTATCGTAGTAGCTAAGACCAAAGACGCTGACACTCTTGCACAATACAAAAAACGTTTAAATAAAGTTAAATCAAAGATTGACAGAAAATGCGAACGTGAAAAAGCAAGAGTTGCAAAAGAACAGGCGAAGACTCTTCAAGCTCAGGAAAAAGCTAAAGAGAAAAATATTGTTCCGGTAAGTAATGTTAAACCGGAAAAACCGAAAGTAGAAAAACCTAAGAAAGAAAAACAGGTTAAGCCTAAAGTTGAAAAGCCTGTTAAGCAAAAGGTTGAAAAACTAAAAAAAGAGAAACAACCAAAGCCTAAAAAGGTTAAGAAAGTAAAAAATAAAGGTAAAAATTCAACTCCGACAGTTGATTATTCACCAAAAGAAATGTAAAATAGATTTATTAAGGTTTGCGCTTTAACGCAAACCTTAATGATTGGATAGCAAAAAATAATCTTCATGTTTGTTAGGATAGTTATGAATATATTTGATACATTCGAATTGTTTTTAAGACGACCGTTAAGTATTTTACGACACGGACTTGTCAGTCTTGTACATATTCGTTCTGAAAATATGTTCAATAAAAAAGCTATCAATGTCGATTTAATGGAACAGAAGGCTCAAATTACAGTTGTTAATAATGAAAAGGTTTATAATCTGTTGAAACTTACAATGCACAGAGCTAAGGTTAAGAGTATGACTGATTTGGAAACCTCAAAAGAAGAGCGGGTTTTTCTCGAGCAGAAAGATAAATAATGAAACATTTACAGGGAACATTTTTAATAAGTGCAGAGAAGCTCTCACAGTGTCCGAATTATATATTGCCGGAGTATCCGTTGTTGGGTAGGTCAAATGTTGGTAAATCGTCGTTTATCAATGCGCTTGCTAATAACAAAAAACTAGCTAAAACTTCAAATACGCCCGGCAAAACAAGGCTTATTAATTTCTTTAATTTCTCCGATAAGTTTACTATAGCGGATTTGCCCGGTTATGGTTACGCAAAGATTTCTAAAGAAACTCAGGCAAGGTGGCAAAAGAATCTGGAAGAGTATTTGTTGAATAGAGAACAAATAAAAACCCTTGTTCAGCTCATTGATTCGCGTCATGATATTCAAAAGAATGATTTTCAAATGCGTGAATGGGTTGAAGCCCATGAATTGCCTATCATAACTATTGCAACAAAAATGGATTATGTACCACGTTCAAAAGTTCAAGCCGTTATCGCAAATATTAGAAAACAATTCGGCGGTGTGGTTATGCCGTTCAGTGCTACGGATATGCGATATACAGAAGCCATTTTGGACTATTTTTTATCGTAAATCTTCACTCTATTGTATGATAAACTTTTTTGTTAAAGTTGGTATAATAGACTTATGACAAAAAAAGGTTCTTATACTTGTATATTCGGAGGTGGAGCAGTTCGTGGAATTGCTTATGCCGGAGCGCTTCAAGCACTCGATGAACTCAATATTGACATTGATGTCCTCGCGGGTTCTTCTGTGGGCTCTATTGTAGCAGCTCTTGTTGCTGTGGGTTATTCTGCAAATGAGATTAGTGATATCTTTATGCAGGTTAATTTTGAACTTTTTAGAGATATCCATTTTGGTATAAACAAGGATTTTGCAATAAGTAAAGGCAATGTTTTTACCGATTGGATACGCGATTTAATTGAAAAGAAATTCTATGGTGAAGACTATAGAAAAGGCGAAAACGAACCGGTTTGTTTTCATAATATTGATAAAAACCTTGTGTTGATTACAACAGATTTGAACACATTTAAGCCTTACGAGTTTTCAACATTCGAAACCCCGGATTTCGAAATAGCAGAAGCAGTCAGAATTTCTTGCAGTATGCCGGGGCTTATGACTCCTGTCGAGCTTAATAACAGAAAACTCGTTGACGGTGATTTGATGAAAGGGATTCCTTTATGGAAACTTTCGAAAAACCTTACTAATGCAAAAACAAGAATCATCGAGTTTAGATTAGAAGGCGATAACGTTGGCGGTAACAGCAATGCGTTTGAATTCTTGAATTCTATCTATAGCTGTATGACCTCTGTTTCGACCGATTTTATTATGGATAATTTTGGCAAAAACGATAAGTACGATTATGTGAAAATTACGACAGGTGATTTGATTGTAATTGATTTCAATATTTCACAAAAAACAAGAAATAAACTTATGGAAATGGGCTACAGTGATTCATTGAAGTATTTGACCCAACATTTTAAAACTAAAAAAACTAAAATAATCGATATTTATAATAAACTTTTACAATATTTGGAAGAGTTGCACAAATCTTTGCGTTTAGATAATGTCATTGAAAGCAAGGAGAACTTAAAAGATTTGTTTTTGTATCTTTCAGATAAACATAAATATGTTGATGTGGATATTTTTGAAAGTTTAATAACTTTGAAAAACGATATACAGAATGAGCCTTTGAAACGAGGCTGGTTTAAACAGGTTAAGTTCAAGAATAAGACTTTACTTGTCAACTCGTGTGATATCTTGAAAAAAGTCATTACTATCAAGCAAAAAGAACTTGAAAATTTTGTTAGTGAAATAGGCTAAAACCATGTCGCTACATGGCTTTTAACCTATTATGAAGTTTTGTAAAGCAACATGATTCGCTTGTAGAGCGGGTTTGAAAAACAAACCTTAAAAACAGGCAATTTTGGGGATAAAAAATACTTTATATTAGTACGGGAATTAAGACAGTAAGATTAATGAGTTACATATATACCCGACAATGTTTGTAAAAGTCGCTCTTTGGCGAATAGAAACAAACACGAAGATATAAAATGGTATTAAGCTAATAACCGGTATAGCTTTAATGACCATACTTATGTTGGCAATTTAGTTGCCTTATTTAAAATGCAGAATTTCTATGCAAAATTTTCTGCACATATATTTACACTTACAACATTATAGAGGAATTATTTAATGGTTTCAGGAATTAATGCGGGTTATTATAACCCTTATGCAACAGGTTATATGCTGGATAAAACACAAATGACACCGATTTCTTACGGTACGCCGACATTTACGGCAGGAGTTAGTCAGGACGTAAGGTTTGATGCTCCGCCACAAGAAAAGAAAGACGGTACAGCTGACGGCAAGGACGACGGCTCTATTGGATTCTGGAGTGCAACCGGGAATTTGCTGAAAGGCGCCTGGAATTTCTTAACAAGTCCATTTAAGAACGAAAAAGGTGAATGGAGCTTATGGAGCACAATTAAATCAGCCGCTGTAGCAGCTCTGTTTGTTGCAGGTAACGTTGTCACAGGTGGTGCTCTGACACCAATATTATTAGCTGCAGGTACCGTAGCAGGTGTCTGGGGTGCCGGAAAGGCTGCTTATAACATTGCTACTGCTAAGACTGATGCTGAGGCAGAAGCCGCATGGCAATCTATGGGCTCAAGTGCTGCAACTATAGCTGCGACTGCAGTCGGTGCTAAAGGCTATGCAAAAGGCTCTGCTGCTGCAAACGGTGTCGATGCTGCCCGATATGAAGGTACAAGAGGTACGTTACGTGCTGTCGGTAGAACTTTCACCGATTCAGGCAGAAATCTAAAAGCAGGCTATGACTATTCTTCAGCTAAGTTTGGACAAGTTACCCAAGCATATAAAGACGGTGTTCTAAAAGACAAGCTCGTTGCAAAATATGATTCAACTGTACACGATGCGCAAGTATACGGAAGATATGCTCGAATAAAAGCTAAAGGTGCATATAGAGATGTGAAAGCAATGACAGGTGCTGAACGAAAAGAAGCCGCTCTGCAATTCGTCAAAGATAAATTAGGCTCAAACAGAGCTGAAGTATGGGCAAATACCAAGGCAGCAGCTACAAATCCGGAAAATATCGGTATCCATACATACTTGACAAAACAATCCTTCGCTCCGGACTTCTACGGTAGTCTGTCACCTCAAGAAAAAGCATACTTTGACAGCCTGCCAAAAGCTCAAAGGCAACAAATCGAAGACCAATATTACTCAATGGTATAAAGTCGAAACATCAAATATAAAAAGCGCCTCAGGTAACTGAGGCGCTTTTCTTATACTTCTACATATCCTACGTAAGTGATATTTCTGTAAAATCCATCGTAATCTAATCCGTATCCGACCAAAAACTTATCATCTATCTCAAAACCATACATATCAGCTTGAACATCAACCTCTCGTCTGCATTTCTTATCCAATAAAGATACAAACTTGTAAGATTTAAGATTGAAATGATGAGTAAGGTAATTAGTTAAAAACTGTGCAGTATGACCTGTATCAATAATATCTTCCACGACAACAACATTTTTACCGTTTAAATCAGGCAGCGATAAATCAACTGCGTGAATCTCGCCTGATGATGTATAATTAGCCCCATAACTCGAAAGTCGGATAAACTCCATTCTGACTGGTACGGTTATATGCTTAACTAAATCAACCATAAACATTACAGAGCCTTTAAGAACGCAGATTACATATAGTTCTTCGCCTGCGTACTCTTTGTTAATCTCTTGAGCCAATTCTTTTATCCTTGTTTGGATTTGCTGTTCTGTAAATAATACTTTAATATCTTCTTGAGTGATTTGTTTCATTGTTGCTCCCTTATTTGTAATTTGTGGGTCGAGGTTTTTGTTGTTTTTATTTTCTCGCTTAATCCTATTCCTGCAACCCATAACACTTCGTTTTCATCGCATAATAAGATAAGTTCATCTCGCTTATGCTGTGCAATTTTCTTTGACATAAGATATTTTTTTAACTTCATTGTACCCTGTGTTCCAAGTGGCTGAATAATATCGCCATCTTTTCGGGTTCTTAAATACAAAGTTTTATAAGCTGATAAATCTACGTAAACGTTTGATTCATCAGTGACTTGAGCAGGCGCTTCACATTCTCTTATTTCGATAACTTTGCCGTTATAATCGTATTCACCTGCACCTGTTATAGTTATAACCTCAAGGTTTTTCTTAGATGTTTTTATTATCTCAATAGTTTTGCTGTCTATGTATAAGTAATGGTTTTTATCCAGTGAAAATTTCGCGATTTTATTGTTATTTATTGATTTGATTAAGAAATTTGTCGCGTTTTCTATTAACCTGTAATCGTAGTCTATTTCTGAATTGTAGATATAGTCATAAACTATTTTTTGCTGCAGATTTTTTGAAAGTTTAGCAAACTCTTCAGTTATAATCTTATCTTTTTTCACAGAATCTAAGTACTCGTCTAAGACATCCAATTCACATTCAGCAACCCTAGAAAGATTATTGATTGCGGCTATGACATTGGGATTTATCTTTTCTAATAATGGCAAGATTTCGTGTCTGATAAGATTTCTTTTGTGTACGATGTCGTTGTTTGAATCATCTGTATTCGGGTTTAAATTATGTTCACGACAATAAGTTTCTATTTCGTTTCTTGAGATATCAAGTAACGGTCTATAGTAATTATCGCGTTTTTTTTGAATCCCTTTTAGTCCTGTAAGCCCTGTGCCTTTTGCAATTCTATAGATTAAAGTTTCTGCGTTATCATTAAAATTGTGGGCTGTGAAAACCACATCAGTATTGTATTTAATCTGTGCTCGTTCAAAAAATTCGTACCTTTGTTCTCTTGCAACGGTTTCGTTTTTCTTTGTATCCTCAGGGGCAGTTTCTGTGTAAAAATCTATACCCAAGTTTCTACAAAACTCTTCGCAGCGAACCTGTTCTTGTTTTGCAGTTTCACCGCGCCAATTATGATTATAATGTGCACCAACTAAAGTTAATCCGCATTCGTTCTTAATTTTATTCAACGAATAAAGCAGGCACATAGAATCGTATCCGCCTGAAAACCCTACTATAACGGTTTTGTTTTGAAGTTTGTATGATTTAATAAAGTTTAGAAGTTGTGATTCAATCAAGATTTTTCTATCTCTTTTAAAATACCATATTTAATCTCTACCGCATCAACTCCGAGCTGTTCCAAAACCTTCATCGCTAATGAGTTTTGTTCGGTAGTTATTGCAAGTAACAAATCTTCTGAATTGATACGTTCTCGTTTGGCTTCTTGAGCAAGCTTCCAGGCTTTTTCAAGTACGTTCTTTGCTCTTTGTGTGAATACAATCTCGTTATCAAAATATTCGTTTCCAAACCCGAGCTGTTGTTCAACAATTTTTCTTGCATCTCTTAGAGATATTTCAAGGTTATTTAAGACCTTAGCTCCCACAGCAGAACCTTCTGCAAGTATACCTAACAAGAACATTTCAGTTCCGACAACATTTCTGCCGATTCTTCTTGCTTCTTCTTTTGCAAGTTTTAGAATTACAAGCGTTTCAGGCATTTGTTTTTCGATTGGTTTGATAATCTGTTCCGTTAACTCTTCAAAGTCTACGTCGCTTTCTTTAAAGATTTCGTGTGCAATACCTTTTTTAGAGTTCAAAATCCCTAAAATAATATGTTCAGGTAAAACAGTAGAAGAACCGAGTTCTTTAGCTACCTGTAAGGCATTATTCATTACCCAGAAAGCGTTTGGTGTAAAGACAATTTTTCTGCCGGAATACTCAGCGTCTCTTGAATTGAGATTTGCAAGCTTTTCTTCAAAACTTTGATGTGTTATCCCAAACTTTGCAAGCGTCTGAGCAAGGTTTGAGTCAGAGTTTTCAAGGATTGATGATACTATCTGCTCTGTTCCCAAAATCTCATACTCAGAAGCTGATAATTTTGAGATAGCTTTTTCAAAAATAGGTGATTTTTCAAAGTTTTTATAGATTTCATCAATCTTTCTGACTTCACTTGAATCAACTTCCTCAGGGTGAGTCAGTTTTTTAATCTTCTTTTGAACCAGTTTGTTCAAGATATCTTTTGCCTGCAGAATATTGAAGTCATACTTTTCAAGAATTTCTTGTATATGTCCGCTCTTTTCTGCGAGCAATGATAAGAAAAGGTGTTCAAATAATATGTTTGAATTCCCGCTTTTTGTAGCAAGGTCAAGAGAATGTTTTAATAGTTCCTTGAATCCTTTGTTGAATGTCACTACAACATAGTTTTTAGAGGTAGGAGAAGTATATGCTTTGATATCTTCCTGAATCTTTTCTGCTGTTATATCAGAGTTTCTAAACATTCTTAGTGAAATACCTTTAGCATTTTTAACAATTGCCACAAGCAAATGCTCAATATAAACCTCTGAACAACCGGATTGTATAGCACAATCCTGTGCCTCATAAACAGTGTTTATAGCTAGTTCCGTAAAGCGTTCAAACAATTATTCTTCCTCTCCTAATTCTTCTAAATATGCTGAAACTTTGTCGAATTCTTCATCATCATCGATTGTCTCAAATGAGTATTCTTCGTCTTCTTTTACTAATCTCATGATAACTATTTCGTCATCATCTTCACCTTCTGCTTCTGCAGGAAGTAAAAGAGCATATTCTCTGTTTTCAAATTCTATAATGTCGAATAATCTGAAATTGATTACGTTACCGTCTTCATCAACTGTTTCAACAAGATTATCCTTTTCTTCGATGTCTGCCATTTTTTCTCACTTTCTATAATTTATTCATATATTGTTCTAAGATTATTCGAGCGCTTTCAATATCGACTAAGCCTTTGTTCTTTCTAAAGTCTACCTTTTTTTCCCGAAGGTTTTCTTCTGCCAAATCGGATGTCAAACGTTCGTCTTCAAATTTTATATCAAATTCAGAAAAATTACCAGCAAAACTTTTACAATCTTCAGCTTGAAACCCATGTGTACCGTCCATGTTTATAGGGACGCCTATTACAATGGTTTCGACGTTATTTTGTTTTGCAAGAGTTTTGATTTGTTCTACAGCCTGTTTTTCAGGAGTTCTATTAATACAGCATTCACCGTTTGCTATCACGTGTAAATAGTCGCTTAGAGCTACTCCAATACGTTTTGTTCCAACATCAAGACACATTATCTTATGCATCTTGCGATACCCATTTGTTTTCGATTGTTGAAATAATCATATCAAGCTGTAAATGTTCAAGTTCTGAACTCGGTGTTTCATTCTTTTTGAAAATATTGGTTGTGTTACCCGCATTCTTAAGCTGCCAGCGTTTGTTGATATAATATTCATAAATGCTCTTTCTTAAGATGTTGGTTAAGAATGAGTAATTATCTTTCAATGAGTAGAATTTTTGTGCTAAATCAGTTTCGTTTTCTGATTGTTTAAGATATGCACAAAGATAAAACCTATTTTTCCAGTTTTCTATCTCTTCCGGAGTATAGATTTTATTATAGTTATCAGCGATGAATTTGTCTAAATCAGTATCATACTTATCGTCTTTGTATAGGTTATTCAAATCGCTGATTATTTCAAAGAACGGTTCTGATGTGATTTCATCATAGAACCAAGTTTGTACGATATCATTAAGGCATAATTCATCAATTTCCTGAGAACTCAATTCTTTTGCTTCAAGCTTACATTCCGGTTTTTTAGGAACAATATCCAACATAATATTCTTCCAACAAACGTATTCATAAGGAAGTTCATCCTTGTTGTATCGTGCAAGCTTTTCAGAACGGTCTATCAAATATTTGACAATTTCGTGTTCAACTTCAAGCCCGCCGTTTGCCCCATAGAATTTTTGCAAGATTTTGCTTAAATCGTTTTCTGTAATTTCGTGGAATCCGAAGCAGTCAAGAATACCGTACTGGTCGTTGATTACAAGAGCCATAAACTGAATTGTTGAATCAGGTCTTTTTCTTGTGAATACGACAGCCTGATTACCGTGTCCGTCAGGATAGCTGATGAACGATTTATATGGTTTTGACGCTGTTAATACGCTTTTGTAGAACTCTTCGGCATTATCTACACGAATGCCTGATAGTTTAAGTGTTGATATACTTTTGTTTAAAAGCGGAACGATGTCTTCACCGACAAATTCTTTTGCTTCTTCAAGAGCGTGGAACGCTAACTCTGAGCGAGATTCTCCTAAGAGTTTGATAACTTCTTTCGCTAAATCTGTTTTCGGGTTGTATAAGAATACAGGGATTAGGATATTAGCCAGAGCGTCTTGGGTATAATCGTCGTTAAGCGCTCTTACTAACATTAGTTGATCGTCAGGATTTAGAGCAGATAAGAAGTCTATGAAATCGATTTGAGCTTCCGGATTCATAAGTGCAGAATTGAGCATTTCTTTGGTTTCTTCTTCGACGATTTGGTCGAATTCAGTGAAATAACCGCTCACTTCATCATATTGAATTTCGCTGCCTAAATCTTTTAAGATATTGAATGCAATCATTTTTGCATAATCGCTGATTTTGCGGTCTCTTATAAACTCTCTTAGGTTATCTACTAAGAAATCTTTTTCGAATAGTCTTGTAAGTATGTAGCAAATTACAAATGCTTTTTGTTCTTTAGCTCTTGAGAGCTCTTTTAGGAGCACGTCCATAATTGCTTGTTTATCAGGTTCTTCATCTAAAAGTTTAAACATATCATCTGAAACAGATGTAGTTGTTTGCAATTTCGTAATCAGTGTTAATATCTCAGCTCTAATCTGAATTTTATTCATAATCTTCCTTTGTTAATATTATATCTGTTATTTACATTTACCCCAGAATGCGTCAAGAATAGCTTGTGCTTCAGCAGATGGCATCTGGTCGTTAAGGATTAAATATTGTACTGCAATCATGGTGCATTCAGAACAAATATTAACACCCGGACCTTTAACCATTTTTACGACCTGATTATTAGGACGCCCGCAGAAACTGCAATATACAAGTTCTTCACTCTGAGTAGTTTCTTCGTTGTTGTTTTCGTGTTCAGAACGTTTTTTGCCTAAACTAACAACTTTATCTTCTTTTGACATAAAAGCTCCTTCGCTCTTTTTTATGTACTTAATTGTATAACAAATTTAGTGATTTGTGAACTATTAAGAAATATTACGTTTAAAAAGTTTTTTATAATCTGGTTGTTGACTATAAAATATGTTTATTTTACTATTACAATGCTATAGTTTGCCGAAATTTATATAAATAGCAGGTTGGCTATGGTCGACAGGATAGCCTGTCGGAAGTAAAAACAGTAAAAAGGAATAAAAAATGGCACAAACAGCAAAAAGACAAAGAATCAGAGTTTGTTTAAAAGCATATGAAAACAGATTAGTAGATTTATCTGCTGAAAAAATTGTTGAAACTGCAAAAAGAACAGACGCAAAAGTAGCCGGACCAATTCCTTTACCTACAAAAAGACGTATTTATTGTGTATTACGTTCACCACACGTTGATAAAAAATCTCGTGAGCACTTTGAATTAAGAACTCACAAGAGAATCATCGACATATATGAACCTACACAACAAACTACTGAAGAACTAAGCAGATTAGATTTACCTGCTGGTGTAGATATTGAAGTTAAATTATAATTTTAATTTTGATAGCCGAACATTAAACTCAGTTTTTTGAAAACTTTATAGCATTATGCAGATAATGTGAACTACGACGTCTAAGTAGGACGGAGGGTTAAAATCCCTAAAGGTATTGGTAGCGCTCGCAAGAAGTAGACATGACAGATGAAAGTTGGCATATTGCCGGTTGACGTTGCATGTCGGAAAGGTAAGAAAATGACACTAGGTGTAATAGGAAAGAAATTAGGAATGACTCAAATCTTTGATGAACAAGGTTTGGCAGTTCCGGTTACAGTAATTAAGGTTGATCCGATTGTAGTTACTCAAGTTAAGACTGTAGAAACAGATGGTTACAACGCTATTCAGGTTGGTACAGTTTCTGCAAAAGAAAAACACTTGACAAAGGCACAAATTGGTCACTTCAAGAAAAACAATCTTGAAAATTACAGACATTTGCAAGAGTTCAGAGTAGAAAACCCTGCTGAATATACAGTAGGTCAACAAGTTGAGTTGTCAGTATTAGATGGCGTTCAAAAAGTTGATGTAGTTGGACACTCAATTGGTAAAGGATTCCAAGGTACAGTAAAAAGATGGAACTTTGGAAGAGGACCTATGGGTCACGGTTCTAAGAACCACAGAGAACCTGGTTCAATCGGTGCAGGTACAACTCCTAGCCGTGTTATCAAAGGTAAAAGAATGGCTGGTAACATGGGTAACGAAAGAGTTACTATCACTAAATTGAAATTAGTTAAGGTTGATGCTGAAAACAGTTTAGTATTAATCAAGGGTTCAGTTCCTGGTTGTGAAGGCAGATTGGTAACAATCACTCCAAGCAGAACTAAATGGAACTAGTATGCGAAGCCGGTGTTGCCGGTGTTGGCTTGCCGGAGGGCAAGACAAGCAGGGCAACATAACGATGCCGCCGTTGTGAACGGAACGATAGTGCAGTGAACGAAGCAATCTTCGATTGCACAGGCGGAAAAGTAATAATTAACCCGCTTCTGCCATATAAAACTCTTTAAGAGAAAGGGGTAGACGGTAAGCAAAAGGAAATAGAAAAATGTCAAAACAAATATTAAGCACAAATGGTGAAAAGTTAGGTGAAATTAACTTAAGCAAAGAAGTTTTTGGTATCGAACCTAATATTCACGTAATGCACCAAGCATTAAGAAGACAATTAAACAATGCACGTCAAGGCAATGCTTGTTGTAAAACAAGAGCAGAAGTTTCTGGTGGTGGAAGAAAACCATGGAAACAAAAAGGTACCGGTAGAGCAAGAGCAGGTTCAACAAGATCTCCATTGTTCGCTGGTGGTGGTGTAATCTTTGGACCAAAACCTAGAAGCTATGAATTAGCTATGCCTCAAAAAGCTAGAAAATTAGCTTTGAGATCAGCTCTTTCAGCTAGAGAAGCTCAATTAGTAGTAGTTAAAGATTTTTCTGCGATTACAGAACCAAAAACAAAATTGGTTGTATCTGCTTTAAAATCATTAGAAGTTTCAGGTAAGGTTTTATTGATTGCTGATACAAACGCTCCTGAAAACAAATACATCAACTTAGCAGGTAGAAACATCCCTACATTGAAAATGATTTTACCTACTAACTTAAACGTAAAAGATTTATTGGAAGCTGATTATGTAATCATTACAGAAGCAGCAATAAATGATATTACAGAAAGGTTGCAATAATGAGTAATAAAGAAAGATTATACGATATTATCAAAAGACCTATCATCACTGAAAAATCTATGATAGCTACTACATTAGGTCAATATACTTTTGAAGTAAAAGAAGATGCAACAAAAGTAGAAATTGCACAAGCAGTAGAACTAGCTTTTCCGGGAAGAAAGGTTAAGAAAGTAAGAACAATTTATATGCCATCTCATTCAAAGAGAATGGGTTACAAATATGGTAGAACAGACGCTAGCAGAAAAGCTATCGTAACTATCGAAGGTGATCCAATCGAAGAATTAGTTGGTGCTTAGCGCGAGCGAGCTGAGGGCGGAGCTCTTTTGCGAAAGTGACATAGTCACGATAGCAAAAAGCGCAGACCCGTTAAACGCGAGCGAGCAAGATGACTAGCAAATTATATAAATCACATGATTTATAACAAGTAAGAAAAGCCAAAATGAAAATTATAGGAGAAAAATAAAATGGCAACTCGTAAAATTAATCCGACGTCTCCGGGACAAAGAGGCATGATAAAGAGTGATTATCAAGAAATCACTACAATGACTCCTGAAAAATCATTACTAAAACCTATAAAGAAAACAGCAGGTAGAAATAATACAGGTAGAATCACTTGTCGTCACAAAGGTGGCGGTGTAAAAAGAGCATACCGTGTAATTGATTTTAAAAGAGAAAAATTTGGCGTACCGGGAACAGTAAAATCTGTTGAGTACGATCCAAACAGAAACGTAAGAATTTCATTAGTATTCTATGCAGACGGTGAAAAGAGATATATCTTAACACCAGAAGGATTGAATGTTGGTGATGTAATAGTAAGTGGTCCGGAAGCACCTGTACAAACAGGTAACGCAATGCCACTTGAATTGATACCTTTAGGTACAATTGTTCATAACATTGAATTAGAACCTGGCAGAGGCGGCAAAATGGTACGTTCAGCAGGTAACGCAGCTCAAGTTATGGCAAAAGAAGGAAACTACGTAACTATCAAATTGCCTTCAGGCGAAATGAGAATGGTTAGAAAAGAATGTATGGCAACTATCGGTACATTAGGTAATGCTGAATTCAAGAACTTGAAGATTGGTAAAGCCGGTAGAAAAAGATACATGGGTATCAGACCTACAGTACGTGGTGTAACGATGAACCCTTGCGATCACCCACACGGTGGTGGTGAAGGTAAAACAGGTCCTGGTGGACATCCTAAGACTCCTTGGGGTAAACCGGCTCTTGGTTACAAAACTCGTAAGAAAAACAAAGCATCTAATAAATTTATTGTTAGATCACGTAAGAAAAAATAAGAATAGATAAAAATTTATAAAGGAGAAATAATGGCACGTTCATTAAAAAAGGGCCCTTATGTAGAAGAAGCTCTACAAAAGAAAATAGACAAGATGAATGCAAATTCAGAAAAGAAAGTTGTAAAGACTTGGTCTAGGGCATCAATGATAATTCCGGATATGTTAGGACACACAATCGCTGTTCACAACGGGAAAACTCACGTTCCTGTATACGTAACTGAACAAATGATTGGTCACAAATTAGGTGAGTTTGCACCTACAAGATTATACAGAGGCCACGCTGGTTCTGACATAGCTAAGAGAAAATAGCGCGAGTGAGCTGAGGGCGGAGGCAACGCCGAAGACCCGTTAAATGCGAACGAGCAAGACAGTAGTGAAAAGCTAAAAGGAAAAATAAAATGGAAGCAAAAGCAAGACAAACAGATATAAAAATGACTGCAAGAAAACTTCGCCGAGTAATCAACGAAGTTAGAGGAAAAGCAGTTAAAGACGCTAAAACTATGTTGCGTTTTATGCCTTATTTTGCAGCGAAAGTTGTTGAAAAGAACTTGTTAGCTGCAATTGCTAATGCAAAAGAAAAATATGGTGTTGGCGAAGATGCATTAAAGATTTCTGAAATCTATGCAGACGAAAGTGCAACATACAAAAGAGGTAAGCCAAGAGCTCAAGGACGTATCTATAGACGTCTTAAGAGAACTTCTCACCTTACAATCGTAGTTAGTGATACAGCAAAATAGGGAAATTATAAAATGGGACAAAAAACACATCCAACCGGATTTAGAGTAGGAATAATTAAACCATGGTTAAGCACATGGTATGCAAAAGTGAAAGACTATGCCGGTTTCGTAGCAGAAGATGCAAAAATCAGAAAATATATCAAGAAGAAACTATACGCAGCAGGCGTATCAAGAATCTTGATTGACAGAAAATCACAAAGCACAACAATAACAGTAGTTACAGCAAAACCTGGTATCGTTGTAGGACGTGGTGGTCAAGGTATTGAAGACTTGAAAAAAGAAGTATCTGCATATCTAGGAAGACAAATTCTAATCAATGTAGTAGAAGTTGCAAGAATAGATACAGATGCACAATTAGTAGCCGAAGCAATCGCTCAACAATTGGAAAAACGTATTGCATTCAGAAGAGCAATGAAACAAGCAATGCAAAGAACAATGAGAGCTGGTGCTCAAGGTATTAAAGTTATGGTATCAGGTCGTTTAGGCGGAGCTGAAATCGCACGTTCTGAATGGGCAAAAGAAGGAAGAATTCCTCTTCAAACATTAAGAGCAGATGTTGATTATGGTTTCACTGAAGCAGATACTATAATGGGTAAAATTGGTGTTAAGGTATGGATCTTCAAAGGCGATTTAATGCCTGGTGAAAAAGCTGACCAAAACATCAAGACAAAAGGTACAAAAGATTCAGCAGACAAATTCAACAAGCGTTCAAGACGCGGAAAATCTGCAGAAGTAAGCAGTAAATAATGACAGGAGAACAATAAAAATGTTAATGCCTAAAAAGACAAAATTCCGCAAAATGATGAAAGGAAGAATGAAAGGTACTGAAACAAGAGGTACAGAATTCGAATTTGGTCGTTACGCACTAAGAGCGCTTGAACCAGGCTGGATTACAAGCCGTCAAATCGAGGCAGCAAGACGTGCGATGACTCGTGAAATCAAACGTGGCGGAAACGTTTGGATTAAAATATTCCCAGATAAACCAATTACGGCAAAACCTGCAGAAACTCGTATGGGTTCTGGTAAAGGTAACGTAGAATACTGGGTAGCGGTAGTAAAACCAAACAGAATTCTTTTTGAATTAGATTATTTTGATAGAAACACTGCTGTTAGAGCGTTAGAATTAGCAGCACAAAAATTACCTATCAAAGTAAAAGTAGTTGAGAAAGAACCACAACAATAAGGAAGATAAAACAATGAAATTACAAGATATTCGTGAAAAATCAGTTGATGAGTTAAAGTCTCTTGTAGTTGACTTGAAGAAAGAATTATTCAATTTAAGATTACAAAAATCTACAAACAAATTGGAAAATACAGCTTCAATCTCAAACACAAAGAGAACAATAGCTCAAGTTAAGACAGTAATAACAGAAAAAGAGGTAGAAAATGCCTAAGAAAGAAAGACAAGGAATTGTAGTAAGTGATAAGATGGATAAGACAGTAGTTGTAAAAGTTGCGTCTTACGATCCACATCCAAAATACAAGAAGATTATCGAATCAAATAAAAACTATAAAGCACACGATGAAAACAATGAATGCGGTATCGGAGATACAGTAAGAATTGTAGAATCAAAACCTTTATCAGGCGGTAAACGTTGGTCAGTGCTTGAAGTTGTTGAAAAAGCAAAATAGTAAAAGGAAAATAGAAAGATGATACAACAAGAAACCAGATTAACAGTAGCAGATAATACAGGTGCAAAAGAATTGTTGGTTATTCGTGTAATGGGTAGCTCAAACAAGAAGTTTGCATCAGTAGGTGATGTTGTAATAGCAACAGTAAAAGATGCTACTCCAAATATGGCTGTAAAAAAATCAGAAGTTGTAAGAGCCGTTATTGTTAGAACAAAACACGACATTTCTCGTGCAGACGGTTCAGTAATCAGATTTGATGACAATGCAGCTGTTGTTATAAACAAGGATGGTAACCCACGTGGAACACGTGTTTTCGGACCAGTTGCCCGTGAGTTGAGAGATAACAACTTTATGAAGATTGTTTCTCTTGCACCGGAAGTAATCTAGCGCGAGTGAGCTGAGGGCGAAGCTCTTTTGCGATTGTGATATAATCACGATAGCAAAAAGCGCAGACCCGTTAAACGCGAACGAGCAAGACGTAACCAAGATAAAATTGGAGAAAGAAATGACAGATAATAAAAAGAAATCTTTACACGTAAAAACAGGCGATAGAGTTATCGTTACGGCTGGTAAAGATAAAGGAAAAACAGGAAACGTAAAAAAAGCTATTCCTTCTGAAGGCAAAGTACTTGTTGAAGGATTGAATATGGTAACAAAGGCACAAAAACCTAATCCTATGTTAGGTATTCAAGGTGGTTTGAATAAGATTGAAGCACCTTTGGATAGCTCTAACGTTATGGTTGTTTGCCCAAGTTGCGAAAAACCAACAAAAGTTGGTCACGAAGTGAAAGACGGTAAAAAAGTTCGTGTTTGTAAAAAATGCGGCGAAAAATTAGATGTTTAATATGTTAGCGTAAGCGAAACGATATTAATATCATCTTAGGAAAAGGAAAAGAAAAATGGCAAAGACAAAAAATTTAAAAGAAAGATATCTTGAAGATGTTAAACCGGCTATGAAGGAAAAATTCGGTTATGAAAATGACATGATGATTCCTCAAGTTCATAAGATCGTTTTGAACATGGGTGTTGGTGAAGCATCTCACAACTCAAAAATTGCAGAAGTAATTGAAGCTCAATTAACAAAAATTGCAGGTCAAAAATCTGTAGTTACTAAGGCTAAAAAATCAATTGCATCTTTCAAATTAAGAGAAGGTATGCCGGTTGGAGCTATGGTTACATTACGTGGTGAAAGAATGTACGATTTCTTACAAAAGTTAATCTGTGTAGTTCTTCCTCGTATTCGTGACTTTAGAGGTATCAGCCCTAAGAGTTTCGACGGTCGTGGTAACTATACATTAGGTTTGAAAGAACAATCATTATTCCCTGAAATTTCATACAATGAAATTGATCTAGTTAAGGGTATGAATGTTTCTATCATTACAACTGCAAAAACTGATGATGAAGCAAGAGAATTACTTCATTTGATGGGAATGCCTTTTAAAGGTATGAACAAATAGGAATTTGATTTCAAATTCTTATGGAGTAAAATATAACTAAGTAGAAACAAAAGGAGAAAATCGTGGCTAAGAAAGCGATGATAAATAAGGAAGAAACCAGACGTGAATTGGCGGCAAAAGGTAAATATCCAAAAGTAAGACTTCACAACAGATGTAGTATTTGCGGACGTCCTCACGGATTCCACAGAGACTTTGGTCTTTGCAGAATTTGCTTGAGAAAAATGGCTCACCAAGGTTTGTTACCTGGCGTTACTAAAGCAAGCTGGTAGTTCTTTAACCTTATTTAAATTATTTAAAAAAGACCTTGAATCATTCAAGGTCTTTTATGCTTTTAAGTTGATACAATGTTCAACATTGTTCTCTAGTGGTGGGTAAGAAACTTTCATACTTTGTAGTTTCTTTAGGTTATTTGCGCAATTAGAAATTGCGTCGTCGCTAACTTCTCTTAGCGGCGATGATAATAATTTGAAAAATTCGTTCATTTATATCGCTCTCTATAATTTATAAATCTTATTTACATATATATAAAGTATATATTTTTAAATTAATTGCCTTTTTATTTTGAGTTTGTTAACTTTTGTAAACTATTCTTTAAAAATCCTAAAGTTTTGGCTGAAAGTGCCGTCATGCATGGAAAAGGAACTAATAGGAGTAAACGACAATGGGTATGTCAGCGTCACAAGTGCGTTTGTTATCACTAACGTCAAGAATGCACGATTTAGAATTTCAAGCTCAAGCTATTCATTATACTAAATTAGATTTAGCTGATGATCACAATGAAGCTTACGAAATGTATCTTGAATCAATGGATGCATCTAAACTTCAGATGAGTGTCGTTACTGCTAACGGTCAAGAGTTTAGAGATGTTTCATATAAGAATCTTGTTAATCAGTCTGAAGGCATTGTTCAATCAATGTATGCTATTACAAATGCTAAAGGACAGATAATCTTACCTGAAAAATTGTATAATGTTCTTAATCAAAAGATTGCTGGTACAGAAAACTTCCCTTTGGAAAATTTGGATACATTCTTGGATGCAGTTGCAAATACTTATTTGTACTCAGGTAGATTTGATTTAGACACTACAGAAGCAAGAATTTCTGAAATGAAAAAAGACGGTAATTATGATTACTGGAAATCAATTTATTATCAAATTGTCGGTTATAAAAACGATCAAGGCGATTTTGTTGACGGTAGAGGTATCGATTTCATCTATAATGACAAACTTGCTGATAGAGATTGGTTGATGAACGGTATAAATAATGCCGAAGTCTTCTTGTACAAAATGCAAAGTAAAAAAGACGCATTTGAAGGCGACAAGGTTAATATCTTTGCTCAAACCGGCGTTGCAGAAGATCAAGATATCACAGAAACATACAGTGAAGAATTGATTTATGAAGCAAGAATGGCTTATGAACACAGAGTTAAAGAACTTGATATTAAAGATCAAAAATTGGATTTAACATTATCTCAAATAGATTCTGAGCATAATGCTTTGAAAACAGAGTATGATTCAGTAAAACAGATTGTAAGTAAGAGCGTTGAAAGATCATATAAAACGTTCAATGCATAAGAAAAAAGAGGATTTGAATTTCAAATCCTCTTTTTTTATTTTATTTGTTTGTAATTCTTAAGTGCCTGTCTTTGCCTTCACCTATTGATGTACTTTCAAGGTTGTGTTGTTCAACAAGTGCGTGCTGAAGTTTACGTATTTGTTGATTTTGCGGAGAAAGTTCTATTTTACGGGCTTTACCTGCAAGAATTTTATCAATTGCTTGCTTAGCTTCATCAAGCGCTTTTTCAGTATCATCACAGTAACCGTGGATACCTTCCGGCAGGTTTTCAACACAAAGTGCGTCTTTGAGTACTTTTTGTATTTGCGCCATTGAGTTTGTTTTGATGAAGAATACCTGTAATCTATAGTCATTTGCAGTGGATAGTACTCTGGCTCCGCCTTTTGCAAAGTTTTTGTGAGCTATTACAATATCTGCATCATCAATGTTTCTTGTGATTTCTGCATTTAAGTCAAGTCGTTCGATTGCTTTATCAACAATACTTCTTGACACTGCATAAAGATAGATTTTCTTTATAGGTTTAACACTTTCAACATATTCTTGACGTGAGAAAGAGAACTTTAATGTATCATCAGGTTTCTCTGCAATTTTCTTTTCAATATTAGAAATATGTTCTGTAATAGAAGTTGTTTCTTTTTCTTTTGTTTCTTCTTTTTCAGGTTGAACCTTTCTGATTTCCGGTCTGATTGGCCACCCTCTGAGGATATAATCGACAGCTTCTGATGTGTTTTTATAAACAGCAAGAGTATTTCTGTCAATAATTTCTATAACAATGTCAAAAGTAGGCTGCTTTTCACGCTCCAGGACCGTTTTTTGAGAAGAACGCCTTTTTGCTTCATCGTCTCCGAGTGTAACTGATTGAATTCCACCAACTAAATCAGACAGTGTTGGATTTTTGATAAGGTTTTCTAATGTGTTACCGTGCGCTGTTGCGATTAACATAACCCCACGTTCAGCAATTGTTCTTGCAGCTTGAGCTTCAGCTTCTGTTCCGATTTCGTCAACAACAATGACTTCAGGTGTGTGGTTTTCAACAGCTTCTATCATGATGTCTTTTTGAAACTCCGGTTGTCGTACTTGCATTCTACGCGCAGAACCAATCGCAGGATGAGGTATGTCACCGTCACCGGCGATTTCGTTAGATGTATCAACTACAACAACTCTTTTGCCGAGTTCATCAGCAACAAGTCGTGATATTTCACGAAGTTTAGTTGTTTTACCTACGCCCGGTCTGCCTAAAAATAGGATACTTTTACCTATTGTGCAGAAATCTTTAATACAAGCGATTGTTCCTGTAACGACACGACCTATTCTACACGTTAAGCCTACAATTTTTCCTTGCCTGTTTCTTATGGCACTGATTCTGTGTAAAGTTCCGGGCATTCCGGATCTGTTATCTGTTGTAAATTCAGGTATTTTTGAAATAATCTCTTCTAAGTCTTTATAGGTGATATCACCTGTATTGAGCTTATCAATTTTGCCGTCGGAATGTCTTATTTCCGGTCTTCGTCCTATGTCGAGGACTATTTCAATAACGTCACTCATCTGCGATGAGGTTACTTCATTCCTTATTTTAGGTGGAAGTATTGCAAGTAGACAATCGATGTCATTCTGAAATTGTAGGTCGTTCATTAATTTATCATATCTCCAATTAGATTATAGCATATTTATATATACGTTTCATTATGTTAAGTTTTTTATGATAAATCGTTTTGTTAAATTTTTTAAAAAGGGTAGAACATACTCTATACATGTAATTCCATGATTTTACATGTTTATAACACGTCAGAGAGTAATTGTTACAGAAATTTTTAAGTTTTGTGAACGGTTATAAGTCAGTAATAGTAAGAAGAAAGAAAAAGGTTGAAAATTTTCAAAAAATTTTAAAAAATATGCTTGATTTTAAAAATTTATGGAGTACTATATATATTGTGCCTGGGAGTTGGAGGTTGACTTCAGCAAAAGGCAATTTAGCCGAAATATATTTTATATTATTTAAATGGCAATTACACTAGCGGATTAAGAGATATAATTTTTAAGTTGCAGTGAAAACAAGATATCTCGAACATTGAAAATAGAATAGCTGAAAACGACTAAACAATACTTGTTGATTTCAAAGAAAATGACAGACAACGCAAACAACGAAGTCTGTGTAGCGATATACAGACAGAGGACAAAACGAAGTCGAGCAATACATTAAGTTAGCCCTTGATGTATTTGGACATAAACTTTCTGACAATGGAGAGTTTGATCCTGGCTCAGGACGAACGCTGGCGGCATGCTTCATACATGCAAGTCGAACGAGAATCTTTAGCTTGCTAAAGAGGAAAGTGGCGGACGGGTGAGTAAAATGTAGGAAATCTGCCCTAGAGAGGGGGACAACAGTTGGAAACGATTGCTAATACCCCATATGAGCGTACCTGAAATGGTATTCTTGAAAACTCCGGTGCTCTAGGATGAGCCTGCATCTGATTAGCTAGTTGGTGGTGTAATGGACTACCAAGGCGACGATCAGTAGCTGGTTTGAGAGGATGATCAGCCACAATGGGACTGAGACACGGCCCATACTCCTACGGGAGGCAGCAGTAGGGAATTTTGCGCAATGGGCGAAAGCCTGACGCAGCAACGCCGCGTGAACGAGACGCCCTTCGGGGTGTAAAGATCTGTCAGTGGGGACGAAACTTGACGGTACCCACAGAGGAAGCACCGGCTAACTCCGTGCCAGCAGCCGCGGTAATACGGAGGGTGCAAGCGTTGTCCGGAATCATTGGGCGTAAAGAGTTCGTAGGCGGTATGTTAAGTCTGGTGTTAAATGCAGAAGCTCAACTTCTGTTCGGCACTGGATACTGGCAAACTAGAATGCGGTAGAGGTAAAGGGAATTCCTGGTGTAGCGGTGAAATGCTTAGATATCAGGAGGAACATCGGTGGCGTAAGCGCTTTACTGGGCCGTAATTGACGCTGAGGAACGAAAGCCAGGGTAGCAAATGGGATTAGATACCCCAGTAGTCCTGGCCGTAAACGATGGATACTAGGTGTTGCGGGTATCGACCCCTGCAGTGCCGCAGCTAACGCGATAAGTATCCCGCCTGGGGAGTACGCACGCAAGTGTGAAACTCAAAGGAATTGACGGGGACCCGCACAAGCGGTGGAACATGTGGTTTAATTCGAAGCAACGCGAAGAACCTTACCAGGGCTTGACATCTAACGAATCCCTATGAAAGTAGGTAGTGCTCTTCGGAGAACGTTAAGACAGGTGGTGCACGGTTGTCGTCAGCTCGTGTCGTGAGATGTTGGGTTAAGTCCCGCAACGAGCGCAACCCTCGTCGTTAGTTGGTGCTGTCGGTATACTTACAGTAACCTCTCTAGCGAGACTGCCGGTGATAAACCGGAGGAAGGTGGGGACGACGTCAAATCATCATGCCCCTTATGCTCTGGGCTACACACGTGTTACAATGGTCAGGACAGCGAGCAGCCAACCCGCGAGGGCGAGCAAATCTCTAAAACCTGGCCTCAGTTCGGATTGCACTCTGCAACTCGAGTGCATGAAGTCGGAATCGCTAGTAAACGCAGATCAGCACGCTGCGTTGAATACGTTCCCGGGTCTTGTACACACCGCCCGTCACACCATGGAAGTCGACCACGCCCGAAGTACGTGAGCTAACCTTTTGGAAGCAGCGTCCTAAGGCAGGGTTGGTGACTGGGGTGAAGTCGTAACAAGGTAGCCGTACCGGAAGGTGTGGCTGGATCACCTCCTTTCTAGGGAGATAATCGGACGAAGAGCCGATCATCCCAAGGTCGTCAATCGATGAAGCTTATTATTATAGAATCATGTAATAAGTGGAGATTGGAAGTTAATAAGTTAAGTTTCAGACTATTTTGTCTTCAGTGCTTGCACTGGATAGTACATTGAAAATTGCATAAGATTATAAGCGTATACAAAGATAAAGTATATGATAAAACTGTTATCAAATATAATATCTAAAGTAAACGTAATCATCAATGAATAACTAAAAGTATGTTGGAATCAAAAGAGAACAATATATAATAGGTAAAGCTACAAAGAGCTAATGGGGGATGCCTTGGTACTGACAGCCGACGAAGGACGTGTAAAGCTGCGATAAGCCGCGGGGAACTGCTAAAAAGTCTTGATCCGCGGGAATCCGAATGGGGAAACCCTTCAGAGTTAAAACTCTGAAATCGACTGATGAATCAATAGTCAGCCAGAAGGAAAGCCTGTGAACTGAAACATCTTAGTAACAGGACGAAAAGAAA
>CAXHNV010000004.1:0-211089 GCA_964017965.1 uncultured Gastranaerophilales bacterium | reverse complement strand
GGAAATACTAATGAAATTAGACTATAATTTTATAAAACAAATTATTACAGATGTATGCATGGAAGAAAAACATCGCTTTATAAATGAAATACAACCAGAAATCGAAAAAATGATATTGAATAAATCAAATATATAAAGTAATAAATACGACACAATTTGACATAGTTGTGTCGTCTTATATTATTATAAAGATAAATATCAAAAGGATAAGACTAATGAATAAACAAGAAATTCTATAAACTATAAACGATTTATCAAACAATGCTATGTTTGCAATGTCATTAACATCAAAGGAATTATTTCACTCAAACATTTGGGCTTGGATGTTGAGAAAATATCCGGATATTTTTACAACTGTTTTTTATCCAAAATATGATGGTAAAGGTAAAATTGAGGTTTTTAGAGAAAAATATAATTTTGATTTACTTATAAAAATTGATGATGAATACATTATTATCGAAAATAAATTCAAATCAGTACCAAATAAAGAGCAATTAGAAAAATATTATGAAAAAATCAAAACAGAAAAAAAGAAAATTGTTTTAATAAGTTATTTTAACCCTTTGTTTAATTCAACATTATTTACTTTAGAAGAATATATTTCGTATGAAACTTTATATGAACGTATTAAAAAAGCTTTTTCCAATTGTGCAAAACCTGTGTTTAAAGATAATGATTGGTATTTTATCAATAATTATATTGATTTTTTAGGTCTATTGAATCAATTTAACAACAATATTACTTTTAGTGAAACTGATAAAATTAAAGATTTATGGGCTGTTATAAAAGATGAAGATATTCAAAAAGAGTTATCAAAAATCAACTTTACAAAAACTTTTGAACGAGCTTTTATTACAAAACTTACGCAAACCGTATTAGATAAATTTCAGTATTCAGAATTTATTGATAATATTCGTATTGATTGCGGTCAGGATTTAAAAGTTTTTAGTGATATCTTATTTTATTTCCCCGGAGCTTGGGATAAAGATGAAAGCAAACGACAAGATTTATGTTATCTTGGAGTAAGCTTGTGGGGAAATGAATACCGCTATTATGCCGGGTTACATAAAGCTCAATGTGGTATAACAAGCCCTAAGAATGGACGAGTGGATAAAGAAAACAAAATTGCTGGTTTTAAATATCTAAGTGATAACTATGCTTGGCTTTTTGGACAGGAGGATTTTTGTAAATGGAATGGCTACAGTTATGAGAAAGAAATGTATTTATATAAAAAGTTGGGCATTTCAAATTTGACATTAGAACAGTTAGCTGAAAAAACTATACATGATTTAGAGTTGATTTATTTATACTTAGAACCATTAAGGGCAAAACAATGTCAAGATTAAACAAAGCAGAAGAAATAATAGAATTAGCAATGATGTTTCAAAACAGTTATTGCGGATTATGTATTGATGATATTCAGAATCATTTTGAATGTTCACGCAGGTCGGCAGAACGTATGAAAGCTCTTCTTTTTGACCTTTTTCCTGAAAAAATTGAGGAAGTAAAAACTAATGATAAAAAGAAACGCTGGAGATTTGTTAAAGGTATAATGAATTTTCTAATTTCTTTTAATGCTATGGAATTAGCTAATTTAATGTTTTTAAGCAAACTTACTAACGATGAAAGCAGAAAAAAAGTTATCAATGAATTAATTGAAAAGATTAAAGCTTTGACTCCTCGAAGACGATTCCAATCTATTCAAACAGATATTGAAGCATTAATGGAATCAGAGGGGCTTGCTGTCCGCCAATATTCAAGACCGTTAGTTAAATCTAAAACGATAGAAGATTTACGTCATGCAATGATTGCATATAAAAAAGTTCAATTTGAGTATCCGACAGACAAAGGAAATCGAAGAATTACTTTAAATCCTTATGGTTTGATTATTTCAGACAAACACTATCTTGTCGGATTTAATGAATACGTACACGATTTACGATTATATAAAGTAGATAAAATTTCTAATTTTGAAGTTTTAGATGAATATTATTTGAAAGATGAAAAATTTTCGTTGTCAGAATATTGCCAAAACTCATTTTCGATTTATCAGGAAGAACCTTTAAATATCACACTTGAATTTGATAAATCGGTTGCAGAAGATGTATTGAACTATCATTTTCACCCGACACAGAAAATGAAAGAACTTGAAAACGGCAATGTTCAAGTGAAATTTATATCAGGTGGTAAATATGCAATTTGTCATGAACTTTTCAAATGGGGAGGTAAAGTCCAAATTAAAAAAACTGTTGAATTGAAAAATTACTATAAGCAATATCTTTCTGATGTGTTAAATAATTTGTAATTTAGGCGACTTCCAGTTCATAACCTAATTCCTGAAAAATTTTAACAATAGTCGAGAACTTAGGTTCTTTTACTGATTTAAAGATACTGTAAAGATGAGTTCTGGACATACCAACTTTCTCGGCAAATCCTGAAACTGTATCTTTTACTTTAATATTGTCTTATATAGCAGACGGTTTGTCAAAATTTTATTATTAGTTATATAATTATTTTATGGATGTATTAACAAAAGAACAACGTCGCAAAAATATGAAAGCCATTAAGAATAAGGATACAAAAATAGAGGTAATCCTTAGGAAGGCTTTATGGCAAAAAGGTTACAGATACAGAAAAAATTGTAAAGATGTATATGGTAAACCTGATATTGTTTTCAAAAAACAAAAAGTAGCGATATTTTGTGATAGCAAATTCTGGCATGGTTATGATTGGGAAAATCAAATGAAACGAATTGGAACAAATTCCGAATTTTGGATTAAAAAAATCGGAGGAAATATAGAACGGGACAAAAAAGTTAATGAAACTTTAGTATCTCAAGGTTGGACAATACTAAGATTCTGGGATGATGAAATTAAAAAAGATGTAACTCAATGCATCAAAATAATAGAAACTAATTTAAATAACTTCTGATTGTTTTACCAGTTCCTGTTCTATTGCATCTATATCCAATGAAATATCCGGTTGCCCCTGTCGGGCATAATAATTAGAAAATCTTGCAAGTATATTTTTCAAATATGGTGAAGCAATTTTTGCGATAGATTTATAGTTTCCGGTTTCAAAAAATTCTGATATTTCAACTGTTTTTAAATCCTGAAAATTAATTAAACCACCTTCAAATAATTTACATTTTGGCAGATAATGAAACATGTTATTTTTGTTATACAATGCATTTTGTCTTTTACTCTTTGCAGATTGTGATGTACCAGGAAAATGTTTTGTAATATTTTCAATACAGCAAAGTTGTATTGTATCAGCTTTTCTGGTTCCATTATGTATTGCTAAATCGCATGCAGGAGTTATTATTATAAATTTATTATCGTTATTATCAGATATTATAAGTCCCGGAGATAATTCTTCATTTAACAACGGGGATATATACACTTCAGCGGAATATGTTTGTTTACAATCTGTATGAAGCATATCTTCAATGCAATGACCAACAAAACGAAGTAATGCAGTTTCGCATTTGGCAGGATCTTCTGTTGTCAAACTTAACCATTCTTCAATATTATGTCTGATATTATTGTTATAAATATCGGATAGAATCTGCTCGATTTGACCTTTTCCACCCAGAATATTTAAGATTCCTGTTTTATAAATATTGACAAAATAATCCAAAATTTCAACATCTGCTCCATGTTGATCTCTTTTATATGTTTTCAGGGCAAATTTATTTCCTACATCAGTATCAACTGTACCGGAATAAATAACACAAGGAATCCTCATTAGTTTTTCAGGCAGCATAGCTATTGCATTATAACCTTGATGCGGATTTGTGCCCAAATATATATCTATAATGGCAACGTCATAATCTAAATTTGTATATCTTTTAAAATCCTCAAAATTATTAACATGTATATACTTAATCGCAGTACCATTCTTTTCGTTATAAATATCAAGAGTTATTTTAAAGTTCTCAGCACAATCGTCATCATCTTCTAGATGAAGAATTGTAAAATCAATCATTATTGTCTCCTTGTTTTTCCTGAAGTTTGAAATGTGCACCGTTTTCATATGGCAATGCAATTAATTTCATACTATTCCTAGCGGCGGCTTCACCGGCAAGAGCTAGTCCTAATCCCATTCCTTTTTCTTTAGAAGTAAATTCCGGATCAAATATCCTTCCGCTATTAATATATTCTTCTGCGATACCGGTACCTGAATCAATCACATTTATTTCAACATGAGCATTCTCTTTTTTTGCATCTATTACTATTTCTTTTTCAGATTTTTTACTATAATTTATCCAATAAATACTGTTTTCAATGAGGTTGGTTAAAATAATTACCATGTCTTGCTCCCAACACATTACTTCCAAAGCTTCAGGACAATTAACCTGAACAATAATTTCATTTTTATTCAATTCTTTTTCAAAAATCGAGATTGAATCATTAATTATCTTATTTATGTTACAATTAATTTTATTTCCTCTTTTTGTAGCGGCAAGCGGATCGATTCTTTTAAAAATATAAGACATAGTATCTGTATGTTTTTTATATTTTTCTAAAAGATTAAGCAGCTTATTCAAATCATCAATGGAATAATGTTCTTTGAGTTTATTTATATAATATTCAGTATTATCTATTTGCGTTGCAAAAAAACCCAAAGGTTTTCTTGTTTCATGAATTATATAATTTATGATTTTACCTAGCGTTGCTTGGCCCTGATATACCGCAATTTTTTTTGTAATAGCATCTTTTGCTTTTTCCTTTTCTTTTGTATCTTCTTTTAAAACATTTATTACCTCATTAACTACTTCTGAAGATACATTTTTCTCACGAAGTTTTTTTGAAACTTTTTCTTCTATTTTTTCTTTATCAAATAATATATCAATATCATCATTAATTTTACAAACAGAACCTTTAGATTGATTTTCTTTTCTCGGTTTGAAATTATATCTTCTTTTTTGGAGTTCATTTATTACAAGATTAGTTATTTGCTTTAAATTATTAAACTGGTTATTATCTTTCAAACCATCTCTTGCACTTTTTTCTTCCAAGCCGGATAATTCTTCACTTTCTATTTCAATTATACCGTTTGCTTGTTTATTACCTATACAAAATCCCGGATTATCCACACGTTTTTCATCAAGTTGCAGCCAGTCATAATTAGAATCTCCAAGCGGTCTGATTCTAAAACCATTCCGATATACACCTATTCCGCAAAATTCATTCAAAATATTTCTTGTTTCATTTATACCAAGATAGTTCCATGTTTCATTTGTTGATATACGTTCAATAGTCGCTCTCAAACTATCAGTGTCACGATCATAAACTTTTATATCAAATTTAACATTTCCACAAATTACATCTGCCGATAATTCAACCGTATCCGTTAACATTTTACCGGTCTTAAAATTTTCGTAAGTAAAAAGGCCTTTTCCATTATTATAAAATGTTCCGTAAATCCTGTAATCATAAATATTAAAAAACGGAAAAGGTTCAATTTTTATATTTTCACACTCGTCTTCTTTTAAATTTATTAACTTCAAAAAAATATCAAATTGATCATCTGATGATTCCTTATTGGGTGTTAATGTTTTTTTAATTCTTTAATAAGCGTTTTTACATTTGTAAACTGTGAGTTTTTATCTTTATCAGTCCAGTAGTCCACAAAAGGTGTATTTCCTGTTATCTCCAGCTTTGTTCCGGACTGGTATGTGACTTTGGAAAAGTCAACCATAATGTCAATTTGGTCTAAATATTCACATTGCTCAAATTGCTTCCAGTCAATATAAATTTCTGATTTATTACCATTAACATCAATGGTAGATAATAAAAGATCATCACCTAATAATGAAGCTGCATATCTTCCGACACCTTTTTTACCTTGCATTATACGACCTTTGGGGCTTAATGGGGATTTTAACTTATTACTTGTTGACGGAACGAGCCATTTTTTTTAAACATCTTCTTTAGTCATTCCATGACCATTATCTTTAATAGTAATTGTCATCTTTTTTCTGTCATCTGAAACTTCTAATATTATTTCTACATATGAAGAATCCGCATCATAAGCATTTTTAACCAACTCAATAATTGCAGCCTGAGGGTCTTTGATTAAATCCTTACCTATTGTAAACAGATGACGTCCAGCAGGACGTATTTTATATAAATTATTTTCTGTCAAGTAAACTGTCCTTTATATGTTGTGCAATTTTTTCTGCCAAAACAACAGGTACGGCATTTCCGATTTGTTTATAAGCTGCAGTTCTGCATACTTCGTCTTTTATACCCTCGAAATAAAAATCATCAGGGAAAGTCTGTATTCTTGCTACTTCCCTTGGTGTTAATGAACGATTTTGTTCTACGTCCGGATGGATATAATAATGGCCATCCTTTGCTACATGTGCTACTACAGTATGGGAATATGTAAGATTTCCGGCTACGACTTTGAAACGATCAGTAAAGGCACTTTTATTTTTATGTGTTTGTAATGAAGACGGAATGTCATTATAATTTAATCTGCTTTCTTTTTGCTCCCATTTCTCAACAGCAAGTTTATATATAGTCAAATCTTGTTTTGTATTTGGACGTGCCATTTGAAATGTCAAAGGTACTTGTTTTTCACGAATTTTCAAATTTGACAAAATTTTATTTGTGCATTTTGAATATTTATCTGCACTACTTCCGGCATATATTTTTGGCAAATCTTTAAATAATTCATTTATAGTGCATTTGCAAGGATCTTTAGGGATATTAAGGTCTAATTTCTTACAACCGTTTCTGTTTCCTAAGATAATAACACGTCGTCTGTTTTGAGGCACACCATATTCTTTGGCGTTTAATATATATGGTGTACTCTCATAACCTATACTTTTAAATAACTGTAACATATTATCAAGATGACGGTTTCCGTCAGGATCTTTAGCCGAAAGCAGACCGGTAACATTCTCAAAAACAAAATGTTCCGGTTTATAATGTTTTAAAAATTCTGCATAATACTTGTATAAATAATTTCTTTTATCATTAAGCATATTCTCCTTTTCACAGGAACGGCCAATTAATGAATAAGCCTGACAAGGCGGTCCGCCAATAATAAGAAATAATTTTTGTTTATTTAACTTTTGATCTATATTCTTAAACATCCCTTTTAATGTATTCTCTGAAATTTCTTCATTTATAACAGAATCAATTATATCAAAAGGAACAGAAGAATATAAATCATTGCGCGAAATTTTCTTTTTTAAATAGTCGTAGTATAATGACAGCTTATCATGCTCTTTGAGCCAATGATAGCACATCCGGGTTTTTAAAGAATTTGAAGCAGCCTGATCCATCTCAATATGAGCAACCGGAGAAAAACCGGCACGTATAAAACCTTCTGAAAGCCCGCCACAACCGGCAAACAGGTCCAAAAAGTTTAAATTACTACTTCCGGATATTAATTTTTCAGACATGTCTAACCTCTCCATAATCTTATTATACAGAGTTCAATATGTCAAGTTGTTCGTACTTAAAATCCGGTAATAAGAATACTTACAGGTTTTTTATTATCCAGTTGACCTGAACAATCTGCTGAGCTTTAGGAAATGGGTTATATTTTTCTGCCGGATTTATAATCAATTGCACTTCCGGTTTTATGTTTATGTTCTTTACCACTAATAATATATAATCTTCTTTTAATTTCAAAGCAGTATTCCATTCTTTATCCGTAAAAAGAATACTTCCTTTTTCCCCAGATAGTCCTTTTACTTCTAAAAATTTTGTGCAATCTTTTGATATTATTTCAAAATCATAACCACATCCACAATTTCTGGTATCAATAAAAGTACAATTTTTCATACCTGTATTATGCAAAATATCAACATAATTGTTTATAAAATAATTTTCTGCAGCTAAACCTGTTTGTCCTCTGGAAACAGAAAAAGAGTAATCACGTTTCGCTTTTAAATTTTCGTTATTATCATCAATAGTTATTAAAACATCTTTAATTACTTCTTCATTTTGTAAATCGGAATTGTTTAAAATATTAACTACAATTGCATTCAATGAAGACTCACTTAAATTATCAAATTTTTCTATAGTTTGTAACCTTGTTTTTGATAAAGGCTTTTGCCACCAGCCTTTTCTGGCATTATCCAAGACCGAATCAAATTCATCCCGCATATTTTTTATAGTATTAGGTTTAACATCTAATATGTTTCCAATTTTTTTATGCGTATCTGTCATATTGCCATATGATAAATGTTTATATGCAGCTCTATCAAATTTTGATAAATAAAAAGCTATTATTAATGCTTTCTTATGATTATCTTCCATTATTCTCCTTAAAATATTACTAATATTATAATATAAACATTTTCCCTGCAAATTCCCTGTTTAGCATTTTAGGGAATTATTGTATAAATAGTCGATATTTTCGGGAATTCAAAGAAAATTATTTGTAAGTCACTGTAAAAACTTGTAAATTCCCAATAAATTTGTTGTTATCAAGGAAATTATTCAGAGCCTCTTGCTCATAGGACTGTCCGCACCACCAATAAAAAAGACTGCGATAGCAGTCTTTAGGCGTTTACGACGGAAATTCCTCCGGTATTCTCCTGCAACACTTTCATTACATTCGAAATCCCTCTATCTGATTTGCACTGTTCGCAAAAGTCCTTTTCATAATCATTTATTAAATTATTACTATTAATAATATATTCATCCATATCTGAAATCATTTTCTTTATCAATTTACAGGCATGTGGAAATAATTCCTGTGTCAAACCCCTTAATACTGTGTCAATATAGCTGAATTCGCGTTTGTATAAGTGTGCCCATAAATCATTGTCTTTTTCTTTTATAAAATTCAAAAATGAATGTACTTCATCCGTTCTGTCAAAAGGGTTTGAAATCGCAACAATATTACTTGACGATGTTGGATTTGTTAATCGGTAGTAATAGTACGCTTCATTCGTATAGAAGATTCTCTTTGCAAGACATAATGTCTGAACCTGAAACGGATTATCTACCCATCCAGCTCCCTTAGCCTCTACAAAAGTTATATTATGTTTATCCAAAAACTCCTTTTTATAAATACAAGACCAGATACTAGGATGAAAATATATAAACTGAGAATGTTCTTCTATATTGAAAACCTCTTGCGGCATTTCGTAATCTTCATCCCAATTAATCTTGTTAATATTTGAGCCATTCTCCCTATCTTCATATTCGTAAAATGCTGATTTAACTATATCTACGTTCTTTCTGATTGCCAAATTATACATATCTTCAAACATTTTTGAATCTATAAAGTCATCTGATTCAATAATACTAATATATTCCCCGCGTGCCATTCTTAATCCGGTATTGCACGCTGCTCCATAACCTTCGTTTTGTTTATTTATAACTATTACACGGCTGTCTTTTAATCTGTATTCCTCCAATATCTCTCCGGAAGAATCAGTTGAACCGTCATTTATACATAAAATTTCCAAGTCATCTAATGTTTGATTAACGATACTGTCTAAACATTCTCTTAGATAGTTCTCAACATTATAAACCGGAATTATAACACTAACCTTATAATCCATAATTATTTAACTCCTTATTTTACTAATTTACCTTTGCGGTTGACCCGTATGTGCACTCAATCCTCCGTCAACCGAAAGATTTACACCGTTTATAAAACTTGATTCGTCAGAAGCCAGAAAATATATGGCTTTTGCTGCTTCTATAGCTTCACCTATGCGCTTCATCGGATTTACCTCAATATGTGGTTCTATATTACTTACAAGAGGTGTTCGAATCGCACTCGGACAGATACTGTTTACACGTATATCAAATTTTGCATAATCTAACGCCATAGATCTTGTCAGATTAACAACAGCGCCCTTAGCAGCATTATATACAGGCATCTTATAATCACCGTACAACCCTGAAATTGATGCCGTATTAACTATTGTTCCGCCGCCGTTTTTAATCATATCGACTATGAATAGTTTCGTCATATAATATATAGCTTTAACGTCTGTTGAGAATAGATTGTCCCGTTCTTCTTCAGTTACTTCATGCAGGTATCCGTGTTGGATTATACCCGCATTATTTATTATAGAATCAACTTTTTCAAAGCGGTCGTTAATGTAATTGTATAAACCCTGCATTTCTTCAAACTTTGAGACATCTGCTTTATAAAAAAATACCATATCACCATAATCTTTTTTTATTGATTCATTAAATTCAACGTTTTCAACTCTATCTACCATAATAACTCGCCAATCGCGTTCTAAAAAGAGTTCTGTAGCTGCTTTTCCTATACCGGATGAAGCTCCGGTAATTATTATATTCTTCATAGTGTTCCTTTCATTTTTTATTAATTTAAAAAAGAAATAATTCTGTTATAATCCCTTAGTGTCTAATTAGTAAGTATTATTAGTCTGATTTAATTTTTTTGTGTTATATTTTTACTTGAAGTAGAACAAAAGAGAGGCATATATGAGATTAGGAATTTTAGGTTATGGTAATCTAGGTAGAGGCGTTGAATTAGCTGTAAAACAGAATGATGATATTGAGCTTGTTGCAGTGTTTACACGTAGGAATCCTGAAAGTTTAAAGATAAACTCTGGTGCAAAAGTCGTTCACGTTTCAGAATTAGAGAACTACAAAGATAAGATTGATGTTTTAATCCTTTGCGGTGGCAGCGCGACTGATTTACCGGAACAAACTCCTGAGTATGCGAAGTATTTTAACGTTATTGACAGCTTTGACACTCACGCAAGAATTCCTGAACATTTTGCAAATGTCGATAAAGCTGCAAAAGAAAGCGGTAAAATCGGTATAATCTCTGTTGGTTGGGACCCGGGGATGTTTTCTCTAAACAGATTGTATGCAAATGCTATCTTACCGGACGGTTCTGATTATACATTCTGGGGTAGAGGTGTTAGTCAGGGTCACTCTGACGCTATTCGCCGAATTGAAGGCGTTAAGGACGCTAAACAATATACTGTGCCGGTTGAAAAAGCTTTAGAGGCTGTTAAAAATTGTGAAAATCCGGTTTTGACTACAGGTGAAAAACATACAAGAGAATGTTTTGTGGTGCTTGAAGAAGGTGCTGATGCCGACAGAATTGAGCGCGAAATCAAGACTATGCCAAACTATTTTGCAGATTATGAGACTACAGTTCATTTTATATCAGAAGAAGAACTGAAAAAGAACCATTCGAAAATTAATCACGGCGGATTTGTGTTCAGAACCGGTAAAACAGGTTTGAATGGTGAAAACAACCATGTGATTGAGTATAATTTGAAACTCGATTCTAATCCGGAATTCACTTCTTCTGTTCTTGTTGCTTATGCAAGAGCGGCGTTTAGATTGTATAAAGAAGGTCAAAGCGGTTGTAAAACTGTTTTTGACATTGCGCCGGCTTATTTAAGCCCAAAATCTGCTGAAGAATTAAGAAAAACAATGCTTTAATCCTGTATAGTCAGGTAATGTATGTTTATATATTTTGAGTTAAACTCTCTTTGTTAACAGAATAAAGAGAGTTTAATTATGAGTAAAAAATTATTGATTGTGACAACTAATTATTCAGGCGAGTATTGCGAACCTGAGGAATTGTGTATAAAACATACGGGCGTATATTTAGAAGAGTTTGCGGTACCTTATTTGATATTTGAGAAATCTGATATAGATATGTGTGTTGCGAGTATTGAGGGTGGTAACTCTCCGATTGATGAGGGTTCAATGTCTTGTTCTAACCCTGAGGAGTGGGATAAGTGTGCAAAGATGTTGAGATATACAAAGAATTTGTATGAGGTAGATTACAAACAGTTTGACGGAGTTTATTTTCCTGGCGGACACGGCCCTTTATATGATATAGCAGAGAGTGACAAGGTTAGAGAGATTGTTGAATATTTTTATAACAGCGGTAAGCTGGTTGCATCTATTTGTCATGGTGTGTGTGCAATTTTGAGTGCAAGGACTTGCGGTGATGTACCTATTGTAAAGGGTAAAAGGGTGACTTCGTTTACCAATAGAGAAGAAGAGATTGTTAAGTTAGATGAGTTGGTTCCGTTTTCTATAGAGGAAGAGTTAAAGTCCTTGGGAGCTGACTATATTGGGGGCGAACCGTGGGCTGAGCATGTTGAAGTTAGCCAAAATTTGATAACCGGTCAAAACCAGAATTCAGCAACTCTTATTGCAGAAAAGATGTTAGAGTTCTGGAGCTAAAATTAGACTAATTTCCTAAAATATATAATATACTTTTTTTTTAAATCGCTCAAGCCTTCGTTTTTATTGAATGTTACATGCTTTATTATTTAATAGGAAGGTTGGGCAGTATGAATTCAAATCGTTTAAGTAGCGATATTAAAGGGTTTTTAAAGGATAAAATAAATATTCTAGTCCTTTTAATATTAATTTCTAATGTAATTTATATAATTGGAATGTTTATAGTTTTTAATCATTTAGTGAAAATTGAGCATGCCATAAACAAATGTGAGAAAAAGGTCGATTTCAGGTATTTTAATTTAACAAAATCTTTAGAAGAGATTCATAATACGGATATTGATACTAAAGATGGAAGGATAAGAATTACTCTCCAAACATTAACCAATCGATAGATACTTTAAAATTTTGTTTTATGGCAATAAGAAATTCTGTATCAGGTTTCTTTTTACCATTCTTAATATCAAGGTAATAATCCTCTGTAACATCTAATAAGGCAGCCATTTTTGAATCAACATAATTGTTTTCTTCTTGAATAGCAGCTAATCTGTCACCAATGGATTCAAGTCGATTCTGTATAGATTCATCGTATTGACGTTTCAGCGAGTAAAAAGTTGACTTATAAATGTTAACGCCGAAGAATTCTTCTATTTTTTTTAGTTCTGCAACACTAACTTGTGAATTAGGATTTCGGAACTTTTTGCTAATATTAGCACGCGAAGTACCTAGTATATCTCCAATTTTTGACTGGGTGATATCAATATTTATTAAATTTTGTAAATAGGTTTTTAATTCAATAAAATTCATAGAATGTCGTACTTTTGGCAACGTTTAGTTTATAATTTTGTATACATTTTGTTGACAAAGTATTTTATAATGCAATAATAATACTAAATAATAGATACCATAAACACATAAAAAGGGCAAAAGATTGTTCTTTTTTGTGTGTATTTTGTGCTGGGTTTTAAAGGAGGTAAACGAATGAAACTTAATGAATTACAGGAGAAGATAGCAGAATTAATTGTAAAGGAGTATATAGACATTGAAATTGCAGAAGAATTAGGGTATTCGCTTCAATATATTAAGAAGAATGTAACAATTTTAAAAAAGTATTTTCGAGTTAAGAATCGGGTTGGAATAGCGCGAGAATGGTTGTTACAGCGATTTGATTAGAGATTTTTATAAAAGAATTGTAGACTTAAGTCTACTTGAAGGTGGGTTATAATGCAAAGTGTTGAGAGCCATTGAGCCGAAAATGACTACCTCAGCGGAATAAGGGAGTACTATGTCTATTGTATGTTGCGGAGTGAAATATAGTAAAAAAGATATTGATACATATTGGTGTATAGAAAGTGGAATAAATATACCTGTACAAAAAAAATATGTTGGTAATGAAAAAGTATCAAAAGAAGTTGTTGATAATGTTATTTGTAAAAAATGCGGTTGTAATATTGTAGAAATTAGTCGTTTTGGTAAGTTAAGAGGAAATTATAAGTTATTAGAACGCGAACGATTATCTGGGATTAGGGCTGTGGAGTATTTAGAAGAAACGAAAGAAATCAGACAACGTCAGCGATTATCGTGTCCTATCAAGAGGGTAAAATATGCAAAGCATATAGATTTATGTTACGGGAAATCTATTTCAGCAACAAAGCAGCGTGCAAGGTATGTAAATGACTTAGGTTGGGGAAGCAGTGAAATTTATGAAGCGATTCCAACCTGTAAAAAACTTTAATTATAATTTGTGATTTATGATGTTGTACTTTGGATAGGGTATTAGCTCTATCCATTTTCTTTAGTGTCAAAATTAGCAAAATGTGAAAGGAGAAAAATATGATTGATTCGACAGAGATTTATAGAGCGTTAAAGGAATCTATACAAACAACGTTCCCAAATATATCTATCCTAACTAAATATATAAAAACACCGACTCCTCCGTGTTTTTATATAAGTTCTGTCGCAGATAATAGTTTGAAAACTGCGACAGATTTTTTTACATCAAAGCATATATTTTCTGTGATTTATTATGCGGAAGAAGTGGAACATGAGGAGTTATTGGTTATTAAGGACGAGTTAAAGCGGGTATTTTTAAGTCCTATAAAGATTGTTTCGCTGGAAGACGAATCGGATATTGGGTTTGTTGATATTAAATATAGTCATATCAGGTTTGATAGAGAGAACAATTGTTTTAATGCAATTATCAGGTTAGAAGTTACGCAGCGTTTGAGTGATTTAGAGAGTGAGAATAGCTCTGAAAACGATGCGTTGATTGAAGATATGGTGTACAAATTGACAAAAGGAGGTTAAGTATGTCAAACACTTTAGAACTCAAAGACATTATGGCAACAATCAAGGTTGCTTTCAAACAGAGGTTAGCAGAACTTATTAAGGTAGGTTCAAAAGGAACAGTGTTGATGGCTGTTAAAAATGAAAATCTTACAGAACAATCCGGATACAAAGTTTCAATCTTTAAATCATCTGTAATGGAAGAATCGCACGCACAAGAAACTAAGATTAAACAAATCTTCAGGGGTGGTGTCAAAAAGGTTATTGTAGTTGAGTACAAAACAACATTTGCTAGTATTGTAGACGTTATTAAAAAAGAACTGCAATGGAACTGGTTGATTTGTTTAGACAAAACTGAACAAGCTGCTGTTGCAAGTTATTGTAAAGAAAACAAGGTATTTGGTTTAGTTTATAACCAGAAAGCAGATTCTATTTATGTATGTTCAGTGAACAATCCGTCTGCAAAATTATCAGATAATACAGAAATCACAGAGGTTGATTTATTACCGATTGTAGTTGGTGTAATTGCTGGTTGTCCTTATTCTAAATCAATCTCTTACAAGGTATTTACCGAGTTGGAAAGTGTAACATTACCGGAGACTATTGAGTTTGGTCAGATTACATTGTATAACGAGGAAGAGGGTGTAAGAGTTGCTAGTCCTGTAAACACACTGATATCAACGGATGATGAATTTACAGATGATATGAAATCAATCAGTGTTGTAGAAGCGATGAAACGTTTGGAAGACGATTTGGTTTATGCTTTCAGAACTGGTTATAAGGGCAAATATAAGAACGATTATGATCATCAATTATTGTATATGTCTGCAGTTGATTATTACTTTACACAGCTTGTTGAGTTAGGTGTGTTAGACGGTAATTATGCAAATAGTATTGATGTTGATGTTGAAACTCAAAGAGCATTATGGAAGGCTCAGGGCAAGGATGTTGATGAGTGGAGTGATCAAAAAGTTAAGGAAACTACTTATAAAAATATGTTTTATCCATTGTTGAATGTTAAATTTCTTGATGCGATTGAAGGTATGGTAATGACAGTAGAAATGTTTTAGTTGTATAAAAAGGAGTAGGAAAATATGAATACAAACGAAATTTATAACGGTACACATGGTAAACTTTGGTTATCAACAGATAATCAAGAGATTGAAATTGGTAGTATGCAGACATTCACATTACATCAAACCAACCAGTTTGAAGATATAGACGAGGCAGATTGTTTACATAAAAAGAAACGTTTAGTTGGTTATGAGCTAAGCGGTACATTGACAAAATTCAAGGTGGGTCATGAGTTTGTGGAAATTTTAGAGAGGTACACTACCGGTGAAACACCTGATATTACGTTGATTGGTAAAGCATATAATGCTAATACTGGTAAAACAGGTACTATTAAAGTTAGTGGTGTGACTTTCAATGAAGGTGATGTAATGAATCTTGAGCAGAAAACTGCTATAAAAGAGGAGTTACCGTTCTCAGCAGAGACATACAAATGGATTAATAGAGCGTAGTTATGTACATAACGGACAGGGGGGATTTCTTTATATCCTCTCTGTTTTTTAAAGTTAAAGGAGGAATTATGACAAAGTCAGTTAATAAAGTAACAGTAGCAAGTATATTAAAGAAAAAGAAAATATTGGAAGAAGTTAAAACAACGCCTTTTTATTCTGAGGTTTTTCAAGGTGAGATAGATATAGATGATGTTTCACCTGCAAAGATAATGGAGATTATACAGGGTGCGTCAGAGGATGAGCCATTGAGAGCTGATTATGAACTTATTTATGCTTGTTGTCCTGTTTTTAGAGATAAGGAATTACAGACTGAGTATGAGGTTGAAGATCCTATTGATATAGTGGGAGCTATTTATAAACATAATTTGATAGAGCCTTCAAGTTTAGCAAAACATATTTTAAAACGTTATGGTTTTTATTTAGGAGAGGGCAGTAAAACGATAAAAAAGCTTTAGAAACCGATAGGGATTTGCAGGCGATTGCTTATTGGTTAAAGGAGTTGAGCTTGGAAAAACTGATAAGTATGTCAGAGATTGAGAAGGTGTTTTTTCAAGCTGTTATGGAGTGGAAAGAAGAGCGAAAACAAATGGAACTGCAGAGGTTATTTAGGTTGTTCAAATAGTGGTTATATGCTATACTTGATACGTATGGGAATAATAGAGTCAATAAATACTATATTTATATTATCTTCAATTGCAGTAGTTTTTAGTTTTGCACTGTATTTTAAGTTAAAAAAGAAGGTTAAGCAGGATGCTGATATAAAATGCGAACAAGAGTTGGCAGGTAGAGATTTTGTTATTAGTAAATGTATAGAAGTACCTTGTTATAGTGGTGGGTTTTACGACATTCGCCATTATACAAAGTTTTTAGTAGATGATGAGCATAAAAAGTTTGCAGTTTTTCACTATAAAAAAGATAAATCATTCAATTTTAAAGAATTCAATTATTCAGATTTGATAGATTTTAATCTTTTTGAGGGTGGAGAACAACAGCTTGAGGGTCGAGGAATGATTTCGGCTGCGGGTGCATTAATGTTTGGTACAGCCGGTGCTGTGGTTGGATCTGTTGCAGGAAATAGGAAGATGATTAATCAATGCCGTGAATTATCAGTACGTATTCAGGTAAATGATTTGCAAACTCCATTGTTATCTATCGTTTGTGTTAATTATTGTGCAAAAAATCATTCATCTTATATACAAGGCAAACAAACCGCTAATGATATTATTGCAACGCTAACATATATCGAACATAACAAATAGTAGTTTAATTTAATAACAGTAAATAATTGTAAAAATTTGCAGGAATATTATTCCTGCAAATTTTTGTGATTGAAATTTTAAAGGAGGTAAATAATATGGCAAATACAGAATCAGAATCTGTCAAAACTCAAGAAAAACTTGCTAAAGTGAATCAGAAAGTTACCAAAAGTTTTGCAGGAGTAGTAAAGGGTCTGGCAGGTACAAGTGCGTCAGTGGTTTTAACTACAAAAAAAACGGGCGAATATGGAAAGTATGTGGATGCGACATCTAAACGAGTTGGAATGTCAACAAAAGCGTTTCAACAATGGGATTATATAATGTCTCAGAATAATGGAAGTGCAGATGATTTGATTGGTTGTATGAATGTTTTAAATCAACAGATTACAGGTGTACGTAAAGGTTCAAGCAGTGCGGAGTCTATCTTTAAAGATCTGGGTGTTAGCGTTAGAGATGCCAACGGATGTTTTCGAACTCAGGAAGCGGTATTTGCTGATTGTATTAATGCAATTCAGGGAATACAGAACCCTACAGAAAAGGCTATTATGTCTCAGAGGTTATTAGGAGAAGAGGCTGGAAGAATAAATACATTATTAAATAATACCAGCGGTTCTGTACAAAAACTAAAATCGGAGTATGCTTCTATGGGTATTGGCTTAACTGATGAAGATATTGCTATTGCGGTTCAATTTTCAGAATCTATGGACAAATTGGGTAAGGTTTTTGAGTTGGCGGGTATGCAGTTAGGGGTAACACTTTTACCTTATGTACAACAGTTCGCTGATATTGTTATAACTAATATGCCAGCGATACGTGAAACATTAATTCCAGTTATACAAGGGGTTGGAAATCTATTAGGTTTTTGTGTCCAAAATCTAAATACTATAATACCTTTAGTAATAGGATTTGTAGGAGTAATTGGAGTTTTGAGAACTGGGTTAGCGGTTTATCAACTTACTGCAGTTGCATGTTTAGCAACAAATCCTTTTGTTTGGGTTGCGGCAGCAATAGCAGGTATTACAACATTGATTAGTGTTGTTTCTATTTTAAAGAATAAGATGAAAGAGAATGATTCTTTACCATTAAAAGATGTTCCATCTGTAATATCACCAAAGAATGATGATAGTGTATATATAAAACCAAAACGACATGCACTTGGTACATCGTTCAGTTCTGGCGGTTTGAGTTGGGTTGGTGAGAACGGACCGGAGTTAATTAACCTTAGACGAGGTGATAGTATAACACCCGCAGACAAATCTGCACAGATTGCAAGCGGTGGAAATACAATAAACATTTCAATGAATGTTCAGGGTAACCTTTTAGGTAACCGTGAGTTTTTCAATGAAATGATGAATATGATGGCAGTAGATTTAAGACATGCCATAAAAATTTAAAAATGGGGGATAATTATGAATTACGAAGTATACAGAGTAGCTTGGGTATCAGATAGATATCTTGACGAAGTAAGAAAATATAATGAACAATTTAGTATAAAACGTGTAACAGACCCAAATAAACAGCAATGGACACTTGATGATTTTAAAATAAAAAGACCTAAGTTACCGGAGGAAATAACAAGAAGCGATCTTCGTTGGAATCCGATAAAAACTACCCAAATAAACAACTTTATTTCTTTTGAATGGGATGATGATAAGGATAAAATATCAACTTCCTTTAGTTATGTAACATCAGAAGAATTAAATTGTGGGGACTGGATATGCTTGTATAATGCTAAAGATGACGTTGATGTTTTGTTTGGGGTAATTACAAATAAATCACGTTCGGATTTGTATAAATATACTTATACAGGTTATGATATCGGTTTTTACTTTGGTAAAAATGATATAACAATTCAATTCAGAGATAATCAAACAATTTCCAATGCAATAAAAGAGGTCTGCCACAGGGTAGAAGTTCAACCTGGACATATAGAAGAACTAAAGGAACCTATAAAAGAAATATATAGAAACAAAGCTGCAAGTGATGTTTTGAAAGACATTTATAAAAACATACTTTCATCAAATTACATAGATAGCTATTACTTTGACTGTAAAAATGGTAAATTGAATTTTGATAGATTTCGTGAAACATCCGAAGAACTAAAAGGATATATAAACTACATTGCAAAACACGGGTTCTTTGATTATATCAAAGATTTTACAATATCAAGTTCTATGGAAGATTTGAAAAACAGGGTGCAACTGTTTGTCAAAGACTCTCCAAACAACAAAGAAAATTTACCTGATTTTATTGAACCTGCGAACGAAAGCATTTCTAAATATGGTTTATTAAACCATATTGAAGAAGTTGATAAGGGCAAAAGTGAAAAATATTATAACGAAATATCTGAAAATTTACTAATTGCATTAAATAATGAATCCGAGAGTATCAGCTTTAGTATCTTAGGTGATTACAAATTGCGTAAAGGGTTAGTTGTTAGAATAAATAATAGAAAACTAAACCTGCATTCGCAATACGATGTTTTATCTAGTAATCATAAGATTGATGCTACTAGTGAATTAGTTAAATTAACTATTCGACAATCGTTAATCTAATTCTTTTTTTAATTCAAGATTTTCAAAATCGTAGTTTTCGATAAATTCTTCTGTGAATTTTTGAAAATCTTCTTCTGTATAATCAGGACGATAGTTTTCGTTATTGAACCTTTTATCGAATGCTTGCATGTAGTCTGTGGTAGGTAATCTTACATAACGATTAAAGTTTCTGCCAGAAAACTCACATTCACCTCTACGAGCTCGTTCGCGGTATTCTTTCAAGAGTTTACTATGGAATTGATGAATCGGTTCGTCAGAGACACTTGGAGGATGTGAACCATCCAATCGTTCAGCAAAAACAGGAGTAGTCATAAATATTAGTAATAATAGAGTGATAAAATTTTTCATAACGTTGTACCTCTTTATTATTATAACGATATTTATATACAAATGGTTCAAATTTAATAATAGTTTTTACATTGAGCAACAATAAAGAAAGGAGTAAAAATGAACATATTTATTTCAGATATATCAAATTTAACCCCATTGGTTATTCCAATAACACCTCCAAATTATAAAGTTGAAATCGGTGGTGATAATGTAACTGAAGATACAATCAATGGCAAAATCAATATTATAAAAAATGCCAAATTGTCTATATTGAGTTGGTCTAGTGTTTTTCCTGTGAAAAGTCATATTGGTGACCGTTCTGTATCCATACCTGATGGATGGGTATATGTAGGGTTTTTAAAAGGTATGAAAACATTAAAATTACCTATTAGAATAGTCGCAACAAGAGATAATAACGTCCCTATGTTGAATATGCTTGCAACAATTGAAGAATTTAGCTATTCAGTTGATACGGCAGGAGATATCCAATATACTATTAAGCTAAAAGAAACTCCAGAACGTATATATGAGTTCTTTTTACGTGATGTGGAATATGTAAAAAAAGGATGGAATTATTTAAAAAGATTTTTTACAGAATCAGAAAAACTTCAAAAACTAAAAAACGCAGGATTATTTATTACCGAGCAAAGATATAAATAGGAGTATTAACAATGGATAATAATAAATCTTTTATGACTCTTCTATCAGAAGAACTACATAGGCGTAACAATCCGGATGATTTGAAAAGTTCTATTATTGGCAAAGTTGTTAAACTTGACCCGATTATAGTATCTGTCTCAAACGGATATGTTTTGTTAAAAGAAAATGACGACCTAGAAATCTCAGAATGGTTCAGGTTCAGGTGCAATATTGATAATGATAAAAAAGTTACTAAAACAAAAACAGTAATAGAAACGCACTCATATACTAAAACAGAATGTTTGTTGCCAGAATCAATTAAAACTCTTGCAAATGCTATTCTGGCTCTAAAGTGTAACCTTGCAGTAGGAGACTACGTTACGGTAGCAAGTCTTGAAGAAAGTGGTAAATACGTATTATTAGATAAGGTGGTGTAAATGACACTTATAAATAAATTAACAAATATTGCTAATTCTATTAGAGCAAAAACAGGAGACAATAGTTTGCTAACTCTTGATGAAATGGCAACTAAAATACAAAACATAAATACGAACAATGATACAAATAATATCAATGTTTTAGATAAATGGTATGCATATAATTTTGGAATTCACTCAAGTGATTATACAGTTTATGACTGTGTATATCTACACAAGGATTATGTTACAAGTCCCCCACAATATGCTTCATCCGTAACTGTCTATAAATATACAAATGAGGGATTTGTTGTTGATAACACTACAAGTGATTATGGAGTATACATGCAGAGTAACGGAGTCCTTTTTTATCACGGTGCTGGTTATGGACATATTCCTGAACTCGATATTATAACATACAGTCCACAACAAACTTTTCCTGCTAACAGGTAATATAAACGAAAGGATTATTATATATGACAGAAGATTTTTTTACAGAAGACATCGGCTATGAGCCTGTCTTAAGTTTTACAAATGAAGAAGATGAAATATTGCCCAAAGTAAAACTCTTACTAAAAAATGGAAGTCCGGATTTAATCAATGAACTAGATGCTATTCGACAATGGATTGTAAAATTCGCCTTAACAGAAAAAGATACCTACCCAATCTTTGAAGGGACAGGGTTTGGTTGTCGATTGCGAAAATTATTCGGAGAAAAACAAATTGGGTACGGTTATGAAGAAGCCGAACTAGAACGGGATTTTAGAGAAGGACTCCCTCTTTGTCCTGCTATCTCTCAAGTTACAGACTTCAAAATATCAAAAGAAGGAAAATTTTTGAACATCAATGTAGGAGTTGAACTCTTTAATGGTGAACTCGTTGATGTTTCGTTAGACAAAGTATATATGATTGGAGGTTATGATGTCATTCCTAGATAACACGGAAATTACAGCAGAAGAATTAGCATATAAAGGCTTAGAATCCTTACCGAGTAAATATCAAAAATCGGTAGGATTTTTTGCATGGGACTTTTTTGTCGCTATAGGTCAGGTCCTGTTTACATTTTGGGATAAAATTATCTATATTTGCAAATGCTTGACTGACTTTAAAAATATGGACTATGACGATTTGGTAAATTTTGTATACCAAACCCGTGGCATTGTTGCAAAACCTGCCACAGCCTCTACTGGATATGTAACTGTTGAAATGGACAGGAAAACGGATATAGCTATTGGTGCCACTTTTTCAACATCAGAGGGAGTACAGTTTCAAGCAATAGAAGAAAAAAAGATGTCTTTGGAATCATAGATATCTTAGTAGAATGTAAAACGAAAGGTATCTCTGGTAATGTGCTGAAAGATACAATAACAATTATCCCAACTACTCTACAACATGTTACTTCTGTTACGAATAAAGAACCATTCACCAACGGCTACGATGCCGAAACAAAAGAGGAACTACTAGAACGTTACTATGACGATATTAGAAACAGTATTACAAGCGGTAATATTTATCACTACAAAAAATGGGCTAAAGAAGTTTCAGGTGTTACTGACGTAAAAGTCAAAACATTATGGAATGGTGATAATACCGTCAAAGTAGTAGTGTTGGGTAAAAACTTGAATGATTTAGACGCCTTAGCTCAAAAAGTACAAGACTATATCGATCCAAAAGGCGAAAACAATGAAACTTGGGGGTGTGGTTGTGGTCAAGCACCAATAGGTGCATACTGTACAGTTGATAGAGCCACGCAAAAAGACTTGGTGATATCCGCTAAAGTCTATATTAAAAAGGATTGCTCGCAGGAGTTGGTCAAGAAAAATATCGAAGAAAAAATTAACGAATACTTAAAAGAAGCAGCTTTTAAAACCGATATTATTTCTTACCCTAAAATTTCAGCTGTAATTTTACAAGCAGACGATGTAAAAGACCATAATGAATTGCTCATAAACAATAATGATGACAGTCTTCATTTGGAAAACGATACTGTTGTTGCTGTCTTAACAAAGTTGAATATTGAATTTGTTCAGGGGGTGTAAATGGAAGACTTTAAAGAAAAACTACGGAATCTTTTACATAAATTTTATAGGTTTGATGAGTTTATAAACGATTTTATATCTTCGATTCAGGAACTTGTAAAAGACTTAAATGATGCAATCTTATTTTTAGAAACACTATTACACTTTAATAGAATCAAAGATGATGGTTGTGAATGGTGGGCAAAACTCTTAGATATAAAACTCTCGCAAGACCTTTCGCTTTCAGAAAAACAAGCACTTATTCGAGCAAAGTGGAGAGCGACAGGACACAATTCACTAAAACTTATCCAAGATATTTGCCAATCTTGGAAAGATGGCAAAACAAAAGCTAGTTTTCCTGACGGGAAAATAAGGCTTGAATTCGGTGATGAACTAGATGACGATTATCAAATCCCGTTCAACCTAGAAACACTATTAAACTTGATTGAAGAAGTTAAACCTGCTCATCTACCGATAGGGCTAAGATTTATACTAGCACACAAGCACGGGATTTATTTAGCCGCAGCATTAACAGAAAGCAAAACAAGTGTGTATTATTGCACAAACGGTTTAGAAAAGGAGTAAAATATGGGAAATAAAATTATATCAGGGATGACAAATGAAGGGCTTAGGCTTCTTGCACTATCCCAATCGGATGAAACTAAAAAAATTACATTTAGAAAATTCAAAATCGGTGACGGGGCTTTAACAAACGAAAATCCTGCAGAATTGAATGATTTAATCAATATTATTGATGAATTGGAAATAGAAGAACGTGAAGTTATAAAAGGTGATGACGGAACTGTATCACTAAAAGTATCAAGTATCGTTAAACAAGCAGAACAGGGATATTACTTTAGAGAATTAGGTTTATTCGTTATTGATCCTGAGACAAATCAAGAAGTATTATATGCGTATGTAAACAAAGGCAACAACGCATCATACATCCCTAAGTTAGCGGATAATATTTCATCAGAAGAAAAAGCTTCTATGGTTGTTGCCATTAGTAATTCTTCAAACATAACAGTTGATTATACATCTGACCTAAAGCGTGAAGTCATCAATGATATAACTAATCTTTTGCACAAAAGAAACATCGGTGAACTTGTTTGGTCATCAGTGCCTTTAGACGATGCTTGTTTATATTTGGCTAATGGTGACAAATTTTACTTAAATATAACCAATGAACTGGGAGAGGAAGTAGAAAACGTAACTTACAAATATTTTATTGAACATATGAATAAGTTAAAAAAACAATATCCAAATGCAAACTGGTATTGTTCAGAAGAAGAGTGGCAATCAATATATGATCAATATAATGCTTGTGGGAAATATGTAATTGAAAAAGATTACATACGAATCCCAAACTTAAGTGGATTTATTGAAGGAACTATTACAGAAGATAAATTAGGCAAACTTGAAGAAGCAGGATTACCAAATATAACTGGTAAATTTAGTGGTCATAATTCATCATCAGGGGCGTTTAAACATTCAAAAAATGGTAACTGGCATGGTAATAGAAATAATAATGGTCAAAAACGTACGGTTTCTTTTGATGCGTCTAGATGTTCTAATATATATGGTAAATCAGAAACTGTTCAACCACAGGCAATTTACCAATATATATATATTGTTATATCGTCTGCAAGAATTTCTTCAAATGAAACAGAAATTGAATATGATGCAAATAGCATTTTGACACAAATTGGAATTGTAAAAAGTGAAATAGAAGCTATCAAAAAGCAAAATTCTAATCCCACTGACATAAGTGGGGCATTAAAGGATTGTGATAAATCTATTACAGAAATTAAAGAAGAGATATCTTATTGTATGGAGTCATTTGGTAATTTAGAAAAGTTAGTAAGTAATTTCTCTGAAAATAGTACCAATGTAGTTGGTTCTAATGATATTCTGGTAGATTCTGAATACAAAACAACTGCAACCGTGTCTTCCAATAATTCAAATTTGTCAATAACTTGTAATGAAGTAGAACAAAGTAATATTGTAGGTTGCCAGATTTTTAATTTTAGATATACCGATGAAGATTTTAAAGAAACGGAAGAAAGTGACATAGAAGAGGGTAATGAAAATTTAGATAACAATGAAGATATAGAAGCCTTTAATACTGTTGCTCCTCGTTGGGTTGATGAAGATAATAATGATATTAATTTAAATGAGTATAATTTGACCGTTTCAGGTACTCCAAACTTAAACGATAGAATTACTTTATCGATAGAAACAACACGTACTTTTAATCTTTCATATGACGATACGATTTTGCAAGGAAAAGCAGATAAGTCAGAACTCCCAACAAAAGTCTCTGATTTGCAAAACGATAGTGGTTATTTAACAGAACATCAATCACTGAATAATTATGCTTTAAAAAACGAAATCCCAACAGAAGAATATATCAATAGTTTAATAGATACAAAATTAGGAGAAATTGAAAATGGCACTTACTAATAAATTAACAAATATCGCTAATGCAATACGTGAAAAAATAGGTTTTACTGGCTCAATGTCATTAGATGAGATGGCTGTTAAAATACGTTCGCTTACCGTTAAAGACTCTGGTGATGATTCTGGCGGAGGATTTGATACTGGCGGTGGCAGAGGAAGGTAATTATCTAAGGGTTAGAATTTCTAGCCCATTTTTTATATAGAAATTAAAAGGAGTACTAATAAATGACAGATAATATTATATCGGGAATGACAAATGAAGGTCTTAGACTTTTGGCATTATCACAAGCAGACGAAAACAAAAAAATTATATTTTCACGATTTAAAATTGGAGAAGGTTTTCTTTCTGATGAAAACCCTGCAGAATTAACGGATTTAATCAATTCTATAGGAGAATTAGATATTGATGAACGTAAAATATTAAAAGCAGATGACGGTTCTATATCTTTGCGAGTGTCAAGTGTAATTAAGCAAGCCGATCAAGGTTATTATTTTAGAGAACTTGGATTGTTTGCATATGATCCTGATACTAACGAAGAAGTTCTTTATGCTTATGTAAATAAAGGCGATAAAGCCTCATATATTCCTGCTGTTTCTGAAAAGATAACAACAGAAGAAAAAGCGTCTATGGTTGTTGCTATTAGTAATGCTTCAAATATTTCTGTAAACTACACCTCTGAATTAAAAACAGATGCTATTGATGCAATCACTAGTGTTTTACATAAAAGAAATATAGGTGAATTGATTTGGTCGTCTTTACCGTTAGAAGATAGTACACTTCTTTTGGCAAACGGTTTAAAACTTGAAAAAGACGGACTTTATCCTGCATTTGTTGAGTATATGAACGATTTAAAATCAAAGAATTCTACAGGTAGCTGGTATTGTACAGAAGAAGAGTGGCAAGGAATTGTTGCTAAATACGGGGCTTGTGGTAAGTATGTAGTTGAAGAAGATTTTGTACGAATTCCAAAATTGACAGGGTTTATTGAAGGTACTGTAGACACTGATGCGTTAGGTGATTTGGTAGAAGCTGGTTTGCCTAATATTGAAGGTTGGGCTAATTTTACGGATGTAACTGAGAAGAGAAGTTTTAACGGATGTTTTCATCAAACAGGAAAAAGTGCACCTGCTGAAGGTGGTGGAAGAAGTGCTAGCCGTAACTATCTTGCATTTGACGCATCACGCTCAAACTCTATTTATGGGAGCTCTTCAACTGTTCAACCGCAGGCAATTCAACAGTTCATCTATATCGTTATTTCAACCGATAATACAAAAGGTGTTGATATTGCAGGGGATTACGATGAAAACGGTATCTTAGCTAAAATGAATGATATTACTAATACTTTTGAAACAACAAAAGCATCTATCAGAACAAACGCTAATTCAATAGTTGAATTAACCTCACTAGTAAATAGTTACAATGACGCTATTGAGAATGCTAATTCAACAGCCGAAGAAATAAGTACACAGTTTAATATTCTAAGAGATTTTATTAACAATATTGAAACAGATATTGTTAAAATAAATGGTGATAGTGAATATATTAACATTACTTCTAGTTTTGAAACAACTGTAGAAGTGTCTTCTAACAATGAGTTGTTAGATATTATCTGTAGTTCTGTCCCAACTTTTGAAATGGTTGGCAAGCAAATCTATGAATTCACTTATACAAACAAAGTTGATGATGAATTAACATCTGAACGCTGGGTAGATGAAAATGGCAATGATGTTGATTTATCAGAAGAATATTCATTAGAGGTAGTGGGAACTCCACAAATAGACGATATGATAATACTGATTTACAGAACATACCGTAAATTTGATGTATCCTATGATGATACAGTTTTACAAGAAAAAGCAGATAAGTCTGAATTGGACGATTATTACACAAAAGATGAAACTTATACCAGAACAGAAATCAATGACAAAATTGATTTAGCAACAGGGGTTTCTGTTTCAGGATTTTATCATAAATCCGAAGTAGATACTCTTCTTAATGAAAAGGCTGATAAAACAGAACTTCCGACAAAGGTTTCGGCTTTTGAAAATGATAAAAAATATATAGTAGAAACTACGTTTGAATCGGAAGTTAATAATTTAAATAAAGCAATAGACACAAAAATGTCTTCTTCTTATGCAAGAAGAAGAATCCCAAATGGAACGATAATTCAGTCTTGTTCTGCATATATGGAAAACTCCACGTGCATTGAATGTAATGGAGAAAAACTGAATATTTCAGGTGAATCAGAAAATCCAAAAATAACACTATATCCATTAGCACACGTAACGGATAATGGAAATAACTATTTAACAGAATTGTATACTTCAAATAAATACGTTTGTGTAAATGATGTTGCGGATATAGATGATATTTATTACTACGATAGAAAAACAGGAAAATATCGACACATAGAAGAAGAAATCTCTATGTCAAAAGGTGTAATAACAAGTGTAAGCGGATTTTTCGATGGAAAACACGAAGTCGATTTAGAACATTCTTTTGAAGTAACTTTAACTGATATGTGGTATAGAGAATTCGATGTTCCTAATAAAAAAATAAAAGATGTATTGCCAGATTGTTATCACAATGGAGAATCTCTTTCAGATAACCAATTACCAAATATGACTGGTTACAACTGCTATAGTACAGCAGAAACTGATAGAACAATTAGTTGTAATGGTTATATGACGAATATTATTGATGGTAAGGCAAATACGGTTGGTACATACGATTTAGAAACAAATACTTGGTCTAGTTTTGATCTTGCTGATAAAATCTCTCAAGACTTTTGGATGGAATTTGATTGGATTACACCAACAACATTCAAAGCTGGTAATTTATTTCATGGGTACAGGTCTCTTGTTTTAAACATAGGAGCAACTGGAAGTTTAACTCTTTATATTGCAGGATATAAATCTTCAAATTCATTGAAATGGAGAGTCAGCGGTCGAAATACTGGAATAGTATTTGAGCCAAATACAAAATATAAGATAGCTGTTAAATCTTGGGAATCTCTAAAAAGAGATATGAACACTAATTTATCAACTAATCCAAACCCTTATATTGATACATATTCTATTAAAGGTTATACAATCACAGTTGCACCTTATTTAAAAGATTTTAAGAATAAGGATAAACTTGATTATAGTAATCAACAAACAGATTGTGTATTAACAGCTTATGCTCCATATAATTATTATAGTAGTTATGGAATGAGGACTTTATACCATGCTGATGCAGCAGTGTATGCAGGAGGGTTCACAGATTTGTATACTATGAAAATATGGATGAGTGGATGTGAAAATATTTATCCAGAAATAACTGACTTATATGATAATCAAACAAATACTAATAGAACTATGTTTACACCTATTTATACAACTGGCACAAATACAATGCCAGGAGTGTCCTTATCTCAAGCGGTTCTCTGGGCTACTGGTCATGATATTGTAGAATACACGGGAAATGGAGTTGGTAGTGTAACTACAACTTGGGATGGCTCAGAAACATATTTCTATGACGGTGATGTTAAAAAATTATTAAACGATAAAGAAATTTCTTTTGATGACGAAGCTCTTAACGAAGCACTGACAAATCATCCTTATTCAGTTAATAGAGTTTGGACACCGTTAAGTAAATATTCACAAAAAACAAAGGAGATAGAAGAAGGTTTCTACGCTCCATACATACCACCTAAAAACGGTATGAAATACTATAAAATATATGGCTAAAAGTTAGAAAGGGATAGAGTTTCTATCCTTTTTATTTGAAATACAAAAAAGGAGGTTATATTATGTCAAAAGGTTTTAAAAATTTGTTAAAAAGTGTTGTGATAGAAACTAAACGGATTATATGCGTGCTTGCAGAAACGGAGTTATCTAATTCTGCTAAAAAAGAAAAGTTAGATAAAGCTGTCATTAAATATATCCAAAATGTAATGTTTCTGTATGCTCCTTCAAATATAATTGCAAAGTTTTGTTTTAACTTTGTAATCAATAAGTTTATTCTGCCATATATCGATGATTTTACCCAGCTTATTTATAACCTGTTAAAATCAAAGATTGATAGTAATATGGAGATTTGATTATGAATTTTAAAATGAGCGAACTTATATATTCTGAGACAGCGATTCGAAATAATATAAATAATATGCCTGACATAAATAGTATGGATTGTATGCTGAATTTAATCTGCTATTGTCTTCAACCAATCAGAAACAAATTGGCAAAGCCAATGATTATATCAAGCGGTTATAGAAATTCACAGGTTAATAAACTTGTTGGTGGAGTTGTAACCTCTCAACATACAAAAGGTCAGGCTGTAGATTTTACGGTCAAAGGTATGAGTGTTAAACAAATTATAGAATTCATCAAAAACTCGGGAATAGAGTTTGACCAGCTAATAAATGAATATGATAAATGGGTGCATATTTCTTATGTAAAAGGTAAAAATAGAAAGCAGGTTCTTAAGTATTAAAGTTTAGAAAAGGTGCGGATGATTTATCATCCGCACCTTTTCTTTGCAAAAAAAAATACTCCCCAGGTTGGGCTCGAACCAACAACCTACCGGTTAACAGCCGGTTGCTCCACCATTGAGCTACTGAGGAATATCTCTATACTTATATATTAGCAAATAATTTTTTTTTGTAAAGCCCTTTTTATAAATTATTTTGTTTATTTGACTTGAGCGTATTTTTAAGGTATTTTTGTTCCTAGTCAAGTTAATATTTTTGACAGGCATGATGATAAATAGACATAGAAAGATTAGGGAAGAGTTATTATGGATTTTATAAGTTTAACTATAGAAGCACTTAGAGTTTTATCTAAATTAACAGGCAGCTACGGATTAGGTATAATCCTCCTGACAATTATAGTTCGTGTTGCGATGTGGCCACTCGGCGTTTCTCAACAACGTTCAATGAAACAAATGCAAACGCTTCAACCTCGTATGAAAGCAATTCAGGAACGTTACAAAAACGATCCGCAAACTATGCAGCGTAAAATGATGGAGTTCTACAAAGAACACAACTTTAACCCTATGTCAGGTTGTCTTCCTTTGTTAATTCAAATGCCTATCTTTATCTTGTTATACTCAACTCTGATGAGTCCGCAGTTTATTAAAATGGCAGGTAATGCTCCATTCTTGTTCGTTAACAGTCTTGATTCAACCCTCCGTACAAACGCCGGTATCTCAAAAGACGGTGTCATGGGTGTTTCCAATACAGCGAAGTTCATGACAGGTAAAACTGCTACAGTTTACCTTAAACAAGAAGTTCTAAAAGATGTTAAAATCGATAAACCAAATTCAGCAGTTGCTATTCAGGGTGCTGTAGTTCCGGGACAACCGCTTGAACTTAAGATGAATATCGATAACCTAAAAGACCTTAAATTCTCTCAATTCGATAAGCTCGAAAAGGCAGAACTTGAAGTTACTAACGTTCTAACTAAAGAAACAGAAACCGTAACTTTCGTAAAGAAAGGTTATCTGTTAATGGCAACCATACCGACAAAAGCTGTTCAATCAAGCTTCCACTTTGATGTCTTAGCCTTGATTATTCTGTTTGGTTTAACAATGGTATTTACTCAAAAAGCTATGATGGCTATGAATAAAGGTCAGGAAGTTGACCCTACTCAAGCTGCTATGCAAAAATCAATGAACATGTTTATGCCTATAATGTTATGCGGTACATTTGTTCTTATTCCGATTCCTGCAGGGGTATTGTTATACTTGATTTCAAGCAACATTGTTCAAATCATTCAAACTATTTTGATAAACAAAAAATTAGATTTAGAATATGCAGCTAAAAAAGATGCTGTTTCTGATGACGATATTGCTGACGCTAAACAGATTAAAGCTAAGGAATAGTTATGAAGGTATCTGAATTTGATTACGAACTGCCGGAGGAATTGATAGCTCAAACTCCGTCACAAAAACGCGATTTTTCAAAGATGTTGGTGGTTAACCCTGCTTCAAATACTCTTGAAGATAAACACTTCTTTGATATCGTCGATTACCTTGATGAGAATTGTGTATTGATTTTGAACAATACTAAAGTTATTCCTGCAAGGCTTTATGGTTACAAATCAACCGGTGCTAAGATAGAAATCTTCTTGTTAAAACAAAAGGATAACAAACAGTGGGAAGTTTTAATCAAACCTTCTAAACGTGTAAAAGTCGGTACGGAGATAACTATCTCTGATAAACTTTCGGCAACTGTTATAGAACCATTAGAAGATGCAGGCAAATGGCTCGTTCAGCTTAGTTATGAAGGCGATATCTACGGTGTCTTATCGGAGGTTGGCAATGTTCCGCTTCCGCCTTATATTGAACGTAAGATGACATCAGAAGAGCTTAAACAGCTAGACTATGAACGTTATCAGACAGTTTATGCTAAAAACGAAGGCTCTGTTGCCGCTCCTACTGCGGGTTTGCACTTTACAACCGAAATATTGGATAAATTGAAAGCCAAAGGGGTTCAAATAGGTTATGTTACGTTGAACGTTGGTCTAGGTACCTTTAGACCGGTGCAGTGTGATGATGTATTAGATCACAAAATGGATTCTGAAGAGTACGAAATCTCGGAAGAAACCGCAAAGTTGATAAACGATGCTAAGGCTCAGGGTAAGAAACTTGTTGCTGTCGGAACAACTTCTGTGCGTACGCTTGAATCGGCTTATAAAGAGTTTGGTAAAATACAGGCATGTCGTTCAGCTTCGACGTTATTCATTTATCCGCCTTATGAGTTTAAGGTTGTGGATAAACTTATCACAAACTTCCACTTGCCTAAATCAACGTTATTGATGCTTGTATCGGCATTGACTTCAAAAGAATGTATATTTAATGCTTATGAGCACGCTATTGAGAACAAATACAGATTTTACAGTTATGGCGACTGTATGTTTATAAATAAGTAGTTATGAAATTATTTGAATTTAAGTACATACGAGAATTGTTTAAGTTAGCAATTCCGATTATCATAGGTAATCTTGGTGTTGTAATGCTCGGTGCTGCAGATTGTTTGGTTGCAGGCAGGTATTCTACATCGGCGCTTGCTGCTATCAGTATTGCGAATTCAATCCATTCTATTTTATTGATGTTCGGCGTTGGTTTGACTGTCGGGATTTCACCTTTGTTATCAAACAAGCGCGGCGAAAAGATTGGTGCAAAAAAATATTTTTATCCGTCATTGAAGTTTGCGGTTGTGATATCTGTTATTATGACAATTTTAACTCTGGCTTATATTCCGATGTTGGATTTTTTACATTATGAACCGCAGTTATTACACGATATAAAAGTTTATACTTTTATTGTAGCTTTTTCTGTTATTGGGGTAGAGATAAATGTTGCTCTGAAAGAGTTTTTGCAGTCGTATGAGATTGTTGTTTTTCCTAATCTGTTGATGATAGCGTCTGTGTTATTGAACTTGTTTTTGAATTATGTATTTGTATTTGGGATGTATGGCTGTCCGGAGATGGGAGTTGCAGGGCTTGCTATTGCAACATCGATTGTAAGGTTTTTTACAGCGTTTGTAATGCTGATATTCTGTTTTTATAAGTTCAGGTTCAAGAAATATTCTGAGCCAGGTTATTATAAGCAATTATTACAGATAGGATTTCCTATCTCACTTGCTATAATGATTGAGTTTTTGGCGTTCAATTATATAGCAGTGGCATTGGGTAAGGTTTCCGGAGTTTATGCTGCTGCGCATAATATTATCATTGTATTGATTAGTACTACGTATATGATACCTTTTGGTGTTTCCAATGCTTTGGCTGTAAAAGTAGGATATTCTAATGGTGCAAAACATTATGATGAGATGTTTGATTATATCAGACACGGATTATTGATTACGGTATGCTTTATGTTCGTTGCAAGTTCTTTGTTTGCTATCTTCCCGCATCAGTTAGCATCGATTTTTACAAAGGATGTTTGTGTTATAAACATTATTGTTCCGATTATGGTTGTAGCTGCAGTGTTCCAACTGACAGACGGTTTACAAACTACACTTGGCGGGGTGTATAAAGGTATTAAGAAAACGAAGTTTATATTGATAGCAAACTTTGTTGCTTATGCAGTTGTTGGGATTTCTCTGGGGACGTACCTTGGATTCTTCAAGAAAATGTATTTAATGGGTTGCTGGATAGGTATTTCTGTTGCCTCAATTTTATTAACTACGATACTTGCCATTTGTTTGATAAAGATTCTGAAACCATTGAGAAAAGTGTCTTAGAAGCCATGCTTTTTATGTAAAATTAGCTTAATATTTGTATACTTTTGCGCAGAAACTATGTTCTTTTTTGGTATAATTAGAGCAGGAGTTAGTATGGGACAGCTTTTAGGAAGAAAAAATATTTCAGAATTTATCAAAAACTTGCACGATGCAGGTAAAACTGTTGTTGCTACAAACGGTTGTTTTGATATTTTGCACGTCGGTCATGTGAAGTATTTGCAAAAAACAAAGTCGTTTGCCGATTATTCTATTGTTTTATTGAACTCTGATAAGTCTGTTAAAAGTATTAAAGGTGATTCTCGTCCGATTAACAACGAAAACGACAGAGCGTATATTTTGACAGCATTGAGCTGTGTGGATTTTGTTGTTATGTTTGACGAAGACAGTCCTGCTCTATTGTTGGATGAAATCAAACCTGACGTTTATACAAAAGGTGCTGATTACACAATGGAGACACTCCCTGAAAGAGATATTATGATTAAGAACGGTACAAGAGTTGAATTTATCGAGTTTGTACAGGGAAAATCTACAACAAATATAATTGAAAAGATAAATAATAAGGAGTAGAAAATGAAATCTTTTACTTTAGAAGAACTTGCAAAAGTTACAGGTGGAATGTTAACAAAGAATGCTGATGTAGCAATTACAAATATCGCACCTCCAATGTTGGCAGATGAAAATACTTTAGCGTTAGCATTAGGAGAAGAAGAAATTGAAAACCTTTCAAAAACAAAAGCAAAAGCTGCTTTGGTTCCTTTTGGCGTAAATATTGACGGTTTTACAACAATCGAGGTTGAAAGACCCAGATTAGCAATGATGAAATTGATAACAATGTTCTATGAAGCACCTGAAACAAATGAGGGAGTTCATCCTACAGCGGTTGTTCACCCTGAAGCAAACTTAGGTAAAAACGTTTCATTAGGTCCGAATGTTGTAGTTGCTAAAGGCGCTCAAATCGGTGATAATACAACTATTTTGGCTAACTCATATATCGGTAATAACGTTATAATCGGAGAAGGTTGTTTCTTCCACGCAGGCGTTAATATTGGTGACAGAGTTAAGGTTGGTAATAAAGTTATTCTTCATCACGGTGTTTCACTCGGTGCTGACGGTTTCAGCTTCGTTACAGAAAACCCTAACAATATTGAACAAGCAAGAAAAGACGGTAAGATTCAAGATACTACAGCTGCTGAACACGTTATCTTCAAGATTAACTCTATCGGTTCAGTTGTTATCGGTAACAATGTAGAAATCGGTGCCAATACAGCGATTGACAGAGGAACTATTGAAAATACCGTTATCGGAGATAACACAAAGATTGATGACCTTGTTATGATAGGTCACAACTGTAGAGTTGGTTCAGGTTGTATGATAGTATCACAAGTTGGTATTGCAGGCAGCTGTGTTATTGGTGACAGAGTTGTTCTTGCAGGTCAAGCCGGTCTTGCTGACCACATCAAGATTGGTGATGACTCTATCGTTGCTGCTAAGGCGGGCGTTACTAAGAGCTTCCCTGCAAAATCTATCGTTGTAGGTGCTCCTGCTGTTCCTAGAAAAGAATTCATTAAGCAGTTGAAGATTATGAAAGATGCTGGCGAATTGATTAAGAAGTTCAAAAAATATGAACCGCTTTTAACTTCTTTTGAAAATGCACAATCGGAAGAATAATATATGACAACTATTTCAAAAGAGATACAAGCAAACGGCAATACTTTAATGAAGAACTTTGATTGTAAGGTTGTTATTAAACCTTCTGACAAGGGTGTTATCAGGCTGTTTGTTAAACAAGAAGAGAAGAGTTTTGAAGCTAATACAGACAATGTGATTTCTACAGACCATTGTGTTACATTGGGCAGCAAGGATTGTCGTACTCTTTTGGGCGGTTATAGATACAAAGCGGGTTTGTGTGAACATTTTATGGCTGCTTGCGCTATTATGGGGATTGATTCGATTGACGTTTATCTTTCGGAAGAGGAGTTTCCTGTATTTGACGGAAGCTCTAAAGAATGGGTAAGGCTCTTTAATGAAGCGGGGATTGTAGACAGACCTAAAAAACGTGAGTTTTATACTGTGAGTGAACCGGTTTATTATTTGAACGGTAAGACCAGTATGGTTATATTGCCTGATGACGAGCTTAATATCACTTATTCAGTGAATTATGAGCATGATGATTTAAGACATCAATGGGTTTCTTATAATCCTAAGAATATTGAAGAAATTATTGAGGCGAGAACTTTCGGGTTCTATAAGGACTTGAAAAAGTTTCAGATGCTGGGGTTTGCTCAAGGTGTTACGATTGATAATACGGTGGGCTTAACTGATGAGGGGTATACTACAGAGTTGCGCTCAGAGAAAGAACCAATAAAACATAAGATTTTGGATATGTTTGGAGATTTGTATCAAACAGGAGTTTCACCTTTGGATATGAAATGTCATATTTTGATAAAAGAAGCAGGACACGCTGTTCATATTAAGGTGGCAAAAGTATTAAAAGATAAATTAGTAAAACTAAAATAAGGAGTAAGAAATGACAGAAGTTAAAGAAGAAACAATAAGCTTGAATGTTATGGAAATCATGGAAATGATTCCTCACAGATATCCATTCTTATTGGTTGATGCGATTACAGAATGTGTGCCTGGTAAATATTCAAAAGGTTACAAGAACTTGACTATGAACGAAGGATTCTTCCAAGGTCACTTCCCTGGCAACCCTGTAATGCCGGGTGTATTGCAATTAGAAGCATTGGCACAATGTTCAGCACCTATTTTAATGTGTATGCCTGAATATCAAGGCAAATTAACATTGTATGCCGGAGCTGATAATGTTAGATGGAAAAGTATTGTTAGACCTGGTGACAAGTTAGAGATGACTGTAGAATTAACTAAGGTAAAAGGTCCTATCTGCAAATGTCACGGTGTAGGTACTGTTAACGGTAAAGTTGCTATTGAAGCAGATATCACTGTTGCATTGAAATAAGTATTTATACTAATTAGGGCGGGTTGCTTAGCACCGCCCTAATTTTTTTATTTATTATGAATAAATATTTTCGCAGATGTTTGTATTCGGTGTGAAGTCTTCTTCTGATTTTTGTACAGTGGAACGTTTTTTACGATAAAGCATATCAACAAACGCTTCAAGTCTTGTAATGAACCCGGCTTCACCGGTGTGCTCATCGATTGTAAGTGTAAGGATTGGTTTTGAAAAATCTTTTGCTTTTCTGACAATCTTTTCAATCATAAGTGAATCAGGTCCGCAGCCGAATGAGTTTACTGTTACAAGCCCGTCGATATTGTTGTCTTTAAGATAATGACCGGCTGTTCCTGTCATATCAAGTTCGTTTGCCCAGTACATACGTTGTTCAAGTGTGTTTAACCCTTCTATTTTTTGCTCATCTGTTAGCTGGTATGATGAATAAACCTTAACTTTCATCTTATCGAGCTTATCAAAGATTTTCATAGAAGCTTGATCGTCTAGTACATCGTATCCGTGAGCAACGAGTGCTACTGAGATTGGATAATCCTTTTCTGATGCGCTGCCAAGAACAATTTTACCGTTTAGAGCGTTAGATAATGCGGTTTTGTATGGGATACCGTTACGCATCATTGTGTTGAAGTTGTTGAAAAGTTTCCAGCCTTCTTTTGAAGCGTTTCTTATCGTATCAAAGTCGGTTATTCCAAAACATTCAACGCTTTCTCTTAGGAACTGATAGAACCCTTGATTTTTTGCTGATTTATCGATTGTTGGTTCTATTAGTTCAAAATCTTCTTTGATAACATTTCTGATTAAATCAGGAAGTCCTCTGATTTTAGAGCAGTTATAAATTTTAGGAGCGATTGATTGGATAGAAGGGACGAGAATTCGTTTAACCCCTTTTTCTAACAATTCAACAACGTGACCAACGTAAATTTTGATAGGGAGGCAAGTTTCTGTTACTACTAGAGCTGCGCCTTTAGAAACGGTTTGTTTTGTAGTTCTACCTGAAAGTACTACTTTTATCCCTAAACTGTTAAAGAATCCGTACCAGAAAGGATAATGTTCAAAGTATGACATACCTCTAGGGATACCGATTACTTTTTCTTCGTTATTTACATTAGTCATAATAATCTCCTCAAGACTATTGTATAACAAACATGCCCGATTGGGTATTAGTTCATTGTCATTTTATAGATATCGTTTTTGTTAAGGTTATAAAGTGTTGAAAGAATTGTTGCAATCTCTTTTGACTTGAATCCTTTGTCTTTCAGTTGGTTAATTTTAGTTGTTATATCTGTTGTTTGAGGGTTTTCATCAGCATAAACCATACAAACAATTTCGCCTTTTATACCTTCTGAAAAATGTTCAATGACGTTAGATACGTTATCGATAACAATTTCCTCGAATAGTTTTGTAAGCTCCCGTCCGAGTGCGATTCTAGCTTCTCCCCGGAATTCTTTAATTAATTTTAAGGTGTCAATAATTCTGTTAGGTGAATCGTAGAATACCATATTATTGTTGGTGTAGTTTAACAGTAAATCTTTTGCAGCTTGTGTTGTTTTTGGGAAGAATCCTACAAATGTGTATTCTTCTGTTTCTCTCGGGACTTGAGATAAGAATGTAGATACGGCACACGCACCAGCTAAAGATGTTATTTCAATATTTCTTTTGCGAAGCTCTGTTATTAAGACGTTACCAGGGTCACAAATCATCGGGGTTCCGGCATCTGATACGAGGGCTATTGTTTTACCTTCATCTATATATTTCAGCATTTCTTCAATGCGGCTCTTCTCGTTGTATTTATGATAAGAAACGAGTTTCGTTTTAATATCATAGTGATTCAAGAGTTTTTGAGTAACTCTTGAATTTTCACATGCTATGATATCTACTGATTTAAGCACTTCTATTGCACGAAGTGTTATATCTGAAATATTCCCTATTGGTGTTGGGACAATGTATAGTTGAAATTCTCTTTGCATACTATTTTTTGTCATTTGTTAATGAGTCGTAAAGTACGCCCCAAGAATTTAAACCGCCTGAAACCTTATATTTAGCAAGGTTTGCTCTTCTTGTTTGCAAGTTTTTAGCTTGTTCTTGTTTGAATTTTGCTAATTCTTTTGCGTTAGCATTTCTTGCTTTAACGATAGGGTCTGCATAAGTCAGGAAGTTTCTGTATTCGTTACAAGCGTAACCTGCTTTAACTTTTGCAGGGTAGCTGAAAGTCAAATAGTTGAAAGCTTCCATTGCTCTATCAGCGTTACAAGGACGACCTCTAAGTGCATCCATTGTAGAACCCGGATATTTTGTAATAAGAACAACCATAGCCAGCGGGTTGTAACCTGCGTTAATCATCAAGTCTATACCAACAAGGTCAGCTTCGGTTTCTTCTTTAGCTGAAAGTTGAGAAGAAGCTAATGATGCAACTGTTGAAGTTGTATCAACACCGAGTTTACTAAGTGCCATGCCTCTTACTTTTGCTTTATCAGTGTGGTTACAGATAATATGTCCTAATTCATTAGCAATAACTGCAGCTACTTCGTTGTCGTTACCTGCAAATGATAAATCAGTAGAACTGATTTGAACAACTTTTGTTGTTCCTACTGCTGAGTTATCAGCTTCTGCGTTAACAACTTTGAAAGTGATTTTTGCTGTGATACCGTTTTTAGTAAGTAAATTTGCACCGATTGGAGCTACTCTGTCAGCTGCTACCCATGTTGCAGCAAAAGATTGTAAAGCAATAGCAAATACACAAACTAATGATGCTAAAAGTTTTTTCATAATTTATACTCCTTATTTAAAAATTATTTTGTTGTCTGAATAAATAGACTAATCAAGTCATTAAGAGCATTGTATTGTTTTTGATAGTTTTGAACCTGTTTTTCAAGTTCTACAATTTTTCTTTTGTAATCTTGAATCATCATCTGACATTCTTTTGATGATGTTTGGATGTTGTTTTGAACTTCTTGAGCTTCATTAAGAACGCTTTTCATAGAAATTCCTAATGCTTCCATAGTTTGTTTAATGATTTGAGCGCCAGTGTGGCGTGTAACACCGTTAGGAAGCTGAGAGATAAGCTTCTTTAATATAACAATATTACCCGGCATTTCACCTGTAGTTTCTACTCTTTCAGGTTGAACCATAAAATCATCAAAAGAGGTTTGCGGCTCAGAAATATTGCTAAGTTCATCGTCAGCAAAGAACTCATCAAAGTTAGGTATTTGTTTGCTTTCTGTTGAAGTTTCAACGGGTTGTATATCGTCTAACGCTGAAATATCAATACCTAAACCTGTAGTGAATTCTTCTTGAACAGGTTGACTAACAGGAACTTCAATTTCGCCTGTTGATTGTTTTTTCAACGCTTCTACTATTTTTTTACCTACACCATCATTTAAATTAGCCACTTTTAATTCCTCTCCTTAGACGTTAACTATTATTAGAAATTATAATAAAAACATGTTATTTTATCAAGAAAGTTAACTTATGTGAATAATTTATGATAAATTTGCTTAATAATATTTGATTTAGAAAGTGTTAGTTATACAATATTAATATTGTATATAAATGTACCGGGTCGGAATTAAAAACCTTACCGGTAAAATATAAATTAAGGAGAAGGTTATGAAATCGAGAAAATTTTTGTTTACTTCGGAATCTGTTACCGAAGGACACCCTGACAAAGTATGTGATCAGATATCTGATGCTATTTTGGATGAGTTTTTAACAAAGGATACTCAAGCACGTGTAGCTGCTGAAACTACGGTTACAACAGGCATGGTCTTAGTATCAGGTGAAATATCTGCAGATTGTTATGTAGATATTCCTCAAGTTGTAAGAAATACAGTAGAAAATATTGGATATATAGGCGAAACAAGCGGTGGATTTGATGCTAATACCTGTGCTGTTTTAACAAGTATTGATGAACAATCTACTGATATCGCAGGCGGTGTTAACAAAGCGCTTGAAACACGTTCTGAAAACGCTGACACATCAGCTATGGAAACAGAAGAATTAGGTGCGGGTGACCAGGGTATTATGTTTGGTTACGCTTGTAACGAAACACCTGAACTTATGCCTTTACCTATCAGCTTAGCTCATAAGCTTTCTTATAGACTTGCTCAGGTTAGAAAAGAAGGTTTGTTAAACTATCTTAGACCTGACGGCAAATCTCAGGTTACTGTTGAATATATTGACGGAATGCCTGCAAGAATTCACACGGTTTTACTTTCAACTCAACACGACCCTGAAATCAACGGAATTACTAACAATTCTAAGGTTCAGGAGATTATCAAGAATGATTTGAAAAAACTTGTAATCGATTATGTGTTTGAATCAGAAGCTATCAAACCTGATATGGAAACAAAAATCCTTATCAACCCTTCAGGAAGATTCGTTATTGGCGGACCTCAGGGTGATGCAGGTTTAACAGGCAGAAAGATTATTGTTGACACTTATGGCGGTTATTCAAGACACGGCGGCGGTGCTTTCAGCGGAAAGGATCCTACGAAGGTTGACCGTTCTGCTGCTTATGCTGCAAGATATGTTGCGAAAAACATTGTTGCTGCAGGGTTAGCGGACAAATGTGAAATAGAATTGGCTTACGCTATCGGTGTTGCTGAGCCTATCTCTGTATTTGTTGATACGTTCGGTACAGGTAAGATTTCTGATGATGAAATCAGCGAAATCGTTACTTCAAACTTTGAACTTAGCCCTATGGCTATTATCAGACAGTTTGATTTAAGAAACTTACCTGCTAAAAACGGTGGTAAGTTCTATCAAAAACTCGCTGCTTACGGTCACATGGGAAGAACTGATATTGTTGTTCCTTGGGAAGCAACCGATAAGGCTGAGTTATTAAAAAAAAATCTTAAAGAATTAGTTTGCTGCTAATTTAGTTTGAACTTAAGAGGGTGACCTTCGGTCACCCTCTTTTATATATAAAAGAGGGTTTATGATTGAGAATTATTTGAAGTTTTTGGATTATTTTCAAGGGTTACTAAACAGATATTTTACGGAACAGGCGCCTTATATCAAATGTAAAATGGGCTGTGCAAAGTGTTGTCAGAACGGTAATTATCCGTTTTCACAGCTTGAAGTTGAGTATCTTAAACAAGGGTTTCGAACCCTTAATGACGATTTAAAAGAAATAATTCTTGAACGCATACAGGACTTGATAGCGAAGAAGAAGGCTTCTAAAGAAGAACCTTTTATGCATGAGTGTCCGTTTTTAGTTGATAATACGTGCTGTGTTTATAACAATCGAGGGATAATTTGCAGAACATTCGGGCTTATATATTTTAACGAAAGTGATAAGATGCAGATGCCGTTTTGTGCGTTTGAGGGGTTGAATTATTCTGATGTTATGGATTTTGAGAAGAATATTATTACGGAAGAAAAGTTAAAAGAATCGGGTATTACGGTAGAGCCGAAATCGTTTAATCTTGATTACAAATTTGTCACTGATGATAAGATAGCGGAAGCTTACGGATACGATTACGGTGAAAAAGGACCGTTGTTGGATATCCTTGAAAAAGACGAATATTTTAACCCAAGTTAACTACTTGCCAACCCGTAAAAAATATGTAATAATACTATTACTTCATACAGGTGTTAATTTTGTTCCTACATTTTTAACAAAAGGGAGAATTGACTCAGCGATATTTGAAGTATACCTGCCAATTGCTAAAACAATTGCCAGCAGGAAACGGATGTATCAAGGCGTTCACCCACCTGCCGAGTATCAGCAGGTAACAAAATCCACCTGTGTGAAGTTTTATTTTGTTTATGTTTAAATTGTGTTATGCAAAAGAAGATTAGTTTGTGGCAGTTATTTTGTGCCTGTGTAAAGATTGGACTTATTTTATTGGGCGGGGGTTATGTAATACTTCCGGTTATGCAGTCTGAGCTTGTTGAAAAACGCGGTTGGATAACAGAGGATGAACTTATAGAATTTTACGCACTTAGTCAATCTTTACCGGGAATTATTGCTATCAATACATCTATCTTTGTCGGATATAAACTACGCGGCAAATGGGGTGCTTTAACGGCTATTGTGGGGCTTGTTTTTTCTGCTTTCTGGATGATAGTTGCGCTTGCTTCTGTTTTATCAAAGCTCACTACGAACAGCTATGTTCAAGGTTTGCTTTGGGGAGTTGAAGTCGCTGTTATTGTGCTAATTATAATGTCTGTTCGTGAGATGTGGGAAAAGGCAATGTGCTCAAAGTTTTCGTATATGGTGTTTCTTTTTGCACTGTGTTTAATGCTTTTTGGAAAGGTTTCGCCTGCATTAACCATTATTACGACTGTTGTTGTAGGGCTTTTGTATAAAGTTTTAACAAAGAAACGGGGTGAAGATGTCTAATTTATTAGTTCTTTATTTTCACCTGTTTAAAGAGTTTGCAAAGATTGGTATATTCTCGTTTGGCGGCGGGTATGCCACATTACCGTTTTTGTTGGATATTTCACAGCGTTATCACTGGTATTCGCCTCAGGATTTGACTCAAATGGTTGCGGTTGCATCTATTACACCGGGACCTGTAGGGATAAATGTTGCTACTTATGCAGGATTAAAAGTCGGCGGGATATTTACGGCTTTTCTTGCAACGGCTTCAGAAGTTTTGCCCGCCTTGTTTATTGTGATTTTTATCTCTAAACTATTGCGCAAGTTCAAGGATAATTTCTATGTTAAGACTGCGTTGGATATTTTGAAACCTACAAGCTGTGCACTTTTGAGTGTTGTTGCAATTAACCTTATGAAAGAATCACTTTTTACTCCTAATCCTAATCAAATTAGTTCAATTGCATTATTCTTAGGACTTTTGGGGGTTAGTTTGACGAAGAAAAAAGATGTTATATGGTATATTATCGTCAGTGCTTTGATAGGGATTGTGTTTGTAAAATTTAAGTTACTTGTTTTGTAGGTTTATGTTAAAATAAGGGTATTATGGAACATATATTTGAAGAAAAAGTTTATTACGCAGATACGGACGCTTATGGCGTTGTCTGGCATGGTACATATTTACGATGGCTTGAAAAGGGCAGAGTGTTGTTTTGTGAACAACTCGGTTTGAACCTTTCTGAGCTTACAAAGAATGATATTGCGCTTCCAGTTGCGACTATCAATGTTAAGTATAAGGCTTCAGCCAGATTGGATGATGAGATAGTTATTTCAACAAAGGTTACTAAGATAACTCCGCTTGCGATTACTTTTACACAGACTATATCTGATAAGAATACAGGCAAGCTGTTTATTGTCGGTGAGATTGTTATTGTTGCTATAAGTAATGCAGGTAAGCTATACAGAAGATTGCCGGAAGTACTTACAAAGTCTTTTAATGAGGCTATTGTATGCAACGCTTAAACAAATTTATAGCGTCATCAGGACTTTGTTCAAGAAGAAAAGCCGATGAATTGATTGAAGCGGGAAAGGTTCTTGTAAACGGAAAAATTGTTAAAGAACTCGGGTTCCAGGTTGGTCCAAAAGACAAGGTTGTTATTGATAAACAGCTTATCAAACCTCAAAGACACGAGTATTACAAGTTCTATAAGCCTGCAGGCTATATTACAACTTCTGATGATGAAAAAGGCAGAAAGACTATCTATGATATTTTGCCTAAGGAATTACACCATTTAAAACCGGTGGGAAGACTTGATAAAGACTCTACGGGGCTTTTGATATTGACAAATGACGGTGAACTCATCAATCAGCTTACGCACCCTTCTGTTAAGGTTATTAAGGTTTATACGGTTAGCGTTGAAGGTAAGATTACTGTTAACGATTTGGAAACGTTAGCAAAAGGGATTGAAATAGAAAAAGGCAAAATAGCTTATGCAGAAGCAATGGTGCTTGATTTTGATAAAAACGAAACTATGCTTCAGGTTGTACTTACTCAGGGGTTAAACAGACAGATTAGAAAGATGTTTGATTATTTAGGTCATCCTGTTGTTTCTTTGAAACGGATTCAACACGCTACTATTGCGATTGAAGGATTAAAACGAGGTCAGGTCAGGATGATTAAGGCGTCTCAGTTGAAAGATTTACGTAAATATATAGCTAAATTGGAGAAAATGAACAATGATTAAGGTTGCTATTGTCGGTAATATTGCATCCGGTAAATCCGAATTTGAGAAGTATCTTTTTAATAACGATTATGTTGTTTTTGATACCGATGTAATGGCACATGATATATTGCTAGATAATCCTGAGGTTTCTGAGGCTTTTGAATCTTATGATGTTTTTGAACACGGTAAATTATCACGTGAAAAACTTGGCAAACTCGTTTTTAATAACGAAGAATTAAAAGCTAAATTGGAAGAGATTGTTCATCCCTTGATTTTAGAGAATATTGAGAAACTCTTTGAGACATTTAAAGATGAAGATTACATTTTTGTATCTGTTCCTCTTTTGTATGAAGCAGGTTGGGAACAGTTTTTTGACAAGGTTATTTTTATTAAATCGGATGAAGATATCAGACTGCAAAGACTAATAGAGCGAAACGGTTATACAAAAGAATATGCACAGAAGCGTATAGATTCACAGCTTCCGCAGGAAGAAAAAATAGAAAAAGCCGATTATGTTGTTGAAAACAACTCAACAAAAGAAGAATTTCATAAAAATATCAAAGCCTGTCTGGATTTATTATAAATTTATTGTAAACATTTTGTAATATAGGGCTAAAAATAGCAATTTTCTTGAAAAAACTTACTTTATATCAATAGAGAATTAAGTTTGATTGGGAATATCTATGCTTGAAGACATCAGAAATACAGTAACTTCACAAGCGAATATTACTCCACACAAGGATAATGTCAGCACATCAAAGGTTTCTTTCAAAGGAAATCCAAACGCTGTTGACAATACTCCTGCTGCTGATACATATCAAACTCAACCGGTAAAAGAAGACAGTCCATTACGTACAGCTGCATTTATCATTCCTACGTGGTATGGTTTGAATAAGGGAACAGATTTATTTAATAAAGGATGCGGCGGAGCTTATGAAAAAAGTATAATGGGTCGTTTAGGTAGATTTGGCGACTATTTGGCAGGCACAAGCGTTCTTAACAATAGTGCTACCCGCAAAATCGGTACTACATGGGATTCATTCAAGGTAAAAGCTCAAGCATATATCGATAGACACCCTATGCTTAGCGCTATGCAAAAAACACCTACAAAACCTGAATGTCCTTTTGTTACGACTTTTATGGAGTCACAAAACGAATGTGATATAAAAGAAGCAACTACTCAATTAGAAAAATTTGTTGATAAAACACCTAAATCATTAAAAGAATCAGGTGCTACTAAGGCTGAGATAGAAGCATTAAAACAAAAATACGGAACAAATATCTTTGGTAAGATAAAAAATGAAAAGGCTGCTATCCAAGAATTCCAATTACAAAAACTGGGTGGCGATAGCGTTGTAAGACGAGTTTTAGCAAAAGAACAAAGAATCCCTCAAATTATTCAAGCCTATGAACAAAGAGTAATGGCTATGGACCCTGCAAGTCCTTCTTATCCTAAAGCAGTCCAAAGATTACAAAACTTGTATACTCAAGCTGAAAATTATAGAGGTAATAAATTACGACAAGTAAAACTGGATAAATTAGGTTTAAGCGGCGGTGTTTTAGAGGCTGTAAAAGCTAATCCGACAGCTCACGCAGCTACTGTTGAAACAGCTTTAGAGCGCGGTTCATCTGTTGCTCCTAAGTTATCAAGACATATCAATAAATTAAAGGCAATGCACATTCCAACTACCAAACTCGGTAAGTTCTTACCTAAAATGGCAAAACTTACTGTAAGAGGATTAACATTTGGTGGCGGTGTAATAAATGCCGGTATGGTAGCGCTCCCTCTTGGAATCTCTATTAAAAATGCTTTTGATGCTCCAAAAGACAAAAAAGTAGGCACATTAGCAGAAGGTATTACAGATGCTCTATCATGGGTTGTTTCAATGCCTTTAGCACTATTTGGTATGCACGCAGTTAACGGTTTGAAAAATACAGGACTGTCAAAAGACCAATATAAATTATTTAAGGAAGAATTAAAAGCCTTCAATCTTAAAGCTAAAAACTGCGGCTTCTCTTCTTTAGCAGAATGGACTGCTGAAAAGAACAGAATTGAAGCATTGAAAAATGTTGCAGGTCCTCAAAGTAAGTTGACTAAGTTCTTTGGCGGTTTTGGTAAAGCATTAAGCGTTGGTCTTGAACAGTTCAATCCATACAAAGAAAGCACAGAAGCATTGAAAGGTTCTGCTAAATGGGCTACTCGTATGGGTAACCTTAAGAGAATGATGCCTAATTTGGGAAGAAATTTATTAGGTTATCCACTTAGATTTGCATTATATATGGCAGTATTTGCACCTGTTGTTGATAAAGTTATATCTTGGGGTACAAAAGCTATATTTGGTGAAGCTTATGATCCTGACAAAGTGAAAGAAGAACAGGCAAAAGAAGCTGAACGTTTGGCTCAATTGTATCCGGGACCAAGATTCTTACCTAATCCTGCTGCAGTTCAAGGTTTAGACGCTGTGGATGTAAACAGCTTATCAAACAACAATTTGATTAAACAAAAGTTGTTAGGTGTTCAACCTGATGCTCCGCAACAAGCACCTGTAAACCAACCATTTAATGCAGCTCCTGCAACAATGGTTAGCGGTGAACCGTTTATGCCTCCTACGTTCCCGCAACAGCAGTCAAATGGTAACAATCCACAGGCTCCACAACAACCGGGTCAACCTGATCCAAACGTTAGTGTAAATGATACTGTTCCGAGAAGTTATGTTCCAAAAGTTGATGTAAATGCTCCATTGCCTTATATGAACCCATTGGAAGACCCTAACCAACCTAAAAACTATCAGGTTGCACAAGATATGTTGAATAAATCTGCTCAAACAATTGCTGATTTAGATAAATATATGTCTAACGGTTATCGTGATTAAATAATTTGACAATCTCTTCAAATGAGTATATCCTTGTACTTGTGAATGTTATGAAGATATTGTTAGTAAACGGCCCTAATCTTAATATGTTGGGCACACGAGAACCTGAAAAATACGGTAATTTAACATTGAAAGATGTTGAGAACTCAATGTGTGAGCTGGCAATGCAATCAGGAGCTGAATTGAGCTGTTATCAATCAAACCACGAAGGTGAGCTGATTGATAAGATTCAGGGTGCAAAAGGTTGTTTTGACGGGATTATTATAAATGCCGGCGGTTATACTCATACAAGTGTTGCGTTGCGCGATGCTATTTCTGCAGTTTCAATTCCTACCGTTGAGGTTCACATGACTAATATTCACGCACGTGAGGAATTCAGACATACTTCGTTATTATCCGGTGTTTGCGTTGCTCAGGTGGTTGGTTTTAAAGAAAATTCATATAAATATGCTCTTCTAGGGCTTATTGATTACTTGAAAAATATTTAAACGAGGATATTATGGGTTTCTGGGACAAGATTAGCGAATATAAAAATAAACTTAATGATGTTGAAAACTCTATTTATGCTACGCGTAAGGATTTTTACGAAGTATATGAAAAAAATATTCAGTTAGAAGCAGAAATTAAAGAACGTACGGAAGAATTACAACTTGCCAATCAGAGACTTGTTACGGTACAGCATATTTGGGAAATGATGAACTCTTCCCAGCCGTTATCTAATGTTTTGTATTCCATTGTAAATAGTTTGCAGGGTGAACTCGGTTATTTATATAGCTGTATTTTGCAGAAAAAAGTTGATAACGACGGTACATATTTGGAGTTGCTGGCTGATTCAAAGTGTCAGTTTGCAGAGGATATTCTGAAACATTCCGGTAAATCTATATACGATTTAAGATTGTATTGGAGTTGTTTACAGGATGTAGAAGAACACATTGAAAGTAATAAGATATATCAGAGTAAAGAAGTTCGTTCCGTAATAGAATCGACTTTGCGTGATGTTGGCAAAGAAGCTGTACAGGAAATTTGTCAGGATGCTAATATTTCATCATATATTCTTATTCCTCTAAAAAGTAACGGTACTCATTTTGGCTCTCTTGTTGTGTTGTCATCAAGAGCTGATGCGCAGGAAGCAGAAATAACGTTTTTAGAACTGTTTGCAAAACAGATTGAGCTTGCGATTACTATTGCGAACTTGTTCCAAACTGTTAAAGAACAAGCTATTACGGATAGTTTGACTGGTTTGAATAACAGAAGATATTTTGAAGAAGAAGCTCAAAAAGAGATGTTAAGATCTGCTCGTCAGGGTCAGAAGTTTACTATTATCGGGCTTGATTTAGACCATTTGAAACAGATAAACGACAAATTCGGTCACTCTTGCGGTGATATTGCGATTAAGACGGTTGCAGATGTTATTAAGACCAACGCACGTTCTATCGATATAGCTGCGAGAATGGGCGGAGAAGAGTTTAATATACTTTTACCGGGTGTTGATCATCAGGGCGGTATGATAGCTGCTGAGAGAATCCGAAAAGCTATTGAAGAGGTGCAAATAGAGGTTATAGGTAATGTGACTGCAAGTATCGGGGTTGCGACTTTTGGTGAGCATTCTGATAACTTGACAGAGCTTATGGAATTAACCGATTTTGCGATGTATACTTCGAAGAAAAACGGCAGAAACAGAGTTACACTCGCTAATCCTAAAACTATTGATTCTTGGCAGGATGTTGCTATTAAGTCATTGAAAGAAATTTTGAAAAACAAAAACATTCCGTTTGATAACGACAAACTCTTTGAGATGAAGTCTTTATTGAAAGACGAATCACCTAATAAAGATAAAGAAACCTTGTTTACGTTATCGGATATGTTGTCTGCGACTTACAACCCTAACCACAAAGACGGTTCAGCTAAGAACAAGATTATGATAGCTAATTTACTTGCAAAACGTTTTGAATTGTCAAAAGAGGATATTGATAATCTAAAGGTTGCTATATTGTTATACGATATCGGTAATACAATGCTTCCGAAAGATTTATTACAAAAACGTACACCTTTAACGGACGAAGAAAAGGATATTATTAAACGACATCCTGTTATAGCTGCAAGAGAGATTTTGGAGCCGATTTCAGCGGTGCACGATATTATTCCTATTATCGAACATCACCATGAAAACTGGGACGGAACAGGTTATCCGCATAATACTTCAGGTCAAAATATTCCATTGTGTTCTCAGATAGTGTTGATTATAGATGCTTATTTTGCGCTTATAGAACAAAGACCATATCGTCAGGCTATGACGAAAGAAGAAGCGCTTGAAGTTATCAAAAACGAGATTGATAAAAAATGGAACGCCAAAATAGCAAGCGAATTTATCGCTATATTGAATACGGACGCTGAATTATAATTCTTAAGCTTGCGGGTTTGAGTTTTGGAGATAATTACAAGTATCAGCTATTTTAGCTGTAGCACCAACGAGTGATGTTGCTGCGAATACTCCGCCCAATACGCCTGCGGCTTTTTTTACGACAGGAATCTTAGCGAATCTTGCTAACGGCTCACATCCTTCTAAAATCTTTAATAATTTAGCTTGTTTATCTACTTTAATTAGTTTTGAAGTCTTAACTGCTTGAGAAACGCTCTTACCTATTTTGCTTGAGTTTCTGATAGCTCCGAATGTTGCAGCTCCGACACCACCTTCAACAGCTATCTGTGTAGAATTATCGCTAATTGTTTGTTTAGCTTGTTGATATCTCTGACCTGAGTAGCTTACATTGCTATTATATGTATAATTATAAGAAGCGTCCATTTTTTATTCTCCTACACACCGACTGCTAATTCTGCGTTTGATTTATTGTTATTTCTACCGGCTAAATCATCTACAATAACTGAACCTGTTGTAACACCTGCCATTGTATTTTCGATTACGCTTTGAACTTTTTTACCGTCTACTTTGATATCTTTTACTGATTCAACTGTCTTTTTAAGAGGTTCTAAAACTTTAGCAACTTTTTCGTTTTCAAGTGCGCCTACTACTGCTTTACCTACTCTTGAATCTTTTGCTTTGGTAATAACTTCTTTTACAGAAGGATTTTCAGCAACTTTTTTAGCGCCTTCAACTACTGTAGTCCAAACTCTTGCTAAAGGTTCTTGCATCTTTTTAGCACCATCAATAATTGTTTTAGCTGTACCGCCTTTATCTAATGTTTTTACGGTTTCGATAACTACTTTAGAACTGACCTTTGCACCTACAAAGGTTGCTGCAATACCAAGAAGAGAAGCACCTACTCTAACGAGTTTACTTGCTTTTTTTGCAACTTTATTATCTGACTTTTCGAGATTGTCAGCGAATTCGTTCCAATCAGCCTGATCTTTCTCAAACTGGTCGATTTTTTCTTGACCTTCATCCTCAATTTTTCGTTTAATATCGGAAACTTCCCCTCTGAAACTTATACTCGGGGTCACTACATTCGGCTGATTATGAATTCCTAACATAACACGAACTCCATTTTTCTATCACACACATATATATAAACACCTGAAATTTTTATTATTTGCTACTGTAATCTCGATATTTTAAGAGATTTTTACAAAACTTAATATTGATACAGCATGTTGAAATTCAGGTTTTTTAACGATTTTTTGTAGTATAATATAAAAAAGTTTATAAGATTGGGGGAGACATGAAAGACGCTTATTTTCCACAGGAATTAGAAAAGAGATGGCAAAAGTATTACGAAGATAACAATACTTTTAAGACTTATGATGACAGTGATAAACCAAAATACTTTGCGCTGTCTATGTTCCCGTATCCGTCAGGTAAATTGCACATGGGTCATGTAAGAAACTATACGATTACTGATGTTATTGCAAGATACAAAAAAATGAACGGATTTAATGTTTTACATCCGATTGGCTGGGACAGTTTCGGATTACCTGCTGAAAATGCTGCTATGCAGCATGGTGCGGACCCTGCTGTTTGGACTGATGAAAATATTGCGTATATGACAGGTCAACTTAAGCGTCTCGGTATCTCTTACGATTGGGATAGAGAAGTTACTACCTGTAAAGAAGATTATTATAAATGGACACAATGGTTGTTCTTACAACTTTATAAAAAAGGGTTGGCTTATAAAAAGGAAGCTGCTGTTAACTGGTGTGAAAAATGCGGTACGGTTCTTGCTAACGAACAGGTTATTGACGGCAAGTGCTGGAGATGTGACAGCGTTGTTGAGAAAAAATACTTGTCTCAATGGTTCTTTAAGATTACAGAATATGCTGACAAATTATTAAAAGACTTAGACTTGCTTGAAGGTTGGGGCGATAACGTTAAAACTATGCAGGCTAACTGGATTGGTAAATCTACGGGTGCTATTTTCAGATTCAAAGTTAAAGAAATCGAAGGTTTGGAGGTTCCGGTTTATACAACAAGACCTGATACTGTTCACGGTATAACTTACCTTGTTGTCGCACCTGAATACAAAGATATCGAAAAACTTACAACCCCTGAAAACAAAGCAGCTGTTGAAGAGTATAGAGCTAATGCAAGAAAGATGTCTGAAATAGAGAGACTTTCTACGGATAGAGACAAAACAGGTGTTCCTTTGGGAACTCACTGTATCAATCCGTTTACCGGAGAAGAATTCCCGTTATGGACAGCGGATTATGCTCTTGTTGAATACGGTACAGGTGCTGTTATGGCAGTTCCTACCCACGATACAAGAGACTATGCATTTGCGAAGAAATTTAATCTTCCTATGAAAGTTGTTATTACTAATCCTGAAAACCCTTCTGATTGTTCTGAAGAAGCTTATACAGAAGAAGGTGTTCTTGTTAACTCTAACGAGTTTGACGGTATGAAAAATACTGAGGCTAAAAAGGCTATTACTCAAAAAGCAGTTGACGGCGGATTTGGTGAGTTTAAGACTCAGTATAGATTAAGAGACTGGTTGATTTCACGTCAAAGATACTGGGGTGCACCTATTCCGGTTGTATATTGTGATAAGTGTGGTATTCAACCTGTACCGGAAGAGCAGTTACCTGTTAGGTTACCGAAAGATGTTGATTTCTCTGTGGTTGGTAAATCTCCGATTACGACATCTCCTACTTTCAAGGATACAGTTTGTCCTGTTTGTGGCGGACACGCTGTCAGAGAAATGGATACAATGGATACATTTGTTTGCTCAAGCTGGTATTATTTGAGATATGCTGATGCAAGAAACTCTGAAAAATGTTTTGACAGAGACCTTGTGAATAAGTGGTTACCTGTCGACCAGTATGTTGGTGGTATCGAGCACGCTATTCTTCACTTATTGTATTCAAGGTTCTTTACTAAGGCTTTGAGAGATTTAGGATTGTTAGATTTTGATGAACCTTTCAAAAACTTGCTTACTCAGGGTATGGTTTTGAAAGACGGGGCTAAGATGTCTAAATCTAAGGGTAATACGGTTGACCCTGATGAAATATTTGAAAACTATGGGGCTGATACAGCAAGATTATTTATTCTTTCAGACAGTCCTCCGGCTCGTGATTTCGATTGGTCTGATGCAGGGGTTGAAGGTTGTTATAAATTCTTGAACCGTGTTTGGAGACTTGTGTCTACTAATCAGGATAAAATCGTTCTAAACTACAATATTCCTGCAAACTTAGCTAAGGAAAACGATGATTTAGTTCGTGTTGTTCACATGGCTATCAAAGCTATTTCAAACGACATTGCTAACGATTTTCAATTTAATACGGTTATCTCAAGATATAGAGAACTTACTAATGCTATCTATGAATGGGTAGGTAAAAAGAAAGACTTCTCAGATGAAGATAAAAACGTATTTAGTTTTGCAGTTCTTTCATTAGTAAAATTGATGTCACCTGTAACTGTGTTTATGTCTGATGAAATCTGGCATGAGCTCGGTGCAACAACGTCAATCCACGACGAACCTTGGTGTGAATGGGATGAAAACTTAGCGAAAGCAAGTTCTATTACACTTGTTGTTCAGGTTAACGGTAAAGTTAAGGACAAAATATCTGTTGATGAAAGCTTAGGCAATGACGAACTTAAAGAAGTTGCTTTAAATAGTCCTAAGATTAAAGAATTAACAGCGGGTAAAGAGATTGTGAAAACAATCGTTGTCCCTAAAAAGCTTGTTAATATCGTTGTGAAAGGCTAATCTAACAGTTATGGCTAAAAACATTTTATGTTTTGGTGACAGTAACACTTTTGGCTATATAGCGGGGTGCGGAGAGCGTTACCCGCGTGGTGTAAGGTGGACTTCTTTGCTTGCTGATTTGTTGGGCGAAGAATATAAAATCTTTGAAGCCGGCTGTAACAACAGAGCCTGTTTTGTCGAACATCAAGACGGCGAAAAGTTTATCGGGAAACGGTTCATAACAAAATACGCACAGTATGATTTTGACATCATTATTTCAGCTATTGGCTCTAACGATTTACAGAAGTTCTATAAACCTTCAAAACAAGAGCTTGTGAGTGGGTTTGAAGAATATATAAAGGTTATCCAATCAAATTTTGATTCAAAGATTATTGTTCTGGCTCCGCCATTTATAAACGAAAATGTTTTAAAATGTCATTTTAGTTATTTCTTTGATGAACAGTCTGTTAAAGACAGCAGGTTATTGCCTGAGATTTGGAAGGGTGTTGCTGAGAGAACGGGGTGCTATTATCTTGATTTGAACGATAAAGTGACTGTCTCTGATACAGACGGGTTACATTTTGATGAGACCGGTCACAGAGTTGTTGCTCAAGAGTTGGCAAAGTTTATTGATTGTTCTTTCTGTGCTGGTCAATAAAGAACTTTTGCATATTATTTGATAGTCCTACACTTTGTATCATAAGGTGATATTTTTGAATGTCGGCAATCCCTGCTGTTTCATCGAGTAAATCTCTTTGCGGCTGATAATTTTGGACAGGTTGCGGGGTTTCTCCGGTAGATTCTTGTTGGTATTTTTCATCGAGTTTTGAGATGACCAAATCAATATCGTGGTCTGTCATAACAGAGTATTGAGCAGCAATTTGTCTGACCGGCGTTGCAGGCGGTAGGCAATACAAACATTGGATTGAATAGGCATCGTTTAAAGACAAGCTAACCACTCCGTATTGATGCGGAGTATACATAATATCTGATTTATAAGGACTGTGTCCTAATCCGAGTGCGTGTCCTATTTCGTGCAGGATTGTATGATAAACTTCATCGGTTGAATCGTATTGTTGGTGAATAGTTCCGTCAGTTAACCCGATTGAAACATCCGCTCCGTATAATACTTGTTGATTATTGTAGTTATAAGTGCAGTGTCCGAGAGCTTTTCTGTCTACCCTTCTCCAGTCGATGTTTATTTGTGAATCGTACAAAGAATTAACCATTCTGAATTGTACAAGTCCTTCGCTTACACTCTCCCATGCTTCCAGCGCTCTATATACGAGTTTGTTATAGATTGCTTCTTCGCCCCTTTTAGAGTAGAATTTCATAGGAGCAATGTAAACAGCAATAGGCATTTTGCTCCACCTGAGCATATAACCGTTTTTAACACTTTCGTTTAAATAGGTGTAACTTTTCATACTTTTATTGTATAATAAAAAAGCTAAGGGGTAAAATTAGTGTAATTAGGAGGAGTAAATTCTTATGAATATTATGCAAATGATGCAGCAAGCACAAAATATCCAGAAGAGATTGAAAGATGTGCAAACTGAATTATCAAACACTGAAGTTTCAGGTGAAGCTTTAAACGGCGCTGTTAAAGTTATCTGTGACGGACAGGGTAAATTCAAATCTATTAAACTTTCTGCAGAATTAATCAACCCTGAAAATCCGGAATCAGTTGATGAAGATACTATTGAAACATTGGAAGATGCTATCATTACAGCAATTACTCAAACTTCTAAAAAAGCGAGTGATGAAATGGAAGCAAAAATCAAGTCAGTAACAGGCGGTATCAGTATTCCCGGACTTTGCTAATGATTTATCCAAAACCGATAGCTACACTCATAGAACATTTAAAGAAATTCTCGTCAATAGGTCCCAAATCTGCACAGAGAATGGCTTTTCAAATTCTTAAAATGAGTAATCAAGAAGTTGAAAGCTTAGCGGAAGCTATTGTTAATGCAAAAGCTCAAACCTGCACATGTGAGGTTTGTTTTAACCTCTCAAATACTTCTCCCTGTGAAATTTGCAGCTCTACAGCCCGCGATAAATCAACCATTTGTGTTGTTGCTGAAACAAGAGACTTGATTGCTATCGAAAAAACTAATGAGTACAAAGGTTTGTTCCACGTTTTACAAGGGCTTATCTCTCCAATCGACGGAATAGGTGCTGAAGATATTAGAATAAAAGAGCTTTTAACCAGATTGGTTGATAACGACGTGAAAGAGCTTATACTTGCTCTAAGTCCTTCTGTTGAAGGTGAAGCTACTTGTCTTTACCTGACAAAACTTGTTAAACCTTTCGGGATAAAAATCTCAAGAATCGCATTCGGGATTCCTATCGGCTCTGATATTGAGTACGCTGATGAAATTACTATCGCAAAAGCGTTGGAAGGTCGTAGAGAATTATAGTAAGTTGTTGATAGCAAAATTTTTTATTTATTGAATAATCATATTATGGGAAAAACTATCTTAAAAATAAATAATTTAAAGGTTAGATATAAAGTATCAAAAGTTGGTTCAGAAAGAGTTGTGAACGCTGTTAACGGTGTTTCTTTAACTATAAACGAGGGTGAGATATATTCTATTGCAGGTGAATCAGGCTGCGGTAAATCAACGCTGGCTAAAGCTATTATGCGTCTGGTTCCGTTTTATGAAGGTAATATTCTTTATAACAATGAAGATATTATGAAATACTCTAAAGATGAGCTGAGAAACTATCGTCATAATGTTCAGATGATATTTCAAAACCCTTATTCAAGCCTTAACCCTAAGATGAAAATTAAAGATATTCTGCGCGAAACACTCGATATAAATACGGATTATTCAAAAGAAGAAAAAGATAAACTTATAGTAGAGATAATAGAAAAGGTCGGGTTAAAACCAAACGCATTGGAGCTTTATCCTCACGAGTTTTCAGGCGGTCAACGTCAAAGAATAGCTATCGCAAGAGCTTTGATATTAAAACCAAAACTTATTATAGCGGATGAGCCTGTTAGTGCATTGGATGCCAGTATTCAGGCGCAAATAATAAATCTTCTGAATGATTTGAAAAAAGAGTTTAATCTCACTATTTTGTTCATATCGCACGATTTGAGCGTTATCAAATACTTGTCAGACAAAGTTTCAGTAATGTATCTTGGTGAAGTACTTGAACAGGGGCTGACTAATGAAATTTATGATAACCCTGTTCACCCTTATACAAAGGCGCTTCTTAATGCTGTTCCAAAATTCAAGAAAGAACGCTCTGAAATGTTGCAGGGTGATTTACCTTTAGAACTTCCTCAGGGTTGTAAGTTCTTTTCTCGATGTAAATATTCAAACGATGATTGCGACTTGAAATGTCCGAATTTTATTGAACTCTCTGAAACTCATAGAGTCCGCTGTGTTTTGTAAAAAGGTTTTCATGATATAATAAAATTGGATTTGGAAATATGAAAATGTCTAAGAATAATAAAATAAATTTATTTATCGGATTATTTGTGTTCGGTTTAGTTTTTGTAGCTTTGTTTTTATACTTGTTTTTGCTGCCAAAAGCTGTATCGTCAGAAATTGTACAGAATATTGTTAAAAACGAGTTTCACAAGCTTACAAATGCGTCCTTGACGATTGAAAAACCTGTATTGAAAACTAAACTGTCTCCGATAATAGAATTCTCTGTTGATAAAATTTCTATTGATAAAGATAATCAAAACTATTTACGTCTTGATGATTGTGACGTTGCTTTGTCTTTTGCAAAACTTTTTAATAAACGTGTAGAATTAAGGACATTAAAGTCCCCTAAGTTCTTCGTTGATGCAACGAAGCTTATTAGTTTATTCCCTGCCGGTGAAAAGAAAGAACCTCAGCCTTGTGACTGGGAATTTGGCTTCTTTAATGCTGATATTGATGTCGATGATGTTCGTATCTTATACGATGCAAACGGTGTTTTATACGATGTTTGGATTGATGATATCTACCTTGCAAAATCTAAGAAAAAGAATTATTTACACTTTTATCTTGCAACAAACGTCATAAAAGATAAACATATTATAAATGTTGTGTTTGATGATGATAATAACGTTTATATCGAAAGAGATAAGCTTGTTGTCGATAATTGTAAGTTAAGATTAAACGAATCTATTGTCAATATAAACGCTAAAATGGATAAACGTAACAGGTTTAATATTGACGTATTTTCTAATGATTTTAAAGTCGAAAATGTTGTTGATATTATTGAATCAAATATCCTTATCCCGAACGGTTCAGAGCTGTTAGCATTCTTCTCTGATATTAAGGGGCTTTTTGATTTTAATTTTAATATGAATAATAAAGGGCAAAGCGGTAATGTATGTATCAAAAAGGTTAACTTTGGTCTTGTTCCGATTGATAATATTCCGCTTACAGTTACTAAAGGTAACGTTAAAATAACAAATAACGATATCTTTTTGAACGATTTTGTAGGACATTATGACAAGCGTCCGAAAAACGATATTAAACTTACCGGTACTGTAAAAGATTATATGAAAACATTTGATACAAATGTCGATATCAATGCAAAAGTATCAAACGATTTTATGAAAAATTATTTATCTAAAATGGTAGGTTATCCAATTGAATTAAAAAGTGATGCAGATACTAAATTACACGTATCTATGCTAAATAATGTCGTAGATATGCGCTGGATATTCTGGGTTAATGCTGATAATGATATCCTGATTGGCGGAGAACCCTTGAGTAAGTATAAATTACAAAGAATTCTTCTTGCTGATATGCAGATTAAGGATATGATGCTTGATTTGAAAAAACTTAATTACTATATAACCGAACAAAACAATACAGAAAATATTTATCATAAAATACTTCAGTTAACAGGTAAAATTGATTTTTCAAAAGATATAAACTTTAAAGAAATGGGATTTGAAGTCTCTGAACCTTTACCAAGTGAGTTTTTGAATATGGTTGCACGTGCAGATTTGTTCAAAGGCGGTACTGTTGTCGGTAAACTGAAAGCAATCGACGGTCCTAAGGGTGTAAAACTTTTTGGTAATATTAACCTTTCGAAAATAAGGGTTCCTTCTCAACGTATTTATGTTGAAAAGGGTACTTTATCTACCAATTTCGATACAATTAATATCAATGCTAATGGTAGATATAGAAGAACTAAATATAATCTCGACGGTGAATTCGTTAATAATATCGCATTCCCTATTGTAATAAATAAGTTGAATCTTGCAATTGATAAAATTAATATTGGCAAAATGCTTGAATCAATGAATATGCAAGGAGAAGCTACTACTCAAAAAGCTGATTTATCTAATGATGACGATGTTGTGCCAACATTTGATACTTCTAATCTGATTATAAAAAGCTGTTCTTTCAAAATGAATGAAGGGATTTATAATGATATTCATATCGACGATTTGGTTGCAACAATGTCATTAAACGAAAATTCTATTCTGGAATTGAATTCAAATAGATTTGGTTTTGCAGAAGGTATATCTTCTTGTAAAGTGTTCTGTGATTTGAAAAAACATATTTATAAAGTAAGACTCGGTGTAAAAGATGTTGATTCTAATATTGTTGCATCATCTTTACTGGGGCTAAAGGATGAGATAAGCGGTAAAGCACGCGGACTAATTGAGTTACATACAGATAACAGTCTGAAACTAAACGGCGAAATTAAGTTTGAAATAAAAGACGGTACTATTGGTACAGTCGGATTCTTGCAGTATGTATTGAATATTGCTTCAATATTCAGAAACCCTCTTGCGATGATTTCTCCGACTACTATTTGGGATTTGGTAAATATTCCAAAAGGCGAATTTAATACTATATCAGGTCATTTATTAATGAAAGATAATGTTGTTGAACGAATTAACATTAAATCAGCAGCACCTCAACTGAGTTCTTATATTGCCGGTAGATTTGACCTTGAAAATCGCGATGCTTCATTGAGAATTTATACGAAGTTTTCTAACAAAAATAAAGGTATCTATGGAGTGTTGAGACACATTTCTTTGAGCAGTCTTGCAAGTCACCTTCCATTAACAAGTAAAACCCTTTATAACCTTTATAATCAGGAAGTTAAGGAGATTCCTAATATTGAGGCGGAAGAAAAAGATTGTCAGATTTTCTTGACTAAGGTTGAAGGTGATGTTGAACGTAACAACTTTATCTCTTCTCTAAAACGTATAAAATAATCTTTTTGGGGCAAAAAAAAAGAGCCTTTACGGCTCATATTTTGATAATTAGAATAGATAATAGCATTATGGTGCACATTAACCCCTAAAATAGACGTAGTAATCCAAAAATTAGCTTAATACTTCAACGTGACCGTCTTCTGCTAAGTTTTCTAAAGCATTTTCTTGCGGTGCGTTGTTAGCAATTGGATTTGTGAAATTAGCTTTACCCAAAGTCTTTAAAATAGTATTCATTCCGAAATCATTTGAGATTGAGTAGCCGTAAGTGTTTTTGTTTGTGTTGTAAGTTAAACTACCGAATTGTCCTAATGCCATATCCTATATCCTCTAATATTCTAATTATCCTAATTATCCTTCGAGATTTAATTATCTCTTATGTATATATAAAGTATATCGCTTCTTAAAAATTGCCTTTTTTGTTTTATATTCTTAACACTTCTTTACAAAACAATAAAAACGCCTGATATAGCGTATATCAGACGTTTTTGTTTGTGTTATTTTTTATAGTTTTATGAATTTAGAAGAACAGTTGCCAGAGGTTCTTCAACTTTACCGTTGAGGGATTTTGAGACTTTTTTTATTTTTTCTGCTATTAAATCCATTTCCGGTGTCCATTGGAAGTTTTCGAGGACGTATTTTTCGCCTTTGTTAAAGTCTCCGTCGATTTGGATTCGAATGATTTCTTCAAGCATTTTTTGAGCTGTCGGAATCATCTTTTCAATGTTAACTGTTAGAACCCCGTCAGCAGAGATTTCTATTGCGCCTTCTTTAAGGAAATAATAGTTTTGCATTACTGAACGAACTCTGTGAGCTTGACTTAGAGTTGGTTTAGATTTAAGCATGTTATCTGCTGCGTAGGTTACAATTATTTGTTCTTTTTCTTCTTTTGTGTACATTCCGTTTTGCTCAAGCACATCAAGCATAGCAAGTGATGTTATGTCTGCTTTGTTTTCTTCTATGATTGATTTGTATTTGCCGAGCGCCTCTGTTCCTGAGTTTGGTCCAAGAGAGTGGGCATTTTCGTGACCTATTGTGAACCAGTGGTCTGCTTCATCGTTGTAGTATTTGTGCTGGTCTTTGTTTAGGATAGCGTCAAGACGTTCTTGAAGCTTCTTTTTCGAATCTTCGCTTGTTATTAGACGTATTTGTCTGTGGTATACGTTTCTACGACCGCCGCCAATTGTTAATGATAACTTGTCATCGTTTGGAAGATTTTCTGCCAGGGTTATACCTGCGCGGAACTCTCCGACATCACCCGATACGGTTACAAGGTCAACATCGACCATTGTTTGCTTAGAATCCTTATCAGGAGAGATGTTTTGGGTGTACTCGTCTTTGAACGGCATATTGTCTGCCATGAGAGGAAGAAAGTCTTTAACTTTTAGGATAGCTTCGGTTCCTTTTTTGTTTACTATTCCGACTCTTCCGCCTAAGAAATCTTTTCCTATTGGTGTTATTTTGTGTTGTTCTAATAGGGCTTTTAGCTCTTCGTTTTCTATAACACTTTCTGTTAGTTCATCCGAGTAGTTTTCACGTGTTATGGTGAATTCCAATGGTGTATCTTGAAGTGTTGCCCATTTTTTATCTGCGTAGGCATCAAGCATCGGATCAGGAGTTCTTAGAGCTTTTGCTTGCAGTTCAAGATATTCGTTAAAATCTTTGTTTGTAGAAACTTTTGCAGCTTGTTCAAGTTCATCTGCCATAAGAGCAAAATCTTCTTTAAACTTATCAATATAGTCGATTGCGACGAGTTCGTCACCTTGTCTTTCAACGACTGAACGTTGGTTAAGCATTGTACGAAGTTCTTCTATTTTGCCTGATTTTAGCATTTTTAGAACAATTTGTTGAAACTCTTCTTTGCCCAAATCTTCAGGGTATGCGCCTTTACCTAATGTTGCGTGAACACCTTTTGCAAGTTCTATGATGTTTGATTCTCTATCGATTGCGCAGAGACCTTTTTGGGCGTCGTAGAGGATTTTTGTCAATTCTGCTTGTTTGTTACCGTTAGAGATTTCTTTGTTTAGGTATTCTTCGAACGGTAGGTTATGTGGGTTATCGATTTGTTTATTTATTTTTTCGAGGATGTAAGCAGCTTTAACGAGGTGTTTAAGTGCTTTTTTATCACCTTCTGCAAGTGCGGTGTATTCAGGTGAATCCTCTTTAAGCATTGTTTTTGTTACTAAATAATCTTTGTGAGTACGTTTTTCTAATTCTTCTATAGATAGGTTTAATTCATAATCTCTCATTTTGTATCCTTTCATTTATGATAATTATACAAAAATTTAGAGAATTCGTCCAGTTTAGACGAGGTTTTGTTTAACGGCTTTGACTGCAGCTTGAACTCTGTCTGTGACTTCGAGTTTTTGAAGAATTGAACACACATCAGACTTAATTGTATGTATGTTTAGTTCAAGGGCGGTCGCTATTTCGTTATTATTTTTACCTTGTGTTATTAGTTTAAGTATTTCGCGTTCTCGTTCTGTGAGTGGGATGTGTTCGTTAGGTGAAAGATTTTCATTCTTCATCAGCGTATTATCTTCGGGGCAGATTATTTTAAGTAATTTAGTAATGGTATTTTTCTCAATAATGATTACAAAAGATTCTTTTTCGCTCATAGCTCTACTCTGTCCTTATAATATCCCTTAACAATATATAACTATTAAACTTGGGGTAAGGTCAATTAGCCATGTCGGCTATTTTTCTGTTAGCTTAGGAGAACATTTTGCCGGAAAAGAACATCAGTTTTTTTATAACGGGATTAAGAATAAGCAGATTTGTGGCGTTTTACTTACAAGAAAGTATGACCTAAAAACAGATATAATTTCAATGCTTGAGAAAATAAATCATTTCTGTAATAATCACTTTATGGAAATATTTTTTACTTCAATTTCTAATAGGGAGTATGCAATTGCATTTTTAATTATTGCTTTTTTGTCATATTGTTTGATAAAAAGTCTTGATGTAAGAAAAGCTCTACTACGGGTTTTAAAGTTGATATTTTTTTCCAAATTAACTATACTCTTTTTAATTCCAACTATGTATTTAATAGCAGTAACTTATTTAATGTTTAAGTGTAATGTTTGGGACAATACACTATTAAAAGATACTATATTTTCTATTGTCGGTGGATTACTATTATTTGGCAAAGCAATTGGTACAGATAATTTTCATAAGATTTATAAAGATAATATTGTAGGTTATTTTTCAGCTATTTATTTTTTAGAATTTTTTGTCAATTTTCATGATTTTAATATTTTTGTTGAAATTGTATTAGTAGCTTTTGTAACATTATTATGTACTACAAGTACCTATATGGAATATTTTAAAGAAGAAACTCAAAATGTAAAAGAGGCTAAGCAACTTTTAAACGGAATTCAAATGTTTATAGGTGCTTTTATAATTTTACACAGTAGCATTTGGGCATTTAAAGAGCCTATGCAATTGTTCAATATTCATTCATTGCAAATATTATTGTTACCAATAATGTATACTTTATTTTTATATCCAATATGTTTTGTTATTTATGTTTATGCTAAATACGAAACTATATTAACAAGCATGTCTGTATTACGAGAGAATCTACATAAACACATTTCTTCATTTAAATTCGCTTATAAAACTTTTAAATTATGCGGAGTAAATATTGGACAGCTTAAATTATGGCAACATTTTTTTCTTAGTGCATATGGCGGTTATGATGTCGATTTAAATATAGAAAAAATGGTTGAAGAATTTAAACAAAGATATAAACATTTAGATTCTCCTCAAACTGATACAGATATTGCTTTAGATTTATCATTAGGTTTTATGGCTGAATTAGGTTTTCCAATAGCCTCATATAAATATGCAAATTATTCTGAGGGCTGTGGTAATTATCAGGCACTTTCTTATAATACTGAAGATAACAATAGATACTATTGTGTTATAGGTAATCAGCAATATCCACAATCATATATGTTATATGATTTCATACAATTTGCGGACGATATAAAAATTGAATTAAAGATATTCTCAAAATATTGTAGTAGCTTGTATAATAAAATTTTTTGTGAAAATTTAAAAGATAAGTATCTTTCTAAAATAGCCGAAACAAAAGACTTTTCTTTTGAAAAAGGATTATATACTGTAAAATTTATTCTTGATAAAAATTATATTGGCAACACTATGTCTGTAACATTTGAAATAAAAAAGACAAATCCAACAGAATTTTGTGAATATGAACTAGAATACTTAAAGCAGAAATAATTTTTGGTAACTTTATACATCCCCGCCTGTAAACATTTCATCATTCGCCCGAGAATACTCTTACCTTAAATCATTTATTTTCGACCAAGAAACAATACCACACAATGCGAGGGGCTGTATGGGGTGTTATTTTGTTTTTGGTTTTTCTGGAGGTGCAGTTTTTATTTTTATTGCCGGTGACTGTGACCTTTTTTCATCTCCTTTATTATTTATTCTAATTTTTGTGTTCATGTTTATTTCCTTGCTCATTTTTTATAATAATAGGTTTAATAGGAGGGTTGCTCTTTGCTTTGTTTTGTGGCGATTGAGAATTGCTAGCTATATACTCTTTCTTATCCATTCTATACCCTCTCTACTATTTTTTAGGTTTAACTGGTGGTTGAGTTTTAACATTTGTCGCAGGTTTTTGCGAATCTTGGCAAGTTGTTAAGGTTTTTCCTTTCATACTTTGTTGTTTGTTTGACATAAATTTCCTTTCTATCTATTAGTTTTTGGTTTTTCAGCAGGTTTAGTTTTCTTATTTTGAGATGGTTTTTGTGACTCATTTAAACTTTGAAAATCTTTTTTATCTTTTTCAGCCATGTTGTGAATACTCCTCTTTTTTCTTCTTCTATCTTAATTTCTTCTATGTCATTTTCATCTGAATAATAACATTCCCTATCTAAAAAATCATCCGAAGCATCTGCTTTCGGAACAATTAATGTAGTTTCTTTGTCTGCTCGTGATATATATAAACCGTTACAGCGTTCTAGTTCTTTTTTGGTAGACAAATCGTAAATAATTACACCTTTAAGAAATATCTCGTTTTCTTCTGAATAATCAGAATGATGATACAAACGTCCATCGTAGATTTTATTATTTTTATAATCAATAACCATGACCCAATTATCGTTAGTTTCATCACCAAAAATTTTATTCCAGACTTGAAAAGCACTATCTCGGTTACTTATTTTGAGAAAATTTAATACCTTATACAACCAACACTTGTTGATAAAAACAGTAAAAAATAGCGATAATAAGACCGCAGTCAAACAAGTTAACCAAAAGTGCAAAAGTGATACTGAAAAATCTGGTTGAGAAGTTTTTATAATATTAAAAAACTGACTAAAATCAAATACAGGTATAGGATTTTTAGGAAAATACTTAATTATTAGATTTATTGCTTTGACAAGGATATTTACACTTGCGTAACTAACAATACCAAACAGTATAGAGTAAACAATGAAATACTCAAAAGACTGTTTTGCTTTGCATACCAAATGATTATAAATTGTCATTCCTATTAAACCTGGTGCAAAGATAAGCAATAGTTTTAAGGTTACAATATCCACTTTATCCCTTTCATACTTTAAGTACTCTATTCTCATTATATTTCAGATTTAAATTTTCCTTGCAAATTTTAACATTTTTTTAATGTTTTAATCTTGGTAGCTCGGTGGCTCATAAGGGGCGGTTTAGTTTTACTTCCGTATTTGATATAAAATGAGCGAATATAATTTATAAAATATTATTCACATAAAATTAAGAGTACTTGATTTTTTATTTTTACGGAGCATAATAGAGGTACAGACAATCTAACGCGGGTTGGAGCAGTCTGGTAGCTCGTCGGGCTCATAACCCGAAGGTCGTTGGTTCAAATCCAGCACCCGCAACCATTTGAGAAGAGGTTTAGAACTTTCTAAACCTCTTTTTGATATTTGATTATTCTGTCTAATCTGCTTTAAATACCAGTTGTAGTTCATTACCGACTTTTTCAGTCGTATAATTTATCTTACCCGGATGTGGTTCACCGCTATATACGGAATAACCTTGTCCTACGGCAGTCTTATTATCTTCTGAATAAGTAACTTCATCAGATAACTTGAATTCACCGTTATGTAATGAATAAGTTCTTGTCTTATCTATGCTACCGTCAGGTCTATAACTATATTCTGTATACATAGTCACATTGCCTGCGCTATCTGTATAAACTCTATTAGCAATCCTGCCGGAACCGTCATATTCTTTGCCATATCCGCCGCCGATACCTTGTTCAAATTTTACATTTGCCCACTTAGCGTTAGCTTCTGAAGGTGTTACCGTAGATGCTTTTGGTGCTGCAGGCGTTGCTGAAGGCTGTTCAGCTGCTTTCGGTTCATCAGGCAGCATTGGTTTATCTATTAAATATGGCTTGCCTGATTCATCATAATCCATTGGATACTTCAATGTATAACTTGTATCAAGCTTCCCGTCTACATAAGGTGTAGCTGTTCCGGTCTGTGTTGCCGGATCATATACGTGTTCTGCAAATGGTGCCAACTTGCCTTCATCATTTGTATAATATACTGTTTCTGTATTACTGTTAAATACAGACTTAGAATAAACACTTCCGTCTTCATTTACATAGGTAACACTCTTTATAGAACCATCAGGGTTTCTTGTAATCATTCCTCCGTCGCTTGCTATTTCTGAAGTGTTACCACCTTTATCAGAAAAATCAAACATAGCTTCTTCGCTACTTACACTACGTGTTGTACTGTTAGCTGAATACGCTCCGTTTACTGCACTTGCTCCTGTAACTGACATTTCACCAAAACTCATTTGATATCCTCCTTTTTGCAGCTCAATATCATATACTCTTTCTACTGTATATATAAAGGATATGTTTTATGCAAAATTGCAGAGAGAATAAAATTCGTTACAATTGTTACATTTACAATATTTATTTTACCAGAGTTATTGCAGCTGCAGAATCAGTGATTCCTCTGCCGTTTAAATTAGGTAACGTGAAATGCAACATCGTAACACCCGGTTTAAAGAAATCCACATAACTCGATTCTCCTGAATCGATGAAACTCAATTGCCCGTCCTTAACCATAAAGTTACCCGCGTTCAAATCGTTATAATAAACGCCTAACTCATTCAAATCTCCCAATTGACGATTGATACTGACAATGTCATGAACACCGTTTGTATCAGGTTTAACTCCCTCACTCATTTCATATAAAGCAGAGTGAGTCTTGTTATCGTAAAATCTAAGTTTTGGTCCCTGTTGGTAATTATGTATTTGCAGATATCGCTCTAATTGCGCATTTAAAAATGCCGAATCGGATTTCATAGAAAAATTATCTGCCAAATCCTCACAATATGTCGGGTTTTGGAACTTCAAAATGTACTGTTTATCGCCAATTCTCAATTGTCTTACAGCTTTCCCTGAAAGTCCGCCTCCTATGTAATCACCAAATACAACCTCTCCGTGTTGTGCTCCGGAATTAGCATTCCTCAAACCTGTTTCAAAGATTTCTCTATATCGGTCAGCATTCTCAATCTCTTTTGGAAGTTCCCCAAATGAAAAATCAGCTCCAAACTTACTTTTCATAACCCAAATATTCCAGTTTGGAGAAATTCCTATGACATCATCGGGTTTTCTAGCTCCGTCGTAAACCTTATGCGCGTGTCTATAATAAGCTTCCTGATATCCTTTTGGTTGAATCATCCAATCTAATAATTCTTCCGCACCGCCGATTTTTTTCTTCAAAATGCCTGCATTTTCTTTGCTTTTTCTAGGGTTCGCTGTAACCTCTTTAATAAACTTTTCGCTAACCTCTTCTTCACCGGTTATCTTAAATAAAAGCTCCTTAAACTTACCCTTAGAAAGTTTTGTATTCTTTAAAACATCCAGAATAGAATCTGCATTTTTAACCTTTTCAAATACTTTTCCTACGTTTTGTGTTCTTCCTGTTGCAATATAAACTCCGCCAGCAGCTAAGCAAGCCAAACCTAAACCTGCACAAACATTTGTTTTAGATAAAGGTTTCTTTTCAACGGTAGGTGCAACAGGTTTTACCGGAATAGTCTGTGAAAAACTTGAAAAAGTTACGGATGCAGGGGACATAAAAATCTCCTATAAATGTGTACACATTTATATAACACCCCTAAAAATAAGTTTTGCTATTGTTTTATTGCTGTACAAGTTGTTTATTTTTGTATTCAATTAAGCATTTTGCTAATTGGTCAGGGCAGCTTGTACCTCTGTTGCCGCAGTTAATACCTTCTAAACGTTTAATAACTTCATCAACATTCATACCGGTCACAAGTTTTGAAATACCTGTTAAATTTCCTTGGCAGCCACCAATAAATTCGATATTAGTAATAATATTATCAGTTATTTCTACTCCAATCATTTTTGAGCATGTACCGTGTGTTGCGTATTGTATGTATTGTGGTTCGTTAGCCATTTTTTAATCCTCTTTACTTGTATCATATAATATTTTTAAAAAGTTTTCATCTTTTGTACCTGTAATAATAGGTTTTGGGATAAACTTTTCTTTGTATTTTTCAATCGCATATTGGTCTGTCATCCCTGAAATATAGTCAGTGACAAGCTGTTCGATTCTTTGATTGTCATCACAAAACTCAGATAAATAGTTTGTGTAATATTCAAACAACGTTTTAACAATATGTCGTGCTTTTGTTTCTTCAATTTTTGCAGGTGAATCAACATAGACATTTTTGAACATCCATTCTCTCAAGATTTTTGTCTGTTCCCAGCATTCATCGCCCATTTTGACATATTCTTTGTCAAAAGAAGTCTCAATAATAGATGAAATCATTTTTGAAAGTCTTTTAGAAGGCGTTGTTGAAAAATACAACTTACATTCGTCCGGTAAATCGTCTTCTGTAATTATTCCTGCTCTAATAGAGTCTTCGATATCGTGGTTTATATAAGCAATCTTATCCGCATATTGAACAATCTGGGCTTCCATAGTTTTAGGTTCAAATCCCCACGTATGAGTTAGAATCCCGTCAATCGTTTCGTTGCAGAGATTCATTTTTTCAATATGTCTTACAACTCTTACACTTTGCATATTATGGTGAAAACCGGTTGATACAAGCTCATTAAGTACACCCTCACCGCAGTGTCCAAATGGTGTATGACCCAAATCGTGACCCAGTGAAATCGCTTCCACCAAGTCTTCGTTTAAACTTAATGCACGCGCAATTGTTCTTGCAATCTGCGAAACCTCAAGTGTATGGGTTAGTCTTGTTCTGAAATGGTCGTCAAAAGGTGCCAAAAATACCTGTGTCTTGTGTTTAAGACGTCTGAATGATTTTGAATGAAGTATCTTGTCTCTGTCACGTTGAAAATTTGTACGGTATTCAGGTGCTTCATATTCAAATTCACGTGTCGCTTCACGGCTTTTTGCGGCTGATTTGCGCAAATACGTGTATTCTTTTTCTTCTAACATATCTTTTATAGTAGCTTGTTTCATACAACAATTATATCATAACAATATTGCAAGTGCTAACAGGCTTGATACACAAATTGTCAAATTTATTGTCCGGTGCATTGTTTGCATAAATCCTCCGGAACCTTTTATTATTTGAATAGCTAAAGGTATTGTCAAAAGGGTAAAAGTAGTTACCTTGAAAGCTGCCATATATCCGATTATTAATAGGAATGTTTGCAGTTTTTTTGCGATTGGTTTGCTGAATAATCCGACAAATGTTTTTTTACCTGCTGATTTATCCGAGTCGTAATCTATAAGAGTATCAGTATAGATTATATTGAGTGTAAATATTGTTGACGGGATAGATATGAGTATGCTGTTTAGGCTTAAATCGCCTGTCATAACGAAATATGTGCCGCCAAATAATATTGGTCCGTAAGCTAATGCAACTGCGACTTCAGACATTCTCAGCTTTGAAAAAAACGGATACAAAAGAACAATTGTTCCGCCTGCCGTAATAAATAAAAGTGTCTTAATCCCTCGTTCACATACAAAAAAAATACCGATTATACTTGCAATAAACAAATAGATACAAACGGTTCTAAGAACTTCTTTTGTAGTAGCTAATTTTTCTAATAAATAATCACATTTATCTTTACGAATATTAGCAGATACTTTTAGTGTTTTAAAATCTATATAATCATCAAACAGGTTTGTCGCTAAATGACAAATCATAATTCCCAAAAGCGCTAACAACCCAAAACAGACATTGCCGTTATGTTTTAGTCCGTAAGAAAAAGCTACAAGCCACGAAAAAAACGTTATAGGTAAGGTATATGCTCTTGAGCATCTTAGCCAGAATAACAGCTTTGAAACCATTTAAAACGAACCTTCAAGTTTTTTTATCTGCTCATAAGTCATTCCTGCTTCAAGCAGTTCTTCGGGTTTTAAACCAAAAAGGGTGATGATATTAGTGATATCTTCAATAGCTTCATTTTTTACTACGTATTTAACAGCTTCTTCTCTTGTAAGAGTAGAAAGTTGTTGGTGTACACCTTTAGCAAGTATTCGTCTTTTTGATTTACCCATTATATTTAAACCTTTTCTATAGCAAGTAAAGAAACACCTATCATTCCGGAATAGTTACCTGCGCTTGCTTTACGAATACTTGTAGCTGTAGTCACAATCTCTGAATTAACGATGTTTTCAACTTTTTCGATATCGACAAATTCAGCCATAGAGCCTGATAAAACAAAACAATCAGGGTCAAATATATTTGCAAGACCGATGATACCTTCTGTAATATGGTTTTGCCACGTATCAAGGATTCTTTGCATTGTTTCATCGCCTTTATTTACTCCTTCAATAACGTCATAAGTTGTTATATCAGGGTTCTTAGAGATTTCTTCCGCAGTAATTTTTAATCCTGTACCTGATGCGTAGCTTTCAAAACAATCATAGCTCCCGCAGGTGCATTTTCTGCGTTTATCAGGGTACATCTTAAAGTGCATTTCGCCTGCAGCACCGGATTTACCTTTATACAATCTGTTATTTAAGATTATTCCGCCGCCAACACCGGTTCCTAATGTTAACATTACAGAATTAGGACAGTTTTGTGATGCTCCGATTTTATATTCAGCCCACGCTGCAGCGTTTGCATCGTTTTCAACAAATACAGGTTTTGTTGAAAGTTTTTGAAATTCAAGTGTTCTGTAGTTTTCTACAAGATTGCCGGTAGAACTTATTACTCTTGTATTTTCGTTATTTACAGCTCCTGCGGTTGCTATTGCAATAGTATCAACCTCAGATTCGTGCTTTTCTATTTCAGTTTGAAGTATAGCCTTAATCTCTTCTAAAGATTTTGGTGTAGAAAATTTTGCAATCTCAGATATAACATTTCCGTTTTCATCAATAATTGTACTGTAAATCTTTGTTCCGCCAATATCGAATGCAAGCGCTTTTTTCATTATAAACCTATCTTTCTATAAATCTTTTTGTTATCAATTGCGGTCTTGTGATAGCTGAGCCTATTACAACGGCGTGAGCGCCTAAGTCAAAGGCTTTGGTTACTTCGTCAGGCTCCCAAATTCTGCCTTCTAAAATCACAGGCATGTCAGTTTCCTTAACAATGTCTTTTAACAACTCATAATCAGGCTCTGTACTATCAGACAACGATTCCATTGTATAGCCTGATAAAGTGGTTGATAAGATATCAACACCTAAATTCTTACAGTTTATACCCTCTTCCAGAGTTGATATATCTGCCATTGCAAGTTTATTGTTGGCTTTTATCAGTTTGATTATATCTTCAATTTTGCAACCGTTTGGACGTGGTCTTGATGTCCCGTCAAACGCTATAATATCAGCTCCTGCCTCAATCAGTTGCTTCGTTTCAACTGTAGTTGGGGTTATATAAACAACTTCCTTCCAATTCTCAGGAAGTCTTTCAGGCTTTGTTATCCCTATAACATTAGCTCCGAGTGATTTTGCAACTTTAACGTCACGAACTCCGGCAACTCTTAAAGTTTTTGCTCCCCCGTTCATAACAGATTGCATCATAGCTTTCATACAATCTTCTTTGTACAAAGGCTCATCCGGCATAGCCTGAACCGATACAACCACCTGATTTTTGAATTTATTTACATCCATATACTATTAATACAGCAAAAACAAAACAGACTCAAGGATGAATCTGTTTTGTTATAGAAAGGAAAGATTTTATAATTGATTAAGCTTCAAGGCTTTTCAACGCATCTGTAGCTGCTGCTGCAACACTGTCATCAGCATCTGATTGAGCGATTGTGTAGATTTGAGCTAAATCATTTTTGTATTCAGGACGTTGAATATATCTCAAAGCGTCTACTGCTGCCATTCTAATTGCAGGGTTTTGGTTTTCTTTTAATTCATCAACCACTACTGCAGCACCAGGTAAATCTGTTAATGGAACTACGTTACCTGAACGTTTTTCGATTTCATCGCCATAAGTTTTTTGAAGAACTGCTGTTGTGAATAACGCGTATTCTTTGTTTCTTTCAGCTTGTTCTAACGGTGTGATTGTATTAGCAAGTGCTACTTCATCATCAGTTAATTTGTTTGGTAACTCAACTGTTGAAGGGTCTTTGCCTGCTTGTTGAGCGTTATAGATTGCTAAATCGTTTTGAGCAACTTTTTCACGTAATTGTAATTGTTGTTCAGTCGGACCTGCTAATTTTGTTGAATCTACATTGACTATATCAAATAATTTTTTGAAAGCGTCTTCTTGTACATAAGGAACTGCATCAGCTTCGTTTGTTAAACCTTTTTTAGCAATTTCTTCCATTTGGATTGCTTGTTTATCAAAATCAGGATCTGACAAGTTAGCTAAAACTTTTTCCATATCCACTGCGCTAGCTGCCGGAGCTGTTTCTGCAGGAGCAGGTGCTTGAGCAGGAGCTGTTTCTGCAGGTGCCTGTGGTTGTTGTGGTTGTTCAGCTTGTGGCTGAGGTACATTCACAGGTGCTTGAGGCTGTGGCTGTGGCTGTGGTTGGGTTTGCACAGGCGGATAATATGGTTGACCTTGTGCTTGTGGATAATCATAATAATATGATGGTTGCGGCGCATTTAATGTCGGTGTATCTAAGTTGATTTGTACCGCATTATAGCTTGGTGCAAATGAAGGTCTTTGTTGTACCTGTTGTCCATTTACATTTGCAACTGGCTGTTGCGCAGGGTAATTTGGTGTATTTTGAATCATTACTATAAACCTTTCCTAACTATATCTACAATTATTAAAAGTATTAAACATTGTAGAAATTGCTCTAAAGCAATATTTTTTATTTACATTCTGTTACAAACTAAGCTGTCCATTGTTGTGTTGCAGTTGCTGGCATTGGAGCTGGCATTGGTGCTGGCGGTACATTCAATGTAGGTTGGCTTAAGTTCAATTGAACTGCGTTGTAACTTGGTTTGAATTCCGGTTGCATTACCGGTGCACATGCTTGTTGTTGTCCTACGTTAGCTGAAACTGATGCTGTCATTGTTTTTATCCTTTCAATACTATTCTGGTCGACATTCGTCTACATTTGATTTAATAACCCTAAATTTTTGAATTTGTCATTGTTAAGGAATTTTGTTACAAAATTTAATATTATACTGCCAACGTGGGTATTGACCTAAAACTCTGTAGTTGTCTTAGTTTTGTTCTTAAATTTAGTGATATTGCTTTGGAATAATAGCTCTACGGTACCGGTCGGACCGCTTCTTTGTTTTGCAATGATGATTTCTGCTTCGCCTTTGTTTTTAGCTATTTCAGCAGCATCATCTTCACCTGTTTGACCTTTTGTAGCATAATATTCGCCACGATAAATAAACATGACGATATCTGCGTCCTGCTCGATTGAACCTGAGTCTCTTAAATCTGACATGATTGGTCGTTTATCCTGTCTTTGCTCTGTTGCACGTGATAGCTGTGAAAGCGCTATAATAGGCACATTTAATTCTTTTGCAAGAATCTTTAAACCTCTTGAGATTTGTGAAATTTGCTGGTTTCTGTCTGTTTCACGTCCGCTGGTTTCCATTAATTGCAAATAGTCGATAATAATCATGCTCAAGTTTTTATCAGACATGGCTAGTCTTCTACACTTTGCTCTTATATCTGTTAAGCTGCAACCCGGAGTATCATCGATATATATAGGTGCATCAGATAATACATCCATTGCTGTTACAAGTTTTTCCCAGTCGGATGATTGCATGTTTCCTGAACGAAGTCTTTGTGATTCAACCTCAGCTTCTGAGCACATTAAACGTTGTACAAGTTCATCTTTTGACATTTCGAGAGAGAATATTGCAACTGTTTTGTTGTATCTTAATGCTGCATTCTGTGCAATGTTTAATGCAAATGCTGTTTTTCCCATTGCAGGTCTGGCTGCAAGGATGATAAGGTTAGATTTTTGGAACCCGTTTGTCATTTCGTCTAAGTCATAAAATCCTGATTCAACGCCGGATTTTTTATCTTTGTTTTTGTATCTTTCAGATATTTGGTCGTATACATCTGATACAAGGTTATCAATATGGATTAAATCAGAAGAGGTTTTCTTTGATGAAATATCAAAAATCAGTTTTTCAGCTTGTTCTAATGATTCTGCACTTGGTGATAAATCATAACCTGATGTTGTAATCTCAGAACCTGCCTGAATCAAAGAACGCTTGATAGCTTTTTCTTCGATTACGTTTGCATAATATTGAACGTTTGCAGTTGAGATACATTTTAGAATTAAGTCGTTGATAAATGCTCTTCCGCCGACTAATTCGAGTCTCTGATTGATATTCAACTCATCAGAAACAGAAACGATATCTATCGGTTGGTTAGAGTTTGTTAATCGAAGGATAGCATCATAGATATATTTATGAGCAGGTTTGTAGAAATATTCGGATTTTAAATTGCTGATAACTTTATCCAAACATCTTGGATTAACTAAAATAGCACCTAATACAGCTTCTTCCGCTTCTAAGTTTTGCGGCATTAACTGTTCTAATTCAGGTGAAGTCTTTTTTGATGTTGCTGAAACCATTTATACCTCCGCTTATAAATAGTTTAGCATGTCCATGATTTAATTACATTCTTTGATAAGAAATATTAATGTACTGCTCGCTTGCTCTGCGCTCGCGTTAAACGGCAACGTTCGCGTTTGCGGACAAAAGCGTGGTTTTGTCCGACGCACGCTCATCTCTCGCTTCGCTCGTGCCTCTGCTCGCTTGAAAAAAAAGCCACTTGTTTGGACAGAGTGGCGCTTATTAGGAATAAGAAAAGGAATTATAGGAATTTAGGAATTTTACTAAAAGTTTTGTTGATAATATTAACTCAACTATTAACTGAATAATTTGAACGTACGTTCTACGTTTTCTTTCGCCACTGTTTTCAATGTTTCCATTTCTTGTTTAATAGCGTTACGTTCAGCTTCTAAAGCAGCTAAGTCTTGGTCGAATTTTCTATCTTTCATATCAATTCGTTTCATGTCAGCTTCATACTTAGCTTCAGCTTTCTTCAAGACTGATGCGTCTTGTATTTCTTGTAAACCTGTATTTGTTGCAACACTTGTTTCAAAGATGTTGAAGTCTTGATCTACTTCAATAGCGAATGAATCATCTTTTCTTGCTTGAACAATGGTTACACTGCCTGAATTAATCAAGTTAGTAACAACTTCATATACATTTGCAGGCGGATTTGCAGGATCTGCATCAAACGCATCAGCACATAATTGTGCATAATCAAATGTTACTGCTACTACATTGTTAATTGTTTTTGTGCCTGCAGGAACTGTAGTAAGAGTCTTTGATGCTCCTGCTGTTAAAGCCGCTGTTGAATAATAATCTGTTGTACCGTCATTGTAAACATTGTATGTTGTGCCGGCTGTCAAACCTTGGTATTTGCCGCCTGCAGCTACTTGTTCTGCTGTAGGGGTTACAGTACCTCTGTTTGTGAATGTGCCTTGATCAGCTCTGAATCCGGATGAGCCGTCATAAACTGTTCCTTTAAAGTCTAGTGCGTAACCTGCATTCAAGAAATCTTCATAATGTTGAATATCTCGATAAGTTACAGAGCCGTCTGTTGATAAAACTTTGTATTGTACTTTTGTTTTTTCTAACGCTTCTAAATAAGTTTCATAAACTTGTTGTGATTCGTTAGCCATTTGAAGCTTTTCAGCTTCTAATTTTGCTGCCTTGTACTCAATTTGGTGCATTCTTGTAGTCAAATTAAGTAATCTAGCTTGTGATGATGCTAAACCCATAGTATTACTCCTATTTCCTATTGTACGAAGCCCCTAATCTGCTTCGTGATTCCTTACCACATGCATGACGGCAGCTTTTTTTAAATCTTTAGGAATTTTAAGGAGTTTGTTACATTTGTTTACATATTAAATTATTCGGTTAGTGTGTTCACCGTTAAAATGGTTCTTTATAGACGTAAATATACTATTTAATATGTTAATAACAGATTCTTTTGTATTATATGCAATGTGCGGTGTTATAATCACATTGTCAAATTGCATAAGCTTGTCTGTTATAATGACATTTTCAAGACATGTCTCTGAGGCAGTTTTAACAACATTTGTAATTTCATCCTGTTCATAATTAATATATTCACATTCAAGTACATCCAATGCTGCCCCTTTAATCTTACCATTTCTTATATTTTCATATAATGCTCCCGTATCAATAAGCTCACCGCGAGAAGTGTTTATTATATAAACACCGTCTTTCATTTGTTTGAACTCTTTATCTGAGAGCATGTGATAAAATTCTAATATATATGGTATATGCAATGTAATAATATCTGATTTAGAAATTAATTCATTGAAATCAACATACTCTACAAAATCTTTTATTTCATCGTTTATTTTTATATCGTGTGCATATATTTTCATGTCAAATTTGTTTGCCAGTTTACAAACAGCACCTCCGATTGAGCCTGTACCAATAACACCTAGTGTCAAACCTGATAGATTTACTCCTTCATATTTTTGATAATCAATGTGTCTATTTTTTATATCGTTTGCTGCTAATAAAACATTTCTTGTTAACATTAAAATCATGCCGATTGTATATTGTGCAACAGAAGTTTTGCCATAATAAGGAGCATTTATTACTGCTATATTATTATTTCTGCAATATTCCAAATTGATATGATTATATCCTGTTGAACGGGTTGCAATTATTTGTAAGTTCTTAAATTGAGAAAGTACTTCCGGTGTTAAGTTTGAATTAATGAATACGCTTAATATTACTGTTTCATTCTTTTGCTCGTCAGTTAATACAGTATCTTCATCGAGAGGTTCCGGTATGAAATCTATTTCCAAATCGTTTGGAATATTTATATCAAAATATTCTTTTTCAGAATCTCTAAAATCAAACATTAACATTTTCATTGCGAACTCTCCTTTTTTGATAGGATAAAAACTTCTATAAGAAACTTCTATTACCTTATAAGGTTAGAGTTTATGATTAAATATTAGACTTTCAGGTAATGTTTGGTGATAGTAAGCCGGCTATATTAAAAATGTAAGAAAGGAGAAATCTTATGCGTGACGAAATTATGATAAGAGAACCTGATTTATATTTTGACAGTTTACACCATGAATTAAATAATTTTTTACGAGATACTATGTTAGCTCCTATGTTTTCAAACCCATTAGCTCTTAAAAAAGCTTCTGTTTGGAGACCGTCAGTAGAAGTTAAACAAAATGAACACGAATATAAAGTTAAAGTTCAATTACCGGGTGTTAAAAAAGACGATATTGAAGTAACACTTGATAATGATTTTATGACAGTAACTGCTGAAATAGAAGAAGAGAAAGAAGAAAAAGAAGAGAAAGAAAAGAACGAAAAATATCATACATGTGAATTCAGATATGGTAAATATAAACGTACAATATCTTTCGATCAGCCTATCAAACAAGATGAAAGTAAGGCTGAATACAAAAACGGTGTTTTGAAAATAACTATTCCAAAACAGCGTATCGAAGAAGCAAAAGCAAAACGATTGGAGATTGAATAGTAATATTTACGTTTTGTGATTAGCACTTGCAACTTTCCGGATGAACTATTATAAAATCCGGAGCGTAAATATCAATCTTACATTCGTTTTGTAGTTCCGTATGAGCTTTTTAGCTCGTCGTAATACGGTGAGAGTGGCGCTTTTTGCCACTCTCTTTGATTTTGTAATTCCCTCTTGAAAATTCTTGTTAAAGTTATAGAATAATGTTGACTTAAATTGGATAGGAGAATATACAAAATGACAAATGAGAATTTAGACAATAGAGATTGTGTTGCTCCTGCGGAAGTTGCTCACGGTTTCTGTGAAAAAGTTATGCCTGCTAAGGCTAATTTTAAAAAGACAAAAATGTTTGCGCTTGCAATTGCTGCGGGTGCGTTTATTGCTTACGGTGCACAAGCTAGTTTGACTGTTTCAACCGGTATCCCGTTCTGGGGACTTGCAAAACTTATCGGGGCAATGATTTTTGCTACCGGTTTGATTATGGTTGTTCTTACAGGTGCAGAACTGTTTACCGGTAATGTTATGATGATGTTTTCTGTTATCGAAAAGAAAATATCTTGGTTGCAGTTGTTCCGAAGCTGGTCAATTGTTTACATAGGTAACTTTGTTGGTTCAATTGTTCTTGCGGCATTTGTATTCTACGGTGCTTTATGCCACAACGCTCACGATGCACTCGGTGTAAATACGTTGCTAACAGCTCATGCGAAGGTTAATCTCTCATTCTGCGAAGCGTTTTGCAGAGGGATTATGTGTAACTGGCTGGTTTGTTTAGCTGTTTGGATGGCTACAAGCTCTAAAAGAGTTATAGGTAAAATATTTGCAATATTCTTCCCTATTACAACATTCGTTGCATCAGGTTATGAGCACAGTATTGCAAATATGTTTTTTATTCCAAGCGGCATATTTATGAAATCTGTTCCGCACGTTGTTAGCCTTTCAGGACTTTCAGCAGAACAATTATCAACTCTTTCATGGCATTCATTCTTTGTACACAATCTTGTGCCTGTTACTTTAGGTAACATTGTCGGCGCATTAGTATTTGTGGTATTATTATTTTGGATTGCTTATCTTAGAGATGAAAAATGAAAAAGTTTTTAATACTAATAATAGCATTTATACAAACAGTTTCGTTATGTAATGCAGCAGAAGAGATTGTTTTGGACCTGACGGATGATTCTGTCAGGTCTAATATTGCTATTGTTGAACCGGAGAAAAAACTTTTTTCTGATGTTGAACGACAACAGATTATTGAAGATGTTCCACAAGAACAAAATCCTAATTTTTTAATCAATAACGCTTTTTCGAGAGGTATTTCAAAACTTTATCATTTGGAAGCTGAAAGAACTGATAAAACAACAAGTTTACTTAAAAACTATACGACAAAAACTTTTGAATCGGGACCTTTAGAAAAGATTTATCTCTGGGGAGCTTATCACGGAACATTTAATACTACAATCCCTGAAAAAGGTAAGGGAAATACTGTTTATGAAAACAGCTTAATAAATATTTTATTAGACGGTACTTTTAGGGGCGGCAAAGAAAGTTTCAGGTTTATAGTGGATCCTACCCCGCAACATAACAGAAGCTTTATGTCACAATTCTTACAGGATGCTTATATCCAAACAACAAGACTCTCTCACCATACTATTATGTTTGGTAACTCCCGTGTAGGTATTGGTGATGAAGGTAGAGCAAGTATCTATACGTTACCGTTGATTAACCGTTCTCAAGCTGCGAGAAACCTTTCTAACATTCGTAAATTCGGGGTTAGAGTAAAGGGTGATTATAAACTTGTAGAATATGATATTGGCGGTTACTCTTCTGATACGTTTTTCCAATCATTCTTCCCCGGAGCAGAGTTTAACGGCTGGGTTAACTTTAAACCGTTGGGTATGACCGACGGAAGATACGGTAAACTTGTTACAGGGGGGGGGATTTCTGCCGGTAGAAACCATACAGATTATTTCTTGTCAGGTTTATATGCAGGTTATGAATACAAGAAGTTCTGGGCTAAATTTGAATATATGCACGCAAATGGTTCGAATGCAGGCGCCGGTCCAACATTGACTAAGTCCAGTGGTCTTTTTGCAACTGTTGCATACAGACTTACTCCAAAACTTGAAATCCTTGCAAGATATGATAGCTATGACCCTAATGAAGAGATTAAACATAACTATTCACGTGAGTATACTGCAGGGCTGACTTATTCCCTAAAAGGTCAGGCGCTCAGATTGATGCTTAACTATGTTTACTGTCAGCGTCAAGACGCAAGAGATTCTCATCAAATCTTAGTTGGTACACAAATCTTGTTATAATGACATATAATACTGTTTTAAAAGTTGACAATCTGTTTCGATGTTAGGGCTTTCACAAACCACAACACCTTTTACATCAAACGCTTTGAATGCTTTTAGCAAATCTTTGTAGTTAAAATCAGATTCTTCAAGGTTAAGGTGATGTTTTTCACCTTTAGCAGAGTATGCAATCCCTGCAACATGCGCATGAAAATTCTCTAAAGCGTTAGAGCCTAATTCAGTACCTATTTTTTCAAACACTTGTGCAAACTCATCATAAGTATTACACTCTCCGTTATATCGAGCATGTAAGTGTGAAAAGTCTACGCAAGGCAATACTCTTTCAAACTCTTTAGATAACGAAACTATTTCGTCTAAATCACCCCATTGGGTTGCTTTACCTGTTGTTTCAGGTCTTACCCAAACATTGATATTTTCTTCTTTTAATGTTGAAGTTATGAATTCGGTTTGCTTTCTAATATTGTTATAAACAACTTCCTTATCCATACCAAGATAAAATCCTGCGTGATAAGTTATGCTGAATGCACCTATATAATCTGCAATTCTTGCTGTTTCTAATATCCTTTGAGCGCTTGCTTCCACTTTTTCAGGCTCTTTAGAATTCAGGTTTATATAAAATGGTGCGTGAATAGTTTTTGTTAAATCAGATTGTTTAACGGTATCTTTGCTGTCATCAGAAATTCGAACTCCGTGTACAAACTCCAGTTCTAATCCGTCTAAGTTAAGTTCTTTTAAAATTTCTAATGCTCTTTTATAGCCTTTATTTGCTGTTGCTAATGGCATTCCGGCTGTGACAAAATTTAGTTTATCCATGTTTATGTTCCTATAATCTCCCCTACTTTTGGTTGTGCAATATTGATAAAGTCTTCAATTGTTCCGGAGAAAAGTACTCCGTATTGAAGAGCTTCAGGGCATAATGCACCCTCTTTTGTTTTTATATAAAGCTTGTTGTTTTCAATTTTGATGATTTCTCCATTTATTGCGTTTTCAGGAATTTCACAATCTTCAACTTTAGCTTTAAATATTTTTAAAACCTGTCTTTTATAATATGTATAACAGCTTAAGAACGGATTCAATGCCCTGATTTGACGTTCAAGTTCAATAGCTGTCTTATTAAAATTTATATAAAATTCTTCATCTGAAATATTTTTTGCAGTTTTAAATTCACCTTGCGGTTGAGGATGACACGGCAAACTTCCTGTCTTTTCATACTCAGCAAGAACAGATAACATAAGACTTATTCCTAAGTAGTTAGTTTTATTAAATATAGTACCCATTGTCTCAAATTCATCAACAGGGCATTTTACCTGAGCAACGATATCGCCTTCATCAAAGTTTTCTGACATAAAGTGAACTGTTACACCTGTTTCTTTTTCTCCGTTCATAATAACTCTGGAATAAGGGTTGCCGCCTCGATATTCAGGCAATAAAGACGGGTGCATATTCAGAATTCCGTCTTTCATTAAGTCAATGAATTCTTTTGGAATCTTATTATTGAACGAGAATACGACTGCTAAATCGACATCCATATCAGTTATTGTTTTATATAAATCAGGTGATTTTAGGTTGTCATATTCGATAAAATTAAGGTTTCGGGTTTCAACAAAGGATTTGAACGCGTTATAAGTATTGTGAGTTTTCAATGGACCCATAACACCGACTATATTAACTCCTGCTCTTTGAAGAGCGTCTACACCCATGTATGCCATATCAGGCACGCCTATAATTAAAATTCTCTTTTTACTCATGCTTAATCGTTTCTTTTTCAATAACGTTTTCTAATAGATTTGAACAAAATTCAACAAAGTTGCAACAGTGTTTTTTTCTTTCGGGAGAACCCATTTCAAACCCTCTTGAAAGCACTCTGCAGCAAGTTGCTTTGTGGGATTCTTTAAATTTTGTCATAAACTCTTGTGCGAGTTTTCTTGCTATAACGGGATTGTTGTTAGAATTCTCTTTTCCGAAAAGGTTCCCTATAACCATTAGTGATGCTGAAACAGCACCGCATAAACAACCTGAGCCGATTCCTCCGGAAAAACTTGTTGCTACACTTAACAAGTCACGTGAACAATAACCTTTATCACAGGCTTCTAATATTACACTTTCTGAGCAAGAGTTACCTTGCATAAAATATTCTACAGCTTTCATTTTGCCCTCCTGCTTTAGTTTAGCATATATTGATGAATCTGTTAATATTTTATAATATATTTACAAAAATGTATAAAAATGGCATAATATAGTTATGAAACGAGGAACATTAGTACTATTAATACTTGCTATAGTTATCTTTGGTGTGTTTTATGCTGTTGATTATTTTAATGATGCAGCAAATAAAAAAACGGAAGATTTATACAAAACTGTTACTAAGCGAGGTTATATTATCGTTGGTGTAAAAACAGATACAAAGCCTTTCGGATTTATTGACGGTTCAGGTACTATTTCAGGTTTTGATGTTGATATAGCTCACGAGATTGCCAGAGAGATATTTCATGATCCGCAAAAAGTTAAATTTGTACCTGTATCTGATAATAACAGGTTGTATTTGCTAAATCTAAATAAATTGGATATGGTTATAGCTACGCTTACTATTAACCAGAATCGTTTGCAATCTGTTAATTTTTCAAAACCATATTATTTGACGGGACAAACATTATTGGTTAGAACCGGAAGTCCGGTTCGTTCAATGGCGGATTTGAGTGATAAAAAAGTTGGTGTAATCTTTGGTTCAACAGCAGAGCAGACAATGAAGTTCTTATTACCGACTGCAAAAGTTTTGGGGTATAAGAGTTATGATGAAGCTTACCAAGCTTTGAAACGAGGCGATGTATTAGCTATTACTTCAGATGACGCTATTCTTAGACGTTTTGCGTTAGCTGATTCAGGTGTTCAAATAATCTCTAGAAAATATTCTAAAGATTTTTACGGGGTTGCGTTTAGAAAAACAGATGAATCTGCAACTCTTTTGAATACGGTTAATAATGTTATTACCGATATGGATAAACAGGGTAAGCTTAATGCCCTTAGAGAGAAATGGGGTTTAAAATAATTAACCTCTAAGTTTATCGATAACAAGTCTGGCTGCTGAAATCAGCGGGTCTATTGATGTTGAGAATGCAGGTGAATATGTTATATCAGCTCCTGCGAGTTCTTCAACGGTCATTTGTTTTAATAGTGCAGTTGATAGAGTATTTATACGTTTATCAGCGTCTCCGCAGCCGATTGCCTGTCCGCCGAGCAGTTTATGTGAACGTCTATCAACAACGAGTTTTAGGGTTACGTTTTCAACTTCAGGCATATAACCTGCTTTATCACGTTTTGTTATAGTCACTGAGATTGCGTCAAACCCCATTTGGCGAGCCGTTTTTTCTGTAAACCCTGTCATTGATATTGTAAGGTCAAAATATTTTGTCACACTGGAACCTAATACTCCTTCGAAATCATCTACGCCTCCTGCAAGGTTAATTGCTGCACAGCGTCCTTCTTTGTTTGCGGTAGAACCTAAAGGTATCCACGCAGGTGTAAGCGTCATTGTATAAACTTCTTCTATACAGTCACCACAAGCATATATATCAGGAACGTTTGTTTCCATTCTGCTGTTTACTTTTATTGCCCCTGTTGAACCAAGTTCTATTCCTGCTGAGACTGCCAGTTCAACAGCGGGTTTTACTCCCACAGATAGAAGAACCAGGTCTGTTTCTATTATTTGTCCAGATTCTGTTTTGACAGCAGTTACTTCATCATCACCTATTATTTCTACAACTCTGTCGTTATTTATTATGTGGGTTAAATCCGGTTTATATGATAGTGCGTAGTCTTGCACAAGTTTTGCTATTTCACTATCAAGTGCCGGCATTATTAGAGGATTGCTTTCTATCAATGTTGTAGAAACATTATTTGATACAAACGCTTCAAGTAATTCAAGTCCGATATATCCACCACCTACAATTACAGCTTTTGAGGATTCTCTGAGTTTTTCTCTTAAGGCAATACCGTCTTCTAGCGTTCTTAGTGTAAACACATTTTTTAGAGTAACATTTTTTATCTTTGGAACAATCGGATATGCACCTGTTGCAACAACTAATTTGTCATAATATACAGGATAAGCAGTGTTTTTTTCTAAGTCAAGTACTATTATCTCTTTTTTTTCAGGCATTATCTTTATAACTTCGCTTAAAAGATGAACATCAATACCGTCTTGTTTAAATTTTTCAGGGGTTCTTATTATTAGTTTATGGTAGTCTTCAAAGTTGCCTTGAACATAGTAAGGCAGACCACACGAAGAATATGATACGTGTGTATCTTTTGTATAAATATCTACCTGAGCATCAGGTAACATTCTTTTTGCTTTGGCGGCAGCTTTTGCGCCTGCTGCTACGCCTCCTATAATTACAACTTTCATAATCTTATTTTTAGCTTTTAATGGTATTTTTCAATTAGCTGGGAAGGTATAGATTATGAGAACAATTTGAATGTTCTGTCAACGTTATCTTTGATAACAGTTTTTAATGTTTCAGTTTCGTCGATAATAGCTGTTCTTTCATTTTCGATAGCAGCTAATTGTGTATCGTAGTATCTGTCTTTTTTGTTGATTTTCAACATATCTGCTTCATATTGAGCTTCAGCTTTTTTCAAATCTTTTTCATCAGATACTTCCATAATGAAAGTTTCTACTGAAACTGATGTGTTTTTGATACCCATAAATTCTTCGTATTCAGCGTCAGACATATTGTTAATAGCGTCTTCTGACATATTAGCAAATGCTGCAACTTGTTCAGGGTTGAAAGTTGTGAATACAGCTTCACCAACATTAACCATATTTACTAACCATGTATAGCTTGCAGCTTGTTCATCTGTAACAACTGTTACACCGCGTTTAATCATTGCATACATAGCGATTGCATTAGCAATATCAGGGTCAGTTGTGTCCCAGAAGTATTCGTTGTGGTCAAATACTTCATCGTAGTGATCAAATACTTGAACGTAAGTTCCGTCCCATTCTTGAATAGTTTTCTTATCGTAAGTAGGAGTGATTGTTTGGTTAGCAGCAAATTTAATATCATAGTCTTTAGTGTCATACATTGCGTTGTTTGTATATTTAGTACCTGCATTGATTGATGCTGCGATTGCTGCCATATTAGTACCTTGTTGAATATCGTTGTTTAGGTTTGCAAGGTATTGTTTGTCTGTTGCATTAGAAGTGTTGTATTGAGCTATCCAGGTATTGATATCAGCTTGTGCAACTTCGTTGCCTGATTTTTTAAGTGCATAGAATAATGATGTTGCGATATTTGAAACAGAAGGGATTTCTATTTCACCTTTTTGGATATTGTGAGTACCTGAATGAACAGTGTTACCTGAAGCAACGCCTCTGCCAACTTTACCGTCTAGAGCTGCACCTGTTTGGAACGCAGCTGTAGCAGTTTTTGTACCGTTGTTAATATCTTGAGCAAGAGCAGAACCTAAGTTTGCAGAGCCTGTACCGTTAATGAATTCGTTGATAGCGGTGTTTAAGTACCATAATTTTGCGTTGTCTGCATCGTTATCAGAGAATGATTTAAGGAAGTTTTTAACTTTTGTTTCCATAGCTGTTTTGTCTGCTGCAGAAACTTCAGGATCGCAAGGGTCGTATTCGCCTGCTTTAATTAAAGCTGCGATAATGTTTTGCATAAAGTCGCCTGAACCGTCAGAGTTGATAGAAGGGATAGAACCTGCCATTTGGAATGAAACAAGACCACCGGTAGAACCTGTAGATTGAACCAAAGGAGTTACGTCATTACCATCAGAATCATAGATACAACCATAAGGTGATGATGCACCTGTGTTGTTTGCATAACCTGAATCGATGAAGTTAACATATTTTTGATCATCAGATTCCCAACCTGCGCCGCTATCTAATTTAACAATGATTGAACCTGCAAAAGCACCTACATTGCTTGTACCGTTTACTTTACCTGTTGATTGACATTTGATTATTTTACAATAGTCGCCGCCGTCACCCCAGTAAAGAATATTACCGACAAAACCACCAACTTTATCAGTACCTGATACATTACCGCCTGAATATGCGTTAACGATATCAGTAATATCAGTGTTACGAGAATCTTCATCGTAATACATATCACCTGCTAATCCGCCAACATTTGTTGTACCGGTAACATTACCAATTGCATAGCAGTTTAATAAATCAAATACAGAACCCGGACCACAGTGCATATATCCGATTAAGCCACCAACGTTTGAAGAACCTGTTGTATTAGCACTTGAATATACATTATCAAAACGTCCGTTACCGTTATGTGCGCCAACCAAGCCACCAACATTGCTACCGGTACCTTTTACTGTACCTGTTGTATAACAATTTGTAATATTGGTGTTTGTACCTGAATTGCCAATTAAACCACCAACATAAGAAGAACCATTGATGTTGATGTTTTCTAAACCGATGTTTTTAATAGTTGCATTGCTTGTAGATGCGAATAAACCTTGAGAACCTGTTAGGTTAGTGATTTTGTGACCGTTACCGTCAAAAGTACCTGCAAAGTTTGAAATACCGCTCCAGCCTGTAACACCGCTCATATCGATATCGTTAGCCAATATGATTGTTGTACCGGCAGTGTTTGTTGCGTTAGCTAATTGAGCTAATTTTTGTAATCCGGCTGCATCATTTACTGTGTATGTTCCGCCAGCTGTTAATTCTGTTGTAGAAGAAGTTATGGCTGTTGCTCCTGCTGTTGAAGCGCTATGTGAAGGGTCGAATTTTGCATAACCTTCTAATGCGCTGTAATCGATACCGCCATCGATGTTTGCTACAGGATTGTATGTGTGTTGTACATCGTTAACAGGTGCTTTAGTTTCTTTGTTAGTGATTCTTGTGAAGTCAAGTACTTTGTCAGTATCATCAACAACTTTGTCTACCATGTGTTGTTCATCACGATATACAGGAACTTGTTTGTTAACAGGTCTTGCAGTCTTGTTTTTGCCTGTTGTATCGTGAACGAAAGTATCAAGGTCACGAGTTTCATCTGCTGATGAAACCAAACCGTATTTAGCAGCAACAGCAGGTGTTACAAGTACTTTACCGTCTAAACTTTGTAAGAACAGTATGTTCTTAGAAGTTTCACCGTTCCAGTTACCAATAATACCGTTTTCCATAGCATTCAAAGTTGCGTCTTTGAAAGTCATAGTACCGTCTGCAGTCAAAGCACTGTACTGAAGTTTAGTTGCATCAAGTCTCTCTAAGTAGGTTTCATACACTCTGTCACTATCATTAGCCAAGCGCAACTTATCGGCTTCAAGCTTTTGAGCCTTATGTTCGATGCTATGAAGACGAGCCGTTAAAGTTAGCAGTCTTGCTTGTGATGATGACATACCCATTGTTCGAACGTTTTTCCCTTTTTTACGTAATACGATAATTTCCCTAGGTACTCTTGTTTACGGCTCTTTATATGAGAATCTTTAATTAATATATGTATTTTGCCCCAAATTCGTTACAAAAATTTACAAAAAACGGGTGTTTTTCGACTAAATTGTTACACTTCTTAATATATTTTTGTTACAAAAGTTAATACTCTATTTTAATTTTATAACGGCATTGTGTCGGTTGGTTGTGCCGTTTTCTTTTCGATATGAATAAAACAAATCGTTCCTGCAGCTTGTACAAAACGGACAAATATCGATTTGTGACTCAGGAATACCTAATTCAATAGCCTGTTGCGCATTTGTAAGTTTCAAATCAACAAAGGTGTCTTTTAATAATCGGGAATAGTCTTCAACAGAGTTTTTTATACCTGTAATAACCTCTTCTCCGACACTATAACAGCAGCTTCCTATGGCTGCGCCTATAATAACATATATATCGGATACATCAGATTGCATTTTTGCTATAGTTTTAGGAACTATTCTTGCTACTGTTCCTCTCCAGCCGGCATGAGATATTGCAGCGATATTCTGTTTTTTGTCATAAATAATAACGGGAACACAGTCTGCAAACCGTAAGTATACAGCCTGCTCTTTATTCGTAAGAATCAACGCGTCTGTTTCAGGGTAATTGCTCATTCCTAATCTTGCAACAGCAACATTTGAACTATGTGTCTGATTTGGAGCTACTAAACTATCAACATCTATACCTAAATATTTTGCTGTTAGTTTCTTGTTTTTTTCTGTATTTAAAGATGATTCTCTTGTTGTAAAAAAGTGCTCTAGTTCAGGGATTAAATCAGAATAAAACACCTTGCCGCTATCGATAACTTTCTCTTTAAACATCGTTATTTAAACTCCGGAAAAACAAAATATTTACCGTCTTGAGTTCGCCATTGCAGATACCCTGTATGAACGCTTCCTGTAATATCTAGTATTGAAACCAGCGCCCAGTTACCCTCTATTGAGGTCAAACGTATTCTAACAGGTTTAACAACATTCGCGACTATTTGAGAATTCTCATCGGGTTGAGAATGTAGTGTTCCGTTGAATTTTTGACCTGTTTTGAGTTCAACTAAACCATATTTTCTACCGTACATTCCGTAAAAATTTACCCATGGTAAAAACTGGAAGAAATCGTCTTTTTTTACCCAGCCGATTGAATTCTTTGCTTTGTTATAAATAACTTCCACCCATTCATCGTAGCAGTCTGTTGCATAAAGATAACTAAGTTGTTTCTTTGGCAGAATAACGCAAAATACAGGGCTGGTTGTCTTATCGAGGTAGTGAGAATAATCGATAGTTTCTTCGTAAACGACCTTAGCGTTATTAGTTGGCTTATCGTAAACCGTCAACTTAGAGCTGCTAACCTGATAAACCCCGATTGATTTAGCAGGAATCTCTGACATAGCTAACGGCATAACATCTGCAAAACTTATGCCCACAAACCCCAATACTATAACAAATGCTGTCAGAATATTTCTAATCAAGATTAACCCTCTCTGAAAGAAACTTCATTGAACGCTTTTTTCAGTGCTGCTCTAACATTAGCCATTTGGGTTTCAACAGTTTCATCTGTTAATGTTGAGTTAACGTCTTGCATTCTGATTCTGCAAGCTATGCTCTTGAACCCTTCCTGAATGTGTTCACCTTGATATACGTCGAATACGTCACAGCCTTTGAATAGGTTGTTTTGAACACCTTTTTGGATAACTTTTTCAAGCTCTGCGTAACTAACCTTATCTGGAATAATTACAGCTAAATCTCTTTGAACTTCCGGATATTGTGCTAATTTTTTATAACGAACGGTTTTTTCGTTAATAGCAGAAACCAGAGCATCAACATCAAGTTTAAATAAGAACATATCCTGTTTAATCTTTAGCTTGTCTCTTAATTCAGGGTTAACCTGACCATAATAACCGATAACTTGAGGTGTTTTACCTAACAATGTAAGAACGGCTGTTCTATAAGGATGAAGTGCTCTGTGAGAATCTGCAAGAGGAGATTCTTTAATCGGTGCAACTTTGATTCTGTTTGCAACGCCGAGCTCATTCAATAGGTTATCAACTAATCCTTTAACCGTATAGAAATCAGTTTTTGCAGAATGCTGCCAGATTGAATTGTTTATTTCACCTGTTATTATACCTGCAAGCACCTGAGTTTCTTTAACCCCTGAATCTTTTTCTGTTGCTTCACGTTCTTTTATGTAAGTTTTTCCAAGTTCATAACCCCAGAATATTTTTTGACCGTTGTCGTAGTTATATTTCAAGCAGTTTAACATACTTGCAGCCATTGTTTGACGAAGCATTGTGAACTCTTCACTGCCCGGGTTTTCCACACAAACAGCATTTTCTTCATCATAGTTCATATCAAACTGTTTTAATAACGGTTTTCCTATTAAAGAAGATGTTACCATTTCATTCAGCCCGTAAGCTCTCATTATTTCATGGAGTTTGTTTTTTGTACGTTCTTCCAATGTTATAACAGGTGTAGCTGTTTTGTTTGGAAGGGTTGGAGCAATCTTATCGTAACCGTAGATTCTTGCAACTTCTTCAATTAAATCAACTTCTCTTGTTACATCAGCTGCTCTGAATGACGGAACTCTGAATTTTGCAGCAATCTCGTTACCGCCGAGGTATTCAAAGCCCAAGTGTTCTAAGATTGTTTGGCATTTGAACGCTTCGATTGTGCAGCCTAAGATTTTGTTAACTTGAGAGTATCTCAATGTTATTTCAGGAAGTTCAACTTCGTAAGAGCCTGTTTCAACAATACCTTCAATTTTTGCGTCTGCGAATTCAACTAATAATTGAAGAGCTCTTCTTAATCCTGGTGCAACAGCTTGTATATCAACACCGTGTTCGTATCTTGAGCTTGCTTCTGAGCGGTAGCCGATGCTTCTTGCACTTTTTCTTATAGCAGATGGTGTAAAGTACGCTGCTTCAAGCGCAAGGTTTTTGGTACTATCTGTTACTTCTGAGTTATAACCGCCAAATACTCCGCCTACGCAAACACCTTCTGTCTCTGTTGAGATTAAGACTGTATCTGTTGTACAAGTTCTTTCAACTTCATCAAGTGTTGTGATTTTTTCGCCTTCGTTCGCTCTTCTTACGCATAAATAGTTGTTTAGCTTATCGTAATCAAACGCGTGTAGAGGTGTCCCGTATTCAAGTAATACGTAGTTTGTAATATCAACTACGTTGTTGATTGCGCGGATACCTGAAGCGAGTAATCTTTTTTGCATCCAATCAGGAGATTGTTTGATAGTGATGTCTTTTACAACCCCGATAGAATAGTATTTACAAACGTCATTATCTTTTATTTCTACCTTAAAGCTATCTGTAGAAAAGTCCTTTGTAGGTTCAAGGTAAGAGAAATTAAGCGGTCTTTCAAATATAGCTGAAAGTTCTCTTGCGATACCTACTACAGAGAATTCGTCCCCTCTGTTTGCTGTTGGGGCAACATTTAAAACAACATCTTTTTCAAACCCTAAGAGGTTTTCAACGTCTACGCCGAGTTGAACATTCGGGAATAATCTGTTTAAGACTAAGATACCGTCTTCTTCCTGATAGTTTCTGTCTGCAACACCGAGTTCATCTGCTGAACATAGCATACCTTGAGATTCAACCCCTCTGATTTTTGCAGGAGTAAGTGCGTATTGTTCACCTGTGTGTCTGTCTAAAACTTTACTGCCTACTGAAGCGTAAGGTATAATTTGACCTTCTTCAATGTTTTGAGCTCCACATACAACGGTTTTTGTTTCTTTACCGTTGTTTACAGTTACAAGGTGCAGCTTATCAGTGTTCGGGTGGTTATCGATTTTTTCGATTCTTGCACTTACAATATTTAAAAACTGTGCTTTTATCTCTTCAACTTCTTCGACTTCCAATCCGCTCATTGTCAATTCGTGAGCAATTTGTTCTACGCTTATACCTGATAAATCTACTAACTCATTTAACCAATTTAGTGAAACTTTCATTTATTTGTACCTTCCTCTATTCTTCTTATTTAACACAAGTTAAATCGTGCATAACAATGTTTCTTACATAGTTATAGTATGTGTTATTTTTGTATTTTTCTATTCTGTTTAACAAATCATTTGCTGAAATGAACCCTTGTCTGTATGCGATTTCTTCTAAGCATGAGATTTTAACACCTTTGTTCAATTCCATAGATTGTACGAAGTTACTTGCTTGAAGCATAGAATCGTGAGTTCCTGTATCAAGCCAAGCAAAACCTCTGCCGAGGATTTCAACATTAAGAGTTCCTTTTTCAAGATAAATTTTGTTTAAGTCTGTAATTTCCAGTTCGCCTCTAGCTGACGGTTCAAGCTGTTTTGCGTATTCACAAACGTTACTGTCGTAGAAGTACAGACCTGTTACGGCATAGTTTGATTTAGGATTAGCCGGTTTTTCTTCTAAGGACAATACTTTTTTGTTTTCGTCAAACTCAACAACCCCAAATCTTTCAGGGTCTTTTACGGTATAACCGAATACTGTTGCACCGACTTTGTTTTCAAGCGCATTTTTCATTATTGTAGAAAATCCGTGTCCGTGGAAGATATTATCTCCGAGGATTAGCGCTGAATCATCACCGTTTATAAAGTCTTCTGCTATAATAAACGCGTCAGCAATCCCTTTTTGGATATATTGGATTTTGTATTCAATGTTTATACCAAATTGAGAGCCGTCTCCCAGTACTTTTACAAAATTATCGTAATCAGATTCGTTTGTGATAATAAGAATATCTTTAATCCCGGCAAGCATGAGAGTTGACAGCGGATAATATATCATAGGTTTATCGTATATAGGTAACAATATCTTTGATATAGGTTGTGATGCAGGATATAACCTTGTGCCTGCTCCTGCTGCTAATACGATACCTTTCATAAATACTCCTTCTTGTTATGCACACCAAATCTAAACTACAAGAGTATTTTATCTAAAATATACTAATTAAGCAAGCACGTAAATCTTATCTGTATAATGAAATTTTTCCAGTTCCTCAGGTGTCATTTGGATTACTTCTGCCAAAATTTTTGGATTAAAAATTACGACTTCATTGGTATAAGGAGCTTCTTCTTTTGTTTTTGGTCGCACGAGGTCTTGTTTTATACGCTCAATACTTTCTTTTAGTTCTTCTGAACCTTCGATACTTTCTTGGTTACAGATTTTTGTATAAAGTTCCAAATATTCTTCATCAGATAGACCTAAGTCGGATTTTATCTGTCTTGAAATCCTTGGTCGGACTTCTTCCATATTTGTTATGTAACCTGTTGAAGTTCTGAGATAACAGGTGTTTTTAGCATATTCATACCCGCGGTGTCCGCCTGTATTTGCTATATCGTTTCCGCCAAACAAGATATTAGAATTGCTTGCGTCCATGATATATGAACCCATTCCGTTATAATTTGTGGAGAATCGGTGTCGATAATCTAACAAACTGGTACTCAGGCAAATCTCTTTGCTGTCGTCGCATAATGCTTTGAAGTTGTCTTGATCGTCACTTGATGAATGGCATAGGAATTTTAAGTCTTTTACTTTTGTTCCTTTTGGATAACCATATTTTTCAACTGACATTTCAGGGTCTCTTAAATCAAGATACCTTACTCCGTTAGCGGTTCTGTCATAGTATTTGTCTTCTGTTGGCAGTTTATCCGGGAATAACAGTACTCCGTTCGAATTGATAGCTTTAATGTTTTTCTTTATTTCAGCTATTTTTTTAGTGTTGGGTTTGTATTCAAATCCTGCAGAGTTTGAGTCTGCTTTTTCAAATATTTCTGCCATTTTAAAATCGTTAGGCTTTCTGAATACAAACGCTATATCTTCGTTGCTTGACCCGTCAACGAGCCAGTGACTGTGGTTTATGAGGTTGTAAATTCTTTCTTTTTCGTCATTTGTATAGGATGTCTTTTTGATTATTTCTTTTGCGGCGATAGCACTTTTTCTTGCATGACCTTCATCCACTTCACCCTGAATCTTTCCAAAGTCGTGGAACAATGTTGCCGTAGTTAATATCTTTTGTTCAGATTCAGGCAGTTCATCGAATTGCGGGTTATTCAGTATTCGTTTCATATCGTCAAATGTATGATAATCGATACTGTCACCTCTATGTTGGAGTTTTCCTATTACGGAGATGAATTCAGGATAAGCCTTAATAATTTTGTTTAACTCAATTTCCAGAGCTTTATCTTCCGGCTCCAGTTTTACCCTATTTTCAAGCATAAAGCTATTTACAAGCTCCTGTCCTAATCCATTATCATCTGTGGCATTAGGGTTCGGATAGTTAATAATATCGTTTGCGGTATTTATTTTGAACTGAAAATTATCAAACACCTGTTTCTTTTCATCGGGTTCTAAATCATCGACTAAATCGTTAAAGTCATTGATAAATTCATCTCTTGGGTATTCCAGTTTGAATCCGGTTTTGTATTTTGTTAAATCAGTCTTGTTTAAAGCATTTCTAAGGTTTTCGATATCTTCTGTTGATGTGAAATACTCTGAATTTGCAGGGATAGCTTTACAAGGAATATTTCTTCTTCGCTTATCCATTTTTTGTACAAATTCTTCTTTTGAATCAACTGTTTTCAAGTCTTGTACATAGTTAAACTTCATTAGAGAAGAGTATTCCGGAATGTTTTGTGCCTCTTCTAATGTCAATGTATTATATGTCGGCATTTCGTAGGCGTTTGCTTCTATAAGGTTCTTTTGTGTTCTTGCCGGTAAAATGTCGAAGTTGTCATAATTTTTTAATGTTTGAACAAAATAATAAAAACTGAGTCCGCTTGATGAAGAATCTGTTTTTCTTTCGTTTTTAATTCTGTATATTTCGTCTATATCCTGAGCTTCAAGCTTTTTAAATCTTAGTGCGGGACCTATTTGATAAAGTTTTATAAATTCTTTGTAATTTCTTTCTTGTTTAGCGTGTTCCAGAATTGCGTTATATTTTGCTTCAAATTTTTTATAATCTTGTTTGGCGTATTCATTTATATCTTCACTGTAATTTGGTAAATCTTTTAAACTTAGAGAACCGTTTTGAACAAGTAGTTTTGTTATTTTAACGGTATTGATTTTATGTTTTGCTTCAGGACTTTGGACTATACCTTTAATTTTGCTAAAAATATTGGTTGTATGTTTAGCTTCTGATGATACAAACACGTCATTAGCCTGCTGTGAATTCACGGCAGGTCTTGTTAAATTTGGGGTTTGTTGTCTGTCATTATTAGCACGAAAAGTAGTTAATGACTTAACTGCATTTAATTCCATATTTATATAAAGTAAACTTTTGTCTAAAATTTGCTATACCTTTACATTTAGTGTTAAAATATCGTTATGGTTTCAAATTACTCGCAATATATTGACGCAATAAAAAACAAAGTTGATGAAAAGCTAAACGAAACGCAATTGTATCAGTTCAAGGGTACTGTATCAAAGCTTCTGGGCTTGACGGTTGAGGTTAAGCTTCCCGGGTTGAAGATTGGTGATTTGTGCTATATAGAGACTTACAATGGCGAAAAAAAACCTGCTGAAGTTGTAGCTTTTAAGGGTGAAGTTGCTCAATTATTGCTATTGCTCGACGGTGCGGGTATAGGTCAGGGCAGTCTTGTAGAATCAACGGGTGCACCTATTTGTATCCCTGTTGGCGATTTCTTGTTAGGCAGACTTATCACCCCTATGGGTGAACCTATGGACGGTAAGCCTATGAATACAGAAGGTGCTATCTGGCGTAATATCGAAGGTCCGCCTCCTGGACCGTTTGAAAGACCGATTATCACCGAACAGTTTTCAACAGGTGTTCGTGCAATCGACGGTTGTATGACTATGGGCTGCGGCCAGCGTTTAGGTTTGTTTGCAGGTTCAGGTGTTGGTAAAAGTACCTTGCTTGGTATGATTGCAAGAAACTCTGACGCGGATGTTAACGTTATTGCACTGATTGGTGAACGTGGTCGTGAGGTTAAGGAGTTTATTGAAGACTCTCTAGGTCCTGAGGGTATGAGAAAATCGGTGCTTGTATGTTCAACAGGTGACCAACCTCCATTGATTAGACAAAAAGCGCTCTTAACGGCAACGGCTGTTTGTGAGTATTTCAGAGACAAAGGTAACAAAGTTTTCTTGATGACAGATACTGTGACACGTTGTGCTATGGCAGGTCGTGAAGTGGGGCTGTCTATCGGCGAACCGCCTACGATGAAAGGTTATCCGCCTTCTATCTTCTCGTGGTTACAAAAAGTACTTGAACGTGCGGGTAACAGTCCAAAAGGTTCAATTACGGCATTATATACGGTACTTATGGAAGGTGACGATATCTCTGACCCTATCGTTGACATTGTGCGGGGGATTGTTGACGGTCACATTTTCTTGTCAAGAAAAGTGGCTGAAAGTAATCATTATCCTGCAATTGATGTCCTCGGAAGTATTTCGCGTTTGATGTCTGCTATTGCTTCTCCTGAGCATAAATCGGCTGCCGCTAAGATGAGAACAATGCTCTCTATGTACCGTGAAAACAAGGATTTGATTGACGTAGGTATGTATCAGCCGGGTAGTAACCCTAAGCTCGATATTGCGATTCAGATGATGCCGCAAATCAACGCTTTTCTTCAACAACGTACATCAGACAGTGTTACTATGGAAACTACTATTCAAGCCATGGTTGATATGATGGCGGGTATAGAACTTTAAGAAATATTTTCTTAATATTTTGTTATACATACATGACAGAAACTCCCTTTAGTATTAGAATAGTTATAAATGTTATTCATCATAAACGCAACTATGAAAGGGATTTTATAATAATGGTACTTGAAATGACTTACCCGAATTTAGAAAGGGCTGTTAATCCGACTCACGATATCAAACTTTTTGCAGGACGTTCTAATCCGAAATTGGCTCAAGAAATAGCTGATTATCTCGGTACAACAGTTGGTCCTATGGTTATCAAAAACTTTGCTGACGGTGAGATTTATGCTCAGGTAAAAGAAAGTGTTCGTGGTGATGATGTATTTATCGTTCAACCGTTATGCAATCCCGTTAACGAAAACTTAGTTGAGTTATTGATTATTATTGACGCATTCAAAAGAGCAAGTGCAAAAACAATTACTGCTGTAATCCCTTATTACGGATATGCAAGACAGGATAGAAAAACATCCGGTCGTGAAGCTATCACAGCAAAATTAGTTGCAGATTTATTAACAACGGCAGGTACAGACAGAGTGCTTGCTATGGACTTGCATACAGGTCAGATTCAAGGTTTCTTCAATATCCTTGTAGACCACATTTTTGCAACTCCGATTTTGGTTGATTATATTAAAGGTTTAAATATTCCGGAAGAAGACATGGTTGCTGTCAGCCCTGATACAGGTGGTGTTCAACGTACAAGACAGTTTGCTAAACGTTTAGGCTGTCCTCTTGCTATTATCGACAAACGTCGTGACAAACACAACGAAGCTATCGCAGCTCACGTTATCGGTGATGTTGAAGGCAAAGTTTGTTTAATGTTTGATGATATTATTGATACTGCGGGTACCATTACAGAAGCGGCTAAACTATTGAAATCAAAAGGTGCAAAAGCTGTTTATGTCGGTGCTGCTCATGCTGTTTTCTCAGGCCCTGCATTAGAAAGATTAAAAACAGCTCCTATCGAAGAATGTATTGTTTCTAATACTATTCCTTGGGATAAAGAAGATTTGCCGTCTAATGTGAAGATTCTCTCTGTTGCTCCATTATTGGGTCAAGCAATCTCAAGAATCCACGATGATGAATCTGTAAGTTCTTTATTCGGTTTCGAAAAAGAGATGAAAGTTTAATATTAATTAATTCCTATTCTTGAAAATTCTCATTTAGGGGTTTAAAATATTAGTGTAAAACTAACACTAATGAAATATAGAATAGGATGTTCTTATGAATAAAGAAAATATTAGAAATATAGCTATTATCGCTCACGTTGACCACGGTAAAACAACGCTTGTTGACTGTATGTTGAAACAGAGCGGCGTTTTTAGAGAAAACCAACAAGTGCAGGAACGTGTGCTTGACAGTAACGATTTGGAGAAAGAAAGAGGGATTACAATCCTTTCTAAGAATATTTCAATCGATTACAAAGGTACTAAGATTAACGTTGTAGACACCCCGGGTCACGCTGACTTTGGCGGGGAGGTTGAACGTGTACTTGGTATGGTTGACGGCGCTTTGTTGATTGTTGACGCGGCAGAAGGTCCTATGCCTCAAACAAGATTCGTTTTATCAAAGGCATTAGAGTTAGGTATTAGAATCGTTGTTGTTATTAACAAGATTGATAAACCGGCTGCTGATCCGGACGGCACACTTGATAAAGTATTTGATTTGTTCACAGAACTTACTGATAGAGATGATTTGATTGACTTCCCTTATGTTTATTCAAGCAGTTTAGCAGGGTTTGCTATCAAAGAATTGGATGATGAGAGAAAAGATATTACTCCGTTATTAGATTGTATCTTAGAAAATATTCCGGCACCTACCGGTGATGATAGCTTGCCGTTACAGTTTCAGGCTACAACACTTGATTATAACGAATATGTGGGCAGAATCGTTGTCGGCAGATTGATTAACGGTACTGTTAAATCACAACAACAGGTTTCTTTATGTAAAGCTGACGGCACTATTGAAAAAGGTAAAATTGCTAAACTATATGAATTCAAAGATTTGGGTCGTGTAGAATGTGAAGAAGCTGAATCAGGTGATATTATCGGTATTGCAGGCTTTCCTGATATCCAAATCGGTGAAACTATTTGTGAAGTTGGGAAGGAAGACCCGCTTCCTTTGATTAAGGTTGATGAACCTACTTTGCAGATGAACTTCTCAGTTAATGACAGCCCTTTTGCAGGTCAGGAAGGTAAGTTTGTAACAAGCAGACAGCTTAGAAAAAGACTTTATGACGAACTTGAAAAGAACGTTAGTTTGAGAGTTGAAGATACAGATAGTACTGATTGCTTTAGAGTTAGCGGTCGTGGTGAACTTCACTTGGGTATCTTGATTGAAACAATGAGACGTGAAGGTTACGAGTTCCAAATCTCTAAACCTGAAGTTATTTATAAAGAGGTTAACGGCGTTCAGTATGAACCGTTTGAAAACCTTATTATCGATACTCCGGAAGAAACAGCAGGTTCTTGTATTGACAGGTTATCAGGCAGAAAAGCTACTATGCTTGAGATGAATAACGAAAACGGCAGAACTAAGATGAGATTCTCTGTTCCTGCGCGCGGGTTGATTGGTTTCAGAACCGAATTCATTCGTATGACAAGAGGTGAAGGTATTATGTATCATACCTTTGAAGATTACAAAGAAATGGCAGGCGATATCCCTAAACAAAGAGCGGGTTCTATTCTTGCTCACGAAACAGGTGAAGCTGTTCCTTATGCTCTTGCTCAATATGAAGATAGAGGTGTGTTCTTCATTACTCCGCATACTAAAGTTTATAGAGGTATGATTATCGGTGAAGGAAACAGAGCTCAAGACATTGCCGTTAATATCTGCAAGACAAAGAAACTTACTAATATGAGAAGTTCCACTGCTGATGTTATGGTTACATTACAGGCTCATAAAGATTTATCTTTAGAAGACTGTATGGAATACATCGCTGATGATGAACTCGTTGAAATTACTCCTGAAAACGTAAGGATGAGAAAAGTAGACTTGGTTAAGTTCAGAAGTATTTAATAATAATTAAAAATGGGCGAGGTTGAAAACCTCGCCCATTTTTTTTATAATCTTTTAGTCTTCTAGTGCTGCTGCGCCTGTTTTGAAGTTCTTCAAGGTTACGCCTCTTTTTGAAGTTTGAACGAATTCAATCATATCTTCAACAATAGAGTTTACACAGCCTTCTTCTCTTATTTTTTCAATAGCCTGTTTTGTGTTGTAGTGTGTTGAAATCAAGTATTTGAATGCTTTGCGGGCTGTATCAATATCAGCCATAGAGAACCCTCTTCTCTTAAGTGCTACAACATTCAAGCCTCTTGCAACAGGAGGTCTGCCTTCGCCTTTTGAGTAAGGAAGGATATCTTGTCTTGCAGCAGAGAATCCGCTGATGATAGCCATTTTACCGATTCTGATATTTTGGTGGAATACGCTCATACCGCCGATGAATGCGCCGAATCCTACGTGAACGTGACCGCCTAATGTTACAAGGTTAGCAAGGATAACTTCGTCATCAAGAACACAGTTGTGTGCTACGTGAGAACCTACCATTAACAAACATTTGTTACCTACTCTTGTTGTAAAATCTCCGCAAGCAGCACCTCTGTGGATAGTTACGTTTTCTTTTATGATTGTACCGTTACCGATTACAACTTTTGTTTCTTCGCCTTTGTAACCAAGGTCTTGAGGTTCGGAACCGATTGTTGCGAACGGGCTGATTGTACAATCTTCGCCGATTTCAGCATATTCTATATATGCGTTTGCAATAACTCTTGTTCTTGAGCCGATTTTTACATTTTTACCGATTACGACATTAGGACCTATTATAGCGTCTTCCGCGATTACTGCTGAAGGGTCTATAATTGCAGTTTTATCAATCATTTTTTCTCTCCCATAAATTCTCTTTACTATCTTAGTATAATATAAATAAATCTATATCTTCGATTTGTTTATATTATTTTAATATGGATTACCATACAACTTTTTCTATAAGCTCTATTTCGTTGCCGTCGGGGTCATTTATGAACGCTATTTTAGAACCTTTGCCGTTCAAATCAAACGGTTCATAAAGGTATTTATAACCGAGAGCATTTACTTTTTCGCTAAACTTATCAAGATTATCACAGCTGAAAGCAAAATGTCCGAATGCATTACCGTTTTCGTATTTATCCGGTGTTTCATCGTTATATGTGAGTTCTATTTGGCATGTCTTTTCTTCATCTGATAAGAAATAAAGAGTACAATCTTCAAGTCTTCTTTCTTCTTCAAGCTTCATATTTAATAATTCTGTGTAGAATTTTAGTGAAGCATCAATATCTTTTACTCTTATCATTGAATGTAAAAATTTCATTTTAAACCTCTCTATATTTTATATAACATTACTATTGCGTTTGTTTCGATTGCGAGTTTTTCACCTACGGCATCGAGTTTTTCTTTTGTTTTTGCTTTAACGGAGATGTTTTCAACATCTATATTCATAACTTCTGCTAGTTTTTGTTTGATAGCAGGGATATGCGGCATCATTTTAGGAGCTTGAGCGATTATATTTGAATCTATGTTCCCGATTTTGTAACCTTTTTCTTCCACAAGGCTCATAACGTTTTTTAGTAGAAGGGTGCTATCAGCGCCTTTATACTTTGGGTCTGTGTCGGGGAACAGTGTTCCTATATCCTGCAGGTTTAATGCTCCTAATAGTGCATCAATTATTGCGTGTATAAGAACATCAGCGTCGGAATGACCTAACAACCCTTTTTCATAAGGGATTTTTACTCCTCCGATAATAAGGTCTCTATCCTCTTCTAACCTGTGGATATCGTATCCGATACCTACTCTGTACGGTAAAGTCATTATATACCTGCCTTTTCGAGTACAAACTTTTCAATCGCTTTTACGAAACCGTCGTTTTCGACTGTGTCTGTAATATAGTCAGCGTAACGTTTCAGGTTATTGGAAGCGTTGCCCATTGCGATACTTATTTCTCCTGCTTTTAGAAGCTCGATGTCGTTGTCCTGGTCGCCTATAGTAAGGATTTCGTCATCTTTGAATCCCCAGTAGTTTTGCAAGAATTTAACCGCACAGTATTTGGTTGCTTCTTTTGTTGAAAACTCACAGAAATTAGGCGTTGACTTAACTATATGTAGTTCAGGAAACTCTTTTGTCATCGTTTCTACCCACCCTGTTACGCGATTAGGGTTGTCAAAATCTATCCCTAAAAGCTTGTGAACATGGTTGTGCGGAAGCTCATCGAACGATTTTACTATATAATCGACATTTTGATATCCTGCATATCTCTGTACTTCGTAATCATCTTTTTCAGAATAGAGTGTATCGTTTGAATAGAAATTGATGTGTACGTTGTTTTCTTTTGCCCACGCTAAAATTCTGTCTACGATTGGTTCCGGGATTAGTTTTTCGTAAAGAACGGTGTTGTCGGTATCGATAATCAATCCGCCTTGATATGATACAACAGGTGTTTTCATATCAAGTGCTTCTGCAATCTTTTTTGCAGCTGCGTGCATTCTGCCTGTTACGAGAACTACTTTTATTCCCTTTGATTCAAGTTCTCGTATGCAGTTTCTTACTCCGTCTGTGAAAACTCTGCTTTTACCTAAAATTGTTCCGTCAATATCTGTCGCTACTAATTTAATCATTTATATATTCTCTCGCTCTTAATAATGCACATAGTGTCTTTGCATCGTTTATTGTACCGTTATCTATCATATTATAAAACTCTTTTATCGGGTATTCTTCGCATTCGATTATTTCGTCTTCATCAGGGTTAATTTGTTTGTATTCTAAATCTGTTGCGAGGTATAAATACAGTTTTTCGTCGCAGAACCCTACTGATGTATAAATATAGCCGAGTGATTTCCAGTTTTTAGCGATATATCCTGTTTCTTCTTCTAGCTCCCTTTTTGCTGCAAAATCAGGGTTTTCACCTTTTTCAAGTTTACCTGCGGGAAGTTCAATAGAGGTTGTTTTTATCGGGTAACGGAATTGTTTAACGGCAAGGATTTTATCGTCTTTTATTGCAAGAATTACAACACCGCCTGAATGTTCAACAACTTCTCTTATTGACTTATGTCCGTTTGAAACAAGGATGTCATCTCTTTTTACATCGATAACTTTTCCTCTAAAAACATATTCTGATGATAGTGTTTTTTCTTCGAAGTTCATAAGACTATTTTATCATAAATAGACTATTTGTTTGAAGATTTTTGTTTAAGCTTTTTATCTATCGTACCGCAAATTTGGTTCGTTATAAATGTTGAAAGAAGCCCGAGTGCGAGGGATTTGCCGTCGGCAACGAGTTTTACGGTAGCAATTGTTGATGTAAGAGCACCGGTGATGATAGGAATTCCGTATTTTAGTGCTACGGATTGTTTCTTTTCTTTTGTGTCTGCAGCTGAGATTGCAACAGAGGTAGAGGCTAGTGGAAGCACCATACTTAATGCAACATCTGTTAGGGCTGAACCGTCAGTCAGGTCACGAACCTTGTCAACGTATTCATCGCCTTCTTTTAATGTGGCGTTATTGATTCTGTTGATAGCTTTTTGTGCAGACGCTTTTAGTTTTGCATACTCTTCCGGCGGCAAGATTTCTTTATAGGTAGTTAAGAGTTCTTCAATAAGCCCTTTTTTATCTGTGTTTATAATAGTTCCTATTTCTTGGAGCTGGGTTTTGATTTTTGCTGCCTCATGTACAGTGTAGTTATTATTTTTTGTTAAAGGTTTTGCGCTTTTTAGGAGCTTGTTTATTTGTGAACAAATATCTGCTCTAAGTGCGCTTTCTTCTGCACCTGAAGCATTGATATAATTATGTGAGAGTTTCTTAAGTGAAGCTAAAACTTCTCTGGAATCTTTATCAGAAGGTGAGATTGTGTTTTCCAGTCTTGTAATGACTTCTGATATGTGTTTAAAGTTATCCTGCGGTGTGTGGGTTATAACACTTTTTTTAGAAAGTATAGAGTTTAATAATTTGGATTTATCTTTTGCAATAAGTGATTCCGGGATGAATGTCGTCCACGATTTTACGTCTCTAATGAAGTGACTCAAATTACCATATACTCTGTTGAAAACTCTTTTGTTCAGGTTTTTACAAATTTTTGATATTGATTTGTCTCTTGTTTCTATGGCTGAAGTTGAAAAATTTGTATTAAATTCTGTACCGATTTGTGTAACTTTTTCGTTTAAAGAGTGTAATGTTTCAGGGTTTACGGGTTTTACAGAAGCGATTGTACCTGATTCAAGAGCTTTGTTTGTTTCGGAGAAAAGATTCGTCATCTCTTGAACGCTTGAGCCGGCTTTTTTGTAGTTCTTCTTAACTGTTGCAAGTGACAGTTTTCTGAATCCGTTTGTTATAGCATTACAAGGCTTTCTAAGATGTAAGTAGTCACAAACAATTTTGTCAAAGAGCACATCTTTAAATGGAGTTGTATTAAATACAACGCCTCTTGCCATCATTAGTCCTTTGTTTGCTTTTTGCATTAAAGAAAGTTTTAGTGCGGATTTTTCAGCAAGATGCGGGTGGGATTTAAGTTTTTCGATTTTTTCTGTAAGGTTTTGGGTGTGTTTTTCTAAGAAATTGATTAACCCTTTTGAGACTTTGCCCTTTGTGAAAAATAGTGTTGTTCCGCCGATGACGGTTGCAGCAGCTCCTATGATAGCTGCAGCTTTGATTTTATCGTGGTTTGTTTTGGGCTCTGTAGTTACTGTATCAATGATTACCTGATTAGATTTATCGATGATAGGTTTTATTTCTGGCATCTTCATCGAATTCAGGTATACAGCTTGATTTTGCTGTAGTTGCGGCTGCTGCTCAATGGGTGGCTCTTCTTTACGGACAGGGCGATAGTCGTGCCTGAAGGCACTATCAAAAGTCGAACCTATATTTGAAGAAACTACATCACCCATATTGTTTTTAAGTACTGTAAATATTTATTTTTGCTTAATTACGTTATTTAGTTTACAATTTGTGATATGCTAGTACAACATTTTAGAAACGGTTTAATAGAAGAAGAACATACAGGTTATGTTTTGACTTTGAATAAGGGTGAAAACCCGGATTATCCTTATTATTTACGCTCGTGTGCAAAACCTTTGCAGGCTAGTTTACTGGTGGATTTTGGGTTAGATAAACAGTTTGATTTATCGAGTGATGAGATTGCACTATGCTGTGCTTCTCATGCGGGTGAAAAATGTCATACTGATATTGCTCAGCGTTTGTTGGATAAGTTCGGACTTGATTATGACTCTTTGAAATGCGGGTTGCATAAGCCTTTATCGAGAACCCGTCAAGATGAGATGTTGGTTAATAATGAAACTTATGGTTATTTTCATAACAATTGCGTCGGTAAACATCTTTTGTTTTTAGCTTTGTGCAAGGTTAACGGTTGGGATATGCAGACTTATGATGAAACTGCTCATCCTTTACAAATACTTGTAAAAGAGAAGATTAACAGCTTATGTGAGGTTACGACTGATTATCCTGTTACAAAAGACGGCTGCGGAGTGCCTATTTTATCAATGCCTTTGAGGAATATGTTGATAGGGTTTGTTAACCTGTTTTGCGATGAAAGGTATTCTGTTATCAAGAACGCTTTTTTAGAGAATCCGTATATAATAGGCGGTGAAAACAGGCTTGATACAGAGGTTATGACTAATTCAAAAGGACTTGTTGCAAAAGTCGGTGCGGGTGGGTTGTGTATTGTTGTTAACCCTGATAAGAAAGACGCACTTATTGTGAAAATTAACGATTGTAATATGGATACACGCAGACTTGTTGTGTTTGAGGCATTGAATCAGTTAGGCTGGTCAGATTATATGCCGTCAAAACTGATAAAAACCCTGCACGCTGAAACTGTCGGCGAAATAAAGATTGATTTAGAAATGTAACAAAATAGCTTTAGTTGGAATGCTTGCTATAATTATAATGTATGCATGATTTTACTTTTAAGAAGACAGTAACATATTCTGTATATAGAGTTTTACAGGCACAGTTTGTCAATCTGGTTTCTACTATCGGTGATATTGTGCGTTACGGCTCAGAAGTTATTTTGCACATTTTAAAACTAAATATCAGAAAAGATGAACTCATTGCACAGTGTTCAAGATTTGGGGTAAGTTCTTTGCCGATTACATTATCTATTGTCGGTATGACCTCGATTATTGTTTCAATGCAGGTTGCAGGCGAAATGGTAAAGCAGGGCGGCGGGAACTATGTCGGGCTTTTAATGGCAATGCTTATTGTGCGCGAAGCAGGGATTATTATGTCAGGGTTTGCAATTATCTCGATGATAGGCTCTTCTCTTGCTTCTGAAATTGCAACGATGAGAGTGACTGAACAGATTGATGCGATTACGGTATTAAAAGTTAATCCGATTGAGTATTTGTTTGTACCGCGGGTTTTATCCGGTGTAATAATGATGCCGCCGGTGCTTGTCGTAGCTTCTCTTGTCGGGATTGTCTGCGGGGCTGTTTCATCTAATCTCGCATCGGGCTTAACATATCGTGCGTATTTTGATTCTGTCTGGCAAGGTTTGTACCTTAAAGATATGAATGTTGCTTTGTTAAAAGCGGTTGTATTCGGGTTTACAATTGCTCTTATTAGTTGTACATGCGGCTATCAAGCTTCAGGCGGAGCAAGAGGGGTAGGTATGGCAACAACAAAAGCTGTCGTATGGTCGTTTGTTGCGATTGTTATATGGGATTTAGTTTTCTCAATAGTATTTTTCTTTTAAAGGCTATAAGGTTTAAATATGGGGATAAAAGTTAACAATTTAATAAAATCATTCGGTAAAAATACCGTTATCGATAATCTGTCGTTTGAAGTCGAAAACGGTAAAATCCTCGCAATTGTCGGATTCAGCGGCTCCGGTAAAAGTACTGTTTTGAAACTTATCAGCGGATTGATTCCAAAAGATAGCGGCGAAATTATCACATCAGGTGATATTGCTATGGTATTCCAGTATTCAGCACTGATTGATTCTTTGAATGTGTTTGACAATATCTCCTTTGCGTTGCATGAGCGCAAAGATTTGCGTAAAAAATATACTGAAGAACAGGTTAAAAATATTGTAAGAGAAAAGCTTGAACTCGTTGGTTTAACAGGTATAGAAAGAAAGTTCCCGTCTGAGCTTTCAGGCGGTATGCAAAAGCGTGTAAGCTTTGCTCGTGCTATCGTTACAGAACCTAAAATTATCCTGTACGATGAGCCTACAGCGGGGCTTGATCCTATGTCTTCAACGCTTATTGAAGACTATATTGTTAGATTAAAGCAGGAAACAAATGCTGCTTCTATTGTTGTTACTCACCAGATGTCAACAATATCCAGAACCGCAGATAATGTTTTGATGCTTTATGGCGGAAAAGATGTTTTTTACGGTACGCCGGATGAACTTTGTGCTCAAAGCACACCGTATACCAAACAGTTTGTATCGGCTTCTTTGGAAGGTCCAATGAAAATGCTTAAGGAATAAGATAGAGGAATTATATATATGAAATTATCATCATCGTTTAAAGTAGGAATATTAGCTTTACTGGCACTGTTTATATTTTTCTGTACAGTGTTATGGGTAAAGGGAAGAGCGTTCTCTAATGCTGAAAGAATAGAGATTATGTTTAAGGACGTTAACGGTATTCGTCCGGGTTCTGCTGTTCAGATGATGGGGCTAAGAGTTGGACAGGTTGAAGAGATTACGCCTGTTGTTACCGGTGAATCAAGTTATATCAAACTAAAGTTTGTTATTACTGAAAAAAATATTAAAATTCCTCGCGCTTCTATGATTTCTATCCAACAATCAGGTTTGATTGGTGAACAATTCCTTGAAATTACTCCTCCTAAGATGAAGGCTGTGTATATTCCTGATACAAGAATTGCGCTTGATAAAGGTGCTAAGATTCAGATTAAGCTTGATGATAAATATTATGATGTTGGATATGTAAAGCGTGCACAAATCTTGAGCCGTTCTGTGTTACCGTTGAATATTCAACCGAGAATAAATACGCTATATGCTTATAAATATGATTATATTATTGATTTGCCGGGCTTGATTCTGCCTGAATTTATGGAAGGTGAAATTATTAGTGACGGTGGTGAGATGAAACTTAGAATAAGACCGTTGGATAATATGCCGATACCTTATCCTATCCAAAATTCTCCATATACTATTCTGGAACCTATGCGAATTGCAGACTTTTTAGATTTACAATATCAGGCTGCTGAATCGTTGACTGAAACAAATAAAAAAATCAATGAGTTGCTGGATGAAAGACTGGTTATGGATTTGAGACAGTCAGTTGAAAATATCAAACATTTAACTGCTCAAGCAACTACTACATTGAGTAAGGCTGAGTTGTTGATTGATGATTCAAGAAAAGACTTGAACTCTGTTATGAATATGATGAACTCTGTTTCTAACAACTTTAATACCCTGTCAGGTAATGTGAACGGTATTTTGTCAGATCCTAAGTTCAAGCCTACTATGTTGCAGACCGCAAACTCATTGAATAATTTAGCTTGTAAGTTAACTCCGATATTGGGTTCTGTTGATGCTCAAAAGTTTGCGAGCGATTTGAACACAACTATGAGCAATGTTGCTGAGATTAGTAACTCTGTTAACAGAATGTCTAATGATACCAAGTTGAAGAACAACTTGCTTATTACGATTGATAATGTAAACAGAGCGTTGTGTAATATCTCTAACACATTGGAAGTTGTTAACAGTACAAAGGATAAGAACAATATCAAACAGGTTATGGAAGATACGGCTTCAACCGTACATAACTTGAAGACATTCTCTGAAAAATTGAATAAGAGATTCCTGATATTCAGATTGTTGTTCTAACGTCTGACGACGTAAGAAACCCAAGGTTCCATATAGTTGGTTTTAAGTATGGTCAAGCCATTGTTTTCAATGGCTTCAAGTACTACATCCTTTTTAGAATCTAATATTCCGGATAGAGCCATAACTCCTTCCTGTTTCAAGATTCGTTTTAAATCAGGCATGATTTCATACAAGACATTGTGCAAAATGTTTGCACAGATAAAATCATACTGTTTTGTAATCTTGTCAGATGAGCCGAGTTCAAAAGTACATTCGACATTGTTTTTACGTGCGTTTTCTTTTGCAACCTCAATAACTGTCTCATCTATATCACAGCCATAGACTGTTTTTGCACCTTTTTTCTTTGCAATTATAGAAAGTATGCCGGATCCCATACCAATATCTGCAACGTCTTTATTTATAACGTTTTCAGGATACTGTTCCATTCCGACAACACAAAGTTGTGTTGTTTGGTGAGTACCGGTACCGAATGCACATCCGGGGTCTAAAGACACGGTTATTTCTGTCGGTTTTGGTTCATATTCCAACCACGAAGGAACAATCACAACACTATCTGTGATATGAGTTACGTCCCAGTTTTCCTTCCATTTTTTAGACCAGTCTTCGTTTTCTTTTTCTAACAGAGCGCAGTCCCAGCTTCCCAATTGTTCTTCGGAAAAGCCGCTATTTAAAAGTTCTGCTTTCTTTGCTTTTATAAACTCGCAAACACCCATATCATCGGGCGAAGATAAATCTCTCAGAAACACTTTCAAGGTACCCTTTGATGTTTCTGTCATCTCAAGGTCTTTGAATTTTTGTTCTTCTAATAAAACCCCTTCACAATTAAGGTTTTCAAAGCAAATATTAGCAACATCATCTTCCATTTCAGGATTGATGTTTATATAGAGCTCATAATACTTATCGTTCATTATTCTACTGCTCTATGAATCTGCCCATTGCTCTGAACTTGTCGTAACGTTGGTTTCTAAGTTCTTCTGCTGACATACCTTCTAGTTCTTGTAATGTGTTAAGAATAGATTCTTTCATATTATCGCTCATTTCAGAATAGCAAGTATGAGCACCGCCAACAGGTTCTTTTATAGCGCCGTCAACGATTCCTAATTCAATCAAGTCATCAGCAGTGATTTTCAATGCTTGAGCTGCATCAGGGTATTTTGTTGCGTCTCTCCAAAGAATTGAAGCACAACCTTCCGGTGAGATAACTGTATAGTAAGCGTGTTCAAGCATAAGAACTTTGTTTGCAACAGCAAGACCTAATGCTCCGCCGCTGCAGCCTTCGCCCATTATAATAGCGATTACAGGCACATCTAATTTAGCCATTTCTCTAAGGTTAACAGCAATTGCACCACCTTGGTTAGTTTCTTCTGCACTGATACCAGGATAAGCCCCTGGTGTATCGATAAGAGTAACAATAGGTAGTTTGAACTTGTTAGCGTGTTTGAATAGTCTCAACGCTTTTCTGTAACCTTGCGGTTGTGGCATACCAAAGTTGTATTCCAAGTTTTCTTTAGTTGATTTACCTTTTTGGGTACCAATCAACATAACTTTTTTACCGCCGATTTTAGCAAGACCGCCAATGATAGCTCTGTCATCAGTACCTTCTCTGTCCCCGTGCATTTCAATGAACTCGTCACAGATTAGTTTTGTGTAGTTCAAGAAATTAGGTCTTTCTTGATGTCTTGCGATTTGTAACTTTTGGAACGGCTGAAGATTAGAGTATAACTCTTTTTTGTAATCGTTTGCCTGTTGTTCAAAAGTTTCTATTTCTTTATTTAGGTCCATGCCTGACTCCAAACTTATTTTTTTTAATTCTTTAATTTTTTCTTGCATTTCTACTAATGGCTTTTCAAAATCTAAAACTATCATATTACACCTCGTGCATTTCTAAGATTGACGACAACGTATTTCTAAGTTCTGAACGTTTTGAAACAATGTCAACTTGACCGTATTTCAAAAGATATTCAGCTGTTTGGAAATCAGCCGGCAATTTTTGTCTAATAGTTTGCTCAATAACACGTCTGCCTGCAAACCCGATTCTTGCACCTTGTTCAGCAACGATAATGTCACCGAGCATACCGAAACTTGCAGTAATACCGCCGAATGTTGGTTCTGTTAAAAGGTTGATATACAATAACCCTGCTTCATCAAGTCTTGCAACAGCACAAGATGTTTTAGCCATTTGCATTAAGCTTAAAGCACTTTCTTGCATTCTTGCACCGCCTGATGAGGTAATTACTAATACTGGTAATCTTCTTTGGATAGCTTCTTCGATGATACGTGTAACTTTTTCACCTACAACGCTTCCCATTGAACCGCCCATAAATTCAAAGTCCATAACTGCAGTTGCAACTTTGTGACCGTTGATTGATGCGATACCTGTAATTACGGCTTCGTCCATACCTGTTTTTGCGTGAGCCTGATCTAATCTGTCTCTATAAGAAACTGTGTCTACGAATTCCAGCGGGTCAGTAGGTAACACGTTTTTGAATAACTCTTCAAATGAATCTTTATCAAATAATTGGTTGATTCTTGTTCTTGCGTTTATTCTGAAATGATAATCACACACAGGGCAGACCATCATATTTTCTTCTACTTCTTTTTTTGTTATTTGAGATTCACAATGCACGCATTTCGTCCACAATCCCGTATTTACATCTTCGGTTCTTGTCTCCATTTGCCTGCGTTGGATTTGTGCTTCCTTACGTTTTTCAAACCAATCTTGTATTGTCATAAGTTATATTATACAGTGTTAACACTGTCCTCCTATTCCCTAACTCACTAAATGTACACCTCATTATATTTCAAAAAAACCATAAATTCCATAATTGTAAAGAAATACTTAATATTTTTACAGTTTAGTTACCTCGTTTTGTTTGTTATATAATGGTTTTAAAAGAGTATTAAAGAGGTTTAAAAATGAGTAAATATTTATTAGAAATCGGTGTTGAAGAGCTTCCTTATAAATTTATTACATCTGTAAAAACACAGTTGGAAGACAGTTTCAAAAAGTTTTTAGAATCAAACAAAGTTGAGTTTGCAAACATAGAGGTTTTGACAACTCCACGAAGATTAACTGTTATAATCGACGGTCTTGCGGATTCTCAACCGGATTCTACAAAAATATTTAAAGGTCCTATTAAGAAAATTGCTTATGATGAAAATGGTAACCTTTCAAAAGCAGGCGAAGGTTTTGCTAAGAAAAACGGTATAAATCCGGAAGATTTGTATGTCGAAGACGATTATGTATTTGCAAAGGTTGAAGTTAAAGGTCAATCTACAAAAGATTTGATTGCTGAAAATGTTCAATCACTGATTCTTAAACTTCAAGGTTCTCACTTTATGAGGTGGGCTTGTAATGAAGAAAAATTCTCAAGACCAATCCGTTGGATTGTTTCTTTATACAATAACGATGAATTGAAAGTTAAAGTTCTTGATATAGAATCATCAAGAGTTACAAGAGGACACCGTTCTTATAAAGAAGAAATAGTTATTAATACTCCTGATGAGTACAAAGAAAAGCTTAGACAGGGTTTTGTTATAGTTGACCAAGAAGAAAGACGTAAAAAGATAGTTGAATTAGCTAACTCAGAAGCTGCTAAAATCGGTGCAATTACAAGAATTTCTGATGATTTATTAGAAGAAGTTACCAATATTTGTGAATGGCCTGTTGCTGTTGTTTGTAACTTTGATGAACAATATCTTACAATCCCTGATGAAGTTACTATTACTGTTATGGAAACTCACCAAAGATACTTTGCTCTGTTCAAAGACGGCAAGTTAACAAATAACTTTATCACTATTGCAAACTATATCGGTGATGAATTTGAAAATATCAAAGCCGGCAACTTGCGTGTAATCAAGGCTAGACTTGATGACGCTGTATTCTTTGTTAAAAACGATACTAAGAAAAAACTTGAAGAATACGTTGAAAAACTAAAAGGCATGACTTTCCAAAAAGGTATGGGTTCAGTTTATGACAAGACCCAGAGAATCATTAAACTGTCTAAATGGCTTGCTCCGGCGCTCAACGTAGACGATGCAGATGTAATAAGAACAGCGTATTTGTGTAAAGCAGATTTGGCTACTAACCTTGTATTTGAGTTCACTGAACTTCAAGGTTATATCGGTTCCGATTATGCAAGAATTTCAGGTGAAAACGACAAAGTTGTTCAAGGTATTAAAGAACACTACTTCCCGTTGAATGCTGAAAGTGAAATCGCTAAAGGTGTTGAAGGTCAAATTGTTGGTATAGCTGATAAAATTGATACAATTTGTGCTGTGTTTGCTGCGGGTAAAAAACCTACAGGTTCATCTGACCCTCTTGGTGTTCGTCGTGCGGCTCTCGGTATTATCAAAACTGTTATTGAAAATTCTTTGAATATCAATATTTCTGATTTGATTAGCTCCGCAATAGAGAATTTGCCTGTAAATGCAGACTGTCAGACTGATGTAGAAGAGTTCTTTGTTCAAAGATTAGTCATTTTCTTAGCTGATAAATATTCAAAAGATATGCTTGAAGCTTGCTTGAATAAGAATCCGCTTGAAAACATCACTGATTATTTGAATAGAGTAGAGGCTGTTTCCAAGTTCGATAATCAAATGACAATAGAAAATGCAAACCGAATCGTAAGAATCTTAAAAGACAATTCATTTGACGTTATAGATGAATCTTTATTCAATACTGATGAAGAACGCAAGTTGTTTGAAGCAGTATCTTTAGTTAAAGATAGCGATAATTACGATGAGTATTTGAATCAGTTAGTTGGTTTAAACTCTAAAATCGACGCGTTCTTTGAAAAAGTACTTGTAATGGATAAAGATGAAGCTGTTAAAAACAACAGAATCGCTTTGTTATCTGTACTTAGACGTTATTATGAAAAAGTTGCTGATTTTAGTAAAATAAAATAGTTTTTGCTAGCAAAATTTTCTTTTTTCATGTTTTCTATTAATGAATTCATGAATAAAAGGGGTATATATGCTATCGAAAGTTAACAATAACCAGACTAATTTTAAGGCACTTTCTATAAAACCAAAGGCTTCTGAATGGAACAAGGAAGTTCTTAATGCTGCTTTAGAATCAAGACTTGTTCAGGAGTTTGTTTCTAGAAATGCTGCTAATAAAGAGGATGCGGTTATGTCGTTTACAGAGACAATCCCTGAAGGTTGTATACCTTATGGTTACAGGATTCTGAATTTCAAACTTAACAGTAAAGCTGAATCTGTATCACTGAAAAGTGTTGCAATGCCTAAGATGAAAAAACATGAAGTTGTTTATACGGATATTTACGGCGAAAAAGAAAAAGATGTAGCTAAAGATATGGCTGAACAGCTTAGAGGTTTTGGTGTTGTAAAAAGCGGAGAAACAGAAGCTGACAGAATAAAAATCTTTATATGTTAGGTGCTTTTAAGAAATAGCTTGTTGCATGTTGATTTAAAAACAGGTATCATAGAGTCATAGACAAATATTAGAGAGAGGTTTGTTATGGACTTAATTGAAAACAGAAAAAGTGTTCGTAGATATTTAGAGAAAAATATTCCAAATGATGTTTTAAAACAGGTTTTGGAAGCAGGTAGACTTGCTCCATCGTGGGTTAATGTTCAACCGTGGCATTTTATTGTTGTAAGAAAAAATAAAGAGTTGTTATCTCAACTATCTAACAATCAGCCTCAGGTTAGAAACGCAGATGCGGTTATTGTCTGTGTTGCTGATGCGGGAGCATGGGATAAAGAAAGGTTCTCAGAAGTTCTTAAACAAAAAGGTATGAACGATGCAGGTATTGACTCATTACTGCAAGTTCCTGTACTTTATCCGCCGTTGTTGGGTGCTCAAACAACTTTACTCAGAACCGTTGAACAGGTTACCTATGCGATTGCTTATATGACACTTGAAGCAGAAAGATTAGGCTTAGGCGCTTGTGTTATAGGTGCTCTTGGTAATGAATTAACAGGCATTCTGCCGGAATTGTCAGAACAGGTTAAAAGAGAGCTTAACCTTAATGACAAACAATGTATCCTTGCTATGCTCACATTGGGTTATCCGGATGACAACAGAGGTACTGTTAAACTTAGAAAAGATTTTGACGAAGTAGTTTCGGAAGAAAAGTTGGGACAGCCCTTCATTGTATAAAGTATGTCTAAGTTAAAAGTTTTTGTAACCTACCATAACGATAATTATCCGATATTCAAAAACGAAGTTTTTGAACCGATTTATTGCGGGTTGGATTTGTATGACGGTGAAACCGAGCTTATTGGCGATAATACAGGTGATAATATATCTTTTAAAAACCGTATGTATTGTGAAAACACTGCACATTACTGGGTCTTAAAAAACTATATTGATACGGCAGAAGAGGAATATATCGGATTCTGCCACTATAGAAGAATACTTGATTTGACTAAAATATCACCAACAGAAGATGTCGGGATGTATGTTCTTAAATATGAGAATTTAAGATATATTTTTGACAGGTTCAAAGGTGATTATTACGACAGTATAAAACCTTACGATTGTATTATTCCTGCGAAAGATTTTTATTATGAAGGCGGGATAACAACAACGGTCAATAATAAGAATCTTGCTCATATTACCTGTATTGAAGAACTCAATATTACTCGTAAGCCTGACGTGCTCGATGCGATGATTACTTCTATTGAAGAGCTTACACCGGAATTTGTTCCTGCGATGACAAGGGTTTTTCTTAAAGAGTACGCTCATTTATACAATATCTACATTCTTAAAAAAGAACATTTGAAAGAGTATCTTGAATGGAAGTTTAAGATATTTGCCGAAATGGAGAAACGTACAAACTATTGGAATAACGGTGAATATAAACGCGAAGCGGGCTATTTTGCAGAAAAGTTCATAAATATCTGGCTTGAATACAAAAAAGAAAAAGACCCTTCTTTCAAACTAGGTTATTGTCCTGTTTATACCTATGATATTGTCAAAGAATCTATTGAAAGGTTCCAATATTTTAACTCTATTGGCAGATACGATTTAGAGATAGATGTTATGGAATATTTAACGAAACTTATTCCTGAGCAGGCGTCTTTGTATCGAGTGCTTTCACAAGCTTATTCCAAAAACAATATGTATGAAAAGGCGTACAATACGTTGCTAAAGTTTTCAACATTGTCTGATGAAGATGTCAGTGAAGAGCTCCAAAATTTAAAGTCTTTAATATAAAAAAGAACGGTCCTTTTTTGAGAACCGTTTATATAATTTCTCCCATAATATTTAGATTGAATCTTATACTATAGTTACCCTTCCTGCTTGATTTATGTCTACAGGAGCGTTCAAGTGTTTGATGTAGTCACAAACAAGGGTATCTTTGTCAAAATCGAATATCTTTTCTTCTTTACCTACATAATTTAGAGAAGAAACCTTGTCCCCGCCTCTCATCACAAACGAGTCGGCTGCGATTCTGTATGTTTTTGTTTCGCTAGGGTTATTGATATCGATTGGTGTTTCGTTTCCGTTATCATCAACCTTTGTTAATGATAATAATTCACCGTCTGATTTTCTAACAGTGTATTTAAGTCCGGAAGGTGCAAACAATCCCGGTCTTGTATTTACCATTGTTTTACAAGTGAATTTGAAAGCGTCTACAAGGTCTTTTTCTTTTACGTTAGCAATAACCATTTGGTTGTTGAATGGTGATATCATTTTAGCATCTAATCTTGTGAATGTACCTGCTTCAAATGATGAACGGAGGTTCGCGGAGTTTAAGAATGCTATTTCAACCCCGAGTTCTTTTCTCATAGCGTCAGCCACAAAGTTAGCTTGAGGGTTTTCTTCGATTAGTCTGTTTTTAGGTTGCGGAAGAACTGAGCGGATATAACCGATTTTTTCGTTTTCTTTCATCTCACTTTCGATAAGCTTAGAATATATTAAGTTTCTTCCGTATTTGTTTGTTTGGATAATATCATTTTTAGCGTTTGTTATAATACCGTTTTGGTCGAATTCAAGGCTTAAGTTACCGAAGTGTTCGCCGTCTTTACCGCCGTTAGTGATAACTACAGGCTCGCCTGTTTTTGACTTGAGCAGGTTTTCACCTTCTGTTATACCTTCAACAAGGTTATGAGAGTGTCCGCCGATGATTACGTCAACGCCTGATGTTGATTGTGCCATTTCTTTATCAAGTTTATAGCCTAAGTGTGATAACAGGATGATTTTATTAATACCTTGTTGTTTCAATAGTTCAACTTCGGTTTGAACATCTTTTATAGTATCTTCCATTGAATCAACTTTGCAATCATCATAGTAATCAGCGTGTGTATATCGGTCGTTCATATCAACAGGTGAAACTCCAATAATACCGTATTTGTCGCCTTTTACTTCTTTAACAAAAGAGTTTATAAATCGGTCATTTATAGGTGCTTTGTTTGTTTCTCTATATACTCGTTCAGCTTCTTTAGGGTCTATAACCTGTCTATAGTTACAATCAACAAGTTGTGTTTTCAGACCTTGGGTAATCTCCATGAAATTCTTCTGGCTCATATCGAGCTCGTGGTTACCGACAGGAGAAGCTTCTATGTTTGCTAGGTTCATGTATTTTGCAACACCCTTGTTTAAGCTTGCATTTCTTTCGTCTCCTAAGAAATTGTCGCCGCCGGATAATCTTATATCACAATCCTGAAGCGGAACGATTGTTCGCTCCATTTTTGTTAATTGACCGTGAAAATCGTTGATATAACCAATCTTGATTTTAGTAGTGGTGTTATTATTGGTTGTTATAGGAGTATTATTATATTGAGAAATTAGATTAGAAGAGAAATTTATCATACATCACCTTTGCTATGATAAATTAATGCTCTTCAAAAAAAAATTTGCTAGTTATAAAAAAAATTGTTACATTGATAAATATTTTAAAGACTCTCTTAGGATTTCTTCAGGGTTATTTTTATCTTCACAACGTTCAAGGATGACTTGCAGTGCTGTATTAACCTCATCTTCCGTGTAACCTAATGATAACAAAATCGCAGAGGTTTCTTTTGAAGCTTCTGTTTGTTCAAGTTCCGGTAATTTTTCAGGAACTGCTGCTATATTTGCTTTTATAAGTTTGTCACGGAGTTCTAATATTATTTTTTGAGCTAATTTGGTACCGATACCTTTTGCTAAAGTGAGTTCTTTTACATCTTCGTTTATAACAATCGATATAAGTGTAAAGGTATCGAATCTGCCTAGTAATGCAAGAGCCATTTTAGCACCTACACCTGATACTGATGTAAGATATGTAAATATATCGCGTGTTTCTTTTTTTAAGAATCCGCACAAAGTCATGGAATCTTCTTTGTGGATGAGTTTTGTATATATTTTAATCTTTGCTTCTAAATCAGGACTGCTATCAAAATCACTTTGTGAAACTTCCATTTTATAACCGATTCCGTTAACTTCTACAATCATGTAGTTGCCGGAATTCGAAGTGTATTTGTCTGCTAAAATACCTTTTAAATATTCAAACATAAATAATCCTTTTTAATAAGCTCGTTTGTTTTTGCACGAACTTCTTTGTCTGCTTCAAAGATATCTTCCAGAGACGGTGATTTGAGAACGTTGTGTTCTGAATATATTTTTTCTGTTATCTCGTAGATATCGAATAGTTTAATTTGTCCTTTTAAGAACGCAAAAACAGCTTCTTCATCGGCACCGTTAAGAGCTACTGTTGCTGTTCCGCCTGTTCTTCCTGCAGTGTATGCAAGGTTAAGGAATGGGAATTTATCAAAATCTGGAGCCAAGAAATCTAATCTTGCAATCTCAGAGAAGCTGAAGCTTCTTGATTTTATTCCTTCAAATCTTTCAGGGTAGCAAATTGCGTACTGGATAGGAATGTGCATACTAGGTAACCCGATTTGTGCGATTACGCTTCCGTCATTATATTCGATAGCTGAGTGAACGATACTTTGCGGATGAACCACTACATCAATTTTATCATAAGGCATGTTGAATAAGTGATGTGCTTCAATTATTTCTAACCCTTTATTCATAAGAGTAGCGCTGTCGACTGTTATTTTTCTGCCCATGTTCCAACGCGGATGAGCAAGTGCCTGCTCTACAGTCGCAGATTTCATATCTTCAACTGTTTTATGTAAGAACGGTCCGCCGGAGGCTGTAATAATCAACTTTGAAACCTGTGCAATATCTTTTATACATTGGTGGATTGCACAGTGTTCGCTATCTACCGGAATTATTTCGACATTGTTTTGTCGAGCAAGTTCCATTACTATATCACCTGCCATAACAAGTGTCTCTTTATTTGCAAGAGCGATATTTATATGGTTTTTTATTGCGGTAATGGTTGGTTTTAAACCGATTTTACCTGATACTGCAACTAAGATAATATCGTTGTCTGTAATGGAACAAATCTCTTCTAATCCTGCGTTACCTTCAAGTACGTTGTCACATCCGATAACTTTGTCTGCGTCTTTTGAGACACAAACGTATTTAGGGTGGAACTTTGCAATTTGCTCATTTAGCTTGTCAATATTTCCGCCTGCAGTAAGTGCTATAATCTCAAATTTATCTGATAGTTTTTCTATAACTTCCAGGGCTTGTGTTCCTATAGAGCCCGTTGAACCTAATATACTAATGCGTTTTTTCATAATAATATTTTACTACAAAAAAAACACTCAAGAAATGAGTGTTTGGAATTTTTTGTGTAATTCCTCGTGTAGAAGGTTAGTGTGTGTAGGTTGTGTATGAAAGGTTTGTTAATATCGTCTCGTACTTATATAAAGTTTTTTAGATTATATAAATTGCATAAAAAGTATATATCGTTACATTTGTTCATAATAAAAAAGGGTTACTTTTGTAACCCTATCCGTTTGTGTATTTTATAAGTTTTTTATGTTCAAGTTTAAGCTTGTTCATCCGCCAGTCGATTTGCTCGATATGTTTAAGCTTTTCTTTCTGGTCGTTTATTATATCCATCTGTTCGTGAAGCTGTTTGTTCTGCGCGTCAAGAACCCTATGCATTTGCGCGAGCAAATCCTGATCCTTCTTTAACCTGAACTCAAGAATTTTAATTGTCTCAATCCTTTTGCTCAAAGCAAGCTCAAGCATTTTTACTTTATCAATTAACCCCTCAACAAAGTTCTTAGGGATATATTGTACTCCTGAAAGTGTGAGTGTTGGTATTTCACCGTCATCAGTAACGGAATAAATGTTCTTCATAAAATCTCTAATCATACTTTATATTTTAATGGTTATTATTTCTTTTTCAATAGATTTTCCCAAAAGTTTATACTTTAGTTATAGACAAATTTAATATATAATAATTTGTATGAAATTTATTGATTATCAGGTGCTTTCAGGTGCAGATAATATGGCACTTGATTCTAAAATATTAGAAGACTCAATAGCCACTCAATCAAATGAGCCGGTTTTTCGTTTTTATGGCTGGGAACCGGCATGTGTGTCTCTGGGCAAAAACCAAAAGGATGAATTTATAGATAACGCGTTCTTACACGAAATGGGGATTGATTGTGTCAGACGTATAACCGGCGGAAGAGCCTTGTTTCACGCTAATGAACTGACATATAGCTACGTTACACCTGTTTCTTTAATTGAAAACGGCGAAAATGTCACGGAATCATATAAGTTTATCTCTCAAATCTTAATAGATTTATTTAAAAAATTAGATATAAACCTCACAGTTGGCGGCTGCCCGCGCCATATTTCTAAAAACAACTACTGTATGTCTATTTCAACCGGTGCTGATTTATGTTGGAATAACAAAAAATTCATCGGTTCGGCTCAAGCAAGAAAACATGGCTATATCCTGCAGCACGGTTCAATCCTTCTTGATTATGACAAAGAACTTATTTCTAAAATATTTAACGAACCAACAGACTTTAATACGATTATCACGTTAAAAGAGATAAATCCGGATATAACTGTTCAAGATATTGTATCAGCCCTTAAAAAATAAAAAACCACTTGGGAAAAGTGGCATTAGAAATTATAGGAAAATTATAGGGAAAATTTATATTATCGTGTCTTGATTAATCTTTTTTATGTGAACAATTTGAATGTTCTATCTACGTTATCTTTAGCTACAGTTTTTAATGTATCCATTTCTTGACTGATAGCGTTTCTTTCAGCCTCTAATGCAGCTAAGTCAGAGTCGTATTTTCTATCTTTCATATCAATCTTTTTCATATCAGCTTCGTATTTAGCTTCTGCTTTCTTCAATAATGATTCGTCAGAAACTTCTTGAAGACCTGTGTTTGTAGCAACACTTGTTTCATAAGTAACGAAGTTTTCATCATTAATGCCTGTTGGGAAAGCATTAGTCTTAGGGTTCTTAGTTACAATAGTAACTTCACCTGAATTTATGATATTAGTGATAGTAGTTTCAAAATTGTTTTCTACTTGAATTCCAAGAGCAGTTTTTAACTGAGCCCATGTATTTGTTGCGCCATCATAGATAACGCCATTATGAACAAGTGCATAACCTGCTTTTGTAAATTCATCATAATTAGCCATATCTTTATAAGTGATAGAGCCGTCAGTTGTAAGAACTTTACGTTGGATTTTAGTTTTATCAAGAGCTTCAAGATATTCTTCATAAACTCTGTTTGATTCATTTGCCATTTGAAGTTTTTCAGCTTCAAGTTTTGCAGCTTTGTATTCAATCTGGTGCATTCTTGAAGTCAAATTCAATAATCTAGCTTGTGAAGACGATAAACCCATTTTACATCCTTAATTCTTTTTGCTTACAAGTATGTTTACGACACTTTTATTTGAAACTTTAGAAATTTGAGAATCATTGTTACATAAGTTTACAAAACTTGTTTGTAACAATTCGCTTGCAAAAGCGCAAAAAAAATGTAGAATAGGTTTTATATATAGTAGATAAGTGTATTTTTGACGGATTATAATATGTACGATTATACAAACTCATTAAGAGATAACTTCCGGTTATCAATTAATAGAGCTAATAAAAAAGATACTAATACTTCAGCACCTGCATCAACTAATGCAGCTAAAGCGGAATCAATGCCTGCTGTTACACCTGATTATAATGTTGTTATGCCTGTGGGGTATACAAAGATTGGTGTTGAAAAACTGTCAAACGGTCAAGAAATACACTGTTATAAGTTGAATAACGGACAGAGAGTTTATATTGCGCCTAAAGAATCTGCAATGACAACATTAAATACTTATGTTAATACCGGTTCTATGAACGAAAAAGATTCTGAGCGCGGTATAAGTCATTTTTGCGAGCACATGGCTTTTAACGGTACCAATGGTACAGATAACTATATGAAGCTCGGTATTGGGGATGTATTCAGAAAGGTTAACAAAATGGGCGGAAGAACTAATGCTTCTACCGGTTTTGCAGAAACTAATTATACAATCTCTATACCTCAGTTTAATAAAGAGGACTTTGAAACTATCGTCAAAATGCAGTCTTCTATGATGAATAATCTTGAAATGTCTGATGAAATGGTTGAAAAAGAGCACGGACCCGTTACATCCGAGATAAATATGTATGCGGATATGCCTGATACTATTGTTCAGAATGCAGCTATTAAGAATTTATATAATATCCAAACTACATCGGATGATGTTGTAGCGGGTACGGTCGAAAATATACTTAACGTTGATAAAGAAAAAGTTATGGCATATTTTAAAAACAACTATTATCCTGCAAATATGTCTACTGTTGTGACAGGTGATGTTAATCCTGATGAAGCAATTGAGATTATTGCTAAAAACTTTAGGGGGCAAAACCCGACTTCTCCTGACAGAAGATTTGAAACGCTTAAACCAATAGAAAAAACTGTCAGAAAAGATATTATTTCAAATAAAGCAGTAGGTACTACAGGTGTTGTTTGTTTTAACGGTCCTGCGTTTAATAATAGAAAAGACAGTGTTGCTGTTAGTGTATTAAACGAGTATCTATATAATAAAGAAAATTCAAAAACAGACATGCAATTAAAGGACTATAACATATCAGTTCATGCTATGAATGATAAGTTTAGTGCTAATCCTAATGACGGCAGATTGCTAACGATTATGTATAATTCAACAGAAGAAAATTCTGAGATTGCTTTAAGAAATATTTTTACAAATCTTGCTAATTTCAAGGCTCCAACACCAAAAGAAATGGAGAATTTAAAAACTGAAATTAAGATGAGAAATGAAAAAGCAAACGAAGATATGGAACGTTTGAATTATGAAATTGGCGCGTGTGTTTCAACCGGAAACATAGAGAATCTTACGAAGGAAATGGATATTTTAGACAGCTTGACACCTCAGGATTTGGTCGATGTTGCTCATAAATATTTCGATATAAATAAGGCTTCTGTAGCGGTTATTCATCCGGAATCTTCCAACGTTCAGGATATGACAGCGAACCATGCAAAAGCTCAAAACGTTTCTTTTACCGGTGTACATACACAGAATAAAAAACAGCCTGTTAAGGTTGAAGATGTGAATCAATATAAGTTGAATAATAACTTAGAAGTTGCAATGTTAGAATCAAAGAATGATATTTCTAACTATTCGGTTTGTTTGGGAACAAATGTTCCGCCGAATACAAAACCGGGTGTAATTTCTTTTTTATCAAAAATGTTGTCGAATAAAACCTCTCATTATAAAGATTTTATGGAAGACAATACTTTGAGAGTAAGTGTTGATTCTACTGAAAATTCGCTTATTTTTGACGCTGAAGTTCCGTCTAAGAACCTTAATGCGTCATTGAATTTGATGAAAGAATTATTGATGAATCCTGATTTTTCTGAACAGAACTTTGAGCAGGCTAAACAGGAAATTAAAAGTGCATTGAGTATAACTCAGCCTAATGCGATTGACAATTCATTAAACGAGGTGTTCCCTGACAGCCCTCGCGGTTATACAAACAAGGATGTGTTAGACAATATCGATAAGATTCAGCTAGGCGATGTTATCGGGTTGTATACTTATATTAAAGATAGCTCGTCAGCTATTTGTTCTGCAAGTTTACCAACGGGCAAATATCCTGAGGCGAAGAATGTTTTTGACAATCAATTAGGGGCTTTACCTATGTTTAAACCGTTAAATGTTCGTACATTCAATGACTTTAAACCGATAGAGCGTACTAAGGTTGTTAGAGATGCAGCTAATACTGCTCAAGCAGAGATTGTTGAGACCTTCAAGTTCTATAACGACCATTCTCCAAAATCTAAGGTTACTAACTTCCTTGTGAACAGTATTCTTTCAAGCGGTGATGAAACAGGGTTGTTTAATAATTTAAGAGAAAAACAAAAGCTTGCATATAGTGTGTATTCTTTCTGTGAGCCTTCAAAATATTCGGCTTCAACTTTGACTTGCTGTATTTTGACAACGACTGACGCGCCTGATTACAAGTCTTATGACAATGTTCAAAAATCGATTGACGGGTTTAATAACCAGATAGGCAAAATGGTTAACGGTGAGTTTACAGATGAAGAACTCGAAACCGCAAAAACTAATTTGAAGCGAATATTACTTGAACAGAATGATTTGCAGGAAGATAAAGTTTTGAATATGGCTGATTCGTTGTTGACTTCGAAAACCGGAATTTCTGAATATAATGAAATGTACGATATTATTGATACAATAACAAAAGATGATATTGTTAACGGTGCAAAACACATCTTCTCTGAAAAACCTATTTATTCAATCAGAGCGTCACAGGATACATTGGACTCAAACAGAGAATATCTTGATAGATTAGAAGGCTAGATTTCGAATTTTTCGAATATTTTATCAACGTTGCGAAGATAGTCGGCTTGGATGAAACAATCGTCTAATTCGTCTGTTGAGAGTGCTTCTATTATATCGTCATCGTTTTCGAGATCTTTTCTGAAATCACCGTTATTTTCAAACGCATCGAGGGCGTTTGCTTGAACAATTTTATATGCTTCTTCGCGGGATAGCCCCTTGTCAACAAGTTCAAGCATAACCTTTTGAGAATAAACTATTCCGCCAAAAAGGTTCGTATTTTCTTTCATATTCTGTTTTTTTACAACAAGGTTAGATAGTACAGAATTTAGTCTGGTTATCATAAAATCTACGAGTGCAAGACTGTCAGGGAAGATAATTCTCTCAGCTGAGCTGTGTGAAATATCTCTTTCGTGCCACAGAATAACATTCTCCATAGCGGTGTTTACGTTGTTACGTACAACTCTTGCTAAACCGCAAAGATTTTCTGAAAGAACCGGATTCTTTTTATGAGGCATTGCAGATGAGCCTTTTTGTTTCTTTGCGAAACCTTCTTCAACTTCACGTACTTCGGTTCTTTGAAGGTGGCGAATTTCTGTTGCAATCTGTTCTATTACAGTAGCAATAAGTCCTAATGATTGCATAAATCTTGCGTGATAATCTCTTGAGATTATCTGGGTAGATATTTTTGCGGGTTTAAGTCCCAGTTTTTCGCATACAAGCGGTTCCAATTCCATTGGAAGATTGCTGTATGTACCTACGGGTCCGGAGATTTGACCAACGCGAACTTCTTCTTTTGCTGATAAGAAATTGTTGTATGCACGTTCTAATATATCATAGAAATTGAGCATTTTTAGCCCGAAGGTTGTAACTTCTGCGTGTATACCGTGGGAACGTCCTATGCAGACTGTGTGTTTGTGTTTGATAGCAAGTGATTTTACTGTGTTTAATAGTTTTTCAAACTCTTTTTGTATTATATCGCTGCTATCTTTGATTTGCAGAGCAAATGCGGTATCAATGACGTCTGAACTTGTCATTCCTACGTGCATGTATTTTGATAAATTTTTGCCCAAATTCTCGTTTACGTTAGTTAAAAACGCTATAACATCGTGGTGAACTTCTGCTTCAATTTTATCAATTCTCTCAAGTGAAAACCCTGCTTTTTTATGGAGTTTGGGTATTACATTTTGAGGAAATATCTCCAAATCTGCATACGCTTCGCAGACTGCGAGTTCGACTTTCAGGTAGTAATCAAATTTTGATTGTAAGTCCCATATTTTTTTTAGTTCAGGTCGGCAATATCTATCTATCATATCTTGATTATAACATAAATCAGATTAACTTAATAAAACATTACAAATTGGTACAAAACACGAAAAAAATGATAGAATAAGAAAGGTCAAAGAGGTGTTTATTATGAAGGTTTCTGCTGTTAGTTTTACATCAGCAAAGGCGGTTGGGCATTCTCCGAAATGCGTTAATAAGCCTTGCTCAAATCCTTATAAGATTTCTGATATTTTACTGGTTACGGTTGGTTTAAGCGCAGGTTTAATGGTTGCGTATGCAATCAAGAGCGGTAAGCTTGAAGCTGCGGGTAAAAGTTTGAAGAAATTTATGAAGATAGCTTAATTAGCTGATTAACTTGTTAATAGAATTTGTTGGTGCTATAATTATTAGGTAAAGAATTTACTTAGTAATGGGGTATGAAATGGCACATATAGTGATTGATGAAAACAGATGCAAGTCTTGTTATATCTGTGTAAACACTTGTCCGAAACATTTGATTAAGAAAAGTGAAAAAGTTAGTAGCCTTGGTGATAATCTTGTTGAGTTTGTTGATGAGAACAATGAATGTATCGGCTGTGCGATGTGTGCCACAAGATGTCCTGATATGGCAATAGTTGAGGTGCATAAATAATGCAGAATAAAGAATTGATTAAAGGGAATATAGCAATTGCTCAAGCAGCGTTGAATGCGGGTTGTGAATGCTATTTTGGCTACCCTATTACTCCGCAGACAGAAATTGGTGAGTATTTGAGCCAAAAAATGTATGAGGAAAAAAAGGCTTATGTTTGCGCTGAGAGTGAAGTTGCAGCTATCAATATGGTAATTGGTGCAACTGCAACAGGCGCAAGAGCAATGACTTCATCATCTTCTTGTGCGGTTGGGCTTATGCAGGAAGCGTTATCTTATGCTTGCGCTGATGAAGTCCCTGTTGTGCTTGTTAACGTTATGAGAGCTGGTCCGGGTCAGGGTTATATTTATCCGTCACAGGGTGATTATAATCAAGCTGTTTATGGCGGCGGTAATGGGGATTATAAGCTTATTGTTTTAGCTCCTTCTACTGTTCAGGAGTGTATTGATTTGACTTATAAAGCATTCCATTATGCTCAAAAATATAAAAATCCTACAATGCTTTTAGCAGACGGCTTGTTGGGTCAAATGATGGAACCTGCTAATTACGGTGAGTATCCATATCCTAAGATTGATACTTCAGATTGGGCTTTGACAGGTGCTAAAGGCAGAGCTTCCAGAATTATCAAGTCTTTAGGTCCTGATGAAGATAAACAGGTTGAAAGAATTTATAAACTGTTTGAAAAATATGAAAAGATTGAGAATGAAACTGTTGAATGGGAAGAAGTTAATACTCAAGACGCAGATATTATTCTTTGCGCGTTTGGCAGTTTATCAAGAAGTATAAAAGCTGCTATGACTGAATTAAGAAAACAAGGTTTGAAGGTCGGTATATTCAGACCTGTTACTCTTTCACCGTTCCCTCATAAGCGACTTAATGAGCTTGCGGAGACTTGCAAGAACTTTGTTGTTGTTGAGATGAACATGGGTCAAATGGTTAAGGATGTGAGATACGCTGTTGCAGGTAAGGCAGAGGTTTCTCAAATCAATAGACCTGTCGGTCAATGGTTGAGTGTAGAAGAAATTATTTTAGAGATGAAACGTCAGTTGGGAGAAAAAGTATATGCAAGTGTTTAAAATACCTGAATCTATTAAAAAAGGGTCTAAGTTTACTTTTTGTCCGGGCTGTGACCACGGTATAGCTATCAGACTGGTTGCTGAAGTACTTGATGAGTTGGGTTTGAGAGAAAAAACTATCGGTATCTCTTCAAGCGGCTGTTCTGTATTTATGTATGATTTTGTAGACATAGATTGTTTGGAAGCTCCTCACGGCAGAGCTATGGCAGAGGCTACCGGTGTAAAACGTGCAAGACCTGATAAATTTGTATTTAGTTATCAAGGTGACGGCGATTTTGCAGCTATTGGTATTGCAGAATCAACGTATGCAGCGCTTAGAGCAGAAAACTTGAGTGCTATATGTATTAACAATACGAATTATGGTATGACAGGTGGACAGCTTGCACCTACTACTTTAATGGGGCAAAAGACAACAACATCGCCTATGGGCAGATTTAAAGAAACCTATGGTTATCCTATCAAGATAGCTGAGCACATTGCTTTATGTGAAGGTACAGCGTTTAGTGCAAGGGTTGCACTTGATACGGTTCCGCATATCAATCAGGCTAAAAAAGCTATTAAGAAAGCTTTTCAGGCTCAGTTAGACGGCAAAGGTTTCGGGTTTGTTGAAATTCTTGCAACCTGTCCTACTAACTGGAAGATGACTCCTGAGGATGCTCATAAACGGGTGAAAGAAGAAATGATTCCTGTATTCCCGCTCGGTGTATACAAGGATATAACTGAAGATTAAAAGGTAAGAAAAAGTATGGAAAAGAATTATATAATAGCCGGATTTGGAGGACAAGGTGTTTTATTTGCAGGTAAAACGCTTGCTAATGCGTTTATGATTGCGGATAAAAATGTAACCTGGTATCCTTGTTACGGTGCTGAAATGCGTGGCGGTACGGTTAATTGTGAGATTGTTGTATCTGATGATGAGGTTAGTTCTGTTCATAAACAAGAAGTCGATTGTTTAATCGCATTGAACCAATTGTCTTTGAATAAATTCTCACCTAAGGTTAAATCCGGTGGAAGAATCATTTATAACTCTTCTCTTGCTAAGGTTGAAGCTAAACGCGATGATGTTGAATATGTTGAATCACCAATTTCAGAACTTGCTTTGAAACTCGGATCTCCAAAATATACAAACATGATTGCATTAGGTGTTTTAAGTAATTATGAAGAGGTTTTGAACGTAGAATTATATGAACGTGCTTTGCGTTTAGTTTTATCGGGTGATAAATTAGCTATGATTGATTCTAACCTCAAGGCTATAAAGGAAGCGAAAAGCATGGTTTTAGCCTGCTAATTTCACCTAAAAGTCTGATGACTATTTTTAAAATAAAAGATATCTTTACATTAGAGGTAAATCGTGAAGAAAGAAGAAATTTTAAAGAAAATACAGGAAAAAGAACAACAGATAGAGATGTTCCGAAAGAGAATGAAAACTTCTGATTTGTGTGCTGACCTGTATGACAAAGCGATTTTAGAAAAAGCTATCTTAAAAAAAGAACTTGAAGAATGTGAGAAAAACCAACTGATGAAAATGGTTAAGAAGTTTTTGCCAAAGACTAAGAAGAAAACTCTTATCTGTGATTATTTCAAGGACTAGTCTTTTAGGCTATGTTTTTTATTTAAGAATTATACTTTTGTGTAATTGAAGACAAAGAAAACCTTTTATAATGAGAGAGAAAAAGGAGAACTGCTATGTCTTTGATTATTCAATGGTTAATTTTATCTTTAGCTGTAATGATTACAGCGTGGATTGTGCCGGGGATTGTTGTTTCGAATTTTACAACAGCAATGATAGCAGCTGTTGTAATTGCGTTAATCAATATTTTTATTAAGCCGGCAATTTTGATGCTATTCTTACCGATAAACATTTTAACCCTGGGTATATCGGTACTGATAATCAATGCGTTATTATTAATGTTTGTAGCGCATCTGGTTCCGGGGGTAACCATAAACAGTTTCTGGAGTGCATTTGCAGGAGCAATAATTCTGTCTTTACTAACTCTTGCAATCTCATAGATTATCGGGTCTCATAATATACGGTGTAGGTTTCGTTTGTTAACAGTTTCGCGTGTCCTCCGTGGATTGGAACAAACGCAAACCCTGCAACGTATAGGACAAGGTTTCCAGCCTGATAAAGCGGATAAACCCACATGCTTCTGTTTGCACCGGCTTTTGAGACTGTTCCATAGAAGTTGATTGTTTCGTTCGCATTTGAAGGGTTTTTGACGTTAAAATTGTCGATTACAATATTGAATGGCGTACCCATTTTATCTGATTCTGATACCATTTCAACTTTACCGGAGACTTTAGTTCCGCGTGGAAGTACTTTACCGTTTATTACTACGTCTTTTATGGTTTTAAAGACAATGACCTGACCTTCTTTTAGCTCTCTTTTTGTTGAAAGGTTACGGATAACTTTTAGTTCTACAGGTACTTGTTCTTTTGAAAAATCGTAGATGTTTTTACGTTTCAGTTTTGCAAGAGATTTTAAATCGATTGAATTTTTTACAAAAGTATCTTCTATCGGTTCAGAAACTTTTTCGCCTTTCTTTTGTGCCCATAACATTATAGTTTGACCTGCTTGTTGAAAAGGTTCTATTATATCATCAACAATCGGAGCTTTTTCTTTTGCGTAAACGGGCATTATATTCTTAAACTTGTCTGAATTGATAAGTTCATCTTCAATATCTGCTGCATAAATAGCAGAGGTTGATAATATAAATGCAAATAATAGGTATAGAGCTTTTTTAATATTCATAATTTACCGGTTTAACTGAATTTGATTCGATTTTGTTTTTGAATTTAAGCCTGTTTTTTCTTGAAGTTAGCAAGAAATTTTGATAGTAGATATTATTTTTATATTCATTATCTGCCAATATAACAGGGTATTTCATATATATATGTTCGTATATTTTAACCATTCTTCTTGAGATGAGAGTATGGTTTGAGAGCATATCGTATCTATATTGTTGTCCGATTTTATTCAGGATAACTATTAGAGCCAGCGGATTATAACCTGCGTTAACCATATAATCAACCGCGCGTTTATCGGCTTTCATATCGTATTTGTTTGGTGCAACCCAGTAATTTACTATAGAAAGATATCCTCTGAATGCACCTTCATAAGTATCCATGCCATGAGATATCTGGTGACTTAAGATTGCAGCAAGTTCGTCATCACTGTCGATGTAAGGAATTATACAAGGTTTAACCCAAACCGTTCTGTTAACTGAGCTTACATCTGACCAGATGTCACGAGAATAAACTCTATTCACTGCTCTGAATATTAAACGGCGTTCAATTCTACTTGAGTTTAACAGGTTGAAACCTACTTCGTTCATTCTTCTTTGTAAGTCTGCTTCTGTTTTTACATCCCAATCTGCAAAAGCAGGCAAACTTAAAAATATAAAAGACAATATCCCAATTAAATATTTTTTCATAACTAACCTCAAAACATACGATTGATGCTGCTTTGATTTTATAACAAAGCTCTAATATTCTCAATAATTTTTTTAATGTTTACAAAAAACAAAAATGGCTGTATGATAGTTATAACGAAGTTTTTTATAACAAGATATTTAAAATTGTTACATAACTTAATATTAGGAATTTAAAAAGTCAATTTTTTAGAGAGTATATACTTTATATATATACGAGGTACAAATGAAAAAAGAGAGCAGCAAAGATATGAAACTTGTTATTTCAAATCCTGTTGAGACAGAAGAAATTAAAGATTCTGTTGAACAAAATTATCAATCTGACCCTATTAAAATTGATTTATATTCAAAACTACTTGCATTTAGTAAGTCTCAAAGGAAGTTCAGCGTTAAGGACTTGATTAGAGACAGTCTGAAATAGTTGTATGTATAATGTAAAACAGCAGATTTATTTATATTTTGATAAAACGCAAAAAAGTCATCTTTGTTCTTTTTTGCGTTCTTTTGTTAAGCAGAATTTTGGGCTTTTGACAGACGAAATATTTGATGAGTTTGTAGAGGAACAGGATTATTATTTAAAGATAAACTCTTCGAGGTTTGAGTTTTTGGCTGATTATTTGTTTGATGATGAATTTAAGCAAGAGACCAAGATGTTTATTGCGGCTTGCAAGAAGTATTATGAGAGCAAGGAAAAGCAGCAGCCTTTTCTAGAAAAACAGAAGCAGTTTGAGAAAGAGAAACGGAAGTTTTTGCAGGAAGTCAAGATGTCGAGGGAAGAGCCGACTAAGAAACAATTATATTATTACGAAAAATTATGTAAGCGGTATAATATAGAGAAGAAAGAGACGGCGGGTTTATCGAAACTCGATTTAAAGAACGAGATAGCGGGTATATTGGATGAGCATTCAGGAAATTGTAGAGATATTAACTAATAGCGGGATTGAGCCTCGTGAAGCGACGATTGAGGTGAAGATGTTGATAGAGCATTTTTGCAACTATCGTGCTGTTGATATTTTAATGGGACGACCTTTGGATTATGAAAAGCTTGAGATTGTTAAGAAAAAAGCGAGATTGAGGGCTGAGACTAAGATGCCTATTCAGTATATTATTGGAGAAGCCTATTTTATGGGCGATTATTATAATGTAACGCCGGATGTTTTGATACCGAGGGATGAGACGGAATTGTCAGTTGTCAGGGCTCTTTCTATTATAAAGGATAAGGGGTTTAAGTCTGTTCTTGATATCGGTACGGGCAGCGGCTGTATTGTATGTGCGATTGCTAAATGTAGCAAAACAGAGGTTGTTTCTGTTGATATTTCGAAAAAGGCTTTGTGTGTTGCTAAATCTAATGTGGAAAAGCTGAAATTGTCTAATGTTGAGCTTTTAGAATCTGATTTGTTTGAGAATGTTCAAGACAAACGTTTTGATTTGATAATATCTAATCCGCCTTATATACCTGTTGGTACAACATTACAAAAAGAGGTTACGTTTGAACCTGAATCAGCTTTGTTTGCAGAGGGTGACGGAACCGGGTTTTATAAAGCTATTATCGAACAATCAAAGAAATATCTTAATGATGGCGGTTATATTGTGTTTGAGCTGGGTATTAACCAGTCTGAGACCGTAAAATCATATTTTGAAGAAAATGGGTTTAAAGATGTTTTTATCGAAAAAGATTTAGCGGGGATAGATAGAGTTATTACTGCTCATCTGTAGGATAGAGCGGTTTTAGACGTTCAAAGGCGTTGTTTATTTTTTCGAAATCAAATGTTAGCGAATCTCTACTGAGTACGGCTTGTTGAAGTGCTAAAAACGAGTTTTCGTTATCTCCCATTAACTTGAAAACCCTTGAAGATAGGTAAAAAAGGTCGCCGTTGTTTATATTTATTTCAAGTCCGTTTTGTAGGATATCAAGAGCTTCAGTGTAACGTTCTTGCTTTGTATAGATTTGTACCATTATCTTTATGGCTTCTATATCTTTCGGGTTATATTTTAGTGTTTGCTGCAGGTATTGAAGCGCCGATTCGGTTTCTCCCACTTCATACGCAATCTGACCTAAGTTGAAATATGCCCAGCTGTAGTCGGGGATTATGCTTATAACTGTTTGGTATTCCTGTATTGCAAGGTCGAATTGTCCGAAATGTTTAAATATGTTTGCAAGATAAAAGTGTGCGAAAACATCTTCCTGATTGAGTTCAATTGCTTTTTTAAAATAATCTATTGCAACTTCATACTCTTGAGTATTATAGAAACAAAGTCCGATATTGAAGTTTGTATTGGCATCATCCGGTTCAACATCAATTACGTGTTTAAGCGGAACAATAGCTTTTGAGTACTCTTTCATCTCGATATAAGTTAGCCCAAGGTTGTAATAAAAATCTGTCTCAGGTGAGATTTCGATAGCCTTTAGGTATGCTCGTTCTGCGTGTTCGTATTCGGAAAGTTTTTCGCAGGCTATGCCGAGGTTATAATGAAGCTCCGCGTTTTCAGGGAATGTTCTGACAAGGTAAAGCAGATTCTTTTTTGCTTCTTTGTTGAATCCGCTGTCTAAAAGAGCAAGAGAAAGTGTTCGTCTTGCCTGAAAATTGTACGGGTCGTCCCTTAATATCGCCTGTAACTCTTCTATTTCATTCTCCATAAACACATAATAGCATGACTTTATTAATTATTAAATATATGCTAAAATTGTTTTATAAAAACATTTAAGAAGGATTTAAGAATGCGTGAACTAATAAAAAAAGATCAGATAGTTACAATTATCCCTCACGATTTTAAGGATACAAACAAGGGTAAGGTTACGGATGTTTCACTCGAAGGGTTTTCAATGCAGTTGAAATATGTACCAAGAGGTATGCTGAAACAGAACGTTTGTGACTTTTATTCTTTGACTGATAACGGCTATTTGTATTTTGAATCTTATATCAAGGATGTTAAGGGTAACGTTGTTTCGATTGCTAACCCTAAGAAACACAGATTCTTGCAAAGACGTAAGTTTACACGTATTGATTTCTTAGAAAACTTAGAATTAACTTATGATGATATTACTCATCACGTTCAGGCTCTTGACCTTTCTGCCGGTGGTATGAAATTAAAGACTACTGAGAATATCAATATGGAACACGCTTATCGTGTGACAATCAGATTAAATGATGAGATTGAAATCAATTGTAAGTATCAGTTGATTAGAATGGAAAAGAACAATTCCGGTGAATATGTTATTTCAGGTCAGTTTACGAATTTGAGTAATGTTGACAAGATGTCATTAGTTCATTTCTGTATGAAAAAGAGCATGGAAACTTCTAATAAGTAAGATGTTATTCAGAGATTTATTCAGAAAAAAAAATAGAAAACTTCTGTTTACGACACCGTCGCATTCACAGAAGTTTTTTTTGTTCAGTAAGTTCAGGCAGTTCTATAAATTTGATATATCTGAGACTGACGCACATTGTCCGGAGGAAGTACTGGCTGAATCACAGGCTTTTGCCGCGAAGGTTTACGGTACTAAGCAGACATTGTATTTGACTAACGGTTCATCATCGGGGATTATAACTGCTGTTTTGGCGCTTGTTAGAGCCGGTGAAAAGGTTCTTGTTTGGGGAGGTGCTCATAGATGTCATAAGAACGCCGTTGAGCTGGCGGGAGCGGTTCCTGTGTTTTATGAATTGGAACAAAACAAGGACTGGGATGTTCCTGAACGATTGGAGCCTAAAACACTTGAAAGATATTTGCAAAATAATGATATAAAGGCGGTTATTGTGACTTCTCCTAGTTATGAGGGGATAGTCTCTGATATAAAGTCTATTAAGAATGTTTGTGAGAAATATGGCGCGCGCCTTGTAGTTGATGAGGCGCACGGCGCGCTTTATCCGTTTTCTGATGAGCTGCCGGAATCTGCAATAAGATATGCCGATGTTGTTGTTCAATCGCTTCATAAGACTGCAGGCGGACTAAATCCGACAGCGTTAGTTCATAACAATACAGATATTGATTTGCAGCCTGCTCTTGATAAGATTTCAACTACGTCACCTTCTTATGCGCTGCTTGCGACTATCGAGAAGAATATTGCTTTTCTGAATTCCAATCGTGGCAGAAAAGCTATTGCTAAGCTTGTTCAATCGATTAAAGAACTCCGAAACAGGTGTCAAAATATCGAGTTTTACGGGGACGATATTACAAAGATTCTTATCAAAAAAGACGGCTTGTCAGGTGAAGAGTTGTCTGATGTTTTGTTTAATGATTACAATATTGAAGATGAAAAAACTAATACAAAATCAACAATGCTGTTATGCGGTATAGGCACAACAGCAGCTAAAGTAAAAAAGCTTGCTGATGTACTCAGCAAGCTATAAATTAATTATATTCCAGATTTATCTGAGAGAACTGAACGACTTTGTTACGTCCTCTGTGTTTAGCGTTATATAACGCGTGTTCTGAGTATCTGATAAGAGTGTTTGCATCTTCCGTTACGTTTTCTAAGCAAGGGTAAGTTGCGATACCGCCTGAGATAGTAATCGGATGACGTTCTTCTTCGCCTGCAGGAATCCATTCCATTTTCTCAACTTCACGTCTGAAACGTTCTGCGAAGATGAATGCGTTATCTTCTGAGGTGTTAGGAAGAATTAGCAAGAACTCTTCATCACCGTATCTTGTAACGATATCTTCTTTTCTTGCAGAAACATCAAGTTTACCAGCGATGTTTCTAAGAAGAATGTCGCCCCATTCATAACCGTAAATATCATTAACGGCTTTGAAATAGTCTAAGTCAAACAAGATACAAGAAACTTTTGTTTTATAACGTCTTGCACGTGAGATTTCTGCTTCAAGTGCTTCTTGAAGATATTTTCTGTTATGAAGACCTGTTAGCTCATCAGTTGTGCTAACTTCTTGCATTCTGTTTTTGTAATAAGAAATCTTTAGTAAAGCGTTTGCTCTTACACGAAGTTCGTCTTCGTTAACTGGTTTTGATATAAAATCGTAACCTTCCGCTCTTACAATAGAGTTAAAACGTTCGCCTACAAATAAAATCGGGCAAACAAACTTTGTAGTCATCAATACATTGCTTAAATCGTCAAATTGTTCTACAACAATCAATGACGGATTAAGCATAGAGTGTTCTCTCATAATTGACGGACTTTCAACTCTGACAGATGCTTCATCAATAGTTTCTAATACTGATTTTAGCTCTGTTGCTTTGTCATTTGAATAAATAACTATATTTGTCATTTTTTAGTTCCCTTCTTGAGCTTTAGTATAGCATAAATTATTGATATTAACAATACGTTACAAATTATAATTTTGTACAAAATTTTTATACCCGAAAGTATAGAAAACGGTTGAATTATTTTAGCTGAAATCTTCTATATGATGTAAGTGTTAGAAAGGGGTTAATAATGGATAAGATTAGATTGATAATAACTTTTTGCTGTGTGTTGATGTTTTCACAAGTAGGTTTTGCTGCTGAAAAAATCGGTGTGGTTGATGTTCAGGCTTTGGTTAATAACTCTTCTGAGGTTAGAGCATTGAAGAACGAACGTTCAAGCCAAATGGAAGCTTTAAACCGAATCGTAACTGATGCTCAAAATGCTATTGCAAAAGAAAACGACCCTCAAAAGATTATTCAATTGCAAGATAGATATACATCAGAGTTTAATAATAAGAAAGAGTCTATTGACAGACAATATACTCAAAAACTGTCAGCTATAGAAGAAAGGCTAAAGTCTCAGATTGCGGCAAGTGCAAAGAAAAATAATTATGACTATGTTTTTGCAAAAAGTGTTGTATTTCGTGGCGGAGACGACATAACTTCTTTAATCTCAAAAGACATAAGATAGTGTTTTTAATTTCTTCATATATGTAATATAATCATTATATGGAGATATGTAAGGAGTTAACCAAATTAGATAATACTGCAGTTGGTCTGGGGTTCTTTGACGGGGTTCATCTTGCTCATAATGAACTTATTTCTCAACTGGTTAAAACTGCAAAAGTGAACGGTTTAAAATCTGTACTGGTAACCTTTCAAAAAAGCCCTGCAGAGAAGTTTGTTGATAATGTTGAATATTTAACAACAAACGAAGAGAAAGAATTACATATCGCAAATCTTGGAGTGGATTATCTTTTTGAGCTTGAGTTTGACGAAAAGATGATGAATATGTCCGCTCAAGAATATATCGAGTTATTAGAAGAATACTTTCAACCGGAATATATTTTTACGGGGTTTAACCATACATTTGGTAAAGGTAAAGCAGGAACTCCTGAATTATTAGCGGAATTTGCCGGACAGTACGGATATGAATATGTGCAAATTCCGCCTGTAGAATATAAAGGAGAAACGATTAGCTCTACCAGAATCCGTAAAGCTTTGAAATCGGGTAATGTTAAGTTAGCGAATGAACTTTTAGGAAGACCTTTCTCTATAGAAGGAGTTGTTTGTAAAGGTCATCAGGTTGGCAGGACAATCGGGTTTCCTACTGCAAATATTGTTTATCCAAAGAAAAAGGTTCAGATACCTTTCGGGGTATATTGTGTGTCGGTTGATATTGAGGCTGAAAGTTATCGAGGGGTTTTGAACTACGGTGTAAAACCGACTGTGACGGGTGAAAACGCTCCTGTTGCAGAGGTTCATATTCTTGGTTTTAACCAAAATATTTACAATAAACCAATAAAAATAAATCTGCTACAATGGATAAGAGAAGAGAAAAAATTCAGCTCGCTCAAAGAATTGAAATCTCAGATTGAAAAGGATTTGGAAGAATGCTTAAAGTAGTTATTATCGGATATGGTGAAATGTTTTCTAACGTTATTGCGGGAACGTTAGATTCCGGTTCAAAAATTGTGGGAGTTTTCAGGCATGATAGGATTAAATCTTCCAAATTCAAGCTCTGGTTAAAAGATATGATTAGTCCCGAGCAGGATTATAACTATATAAAGAGCTATAGACTTCCTGAGATTAAGGCTAATAGTGTTAATGATGAAGAGTTCAGGAATAAGCTTCTGAAATTGAACCCTGATATTATGATAGTTGCTTCATGGAGTGAGAAGATTTGTAAGCAAACTTTTGATATCCCTAAACTTGCCACTATCAATGTTCATCCGTCGCTTTTGCCTAAGTATAGAGGTCCAAACCCGTATGTACAGGTGATAAAGAATAGAGAAGAAAAGACGGGTGTTACTATTCATCTTGTGGATGAGGGTCTTGATACGGGCGCGATACTTGATTCAAGAGAGGTTGAGATTAACGCTTGTGATACGGGTAAAGAGCTGAAAACAAAGGTTTCATTAAAGGCAAGGGGCGCTATTTGTGAACTCTTACAAAAAATGGATGAAGATGTTGTGTTCCCTATCGCTCAAAAGGAAGACTGCGCAACGTATTTTTCTAACGAGTTCGATACGGATTTGGACTTTAATAAGGATGCGGAAGATATAGTTGCTCAGATTAAGGCTATTCATCCGTGGGGCAAGACTTTCTTTTATCATAAACGGGCTATTTTCTCACCTAATCCTTATAAGGTTGTTATTATTGATTCTGAGACGGATTATCCTATCGGTTCTATAGTTGGGAGTGATTATAAAGATAGAAGTATAACTGTTACTTGTAAAAATAATAAGCTTTTGAAAATGTCGGGTGTTAGTTTGTATGGTCAATACAGAAGGTTCTTGACAAAGGGCTATATAAAACGTTTTGTTAAGATCGGCGATATTTTAAACGAGGATTAATTTGGAAAAAGAGTTTGTAGTAAAGATAGAAAAACTGGCGTCTAATGCTCAAGGTATTGCAAGATACGAGGGAGCGGTTGTTTTTGTTGATAACGTTTGCCCTGAAGATGAGTGCAGGGTAAGAATTGTTAAAAAACACAAATCTTATTATATTGCAAACGTTGTTGAGATGATAAAACCTTCACCATATCGTGTTAAGCCGTTTTGCCCTATTCATAATGCGTGCGGTGCCTGTCAGTTGCAACATATCGATTATGAGAAACAGCTTGTTATCAAACGTCAGATTGTTGAAGATATGATGCGCGGTTTGGATGTTGAGGTACAGGATGTTGAACCAAGTCCGCAAACGACGGAGTTTCGACACAAGATTCAATATCCTATTCGTCAGACAGCTGTTTCGAAACGTATTCTTGCGGGTTATTTTAAACCTAAATCGCATGATTTGGTTAATATCAAATACTGTCCGATTCAGCCAAAGATTTGTGATGATATTATTGAGTTCGTTCGTGAGAATGCACAGCAGCACGACGTATCGGGCTATGATGAAAAAACTCATTCCGGTCTTTTACGGCATGTTGTTATCAGATCATCTGTTCGCGATAATACTCAGCTTGTGGTTCTGGTTGTTAATGACGAAAAGTTATCAGCGAGTGTAAGGGTGTTTTGCGAAACTCTTTTTGCTTCTTTTGATTCTGTTGTCGGGGTTTTGGTTAATTTTAACCCTAAAAAAACAAACCTTATTATGACAGATGATACACAACTTGTTATCGGTGAAGAATATATCCGAGAGGATTTGTGCGATACTACTTTTAAGATTGGCGCGAATACTTTCTTTCAGGTGAATCCTAAGAGTGCGGATAACATTTTCAGATACGTTAAAGACTATATTTTAACTAATTTTGATGAGCCTGTTATTTTAGATGCTTATGCGGGTATTTCGGCGTTCGGGCTTTCGTTATCATCGGTTGCAAAACGTGTTGTATCTGTTGAGGAGTGCAAAGCTTCCGTTGATTTGGCTGAGACAATAAAGTCAGAAAACGGTATCCAAAATGTTGAAATGTATAATAATGACTGTTCGGAATTCTTTGAAAAAGAATTAAAAACTAATCCGAAAGGTTATGATGTGACTATATTAGACCCGCCAAGAAAGGGGTGTAGTCCTGAGAGTATAGATTACTCTTTAAAGCTTACAAAATCAAAGATTATATATGTTAGCTGTAACCCTGCAACACTTGCAAGAGATTTGAAATATCTGGTTGAGAAAGGTGCTAAAGTCATTTCTTTAAAACCGTTCGATATGTTTTGTCACACGACACATATTGAAACTGTTGCTATAATAGAAGTTTAAAATGCTAAACAGGCGAAGGGTGACAAGTCCTTCGCCTGTTTAATTGTGAATATGAATTTCAAAGAAGTTTCAACTTAATTCCTAAAAAGGTTTGTTTTGTTTTTGTAATCTTACTTAATCAACTAAAAATGTTTTCTTAAATCCCGCTTACATTAATATAAAGTATTTCAATTTTAAAAAATTGATTTTTTGATTCAAGTTTTGTTAACAAAACTTAATACTTTTATTTATAAGGGGCTTAGTATATAATAATATGTAGTTAAGAAGGGGTATGATAATATGTACAGCATTATTTTAGCAGGTGGTTCAGGAAGTCGTTTATGGCCTTTATCAAGAGAACTTTATCCTAAACAACTTTTGAATATTCAAAATAAAGAGAGTTTGCTGCAAGAGACTTTCAAACGAGTATTAGACATTGTGCCTGCTGAAAATATTGTTAGTGTTACAAATACTAAACATGCTGCTAATATTAAGTATCAGCTTTCATCTATATCAAATGATTCGGTTGTAATATCCGAACCGATTGCTAAGAATACTGCTCCTGCAATTGCTCTTGCTGTCAAGTATATTGAAGACAAATTATCTAAGGATGATGAAATTATTCTTGTGTTGCCTTCTGACCATAAGATTAAGGATTTGGCTAAGTTTAAGGCTTCTGTTGAAGAAGGAAAGAAACTAGCACAAAAAGGTTATCTTGTGACATTTGGTGTTAAACCTGATTATGCGGAAACGGGCTTTGGTTATATTGAGATTGATAAGGCTTTAGATTGCGGTTATAAGGTTAAGAAGTTTGTTGAAAAACCTGACGATAAACTTGCTGAAAAATACTATAATAACCCGAATTATTTCTGGAATAGCGGAATCTTTATGTTTAAAGTTTCTACTTTTAGAAAAGAGCTGAAAGCTTATGCTTCGAATATTTCAAATGTTATAGATAAAATAGATTTTACAAAATCTGAACATGTTCCTTATACGGAGTTTGAAAAACTTCCTCATATATCGTTTGACTATGCTGTTATGGAACATTCAAAAAACATTGCTATGAGCGAGTTGAAATCTGATTGGTTAGATGTAGGTTCGTGGAAATCTATTTACGATGTAAGCAAAAAAGATATCGATAATAATGTTAAAGTGGGTCATATTTTAGACAAGGGTTCTAAAAATTCACTTATGTACTCTTCTTCTAAGCTTGTTGCGACTGTTGGTTTAGAGGATATGGTTATTGTTGAGACAGAAGATGCTATTCTGGCTTGTAAGAAAGACAAGGTTCAAGATGTTAAACAAATCTTTGAAACCTTGAAACAACAGCATGACAATACTCAAATGGTACATAAAACGGTATACAGACCGTGGGGATTCTATACTGTTCTTGCTCAGGGCGAAGGTTTCTTGACTAAATTGATTCATGTTAATTCCGGTCAAAAACTGTCTGTTCAATCGCATAACCACAGAAGTGAACACTGGGTTGTATTATCAGGTGTTGCAAAGGTTGTGCTTGAGGGTAAGGAACATATCTTAAGCCCGGGACATAGCGTTGATATTGCGGTTAAAGAGATTCATTCTTTGCAGAACCCTTACGAAAACGATTTAGAGATTGTTGAGGTTCAAAAAGGCGACCTTTTGATTGAAGAAGATATTATCCGATACGAAGACATGTACGGAAGAGTGTAATATATGTCAACGTTTTTTATTAAATCAATGGGCTGTAAATCAAATCAGTTTGAAGGTGATTTGATTGTTGAAAAGTTGGAAAAAAACGGGTATGAAAGAGTTTTTGATATTAAACAAGCTCAGTATTATATATTGAACTCTTGTTCAGTTACTCATAAGAGCGATACTGAAACTCTTTATTTGCTAAGAAACACAAAACACAAATTTCCTGAGATTAAGACTGTTTTGACCGGATGTGTTGCTCAGATTGAGAAAGAAACTTTGCTTGAAAACGATTATATTGACTATGTCTTTGGCAACGATGACAAGTTTAATATGGCGGAATTGTTAAAAGAGCAGGGTTCTGTTGTTACGGATATAATGAGCTTGAAAACATTTAACTATCAGGTTTTAGACAATACCCGTAAGACACGTTTCAGTTTAAAGATTCAAGACGGATGTAACAATAGATGTGCGTATTGTATTATTCCTTTTGCAAGAGGCAAATCAAGAAGTGCCGAGAGTTCTTTTATTGTGGAACAGATAAACAAAGCTTATGAACAGGGGTTCAAAGAGGTTGTGTTTACGGGAATCCATATCGGACAATGGGGTGTGGATATCCAAAAGAATTTGTTGGATTTATTGGTTGATGTTGAAACAAAGACAGATATTCCGAGATTTAGATTAGGTTCTTTAAATCCGTTAGAAATAACAGAAGACCTGTTAGACTTTTTACAATTATCAGATAAGTTTTGTCCGCATTTTCACCTTTCACTGCAGTCTGCTTGTAACAAGACATTGAACTCTATGAACAGGTTTTATACGGTTGAAGACTATCTTTTACAGATAGAAGACCTTGTCAGACGGTTTAAGAACCCGTTTTTAGGATGTGATATTATTACAGGTTTTGTTGGTGAGACGGACAATGATTTTGAGACAACTGTTGAAAATTTGAAAAAATCAAAGCTTTCAAAGATTCATACATTCCCTTATTCAATAAGAAAAGGTACTCAGGCAGAATCTATGGAAGGTCATTTGCCTTCCCAGGTTAAGCAGGAACGTGCTGAGATTGTGAAGCAAATCTCTAACCAAAAGTACGAGGAGTTTTTGCAAACAAATATTGGCTCTGTTCAAGAAGTTCTGATTGAAAAACGGCCTGATAAGCATTCGGGATTGTTGAAGGGTATGACCCGAAACTATTTGGAGGTTTTAATCCCAGATGTTGCCCCTGAAAAAGAGTATTTTAATACGCTTCAACAAATAAAAATAGAGAAAGCAGATACTTCCTCTATTTTTGCAAGTCTTTTAAAATAGGTGTTGGTTATTTTTCGCCGTATTTTTTCTTAATCATCTGGTTAGCGATTGCACCTGTGATACCGCCTGTTTTAACTCTGTCGATATCAGATTCTGAATAAGTTTTTACAAACGCTGCTGTACCTGTTTCAGCAATTTGTTTTGCTGCTGAGATAAAGCTTTTAAAATCAGGGCTTGAAAGCTTTGGCATAGACATTTTAAAACTTACTCTTGCGGTTTCAGCACCTGTTGATACTTTCTCGTGATTAACGTGTCCGGTTTCATCTTTTCTATATACAGAACCATCACCTTGTGTTAAAGGTAAAACCTCAGCGATTTCATCAAGTGTGATTAGTTGTTCATTATCGATTGCAGTTGCCATATCTATTCTCCGTTATCCTTAAAATATATTCCTTATGTATATATAAAGTATATACTTTTCGAAAAATTGACTATTTTTTAAGGATTATCTTAACATTTCTTTATAATATATATTTTAGTTAGATTTGTCAATGAAAACTTTTATTGTCAAAACCCAAAAGGCATGCTATAATTAGGGAGCTTACAGTCTAATAGGAGTCTTTTATGGTTAATGTAATGAACAATGAGGAGTTTGAAGCGTTATTGAGTAAGTATGACTGCTCATTGAAAAAAGGTGATTTAGTTAAGGGAAAGGTCTACGGATATGACGGTGAAGGCGTTATTGTAGATATAGGCTGTAAGTCTGCAGCAGTTGTTCCTGAAAAAGAGGTTTCTGTAGAGAATAAGAAACCGGAAGAAGTTTTACTAAAGGGTGAAGAGTATGATTTCTTGATTGTATCAGAGCCTGATGATAACGGTAAGTTTATGTTATCAAGAAAGAAAGTAGACTTGTTCTATGCTTGGCAAGACCTTAAGAAGCTTAAAGAAGCTAATGAAATTATTAAGGGTGAGATTGTTCAGGTTGTTAAAGGCGGTTTGCTTGTTGAGATTCTTGGTATCAGAGGTTTTGTACCTTCAAGTCAGATTCAGGACAGAACTATTGAATACAAAGTTGGTGACAAGATTGAGATTAAAATATTGTCATTAGATGAAGAACATAATAACTTTGTTCTTTCTAACAAGAAAGTATATAACGATACTGTTGAACATACTAAGGAAGAAATCTTTAGTCAGATTGAAGTAGGACAGGTTATTAAGGGTAAAGTTGTCAGAGTTACTGATTTTGGTGCGTTTATTGATATCGGCGGCTTTGATTGCTTGTTACCGCTTTCTCAATTGTCTTGGAAATGGGTTGAGCATCCGACTGATTTGTTGAAGATTGGTGATGAAATTGAAGTTGGTGTATTTGATGTTGATGTTTCAAAACAAAGAATTACACTTAGTTTAAAAGCAATTACACCTGATCCTTGGGAAGCTGCTACAGATGTTATTGAAGAAGGCAGTGAACGCGAAGGTTTGATTACAAGAATCAAGAGTTTTGGTGTTTTTGTTGAGATTTATGACGGGGTTGAAGCGTTGCTTCCTCATAATGAATTGATTGAGTATCAGAACAAAAATAATGTTATTCTTGAAGTAGGAAATAAGATTATGGTTAAAATTCTCAAGTTTAATCCAAAGGATAAGAGAATTTCGTTGGGAATTGAATAATAATTAAAGGCTCCGTTCGGAGCCTTTTTATTTTAACATTTCTGATAGAGTTTTTGTACAAAGTCCTATGACGTTTTCTTCACTACCTTCGATGTGGCTTACATAACCTTCCGGCAGTTCTTGAATTCCGTATGAACCGGCTTTATCAAAAGGTTTAAAGTTGTCGATATAGTAGTGTATCATTTCATCTGACAGGTTATTAAAGAACACTTTTGTTGTAACGCTTTTAATTATCGTTGTGTGTGTATAAGTATTGATAACAGCCATTCCTGTAACAACAGTATGTTCACGGTTACTTAGTTGTTTGAGGGTGTTAAAAGCATCATTTTTATCAGCAGGTTTTGTAAGGATATTATTATCTAATACAACAACCGTATCTGCACCTATTACAATAGCAGGTGTTGATAGTTCTTTTGCGACGTAGAGTGCTTTATTATAAGCCAAATTTTCAATTTTTTCGTATGAGAACTTTCTGTTATCAAGCTGTTCTTCATATTTTGACGGTATAATTTCAAACTCAATTCCCAGCTTTGATACAAGTTCTTTTCTTCTTGGTGAGCCGGAGGCTAAAACGTATCTTTTCATAGTCTAATATTAACATAAAAAGATTGTAAACATTTGTAACAAAAGTCTGATAATATCTAAAGTTATCAGAAAAAATGTCGTTATATCGAATACTAACAGAAAAGGAGTATTACACAAAATGGGTTTAGCGGTATCTCAAGTAAGATTATTAGCTTTAACTAGGCGAAAAGCTGATATTGAATTGGATATTCAAGTTGATTCAAAACGTAAGCAAGCTCTTACGCGTAAATCAACTGAGCTATCTCAGACTTATTATCAAAAACTCCAACAAGCAAAAATTCAGTATGCAACAAGTGACGGTTACGAAAACGTAAACTACGATTATGTAATGGGTAAATCAAATGGTGTTGCTTATGATGATGACTTTTTGAAACAAGTTTTATATATGTCAGGTAATATTGACCAAAAAACATGTAATTCTATGATATTGACTGACAAATACGGTAAAGTTGTTCTTAACGATGAAATGGCAGAGTTGATTACTGCAACAAAAGCAGCTTTTAGCGGACAGAATGTTACAACAGAAAAGCAAACTGCAGAAGCAATCAAGGCATTTATTGAGCAGAATAGTAACGTTACCGGTTATGGTGCAGCAGATCCTAGTACTGATGATGTTAAGACAGGTCTTGCTGCAGCTTTACAAAGAATTGATAAAGCGTTTGAAAATGGTTCCAGCGGTGTATCTTCCGCAGATATTATTAGTAAGATGTTGAAAAATGGCGGTTATCAAGAAGGTGGAACATTATATCTTGTTGACGGTACTACTGATAAGTATGTAACATCTGCAGAAAAAGCAAAAGGCGGAGGAGATTTACACCCTGAAGATTATGTAACGCTTCAAGACGGATATAACTATACAATTTTAACTTCAAGCGGAGCAATTGCTGATTCAAGTACATATACTTGTATGTATGACAGAGCTTCCAAGACTTTTGTTAAAAATACTCAAAAAGCACAGATGAAGTATTTGAGTAATGTAGTTACTTATTTCGGACCGATGATTTCAGCAGCTTTGAAAAACGGTTCAACAAGTACAGTGAAAATAACAGGAGTTAAACACCCTACAGACCAGACTATGTTAACTCAAAAGGCAAATGCTATATCAGACGATAGTCCTAATGGTGAATATCATGTCAGCGGTACAGATACTCCACAAGATTTAGCAGGAAGAACCTTAACTGCAGATAATACATATTGTATTATTACTGATAAGGATGGTTCAAAATCTATCTGGCAAAGAGTTGGCGGTAATGTAACCAGAGTAAATGATATCTCTAGAATTAAAACTGAGGTTACAGAACACGATAACTATATCAATGCACGTGATACAAAAGCTTTACAAGCAGGCTTCCAATCAGGTTTGTACCAATTATGTATGGTAGATAACATGGCTAAAGGTCGTTATCATAAGAATACGACACTGGATTTCTTTATCCAGATGAGCTATGTTTCAGAAAAACTTGATTCTTCTGCTCGTGAAGAAATCACTGCGTGGTATAACTCTGAACAGAACAAAATATCTGAACAAGAAACATGTTGGGATACAGAGATTACTAACCTGTCTACTGAATTGAGTTCTGTTAATACTGAGATTGATTCTGTTAAGACATTAAAATCTAACGCAATCAAGTCTGTATTTGATTGGGGCAGTAACTAATAAAATTTAGTATAAAAAGGGTGAAGATTCTTTTGCATAGACTACTTCTTTATCCAGTATCTTTGCAAATTTTTTGAGGATTAGAATTTCACTCTCAAAATGTCCTATGTCGTAGACAAGTTTTGAGTATTCAAGTGACGGATGAAACTTTAAATCACCTGTTACAAATGCGTCTGTTTCTACACTATCTACAAAATCGCTTCCGGAGCCGGCGCAGAATCCGATTGTTTTAATCTGTGTTATACCTGTATTGTTTACATAACGTAAGTTAGGAGAGATTGTCCTTAGCTTGTTTGTGAACTCTTCAACGCTTATAGGAGATTCGAGTTCTACTATCCTTACGTATTCTTCTTCAATCTTGTCGAATTTTAATCCGAGGGTTTCTATTAGTGTATCAGTTGTTCCGCCGATAGCTTTATCCATATTTGTATGTGCGCAGTACATATTGATGTCAGAGTATTTTAGCGGGATAAAAAACAGCGGATGATGCGAGATTATCATATCACAGTTTTGTTCTTTGGCTTGCTCGTAAACAGAATCTGTTATTGTCAGAGCGAGCATTATTTTTGAAACCTCTTTTTGAGATGTGCAAACAAGCCAGCCTGAATTATCCCAATCGTCCTGTGTTTCAAGCGGTGCAAAGTTTTCTATTTTTCTAACTAAATCAAACTTATTCAAGGATGTACTCCAATATGTTTTTTGCAACAGTTGTTTTAGCCGCTTTTTCAAAATGTTTGATATTGTGGGCTTTATCGATTATATAGATTTCGTTTTCATCAGAGCCAAATCCGATATCTTTTCTTGAGATATCATTGGCTATAATATAATCACAGCCTTTTTTATCTATCTTTTCAGTTGCAAAGTCGATTAGGTTTTGGCTTTCTGCACAGAATCCTACAATTTTTTGTGAGTTCTGTTTTTTTGCAGAGATTTCTTTTAAAATATCAGGGTTCTTAGAAAGCGTTAGTGAGATTGTATCGTCTGACGTTTTTTTGAGTTTTTGTTCGGAATAGTTGTCGACTTTGTAGTCGGCTACTGCTGCTGCCATAATCACTGTATTGGCATTATCCAGACTGTTTTCTACTGCTGTTTTCATCTCTTGAGCAGAATTGACGACAGTATTTTTGTAAGGTTTGTTGGCTGCAAATGTTGAGATTAGCTCAACTTCAGCGCCTTTTTTATGGGCTTCATCTGCTAAAGCAATTCCCATTTTACCTGATGAAAAGTTTGAAATATAGCGTACAGGGTCGATTTTTTCAATTGTTCCGCCTGCTGTTATTACTATCTTTTGACCTTCAAGACTTTTTTTTTGCTCAAGAGTTTCTAGTGTTTTAGAGAAGATAGTTTCTACGTTTGCAAGTCTTCCTTCGCCGTTTGTGCCGCAGGCAAGGTATCCGCTTTCAGGTTCTATTATTTCATAGTTATAATTTTTTAATTTTTCTACGTTTTCTTGTATCAGCGGGTTATTCCACATATTTGTGTTCATAGCAGGAGCTATGATTATAGGCTTGTTGAAAGCGCAGACGATAGAAGTTAACAGGTTATCACAGATACCGTTTGCGATTTTAGAGATAGTATTCGCTGTTGCAGGTGCAATTACTAAGATATCGCCTTCATCACATAGTGAAATATGTTCGGGTTTATATTCTTTTATATCGAAGTTGTCTGAATATACTTCGTTTTGAGATAGAGTGGCAAGAGTTAGTTCTGTCACAAAATGAAACGCATTTTGGGTTGCGATGACTTTAACATTGTATCCGTTTTTTTTGTAAAGCCTGATTAGTTCGCAGATTTTATATGCTGCTATCCCGCCTGTTATACCTATTAAAACTGTTTTTTGTGATAGTTGGGTCATTGCTTAATATCCTATAATTTGCTTGATTTCAGAAACCGCACGCTCTACTGAATCGTTTATAACTATGTAGTCAAACTGTTTTGAATTTTCTTTCTCCAAATCAACAAATGCAAGACGTTTTTGGATTGCTTCTTCAGTTTCTGTATGACGTCCTCTTAGCCTTGTAACCAGTTCTTCGTAAGACGGTGGTGCGATAAATATCAAGACTACTTCAGGCATTTTTTCTTTTATTTGAAGTGCGCCCTGAGTATCGATTTCTAAAAGCACGTGTTCGCCGTTTTCTAAAGAGTTTAACACGAACGATTTTCTTGTTCCGTACAAGTTACCTGAAAACTCTGCCCATTCAATGAATTCTTCGTTTTTAACCGCTGTTTCAAATTCATCGCGTGATATAAAATAATAGTTTTTACCGTGGATTTCGTTTTCTCGCGGAGCTCTTGTTGTGCAGGATATTGAGAGTTTTATATCCTCGCAAGATTCAAGCAAAGACTTTATTACAGTACCTTTGCCTACTCCGGATGAACCTGATATTACGATTATTTTCTTTTCTTGGTCTTTCATTTCATTGAATTTTACAAAAAAAATATAAATCTTTCAAGTTATTCTTTCGTAACAATTTTTATATATCATGTAAAAGAATTCTTTTAGTTGTATAATAGAATAAGATTAGTATGAGAGGTTATATAATGATAAAAACTCCTGTAAAGAAAAGTATAAAAAGTTTAGATTTTAACTGTGATTTAGCACAAAGTTTCGGTGTATATAAGAATACATCTGAGTTTGATATGTTGGATTACGTTAGTTCTGTGAATGTATCTTGCGGCTTTCACGCAGGTGACCCGCAGACTATAAAAAGAGCTTTGTTGGCTGCAAAAGAGAAGAATGTAGCAATTGGTGCTCATATAGGCTACTCTGATATTCAGGGTTTTGGCTATAGAGCTATGGATTTATCTGATGATGAATTAGAAGCACTTGTTGTGTATCAGGTTGGGGCTTTAATGTCTTTTGCTAAAGCTTATAAGCTTGAAATTGAACACGTTAGACCTCACGGTGCTATGTATAAACGTGCAGCAGAAGATTTTCATTTCTCAACTGTGCTAGCAAGGGCTATCCAAAAATGTTCTCAATGGCTTATTTATTGCGGTGCATCAGGTGAAACTATTCAAAAAACGGGTGATTATGTAAAAATCCCAGTTTGTCAGGAAATTATTTTAGATAAAAACTATAATCAGGATTTACAAATCCAGTATTCAATGAGAGATATTACTGATACAGAATCTTGTATAAAGAGATTGCAAACTATTTTGCATACATCTCAGGTTAATAATACTTCTGACGGTTTGACTATTGCAAAAATAGATTCAATCCATTTGAGTAATAAGTATCAAAATTCATTAGAGATTGCGCAGAGAGCAAACTCTTTAATTTCTCCTGAGCCTGTAAAATACGGACAGGTGAAAGCTTCAGGATGGGTGGAATAAGATGAAAAAACTAATTAAGAATAATATGAAAATGCCTAAAACGGCTGGCTGGTTGATACCGGGATTAGAGATTAAAAGGTGGTTTGCGCTTATCTTTTTAGGTTCAGCTTTTATAATTTTGGGTGTCTTGACGTTATCTAATCCGGAACAGGTTTATAACTTTTTGACAGGTATTAAACATACTATGAATGTTGACTTGGCTGCCGGTATTGCGATTGCGTTGGGTTCCATATTGTTCTTTAAGGGTTGGCAAAAAACGAATCTTTCAATGCTTGATATTCACACAGGTAAAGAAAGAGAAGGTGTTTTAGAAACTTTATATAGAAGAAAGAAATTAAACAAGGGTCCTAAGATTGTTGCTATTGGCGGCGGTACAGGGCTTTCAATGTTATTAAAAGGTATTAAAAAGATTACTAATAATATTACAGCGGTTGTTACTGTTGGTGATGACGGTGGCAGCTCAGGTCGTTTGAGAGAAGAAATGGGTGTTCTTCCTCCGGGTGATATCAGAAACTGTATTGCAGCGTTGGCTGATGATGAAGATTTGGTTACTAAGTTGTTCCAATACAGATTTGATATGGGCGAAGGGTTGAAAGGTCACAGTTTCGGAAACTTGTTCTTAACAGCACTTTGCTCTATTACAGGTGATATGGTTAGAGCGGTTAAAGAGTCTTCTAACGTTCTTTCTATCAGAGGTAGGGTTTTGCCTTCTACATTGGATAATATGAAACTTGTAGCAGAAATGGAAGACGGTAGAATTATTCACGGTGAATCTTCTATTCCTGAGGCTCACGGTAAGATTAAGCGATTGTTTACTGATCCTGTTGAATGTAAAGCGTTACCGGAAGTTATTCAGGCTATTAAGGATGCGGATTTGATTATTATGGGACCGGGAAGTCTTTATACGAGTGTTATTCCTAACCTTTTGATTAAAGAAATTGCTTCTGCTGTTGCTAAAGCTAAAGCTAAAAAAATATATGTATGTAATATTATGACTCAGAACGGTGAGACTGATAACTATTCTGTTGCAAGTCACGTTAATGCGCTTATCTCACACGCAGGCAGTTCTGATATTTTAGATGCTGTGCTTGTTAACAACAGTATCCCTCAAAATATTTCACCTGCTTATGCTGAGCATAACTCATATCCTGTTGTTTTGGATATGGAAAACCTGAAACCGACAGGGGTAAAACTTGTTTCAAGCAAACTTATTGAAGAAGAAGAAAGTAAGAACGGGCTTGTAAGACACAGTTCTTCAAGGGTTGCACGTTCAGTTTATTACTGGTATAGAAAACAATTAAGAAGAAAATAATGGCTAAAAAAGTTACAGTTAAAACAATTAAATCTATGTTTGAAAACGGTGAAAAAATCGCCGTTTTAACTGCTTATGATTATTCTACTGCAAAATATATTGATGAAGCGGGTGCAGATATTGTTTTGGTTGGTGACTCATTAGCAAATGTTGCTCTCGGTTATGAATCAACACATTCTGTTTCTATGACGGAGATGTTGATTTTTGTGGGTGCTGTTTCAAGAGGGGTTAATCGTGCAATGGTTATTGCTGATATGCCGTTTATGAGCTACAATATCTCGCTTGAAGAAGCTATCAGAAACGCAGGAGACTTTATAAAAGCCGGTGCTAATGCCGTTAAGATTGAGGGCTGCAATGACTACATTTTAAGTGTTATAAAACGATGTGTTCAGTCAGGCATTCCTGTTTTGGCTCATTTGGGATTTACTCCTCAATCTAAAAACACTATTGGTGGTAATCTTATTCAGGGTAAAACTTTGTCTGATACGATGAATATTCTTGAACAGGCAAAACAATTGCAAGAAGCAGGTGCTTTTGCGGTTGTTTTGGAACTGGTGCCGGAAGAAAGCTCTCAATATATTACTGAAAACATTGAAATTGCGACTATTGGAATCGGGGCAGGCAGATTCTGTTCAGGTCAGGTGTTGGTTTCTGATGACATGTTGGGCAAGTTCTCTGATTACAAACCGCATTTTGCAAGACAATATGCTAATTTGAAAGAAACTATTAAGAATTCTTCAGAAGAGTTTATCAAAGACGTAAAGGACAGTAAGTTCCCGTCTGAAGATGAAGTTTTTCATTTGTCTGAGCAAGAATTATATCTATTAAAAAGTGAGGGTTCACTATGCTAGTCCATAAGATAGAAGAAGTTAAACAAAAAGTTAAGGAATGGAAAAAAGAAGGGTTCGTTGTTGGTGTTGTTCCAACAATGGGTGCTTTACACGCAGGTCACGCTTCTTTGATTAAAAAAGCTGTTGAAAAATGTGATAAGGTTATTGTTTCTGTTTTTGTTAACCCTATACAGTTCGGACCTTCAGAGGATTATGACAAGTACCCGAGAACTTTAGAAGATGATGTTAAATTGGCTGAAGGGATTGGTGCAGATGTTGTTTTTGCTCCTTCTGCCGATGAGATGTACGGAGAAGGTCAAAGACTTTCTAACGATACTTTGACTTATGTTGCACCTCCGTTTTTCTATGTTAACAAATTATGTGGTAAATCCCGTGTAGGTCATTTCGACGGGGTTTGCACGGTTGTATTGAAACTGTTTAATATCACTCAGGCAGATTATGGTTTCTTTGGTCAAAAAGACGCTCAGCAGTTTATTATTTTGAACAAAATGGTTAAAGACTTGAATGTGCCTATAGAACTTATTCAATGCCCTATTGTACGTGAAGAGAGCGGGCTTGCTATGAGTTCAAGAAATAAGTATCTTGATGAAAACGGACTTGAAGACGCGCTTGTCTTGAGTAAAATATTAAATAACATCAAGTCTTGCTACTCTCAAGGAATTACTAATGTTGAAGCGCTGAAAGAAACTGCGTTCAAGTTTTTAACAGACAAGCACGATTTAGAATATCTTGAGTTTGTAGATAAGACAGATTTAGAAGATAAGACTGTTGCTGATGATGACACACTTGTTTTGATTGCGTGCAGAGTTGCAGGGGTTAGATTAATAGATAATATTTATTTAAAATAAGGGAAATAAAGTATGAAAAATCAAAAAATAGCGGTTATAGGTTATGGGATGTGGGGCAAGAATATTGTTCGTAACTTCTTTAACTTGAATGTTTTAGATACGGTTTGCGATTTGGATGCGGAAACCAGAGAAAAGATTAAAACATTGTATCCTACGATTAATGTTGTTAGTGATATGAACGAGATTATTAATAACCCTGAAATTACTGCGGTTGCGGTTGTTACTCCGAGCCATACCCACTATAAAATAGTAAAAACAATGCTTGAAGCAGGAAAACACGTTTATGTTGAAAAACCTATTTCAACAGTAGCTCAGGAAGCAAAGGACCTTATGGAACTTGCTAATGAAAAAGGGTTGGTTCTTATGGTAGGTCACTTGTTGCTTTACCACCCTGCTGTTAACAGATTGAAGATGTTGGTTGATTCAGGTGAGTTGGGTGATATTGTTTACGCTCAGAGTGACAGATTGAATGTTAACTACTTCAAGAACGACAGAAGTGTAATGTGGGATTTGGCACCGCACGATGTTTCTATGATATCTTATGTTACGGGTAAAAATCCTGTTAAGGTTGTTTCTGCAGTTGGTTGTTCAACTGATAAGAACGTTATTATGGATATTACTCATATTTGTATTGAGTTTGAAGACGGTGTTCTCGGTTACATTTCAGACAGTTGGATTACACCTCAAAAACACGTTACATTACTTGTTAGAGGTACAAAGGCTACTGCTATTTTGGATGATACTGTTCAAGAAAACAAATTGAAATTATATGATAACTTTGCAGCAGGCAAAACTCAAGATATCCCTTTGGATTACCTTGAGATTGAACCTTTGAAACTTGAGTGTCAGCACTTTGTAAGATGTTGTGAATCAGGTTTGAAGGCTCGTTCTGACGGTGAAAACGGTTATAATGTCGTTAGTATCTTAGAAGAAGCTGAAAAAGTTATGCTCGGAAGAGATGTTGAGAAGTTAGACGAGAAAGAGAAAAACTTCGTTCTTTCAAGAGTTAAACAATAGGTAATTTATAGGGGAGAGACATGGCTAATTTTATAACAATATTCAGAGTATTTTTAATGTTTATCGGGGTATATCTTATTATGGCATTCCCTGAGAACACGAATGCTTTTGTTTGGGCGTTGGTGTTGACTATTCTTGCGTTTGCATTAGACGGTGTTGACGGTTATGTTGCAAGAAAATTCCACGAAGAATCTAAATTAGGTGCTTTATTGGATATTATGAGCGACAGAATTGTTGAAAATACTTATTGGATTATATTTGCAGTTTTGGGTTGGTTGCCGGTATGGTTCCCGTTAGTAGCTTTAACAAGAGGGTTTGTAACGGATACTATCAGAAGTGCAGCTATGGAAAAGGGTTTAACTCCTTTCGGTATGCAAAGAAACCCTATTTGCAAATGGATAACTGGCTCAAAGTTTATGAGAATAACTTATGCTGTAGCTAAGGTTTTAGCGTTTATCGTAATCATTGCGGCTAAGATTCCTAACATTGCAAATGCGGATGTTATTTATAACGTTGGATATGCTTTAGCTTGGGTAGCGATTGTATTCTGTGTAGTCAGAGGGTTGCCTGTTGTTATTGAAGCAAAGGCTGTCCTTGGGGATAATAGCGGTGAGCAATAAGATTAATGTGGTTCTGTATGAACCGGAGATTCCGCAAAACACCGGTAATATTGCGCGTTTATGCGCTTGCTGTGATGCTAATTTATATTTAGTCGGCAAGCTTGGATTTTCGTTATCTGATAAGTATACAAAACGTGCTGGTCTGGATTATTGGGACAGCGTTAATATTATAAAAGTTGATACTTTAGAGGAGCTGCAAGAACAGTATCCTGATTCAAACTTTTACTATTTGACAACAAAGAGCAAAAAATTGTATACTGATGTTCAATATAAAGACGGTGATTTTCTTGTTTTTGGACCTGAATCAAGAGGGTTGCCGCAGGAATATGTTACGCAAGAAACGGCAGTTACTTTGCCGATGAAAGAGGGACAGAGGAGCTTGAATTTATCTAATTCGGTTGCTATAGCGGTTTATGAGGTGATTAGACAAAATGGAATTTAAACTTCCTGTAAGAGAACAGTTTTCTAATAAGGGAACATTCGGAAAAGTTTTGAATATAGCGGGTTCTGAGTATTATACAGGGGCTGCTTATTTATCTTCATTATCTGCTTTAAAGGTTGGCTGCGGATATGTTGCTCTTTCTTCCGCTCCTAAGGTTATAAATACTATTGCTTTGAAGACCTCTGATGTTGTGTTTGTTCCTATTACTGATGTGAAAAAGGTGCTTCATAACTATGACGTTGTGTCTCTTGGGTGCGGACTTTCAACTGATTTGAGCGTATCTATTTTGTTCAAGTCGTTGTTGGAATCGCTTTCAACCTTTGAGGGTCCTGTTGTATTGGATGCTGACGGACTAAACCTTTTGGCTAAAATGAAAAAAGAGGTTGAGCTTCCTAAGAATTTGATTATTACTCCTCATCCGAAAGAGGCTTCAAGGTTATTGGGTGTTGAGGTTGATGAGATTATCGAAAACCCTATGAATTATGCTAAGCTTTTGAGCGAAAAATATGGTTGTGTGACTGTTTTGAAACTCCATAGTACTGTTGTTTATTCTGATGAGGGTGAAGTTTATATAAATGAAACAGGTAATAGTGCTCTTGCAAAAGCCGGTTCAGGCGATGTTTTGACCGGTATGATTGCAGGGCTTTGTGCTCAGAAAATGCCTTTGTTTGAAGCCGCAAAGCTGGCTGTTTATTTACACGGTAAGACAGGCGAAATAGCTTCCGGTATGCTCAGTGAGTATTCGGTTCTTGCTTCTGATTTGTTGAAATATATTCCGCTGGCGATAACCGATACGCTGGTTAAAGACTAAATATTGAGTTTATAGCCGCCACCGTAGATTGTTTCTATGTATTTTTTACCGTTGGCAATTTTATCTATCTTGGTGCGTAAGTGTCTTATGTGTACACGGATTGTTTCGATATCGTCGGTAGGTTCATAGCCCCAGATGTCTTTTAGGAGTTTCTTTGAAGATATCATATTCCCGTGGTTTTGGAACAGAATGTAGAATATTTCAAACTCTATCGGGGTTAGTTTCGCTGTTGCATCGCCTATTTTAACTGAATATGTTTCAGGCAAAAGCGTTATTTCTTTATAGATTAAAAGCTCTTTTACCGCCATTGATTCAGGAATTTTGTTTGAGCGTTTTAAAAGCGCACGTACTCTTACAAATAACTCTTCTATTTCAAACGGTTTAACAAGATAATCGTCTACTCCGATATCGAATCCTTTTACTTTGTCTTGAAGCTGAGAGAGCGCTGTAAGCATAATAATTGGGATGTCTTTTGTGTTTTCGTTTTGGCGGATACGTTGTGCTACTGTGTAACCGTCAACTTCAGGCATCATAACATCTAAGATTATCAAATCGGGCAGGTTTTGTTTTGCACTTGCAAACCCTTCTGTCCCGTCAAATGCTTGGAATACTTGATAGCTGTGCATTTCAAGATTGACTTTTATCAGTTCGTTTATTGCTATATCATCGTCTACTACTAATATCTTGTTCATAAAATTATTTTAATATAAAAAATAATTATTAACCATTTTTATTCTAAAAAGATTATGTACAATAATTAGTTTTAGTGTAGAATACTAATTAATGAAGATATTAAAGATAGAAAATTTGAATTTGTCTTTTAGGTTAGAAGAGGGTGTGTTTAAGACTCTTTACGATGTTTCGTTTATGCTTAAAAAAGGTGAGATACACGCACTTGTCGGCGAATCCGGCTGCGGTAAATCAATGACGGCTATGAGTATAATTAACTTGCTTCCCAAAAATGCGGTTGTTGAATCAGGAGAAATTATCTATAACGGCAAAACCTTGACTAATAAAGAGTTGAAGGATTTGCGCGGTACGAAGATAGCTTTGATACCGCAGGATCCTATGACGTCTTTGAATCCTTTATATACGATAGGTAACCAGATTGCAGAGATTGTTAAAAAAGATAAAACTCTTTCTAAACAAGAGGTCGAAGAAAAGATTATTGATGTGCTCAATCTTGTGAAGTTTCCTAATCCGAAAGAAGCTGTAAACTCTTATCCTCACGAGTTATCAGGCGGTATGAAACAGAGGGTTATTATTGCAATGGCACTTGCTGCTAATGCTGATATTATCATTGCTGATGAGCCTACTACTGCGTTGGATGTTACTATTCAGGCACAGATTATGAACCTGTTGACTGATTTAAAAAACAAGTTTCAGACATCTATTTTATTGATATCTCACGATTTGGGGCTTATTGGTCAATATGCTGATGAAGTTTCTGTAATGTATTCAGGCAGAATTGTTGAGAATGCAAGAGTTGATGAATTCTTTGAAAATCCTCAACATCCTTATTCAAAAGCGTTGCTTGCGGCATTGCCTTCAAATGTTGAGAATGCTGAGTTAAAAACTATACCGGGGCAGCCGCCAACTATTCAAGAACATATTGAAGGTTGTAAATTTGGGCCGCGCTGTGAAAATTTTTCTGAGGACTGCTGTTTGATAGTCCCTGTTTTGAGACCTGTTATTGATTCGCATTGCGTTGCATGTAATAGAATTTTACGGTAGAATAGGTTTTGAAAGGGGTGTTATATGGCAAAAGATTGTAGTTTTGATGTTGTATCTGAGTTCGATAAACAGGAATTAGTTAACGCTATCGATCAGGTGAAAAGAGATATACAAACAAGATTTGATTTAAAAGATTCAAATTCAGATGTTGAGTTAGAAGCTGATAAATCGATTACTATTACAACCGCTGATGAAATGAAGCTTAGAAATATTTATGATATTTTGCAAACAAAGTTGGTTAAACGAGGTTTGAGTATTAAGATTTTAGATGCTCAACCTATAGAAAACGCATTAGGCGGGAATGTAAGAAGAGTTTATAACTTGAGAAAAGGTTTAACTCAAGAGCTTGGCAAAAAGATTGTTGCCGATATAAAGGGAACAAAGTTGAAAGTACAAGCATCTATTCAAGGAGAACAGGTTAGAGTAACCGGTAAAAGTAAAGATGATTTACAAGAAGTGATTAAATTCTTGAGGGGTAACGAAGAAAAATACGATTATCCTCTTCAATTCACAAACTATAGATAACAAAAAAATGCGATAGTTTTCACTATCGCGTTTTTAATTTAGGTTATTTTTTAAGGTTTTTGGTTTTCAAAAATTTAGTTTGGGTTAAAGTTAAGTTTAGGAGGTTTTTTAGGTTTAATTAACCTTCTGTAATTGTTTCAGGAGTGTTGTCAGAAATTAACCATTTGCCTAAAGCGATAGCACCGCCGATTACTGCACCTACAGGACCACATCCAACTATAGAACCGATAGCTGCGCCTGCTGCTACAGCTGCACCTACTGAAACAGTTCCGCCTACAACTTTACCGATGTTTTTAGAAATTTTCTTTCCTGAGTATCCTTCGATACCTTCACCAGTCATATAAGAGATAGTTTCTTCTGCTGAGTTTTTGTGGTGGTCGCCTAAAGTTAAACCTTGCATAAATCCGTTAGAGAAGTAACCTTCACCTGCTTCTCTGATGTCGCTAGCTAAATCAGTACCGTTAACTTGTCTGTACATATTGTTGATTGTAGCTTTTACAGCTTGATCGTATTGTACACGTTGGCTTTGTTCTGTTAATTCTTCGCCGTTTTTGTGACCGATTGCTGCTGCGATTTCTCTATAGATTTGAGAAGCTTTACCAAATTCACCGTCTCTGATAGCATTTGCCATTGCAGGTAATTCTTTTCTCATAATTTGGTTGTAAGCACCCAATGTAAATTGGTTACCTTGTTGCGCAAATTGTAATGATGTTTGGTTTTCTAAACCGTGTTCCATATAGTTATAAACTTGATCGTTACCAAGACCAAATCCATAGCCCATACCCATTGCTGGATACATCATACCTGTTGAAAAAATTGAGTTGGAGTCATCCATATAAACGCTCATTGAGCCTGGAATAAATCCGCCGGTAGCACCGTTGATTGAACCTACTGCTGAAACCATAAAAACCTCCTAAAATACTTTAACTTTAACCTAAACTAAATTTTTAATAACCTTTACTCTTATATAAAGTATTTTTAGGGCGAAGAATTGATTTTTTAAATTTTGCTTTGTAATATTTCTTAACAATTACTTATGGTAGGTTTCGTTGTTGAGGATTTTGAATGCTCTATAAATTTGTTCTGTCAATAATAACCTTGCGTATTGGTGCAAGAAAGTCATCTTAGAGAGGCTTAGTTTAAAGTCTGCTCTGTCAGATACTTTGGAAGAAAGCCCGCAGGATGAGCCTATTACAAAAACGATTTCTGAGATACCTTCGTTTGTGACATCTTTTATTTTTTGAGCAAATTCTTTCGATGTCAGCTGTTTGCCTTTTATCTCCATTGTAACAACGTAATCGGTAGACTTTATTAGACTTAAAATTTTGTCTGCTTCTTGATTTAAAACCCGTTCTGTGAGGTTTTCGTCTTTGATTTCTATAGGTGTAAGCTCGCAAATCTCAAACGAGGTATAAGGCGTTAATCGTTTTTTTAGCTCGTCTATACCGTCTTTTAAGAATTTATCTTTAATTTTTCCGAGTGCTATTATCTTAATCTTCATTTTTTACGTATACCGTTTTTGACGGGAATGCAAAGTTTATATTGTTAACTCTGAAAGAATAAATGATTTCCTGCAAAAGTTCACTTTTGATCTCTAAAAACTTTATCCAGTCATTTGTTGTAGTGTTCACAATTAGCTGTAAGCTTATTGCGCTTTCTCCAAGGTCAGAAATAAATACGTTGTAATCTTTTTGAAAACGGTCGTTGTTTTCACAAGATTGTTTGATTAGTGACATTGCAAGATTGATTTTGTCATCAGATGTGTCGTATTCTATATCAAAGTTTTGGATAAGTCTAAAGTATTGCGCGTTGCTTCTGTTTTGTACGATTGTATCAGCGGGTATGTTGTTCGGAATTGTTATAAGTGCATTGTTTGCGGCTCTTAGTTTTGTAGAGTGGAAGTTAATGGATTCAACAACCCCTGCATAACCGCTAATTTCAACGTAATCACCGATTTTATAAATGTTATCAAGCATTATTGAAAACGAACCCAATACGCAGGATAAGCTTTCTTTAGCAGCAAAACCGATTGCTAAACCTGTTATTCCTAAACCGGTCATTAGTGAGGTTAGTGAATAACCGTTTGCCTGTAGGAATGACGCTATAATCAAAATTCCTAATGTAACTTTTAAGAATCTGCTAGTGATAAAAAGCAGGTGGATTTTTGAGTTTGAGCTCGAATCTGCAATGATTTTGTTTCGAATTTTTGCAGATATGCTGTTTATGAATTTGATAACTACAAACAATATTAGTGAGTGTATAACTAATTGTGTGAGTAATGTTGAGTTATTTTTTATAAAATTAACTATAATTTCGTGCATAAGATTTATCCTTTATTTTTGTAAAATTAACAGACATCTGTTGAAATTGTCGTCTAACGGGAGAGAATATTCAATAATATCGTGTATTTTTAAGTGCAGTTTTCTAATCAACGGTTTTGCGGATTCTATTTCTTCATCAACGGTTTTTGATTTATAGAGAACTAGATACCCGCCTTTTTTTAATAGCGGATAAGCATATTCAATTAGTAGTGAAGTTTGTGCAACCGCTCTACTTGTTATTATATCAAATTCCTGACCTTTTAAATTCTCTACCCGGTCTCTTATGAATTTAATATTTTTTAGTTCAAGTTTTTCAGCAATATTTGTAACTGCATTAACCTTTTTTTGAATACTGTCGATTCCGGTGACAGATATTTCAGAAAATTCTATTGCAATAGGGATTGACGGGAAGCCGCCGCCGGTTCCTATATCAAGTAATGTTTTTGGCAGTTGTTCTAACTTATCAAATAAAAGTTTTATTGATAGAGAATCGTATATGTGTTTTTCAAATAAAAGTTTTTCATCATTCTTAGACATCAAATTCAGTTTAGAATTCTCTTCTAAAAAGACTTCTTTATATCTGTCAAAATTCTGGTTAATTATAATCCGGTGCGAGTTTTTCAAATTCTTCCTTTCCTAAACGTGCTTTAATATCTTGAATTCTGGATTTTAGTTTCTCAAGGTTTTCAGGCTCCATAATATCTTTACCTTGAGTATAAAGGTTAAAGTACTCAATTAGTGCATCCTGCGGCATTGAATAATCATAGTACATATCGCCCAGTGCGATTGTTGATGTGATTATGGAATCGTTATCCCTTGAATTTATTGCAAATCCTCTTGCGTCGTTCATTAGTTTTAATCGTATATCTTTTTCTTCTCTCGGTGTTAGTTCTATTATTTTTGAGAGGGTGTAATACACACCATAATCGTTGTTAAGAGCTTTTTCAAGCTCGCTGGCTTTTTCAAAATATTGTTTTGCCTCATCTTTAAGTTCTTTATCTGAATAAATTTCTCCGAGGTTTGAGTATGAGAGTGCAGTATATTTATTTGGTTCACAATCAATCTCAATACATTTTTTATAGTATTCTATTGCTGTATCTTCATTCTTAAACTCATCTGATAAGAATGCAAATTGAAAATAGAGTTCTGCGATGATTGTTTTTTCTGTTCGTTCCGTTATATTTGCAAGTGCAGTTTTGATATAATTCAACCCGAGCAAGCTGTTATTAGCCAGTAACGCAATGTTTGCAAGCAAAAGGTTTGATTTTACAAGGATTTCTCTATCTGCAGTGTTTGCAATGATACGTTTTAGTATATTGATTGAATCAATTATTTTGTTTTGCTTATAAAGAATGTTTGCGCGTTCATATAGAATGTTTTGTAACTCGGTTTGTTGATTGTTTTCTCTATAGTATTCTTCCAAAAGGTTCAGGTAATAAAGCGCATATTCCCATTTAGAGAGTTTTGAATATGCTGTAACCAACAGATAATACGATGAGTTTATAAGCTCTCTGTTTTCATAAGCAGATTGATTCATCAATATTGCAGAAAGGTATTTTAGCGCCTGTATATAGTCGTATTTTTCTAAAGATTCTTTTGTTTTTGTGAGTAATTCTTCCGGTGGAAGGTTTATGATTTCTTCGTTTTCTTTTTTTACTTCTTGCTGTACTTCGACTGTCGGTTCGATTTTAGGCTGTTCTTGTTTTTCTTTTTCAACTTTGACTGTGATATCAGTCTCTGTGAAGTAAGAGATTTCGTTTATAAGTGATTCTCTTGAAATAAGAATGTCTCTTTCATCAGGACTTTTTTCGCTTTGTGCTGTATAATATTTTACTAATTTGGATTTGTACACAACATCTTTCGTGTCATCCTTTAACTGTTCTTTTAAAAAGTTAGTCGGATAGTACATATCGTCAACTTTATATATAAAACAGTTTTCTGAAAGGGTTTTAAGAACATTATCCGGAAATGCTCCGATTTCAACAAGCGCTTTTGCGTTTAATCCGTGACGTAATTGGATAAACAGGTTAAACGCATTTTTTGTTGTCCCGATTATTAGTTTACAGTAAGATATCGCAACATATTTATCATATGTTTGTCCTGAGGCAAAGTATTGGTTAAGAAAATCGTCAAGGTTCATTCCTTGATTTATGAGTATTCTGAGTGTTAAACAGCAATATAGATAATAGCCCCTTGTTAATCTGTAGAGCTGTTCAAATTTTGAATTAGAAACATTTATATCAAAGTCTTTAAAATAGGATTCAAATAACTCTTTAGATAATGCTTTCACCATAACTTTTGAATATGAGTTCTGGTCTGTAATATTGTTTGAATCGAAAGTCCTTGAAACGATGACTATTTTTATGTTTTTCAAATCTGTTAAGGCATTGATATAGTTTAAAAATTCTGAAGTATTTTCTTCCTGAATATTATCAAAGTTATAAAATGCAAGAATTATATTTGATTCAATTCTTGCAAGCGCATACTGAACTTTGTCTTTATAACTTGTTAAAAGGTTAAAATCGTTGTTTGTAAACTGTGATTTAAAATAATTGCTCAACTGAAGGTACAAATCGTTTATTGTAGAAGACGGGGAACATACGAATCTGCAAATATGTGTATCGGGATTTGCATTTGTTAGAAAAGTTTCTGTTATTTGTTTTTTGCCGGTTCCTGCAAAACCGTTTACCAACAAGATGTTTTTATCTGATGAGAAAAATGTATGTATTTTTTTTATGGATGCTTCATTATTTTTTAAAACATATTTTTCGGCAGGTCCATTCGGATTATTTATCAATTGTTCGCTGTCAATTGATGGATTTAGGAACTCTCTTTTCATATATCTAATTTTAGCGTTATTCGGTTTATTTTGCAAATAATTGTTACTTGTTTGCATTAAAAGGGTTTTGATAGTAAAATGTAAATAAATGGAGGGGATAGCATGGATTTTTTTAGAAGAAATCAAAGGATTATAGTAGGAATAATTGCTTTAACTTTTATAGCGTGGACTGTAGGGTTAATGTTGTTACCTGCATTGGTGAAATAATGAAAAACTTATTTAGAACATTTGTTATAGTGTTGTTGTGCTTATGTTTTGTTAAGCACGATGTTTGCTATGCTAACAATACAAATGTTTATAATAAATATAAAAATGCTAGTCAGGCTACAAAGAATCAGGCGATTTCGAACCTGAAACGTCAGCAGGCAGAGGCTCGTTCAAAAGCAAACAAACTTCGTGTGCTTGAGAAAATGGAGAACGGAAAGCTTTATAATAACCAGAGAAAGCTTGAAACAACCCAATCGTCTTTGATTCGAACACAGAATGAATATAATCGTAAGTTGAATCAGCTTAATGCGATGAAGGCTCGTAAGAGTATTGCAGAAGTTGAATACATCCAGATTTATGACGGTATTAAACGTCGGATAAGACAAATTTATAAAACTCAAAGAAAAGGTTTCTTTGAGTTATTGTTGACTTCCAGTGATATAAATATGTTTATTGACAGAATCCATTATGAAGAAATCGTGATGAGAGAAGACTATAAGCGTATGAAAGAAGCTCAAAAGAAAGCAGAAGAGATTGCAAGACTTGAAGAATGTATTGCAAGAGAGAAACGCAGTCTCGATTATTCAAGAAAGACATTATTGAAACAACAAAATGTTATTAAAAATAACATTGCGTATAACAAGAAAATGATTAATAAGCTAAAGACAAATAGAGCTTATTATGAACGTTCAGAAGCTGAACTGGCAAGACAATCTGCAAGTTTACAATCAATGATTGCAAACAGAAGTACGTCATCCAGTGCGGGTATTAGTGTAACAACAGGGTTCTTAAGACCTGTTGGCGGACCTATTACATCACCGTTTGGGTATAGAACTCACCCGATATTCCATTCAAGAATATTCCACTCAGGTATTGATATTGGAGCAGGTTACGGTAGTGCCGTTAAGGCTTCTAACACAGGTAAAGTTATTATGGCAGGCTGGTATGGCGGTTATGGTAAAGTTGTTATTATTGACCACGGTGTCGTTAGAGGTCAGCCGATTACAACGCTTTACGGTCACTTGAGTGTTATTAATGTTTCTCAAGGTCAAAAAGTTACTCGGGGTCAAATTGTGGGTAAAGTTGGTACTACAGGTTATAGTACCGGTCCTCACTTACACTTTGAGGTTCGTGTAAAAGGTCAGCCTCGTAACCCGTTGAATTATATATAGGAAAATTAAATGAAAAAGTTTATATTAGGAATAATTACATTTATATTTATGCTGGTAAATAACTCTGTTTTTGCCTCAGGGATTCCTGCAGATTTTACAGGTGAAAATTTCTTCCGTGCTCCTATTGAAGATGTTTCTAAACCTAAGCAGCCAATAGGTGATACAGAATCTTATACGGGTACAATTCCTATTATTAAACTAATGCGTTTGAAGATTAAAGAAAGGATTGCTACAAAGCAATCCCGTGCAGATGCTAAAGCTAAAAGAAAAGCTATTAAGCAAGCTATGAAATCTCACGAAAAGAATAAAAACGCTGATTTAGACAAAGATATACCAACTGACGATGATATTGAGCACCTTGAGCTCGGCGGGGTAGAGGATTTAGACGCTCCTGAGAGAATTATCATTACCTGTGATAATATGGATTATGTAACAGAAGAAGCTATTCTTAATGCGAGAGGTCATGTTCTCGTTACCTTTGTTGAAGAAGGTGCAACTTTAAGTACAGACCATTTGATTTATGATAAGAGATCTAATAATATTATCGCAGCCGGCAATGTTGTTATTTCAAAGAAAGGCGTTGATGTTTACGGTGAATCGATTAACATTGACTTAAACAAAGAAAATGCTGTAATGGATAAACCGTTATCGAAATTATCAAGTGTTAGTGTTTCTGCTGAGAAAGGATACGTTTATCAAGATAAAATTATTCAAGAAAACGGTTCTGTAAAAGTTGATTCAAGTTTACCTATTAACCTTGAACCGCACGGTAAAGCTCCTAAATTGAAAAAAATGATGATAGGTCTTGATGACACATCTTCTATTGATGATTTTGTTGGTGAAAGCGGTTATAGGATAAAAGTTTCACATATTATTATTAATTCGGATAAAAAATTAGAGTCATTAGAACTTCGCAAGGCTCAGGTTTATAAAGGTGAAAAGAAATTATTCACACTTCCGTGGTTAAAATTCTATACTAATAAAAACCACGATTTTGTAGACGGTGATTTCCCTGAGATAGCTTCGCGCAGACACTTAGGTTTCTTCGCAGGGCCGGGTTGGGCGTTTAAAATGCCATTCGGTTCATTATTAAAAGTAGCACCTATTATTGCATACAGAAGTGGTGACTTGGGTGTCGGTGGGTTTGCAAGATTTATGTCAGGTACTAATACTACCGAATTTGGTTATGCAACTGCGAAAGACAAGTTTGTATTGCGCGGGGAACAAATGCTTGACGATAATTTGAAACTGCAATATGCGGCGAACGACTATATGGATAACTGGTTTATGGGTCGAAGAATGCCAAAATATGGTGTTGATTTGATTTATAACAAATCGTATCAATTAGAAGATTTTATATACAAAGATTTACCATTGAAGTTTACTCATCAAGCAAGTTTTGGTTTATTTGGCGACCCGAAGGGTGATAAATATTATAGACAGTTAAGCGGTAATGAAACTGAGACAACAAGAACTCGTTATATGATGGAAGTTCAACAAAAACTCTGGACGTTTAAAGACAAAGAAAACTTGCTGGCAGCAGATGTTAGTATTGTTGGACAAGCGTCTTCTGCTTTATATGGTACAGGTGATACCCAGTTTGTAGGTAGAATCGGTCCGAGACTTCATACTCAGTATAAAAGATGGATGCAAGATTTAGGTTATTTTCAATCAGGTTATCATGATAAAACACCTTTACCTGTATTTGACTCTTATAGATACGGTCATTCAAACTTGTATTTAAGAGAATACTTCAGGGTTCACAGACTTTTAACATTGTCTTGGCTGGCATCTGTTACGTTGACCGATGACAGTCCTAATAACAAGCTGTTCCAGGAATGTTCGTTCTTTGTGAGTGTTGGTCCGGATGATATGAAGCTTAATATAGGTTATGACTTTGTCAGAGAAAATGCTTATGTGACTGTGTCTGTAGGCTTAGATTCTAAAGGTACTGTTATTGACTATGATAAATTAGAGATTAAGAATCCTGATATGTTCAAACCGGAAGATAAAACAGTTTTCTATGTAGGTGATAACTCTGATAAATCTAAAAATGCAACAGTTTTGCAAAGAGCTGTTGTAGAAGATGTTATTTTTGATATCAATAAGGATTCCAATGAATTATAAGTCTGATTTAATACATCTTGGTAAAATGTTACACGACAGGAATTACACACCAGGATATTCCGGTAATATTTCTGTAAGAACCGGTGACAGTATAATTATTACCACTTCAGGTTCGGCGAATGGTTTTTTGTCGGAAGATGATTTCGTTGAGATAGATTTTGACGGCAATGTAACAAAAGGCGATAAGAAACCTTCAAGTGAAAAACGGTTGCATATAGAGCTTTATAAGAATAGAGTTGACGTAAACTGTGTAGTACATGTTCATTCCACGGCATTGAGTGCGTTTGCAGCTGCGGGTAAGGATTTATTAGAACCTGTAATGATAGAGAATGTTTGTTATTTTGGCGGTATACCTCTTGCTGAATATGGTATGCCTTCATCTGTCGAACTGGTTGAAGAAACTGCAAAGTTCTTTAAAGATTACAGTGTTGTATTGATGAAAAACCACGGGGTAATAGTAGGCGGAGCAAGTATTAAAGACGCTTATTGCAAGCTTGAAATGGCAGAGGAATATGCAAAATCTGTTATATTTGCAAATGCTCTGGGTGGGACAAAACCGTTAGCTGATATAGAGGTTCAAAAACTGCTTAAGTTGATGAATGGCTAGTTTCTGAAACTTTCATAGTCTCTAGGTTTTTCGATTATTATTTCACCGGCAAGTTTACGAAGACTTTCAAGAGTTCTGTTGATGATTGGTACATCAGCTTTTTGGGTTTCCGGACTATCTAAGTTTGAAATCTGCGCTGCCAGATCTCTTTCAAGGCTTTTAGAACCGGTTTTAATTTCTTTAGCTCTTCTTAAAAATTGGGCAGATTCGTATCTGTATGTTGAATGTGCGCCTAGAGTAATATCTTTATTATTCCCTGTTACATTAAAGAACATGTGGTTATATCTGGTGTAATCAGGGTATGCGGGGTCATAGTGTTCTGCAAAGCTAAGGAATGTATCACGTTCGTGTGCTGCATCTTCTTTTACTATATCTCTTACGAAGTTAGATTTTAATACTGAATTCAGTACTTTTTGGTTCCATTTATCCGGTGCCGGACTTATTCTTACGGCTTTAAAATTACTGCTTAATGAACTTTGTCTTATATCCATGACTTACCCTTTACACTATGTAAGTAAATAATGCATATAAATATATTTTTTTGCTAGTAATTTTGTAAATCTATACATTTGTATATAAATCGTGTTCAAATTCGTCATGCCAATGTTCTTCTTTTTCTTTAACATAGTTGATGTGGTTGATAAGTCGTAATGTTTTCTGGCTTTCTTCTATTTTGAAAACATTGATGAATGATATTATTGCAAGAACTGACATCAAAGAAAATATAGCGATATAAGATGTATTTGAATGTACAGCGCTACCGATTGGTGTGAATTTGTCTAGGAAGAATCCTGATATGTTACCTAAGATTGCGACTACAAAATAGAATCCTGCAGTCATTATGCTTACTGAGGTGTTGGCGACTCTTGAACCGTTATAGTCGTGTAATAACGGTACTAATAGAGGTGATAAACTTGCTCCGAATGATATAGTACAGAAGAAGAATCCTACGATGTATCCGACTATAGTTGATTTGATGTTAAAACAAGTAATCAATAGTATTGAGATAAATACTATGAGGGTGTTAAGGCTTGAGATTTTTAGGAATACGGTTCTTCTGTTTAGTGCAGCTTTACTCATAAATGCAATTATTGAACCTGCAATTGCATAGAGAGCACCCATTATAGACAGAACTATAGCTGCTGTGAGTTCAGGCATAGAGAAGAAATCTTCTAAGAATTTTTTACCCCAAACTGTTTGTACAACGTAATAGAGCCCGTAGTTAAAGCAAGCAAACGCATAAAGGCTGTAATTCCTTTTGTTTTGGAATGTTGCTTTGAACAGTTCTAAATCGAGATGAACTGTTTTGTCGACAGGTCGTTTTGGTATCATACATTTTATAAGAATAAATATAAGCGAGATGATAGTTGTTGCGATTGCAACTATGAGGAATGTTTCTCTCCATGACGCTGATTCAGAACCTAATATAGCAATATGCCAGTTAAGGTTTTTCATCAAAATTACTAACGGTGCATTAGCTACGATTCCGCCTAAGTATCCGATTAAGAGGATGAGTGATAGGACAACACCAAAGTTCTTTTTAGGAACGATTCTTCGTGTTTCGTTTATCATACCCAGGTAAAATGTTGCAGAACCTAACCCTACAAGGACTCTGCTAAAGTATAACAACGGTAGTGTTTGAGAGAATGGGAATAGGATACTTCCGACAAAGAATAGTATTGAACCTACTGTAACAACTCTAAACCCTCCGTAACGAGCAATAAGAACCCCGATAACAAGCTGGCTGATTGCATAGATATACATAAAATATGAGCCTAAGTCCGTAACGCATTGTGCTGTTGTATGTAAATCGTGTTGTAATAAATCAAATATAGCACCGGGAACTGCAACTCTTTGTATATTTGCAGCAAAATACAGGATTGAGCAAAGTATAACTAATATAATTTCAACTATCGGTAATTTCTTCATACCATAATTTTACTACTAAAAGATAGTGGTTCAATATTTATATTAATTATTGTTACTATCGAGATTATCAAGTCTGCTTTTTAGCTCTAAAATTTCGTATTTTTGTCTGTTTAGTTCACAGCTGATAGGGTCAGGGATTCTGTTGTGCATAAGTACACCGTCATCGTTGAAGTATTTTTGTTGAACGATTTTACCCGGTATGCCGACAACGGTTGAGTGTTCCGGAACGTTATCGATGACAACAGAGCCGGCACCTATTCGAACATTGTCTTCAATGGTAATGTTTCCGAGAACCTTTGCTCCTGCACCTATGATTACATTGTTGCCAATGGTTGGGTGACGTTTGCCTGTTTCTTTACCTGTTCCGCCCAAAGTTACCTGTTGATAGATTAGAACATCATTGCCTATTATTGTTGTTTCACCTATTACGACACCTTCTCCGTGGTCGATGAACAGTCGTTCACCGATTTGGGCTGAGGGGTGAATTTCAATCCCTGTAATAATTCTTGTTAGATAAGACATGTAACGCGGTAGGAATGGAACCCCCATAGATTTAAGTTTATGTGCAAACCTGTGTGACATAAGCGCTTGAAACCCCGGATAGCAGAAGAGTATCTCTAATGTGCTTGTTGCAGCAGGGTCATTTTGTCTTATTGTTTTTATATCGTCTTTAATTTTTCTAAGTGTTTTAAATAGCTTCATTTATTCAAATAACTCCGTTGATAAATATCTTTCTCCAAAATCACAGATGACAGTGACTATTTGTTTGTCGGGGAACTCTTTTGACAGTTGCTTTGCAGCAGCTATATTTGCCCCTGATGAAATCCCGCACAGAATCCCGTGGGTGCGCGCAAGGCTGCGAGCTTCTTGTATTGCGATATTTCCTTCAATATCTATTATGCCGTCAAGTAAACCTGATTTATAAATATCTGTCACAAAGTTTGCACCTATTCCTTGTATTTTATGAGGACCTGCATGACCTTCTGTTAGCAGCGGGCTTTCTTTCGGCTCTACTCCGTAGACTTTAACATCAGGCTTAAGGGTTTTGAAACCGTTTTTTAACCCTATAGCTGTTCCGCCGGTTCCGATTCCGGCACATATTATGTCTACATTACCGTTTGTTTGTTTAAATATTTCGATTGCGGTTCCTGTTTCGTGAGCTTTGGGGTTAGCAAGGTTTGAAAACTGCATTGGTATAAAGCTGTTTTTATATTCTTCTTTTAGTTCAAACGCTTTATCCACTGCACCTTTCATTCCTAATGCAGTGGGAGTTAAAACAAGTTCTGCCCCATAAGCTCTGATGATTTTTTTGCGTTCTTCTGACATGTTTTCAGGCATGACAATGATAATTTTTAAACCTAAGACGGCACAACACATCGCTAAACCTATTCCTGTATTGCCACTTGTTGGCTCAATAATGATTGTATCTGAATTTATTAATCCTTCATCTTGTGCTGTTTTGAGCATAGAATAGCTTGCCCTGTCTTTCACAGAATTAGACGGGTTATAGAATTCAAGCTTAAGTGCTATATTATCGTTATACTTGACTAACGGAGTGTTTCCGATTAGTTCTAAAACATTGTTATAAATCATAATATCCTCTTTTATAATTCTACAGGTAATGATATTTTTTTATATTACCTCTTTGGATATTTATTATAGCAAAAAAGCTCTCTTTAAGAGAGCTTTTTGTAACTTTATATAAGATGTTATTATCCGAAGAATTGGATATTAGCACCTGATACAGCAGAGTCTTGAGCTAACGGGTTAGATATAATCGGCTTATCCAAAATAGGTTGGTGAGCTGCTCTATAGCTTTCAACAGCTGCATTCTTCAATTGTTTAACTTCTTTAGCTGCTTCTTTTACCATTTCACTAGGTGCATCACCTTTAAAGAATTTGTGACGGCTTATACCTTCTTTGATGCCTGCTGTTAACATTTCTTCTCTACCTTTGAATGAAATTCCGCTTATCATATTTTTCTCCTTTGAAAATTTGTAATGTTGTTATGTAGTTAGTTAATAACCCTGAACTTTTTATTTTGTCAGCACGTGTAAAAATAGTTACAAAACTTAATTATATAATTTGTAAATACAATTGTTATTAACTACTTTATATGATACCATAAAAGAAAAGGAGTGAGAGATTATGCTAGAATTTTTATTCAAGAAAAAAACTGATTCAAGACGTTCAGAAGCTGTTAATACTATGTATAAAGCGTTAAAGTCTTTATATAATACTGATAATATTTCTCAAGACAGAAAAGAATATTTGTCAGACTTAATGAATAGATACGGATATATACCATATTCATATCACAAAGCGAACAATGAGCTTACTAACGAAGAAGTTTTGTTTGTTCTTGAACAAAAATGGGCGCAAAACGGTGTATATAATAACGGTGAATTTGAGTTTTTAAATCCCAGTGTTTTAGCGAGAAACAATGTTGCAAATTCTAACTGGATACAAAAAGAAGGTCATAATATCAAATTAATTAACCTTGCAGGTTTAGGTGATAATTCAGCTGAAAAAACCGGTACAATGATGAACTGGCTCAGACAGCTAGCTATTTTACCTACAGGTAATCTTGATGCGGGTATATTTAATACAACAATGTATTTAATTCCTTTTCATCCGCGTGAGTTCGGTTGTGCGTATTTGCCATCTTCATCTGATGCAAGTGCTGTATTGGCTGATGAAAAATTAACAGAACTTACTGAAGCGGATGCTACAGAACAGGTCAGAACTTTTATTAATTTTGCTCAACTGGCAGGGCACCCTGTTATTTATGATGTTTTACCTCAAACAGGACGTTTCTCTAAGGCAGTTCTGGCTAATCCTCATATTGCAAGGTGGTATGATATCAACGGTTTGGTTAACGAATTAGACAAGTATATTGATAAAGCTGCTCAAGACCTTTCTTCTGAGCTTAATGTCGATGATTTGAATCTTGTTAAAGAGATGTATAAACAATCTATGAGAACGGGTTCTGCTACATTGACAGATTACTATAAAGAGATTTATGACAGATTAGATGAAGAGTTGTTAGAATCTAAAAAGTTCTTGTCTGCTTCAATGTTAGAAAAGAATATTCAAGATAAGTTACATAAAAAAGTTAAGGGTATTATTGCTCAGGTAGTCGGTACTTCTAAAAAATTAGAAGAGCAAGATATTGTTAATCAAGGTTTGATTACTCAAGCTCTGATTCACGAAGGTATGTGGCCGGCTCCGGGTGGTGCTTGGTGTTCTTGTGGTGTACCTGTGTTTGACAGAATGAGTGAGTGCGCATCTTATCCTATGTTTAAACACTTTGATTTCAAAGGTCAGGATGTTACGGAATACGCAAACCTAGATTGCCAAACTCCTTACTATTTCGTTCAACTTGAAAACGGTAAAGAAAACCACGATGTCGTTGTTTATTTCATAAACTATATGAAGAAACTACAAGAATACTTTAACTTTGATGGTTTCAGAGTTGACCATATCGACCATATTGTCGATGAAGTTTCAGAAAAAGACGGTGTTCCAATTAGTTACAGAGCTCCACGTAAGGTTCTCGGTAAGCTAAATTCTGAGATGAAAGAAAACATTCTTTATTTTGCTACTCTTGCAGAATATATGCTATGGGATAATTTCTACAAAGAATACCATAAAGACATGGGATTTGATTTGTTGTGGGGTAACGATATCGTTTCTCAAAGCTTTAAAACTCCGGAAACAATTGTTGAAGACAACACAATGCTTGCAAATTATAATACAGAACTTGATTCTAATAAAATGCCGTTGTCTATTCTCAAAACTTATAACAATCAAGACGGTGAATTTGAAGCTATTGACAGATACCCTGCTCAATTAGGCAGAGAAGGCGCATTGTTTAAATGGTTTAAATACAAGTTCTTACCGGGTGGCAGAAATGCACAGCGTTCTGTTTTATACGTTGACGGTGATGAATCTTATACACAAAAAGGTATTGAAGCTGTTATCGGCTCAGAAATAGCTATGACACGTAATGATGATGAAGAATTCTTCAAAAAATTCGATGCTATCGATAGATTTGTTAAGTCTTCTTCTATTATCAACTCAGGTGAAGCTCATATTATCAAACAGGATGATGACGGGTTTGTTGCTTGGCAAATTTCTAAAACTGAAGCAAAAGAAGCATATCTTGTTGTTGCAAACTTTATGTCTCCTACAGAAAAGTTTGTTATAGAAGAAAACGGCAACTCTTATACCGAATTAAGAGAGGGTACTGAGGTGTTTGATAAGAATATTGTCTTACCTTGTGATTATCAGATAGTTTCAGAATTTAAGTTTAATGGTGAAGACTTTGTTGAAGAATCTCTTCAATCACCGTTATCTGAATTAACAATCGGTAAATTGATGCCTGCTGAATACAAAATTTATTTATTAGATAGAGTCTAAAATGGATACATTAGCATCGTTTATACAAAAAACAAGAGATGATTTAGGTATGTCTGCAAAAGGGCTTGCCATGAAATCGAATGTGAAATTATCGGTTATAGAAGATATCGAATCCGGTAAGGACTTGTTTTTGTCGGTTACAGTACGTCAGAAACTTGCAAAAGCATTGAAGTGTGAACCTGATGATTTGTTGAAACTGGAGCGAGGTTACCAAGATATTGTTATCGGTGATGACGTTATTGCCTCTATAAAGCAGAAAATTCTTCATAGAGCAAAAGAGGTCTACTGTCCTCGTTGCGGAGCTTTGTTGGTAACACGAATAGCTAAAATGTATGATTTGGAAGACAATCTTGTACTAAAACCAAAAGCACATTGTAGTAAATGTGTGTTTCAGTTAAAGGATTAGTATTTAATGGAGAGACGTCAGCTAGTTTCTATTGAACCGTTTGAAAAACGTATCCCTGATGATGTGTATCAGAAACTTGAGGATATAGTTTGGGAATCTTTGCTGGCTCAGGAAAATCCGGAAGAGTTTTTTGCTCCATTTGAGTTCCCGTTTGAAAACCTTCAAAAGATAGCAGAATCTGACAATCAGGAATATAAAGAAAACATTCGTGCAATGGCGGATGAGGTTTGGGATCAGAACCTCTGGCTGAGCGCGTTATTGATTTATTACGTGCTTTTGCATATTACAAATTTTTTGCCGACGGATTTTTATAAGTTTGCTTATGTACTTGCTAAGTTTGATAAACAGACAGAAGCGATTGCTCTTGTAAATGTATATGAGGGGCTGTCTTCTAATAAGAGAACAACTTATCACGCTCTGGCAAACTTTTATTATACGGCTCTTGATATTCCGGAAAAAGCTATTGAGTATTTTGAAAAGTTTATTGAGGTCGATGAGACTAATGCACTTGCATATAATTCAATCGGACATTTGTATTCAAGGTTAGATATTCCGGATGTTTTAGAGAAGCAGTTATTTTATTTTCAAAAAGCTTACGGTTTGGCTCCTGATGATGCCAATTTTGTGAAAAGCTTGCTTACTGTTTATGAAAAAATGCATAATACGAAAAAGGTGAAAGAGTTTTATCCAAAGTTAATAGAGCTTGCTCATACCCCGAGACATGCGCTTAATTACGGGTTGTATGAGTTTAGCTGGGGTAATATCCAAAAAGGATGTTCTTATTTTGCTGAGCGCTTTGATTTAGAAAACTATCCTGTTGGTTACCCGAAAGAAGTTTTGGGGCTTTCGACAAAATGGAACTATAAAGACGATATTTCGGACAAAGTGCTTTTAGTTCATTATGAAGAAGGTTTTGGCGATTCTATTATGTTTGGCAGGTTTTTGCCGCTTATTAAGCAATATTCAAAAGAAACTGTTTTGGTTTTGCAAAAAAGTTTGATTGAGTTATTCAAAAATTCGATTATTACTGAGGATATACAGGTTTTTGAAGATGTAAAATCTGCGCTTGGATATATCGGCTCAAAACCTTTTGTTCACATGCCGTTAATGGATTTACCATATCCTTTGGGGGTTGATAAGTGCTTTATTCCATATAGTTCAAAATACTTGCAAGAGTTGGAGCCGGTTCAGTTTGATACGGATAAATTGAAGGTTGGGATTGCGTATAGCGGTGATTTGTCAGCTAACTATAATGGTCGGGATATCGAGCTGAAAGAGTTCTCAAACCTTGCAAACTTAGAGGGTATACAGTTATATTCTTTGCAGGTGGGTGAGGCTTCTGAACAGTTAAGTGCACTAAATCTGAATATTATTGATTTGGGTAAGGATTTTGATACGTTTATGGATACTGCAAACGCTATTGCTGGTTTGGATTTAGTTATTTCTTCTGATAACGTTATTTTGAACCTTGCCGGTGCTCTTGGTGTAAAAACCTACGGGCTGTTCAATAAGTATCCTAATTACAGGTGGTTTGATTTGAGCGGGGATAATGTTGTTTGGTATGACTCTGTAAAACCGTTTCAGTGTTCTGTTGAGAACGATTGGTCTGAATTGTTGATTAGAGTTGAAAATGAAATAAAAAAACGACCCTTTTATAACGGGTCGCTGTATATTATTTAGTTGCGATTATATTGCGTTGTGGAATGTTCTTGAGATAACATCATCTTGTTGTTCTTTTGTCAACTTGATGAAGTTTACGGCATAGCCTGATACACGTACTGTTAATTGCGGATATTTTTCAGGGTGTGCTTGAGCATCTAACAATGTTTCTCTGTTGAAAACGTTAACGTTCAAGTGGTGTCCGCCTTTTTCTACATATCCGTCTAATAAGTTAATTAAATTTTCTTCTTGTTGTGTTGTATTCATTTTAAATTCTCCTTTGCTTTCTTTATACTTTTAGTATACAATTGTTTTTACAACGTGTCTGTTGTTTTTACAACAAAATTTTAAAAAAGGAATAAAAAATGGATAAATATTATAATCAGGTTAAGAATTCGTCGTTGTTTTACGGGATTAGTGATGAAGAGTTAAGAGGGATATTGGAGTGTTTTCGGGCAAGGGTAAGGACTTATGATTCCGGCGAGGTTATTATTCGTCGGGGTGAGCGGGTTTTGAATTTGTATATGGTGTTAGAGGGTTGCGTTAATATTGAGAAAGATTCCTTTTGGGGTAGACGGATTATTGTTTCAAGGGTTAACCCTAATGAGAATATTGCATTGGCGTTTGTTGCAGCGAAGAATGTTTCGAATGTGGATGCTGTGGCTGCTAAGAAGACAAAGCTTCTGGTTTTGAGTTATGAAAAGTGTACTTCTATGTGTCAGAACGCATGTACAAGACATAGGGTGTTGATTAACAACATGTTTGAAATTTTGTCAAAAGAGAACATTGAATTGATACAGAAGATAGAGAATGTGTCTCAGAAGAGTATTAGAGACAAGTTATTGACGTATTTATCAAATGAGGCGCAGAAGAATAAGAGTAATGTATTTGAGGTAGGGTTTAACCGCCAGGATTTAGCGGACTATTTGAATATAGACCGTTCTGCTATGTGTTTTGAACTATCAAAATTACAAAAAGAAGGACTAATCAGCTACCAAAAGAATAAGTTTATGCTAAATTCAAGAGTGATTGACTAAAAAAATTGTTTGTGAAATAATTTAGTTATGCAATGAAGGCTCGTGGCGCAGTGGTAGCGCAGAAGACTCTTAATCTTTTGGTCGTGGGTTCGAATCCCACCGGGCCTAAATTAAAAAAAAGACCTCTATTGAGGTCTTTTTTTTGTTACAAGTTTTGTTTGTGGATTTGACCGCCTAAACAATATTTTTCAATATCAGGTGTATCAATCTCAAATACGTGTGCTCTTGATGGTCCGAGTTCCAATCTGAGTTCGTTCTCTGCTACCTGGAACTTACTTGGTTGACCGTAGTTATCAACTAAGTTCTTCAACTCTTGATCTTTCTTTAATGTAGGTACACTGATAACAGCAGAAGAGTTTCTGTTCTTGTTCATATTAGCAACAACAAGTAATGTCTTTCCGTTGTAATGTCTTGCGTAAGCCCACACTTGATCGTTTTTATCCTGAGATTTTTTCAGGTCAATAAAGTCACCCTTTGTCAAAATGTCTTTATGTTCACTTCTCATCTTGAAAGCAGATGTCATAACTTTACCAATCTCAGGGTTTTGACCGCCCGGTTTTCTTGATAAGTTGAAGATATCCATCTTGAACGGGTGAGTTTCTAACTCTGTATTGTCTGTAACAGTCTCATCAGAATGTTTTTTAGAGTATGAATAATTATACCAGTCACCAGATTGGAAACCGTCCAATACATACGGATTACACATAGGTATAGTTGATTGAACAATTGATACCAGATTACAGAAATCAGGTCCGCCGTGGTTCATCAATGTCTCGTCATCGTGTGTCATGAATGAACCAATCAATGTCTTACCTTTTGGTAACCTATCAGACATATCTAACATTTCAAAGATATAATTCTTTGCTTCAGTTGAGTTTTGCAATTCGTGGAAGATATGGTGTTGTCCGTAAATTGCATCAAAACCGCATCTTAAAGAGTCTTCCGGTCTGTCATAAGGCATGTTCTTTTGCGGAGATGCACATTCATAAGTATACGCTTCACCTAACATAGCAAATTCAGGGTCTCTTTTTCTTGCATGACCGATTACAATATCCCAGAATTCAGTAGGTTTCGCTCTTGCTACGTCTGATCTGATACCGTCTATACCTAAATCAATACAAGAATCGAAATACTTGATGTGCATATCTAATAAAGCTTTGTTTAATGTTCTTTTTGATTCGTCTTCCCAAGGGTCAAACATTCTGATATCTTGCCAGCCTTCAGGGGTCTTTGCTTCGCCTTTTTTGTCGATTGCCATAAGTTCAGGGTGAGCATTAAATAAGTCTACAGAAGCGCAGCTTGGTAAGTCTAACATAACTTTGATATCACGTTTGTGACATTCGTTGATGAACGCTTTCATCTGTTCTTGCGGAGAACGAGGGTCGTTTTTATCAACCAAATCAGGATCGATTGCTAACTGACCGTCATCTTCAATAAACTTGAGCGGTGAATACAATGAACCTGCAGTACCCATAGCGTGTGTCTTCCCTGTCGGGTGGATAGGTAACAAGTGTAATGTGTTAAAACCTTGTGCCTTAACTTCATCTAATCTGTCTATACAATCTAAGAATGTACTTGGTTTTTCACCGTCTTTTCTTTTGATTAGTTCGTCACCGTTTTTGTCTACTGCGTTGAATATTCTCGGAACAATCGCTAACATAACAGATTCGTTGTTTGTAAACATTGAACGTAGGTTGTTTTTGTAGTTTTCAGGAGCAGAACCTTTCCCTGAGACTCTTGTAACAGCAGGCTGATTGATTTTTGCCTGATTGTCCAAATATTTATCTATCAAACCTGAATTTGAAGGTGTCTGTTTTTGTTCAGCTGCCGGTTGCTCAACTTTTGGATTGTTATTAAGTTGATTTAATTTGATAGATATTAAATTATTGTTATTATTAATTGATGTCATTTGTAATTTCCCTACGCTTTAATGTCTGCATCTTTCTTTCCAAAAAGGAATTGTGCTCCTACAGTACCGATGAAAGTTGCTGCCAAAATCGGTTTGAATGTCTTCATCCATTTGCCTGTATTATATTTTTGTTTTGCTGAGTCAAAGAAGAATTCAGAAGGTGATTTGCCAACTAAATCGAAGATAGCTGATGCTCTTCCGCCCTTAGCTGAAGCACCTGTTCCGTGAATTGTCAATGATTCATGTCCTTCGTATACTTTTCTTACTATTGAAGATAATGTATTGAAAGATTGGTTCATGTGTTCTTTTAGTTTTTGTCCGAAACCTTTTACACCTTCAAATACTCTTACAGGAGTTCCGCCTTGTGAAGATTTTACTTCTGAGTTTAGAACATCGAATGTATTTGCTGTAGCTTCGCTCCAACCTTGATCCCAGGCTCCGTTAGTATTGCCCGGTCTAAAGATTGATCTCATCAATTTTCCGAAGAAGTTAGGGTTGTTTACTGTACCCATTTTGTTATAGTACTGGTTAGTATGAGCTTTTAATAATAGTTTCTTACCTCTTGCGATAATTTCTTTGCTAACTTCTGGGTCTTTATCCATACCGAATCTTTCTGCGATTTTATCGTTTAAGAATCCTTTGTGGTTTTCAGCAGGGAGTTCTAATCCCATTTTTCTTGCGATTTCGCCGAAGTTAGCACCGTCAGCGTTTAATTCTGCAATAGCTTGTTCATAACCGCTTGATCTGTGGAAGAATTCACAAGTTTGAATAAGTCTCATATATGAACTTTGTACACCGTTGATTCTTGAGTGTAAACGTTCAGTCTTAGCGTTAAGTATAGAACCTATATTGATACCTGTTGCTTCGTGTTCAGATGAAACTAATGTTTTACGCATTTCAGAGAATCTTAAATCTCTTAAAGAATCACCTGTTCTTCTGCAGTTCTTATCAATACCTGATTCAAGCTTGCTCATAATACTTCCGGTACCTTCAGAATTTGGAAGATCCATCTTCTCATCTAATTGTACCATAGTATTAGCAAGGTTTGTAATCAATTTTTTATAGCTGTCAGGATTTGAACAAACTGTTTCAAGTCTTTTTGCAAACAATTCGTGTGCTAAATCTTTGTTTTTGCTTGCAATTTTCAAATCTTTTTCAGTAATATTCAATTCTTTGAATAAGGTATTTGAAACTTGTTCCCAGTTGTTAGCTACGAGAGTTTCGTTAGCTTTTTCAACCTTGAAGTGAACACCGTCAGAAAGAATTCTGTCAACAGCGTTGTATCTGTGGATAGAACGTGAAGCTTGAGTTATAGTATCAGCAGCTTCTTCACTTAAAACAAATCCTTGTTTTTTACCGAAGTGAGAGCTTATAGCTGATTTAATGCTGTGGAAGATTGTTTTAGATTTAGCTGTTTTTGGTGCTTCTTTCTTGAATAAATCTGAAACAGCGCTTGAGATATAATCTTGTCTTCCTTCACCGATTGCTAAAGTTCCTTCGTAGAACTGTTCTGCAATGGCTCTTGCTTGTGATTCTAGTCGTTTATCGATTTGAGATTTGATACCTCTATCCATATTTTCTAATGCAGACATTTTTGGAACAAAATCTTCTGCAGGATTAGAGTTGTTTACCTTCATTACAATAGACTTAATGTTATGAGTTAATCTTTCAACTTCACTCATGTTTTGAGTTTCAGGAGTAACTTGGAAGAAGTCATAACCTGCAACATCTTTGCATTTGAAGTTTGTTGAAACAGAGTTCAAAAGTTCATTTCTACCGTGGTTATCACCTCTTGGAACAGTATCTAAGATATCAACACCAACTGATGTTAACATATTTCTAACAGCACCTCTGATTGTACCTTGAGCTACAGCTTTTTCTATTTGCTCAGGTGCAATTTTTTGTGCTATACCGGCGTCACCGGCTGCGATTACTGAGTGAATTTCGTTAGCTAAACCTTTAGCTGTTGAATTATTAGTGATATATCTTTCGCCGCCAATGATGTTTCTGATATCTTGATTAGCAGCATCTTTCATATCTGCGTTGAAACCTGATGCTAATGAATCAGCTAATTCGTTAATTTGTTCGTTTGATAAGGTTTTACCTTTTAATGTCTTGATAAGAGTTTCTGTTGCTGTTTCTTTGTTAGGATGTATACCGAGAGTTCTTTCTTCGTATTTTGCAACATCTGCTCCTGAGATTTCACCGTTTAAGTATTTGGTTACATTTTCAATAGAAGCGTTAACTTTTTTATTTGAATGTTTTTCTGCAATAGGTGTGATGTATTGTTCAGCCTTGTTACAAGCTAAAGCAGTCATAATAGGTGTTGCAATACCAGCTGTTAACATCCAGAGAGTATTGTTTTGAACAGAGATTTTTCTCATTTGTTCTTTTGTTGCTTCTTGTCTGTTTACAAGGTCTTTTCTAATACCTAATCTGTCACCAATTACGTCTAAGTTTTCGCTTTTCTTATCGCCTCTGTATAAATCAAACGGCATATAGTTAGGGTCTAAACCAACTTCTTTCTTTCTGCCTTGATCATCAATATATTGTTTTCTGTAGTTGAAACCGTGTACTAATCTTGCAGGAAGTTCTAATGCAACTTTAGGCCACAACTTCATAGATGCTAAGAATGCTCCAAAGCCAACAAATTCCATTAATTTAGCTTTTGGAGTAGATTTTCTTGTCATAAGATAAGTAGCGATAGCAACGCCGCCGATTTTAAGACCTAAATCGTTTAATTTACCTAACTGGTGGTCGTTAGCTTTACCTCTTACACCGTCAGCTAAAGCTTTTGTGGTGTAAACAGTATCTCTTAAAAATTCTTTTGGTGCGTGTAATGGGCTGTCACTAACCAAATGACCTTTTCCGTCAAGCGGTTTGATAAGTTTGTCAGTTTCTCTGTCAAAAGAATCAATAGTAGAATCAACGCTTGGAACATTGAATGACGGTTTTGTTGTTCTAACGTCACGTTGAGTTTGAACAGGAGTTTGATTGTTTTGAAGATAATTGTGAATTAAATTGCCCATAGTTTATTGCACCGTAACCTTTTCTTTTTTATCAAACACGTTTTTATTTTGACCGACAGCGTTTTTAGCACCATAAATGGTGTTAGCAGCGCCCAGTATAGAAGATAAAACAGCTGCACCTAAAAGGAATTTACCGGCATTTTTACCAAATCCTTTAGCTCCTTCCGGTCCGTGATATAATTCTTTTGTTGCGTTTACAAGGTTACGACCAAAGCTTCCTGCGATTCTGCCAATGTTTTTAGAAGTGTTGACAACTCTTCCTACGACATTTTGAACAACATTTGAATCAGCAGCCGGTTTGAATTTTTCCCAGCTTGCTTTTGAAGTTGCTCTAAAGAAGTTTGACCATGAGTCTTGAGCAGCTAATGCAACACCTGCTGCTGCCCAAAGATATGAAGAAATACTTTTTGCTGTATTAGAACGTGAAATAACGTCTTTGATAATAGGTTTTACTTCCGTATCAGAAGCAGGAAGATTTTCACCTAATCCGTTTTTCTTTGCAATTTTGTCATAGAAATAGTTGTGAGGTAATGGATTACCGTTTTTATCTTTGTGTTTTTCACCATAAAGCATGTCATATCTTGGGAAGTCGTGACTTTCCATTACTTTATGTTGTTCGTATTCATCTATTTGGAATTCAGGCGGAATATCATCTTTTTTAGGGGTATAAATGTGTCTTTCATAACCCATTTCTGTATCAATACCTGTAGCCATTTTTACAGGAGTTGAAATCAAATACTTTGATAAACTCTTAGCTACGCCAAATAATACAACGCCAAGAGCCAATTTTTTAGGTCCTGCTGATTTAGCAGAGAATAAGTTAAATTTCTTGTTAACACCGGCAAATAAAGCCATAAATGTTGCACTACCTACAATATAAGGTACAGCTCCCATATTCAAAAATTCATAAAAAGTCGCTTTTTTGCTACCTTTTAAGCCCTTTGCAGGATATTCAGTAAAAGCACTCGTCGTTTTTTGGTAAGATGCACGAAGTTTGTTCCCAATAGTACTTTTCTTAGGGGTAGATTCATCTTTTATTTGGATTTCATCCCTTTTTACTGTGTATGGAACTTGTGTATTTGTTCTTGATTTTAAAACACCAACAGACATGTATAACTTAACTCCGAAATATAACTTACCTATTAATATAAAATTTTTAACACGTATTTTTTTGCTAAAAATTTTGCTAGATGTTTACATTTGTTAACACTATTTCTAATGCAGTAACTCCCAAGCTATATAACCATTTTATCAGAATATAATTAGATTTTAACCATTTTGTAAACAATTGTAACAAAATAATTAACGCTTGAAATCATGCCAATTTGAAAAACTTTATATAAGTGTAAGATTTAATCCGTAAGGTAAGAGAGTAATGGCAGAAGCTACATTAAATGAGACACTGTTATCGTATGTTGCCCGCAGAAACCAAATCAATCTGCAGGTTACACAGTTTCAAAACTCTAAGACAACTGTGTCTGCAGAAACCGCTGACTTAGCAGATTGGAAGAATGCTAAGTACTCTGCTTTGCGTACTGAATGTAAAAACATTTTTTCAATGTCTTACAAAGATTCTACGTATACTTATGTGGATTATACACAAATTCCTGAGTATACGGAGGAAGTTACTTATATCGATTGCTATTATGATGCGCAAATCGAAGACTTAACAACGTGGGAAGGTACACTTGATAACCAAATCACTACGTTGTCTGTTGAATTACAAGAAATTAACTCTTATATGGATTCATTCAAGTCCATGTTATCTGAAAATATTAAGAACGACTTTAATTACGCAGAAGGTTTATAATCAAGTTTTACTTAACTTACCTAATCTTACTAAATCGATTTTTGCCGCTCAGTCTGAGTGGCATTTTTTTTATTTGTTTAATGCGTCTTCAAGAGCTTTTTCTAACACTGCAATTTTTGATTCAAGTACTTTTACTTTTGAAGAATTTTCTGTGCTTCCGATTGATTCTTTTTCAAGCTCTCTTTTATATGCAGTTAGGGCAGTTTGGATTTTGTTTATCATGAACTCACTTAATAATAGAGCCAGAGACAATCCTGATATGAATGTCATCAAAGCAAATTTTGTTTCGTTTGATGTTAGAGAAAGATTCATTGTTGTGTAGTACTGGTAGGCAAAATACAGTGAAGCTGCAATTATTAGTAAAAGAAATGTGTATGTGAAAAATTTTTTCATTTTAGTTCTCCTTTTTTTCTAAGTAGTTTAGTACTTTTATTATTTTTTCATCAGGTTCTATTTCAATGTCAATCAGTTTGTTGTCAAACGGGTTGGTGAATTTGAGTTTGTATGATTGTAGAACCTGTTCTTCTGTTTTAATTTTATGTTTTCCGAATCCGTATAAGGTATCATTAAAAACAGGGTGTCCTATGTGAGAGAGGTGAACTCTTATCTGGTGAGTACGTCCTGTTTTAAGGTTTACGTCGATATAGGTTGCACTATCAAAGGCTTTTATTATAGAAATTTCTGTGAGGCTGGGTTTGCCGTCTGATACAACAGCCATTTTAGTCGGATTTGATTTGCTCCTTCCTATCGGTTCATTTATTGTAAGGTTCTCTGTAAGTATACCTTTTACGATTGCTCTATAACGTTTTTCGATTGTTCTGTCTTTAATCATTTGTGCCAGTTTTTCGTGAGCGGTGTTGTTTTTTGCTATTAACAGTAAGCCTGATGTATTTTTATCAAGCCTATGTATAATCCCTTTTCTAAACTGACCGTTTAAATCAGATAGAGTTGAATATTTTGAAAGAAGAGCATTAACTAATGTCCCTGTCTTTTGAGTTGAAGTCGGGTGGGTTAACATTCCTGAGGGTTTGTTTATTATTGCAAAGTTTTCGTTTTCATACACTATATCAAGCGGGATGTTTTCCGGTTCAATCTTTATTTCTTCAAACACTGAATCATCAAACGTTATTATGTCATCAGGCTTTAGGGTTTGTGAGGGTTTGCAAGTTTTTTCGTTTATCAGTATATTTTGTGATTTGATAATGTTTTGGATTTTAGAACGTGAAACTCCGTCTAAGATATTTGCTAAATAGGCGTCTATTCTTATATTTGCATCAGAGTTATCTACGATAAATTTAGTCATTTTGAGATTTTTTCTTGTTATATTTTAGTACGATAATCATTATAGCAAGAACACTAATATTTATTAATATGTCCGAGATGTTGAATACGGGGAAGCTGATAAATTTTAGGTTAAAGAAATCTCTTACGAACCCGAAAATTAGCCTTTCGTATGTATTACAGATTATACCTGATATTAACATTGCAAAAAAGAAACAGGTCAGAAGAGATGTCTTTTCCAGATGTTTTATAAGAAGATAAATTAGTGTTGAAATGGCGGATATTGCTATTATAACGAGAAATGCAATATCGTTTTGGAATATAGAGAATGCAGCACCGGTATTTTCGTAATATGTTATATCAAAGAAGTTGTTATTTAACGAAAACAGGTGAATGTTTTCAACTATGAAATTAGAGAGGTGCAAATCTAATAGCGTTGTTATTGCAACGCAAATAATAAAATATACAATTTTATTATTTTTTGACATTTTCATTTGTGTTTTTAGGAACCTCAATAAATTTGTTTGTCGGGACGACATTAACTCTTCTTATAAGACATGCGTAACCGGTGATATTACTATTTCTTGAATTAGATTGTGTGAACATTATTTTAGCTACAGCATATTCGTTTGTGTTATCAGAGTTTGCAATTAGTAATCGTTCAAGAGAGTAGTCGGGTGCAAATTTCCTATAGGCTTCTTGTTGGGTTGATTGCGGATAGGTTATCTTTTCAGCGGTGATAGAGCCTATGGCAAGAATTCCTGTAGGTGGTGCTATGTAGAGTTTTGCGCTGTATTCTGAGTTAGCGGCAACAGTTTGAGGTGCTTCCATAAACATAGCAACGCATTTTGCATCGCCCCAGAGCATATTTATTTCTTCTGTTATTATATTTTCGGATGTTATAACCCATGATTTACCTGCACGTTTAAGGTTATATGTAATATTTGAACAGCTTTTAAGGGTACCTTTTTGTTTATTTTCGTCAGTTATTTTAGCTGTAGTTGTTTCTGTTACGTTAACGATTGCCATATCACCGTAGAATGAGACGGTGTTTACGGTGTTAGAGTAACGGATTTCTGTTCTTTCTTTCCATAGATTTTCGAGAATTGTTTTTGAGAGTGGAAGGTCGAACCCGTCGTTGTTTACGTATTCAGCAGAGTAAAGGTTTATGAACGATTTTAGGTTCCTGTCGTTTGCGTAATTTACCTGATCCTGAAAGAATTTAACTACTGAGTATTTGTTACTGTAGGTAGCTTTTGATTGTTCAAATTTTTCACGGATAGGAAGCTCATCTGCTATTGCGGGAGCTATGATAAATGAGAAAACTGTTAAAAATAATAGAATGAATCTTTTCATAGGGAGTATTATATTATAAATGAAAATTAAATACAAATTTTAATAAAAAAGTGCTTGCAAAAGATGTTTTATATGGTATTCTGTAGAAGTAATGGGTGCCCTGGTAGCTCAGCTGGATAGAGCAACCGCCTTCTAAGCGGTAGGTCATGCGTTCGAATCGCATCCAGGGTAGATTTTTAAGCGGGTAACACCCGCCTTTTTATTGCTTATTTTCTAAAATTCCAGAATTCAGGTTCTAACATCACTAAAAACGGTATCAATTCCAACCTGCCAATATACATATCAAGTATCAATATAAGTTTTGACAACGGATGTAATGTCTCATAACTGCCCGTCGGTCCAACAATTGTTCCAAACGCAGGACCAATATTCCCAATAGAAGCTATACTGCTAGTAATCCCCACAACAACGTTATGCTCATGGATTGATACAACAATCACCGATAACGCTACAATTGTCATATAAAAACATATAAACATCACAGTCTGTGACAGTATTTCACGAGAGATAACAATGTTATCCATTTTTATATTGATTACAGCATTCGGGTGTAATATCTTCTTAACCTCGTTTTTCATTATCTTAAATATCAATATCCAACGCGCAATCTTTATGCCACCGCTGGCAGAGCTTGCACATCCTCCAGTAAACATCGTTATAAACAACAAAGTCTTAGTCGTAAAATCCCACTGATTATAATCTGCACTCGTACTTCCTGTAGATGACATTAAAGAAATTACCTGATACATGGAGTGTGTAAGTGATTCCCAAATATTATATTTGTCGTTCAAAAACAATGAGCCGGCAACAAGCAAAGATATTGTTAAAAAAGTTCCCAAATAAACTCTAAACTCTTCGCTTTTGAAAAATATTCTGATATCTTTCTTTGAAAAAACTTTATACTGTAAATTGAAATTTGTCCCCGAAAGTAGCATAAACACTGTCATTATCCAGAATATCCAATTTGAATGATATCCCATAGTGCTATCAGGGTTTGTTGAAAAACCCCCCGCAGAAATCGTTGATAAACTGTTGCAAAATGCGTCAAATAAAGGCATTCCTGCAATTGTTAGTAAAAATACTTGTACAATAGTTAAACTTGTATAAATCTTCCATAAAGCAAACGCTGTATTTCTTATTCTTGGAGTAAATTTATCTTCTGTAGGTCCGGGAGATTCTGCGAAGAACATCTGTCTTCCCGCAACCGCAAACTGCGGTAAAATTGCAATAAACAAGATTATAATCCCCATACCGCCTAACCATTGTGTTAAAGCTCTCCAGAAGAAAATAGCCTTTGGATAATCAAATCTTGTACATATACTTGCACCTGTTGTTGTGATTCCTGATGCGGATTCAAATAACGCGTCGATAATATTCATCCCGTAAAACATAAACGGCAGTGCTGAAATTAAACCAGCTATAAGCCACGACATAGTTACGATAAACAACCCTTCTGATTTTTTAATATCGTTCATGTTTTCGATATGTTGTTTACCAATCATTGATTTAAGCAAAAAGCTTAAAAAGAACGCAATGAACGCTGTTACAACAAACGGAACAGCAGAATCATATTCCCTAAAATATACAGAAAAGATACAAGGTGTTAATAGAATAAAACCAAAATGTCTTAAGATAATCTCAAATGCGTATGTAAGATAATTTAGTCTCATTGTTCTTTCCTAAAGTATTCTTTTATAATAGGTGAGTTTTCGCATGTGGTGAATATCGTAAGGTTATCGTTTGCTCGAATAAATGTGTCACCTTTTGGTATAATAACCTTGTTTTTACGTTGAATAATACTTATAATCGCTTTCGCAGGTAACTTAAGGTCTTTAAGCATAGTTTCGGTAAAGGTTTCAGGAGTTCTTAATTCCAAAATTTCGCCCTGACCTTGCTCTACTGTAGCAACGATATCAACATTTGTTTCTGAAAGATTGTTTTTTACTTCATTCAAGGCAGCATTCTTTGTTGAAACGGCGATATCAATACCCACCTTTTCAAACAATGCCATATTAGCGTTTTTGGTTGCTCTTGCAATAACACGTTTTACCCCCAATTGTTTTGCAAGCAATGAGCAAAGAAGGTTCTTTTCGTCATTATTTGTAACGCTTACGACAACATCGCTATCAAAAATCTCTTCTTCGTTTAAAAGGTTCAAATCTGTTCCGTCACCGTTAATAATAAGCGCGTTTTTCAAGTCTTCTGAAATCTTTTCGCAGCGGGTATAATTCTTTTCGATAACTTTAACCTTGATTTTTGCATCTTCAAGGTTCTCTGCAAGCATTTTACCAACGTTACCGCCGCCTATGATAGTAACGGTTTTCGTTTCACCTTTTTCGTGAAAGAATCTACCGGCAAGCTTGTCTAATGAACGGGAAGAGCCCATAAATATGACTTTATCATTGTTTTCTAAGACCGTATTACCTGTTGGGATAGAAACTATGCCGTCTTTTGTTATACCTACAATCAAGGTTTCTTTCGGAAATTCACAGTCTCTGATACGTTTATCAACCAGGATTGAGTTTTCTTTTATTCTGTATTCTAACAGTCTTGCTTTATCGTTTGCAAAGTTTTCTACATCAAGCGCTTCTGATACGGTAATAATGCGGAAGATATCTTGAGTTAATAGTTCTTCCGGCCAAATTATTTCATCGATATAAATGTCACAAGGATAATCGCCGTCTTTAGAAAGACCGAGAGAAGATTTGTACTCTTCTTTGCTTACAAAACAGATTGTTTTTACCCCTGATACTCTTTTTGCAGTTAGGCATGAAACGATATTTACTTCATCGTAATCGGAGCATGCTAAAAACAGGTCTGCGTCTTTGATTTCTGCTTTTTCTAAAACATTGATGTTAGACGCATTTCCGCCGATGAAACTTATATCAAGTTTATTGAAATTATTAGTAAAATTTTCTTCTTTGTCGATAATTGTGATATCGTGGTCTTCAAAAAAGTTTGTCGCTATAAGATATCCTAATTCGGTTGCACCAAATATTATTATTTTCATTCCTCGACTATACTTCAAAGGCTATTTTAAGTCAATTAATATTAACATTTTGCTATTGTATTTGTCACTTATTAGTGATACATTTTTAATAAGGATTGAATGTTATCGGAGGAGTTTTATATGTCAAAGAAAACTATAACAGTAGATGGTAATTATGCTGCAGCACATATAGCGTATGCATTGAGTGAAGTGTCAGCGATTTATCCTATCACACCGTCTTCAACAATGGGTGAATGGATTGATGAGTGGGCATCACAGCATAAAGAAAATATTTGGGGTAAAGAAGTAAGCGTTGCCGAAATGCAATCTGAAGCAGGTGCAGCAGGTGCCGTTCACGGTTCATTAGCTGCCGGTTCATTGACTTCAACATATACGGCTTCTCAAGGTTTGTTATTGATGATACCTGTTATGCATAAGATTGCAGGTGAAATGCTTCCTACAGTATTCCACGTTGCAGCACGTGCTTTGGCAGCTCAATCTTTAGCTATCTTTGGCGACCATACTGACGTTATGGGTTGCCGTAACACAGGTTTTGCAATGCTAGCTGCAAACTCTGTTCAAGAAGAAATGGATATGGCTTTAATTGCGCACCTTGCAACTTATAAAGCTAAAGTTCCTTTCTTGCAATTCTTTGACGGGTTTAGAACTTCTCACGAAATTCATAAAATTGAAGAAATCTCTTATGATGATATTAGAGGATTGATTGAACCAAAATATATAGAAGAGTTCAGAAAAAGAGCGTTACGTCCGGAAGCTCCTGTATGTAAAGTTGGTGCTCAGAATACTGATGTTTATTTTCAAGGTAGAGAAACTGTTAATAAGTACTATGACGCTGTTCCTGATATTGTTCAAGAGTATATGGATAAAGTAGCTAAGGTTACAGGACGTCAGTATCATCCGTTTGATTATGTCGGTGCTCCTGATGCTACAGATGTAATTGTAGCAATCGGTTCCGGTTGTGAAACTATTGAAGAAACTATTAACTACTTGAACTCTAAACGCGGTACAAAGTATGGTCTTGTAAAGGTTCGTTTATATAGACCGTTTGATGTTGAAAGATTTAATCAAACATTACCTGAATCTGTTCAACGTATTGCAGTTTTAGACAGAACAAAAGAACCGGGATCTATTGGTGAACCTTTATATCTTGACGTTGTTGCTGCTCTTAGCGGTACAAAGAAAGATATTAATGTTATTGGCGGTCGTTACGGATTGTCTTCAAAAGAGTTTACTCCGTCAATGGTTCTTTCTGTTTATAAACACTTAGAAAACAACGGATTCCACGGGTTTACCGTTGGTATAGACGACGATGTTACTCATAAATCATTAAAAGTTGAAGAACACATTGTAACTGAGCCTGAAGGAACAACAAACTGTATGTTCTGGGGATTGGGTTCTGACGGTACTGTTGGTGCTAACAAGAACTCTATCAAGATTATCGGTCAATATACTGATAAGGACGCGCAGGCTTATTTTGCGTATGATTCTAAAAAATCATTTGGGGTTACTGTTTCTCACTTGAGATTCGGTGATGAACCGATTAAATCTACGTATTTGATTACGGCACCCGATTTTGTATCTTGTTCTGCGGATTCTTATATCGGCAGATACGATTTGTTGAAAGGTATTAAAGAGGGTGGTGCATTCCTTTTGAATTCACCTTATTCAAGAGAAGAAGCTTTTCATCATTTAACAAGAGATTTACAAAGAACTATTATTGAAAAGAAGATAAAATTCTATAATGTTAACGCAGAAGAACTTGTTAAACAGCAGCCAGGTTTAAGAGGTAAGGGTGCTAATACAGTAATGATGGTTGCCTTCTTTAAGGTATCGGGCATCGTTCCGTTTGAACAAGCTTATGAAGGTATGCGAGATATGACTATCAAAACCTTTAAGAAAAAAGGTGATGATGTTGTTAATATGAACTTAGCATTGATTGATGCTGCTGTTGATGCTTGTAAGGAAGTTGAAGTTCCTGCTACTCTTGACGGTGTTGGTTGTATTGATGATGTAGAAATCTTACCTACTGATGCTGATGAATTTGCAAAACGAGTTATTGAACCTTCTATGAGATTAAAAGGTGATGAAATACCGGTTTCTGCAATGTCAGTTGACGGTGTTATTCCAACTGGTACAGCTTGTCTTGAGAAACGCGGTATAGCTCCTCGTGTTCCTAAGTGGAATCCTGAAAACTGTATTCAATGCGGTATTTGTGCTTCTGCTTGTCCTCACGCTGCCATCAGAACTAAGCTTGCTAAACCTGAAAGCTTGGCTAATGCACCTGAATCATTTAAGATGATTGACGCTAAGCCTAATTTAGAGGGTGAAAAGTTTAAGGTTCAGGTTTATTGTGAAGACTGTACAGGTTGCGGCGTTTGTGTGGACCAGTGTCCGATGTCTAAAAATCCTGAAAAAGCTGCTCTTACGTGGTCTACTTTGGAACAAGAAATTGATGCTTGTGAACTTGAGAATGAAAAATTCTTTGAAAGCTTGCCTGATAACGTTATGGGTAAGAATACTACGAAAAATATTAAGGGCGCTATGTTGAGAAAACCATTGTTTGAGTTCTCCGGTGCTTGTGCGGGTTGTGGTGAAACACCTTATGTAAAACTCGTTTCTCAGTTATACGGTGAAAATGCTATTATTGCTAACGCTACGGGCTGTTCTTCGATTTATTCGGGTACATTCCCTACGATTCCTTATACAAAGACCAAAGAAGGCAGAGGTCCTGCGTGGGCTAATTCATTGTTTGAAGACAACGCTGAATTTGGTTATGGTATGAGATTGGCTGTTGATAAGAACAGAGATACTCTTAAAACTTATGTTAACAGAGTTGTTGAGAACGAAAAAACTCCGCTTGATTTGAAAGAAGCGTTAGAGACTGCTATTTCTCATTTTGACAATTCGAAGACTGATGAAGCTTTGGCTGCTCAGGAAAAAGCAAAAGAAGTTCTTGCAAAATATGCTGATGTTGAGTGTGCTGATTTGGCTAAGGTTAGAGAGTTGCAAGATTATTTCACAGATAAGTCTGTCTGGATAATCGGCGGTGACGGTTGGGCAAACGATATCGGTTACGGTGGTATCGACCACGTTATTGCTCAAGGTAAGAATGTTAATATTCTTGTTCTTGATACGGAAGTTTATTCTAATACAGGCGGTCAGGCTTCTAAATCTACTCCGACTGGAGCTGTTGCGAAGTTTGCGACAGGCGGTAAGAGAACCTATAAGAAAAATATGGGCTTGATGAGTATGTCATACGGATATGTATATGTTGCATCAGTTTCACTGGGTGCAGACAGAATGCAAACGCTTAAAGCGTTCCAAGAAGCAGAAGCTTATAACGGACCTTCTATAATCTTTGCGTATGCACCTTGTATTGCGCACGGTATTGATATGAGTAAAACCCAAACTGAGCAAAAACGTGCTGTTGAAGCTGGCTACTTCCCGCTTTATAGATACAATCCTGAGCTTGAACAACCGTTCAGCTGGGACGCTAAAGATCCTAAAGAAAGCTATCAGGACTTTATCAGAAGCGAGGGTCGTTATAAATCATTGATGAAAACTAATCCTGAAGCAGCGGAATTGTTATACGCTCAAGCTGAATCAGATGCTGCAAAACGTATGGCTGTTTACAAAGCTGTCGGCGAACTTATGAAGTAAAAATGAAAAAACTAATCTCATTAATATTTTGTTTGATGTTTTTATCTGTGTTTTCTTCTGTGAAAGCAGAGCAGTATGTACTTGCGTGTAAGATAAAGATTACTGCAGTAAGAATGTTTTCAGATGAGGTTCTCCGTTCGTATGTGATTGACAGGTATTTTATTATAGATACCCTTTTAGAAGGCGTATATGATGCGAATAACCTGCCGCTTGATGTTCAGAGTTTTACAAAATCACAGATAACGTTTTCTAAACGCGCTCAGAGCTTTGCGGATGTTGTAGATACTCAGCTTGTCTATAACAGATATACACACGAAATTACGCTTAATGAGATTTATGCTTATTCATCAAAGTTCGACCAGCGTGCAAGATTCGTTACTAAGGGAAAAGGTACCTGTAGAGAAATTAAGATCAATAGAACACCGTTATTCTAGGTTGTATTATGAAAAAGATTTTATTACTTTTGTTTTTGATAATGTTTATTTCACCGTGTGCAAAGGCGCTTGTTATTACACATCCGACTTCGCAAGATATTGTAGTTGATGAGGATGCAATATTTTTTACCGGTAAAATTGATAGAATAGAGAAGGTTTATATCAATGACGTTCTGATTACTCCGTCTAAATCAAGAGCTTTTAGTTACTTTACGCAATTAAAAGACGGTGAAAATATTTTTGCGGTTACGCGAAAAGATTTGTTTGGCAATGTTGAAACCATAAAGTATTCGATAGTTAAAGACACAAGCAAAAAGGTAAAGTATGCTAACGAATTCATTGAAGATGAACCAACCTATTTTATTACAACAAAAAATGATGTTGTTTTGAGAAATACGCCTGTAGATGCCGGTATGAATAGATTAGGTTATTTACCTAAAGATACTAAAATATTTGTTGACGGTGTTCAAAACCAATTCTCTAGGGTTTATCTTGCAAAAGACTTGTATGGTTGGGTTAAAACATCTGATATATCTAAATTAACTGAGGAGGAGGCTTATGCTCCTAATACGATTGTTTTATCAAGCAAAGACAAAACGAATGAAGAACTTTATACAGTAAAGGTGACAAATAATACTCCGTATTCATTGGTAAGTGACGGCTCTAAAGTGACCTTATCCGTTTATAATCTAAGCAGGATTGGTGAAATAGCTTCAAAGGATTTTCAGTTAGGCAAATTTGGTAGATATTCTTTAAAAATGAACGAGGGTGTTATTGATTTAGTTATAAAAAATTCTCCAATAACAAAATCAAATTATTCTAATAAAAATGTGAAAGTTGTTATTGATGCAGGTCACGGTGGTAGCGAGATTGGTGCTGTCGGATGTTTGGGACATAAAGAAAAATATATTAATTTAGATGTAGCAAATAAATTAAAACGTATATTGGAATATAACAACTTTGATGTTTATATGACAAGACAAAAGGATGAGTTTGTCAGTTTACAAAAGAGGGTAGATTTTGCAAAAGATAAAGACGCGTTAATTTTTATAAGCATTCATTTGAATGCTGTTCCTATTTCTTCAAACCCTGCCTTGAACACCGGCACAATTGTTTTTTTATTATAATCCTGTTGCAAAGAATCTGGCTTCTGAGCTTGCAAACGAAATCTCAAAAGAGTTGGATACACAGAATAATGGTGCCTCTCAAGCAAGTTTTGCTGTAATTCGTCCGACTGAATATATAGGGGTGCTAGTAGAATTAGCGTATCTTGTGAATCCTAAAGATGTGCCTGTCTATAAATCAAAATTCTTTGCTCATAAATCTGCTGTTGGGATTTATAAAGGGCTTGTAAACTATATACATAAAACATTATAAAATGTTTAATAACTCTTCGAATGTCGTTTTTGTTTGTTCTGATGTCTCAAGATTCTTTAATGAGATATAACCTGATTTGATTTCATCTTCTCCGAGGATTATTGCGTATTTCGCAACTTTAGCTGCTTTTTCCATTTGTTTTGCAAATTTTTTACCTGTAAAGTCAAAATCTATGGATTTGTTGTTATCTCTAAGTCTTTTAGCTAATTTAAGAGATTCTGTTTTATCAGAAGAAACTATGTAACCGCTAAGTTTTTCAGGTTCTGTTTTTTGCATAAGCGAATATAATCGTTCCATACCCATAGCAAAGCCGATTGCGGGAGTATCTTCGCCGCCAAGGTTTTTAACAAGGCTATCATAGCGACCACCGCCGCAGACTGCGTTTTGTGAACCTAAGTTGTTAGATTTTATTTCAAAAACGGTTCTGTTATAGTAGTCAAGACCTCTTACAAGAAGCTTGTTAACATTGTATTTAATATTTAGCGCATCAAGATACGATTTTAGTTGCTCAAAGTGTTCTGAGCATTCTTCACAGATGAATTCGCCTTGAATAACAGCTTGAATTTCAGGTTTTTCGAATATCTTTTTGCAGTCTTCTACTTTACAATCAAGAAGTCTTAGCGGATTCTTTTCGTATCTGTTTTTGCAGTCTTCACAAAGCTCGTTGTAGTAAGGTTTTAATACCTCTTTAAGCTTGTTTTTAAACTCTTCTCTGCAAGCAGGGCAGCCTAATGAATTGATTTCTACTTCAAGGTCATTCAGACCTAATGATTTGAGGTAAGAAACAGCTAATTCTATAACTTCAGCGTCAGCTGTTGCGTCTTTTATACCGAACATTTCCACGCCGACCTGATGAAACTGTCTTTGTCTTCCTGCTTGAGGTCGTTCGTATCTGAACATCGGACCTTTGTACCATAGTTTTATGGGAGCTGATAATCTGTGCATACCGTTTTCAATAAATGATCGAACAACACCTGCAGTGTTTTCGGGACGAAGAGTTAGGCTTCTTTCGCTCTTTTCAAAAGTGTACATTTCTTTGTTTACGATATCGGTTGTATCGCCGACTCCGCGTGCAAAGAGTTCGGTTGCTTCAAATATAGGCGTTCTCAATTCTTGATAACCTGCATTTGAAAATATACGTAGAGCGTTCTCTTCCATTTTATGCCACAAGCTCATCTCTTGCGGTAGTATGTCTTTTGTTCCTTTTTGTACTTTAATCATATTTCCCATAACTCTATTATAAACCAAACATTTTATTATCAAACCTTCTTGACGAATTTTTGCCAGTATGTATTATTATGTTATAGAAGAATAAAGGAGGGTGTATGATTTTAGACAAAGTTAATTATCCTGTGGATTTAAAATGTTTAAGTGTTGAAGAAATGAATGAATTGGCTTCTGAGATAAGAGAAGCTATTATAACAAAAGTAAATACTATAGGCGGTCACTTCGGACCAAATTTGGGGATTGTAGAGACTACGATTGCAATGCACTATGTTTTTAATGCTCCTGTTGATAAGTTTGTTTTTGATGTGTCTCACCAGTGCTATCCGCATAAGATGTTGACAGGCAGAAAAGAAGGGTTCTTAAACTCTGATAAGTATACGTATTATACAGGCTATACCGCTCCTGAAGAATCAGAATACGACTTATTCAAGGTAGGTCATACATCTACTTCTGTTAGTTTGGCAACAGGTCTTGCTAAGGCTAGAGATTTGAAAGGTGAAAAAGAAAATGTTGTTGCATTGATTGGTGACGGTTCTTTGACCGGCGGTGAAGCTTTGGAAGGGCTTAATAATGCAGCGGTTCTTGACAGTAATATCATTATTGTTGTGAACGATAACGATATGTCGATTGCTGAAAATCAGGGTGGTTTGTATACTAACTTGAAAGATTTGAGAGAATCAAACGGCAAATGTGAAAATAATTTCTTTAAAACATTAGGTTTTGATTATAAATATGTTGCTGACGGTCATAATATTGAAGAATTGATTAAAACGTTTGAAGAAGTTAAAGATACTAATAAACCTGTTATTATGCATATTCATACGATTAAAGGTAAGGGATGTGCTGTTGCAGAAGAAAATAAGGAAGCTTTTCACTGGATTATGCCCGGTACCTTAGATAAAAAAGATAAAAAAGAATCTGCTCCGTTTGTAGAAGATTATAACAGTATCGGAAACCGAATCCTTTTGGAAAAAGCTAAAAATGATAAAAACGTTATAGTTGTTAACCCTGCAACACCGGGTGTACATGGATTTTGTAAAGAATTTAGGGATAAATTAGGTGAACAATATGTTGATACAGGGATTGCGGAAGAACACGCTGTCGCTTTCTCATCTGCTTTAGCTAAAGGTGGAGCGAAACCTGTGTTAGCGATTATGAGTTCATTTGTACAAAGAACTTACGACCAGATTTCTCAAGATTTATGTTTGAACAATTCTCCAGTTACTATGCTTGTATACTGGGGAGCTTTATCAGGCGCTGATGCTACACACTTAGGATGTTTTGATATGTCTATGCTTGGTAATATTCCTAATCTTGTCTACCTTGCTCCTACTTGTAAAGAAGAGTATGAAAGAATGTTAGATTGGTCTATTGAGCAAACTGAATATCCTGTTGCAATAAGAGTTCCTTTTGGACCTGTTGTTTCTACTGGTGTTGTAGATACGACTGATTATTCAAATCTTAACAAGTTTAAAATGGTTGAAAAAGGTAGCAAAGTTGCTATATTAGGTTTGGATAATTTCTTCGGTCTTGCTCAAGCTGTTAAATCAGATCTATCAGCAAAAGGTATAGACGCTACATTGATTAACCCTGTTTATATTACAGGTGTTGATTCAGATATGCTTGAGTCGTTGAAGAAAGACCACGATGTTGTTATTACATTGGAAGACGGTATTTTAGAAGGCGGTTTTGGTGAAAAAGTTACTCGATTCTACGGCGATTCTGATATGAAGGTTCTTAATTTCGGCGGCAAGAAAGCTTTCACAGACAGGGTTCCATTAGAAACATTGTATAAAGAATATCACCTTACAAAAGATTTGATAGTCGAAGATGTAATGAAATTGTTATAATAAAAATAAAATAAAAGTGGCGGAACGCATTGCGTTCCGCCACTTTTTGTTTATGCCGCAACATTGAATGTTGACGTGTCTCCAAATCTCGGTGGCTGTTTCAGAAAACTTGTGAAACCTTCAGGTCGTTTTTGTTTTTCTGCGGATTTTTCATCGCTTTCTGTTTTAGCCTTTTCTCCTTGTAGCGCGTTGATTGAATTCTGAACATTTGTCTGTTCTGCGTTTATTTTAGCTAAAAGCTTATCGCAAGCTTCTTTGTTTGCTAAAATTTCATCAACAGTTATTTCTCCATTATTATCAGTATCGCATTTTGCGATGTCTAAACTTGTTAAGCCGTTGTTTAGTGCTTCTTGTTTTGTGAATTTGTCTTTGTTAAAGTTTGAAACGAACGAAAATTTTGATAATGCGTACATATATAAAGCTCCTCAGTTATATATATAAAATTTTTTAATTATACCCGATTTCAAATCGTAAAATTTTCGTTACAATTGTACACATATAATATATGTGGTAAAATAATTGTGTTATGGGTAGGATTGATTTAAGTAAAAGAATTTCGTTAATAGTTGCGGCGACTGTTGTTGCGGGTAATTTAGCTTTTGCAAATACCGCTAAAAATTGTATTACGGATTTAAAACTTAATAATGACGGTAACAATGTAAGGGTCAATATTTATACGGATAAACCTTACGCGGATTCTGTTGTTGTCAGCAAAAAAGAAGGGAATAAGTACGTTATTCTTGTACCTGAGACAACTTCTTCCGTTAAGGGTGTTCCAAAAGTTAGCGGCGGCGGGAATGTATCTGTGAGCATGCAGACAGTTAATGCAGGTAAAGGGTATACGAAGATTACGATTGTATCAGATAAATCAATCAATGTTGTTCCAAAGACTATAACAGCTGTGGCTGTACCTAAACCGGTTGCTAAGCCTGTTGCGAAACCTACCCCTGCTACGAAGCCCGCAGTAAAGCCTGTTGTTAAACAGGTTGCGCAAACTCCAAAACCGGTCGTGAAAAAGGTTCAACCTGTAAAACCTGTTGTTAAACAGGTTACTCCTAAACCTGTACAAAAAGTTGTTCAACAACCTGTTCAAACACCTCCGGTTAATACTGTCTCTAGAAATAAACCGTTGGAAATTCTTGAGCAGGAAGTTAAGACTGATAAGGTTTCTGAAATAAAAGAAACTAAAGCAGATGCGCTTTTAGAAAAGACTATAAAAGATAATGACGAAATTATTAAACAACGTAAGCTGAAAAAGAGAAAAGGAAAGCTTAGAACACCAATTGTGGATGCTAAATTAAGTGCAAAAGAGTGTATAAAGCTGGTGCTTGATGAAGCTAAGAACTTGAGTTTGTGGAAATTATTGATGCTTGCAAGTGCAATTTCGTTCCCGATTATTGTTATAATGGTTATCTTGGGGCTTGATAAACGTATCAATAAACGAATCAATTCTATGAAAAAAGAAGATGATGTGGTTGCTGTTGAAAGAGCTTTAAGAGAAAATGTTGCAGCCGTTCGAGCTCAAAAAGCTATGGAACAAAATAGTAATACGGTTGAACCTCAGTTCAATAGCTTTGATGAAATGCTTGATAAGGTTGAAGAAACTCCGGATATTACTGAATCTTACGAAGTGCCGGAATTAGAACCTGTAGAAACGGATGTTGTTGACAACTCTGATTTTGAGCTTGAGGAACCTGTTGTGCCTGAAATGGTTGAAGAAGAAGAAATTCCTATTGTAGAAGATGTTGTTGAAGAAGAAGTTCAACCTGTCACAGAGGTTGTACCATACAATCCTGACGGTGTTCTTGCTGATTTTTCAAACGTTAACGATAAAGACTTTTTTGACGAGCTTGTTATACAATCATTAGCAGAAAATGATGTCGCTAATCTACCTGAAAATACTCCTGCTGATGAAATATTTGGTGTAATGACTGAAGATGACTCAGGAATATTGTTATCAGATTTTGAACATAATAATTTCGAACAAGAATCTGTAGAGGTAAATAACAGTTCTTCTGAAGATGTTACGATGCTTAATGAGGTTAAAATAAACGATAAAACAGGTTTATATCTTGTTAATTACGAGAACACGTCTTCTTTAGTCGGTCATATTGCAGATGATTATTTTGTTATTAAGAATTTTGACGGAATTGTTACCGGTAATATAATTTTAAAACAGGCTGAAAAAACAGAAACCGCTGAAAGATATCTTGTTCGTATCGGACGAAATAAGATGATTGTTGAAGTTAATGACAAGTCTATGAGCAGGTTAATTGACTTATAATGAAAAGATATTTTTTTATTTTTACCTGTGTTTGTTTGTTTTTAAGCGGATGTTGTTTTAAACCTGATGAAAACGAGGTTATAAGGTTTTCTACTTGGGGCTCTGACTCTGAAATGACTATTCTTGAGCCTATTATTAAAGATTTTGAATCAGAAAATCCGGGGATTAAAGTTGAAATTTTACATATCCCACAGGATTATTTTAAGAAGTTACATTTGCTGTTTGCTTCAAAAACAGAACCGGATGTTATATTGATAAACAATCAAAATATCCCTGTTTACAGCAAATTTTTGTGTGGTTTGAACGAGTTTATTGATAAGGATGATTATTTTAAAAATTCGATAGATTCTCTTTCTCAAGAAAAGATATTATATGCGGTTCCCAGAGACTGTTCAAGTTTGGTTGTTTATTATAATAAAGATATTTTTGATAAAAATGGACTAAACTATCCTTCTGAAAATTGGTCGATAGAGGATATGGTCAAGCTCTCCAAAAAATTGACAAATTCCTCGCATTTTGGGATAAGCTATGAACCGTTAATTTATTATGCTCAGCCGTTTATGTACTATTATGGTGGAGGAGTTCATAACGGTAAAAGTATAGAAAGCAGAAAAGGGGTTGAACTCTATAAATCACTTGCTTATGAACTGCATTGTGCTCCTATGCCTTCTGATGTTGGGAGTAAGACCCTTGCTCAAATGTTTTTGGAGGAAAGAATTGTAATGCACCTGTCAGGCAGATGGTTGGTGCCTAAGTATAGTAGTTGTGCAAAATTTAAGTGGGGAGTTATAAACTTCCCTGAGTACTTGGCTTCTTGCGATTCAACGGGTTGGGCTATTTCAAAACGTAGTAAACATAAGGAAAGTGCAAGAAAGCTAATAATGTACTTATCTTGCAGTGATAGTATTGAACGTTTTACTCAAAGCGGTTTGATTGTTCCTGCAAGAAAGGATGTTGCTTCTTCTAAGGCTTTTTTACAAGGTGAACCTTTTATTAAATCTGTTATGAAGTCTAATATTACAAGAGTTAATGCGTATTATAACAGAGATGTTGAATATTTGAACGAATTATATTTTAATACAGGAAGATAAGATGTCTGAGAGTTTATTAGAGTTATTAAAAAGTAAAAAGAAATTATTTAAACTTGTTTGCGGAGCCGGTAATGAGTGCGTGGAAGAGGTTGAACGACTTGTTGCACTTTATTCGGCTGCCGGTTGTCAGGTGTTTGATATCTCTGCAAATTTAGATATTTTGGCTGCTGCAAAACGTGGATTAGAATATTCCCGAACTATGTCGAATAGATATATTTGCGTAAGTGTTGGTATAAAAGGAGATCCGCATATTCTGAAAGCTAAGATTGATAAGAATAAATGTCAACAATGCAGAATGTGTCATCATATTTGTACAAATGATGCTATCTCAGATTTTGAGGTTTCGCAGGAACGTTGTCTTGGGTGCGGAAAATGTTTTAGAGTTTGTCCAGCGAATGCTATCGAAATGAATTCTGTTGAGAAGGATTTAGATAGTATTTTACCGGAACTTGTAAAAGGCGGAATTGATTGTATAGAATTCCATGCAACAGCCGAGGATGATTCAGAGATACTTGATAAATGGGAAAGTATAAATAAGCATTTTAGCGGGGTATTAAGTATCTGTATTGACAGATTAAATTTGGGCAATAAACAAGTTCTTTCAAGAGTAAAAGAGTTGTTAAAAGTTCGGAAACCTTTTACTACTATAATTCAAGCAGACGGTATTCCAATGAGTGGAAGCGACGATACATATAAAACAACTTTACAGGCGGTTGCAATGGCTGAAATAATTCAGGATGCAAAACTTCCGGTCTTTGTTTTATTGTCGGGTGGAACGAATTCTAAATCTGCGGAGTTGGCAAATATGTGCGGGATAGAATATTGTGGGGTTGCGGTCGGTTCTTATGCAAGAAAAATTGTAAAACCATATATTTCAAGAGATGATTTTTTTAACAATCCGAAGGTTTTTGAGACTGCTTTAAAACTTGCAAAACGTCTTGTTGAGAGCGTTTAACGTTTAGGATTTAGAATCAGTAGCTCTTCCCTCGGCGGTTCAATCTTCTAAAAGCCATTCGGCGATTACGCCATAATCATATTAAGAGGAACGATTACGTTGGAATCGAATTTATTATTATCAATTCTATAGTTATCGGTAGGTTTATTAAATTGGAATGTAGTGGCTCTATATCTATCATCGGAGTTATCGTTGAGGACGTAGAAGAAGGAATCGCCGAGGGAGGAGCGGCGAGCTTCATCGGAAGCGGTATCGCGTTTAAGGACGAACTTGATTGAGTCATTCGCGTTATAACTTGAATCAAGTTCAAGCGAGCCGTAGACGGTGATGACAGAATAGTTTCTGTTAAATACATCGGTGTGACGGACGTAGAAATATATAGTGTCGTTGAAGTATCCTTCTTTTCTATCGAGGTCGATGACGAATTGACCGCGTTCAGAGGCATTCGGGTCAGCTAAAATAAGCTGGATGTTTTGGGTATCGCCTTTAAGCACTTGAACGACCTTAGAATAAGAAGTAGCACCTTCAAGCAGGTGTGAATTGATATATGAAAGGATTTCAGGAGAAGACATAGCAGGAGAGATATAGTTAACGGAAGTGATTTTAACACGACCTGAAGAACGCGAATCGTGGATAGATAAAGAGTCGGCGAGCTCATTAACAACATTGTAGTTGAGAGAGTATTTAGCAGCCGAAGAAGAATAGAGATAGTTTAATTGATAATCAGTAGGAGTAGCGTGAGACGAAACGAGGTCAACGAACCCGGCTTGAACGTTTAATCGGTTGTCAGCGTTGTTAGAAGAATAGAGAGCGTTGGATTTAACGAGATAGAGGATATCGTCATCGCCGTTCATAGTGATGTTAGCGTTGTGGATTTCGGCGTTGATATATGAGGAACCTGAGAGTGCGAGATCGAACCTTTCGTTGTTAACGAGAGTAGAAGCAGTGATGTTGGAGTTTAGATGAACATTGTTCAAGGATATTTTAGCAAGACGGTGCTGAACATCAATTGTACCATTGTTAATGGTGATATCCTTGAAGTTAAGGATGTTGGACGTACGCGCAAGGATGAACGAGTTAGAGTTTAGGTTGAGGGTAGAACCTTTCCCGTCGATAGTTAGATCACCGCTGCCAAGAGCAAGGTTTTGATTAGTTTTAACAGTGTACCCGTTGCGCAGATGAGCCCCGTTGAAAGTGAAAAGCTTTCCTGTAGCGAATTTTTGAGTGATTATGGCGAGAGTATCGTATTCTTGCGCAGAGAAGAAAGAGATGCTGTCAGCAGGGTTGTCGGTAGAAGATATGGCGATACCGGCTTGTTGCACGAAAACTTGATCGGATTTCACAGAGTTAGAGAGCGAATCGATGACGTTATCAACTACTTTGAGAGTAGTACCGCTAGCAGTGGTTATACTTAACTTAGGATCGAGCGCTAGTTCAACCCCAGCGTTGTTGATGTCAAGCACTTTTACAGTACGCGTGCCGAGTCCGGAGAGCGAACCAAGTACGTTGAGTTCTTTAATGACGATAATCCCGGTGGATCCGGTTTCGATAGTTTGGAACTTATCAGATTCGAGTGTTTCGAAGTTGATGTCGAGGGCGTAACGAGCAGAGCCGTCAGACTTGAGCGTTAAGAACTCGTAAGTGGTGAACTTGTTGTCAAGGATGTCGATGTTAACGTTAGAAATTTCCACGTTGGAGTTGAGGATTTTTGCGTTGGAAGTGAGCTCAATAATACCTGTCGGATAGAGCTCAGATATATTTTTAGAGAAAGTTGGCGCAGTAGCAGAGTTAATGCGCGATGTAGCATTAACACTGTTAGAGAGTATTGTTGTGAAACCTTTTTCCCCGTTAATAGTGTCATCGATTGTGAGGGTAGTAGTTTTAGTAGAAGCAGATAGCGGTGTGCCTGAAGGCGCACTTCCTGTAACCCCGAACGCGATTTTAGCAGAAGAAGAAGCGACCCAAATAGCTTGACGTGTAAGCGAGTTAGTGTCGATTTCGGTACCAGCCGCGTTGAGTGTAGCAGTGAAGTTACCAGAGATTTGGTAGTGAGAGTTTTGAGTCTGGTTAACAACGTTGCCGTCTTTATCAGTTCCGTAGAGGAAGAGGAGGTTCTTAGTAGTGTAGATAGCGCCACCGAGAGATGTTGGAGTATAAATTTCAGAAACGGAGTTATCGCCGTCACGAGTATGTATCGGTGCGGAGTACTTACCTATAGTGTAGTTGTTCGTAAAGTCTGTGTTGATGATCTTACCAATACCACTACTAGTAAAAATAGCTCCACCTATTGACTTGCCATAAGGCGATACTACAGAGTTAGCATTAAATTTAGAAGCGGCAGATGCTGCAAGTTCTCCTGTTATTAATGTAAGAATTGCATCAGTGGCTATAGCACCACCTTGTCCTGAATTACTTCTTGCAATTACAGTATTGCCTTCAAAAATGCTATTTTCAATTCTTGATACTTTTGAGCCCCAATAACCACTTATTGCACCACCATAAACAGTACCTGCACAACTGGCAGAAATATTTGATAAGAAACTGGTATTGGCTATTTTATCGACAGTTCCACCCCACAAACCTATCGCACCACCAAATCCGGTTCCTTTGAAAGAACTTGTAGGAATAGCCTGAATATTAGAAATAATTTCGTTTAAAGTTGAAATATTATGTGTTATTAACTTGTTGTTAATAGTAGTTCCTGAAATTGTATATGTTGTGTAGTCTATATCAGTATAAAAATCTTTTAAAACTTTTGTATTTGCAGGTTCATAGTGATCAGTAACGGAACTTGTAGAGATTGTTCTTTGGATATCAATTATTGAAGATATCGTATCCGCATATGTACCAACTATATTTGCCGCAAAAACAGTATTTGAAATGTTTGAAATTTTACTTTGCTTAGCACCGATAGCACCACCCAAATTATAACTATTCGAACGGAGTTCATTCGCTGTAAATATAGTATCTGATATTGAAAGATTACTACCTGAAACAATCATAACTGCACCACCATATCCCTCGCCACTAGCAATATTAGCATAATTGCCGGTGAAGATTGTATTGGATATATTGAGTGTTGAACCGGAATATATTGCACCACCACCACTAATAATATTTGTTCTGCCACCTGATAAAACATAATTATCGATAAATGAAGTGTAAGAGTTTGTATTAGTATTAATATCAGAAGGTTTTCCGGATATTGTAGTGACAGAATCTAACGTTGGTTTTGATGAACCTGTGATAGTTAGTGGTTTTGTAGTATAAATAGCTCCACCAAAAGATTTGCCCTCAATAGAATTTGCATAGTTACCATAGAAATGAGAATTGCTAATAGTTGGTAACGTACCGGCATTGTAAATTGCACCGCCTTGAATATCTAAATTAGCGTTATCGTATGTGCTAGCTTCTGAGTTTATATAATTATTTGTGAAGTTTGAACTAGTAATTCCCCAGGTTATTGTCCCTGTGTTATATATAGCTGCCCCACGACTATAACGAGATTCATCATATGGCAAGTGAATAATATAATTTGAATCAAATATAGATGAGTCAATAGATTTACCGGAAGATGCCATTACCGATTGTGCTCTGCCTATATAACCTGTATTGTATATAGCAGCACCTAAGCTACCAAAAGATTTTGTATAATTAGCTTTAAATACAGTTCCTATAATACCGTTATACATAGATCCGGTATTGCTTAATGCAATACCAGCTTTATAACGGTTTTCACCCCAGCTACTTGTGTAGTTACCATAAAATAAATTGTTTTCAAAATTATAAACATTACCTGCGTTATGGAAGAATCCGTATGAAGCATTTGGAGAAGCATAGTTAAAATAATTTTGCACAAAGTTAGATTCTTTTACGTTGTATGTTGTGCCAGAAAAATAACCTGAAACATTACCACCACCGCTTTGATAATATCGGAACACATTTGTACCAATCATACCGTCACCCTCTATAGTCCCAAGAACAGAACTGCTACTGCTGCCATACCACCTTCCTGATGAGCTTGCAATACCTGTTGTTGGGCCTTGAGTTGATGTACACTGAACTGATGTAAATACCCCGCTCATGTGCTTGATGAGTCCGTTATTAGAAATCATTTGAGCACCAAATCGTGGACTAAAAATACCTGAAAGTGACTCAATTGTACCATAGTTCATACCATAAGGCATTGATTGAAAATGAACATTATCAAGAGTCAATGTTGTACCGGCCGCTATACTAAAAAATGATTGTGAATAAGCCATACCCCAGTTATATGTAAATATGTCTTTTAATACTAATGAACCACCTTGTAAAGTCTTAAAACATACAGCCATAGTGTTACCTACAATAGTGGATCTTTTACCTGTCGTTTCATCATATACACCTATAATATTTGTTGGAGAAGATATATTTATATCATAATAAGATTTAGAAGGTGTTATTGAATCATTTGCAGAATTAAACCTAAATGTTTTAGTATGAGTTGTTTCATATCTTAAAAAGTCTTCAAATAAATCAGTTTTTGTAAAATTATCTGTAGTCCAATTAGTATTGGTTATAGACAGAGAAAGTGAATCATTAGTTTTTTGAGTAGTAGCCAATGCTAAAGTTGCTGTACCGGTACCATTCTTTACCCGAATACCGTATTTTGCAGCGTCTGTGAAGTTAACGTTAACATTTCCACTTGCATCAATAAAAGAGAATGAGGTCCCATCATCACGATAAGCTTTTGCAATAGTATCTTCTGTTCTGATTGCAATAGGTAAAGAGGTCTTTGCCGCATCAATAACAGATTGTGGAAGTATAAGTTGAGCGTTAGAGCCGCCTGTTATTATCTGGAAGACAATTCCTGACACTAAATCATTAACACTTGATAATGTAAGGTTTATATTTGTAATGGTTAATTTTGCATCGGATGTTTTATCTGTAATAATTAGCTTATCAGCCGTTCTTGTAGTTGCATCGAGGTCTAAGGTAATATTACCGTTTCCAGTTATCTTGTTTATATTAGATTCAGTAATTACTAAATTCCCAAGATTAAGTGTACCGCTATTCATATTTAAAGTACCTTCAATACGACCAGTGTCGCTAATAGTTAATGTTTTGTTAATGTATGTCGTACCTGTACCGTAAATAGTTTTCTTTACATCTCCAGTTAAATAAAAACTGCCATTATTTGTTACTGTTGGAGCCCAGCCATTAATCATTGGATCCCAATATTTTATATCAGAATGTAATATTCCGCCTTCTTCTATAGTTATACTGTGTGATTGATTCCTGTTTATAGTAATGTCACCTAATATATGAATTTCAGCACCATAACCTTCAACGGAGTGTCCAATCATTAAATTGCCGGTTCCTGATACCCAGAGATTTCTATTTTGATTAGGACTACCTCCGTGAATTTGATTAACACTCGCATTATTTAAATTCATATAGACATTTGAATTTGCAGAAATACGGAAATAACCAGTATAAGTAAAGTTTTCTAAGGTTACATCTCCAACCAGTGTTAGAACAGAAGATATTGTTACATCTTTTATTATACCACCACGAACTTGAAGAGAATTACTACTTATATTTTTATGAATATGTGAGCCATCATGAATAACCGCAGTTCCTTTTGTGACAGTAACAGGCACCCATATATCACCGAATAATTCAATTGTACTGTCATTGTATAATTCTAGCTTACCGGTACCTTGCAATGGGTTATACATTTTACCACCTGTAAAAATTAAGGTTCCATCAATATTTATTGGGGTATTTCGGCTTGATAAAACAAGATTATTTGCATTTGTTCTATAACTAGCTCCTGTTGCAATATTAAGAGCAGATTGTGTAATTTTTACATTTGAAACAACATTATCAACAATGTTAAGAATACCAGTGCCGGATATTGTATTTGTTAATGTACCAACCCCTAAGTTAATCGTTCCTGCGTTATTAAAAACATTTTTAATATTAGATGCCAAAACTGATAAAGTCGCGTTTTCTTCAACATTTAAAGTAGTTGAAACTCCGTATTGAATTCTTACGTTAGAACCTTCTAAAATATTTGTTGTCCCAGAACCATTTATACCACTATTCATAACTGCAGGAACAGACTCTGTTCCGCCGCTTAAATTCAAGACACCGTTAACGATGTGGAATGTACCACTACTATTCCATGTTAATTTGCTAACATCAGTAGTTAAACTTGAACCACTTGAAATATCCATACAAAGCCTGATAATAGCGTTATTTACAATATTTGTATTGCCGTCTAAGCTAAACCAACCGGCACCTTTAACTTCTGTATCAATAGTTTTTAAGTTTGCTCCGGATAAACGTAATCGACCTGTAGAGTTAATTGTAATATCAGATGTGTAATGTTCTTCGTCTGTTGATAAATATAATGTTCCTGGATGTGTAACAACCACAGGAGTAGCAACACCGCTTACGGAATCTCTCAAAAATTCTTGTTTTGTATATACAATAGTACTGTATGCAGTGTCTCCGCCAATGTTTATTCTTGATTGAGAAATTTGTTTGTTAAAAGTACTTGTACCACCCCATACATTCAAAACCCCTGAACCGCTAATTGCACTATTTAATGTACCACTTTTAATTTGTATAGTACCGTCATTATTTATATCCTGTTTTATGACATCTGCTGTACCTATATACATTTTACCAGTAGATTCAACATTCACATTAGAATTAAGAATAGCGAATTGAGAAGTGGATATTTCCCCGGCAACGTTGATAGCATTCTGAGATATATTGGCATAATTGCCCACAATAAGCTCAGCCCCATCGTTTACAGAAATACTACCGGTACCAGAGACGCTTCTGTTTAAAGTAACAGTGCCTCCACCAATGTAGAAATCGTTTGAGTTGTTCAAAATTACAGCCTTCGCACCCGCAGACGTCTGCACTTCTCCAACTGTAATGTTCTTTAATGTCACATTCCCACCATTGTTAGTAATAAACGACCCGTCCGCATTCTTTAACCCCGTTACAACTAAATTCTCAACAGTTAATCTGGCTCCGGAACCTACCTCAAACATACTGTAATTGTTCGCATCTATTACAGAAGTAATCTCATCGCTGCCATCCAATATACCGCTTACATTTAAAATACCCTTCGTAGTACCTAAATCACTGCTTACCTCATACCTTGAACCTGCCTCGGTAGCTACAAAGTTCTTGATAGGAACATCCTCTGAATCATATTGGTTATACAACATCAAAGCATCAGACAACGTCGTCTCCTCACTGATAATATTCTCCGTATACTGATATGTTATACTGTCAAAATTATTACCCGTCTTGCTTAAAAACATCGAAGTCGAATAGTTAAACACTACCCGCCTTGAACCCAATTGCTCTGACCAATAAATAGTGTCACCAATCGCACTCGTAAACTCTTCCCTAACCTGATTTGAACCACTGGTAGAATACTTATCCAAAATAGCTTGATCTATCTCTAAGCGCATATTAGCAGCTGCACTCGCCTGGATAATCTGTAACGTTACCGTCCTTGCCGGCATATCCGTAAATACATTCAATCCCGAAATGTGAATAACCCCGTCACCACTCTGTACCACAAATCTGTCATATACCTTGTTCGCAAAATCCGCATCTAAATAATACTTCGTATTAGCCTGACTTGTCATCTGCGTGAAACTATACGTGTTACCTGCATAGTTAACAAAATCAAGCTTTAACGCTGAATCCTCAGCTACATTAAATCTTGCATTGGTAATATCACCCCAAAACGCAATAGTAGAATTACCACCTACTGTTACCTGATAACCCGATACACCATTGATATTATCCTCAAATACAATGCTCTTTCCATTGTTTGCAGTTAACGTTAAATTTGCAAGGTGATTCCCTACATATATCGCCTCTGACGTTGTTTGAGAACCGTTTGTAACCATATTACCTGAGAATACAACATCTTTGTTTTCTGCTCTGATTCCAAGGTTAGATGTCGTATAGATAGCACCGCCTCGAGCTGTATTTGAACCGTTTGCTACAGCAGTATTGTTGTAAAACGAGGTGTCTACTATTTCACCAATAGAACCAATGTTGTATATAGCACCACCGTGTGCGTTACCGCCTGTTGATATTATCTCGTTACCCATAAAGTCAGAGTTTGTTATACTTCCGATTGTTGCTGAATTGTTTACATACAATGCACCACCCTGAATGTCTTTTGCAGAGTTTACAGAGTTATACAGGAATCCGGTATTTGAAATAGCTGTTATTGTACCTCTGTTACCTAACGCACCACCATATACGCTTCCCGTAGAAGTAATGATGTTTGACATAAAGTTGGAGTTGGTAATAGCACTGACAGTACTTGCGTTCGAAACCCCTACTACCGCTCCGTATAGAGTTGTTCCGGTTGAGTTTATTTCATTACTTAAATAGTCTGCAGTCATTGTACCGATTCTTGCTGAACTTACCTGTACAACTGAACCTGTTGCGTCCCTGCTTACATTAACATAGTTATCAATGAACGAACCTTTTAGGGTTGTTAGAGTTGCGTTGTTACCAACATATACCATTGAATATCCGAGGGTATCTGCTTGTTCAATATCTGATGAACCACTCAAGAACGCTACGTCAAGCTCTTTTACAGTAATGTTGCTGGATATCTTTACGCGACCTTTTAAATCCATTGCATTACTTCCGGATGCACCAGTTTGGATTTTGTCAGTGTTGGTAGAGATATCGTAAGGTTTGTTTTCGTCTTTGTAGCCGATAGTGTAGACTACTGAGGAAGTCGGGCTTGAAGCCCATTTGTTTGAGTTTGAGATATAGTAGTATGTTCGGTTTGCGCCTGAACCGTAGTTCTTTGTAATCGATTTCATTGATAAGGAAGGGGTTACGTACATTGAGGAATCGCCGTCTTTTGAATAGAGACTGTAGTCTGAGTTTATGGTATATAAGTCTGAATTCGCCATTGCAGGAGCAAGCGTTACTGTGCTAATGAATGCAGCGCTTAAGAATAACTTTGTAATAGATGTGGATATCCTGTGTTTCTTCCTCATACCCTATATCCAATAATACGCTCAAGAAAATACTCGCATACTTTATGTAATTATTTTCCCAAAACTCCACTCTGATTTAGGTGGCTATTGACTTCCCTATTTCTGTGATAGCTCACAGGCTTCAAAACCTGTCTACATCTATTATTACACATCCACAACTTTTTTTCAAGATTAGGTTCGCTACTCCGAAAATACTTTACATTTTGTTACGTTACA
>CAXHNV010000003.1:0-222027 GCA_964017965.1 uncultured Gastranaerophilales bacterium | reverse complement strand
ATCCAAACTGAGCTTGAAGCTGTTAAGAAGGTTATGAGCAAGAACATCGACAACTCTTTCAAAACTTTCAATGCGTAGCGGATTTTCGGTAGGGCGCCGTGTCGCGTAGCGACCCAGCCCGTAACGTGGAGCAGAACCACGCTTCTGCGACCAGCCGAATAATCCAAGACAGAGTTTAATCGTCATAAAAAAGCGGCGGTTGAAAATCAACCGCCGCTTTTTAAATAATACTTAAATATTATTAGCAAGCATAAACGCTAACTTGTTTTCTGTCACGTCTATGAGATTCGAACTTAACTTGTCCGTCAATCAAAGCGTATAAAGTATCATCGCTGCCAATACCAACATTGTTACCAGGATGAACTTTTGTTCCTCTTTGTCTTACTAATATATTACCAGCTTTAACGATTTCACCGCCAAATTTCTTAACGCCTAATCGCTTCGCTTCTGAATCACGTCCGTTACGGGTTGACCCCATACCCTTCTTATGTGCCATTTTTTATCTCCTTTTTACTTTCTTTCTAACTCTTAAGCTTCAGTTGTTGTTTCTTCTGCAGCTTTTTTTGTTGCTGTAGTTCTGATTTTGTTAATCATAACTCTTGTAAATTCTTGTCTATGGCCACGTTTTACTCTATAACCTTTTTTAGGTCTTTGTTTATAAACTATAACTTTTTTAGCTTTATCGTTCTTAAGAACTACACCTTCAGCCTTAGCATTAGCAACGTAAGGTTGACCTACTTTTGACTTTTTACCGTTAACTAACATAACGACTTTGTCAAATACAACTTTTTCATCTGCTTCAACACCAAGCAATTCAACATCGATATAACGACCTTCTTCTACTTGATATTGTTTTCCGCCTGTTTCAATAATTGCAAACATTATTTTGTCCTTTCTTTTAAGGAATCGTAACCTTGCGGTATTTATAACGATTTACCTATCTAATAACTTATATTTCGGCATGGATAATACTCCACACTAAATAAATCGTATTAAAAACAAGTTATATTGTCAAATAAATCATGCTCAAAACCGCTTAAATCTACATATTTTATTAATATATATTAACAATTACTCAACCATTTAGATGAGATTTTGGCGTATTTATTTAAGTTAAATCTTTTTATGTCGATTTCAGAAATTGACTTATTAAAAAAAATAATTAAATAAGACCATGTAGAAGAAAACAATATTTAATAGGAGAGTTTGTCATGGGTATGGCAGCATCACAGGCTAGATATCTAGCCCTTACAGCAAGAAAGACTAACTGCGAATGGGAAGGTCAACAGATTAACCAGGCGCGTACGGCATTAGCTAACCAAACAGCTGACTACTTTAACCAGTTGTTAAATTCAAAGGTTCCTGATTGTCCGGACACTACTGATTACACTACAACCCAATATTCTTACAGTGACGGGTACAATGACACAGTTCTTGAACAGTGGCACCAGTTATCTAACGCTAATACTGAATATAACTATGTAGTTGATACTTACTATTATGATGATGTTTACACAGGTTCTAAGAAGAAAATGTCTAACCCTGAGGTATTGTTTAAACATCACGTTACTCCAAGTAATATCGAATTTGACCTTATTGAAAAAGCTCCTAACGCATATATTGTTAACGGTACTACATATAAAGCATTATCTGAATACCCTGATACAAAAGAAATGCAAAACGCTATTAAAGACCTTGAAGCTGACGGATATCTGGATTTACCGGGTGGTAAAGTAAGTTATAAAGATCTTTTTGGTTATAAAGATGCAAGCAATATTTGGCACATAACTACAAAAGAAAACCTTGAAAACGCTACTAATAATACACGAGGTTTGGCTGACGGATATATTGATCTTAAAGCTGCCGGAATCGATTACGAAAATGCTCCTTTCTGGGACGCAGACTATATCAATGATGTAGTAACCCCTGCATTACAAAGAGCCGGTCTTGATGTTGATAACGATGACATTTACACATCTTGGCAGAACGGTGCTTTTGACACAGGTTATGCTAAAATCGATTCTACTACTACTGCAGAAGGCGAAACAACAACATTCTTAGTTTCTGCAACAGAAGAAGAAGCTTATCCTGAAGGTAAAATTGCAGGACTTGAAGTTTACCAAACAAGTTATGACCCAACCTATGTTGGTAACTGTAAATTAACAGAGCTTACAGATACATTATCTAAATGTGATGAAACAGCATTACTTCAAATCATTGCTGACTTACCTGATTCAACGATTTCAGACTATATAACACGTAAGCCTGACGGTACATTTGAATACTATGGTGCCGGTATCTATACATTTGAATATAACGGACATACAAGATACACAACATACAAAGACCTTATTAACAGTTTGACAACATACGATGAATACGGTAAGCCTATCGAAGGTCAAGACAAGCTTCAATACTATGATGCAAACTATATCAAAACCAAAATCAGAGATACACAACACGCTATGTTGGAAACTGACGGTTCCGGAAGATTTGTTTCATTGAAACTTGAAGATGACAGTGTTGTATATGACTTACACTGCGAACAGGTTACTGATGAAGAAACTTATCAAAACGCAATGAATCAGTACTACCACGATGTACAAAAATACGAAAAACTGGTAGCTGATATCAACGCTAAGACTGAGATTATTCAACAGGAAGACAGAACATTAGAATTGAGATTGAAACAGTTAGATACTGAACAAAACGCTTTACAAACCGAAATGGAAGCTGTAAAGAAAGTTATCTCAAAGAACGTCGAAACCACATTCAAAACATTCAGTGGAGGCTAGAAAGCAGCCTAAACCTTACTATAAGGTTTTTCGAAAGAATATTGTTTCAAAACAATATTATATACGCAATATAATCCATTTATTGATACACGTACACACCTTTTACCTTGTTATTAGAACTAATAACAAGGTTTTATTTTGCAAGCGAGATTCTTACTTCAAAGATAAGCTTTTGATTCTGTTCAACGGCCAGAATACGCAGCAAGCTCTGCCGACAATCCTGCCTTCCGGTAAAAATCCCCAGAATCTGCTATCTTCTGAATTTCCTCTGTTATCGCCCATCATAAAATACTTACCTTCCGGTACAATCATAGGACCGCAATACATAGTAGGCGAACAAGGTATTGAATCATACTCGCTCAAAATATAATCTTCTTTCAACGGCTCGCCGTTAATAAGAACAACATACTTGCTGTCAGGGTTTTGTTTAATCTCAATCTTATCACCAGGCATACCAACAACACGTTTAATAAACGCAACGTCACGACAGCCAATACCGGTTCTTCTGGCTAAAATCCCTATCAAAGAACGATTAGGTTTAACAAACGGCGGATAGAAAACCAGAATATCGCCACGTTTTGGCTTAGTAAAGAAGTGAGAAACCCGCTCAACAACAATCCTGTCACCTTCAAGCAAAGTAGGACGCATTGAACCGGAAGGTATCCAGCGTATTTCACACAAGAAATAACGGATGATAATAACCATTACAAGTACAAATACTACAGTTTCTAACCATTCTTTTACAACTGGATGAGCTTCTCCAAACTTATTATATTTTTCTTTTAAACTTTTAAACATTTTATAACTCCAATCAACGAAGTCTTATATTCACTCTCCTCAAGAAAATCTAAAACTCCCCTCGCTCTTTTCAAATAATTATCTATTAAATCTTTTGTTTTATCAATAGCCACAGCGTCAATATTTACAGATTCAGCATATATAACAGGAGCTGTATAAACCCCTGTCTTAATATCTGAGCTAACATCTTTCAAATCATTGGCAATCTGAAACCCTATGCCATAGTTATCACCAAAACTCTCAAACTCCGTTTTGAACTTTTCATCTAACAGATATGACAATCCTGACATCATATATCTGAATAACGACGCCGTTTTCAACCTTGTTTTCTTAATATATTCGTTTATAGCAGGTATTTTATTCAACTGTTCCTGCTGCATCAACTCACCATAACACATCTTCTTAACACAGCTGTTCATATCTGTAATCAGTTCGTTATATCCTAACTCTAACAGCAACGACAAAGCATTTGAGAGTGTGATATTCCCGTATAAAACAGAACTCTTCTCACCGTAAACCTTATTCAGAGCAGGAGAGTTTCTTCGCTCATCCTCACTATCAATAACATCATCGTGAAACAATGATGCGTTATGTATAAGCTCTACAACCGCTAAAAACTTCAAAAACTTATCATCAATATCAACCTTCAAAGCCTTAAGAAAATACAAGCCAATCTTAGAGCGAATCATCTTACCCTCATTATCAAATTTTAAAGGCAAGTTCTCATCAACAATAGCTTTTATATTCCCTAATTCAATAAGTTCCATACACAAGATAGTTTAGCATAAACTTAAAAAAACTTAAAAGCCTCTTGAATATTTAACTTTATATAGTAAACTTAGGTTAATGAAGTATAGTGCGTTGGTATGCCTTACTCAGAAAACAAAAAAGGAGAAACAAAATGCCAAAAATGAAAACACACAAATCTGCTGCTAAGAGATACAAAATCACAGCAACAGGCAAAATTCAAAGAAGACATGCAGGTATCGGTCACTTGCTTCAACACAAGTCTGAATCAAGAAAACGTAAAATCTTCGGCGAAGTTACTATCGCTAAAGGAAATGTTGACTTGGTTTCTAAAGAGTTACCTTACAAGAAGTATTCAAGATAGGAGTGTTGAACAATGAGAATTAAACGTGGAAATGTATGTCGTAACAGACACAAAAAAATATTAAAGTTAGCTAAGGGCTTCAAAGGCGCTAGAAGCAGAATCTTCAAAGTTGCTAATTGTGCAGTTATGAAAGCTCTTAAATATGCTTACAGAGATAGACGTACCACTAAACGTAATATGCGTCGTCTTTGGATTGTTAGAATCAATGCAGCTGTTAGAGCTCAAGGTATGAGCTACTCAAGATTCGTTAACGCTTGCAAAAAAGCTGACATTATCGTAAACAGAAAAATGTTAGCTGACCTTGCTGTTAATGAACCGGAAGCTTTTGCAATCGTTGTTGAAAAAGCTAAGGCAGCTATCGCATAGTAAATTCTAATTTAGTATGTTTTAAAGGCGAGGAGGACAATGTCCTCCTCGCCTTTTTTGTTTACATAGTCATTACCAAAAACTATACTAAACCTTCTTTGACAGCCTTTACTGCCGCTTGAACTCTATCACTTACACACATCTTTTGTAAAATTGAACATACGTGAGCCTTTGCTGTATGCACACTCACTATGAGTTCTTTTGCAATCTCTGTATTACTCTTACCTTCTACAAGATGTTTAAGAACTTCTCTTTCTCGCTCTGTAAGCTGAATTTCGTTTTCTTTTGAACCGTTTTCTTTCAAAAGTTTCATACATTCTTGTTTAGGGAACGATTTCAAAACCTTTACCCCAATTTCAGAATCTAACCAACAAGCTCCGTCATTCACATCTCTAATTACATTTGCAAGCTTTGCAGGATCAATATCTTTCAAACAATAACCCGTAGCTCCGGCAACTAATGTTGCAATAACCTCTTCTTCTCTATCATGAGATGTTAAAGCAATAGACTTGATATTCCTATCCATTTCAGAAATCTTCATTATTGCTTCAATCCCATTCATTCCGGACAAACCTAAGTCCATTAACACAACCTTTGGTGAAAATTTTCTAATAAGCTCCAACCCCTCAGTAGCATTATCACTCTCTGCAACGACCCTAATATCCTCGTTTTCATTCAATGCACATCTCAAGCCAACTCTTGTTAATTTGAAATCCTCAACAATTACTACTGAAATCTCCTTTGTTTTTGTTTCCGTTTGCATAACTAACTACTCCTTTAATTTAATTAATGCTCGCTACATATCTAATAAATAATAAACATCAGGCTAAGTATATTAGACAATTGGAGTTTTCACATAGCCACTAAGGTAATCTTTAGTGCTATAGGGCATGCTCAAATGTATTATGTAAACAAATGTAACAAACAAACCGTTTCACCGTTATAAAAAATCAATTTTTTAGGATGTATATACTTTATATATACATAGAGATTAAATAAGAATTTTAACGATAGCTTAATAAGTTTTATTCAATAGGAGAGCAAGATATGGCACTATTATTTTCTGATGTTGTCAATAAATACAATATGCAAAAAATTAACGATAACGATTTATCTAACAAAGTTGCCGATTTTCTTGACGGTATTGAATTAGAAGAAACTTCTGCTAACAACAACTTCGATTTCGAAGTTGAAGAACCTAAGGCTACTCCGCAAAGAATATTTGTTGCATCTGTTGCTTCTCAATACTATTCTAAAGCTATCGAAGATATTGCCAACACTAAGATTGGCAACAAAGCGGTAAGAAAAAAGAACTTTAAGCAAGTTATGCAAGAGTCTTTCTTCTACGGCTCTAACAGGTTTGGTACTAACTTTATTGCATAAGCTAAAGTTAGATTCGGACAGGGACAAATTATTAGGGACAATTCCAGGACAGGGTAAAATTTAGGAACAAATTAGGGATAACAAAAAAGAGATGTCAAAAGACATCTCTTTCTTTTTGTATCTTTATCAAAGATTAGTGGCAAGCACAGCAAGAACCACATTCACATTCTAATGATTCTTTTGCTTCTTCCAATCTAACCTTAATACGTCCATCAACTGCAATACCTTCACCTGTTTTTTCAGATATCAATAATGGGTTGATGTCTAATTCATCGATGAATTTGAAATCGTTAACCAATTGAGATAACCTCAATAGAGTTTCTTCGATTTGTTCCATTTGGGCAGGTTTTGTACCTCTTGCACCTTCTAATAATTTGTAAGCCTTAACTGACTTAATCATTTCTTTAGCATCGATATCAGTCAATGGAGCGATTCTGAAAGTTACGTCTTTCATAACTTCGATAAATACACCACCCAAACCGAACATCATCATTGGTCCGTATTGAGGGTCTGTTGCAATACCGCAAACCATTTCTCTGTTACCTTTAACCATTTCTTGAATGATTACGCCTTCAAGTCCGTCTAACAATCCTCTTTCTTCTAACTTAGCGATTAAGTCTTGATATTCAGCTCTCAATTGTTCTTCTGATTGAATATTTACTCTTACACCGCCAACATCAGTTTTGTGAGAAGTTGTCTTTGAAGTCATCTTCATTACAACAGGGTAACCGATTGAGTTACCGATTGTAACAGCTTCATCTTCAGTAGTTGCAAAACCTGATTTACAAACTCTGATACCGTAAGCATCCAATACATCAATTGATTCTCTTGTAGTAAGCTGAGCTCTGCCTTCTTCCAAAGAACCTTTAATGATTTGTTTTGCTCTTTCTCTATCAACATCAAAAGATTTAACTTCACCAACAGGTCTTTCCATCCATAATCTTTGTTGATTAAGTCTGTTCAAACCGTCAGCAGCTTCTTCAGCATACATAAAGAATGGCATATTAACATCCATATCTGATAACTTTGTGAAGAAATCATTCTTAGTCATAAATACACCGATAACAGGTTTTTCAGGGTATTCAGCCTTGATTTCCATTAACGCTTTAGCTACATCGATATCTTTCAAGCCTAAGAATGGAAGATAGATTGTGATAATCATATCAACGTTTTCATCAGCAATAACTGTTTTTAAAGTTTCTTTGTAGTGTTCGATAGGAGCTGATGCAATCATATCGATTGGGTTCTTAACAGAAGCAGCAGAAGGTAAGAAGCTTCTTAACTTAGCTTTTGTATCTTCTGTAATTTGAGCCATTTGCATACCGTGTTCACAGATAGCATCAGTTGCCATAATACCAGGACCGCCTGAGTTAGTAATAATAGCTACTCTGTCACCTTTTGGAATAGGGCAGTTAGCAAAAACTTTTGCTGTGTCAAACAAGTCTTTCAAAGAGTATTCTCTGATTACACCTGATTGGTTCAATAAAGCGTTAGCAGCTTTATCAGCACCTGCCAATGAACCTGTGTGAGAAGACGCAGCGCTTGCACCTGCTGCTGAACGTCCTGCTTTCAAAGCCAATACAGGTTTTTTCTTAGAAATTCTTGAAGCTAATTTTCTGAAGTTAGCAGGGTTTTGGATTGATTCCATATAAAGAAGAATTTGTTCAACGTCTTCTTCGTTTTCCCAGTATTCCAAAGCTGTTTCAGCGTTAACATCAGCTTGGTTACCGATAGAAATGAATTGTGCAAAACCAAGGTTCAAGTCTTTAAGAATGTTCAAAATACCGCCGCCTAAAGCACCTGATTGAGATACGAAACCGATGTTTCCTCTTTCAGGAAGTGATTCAGCGAAACATCCGTCCATTCTAACATCAGGGTGAGTGTTAACAACACCTAAACAGTTAGGACCTACACATCTCATACCGTATTCTCTAACCTTAGCCAATAATTGTTTTTCAGCTTCAGCACCTTCTGCACCTGTTTCTTTGAAACCTGCAGTAATGATACATAAACCTTTAATACCCTTTTCGTGACATTGGTCGATTGTTGAAAGTACAAACTTAGCGTTTACAACGATAATCGCCAAATCAACTTCGCCAGGAATTTCCAATACAGAAGTATAAGCTTGTAATCCTTCGATAACGCCGCCTTTTGGGTTAACCGGATAAATATTTCCGTTGAATTTATATTCTTGTAATCTTTTCATAATATCAGAACCAATTGTATGTTCTTTAGTAGAAGCACCAACAACAGCAATTGATTTTGGTTTCATAATTTTGTCTAAATTTTGCATTTTTGTTCCTTTCTTTATATTTAATATTATCGTTCTTTAATAACCGTTTTCAAGCCATTCTCTGTTTCGAAAATCAGCACCGATTTCTTTTGTAATGGCTTCACATCTTTCAACATCAACCGGATAATCTTTGTATCCGCTAACGATTGACATTGTTGTTTTAAACCCGTTTTCGACAGATTTTTTAGCAAACGCTAACATCTCATCATAAGCGTTTTGAACCTTAGGCAAGCATAGTTCATCATATAGTTTGCTATCCTGAGCGTTCAAACTAATCGATAACTCATCAACCAACCCTTTCAACTCAGGTAAAATATCGCGTTTGTTTATAGCGTTACCATGACCGTTTGTGTTGATTTTAATATGAGTTTGAGGGTAATTTTCTTTAACGTATTTAGCAACCTCTTTCAAGATTTCAAGCTTGATAGTAGGTTCGCCGTATCCGCAAAAGGTCAAGCCATTAGCGATTTTATCAGAATATTTTTCAAGCTGTTCCAAAACATCTTTTGTTTCAAAACGTTCTGATTTAAGCCACATTTCTGCGCCCACTACATCATCTTTTAATCTTCGGATACAAAATATACAGTCGTTTGTACAACTATTAGTAAGGTTAATATAAACTTTGTTATCAAGTATATAAACTAAATTATCGTCAGACATAATTACCTCATAATTAATTGTGCCACGTAAAAGTTCATAATCAAGTAGTAATAACAATTATTTAACAATAAGGAACGATTTTAGTTTTCTTCCGGTATCATCTGTTGGCAAACCAATAGATGTAACGTGGTATTCAACATCGCCGTTTTTGTAGTCTAAAGACGTAGAGCTTCCGCCATCAAACGCCATAGCTTTTTCCATGCCTTTTTCAATACAAAAATCTCGTGCTTCATATATAGTCATCGGATGTTCATTCGTAACTACAAAAATATGAACCTCACCGTTCTTAATCCCGATTAAAGTTCTTGCCGTCTTTGATAAAACAGAAGCTGATTCGCGTGTAACATTACCGTTAGAATCTTTTACAATAAAAAACTCTTCTTCCAATTGAAGATTAGGCAACAACATTGGTCCCGCTTGAGCAGAAGATAACAAACGACCGGTATAAAACTTGTTATGAGGTGTAATATCATATACAAGCAAACCACCCTTTGTCGTAACCCTAAACTCTGTTCGATTAGAAACCTTTAACCAGTTTTCCATTATAGTTTCATTGAAAATCAGGTTTTCATTATCCATAGGTGTTTCTAACAAAATTCCATTATTATAAACAAAAGAAATTGTTTTCTCATTCTTAGGGTCAAAGAAACCCGCATTAACAACAAGCTTCGCCTTAGTTTCTTCAAACACCTGTCTGTTAGTCTTTAGTTTTTCACAAGACACAAACTCAATACAGGTCTCTTCCGGCAAAACAATATGATAAATGCCGTCTTTAAACTCACAACTAATATCTTTTGCCCAAACATTTGAAAAACTAACCACACACAAAACTAAAGTAATAAATATCTTCTTTAACATTACAATTCCTTTGATTTATAAAAAGCTATAATACATAATAAAAACGTAAACGGCGGGAATATAGCCGTAATAAACGGGTTAAGAATAGATTTCTCGGCAAGTAAATCAAAGAATGGCAACGTTATATAATAAACAAATATCGCACCGATAGCTATTGCAAAGCCGACCATTCTTTGTTCTCTAGGCTTACTGAATCCGAGCAAACATCCTAAAACAGCCAATAATACGCAGATAAACGGATGAAAGAACCGTTGAAAATACTTGTTCAACATAAGATTATATGTTTCATCGTTTTTAATCATTTTTAAAAGTTTGATATATTTATGCAGGTTTTTATTAGAAATTTCACGTTCCTTTTTGGTTGAATAATTCATAATACACTGGATATCAGATGCCCAGTGACCTTCTAAAATATCCATTTCACCTAAGTCATCTATATCGTTAAATATACCGTCCTGAGAAATTTGATATCTTGTTATATCAGTTAACTTCCACCTGTCAGGCATAAATTTACCGTGCTTAGCAACGTATATAGTAGAAATCCCGTGTAAATCTGTATACTGAGGGTCTGAAAAATCTAATACAATAACATTCGTCATCTCAGTTTTATTGTATTTTGAAACAACAACACTCAAAGTAGGTTTACCGTTATCATCTTTCTGGGTATAAATATACTGAGATTCAGGGTTTCTGTCCTTAATCTTTGCAATCATAGCAGAAGAATACGGAACCAGTTTATCAATAGTAATAAAACATAGCCAAGAAATAATAATACTAAGGACTACAACAGGAGCTACAATTCTTCTGAAAGGAAGCCCAACCGCTCTAAATATCGTTAACTCTGAATCCTTACTTAATTTATCGAACGTAAACAAAGACCCTAACAACAACCCCACAGGGAATGCTTTACTCAGAATCAACGGTAGCTGACAGGTCAAAAACAAAAGTCCGGTTTTTGGAGTCATATCACCTTCTAACACTTTTTTGATAGTGTTCAAAAGCATCTCCGGAGCAATCCAAACAATAGTGAACAACAATATCGCAACAATTGTTGTTATACAAACCTGTTTGAATATATATTTGTCATAAACCGTGAGTCTCATTATAATTGGAAGTCCTTTCCTAAATAAAACTCTCTTGCAGTTGGGTCATTAGCAACGTCTTTACTCTTACCTTGAATCTTGATTTGACCGTCAAAAATAACGTAAGCTCTATCTGTAATAGAAAGAGTAGCTTTCGGGTTGTGGTCTGTAATCAAGACACCTAAACCTTTTTCTTCGGAGATTTTTCTGATGTTATCTTTAATCTCACCAATAGCAATAGGGTCAATACCCGCAAACGGTTCGTCGAGTAACATAAAATCAGGGCTTGCAGCAAGCGCACGAGCGATTTCTACACGACGGCGTTCACCACCTGAAAGCGCAACTGAAGGTGATTTTCTCAACTTAAGAACACCAAACTCACTAAGAAGCTCTTCTAGCTTTCTTGTTTTTTCACATTCTGTGAGCTTATCATTCATCTCAAGAACAAGCTTAATATTATCTTCTACGTTAAGCCCTCTAAAGATAGAGTTTTCCTGAGGAAGATAACCTATACCTGATTTGGCACGCTCGTTCATAGGCCATGACGTAACATCTTGTTCATCAATAAATACGTGACCGCTGTTTGGTCGAACCAAACCTACAACCATATAGAATGTTGTCGTTTTACCGGCACCGTTAGGACCAAGCAAACAAACAACCTCGCCTTTATCCATATAAAATGAAATGTCGTTCACAACACTTCTGTCGCCATATATCTTAATCAAATTTTTTGTAGTAATGCGCATATACTCACCTCATTATTAGTAATATTATATCGCAAAAAATATATAAAATAAAAGAACTTCTCAAATGAGAAGTTCTTTTTAAAAATCTGCCGATGGTCGGGGTCGAACCGACACGTAGTTGCCTACACCAGATTTTGAGTCTAGCACGTCTACCAATTCCATCACATCGGCTTATTTAATTTTCAACAAACTCATAATACCAAAAACAATTTAAAATTACAAATATTATTTTACTTTTCAAAAATTATCATTAAATAACAATTATAAGGTGTATCAATTTATTCTCTATAAGGTAAAAATATTTGTATGAAAAACGTGTTTCTAAGTATATTGATTTGTTTATTTGTATCTAATTTTGCTCACGCAACGGTTATGCAGGGTGGAGTTTCTCAATCCCAAACCCTTACCCGAGCAAATAAAGTAATCGATAAAACTACTAAATTACCGATTGCTAACGCTAAAATAACTATTCCTTCCCAAAATTACACAACATATTCGAACCAAAACGGAGAGTTTCAACTGAGAACCCCCGTTTACAAACCGACTTTCTTATCCGTAGAAAAACAGAACTACAAACCGTTCTCAGTAACAATTTCGAGAAACAATACCTGTGCTCCTATGACACTCAGCATAGAAAAATCTAACACATTCGATATAAAAATAGATTCTGATTTGTGTCACCTAGGAGACGATAACTATTCCGGCTATTCTGCAAACGCAGGTGAATTCAAAACCCGGGCAGTAGGACCTGTCTATAAAAAAAGCTTCTTCATAAGCAGAAATAACCTTACAAAACAAAACTATCTTGTACTGGGTTCAATCATAGGGATAGATACAGCAATGGCTCGCGGAATCGGACAAAACCGTATATCAAACTCATTCGCAAGCCCGCCATCTGTATACTTAAACGGGGTTAAAATCGCAGAGATAAAAGTTAACGGTGACAACCAAAAAATCAAGCTTCCGTCTAATCTCATAAAATGGAACCAAAATAACGAAATAACCATAAAAGCAGGCATAAACCTTATGCAAACGGCATACATCGATTACGATGATTTTGAATTCATGAACGTAAGTGTTCAGGTGTTCTAATAATCCTGTCTGCCTTTAGTCTTCAAATATTCTCTAATCTGAACAAGAGCACCCTGAATAATTCTTGTAATTCTTGAAGGTGACAAACCAATCATAGTGGCAATATCTTTTGCCTGCATGTTTCTATAGAACCTGTATTCAACAACAGTTCTTTCTTTCTGAGGTAAATTAGCAATAGCCTCTTTAATAAGACGGCTCATTTCCACAATCTCTGCTTTTTCATCAGGCATGGCATGAGGGTCTTTGATAAAATCGAATGGAGAATCGTTATCAGAAGCTGCAGCTGCTAAGCTATCGATGGATAATATTGATTGATACACTGCTTCCTTTACTCCGTTTGGATTATCCGGATCTTCGTTTTCTTCATTATCATTTTTTTGTTTTAATGAGTACCATTTATAACGGTGTCTAAGCTCATTTCTAATAGCCCATTTTACAGCTGTACCCATATATGAATCGTTATATTTTGCAAGCTGTTCTTCCGTTTTATTTTTAATCATTGCTTGCACAGCAATAATACCAATACTGACCAGCTCTTCATACTCAATCATGTGATTAGGTACGCGTCGTTGCTCAATTTTAGCTACTTTCTGTACTATGCTTACATATTGTTTTAAACGGGTTCTATTATCCATTCGCTTTTATACTCAATAATATACGTCTATATTACCTTAATTTTGTTTATTTTTCAAGTTGTAAACAAAAAGTAGTATTTCTGCAACAGCTTTAAATAATTCAGGCGGAATCTGCTGTCCAATCTCAACCATTCTGTATAACGCTCTGGCAACAGGAGCATTATCGATAACAGGAACATTATTTTCTTCTGCAATCCTTATAATCTCTTTTGCAATCAATTCAGCACCTTTAACAAGTAATGTCGGCGACATCATTGTTTGCGCGTCATATTTCAAAGCACATGCAACGTGGGTCGGATTCCTAACTACAAAATCCGCTTCTGCGACAGAATCCATTGCCCCTCTTTGTAACATCTGCATACGACGTTGTCTCAAGGCTGATTTTACGTGCGGGTCGCCTTCCGAGTTTTTATATTCATCCTTTATCTCTTTAAATGACATTTTCTGGTCTTTTAAGAACTTCCACCTTGTAACACCGTAATCCGCAACAGCAATGATAAAGAACGCTAAACACGCTTTATAAATAAAGTCCTTAATCAACGAACCAAACTCATTCATAACGGCAAAATTGTTATCAATAGCAGCAAGCATAAGAATCCCCTTCAAATGCGCTGAATAAACAACCCAACCAATCAAACCTAATATACAAACCTTCAAAATGTTTTTAAAAAGCTCAAATATAGTCTTAACCGTAAACAAGTTCTTAAAATACTTTGTAGGGTTCAACTTGTCCAATTTAGGAATCAAAGGCGCAATCGCAACAAGAGGACCTACCTGAATAAAATCAGCCAATGCCGCAATACCCGCTGCAACAATCAAAGTCAAACCGATAATAACAAGACACGGAACAAGAGCGCTTGTCAAAATATACATATAACCGATTGAATCAACGTGTTGGTTAGGGATTTGCGAATACAGGTTCTTAAACAAACCGCAAATCAAATTCCACGTAATAGGTGCGGTCAATAGAATAAATGAAAACACAACAAGCAGCGAAATAGCGGTTGAAACGTCTTTTGACTTTACAACCTGACCTTCTTTTCGTGCTCTTTGCAGTTTTTGCGGGGTCGCATCAAACTGCTTGTCTTCATCACCCATTTGCGATAGCCTTTCTTAATTCTATAATATCATAAACTTAAACGGCTAAACATCTCCAAAAACTCGGGGAACGAAATATCTACCCACTGAAACTCTTTTATCAAAACCTCTCGTTCACAAATCAAGCCCGCAACATAATACGTCATAGCTAATCTGTGGTCGTGAAAAGTTTCAAGCTCAACTCCGCCTGAAAGTTTAGTTTTACCCCGAACAACAAACCCGTCTTCTCTCTCTTCAATCTCAGCACCGAGAGAGCTCAATCCGTTAACAATCGTAGAGATTCTGTCAGATTCTTTCTTTCTCAAATCCTCAGCATTCTTAACAACAGTTTCACCCTCCGCCTGAGTTGCAAGCAAAGCTATAACAGGCAGCTCATCAATCAACCTCGGAATATCAGCTCCGCAAATTTCACAGCCCTTCAATTGAGAATATCTAACCCTAATATCCCCGACAATTTCGCCTGCAGATTCTTTTTGAGACAATATTTCTAACTGTCCGCCCATACGGTTAACAACATCAATAATACCGGTTCTTGTAGGGTTCAAACCGACATTTTTAATAACAATATCAGAACCCGGCACTATCAAACCCGCAACAATAAAAAACGCCGCAGACGAAATATCACCCGCAACATTGATTTCAACAGGTCGTAACTCTGAGCGCTCAACAGTTGTAACATCATCCTGTGTAGAAATATTTGCGCCCATATACTTTAATAAAAGCTCTGTATGGTTTCTTGATAAATACGGTTCAACAACGCTTGTTCTACCTTTAGCATTCAACCCTGCAAGCAAAATACACGATTTTACCTGAGCAGAAGCAATCGGCGAATGATAAGTAATCCCCTGTAAATCAGAGCCCAAAATCTTTAAAGGCGCACGATAACCCTCAGCTTCAATCCTTGCACCCATTTGAGTTAAAGGATCAATAACACGTTTCATAGGACGCTTAGATAAACTCTCATCACCAAACAAAACAGAATCAAAACCCTGACCCGCAAGAACACCCAAGCACAAACGCATAGTAGTACCCGAATTCCCGCAATTTAAAGGTGATACAGGAACTTTTAATCGTCCCGACGAATTAACTTTAAGGACATTCTTGTCTAAAAACCGAATCTCAACACCCAAAGCCTCAAACAAACCCTTTGTAGACAAACAATCCGCACCCAGTGAAAAGTTTTTGATAACAGATTCACCCTTAGCTAAAGAGCTGAACATAACAGCCCTGTGTGATATGGATTTATCAGCCGGTATCGTTAACTCGCCCTTTAAACTATCGCATTTTGAAACTCTAACATCCATTAGTTCACTAACCTATCCGTCTCATTAAACATTACCATATAAAAATCCGGAGGGGTCATGTGAGGGTTATTTTTCATAAACTTTTTTACATTGAAATCATTCAAATATTTATCAAGTTTCTTCAAAACCTTTTCATTATCAGAATTTGAACGTTTAAGCTTATTGATATAATCAACTGTCATCGAGTAAACTTCCTCTTCTGACAACTCAGGCTTACCACCGAGTTTTACCTCATCAGCTTCTTCCTGTTCAAGATACTTTTTCTCTTTTTTCTTTTGTTGTTCTTCCTTATTCTGTTTACCTTCATCACTTGAAGCGGAGTTTTCAATCTTCTGTTGCTCCGCATTTCGCATAAAGTTATTAATAAAGTTAAACATTCTACATCTCCAGGATTTATACTAAATTATACGAATTTTTTACAAATAAAGCAATATATAAAAAAATAAAAGCGTTGTTGGAAAAACGAACGCTTGAAATTATAGGGAAAATTAACGATAGACTAATTTTTGACTTACAATTAAATTGCTAAGCCAAGTTTTAACTTGTTTTGAAGCGCGATAATATCGCTGCTTAATTCAAAAGGTTTTTGAGGCTGTTGAGCTGCTGCACTGCCAGCAAACGCTTGAGTTTGATCGTCAGCAACTTTTTTATCTTGTAGACCATTTTGTGCTTCCAAACCTTGTGGCTGTTGGATTTGTTGAGATTGGTTCAAGCCTTCAACCTGTTGTGATTGATTCATTGGTTGAACAACCGGTTGAGAATTAATACCTTGAACAAATTGTGTAATATCAGTAATTTGTACATGTTGAGTTGCCGCTTCTGCTTGAACTCTTTCTTGTAATTGTTGTTGTAATTCAGCTACTTTTTCTTTAATCTTGTTTTGTGCTTGAGTTTCTGTTCTTACAGAGTTTTCATCAATACCTAATTCTCTCAATTTTTGTTTAGTTTCAGGTTTGATTGGGTCTGATGGCATACAATAACCGAAACTATTTACTCCATTAATTGAATTGATTGACATTCCGTACCCCTGCTTGATATTTTCAACTCTATAGGTAACGACTTTTTTTTTGAAAACTTTAGGATTTTATTTATTATCGTTACATTTATTTACATTTGGGGCAATTTTTATTTTCAGGCAATTTAAAAATAATATATGGAGGTAATAAAATGAACAAAATCAATCCTATTAAAATAAATGCAGCAGCAAAAGAAATCAGCAGCAAAAAAGAAATAATAAAAGAAACAGCTCAAGAAACTGTTCAAGAAATAAAAACTCAAGCAACAAATCTCGGCAGAGACTTGGTTAATACAGCAGCAAAAGATAGCCCAAATATTTCCAGAACAGAATTGCTTCAAGAAGGTTATAGAGCAGGCTCTTTAGGTGTATTATACAAAGTAGACCATCAAAAAGATATCTATAACGCTCTTCAATATGATAAAAACGGTGTTAAGAATATAACAATCTCAGGCTCTATAATTAATGGCAGATCTATTGTTACACAAAAGCTAGGCAACGAATGGATGTCTATAGTGAATGACCAAACTGTCAAATGTAACAAACTGGTAAATACCTCTGAAAGAGCCGCAAGAAAAGCTACCGAACTCCAATATGAAGGATATTCAATCTCAGCTCAGGATGAAAAATCTCTAACTTTAGTAAAAGACAACTTAACAGTCAATATTGCTAAATCAAACGGCAAAGAAATAAAGTAATCTTAAGATGAGCCCATCATATCATCAAGTTCCTGACCAAGCTCAATATTTATTTTAGAGAGAAGGTCAAGCATTTTTTGGTCTTTTTCATAATATGCTTTGTTAAATTCAACTTGAAGAAATTCTCCCTTGTTCATAATTTCATTAAGTTTAGTTCTCTTGTCAGCAGGAAGATTTGCAAGTATTTTTAAATCTTCTTTCGGGAATTGTTCATAACGTTCCTCTAAAATGGCAAGCAGATCTCTCTCATCATCTTTCATTTTAGTCCTTTCTGCGTGCCTTAACAAATTAATAAACACAGCATTACAGTGATATTCTACTACTAAACACTCTTTACATACAACAATGTTAAATAACTTAGCAAATAATTTATTGACGCGTTTTAAAATAATATGAACTATTCAATCATAAGAAAATATCCAACCAACTTTAAATATTTATGTTACAGGAATCCTAAAAAAGGACCTTACATAATGTTTGACAGAGAAGGTCAAATTGTTGGCAGAATGGCTGCCAGCAAAGAATTTATCAACCATAACGATATATATAATCCCAATAAAATAGATTACTATTCCCTTTATATACAAAGAATCTATGTACCAAAAGAACATCGAGGCAAAGGAATCGGAACCGCATTTTTAAATATTGCAGCCCAAGAAAGCTATAGACGCGGATGTCATGGGGATGTTCATTTGATAGCCGAAAACATTGAACAAGGCGGAAGACCTCCACAAAAACTATACCGTAGATTTGGTTTTAACTCTCAAAAGAAATGGCATATTGAGATGATTGATAAAGCTATAGCGGAAAACACTCCGCTGCCACCTGCAAAATGGTCTACACCTATGTATTTAGAAGGTAAAGGCTAACCTTTCTTCAAAAGGTTACAGTTTTCGCTACGTTTTCTTTCTTCGTCTTTATAAATTTTTGTTCTGTTGATAACTTCATCAAAGTCAATCAAGTGAGCATCAAAATCAGGGCCGTCGACGCACGCAAACTTAGTTTCACCGCCGACAGTTAATCTGCAAGCTCCGCACATGCCTGTACCGTCAACCATAATAGGATTCATAGACGCCTCTGTCTTAATACCGGTTCCTCTTGTCATTTCAGCAACAGCTCTCATCATAGGCATAGGACCAACTGCAATTGCATAATCAACTTTTTCTCTATCCATAATGTCTTTTAAAACAGTAGTACCAAACCCTTTAATGCCCAAAGAACCGTCATCCGTTGTAACAAATAACTCTGTACAAGCGTCTTTCATCTTATCTTGCCAGAAAATGAGTTCTTTTGTTCTTGCACCCATAATCATATAAACTTTGTTACCGGCTTCTTTAAACGCTTTAGCAATCAAATAACAAGGCGCAGCACCATATCCGCCAGCAATACAAACAACTGTACCATAGTTTTTGATATGGGTAGGCTTACCTAAAGGTCCGACTAAATCAACAAGTTCATCACCAACCTCAAGAGCTGCAAGTTTTTTTGTACTATAACCGACTGCCATAAATACAATAGTCAGTGCGCCGGTTTCTTTATCAACATCTGCAATAGTCAAAGGAACACGTTCACCGTTTTCTTCTGCTCTGAATATAATAAACTGACCTGCCTTAGCGTTTCTTACAACGTAAGGAGCATCTATTGTAATCTCATATTGATTAGGACATAACTCTTTCTTTGATAAAATTTTATAAGCCACTGAACTCACCTCTAATTATTTTTAACATTGTTATTTTAACATTAAAAACGGGCAGGTGCAAATACACCTGCCCGACAACTTTTCAATCTAAAACTCGAATACTTCAGATGCCATTTCTTTGTATTCTTCTTGCGTAATACTGTCACAAGCCATAGCTTTTGGTTCAGTACCGCGTTTCATCAACTTAGGAATATCTTTCATAAGTTTTTCATCCGCAAGGATAATATCACGTTTCTTTCCTACCATAATCTTTCTGATTGTTCTTTCAGTAGGAGAACCGTCTTCGTTTAATGTTTCTTGAACATCATAACTTGCCCAATCATCAGGTAATTTAGAAATTGTTGTATAGTCTTTATCTGTTCCTATACGTTTATCAATCTCGTTTTCCAAGATATTTTTAACGTATTCTTTTTGTGATTCGAAGTGACAAGGCAGAATAATTTCTTTACCGATAACTTCTTCAGGGTCACGTTTTTCTTTTTCTTTAAACAATCTTGCAGCTTCTTGCAAGTGACCTAATTCCTGTTCTAAGAAGATTTCCCATACAGGTTTCATCATATCGTCTAACTCATCTTGATAACAGTTGTAGTAGTTACAAACCTCTGTAAACTCATGAAGCAACGCTCTTTCATAGAAAGATTCCGTAGGATCCATTAGAGATTCGTACATGCTAACGTGTTCTTCTTCCACGTCTTTGATTTCTGCAAATGTTTCACGTAATGTATGGTTACCATATTGCATACCGTGCTCAGCATAGTAATTGTGGGTTTGTTGTTCACCTGCAACTAGGGTCATAATATTAACCTTTGTTTGAGGAGATGTTGTATATTTATCATAAGGACGTCTAAGTCTCAAAACATTACAGTTGTGATGTTGTTGAGTAGGTCTGCTTATCATAATATCTGTTTGATGTTGTACAATATCATCAGGGTTAATACCGTGCATCATGTATGCCCATTGGCTGTATCTGTACAAATGGTCGAAATCTTCTAACAAACCAAAATTGAATGTTTCACGAACATAATCATCCGGTTCGTTTTGAGCAAGCCAAGCTGTTAAATCAACCGCAACTTGTTCATAGCCTAATGTTGTTTCCAAAACTGACTGGTCACAAGGCGCCATCCAGTTGATAGTTGTTTGTTGCTGGTCTTCTGTTTTCTTTGTCATAGCCAAATATCTTTGGGTTTCTTCACAATCACACATACGTGCAAAAGCGTGTTTGAAGTTCCACGCTTCAACTTCAATACCGTTCATCAAGATTTGACGGGTACGGCTGTAACAGTTCACTTCGTTTTTATTGAACTTACGTTTAGCAATATCGTGCCAATCTCTAAGTTGTTTATCAATAGGAATCCCTTTTTCTTCTAGTGGATTAAATGTCATATAAAACTCCTTTCCGTTTACAGAAGAAGTTTAACCAAAACAACAAAATAAATAATCCACGAATATAACTAACCTTTATTAGCTATTTAGACAATAGCACCATTAGAACAGAGATGTCAGCAGGCTTAACCCCGCCTATTCTGGAAGCTTGAGCTAAAGTCTTTGGTCTAATCTTAGCTAACTTCTCCTTAGTCTCGGTTGATATATGCTTAATCTCAGAATAATCAATATTCTCAGGGATACGATATTTCTCTAACTTGCCTGCCTGCTCAACTTGCATAGTCTGGCGTTTCAAATACCCGTCATACTTGACCAACACCTCAACTTCTTCTGAGATATCTTCTGACAAATTCAAAACCTCTGTCTCATAATCCAGTGATTTAAGAGTTTCATAAGTAATATTAGGACGTTTCAAGAGTTCAGAAAGTCTAATCCCTCTATCAATATGCTCTTCATACTTAGCCAAAATCTCGTTCACCTCAGAAGTAGCAGAAATCTTGACCTTAGAAAGTCTTTCAATCTCGTTTTTAATAGTTTCTTGTTTATCTCTAAACCTTTGATACTGAGCGTCGTCAACAAGCCCGACCTTATGCCCAATCTCAGTCAATCTCTCATCAGCGTTATCCTGTCTGAGTAACAACCTGTACTCAGAGCGGGAAGTAAGCATTCTGTAAGGTTCTTCAATATCTTTAGTAACCAAATCATCAACAAGAGTTCCCAGATAAGAAGAACTTCTTGATAACTCTAACATCTCTGAGCCGTTGATATAATTAAACGAATTTATACCGGCAAGCAAACCTTGTGCCGCAGCCTCTTCATAACCGCTTGTACCGTTAATCTGACCTGCGCAGAATAAACCCTTAACCAACTTCGTCATCAACGAATGAGAAGTCTGAACCGCAGGAATATAATCATACTCAACCGCATAAGCAGGTTTGATAATATGTGCCTTTTCTAACCCCGGTAACGACCTTACCATAAGTGTCTGAACCTCAGAAGGCAAACTGGTCGAGAACCCTTGAATATATAATTCATACGTTCCAATCCCCTCCGGTTCAATAAAGATATGATGTGAAGGATTAGAAGCGAATCTGACAATCTTATCCTCTATAGAAGGACAATATCTCGGACCAACCCCGTGTATTAATCCCTGATACATAGGTGATTTATCAAGGTTTTCTTTAATAATCCTGTGTGTTTCTTCCGTCGTTCTTGTCAGATAACAAGGAATCTGTTTTCTTATAGGTCGATTCGGTTTAAATGAATAGAAATGCAGCTTATCATCACCCGGCTGAATTGTCATCTTTGAATAATCAACCGTTCTTTTATCAATCCTGCAAGGAGTACCGGTCTTCAACTTCTTAACGTTAAACCCTAAAGAACGTAAGCTGTCAGAAAGCCCAATCGCAGGCATTTCACCTAGTCTTCCGGCTCTATAAGATTTCAGACCGATAAATATTCTGCCGTCTAAAGAAGTACCCGTAGTAAGAATTACAGCCCGTGTCTTGTACTCGTTACCAAACTCATCCACAGCACCGACAATCGCACCGTCTTTAACAACCAAATCGGTTATACAACACTGTTTCAAGAAAATATTATCCGTAGATTCGATAATATTTCTCATCACCTGCATATATTCTTTTTTATCAGACTGAGCTCTCAAAGCCCTAACTGCAGGTCCTTTAGAAGAGTTCAATATCTTCATCTGTACATAAGTAGCGTCCGCAACCTCTCCCATAACTCCGCCCAGCGCGTCAATCTCTCTGACAAGAGTAGACTTTGCAGGACCGCCGACAGCAGGGTTACAAGGCATTAAAGCTATATTATCAAGGTTCAAAGAGCATAATAAAACCTTTGCACTCAACCTTGCAGCAGATATTGCAGCCTCACAACCTGCGTGACCTCCGCCTACTACTATTACATCAAACTCATTCTTTAAATATTCCATAACCCCATTATACACCAAACCTATTTTGTGTTAAAATAAAGCTATGGTTAAGAAGTTATTTATCACTTGTACATTTATTTTATTGCTGACAAACTTTGTTCTTGCAGAGGTTTTTCAGTATGTAGGACAAGAGTTCGACTGGGCATTGCTTTCTCAAAAAGAGAAAAATGAACGTGTAACCAATATCTACAAAATCCTATTCCCAACAGGCGAAATTTCAAGATACACAAGAAAAGAATTTAAAGAAACTTTTAAAAACCACCTGAAAGATAACGATACAAAAATCCACTACGATGCAATGATAGCAGGCTACAAAGAATACAAAAACGTAAAACTTGAGCCATACTATTATAAAAACACCGATTGTATCTATATGTATGCGCTTCAATACAAAAACGATTTAAGTAAAACTTATTACTACAGCGTCTTAGGCAACTTAAAGTTTGTCGATATCAGATACGGGGACCTGATAAACTGTCCGTGCTATATAAAGAAATACGGAAAAGACGGCAAGCTAAAGCGTGCCGCCTATATCCAAAACAAAGATATTATCTACACATATTCATCAAAAGGCAAGTTTGAAGGTGTTCAGTATAAATCAACTTTATACACTCACTAATTTTTGTAAGTTTTCAATATACTTTCCTGCATAAACAGCGCTAATAGCACCGTCAGAAGCTGCCGTAACAACCTGTCTCAAAGGTGTTCGTCTAACGTCACCCGCTGCAAAAACACCCTGAATCGATGTCTGCATAGTCTCATCTGTTACAACGAACCCGTTTTCATCCTGAACAAGCTGACAGGCTAAACACTCAATATTAGGAGAATATCCAATATACGGGAAGACTCCGTCAACCTTAATATCAGTAATCTCTTGAGTTTTCAAGTCCTTAACCCTAATATTTTCAACGGTATCACCCCCGCTAATCTCCATTGGAGAAGCGTTAAGAACAAACTCAATCTTCTCATTGGCAATTGCTCGCTGCTGAACAATCTTATCAGCCCTAAACTCACCACGTCTATGGATAACATAAACCTTCTTAGCAAACTTAGTCAAATAAACAGCTTCTTCCAACGCTGAATTTCCGCCGCCGACAACAGCAACTGTCTTATCCTGATAAAACGCTCCGTCACAAATGGCGCAATAGCTCACTCCCTTTCCGAGAAACTCTTTTTCACCTTTAATCCCCAACTTTTTACAGTGTGCGCCGCAAGCAACAATAATCGTCTTAGCCTCAAATATACCGTCCATAGTCTCGACTACCTTCGGGTTAGAATTCAAATCAACAGACTTAATCTCCTGCATTTCGAACTTTTCAACCCCGAACCTATCAAGGTGTTCTTCAAACTTCTCCATTAACTCATAACCGCCAATAGAGCTAAACCCCGGATAGTTTTCGATTTCAAGATAATTTGACGGCTGACCGCCTATCATACTTGTTTCAATAATAGCAGTCTTAGCGTTGCTTCTTGCAAGGTAAATCCCCGCTGACAGCCCTGCAGGTCCGCCACCTAATATAATGGTGTCAAACTCATACCTCTTCACTATTCAATCCTCCAAGTTTTTATATTACTTTTTGAGAATCGACATGCCTGAAATTTTTGAACCTTTTAATAAATATTTCGCAGTAACTCTTTTCAAAACATGTCCGTCATGCAAAGACAATGTTTCATAAACCAAATCGTCGTAACCTGCAAATGTATCACCGTTTATCCTTATCGTAACTGTGTCCCTAAGCACATAGTTATCAACTACTGAATCTCTTGAAAACACAACCACATTTCCTTCAATCTGGTTTACTTTTACAACGGCTTTTGCCTTTGTAAACGGGTTCTCTAATGTTAAGACGTTACCCGTGCGCGATAAGTTCCATACATCTTTTGTCCGTGGTTTAAAAGTCGAATAATCAGATGTCCGCTCAAGTTGAGCCACCACATCCCAAGTGCCAAATATAGAATTAGGCAATTTTTCTAAAGACACACCCGTTTTCAACACAGTATCTGCTGATACTCTATATAAAAACGCTGACATTAATAATAAAACTACTGCAATTAATATTTTTTTCATAATTATTTTTAATCCATAGACTTAATCAAAACATCGACCTTATCGTCAAAGTTTTTCTTAAGCACATTTTTCAAATCGTTTGAAGCATTTACCCAGAAAGCAGACGCAGTCAGAATCTTATCGTTTGTTTCAGGTATCTTAAACATAACAGGATCAGACCCGCTAAAATGCACCAATAAGTCTTTTATCCCGCATAAGTCTTCATACTTGAATTCTTCGTTCAAAACAATAGTAACAAGGTTAGAGTTCTCAACCGGTTTAACACTATCCACAAGTATACTCGTCGCACCCTCTTCTCTATGTTGAACTTTACCAGATATTATAACCTTGTTTTCTTGTACGAGAAAATCGCCGTATTCAACAACCTGTTTGTTGAACATAACAACTTCAACCCTATCGGTCAAATCCTCAATCATACCTATCATAACAAACTTTGAAGGATCTTTTTTCGTAGGAATTTTTCTCACAGCTGTAACCAGCCCGCAAATAGTTACAGGATTATCAGCTTCAAGTTTTTTAGCTTCTGATATCTTGTGTGTCATCAAGAACGGTAAATTCTTTCTGATAGAAAACAACGGGTGCGAGGTGACATAAAATCCCAAAAACTCTTTCTCAAACTGTTGAATATACTTATCAGGATACTCTTCATCAGAGCCACCCAACTGGTATTGAATAGATTCAAACTCGTTGTTTTCAGGTAACGACGCAAACAAACTTACCTGTCCCATAGCTTTTTCCTTAGAAGCTCTTGCTGTAGAGCTCAAAATATATTCCAGATTGTCCATTAGCTGTTTACGACTTTTTTCTATATTAGAAAATGCCCCAGCTTTTATCAGACCCTCTAAAGACTTTTTATTAACAAATTTCTGATCTAAACGTTTACAAAAATCGAATATATTCTTAAAATCACCGTTTTCTTCACGTTCTTTAATAATAGCTTCACAAACAGCAACCCCGACCTGCTTAATAGCAGCCATACCGAATCTAATATCGTTTCCGTCAGGTGAATACTCAACAAATGATTTGTTAACATCAGGCGGAAGAATCTTAATACCGTATTTTTGTGCCTCTTCGATATACAACTGGGTTTGATCTTTGTTATCGCTAACACTTGATAAAAGTGATGATAAGTATTCAACAGGATAATGACATTTCAAATACGCTGTCTGATACGCTACAAAAGCATACGCTGCAGAGTGCGACCGGTTGAAACAGTATGAAGCAAACGCAAGAATCTGGTTAAACAGTTTTTCAGCGTCTTCTTTTTTCATATCGTGTTTTGCAGACGCAGTGATAAACTTACCACGCTGTTCTTCCATTGTTTTCAAGTCTTTTTTACCCATCATACGACGAACCTGGTCTGCTTGTCCGAGCGAATAATCGGCAAGAACCTGAAAGACCTGCATAATCTGTTCCTGATAAACAATAGTTCCATAGGTATCTTTCAATACCGGTTCAAGCAACGGGTGAGCATAAGTAATTGCCTGTTCACCGTGTTTTCTTGCAACGAAATCATCAACCATGCCTGAGCCTAAAGGACCCGGACGGAATAACGCAACAAGCGCACCCAAATCTTCAAAAACGTCAGGTTTCAAACGTTTTACAAGGTTAATCATACCTTGAGATTCTAACTGGAACACCCCGACAGTTTCACCCTTAGTCAACATATCATAAGTTGGTTTGTCATCCAGCGGAATATTATTGATATCAACAATCTCATTACGATATTTTTCAACAAGCTTAACAGTCTTCGTAATCATCGTAAGGTTTCGAAGTCCCAAAAAGTCCATTTTCAAAAGGTCAAGAACCTCAGTCGCTTCGTGTTTAGGATAACCTGTCTGTACAATCCCCGTCTTTGCCGGCTGTACAGGTAAAATAGTATCTAACGGAGCGTGAGAGATAATAACCCCCGCAGCGTGAGTACCAGTACCGCATTTTAAACCCTCAATAGCAATCGCCATATCTACCCAGCGTTGAAAACTAATCTCATTCTGAGTTTCAGGGTTAAATATTTTATAATCATCATCATATAATTGTTTAAATTCAGAGCCCTCAGCCTTAACCGCATCACGCAGCCATTCAGCTTTCGGGTTATCAGCCTTAGCTATTTCAAGAGCCGGTTCAATCAAACCGGTTAATCTGTTACTTTCCGCAAACGGAACCTGTAAAACCCTGCCAACACCCTTAAATGCCGCCTTAGGAGCATACGTAGAGAACGTAATAATCTGACAAACCTTGTCCTCACCGTATTTTTTCGTAACGTAATCAATAACTTCACCACGTCTGTCGATACAAAAGTCAATATCGACATCGGGCATCGTATAACGTTCAGGGTTCAAAAATCTTTCAAACAAGAGTTTATGCTCGATAGGGTCAATATCGGTTATCTCAAGCGCATAAGCAACAACCGACCCTGCTGCAGAACCACGACCCGGACCTACAGGAATATCGTGAGTCTTTGCAAAGTGGATAAAGTCCCACGTAATCAAGAAGTATGCAGGAAATCCCATTTCTTCAATAATACCGAGCTCATATTTTGCTCTGTCATAAATTGATTCCGGAACATCTTCACCATATCTTTTTTTCAACCCTTCCATAACAAGATGGTTCAAATACGTAGGGATAGTAAAACCTTTTGGTACCTCATAATGCGGTAACGGCGCATTGTGAAGCTCAATCGTCAAATCACATTTATTTGCAATTTCTTCAGTATTAGCAACACATTCTTCAAACATCTCCGCATCCATCCACTTGAATGCGTCTCTCATTTCTTCTTTTGTTTTTACGTAAAACTCATTATTTGAGAAATGGAATCGGTTAGGGTCGTCCTTATTAGAGTTTGTTTGAAGGCACAGTAAAGTATCGTGCATATCAGCATCTTCACGACGTAAATAGTGAGAGTCGTTTGTAATAACCATTTTGATATTAAGCTCTTTTGCAATATCAATCAAATCCGGATTAGTACGTTTTTGATCTTCTAAATTATGGTCCTGCAACTCTATATAATAATCATCACCAAACAAGTCCTGATATTTTTTAGCAACTTCTTTAGCTTTTGTTTTGTCACCCTTCAAAAGCTCTTGTAAAACTTCACCACCTAAACATGCTGAACAACAAATCAAACCTTCATGGTGTTGTTCTAAAAGTTCCCAATTGATACGCGGTTTATAATAAAACCCCTCACACCACGCAGTTGACACAAGCTTAATAAGGTTAAAATACCCTGCAGAATTCTTTGCAATCAACACAAGGTGATAAAGCGGGTTGTTACTTGCGTCTTTTTCGTGAATATCACCGTTATGTACATAAAACTCACATCCAATAAGCGGCTTAATACCTTTTTTATGAGCATACTCATAAAACTCGATAGCAGAATACATGACCCCGTGGTCCGTAATCGCAATCGCAGGCATATCACTCTCAACGGCAAAATCGACTAAATCATTAACCCTGATAGCCCCGTCTAATAATGAATATTCCGTGTGAATGTGAAGTGGTACAAACTTTGACATACTAATAACTTACCACACACACGTATGAATTTTTGTAAAAGTTTTGATAAATAAAGAGGGCGCGATTAAATAATCGCGCCCTACTTCTAAAACTCTTCCCCAACAGTCTATACTGTAGCCATCTTAGACTGGATTTGCTTAGCTGAATCTTCATAACCTGAACGACCCATTAAAGCATACGTGTAATTCTTAGCCTGTTCAACACCAGGTTGGTTGAATGTATTAATATTATACAATTCACCCGCAATAGCTGTCTGAACTTCTAACATATACAACAACTGTGCTGCATTGTAACCGTTAATTTCACTCAATGAAATTGTAATTGTAGGTCTTTGGTAATCAGAAAGTGCTACCCTTGTTGAATCAGCTTCTGCGTTAATCAAATCGTTAATAGTCTTTCCGCCTAAATAACCAATACCTGTGTATTCAAAAATTCTTGGAATTTCTAATGTATGGTCGAAGTTTTCAACTCTAATGAAGTTGATAACTTTGTCATTAGGACCTTCGTTATAAAGCTGAATTTGAGAGTGTTGGTCTGTTGCACCCAATGCCTTGATAGGAGTAGGTCCAACGTTAACTTTTTCACCGTTCTTGTTAACTTCTTTACCCAATGACTCAGCCCATAATTGTACATACCAGTCAGATACATATTTCAATCTTGAAGAATATGGCATCATAACTGACAAGTTTTTGCCTTTCTTAGTATCCATTAAGTAATGAATCAAAGCGTTTTGAGCAGCAATGTTTTCATTGATATCAGTATTCTTAAGCGCTAAATCCATATCCTTAACACCTTGAATAATTTCATCAATATTCAAACCAACAAGCGCAAACGGTACAAGACCTACTGCTGAAAATACTGAGAATCTGCCGCCAACATCATCAGGTACAACAAATGTTTTGTAACCTTCTTGATCAGCTAATTGTCTCAAAATACCTGTCTTCTTATCAGTTGTAGCAACGATGTTCTTTCTGTATTCATCACCCAACTCTTGTTCCATAAGGTTTTTAACAATCATATATTGAGACATAGTCTCAGCTGTAGAACCTGATTTTGTAATAACGTTAACCAATGTTCTTTTTAAATCTAAAACTTCTAATAAACCTGTAATAGTATCAGGGTCAATATTATCCAAGAAGAAAATTCTTGGCATGCCGTCTCTTTGTTCTGGAGTAAGCATATTCCAGTAAGGTTTAAGTAATGCTTCAGTAACTGCAATACCACCCAAAGCTGAACCGCCGATACCAAGTACTAATATATTATCAAACTTACCCTTAACCATTGATGCAAATTCTTTTACATACCAGACTGTTTCTTCGTTGTAACCAAGATTCATCCATTGTAACCATTGTCCCGGTTTGTCTTTTCTTTGATTCAAATCAGTAATAATGTTTGCAATAGTTTCTTTGTAATTAGCGAATTCTTGTTCGATATTTAAACCGTTTTCTTCACCAATCACCATTGCATCAGTGTTTTTGTAATTAAGTTTAATCATTCCTATACCTTTCCTATCTATATATAAAAATTAGTCTAAAACCCATTTAACAATACAATTATATCTAAAAAACAATCAAATAAATATGTAATTGTAACGAATACACTTTAAAATGTAACAATTATCCCTCTTTAATAAGCCCCTCTGCCATTAAAGATTTAATAGATTTCATCAATAACAACAATGGAATAATCGCAAAACAAGCAATCGCAAATATTCTAAAAGTATCAATATACGCCCATAAAGTTGCCTGCTGCAACATCTGCTTATAAAGTATACTGTGCGCCATTGTTGTAGCTGTTCCCGGGTCAACCGTCATAGGTAAAAATGAACCGACATAAGCATTAACTCTCTGAACAAACTGTTCATTCGTTCCAGATAAATACCCTACCATCATATACTGGTGTTTTTGTGCAAAACGTGAAATCATAGTTGTAACTAATGATGTACCAATCGCACCACCGATATTTTTAAGCATATTTTGAACACCCGTAGCATTCGTTAACTGTGAGTTCTTCAACGTAATCATAGAAAGGTTGATAATCGGTACCATAGAGAACGTCAAACCTACCCCGAACAAATAGTTAGGAATAGCAATATTCACTAGCGCAATCTGAGTATTAAGTTGTCCAAACAACAATCCGCCTACACCAATAGTAAACAGCCCGAACATAACCTGTGCACGCTCACTGAACTTACCCGCTAAAATCGTAGATAATATAATCCCTGTCATACATCCTGCCCCACGCGGCATCATTGATAAACCGCTCAAGAAAGACGTATAACCCATTAATGACTGCAACATCGAAGGCAAAATAGCGGAAGATGCCATCAATACACCCATTAATACAACCTGTATAACCGTACCGAAGAAAAAGTTCCTATCCTTCATTACACTTAAATCAATTAATGCATTTTGCTTGTTTTTTATCTGGCTTATAAAGAATAAAACACAAGAAATAACCGCCACTGCAGTCATCCAGCAAACCCACGTAGAGCCAAACCAGTCTGCATCATTACCCTTATCCAAAACTATCTGCAAAGTAACAATCCAGAATACAAGGAACGTCAATCCCCACGAATCAAGCTTAACACCGGGAATTTTTCTTCCGTAAGGCGATTCTTCCAATAATAATTTTGTTGCAATAAACGCAAATATACCAAATGGTAAATTTATCAAATATATAAAAGGCCAAGACCAGTTTTCAGTAATCCAGCCTCCTACAACAGGCCCCAATACCGGACCGATGACAACAGCAAAACCAAACATACCCATTGCCTTGCCTCTGTCTTTTTTAGGGAAGCTTTCTAACATAATAGATTGAGCTAACGGCATAATAGCACCGCCGCCCAAACCTTGTAAAAATCTTGCTAATATAATTTCCGTAAGAGTTCTTGAACATCCGCATAAAACAGATGCAGTAGTAAATAATACGATACTGAATAAAAAGAAATTATTCCGCCCAAATTTTTTACACAAAAAATCAACGCAAGGAATAATCAATCCGCTCGCAATCAAATAAAAAGTCAAAATCCACGTAGATTCATTATGGCTGACAGAAAATGTACCCGCCATATAAGGAAGTGCAACATTCGAAATAGTTTCATCCAAAACGAACATAAACATCGCTATCATCAACGGTATAGATAATATCCACGGATTACCCTTCGGCATCCAGTTTTCATTTTCTTGCTCTAATTCATTTCCCATTTACTAATCCTCTTTCAAAATATTCTAATATAATAATGTTGCAAATGCAACACAATAATTTTTAAAGCAACGAAGAAGGGCGTGATTGTATAACAATCACGCCCTTCTAAGATAAGATTACTTCTTAAGCTAAACCGTGTAATACCTTATTGTTTACAGCCATTTGATTCATCTGGTCAGTAATAACAGCTTCTTGATCTACACGAGAAACTGCTTTTCCGTCCTGAAATTTCTTAACTGTTGAATCAAGTGAAGGTGCTGTTACATAAGAACTTTTGTCAACTTCTTTAGCTGACTCTGCCGGTTTAGCAGGTTTTACATCTTCTACATATTGAACAGGTGCAGATTTGGTTTCGTTTAGTTTGGATTCCAAATCCATACGGGTTGACATTACAGATAAATCATTGAGTCTTTGACTTTTTGATTGGTCATCTAACTCATTTATCTGAGCTTTCACATCCTTAGCTTCGCTGCTCTTAAAAGAAGGTGCAAAGTTACTTACCATAGGTTTAAAAGAAACACTTAAATTCATTTATTTAGTCCTTCCCTATACACACATTTACATCAAATCATGTAAATATACCTTTTTGCTACACTATGCCTTAATTTTTTACATTAATTCATACTAGGATTTCTTTGTTGCACGAGGTAATTTACCGTGCTGTGCAACCTTTTCATCTAACATAGTGCTATACATCGCTTTAGCTTCTGCAGGCGGAACAGGATTGCCATTGAATTTTGCCATTCTGATAGATTTTTCTGTTTCACCAACTGTTGCAATAATATCTTTGACAGAATATACTCTGCTGCCGTCTTCATTTTTTACCTTCAACATATAATTAACAAAACGTTTATTTCTTCCGTTAATCATATTATATAAGGTCAGCGCATCAGCGTTAGATTCACTCTTATGCTTGCTAAATGTGCCGGCTGCACGTTTTTGTGCTCTTGTATCCTTTATTGATTCAAAAATCTCAGGCAACATGCTCAATCTCATCTTTGTCGCACCATGTGCATAAGATTTTGATTGGTCTGCTAACGTATTCTTACCCAGTTTCTTTTCAATAAGATTATTGACATCCGAAATAACTTGCAACTTTTGAGCAGAAGGTTGTTTTGCAGGTCTATTTACGAAAATATGTCTTTTGATTACTTTAGGTTCCTGTACTACCGGAGCTTGAGCTGCTGTTATAGGTCTATCAAGGCTTGTTATTTCCGGCTTATCAGTTGCTTGTATGCGACCATATCCACTATTACGAAGATTGGTTCTATATCTCTTAGTAAATTTTACTCTCTCATCTCTTTTGGCAAATAGCTCACCAATATATGATTTGGCACCTTTTACAAACTTGCCAACAGTAGAACCCGGCTGTAAAGAACAGAATTTAACAGCCTTTTCTGCAGGATGATTTATTCTGCTTGACATAATTTCACGAATATTATCTGTATACAATTCGCGTTTTTCAGGAGTTACTTCATCCAATATTTTTAAGAAACCCTCAGCTCCGGCTGAGTTAGACTCAGGAACGGATACTTTCTGAATAAAACTCATAGCAGACGGATCTTCATCCATTCTTCTGAATAATTTAGTAATATTATCCATTTCATTACGTCCGTATTCGTGAACACCTTGTACATACAGATACGAATCTAAATACGCTGATCTTGCAGCAAAATTATCTTTTGTAGTTGTAGAGTAAATCTCTGCTAAATTTTCAGCATAATTAGATTTATCTTTCAATCTTGACGGTGATAATTTTGAAGAAAAGATTCCTATAATTTCATTTGATTCTTTTGAAGAATATGGAGCCAAACGGTCTACATCCACTAATTCAGCCATACGCGTACCCTTTGTTGCCTTCTCTAATTCATAAATTTTTCTTTCTTTTACAGCATCATACGTGCCTTCGGCAACCATTGCATCAAGTTTTTTAACTGCATCAGGTTCTGTTATATGTCTTTTGAAATAAGGCTCATACACTGAGTATCTGCTTAAATATTCTTCACTATTTTCTGAATTTAAAACACTCATAAGATCTGTTGATGAAGCCTTTGTCTCATTGCCTACATCACGGGAAAATCTATGGAATTTCTTAATTTTTGTTGGATTGTATTCCAATTTTTCCATACATTCAGCTACTTCTGTTACATTAAAACGTCTTGTATTTGCAAATCTGAAATGACTTGTCGTTGGGAACTGAATTGTATCAACTAAAGAAAGTATAACATTCGGATTTTCTTTTTCAGCCCTAGGTCTATAAAAATTATCACAATTATACTTTTCAGTTAGTGTAATAAAAAGCTGTTTCTGTGGCTTAGAAGAACGTTTAACAAGTCCGTCAACAATTTCTTGCTTTACTTCTAGTTTACTGGCAGCATACTCTATCATATCTTTTGTAAATCTATCCAGCCTTTTCAGATTTCTCGGGTCAAGTTTTCCAACACCCGTAAAACTAACAGAATCATTTTGCATTTGCGGTGTTGATACACGTTGAATTCTTTTGATGCTTCTCGTTTGTGAATTGTTTAATGTTGAATTTCTATAACTATAATCGTTTGTAATTTTCATTTTCAATTAACCCTCCGTGTATTTATAACACTTGTAAAAATATTTTTTGCTATAAAAACAGGCGGATTTTTAAAGATCCGCCTGTTTTCTTTATATTTTGTAATATTTAATTAACAAAATTGTGCTTTTTCTTCATCAGAAACGCCTTTGATAGTCAAGTTTACACGACCTCTTTCGTCAATCTTGATAATCTTAACTACAACTTCGTCACCGATATTTACGTGTGGCTCAATAGTATCGATTCTTTCTTTACAAATTTGTGAGATATGAACCATACCGTCTTTACCGCCGCCTAACTCAACGAAAGCACCGATAGGAATAATTCTTACAACTTTACCCTTCATAACCATACCAACTTCAGGTTTGAAAGTAAGTTCCTTAATCATTCTCTTAGCGATTTCAGCACCTTCTTGATCGTTAGAAGTGATTGTAACTACACCACTATCTTGAATATCGATTTCAGCACCAGAAGCTTCGATAATAGCTCTGATTTGTTTACCACCAGGTCCGATAACTGTTCCGATATCTTCTGTCGGAATAGTCATTGTAGAAATACTTGGTGCAAACGGTGACATAGCTCCCGGTTCAGTGATAGCTTTTCTCATTTCGCCTAAGATATGCAATCTGCCTTCTTTAGCTTGACCCAAAGCTCTTCTCAATGTTTCGTTAGGAATACCTTTAGCCTTCATATCCATTTGAAGCGCTGTAATACCGTCATCGTTACCGGTAACTTTGAAGTCCATATCGCCGAGGAAGTCTTCAATACCTTGAATATCGGTAAGTACAACAGGTTCATGACCGTCTTCTTTAATCATACCCATTGCAACGCCGCCAATCATACATTTTACAGGTACACCTGCGTTCATCAATGCCATTGAAGAACCGCAAGTTGATGCCATTGATGTAGAACCGTTAGATTCTAATACATCTGATGTAACTCTGATTGTATAACCAAAATCTTCTAATGAAGGAAGTGCAGGTATATTAGCTCTTTCTGCCAAATTACCGTGACCAACCTCACGTCTTCCTGGTCCTCTCAAAGGTTTTACTTCACCAACTGAGAATCCAGGGAAGATATATTTGTGCATATAAGTTTTTTCTGTTTGAGGGTCAACACCGTCAAGTTCTTGCTTCATAGCAGGACCCGCTAATGTTGCAACAGATAATACCTGAGTTTGACCTCTTGTGAATACAGCTGAACCGTGTGCTCTTGGAATAACACCAACTTCACACCAGATAGGACGAACTTCGTTTGATTTTCTTCCGTCAGCTCTAACGCCTTCTTCCAAAATCATTGAACGCATAACTTTCTTTTCAGCAGCCTTAAATTCTTCCGCTACAAAGTCAATACCTGTTTCTTCAATAATTTGGTGAATGTAATGGTCTTCAGGCAAAGCTTCAACTTTTTCTTTAACAAGTTTTTTAGCTTCTTCAAGTTTATCTTGTCTATACTTTCTGTCGAAGTTGTGATAAGCATCAAAAATCATATCGTAAGCAACTTCGTGGATTAAGTTTTTCAACTCGGTTGTATCATAAGGGTTAACAAACTCTTGTTTTTCAACACCGCATTGTTTTGCAAACTCAACCTGAGCATCGCACTGTTTTCTGATTTCTGCTTGAGCAAATTCAACAGCGTTCATAATATCGTCTTCAGAAACAAATTTACAACCTGCTTCAACCATGATTACGCTATCGTGAGTACCTGATACTACGATATCTAAATCAGAATCTTTAGCCTGTTTGTGAGTAGGGTTAGCGATGAAGTTACCTTCTTCATCTCTTGAAACTCTAACAGCACCAATAGGACCTTCAAACGGAGCACCTGAAAGCATTAAAGCACAAGATGCACCTAACATAGCCAACGTATCAGGTTGGTTCTCTTGGTCGTAGCTGAATAATTGAGCTACGATTTGAATATCGTTTCTATATCCTTTTGGGAAAAGAGGTCTGATTGGTCTGTCTATCAAACGAGAAACCAAAATAGCTTTATCGCTTGCTTTACCTTCTGAACGGTTATAACCGCCAGGTATACGACCAATTGAAGACATTCTTTCTTCATAATCAATCAATAATGGGAAGAAATCTATCCCAACTCTTGGTTCTTTGCTCACTACTGCGTGAACAAATAACATTGTGTCTCCACATCTTACTGTAACACTACCATTAGTAGATTGAGCATACTTGCCGGTTTCGATTGTTACTGTCTTACCGCCAATTTCAATCTGCATTTTTTTTGTTTCAGGTATCATTTTTTTCCTTCTTTCTTCGACTGCTCGATAGCCGAATAACTTTTCTAATACTTCTCTTACAGAATAAATTATACCTTAAACATAGTTTTTATGATAGTACTATTTTTTTTATATAATTTGTTTCAACATCAACGGTGCAATTTCTTGCAACAACACTATAAAAAATACGATAAATACAATAACTGCAAATGATTTTTGGATATCAGAGAACAAAAACATTTTTTTATCGTTTCTGTAATCCTGAATAGCTTTGTATTCATCACCATAAGGTTGAACAGGTAACTGTTTTTCAATTTCTTCCAAAACCTTTGCAAACTTAATCTTGATAAGCATATTATAAGAATCCATATTCATCCACCATAAAGCAGATGTACACATCCCTACAATAGAAAGCACTGCTGACAATGATAGGTCAAACATCAACGGTGCAGGTTTCGTAAATGCAGCCAATACCAATAACAAGATTGATACGCCCAAATAGAACCTGTTAATTGCAAAACTTCTTGTTATAAATTGTTCTTTCTGTTCTGAATATAGTCTATATTGTTCAAAAATAAGATTTTTATCACACATAATTCTTAGCCCTCATTTCTCTTTTGATAAACAACGTCCATCAACTCGTCAAACTCTTTCTCGTCAAGTGTTTCTCTATCCAAAAGAGCCTTAGAGATAAATTCTAACATATCTCTGTTTGAAGAAAGCAATTCTCTTGCAACATTGTAACGCTCATCAACAATCTTCTTAACTTCCCTGTCGATATCAGCTGCAATCTCTTCCGAGAAATCTCTGTTATGTCCGAAATCTCTGCCCATAAACACGTGCTCTTCAGATTTACCGTAAGTCAAGTTACCCATTTTTTCACTCATACCGTAAGAAGTAACCATTTTACGAGCAAGATTTGAAACTTTTTCCAAATCATTAGACGCGCCTGTAGTAACTGATTCAGGGCCATAAATAAGCTCTTCCGCTACTCTTCCGCCTAAAGTCATTGTAATTCTATCTAACAATTGAGATTTTTTCATTGTTAAATAATCCTTCTCAGGCAATGTCATAGTAACCCCGAGCGCCATACCTCTAGGGATAATAGATACTTTATGTAGTGGGTCACAGCCCTTTAATAGCTTAGCAAGCAAAGCATGACCTACTTCGTGATAAGCTGTGTTTTCTTTCTCTTCATCAGAAATAATTCTGCTTTTCTTCTCAGGTCCTGCCATAATCTTATCGATAGCTTCTTCCAAATCGGGCATTTCAATTTTTGATTTGTTATGACGTGCAGCTAAAAGTGCAGCCTCGTTCAAAAGGTTTTGTAAATCCGCACCCGTAAATCCCGGAGTACGTTTAGCAAGCACTTTCAAATCAACTTCTTCTGCCAACGGTTTATTTTTAGCATGAACATTCAAAATCTTTTCTCTGCCCAATACATCCGGTTTATTAATAACAATCTGTCTATCAAATCTGCCGGGTCTTAAAAGCGCATTATCAAGGATATCAGGTCTGTTTGTAGCAGCAATTACGATAATATTTGTATTCTTATCGAACCCGTCCATTTCAACAAGCAACTGGTTAAGAGTTTGTTCTCTTTCGTCGTGACCGCCGCCAAGACCGGCACCACGCTGACGACCTACAGCATCAATCTCATCAATAAATATAATACAAGGCTGATGTTTTTTAGCCTGTTCAAACAAATCTCTTACACGGCTTGCACCAACCCCGACAAACATTTCTACGAAGTCAGAACCGCTGATAGAAAAGAACGGAACACCTGCTTCACCTGCAACAGCCTTTGCCATAAGCGTTTTACCAGTTCCGGGAGCACCTACTAAAAGTACACCCTTAGGTATTTTTGCACCTAATTTGATATATTTTTCACTATGTTTTAAGAAATCAACAATTTCTTCTAACTCTTTTTTCTCTTCATCAATACCTGCAACATCTTCAAACTTAGTCTTTACCTTGCTGTCTAAAAGCATTTTGGCTTTGCTTTTACCGAAAGACATCGCTTGAGCACCGCCTGATTGAATGCTTTTTATCATCACAATGAGAAATACTACAAATAACAATGGTAATATAACAGAACCTAAAATTCCGAGCAGTTGAGAAGATTCGCTAGGTTTTTTAGCTTTGATATTAACATTAGCTTTTTCAAGCTCATTCATTAAACTAATAGAAGCTCCCGAAGGGATATCAGCTTTATACTGAATTTTAACCGCTGGCTGAGTGCCAACAAGCGATTCTAACATTTTAGACTGAGAGGTTTGAGCAGGTTGTTTTGGCTGAGTTACAGGAACAGCAATAACTGTGTCTCTATCTATTTCAGCAGATTGAATTTCACCTTTTTGAACCAACTTAACAAACTCTGTATATGTTACTTCACGACTCTGTATTGTAGGACCTGCCATTAAAGTAGAAACAAAGGCTAAAACCATTATCCCTAAAACAATATACATACCTACTGATTGACTTTTGTTCATAAAACACCTCTAAGCTAAATAATATTTTTACTTATTATAGCATAACATAATAAAAAAAGGCGGTTGTTAAATTTAACAACCGCCTTTTCTTGAAAAAACTATCTTTCAGTTTCTTGTTGCAATCTGTCGCAAGGATCACAAGGTGCTGCCGGTTGACAAGAGTTACAAGAAGGCTTAGTTGGACAACAAGTCTTCTTCTCTACAGGACAGCAAGTTTTCTTTTCAACAGGACAACATTTTTGTTTCTTTTCACAAGTTGGTTTGCATTTTTCTTTACATTTGCAAGATGCAGTTTTTTCACATCTGCAAGATGAGTTACCCCAGTTTGCAGGATTTAAACTGCTCCAAGTGAAAGCGTTTGCACTTAATGTTGTTGCAGACAAAGCAACCAATAGAGTTGTTGCTAATAATGTTTTCTTCATAATTTCTCCTTTTCAAAAAAAGTTTTTGACATAACTCAATTGTTACACCTTCATTTTAAGCGCCGAATAAGAAAAAACTATAAGACAACTTACTATAAATAATCTAACCAACAGGGCAATAGAAAAGCTCTAAAGCGGCACATAGCCGGAATAAATCAAACTTGACCAGTTATCAAAGCAACTAATCTGGGTAAGACTACCAGTTTTTATCAATACTTTTGCCTGATTTTCAGGAGCTATATCAAGAATATACGCAACAACAGACTGAATTACAGAAGGATACGTAACTATAATCAATCTATTACCGATATTTTCAGCTACCAAATTCTTAATAACATTTGATACTCTTGCGTTAAAATCTGTTAAAGATTCTCCGCCTTCTATATCTAATGCTGCAAATGTAGGGTTATCAGGATACCGTTTAATAATAGAGTTAAACGATTTGCCGTTAAATTCACCGCATTTTCTAACCGTCAAATCCTCAAGAACCTCATAATCTTGTTTGAATACATTACAAATCTCTTGAGCAGATTGAATACAACGTGTTGCAGGACTGCAAAAGATTTTGCTGTCTCTGATTCCTCGTTTTTTTATGTATTCACAAACCTTTTTTATTTCTTCATGCCCATGTTCAGTCAAAGGAGGATATTTTTCAGAATCAGAAATAATCCCTTCCTGAGAATGTATTGTCGAACCGTGTGCTATGAATGTTATTTTACATTTTCTTTTTAACAAAGCAGTACCCTCTTTTTACAACATTATATCATAAAAAGAGGATACACAATAATCATTAAATTTGACAGGTTCCGCAACCACATTCCTGTTCACTAACATATAGTCCGTGGATATTACAGTATGACCTTGCTGAAATATTTTTGTTCATACCATCTACGTGCATAACCGCTTCCGAACCGGGATAAAGGAACTTTGTACAAACTTCGTCTTTGTCGTTAGAAATGGTTTGTAAGAACATAATATAATGAGTATTAACCATAGGGTGTTCGCAGACAGTTACTTTTGTTTCAACTTCATCGGCGTGAATAACGGGAGTATGTTTTTCCGTTAATTGTTCATCCGCTTCGCTGTTTTGCGGATTCATCAATTTCATAGGTTCACCGCAGCAAACAAGTTCACCTTCACCTGCTAACATTACCTGAACCAAATTTCCGCACACATTACATTTATAAAGCTCTAATTTTTTTGTTGACATAATTCCTCCTTTTTAAGCCATTATTAAAAACATAATGATTTATTTATATTGTCCTATAGGGCAATTTGTGGTATTCTGGAGTTATGACTGACTACAATTCCGAATCAGAGAGATTAGAGGCTCAATACAAAGAAATCTTTATGGAGTCTGCAAAAGTTATCAGAAATGAGATTGACAAGTTTAAGCCAAATCATAACTGTAAATTTTGCACAATACCCTGTGATATAAAAAAAGTCGATATATTTGAAGTTTTTCCGCCGGGATGTCCTTACGGTGCCTGGCAGATTAAAGCTCTTTCATACTTAACCAACGAGTATAAATCAAAGCTAAAAGTTGCCAAAAAATCCATGATGGAGAAGAAAAAAGAATACACCTGCGGCAAATGCGGAGCGTGTTGTAAGTTAGCCGTGAGCGAATATTCACCTATGCAATTAAAACAACGTGCTATTCGCGGCGACAAGTTTGCTAAAGAGTTTTCTAAAATATATGTTCCGTACGAATCTGAGGATATGGCAAAAGCTATTTGCCCGGATTATTATGACAAGTTATATGATATTATGGACCCTGATGAAAGGCTATATTTCTACTATTGCAGCAAGCTCGGTGCAGATGACTTATGTTCCGATTATGAAAACAGACCCGATATCTGCAAAGATTTTCCTATGACAGCTTTGAAGGTTTTACCCGATACCTGCTCTTATTTACCGTGGCACGACGCCGTTGAAAGACTTGCTATGTCTATCAAATCAAGAGAAGATTTAATCGCTTTCTACAAAGATAAAATAGGCTAGGTTAAAAAACTGTTAAGTTTGTAAAATATTCAACATCCGACTTGCAATGTAATTTTTAGCAGGGTAGAATATTGACAGTCGAAAATATAATTCAAGTTTGGAATCTTGAAAAGAAAGAAGGTAACACTATGAAAGACGGATTACATCCAGATTATAAAAAAACTGTTATCAAATGTGTATGTGGTAACGAAATTGAAACAGGTTCTGTTGTAGAAGATATTACAGTTGAAATTTGTAACAACTGCCACCCATTCTACACAGGTCAACAAAAAATCCTTGACTCTGAAGGTAGAGTTGAAAGATTCAATAAACGTTACGGCAAAAAGAACTAATGATAGTTTTCAAACGTTAAGATTTTACAAGCAACTCCTAAACAAATGTTTAGGAGTTGCTCTTTGTTGTATTTTTTTTTATAATAGAAAAAATTATAAGATGAGGGGAGAGGAAGTATGACAAACAATAAACCGGAAGTACATTTATTAGCAAAACCTGAGAACTTGCTAAAGACAATATATTCTGCTTGCAGAACCTGCTACAGTGCAGACACACCGTTTGAAATTTTTGAAAGCACTGATGACGAAGAAAAAATGCTCAAACTAATTAGCAGAGTAATTGGTTCAGGTCATTATTCAACAATCGAACATATCCAGATAAGTTTTGCAATTTCTAATGTATCAAGAGCATGTACTCACCAGCTTGTACGTCACAGACACATGTCTTTCTCTCAAAAATCACAAAGATACGTTAAAGAAAAAGGTCAGTTTGATTATATTATTCCGCCGACAATCGAAAGAAACCCTGAACTTAAAGCTAAATTTGAAGAGTTTATGGGCGAAATCTCTGATAAATATCAAGAGTTTGTTGAAGCAGGTATACCGGCTGAAGACGCAAGATTTGTTTTACCAAACGCAACAGCAAGCTCTATGGTGGCAAGCTTAAACCTTCGTGAAATGATTCATCTTGCTAACCTTAGATTATGTACCAGAGCTCAATACGAAATCAGAACAATGGTTAAGGCTATGTGTGATGAGCTTGTTAAGGCTGAACCTTGGTTAAAAGAATACTTAGTTCCTAAATGTGTAAGATTAGGCTATTGTGATGAAGACAAATCTTGTGGTAGAGTTCCTAAAAAGGAAGAGTTTCTAAAATAAAATGTTCACCCTTGATTACATTACATTAAAAGCGTTTTACCTTGAAAATAAGGAGTTCTTTTGTAATGCAAGATTACAGAAGATTCAACAACCCACAAGACGTGAATTTATACTCACAATAAGAGGGAATCAAGAAACTCGCAAACTCTATATTAATATAGACGCACAGATTTATCATATATGTTTTTTGAATGATGAAACCTACGAAAAACGAGGAATATCTATCCCACAAAAACCGCCAATGTTTTGTATGCTATTGAGAAAGTATCTTGAAGGCGCAAGGATTACCCGTGTGGAACTTCCGAATTACGAACGTATATTCGAGATGTATTTTGAATCATACAACGAACTAAACGAAAAGATTACGCTCTGTCTAACAATCGAGCTTATGGGTAAATATTCAAACATAATTTTGTATAATGTTGATTCAAAGATCATCATAGGCTGTGCACATAATGTTGGAGCCGAAAAGAGCAGAGAACGCGAACTTGCGGGAACTTTACCTTATGTTTATCCGGCAAAACAGGATAAAGCAGATATCCTTAATTACTTTGGACAACTTGATTATGATAATCTGAACAGTAATTTCTTAGGGATTTCTCAATCCTTTCAAGAGCTGTTTAAGTCTAATACAACACCGCTTGAAGATATAAAACATTATATTGAACAAACACATCAAATATATTCACCTGCTATAGATAATGACAAGTATTCAATATATGCTGAACTGTTATCAGAACCTTCCGCACAAGATAGCGTAAGTGATATGATTGATAAATATTTTTCAGATTGGCAAGAAAAAATCCTCATAAGAGCGTTCAAACTCAAACTGAGAAACATCGTTTCACCTAAATTGAAACGTCTGAAAACTTCGTTAAGCAAGCTTGAACAGCAGTTGAATAAAAAAACTTCCGCAAGCAAATACAAGCAATACGCCGACTTGATTATGGCTAATCTTTATAATAACAAAGATTATGTAAAAGAGATTATTGTTACTGATTGGCAAAGCGGTAAAGAAATAAGAGTTCCGCTCGATAAAAAGATTACGTTAAGAGAAAACGCACAAAACTATTATAAGAAATTCTCAAACTCAAAAAATGATAAAGAAAAGCTTGTTAATTTAATAGAAGAAGACCGACTTTATTTAGCGTACTTAGAACAGCTTATGTTCACAATAGAGCAGGCTAACAGCCTAAAGGTTTTGAAAGAGATTCTGTCAGAATGTGTAGAAAACAACCTTACCCAAAACTCAAAACAGGAAAAACAAAAAGATATAGAGGTTGAAAGTGTTGAAATAAACGGTTTCACTGTCTATATCGGCAAAAACAACAAACAGAACGACAAAATTATTTCAAAGATATCAAGTCCGGATGATATCTGGTTCCACGTTCAAAACAATACAGGTTCTCATATTTTATTGAAAGTTCCCAAAGAGAAAGAGCCTGATGAAAAGACTATTTACGAATGTTGCAAGCTTGCAAAACAATATTCTTCAACTGCAAATAGCGGCAAAGCAGGTGTTATTTACACAAAACGTAAATACATAAAGAAACCGCCAAAAGCAAATTTAGGTTATGTAACCTACAAAAATGAAGTTGAAATCATCGTGGATTAAACATTAACTTTTGTAACGTTTTTCTAAAGATAAGAAGAATTCTGCCGTTAACGAGAGTACCTAGGGAAATTTATCGTATTACGTGAAAAAGGGAAAACGTTCGAACAATGGGTATGTCATCTTCACAGGCAAGATTATTAAATTTGACTTCAAGAATGCACCAGATTGAATACAAGGCTGCAAAACTTGAAGCTGAAAAATTGCAGATGGCTAATGAATCTTCTCGTGTATATAATGAGTATTTAGAAGCTTTAGAAGCTCAAAAAATAAATGTTAACATTTTGGCGCAAGATGCAACTATCACAAACACACCTTTGACTGCCGATATGATTTATCAATATGGCGGATTAAGCGATCAATATGCACTTGTAACAAAATATAATAAGACTTTAATTTCACAGTCATTACATAATAGATACCAAAATACTAATTCATTATTAGATTTCTTGTCAGGTCTTGGTTTAAATGACACATACAATCAAACAGTACATCATTCAGAACCAAATCCGGCATATGAAACAGCTGTTAATAACTATAACAACGATCATAGTACTTGGGTAAATAATTCTCAAAAATATAATCAATATCAACAAGATTTAAACAATTATAATGACAACCACAACACTTGGGCTGCTAAAAATGCTGCATACACACAATATCAAGCAGATTTAGCTAATTATAATACAGATCATGCTAACTGGGTTACCCGTTCAAATGCTTATACAAAATATCAACAAGATTTAGCTGACTACAATATTCAACATGCAGCTTGGGAAAACTCAGCTAACAACTATAATGACTATGTTACAGCTCACACTCAATGGGAAACAGATCACGCTGCATGGGTAACAAGAAATAACGCATACAATACGTACCTTACACAAAAATCAGTTCACGACCAATGGGTAATTGATAAAGCAGCATATGATCAATATTTAATTGATAAAGCTGCTTATGATACATGGGAAGCACAAAACCCTGAATACGTTAAGGGTGATCCAACCCAACCGTGGTGGGAATCCAGCAATATGGATGATTCATATTCTCATGACTTTTTGTTAGCAGCAGATTATTGTTACCACCAGGCAACTGATAATCTAAGTACAAGCTGTTATGGTCACGTTTTAACAGGCTTCCTTGATTTCGATGGAGTTAAAGGCTCCGGATTAACATATACAACCAGTACCGGTAAAAGTATTAAAACACTAAATTCTGAATATGCACTGGGTGGTTGTTCATCCGGAAGTATTACAAATTATAACGGAGAAACAGAAACAAATAAATCTGTATTTAACAGATTATCAAATGCTGTTAATACCGGTATTTACGTAAAAGTAGACGGTTTAACTTGTAATGTTAACGATAGTTCAACAGAATATGAAAAACTACTTAGCAAATTTAATACTGACGGAAGTGTAAAAACCGTAAAACAATGGTGTATCGATTTATTATATATTACTGACAGAACATCAAACTTAGACGGTTATCCGGGAAATGAAACATTTTGTGCAACTATAACCGAAATTCAAGATACATTGTCCGGTTCTTTAAAACGTTTCAATGAGCCTATTTACAATCAAGCTGTAACAGATTGGGAAAACAGAAGAGTACCTGAACCTACTCCTGTTGCTAACCCGGGTGCTGAACCACCTTTAGTTGTTGCACCTGCTCCCGGCACTGAACCTGTTGAACCTACTTATGTTGCAGCTCCTACAACTGAACCTACTGCTCCTGCAGTTGTTGCTGAACCCGGTCCTGAACCTACAGCGCCAACACCTGTTGCAAATCCGGGTCCTGAACCAACAAGACCTACTGCCGTTGCTAACCCTGGTGCTGAACCGCAATTAAATGATTATATTAATGGAATCAACCCTACTATTGAATGGGACGAAGTTGTTACCCACGCAACTTTCACTGATAAAGCACTAACTCAATGGTATATTAATGTTTGGTGCAAAATGGAAGGACAAAATGAAACTCCTACCTTATCAGAAGTTATTGTTCATGATGATGCAACAAACACAAATAAAGCTATCTACAGCGTACAAAATATTAACAAGTCTTTAACAACTTACGGAACAAATCCGTTCTCTAATACAACAGAAAATGATAACTATATTGTAATCAATGACGCAAAACTTAATGACAATAAATGGATTTCTAACACCGTTCAAGGCGGAGAAGTAATGATTCAAGTTTGGGACAAGTTGAAAAGTGCATTTGTTGATTCTTCTGTAGCTACAAATACAAATCTAAACTACGTTGATGATAAAATTGTTCTAAAAAAAGCAGAAGCTAAATATGAAGCTGATATGCTTAAAATAGATAAAAAAGACAGAAAATACGATTCAGATCTTGCGGCTCTTGAAGCTGAAAGAAATGCTATCAGTCAAGAAATGGAAACTCTTAAAACAGTAGCTAAAGACAACGTTGACAGAACTTTCAAACTCTTCTCATAAACTGTTCTATATATAGTTTCGCATTGTCGGTATCTTCATACAATTGTTCAAAAACTCTATGGTATTGAGTTTTTCGTTGTATAAATACTTCAAAAAGTTTAGATAAGACATATCAACAGAGCTGACAAGTACGTTTATCTCAAACCCGTCCGAACAAAACGGTTCATAATCATACGTCACATAGCTGTTGTATTTGCTTTTCCATTCTTTTTTCTCTACACGACAATTGGTTTCTTCAACTGTATCTTCAAACCAATCGATTATTTCTTTATTTATATTTTTGAATTCTATATACCTTTCTTGAAATTTTGTCATAATAAAAATCTCCCATATACTAATTCTATATGGTTCTCAAAATTGATAAATTCCCGTTTCGGATAATCTTATTTTATTAACTAATCATAATTACCTAGTAAAATATATTAGAATTAAAAAAGGGATGTTCTATAAAGAACATCCCTTTTAGAATATACATAAAAACTTATGCAAAATATCTCTTAAGAAGACCGTCGAAACCGCAGCCGTGTCTTGCTTCATCCTTAGCCATTTCGTGAACTGTATCGTGAATAGCATCGAATCCCATTTCTTTAGCTTTCTTAGCGATAGCCAATTTACCTGCGCAAGCACCGTGTTCAGCTTCAGCACGTAATTCTAAGTTTTTCTTAGTTGAATTAGTAACAACTTCACCCAACAATTCAGCGAACTTAGCAGCGTGTTCAGCTTCTTCAAAAGCGTATCTTTTGTATGCTTCAGCGATTTCAGGATAACCTTCTCTTTCAGCAACTCTTGACATTGCTAAATACATACCGACTTCACAGCATTCGCCGTTGAAGTTAGCTCTCAAGCCTTCCATAATTTCAGCGTCATCGACAACACCGCAGCCTACTTCGTGCTGACAAGCGTAAACTTTATCAGAACCGTCTACTGCTGTAAAAGTCTTTGCTTTACATACCGGACATTCTGCAGGTTGTGAATCTGCTTCTGTTGACCAACCACAAGCTGTACATACAAATTTTGTCATATCAATTTCCTCTCTTTTTCATTTTCCCTAATACTATCCAATAACAGGGGCATTAAATACTCTACCTGCTAAATCTTTATCTAACATAAGTAATGCTTTTTTATCATCACCTATAAGTCTCAATGTAGCCAAAACACCGCCTACACTTGATTCTTCTTCAACTTGTTCTTTCAAATACCAGTCTAAGAATGATAATGCAGCTCTATCACGAACTTCATCCGCTACATCCATAAGCGCATTGATTCTTGAAGTTACAAACTCTTCGTGTGCTAAAACCTGTTCAAAGATTTCCAAAGGAGTTTTGCCTTCCACTACAGGTTTTTCGATAGCTTCAAGTTCAACTTTACCGCCTCTTTCAAGTACATAATCATACATACCCATTCCGTGAGCGTGTTCTTCTTGAACCTGTACATCAAACCAATTTACAAAACCTTGTAAATTCATATCAGCAAAATATGCTTTCATAGCCAGATATAAATACTCTGAGAAAAACTCTTTATTGATTTGGTCGTTAAATGCTTTTTCCATTTTTTCGTTTAACATAATAACACCCCTTTCTTATCTTATGATTAATTATAAAACCAAAAAAATTTTTTTAAAGTTGTAAATACAACGTAATTATAATACTATATAAACTATGAACATAGATTATGCAATAGATACTTTACTATCGCCAATAGCGGATAAAGTTTCGGGAATAATATTTTCTTCAATCACAATTAACGGGGTAAAAATAGAGTTTATTGTAGCTTTATTGATACTTGCGGCAATCTATTTTACAATCCGCACAAGGTTCATAGGATTCTGGGGATTCAAGCATGCCATAAAACTAATCACAGAGAACTACGAACATAAAAAATGTGATTACGAACGTAAGAAAAAGGGTGAAGTATCATCTTTTCAAGCGTTGAGTGCAACAATATCAGCCTCCGCAGGTATTGGTAATGTTGCTGGTTCAGCTGCAGCAGTATCAATCGGCGGAGCGGGAGTAATATTCTGGATAATCGTTGCGGGATTGTTTTCTATGGCACTAAAGTATTCAGAGGTTTTACTCGGGGTAAAATTCAGACACGAAAACCCCGACGGCACAGTCTCCGGCGGACCTATGTATTATATAGAAAAAGGACTAAAAGGTCCTGTTATTAAAAAATATGCACCGTTTCTGGCAAAAACATACGCAGTATGTTGTTTGTTTGCAATGATTGGCGGTTGGAACCTGTTCCAGATAAACGCAATGACCTCACAGATAACAGAGGTTACAGGCGGTCAAAACAGTATTTTCTACAATAACGGCTGGTGCTTGGGTTTAATCGTTGCCATTATAACTTGGGTTACAATTATCGGCGGGATAAAATCAATCGGTAAGTTTACCTCAAAAGTAACACCGATAATGTGTAGTTTGTATGTGTTGAGCGCTTTTTTAGTCTGCGCTTTAAACTTTCAACAAATCCCTTCTACAATAAATCTAATCATCCACGAAGCCTTCACACCGCGTGCTATGGAAGGCGGAATGTTCGCGTGTTTATTGTGGGGGTTCAGACGTGCAATGTTTGCAAACGAAGCAGGACTTGGAACCGCTCCTATTGCGTTCTCTGCTGTTAATACCAATAAACCTGTAGCTCAAGCATTTATTTCAATGCTTCAACCGTTCGTTGATACTGTAATTGTAGGGTTTGCAACAACATTTGTTATTGTAATCTCAAAACAATACCTGCTGGTTGACGGGCTTGCAGGGATTGAACTAACCTCAAAAGCGTTCGGCACAATCTGTCCGCAATTCCCGATACTGTTAACTATTATGGTATCTTGTTTTGTGCTTTCAACAATGCTTTGCGGCTCATACTACGGAGTTAAGGCATGGACATACCTGTTTGGTAACGGCAAAAACAGAGTGCGAATATTCCAGATAATCTACTGTTTATGTATAATTGCAGGTTCAGCTATGAACTTTAAAAGTATTATTAACCTCTCAGACGGGGTAACATTGTTCCTTGCGGTTCCAAACCTAATCGCAGTATTTTATCTGTCGAACATTGTTATCAAAGAAACCAAACGTTATTGTAAAAAATACAAGGTCGGAATATTTAATTAGTCTTCTTCAAAGATACTTGTTTGAGGCACTTTCTTAACGTTTTTGGTAGCTGTTTCAATGATAATAGTTTTGGCATCCTTTTTCACCTCAGGATGATGCTTCACGTAAAGGTTGTGCATAAACATTTGGAATTTTACATAATACCCTCTCGGAGCACAAAAACCGATTATTAGCCCAATCATAAGCGAAACTACAAATATATAAAAAATATCGTTTTTCATTAAATTAGAGATTTTCATACCCACATTATAGCATATTATTTTTTATAACTTTTGTTAATTATTTTTAAAAACTTTGACATGCCTTATTGTTTGGTGTGTAATAGATACATAATCTAGTTGGGTAGGATATGTACATAAAACAAATAGACATCGACAATTTCAAGTCGTTTGCCACAAAAATTGAAATACCTTTACTAAAAGGATTTACAACTATCTCAGGACCGAATGGCTCAGGCAAAAGCAACATCATAGATAGTGTTTTGTTCTGCTTAGGTTTATCCAGCTCTCGTACATTGCGTGCGGAGCGTCTTGCCGACTTTATTTCCACCTATACAAAAAGAAACGAAGCTATCGTTAAAGTTACATTTGCGGAAGCTGAAAATAATACCGAGTTTTCGGTAGCAAGAAAGATTAAAAAGTCCTCTCAGGGCTATAATAGTGTTTATTATTTAGATGATAAAAGTGCTACTCTATCTGAAATCCATGCCAAACTGGAAGAATACAACGTTACCCCAAACAGCTATAACGTAATGATGCAAGGTGATGTTACGAGCATTATCGGCTGTACAGAGAATGAGCGAAGAAAAATAATCGACGAAATCGCAGGTGTCGCAGACTTCGACAGAAGAATAAACGCTGCTACAGAAAAGCTTGATATCGTTGATGAAAGGGTTCGTCATTCAAACATTACGCTTAAAGAAGTCGAAACCCGACTTGAACAACTTAAAGAAGAAAAAGAGGTTGCACTTAAGTATCAAAAGCTTAAAGAAGAAAAAACAGGGTTAGAGAGCCAAATCAACACTGTTAAATTCTTTGATATTAAAACTAAGCTTGAGCAAGCTCACGAAAACATCTTAGAGTATACGAAAAAGAAAAAGCTCGAAGAAGTTAACGCTAAAGACCTTGACGAGCGTATAAAAGTTATTGATGAAAAATATCAGGAAATCTGTGAGACCGTAAAAGAAAAAGGTGAAGCTCATCAAATCGAGGTTCAAAAGAAAGCTGAAGAGTGCAAGGGCGAAATATCCAGAAAAGAGAACTCTTTCAACTTTGAAGAAAAGCAGATTCAGGATAAAAAGAAAACTATAGAAAACTCTCATAACGGGATTGAAAACCACAATTCCAAGATTGAGGCTGCAAACCAAAATATCAAAGCAAAAGAACTTGATATAAAAACAACAGATATCGAACTTGAAAAACAAAGGGCTGAGCGCAAACGTATAACGGAAGATTTGACAGGTCTTAATGAAAACGTTGACCAACAAATCAAACACCGTGAAAACTTAAGAAAAGACCTTGACGCTTTAAAAGATAAAGAAACCGCTCTTATCCAGAAACAAGTTCCTTTAGAAACCGAATTGCAAACGCTTAATAACAAAATTAAGGACGCAAAACAAGGTATTGAAACGTATAACAGCTTAAAAGACGAATACGAAACAAAGAAAGAGTCTTTAGAGCTTCAAATCGAGACATTAAAGACAGAGCAGGAAGATTGCAGACTTATCCAAAAGAACATCACTCACGATTATGACAAGGTTACAAACGAGTTAACCGATTTGGATTTTGAACTGAGTGCAGCGCGCAGACAGATGTTCAAACTTGAAGCAAACAAGAACGCAAGCGAGGTTTCCAGCGGCAACAGAGCGATACAAACAGTTGAAAACGCTCATCTTGAAGGTGTTCACGCACCGTTATTCAAGTTAGGGAACGTAGACAAAGAATACGCAACAGCACTAGAAGTAGCCGTTGGCGGAAGAATGTCAAACATCGTCGTTGACGACCCTGACACAGCTACAACCGTGTTTGAAATAGTCCGCTCAGCAGGTGCAGGACGTGTAACCTGTATCCCGTTAAACAAAATCGCGGAAGCTCCGTCAAGCCTTAACTTGCCTAAAGAACAAGGTGTTATCGATTACGCTATTAACTTAATCGACTTTGATGATATGTATCTTGATGCGTTTTATTACGCAGTCGGCGGAACAATCGTTGTTGAAAACGATTATGTAGCTAAAAAGCTTATCAGAAAATACAGAATGGTTACACTTGACGGTACATTGTACGAAAAAACAGGTGCTATGACAGGCGGCGGCAAAATCGCTACAGGTCTGAAATTCTCTGTTAACGAAGATGACGAGCTTGAAAAATACAGAAAACGTCTGCAAGAAATCGAAAACAGATACAATAAAGCTAAACAACGCAAACAAGAGCTTGAAGAAAAACGCGAAAGAACAAGAATCGATTATTCTAACGCAATGACAGAGTTCAATAAAGCAAACATTGAATTGAGCAGCTTAGAAAGAAACTTTGAGTCTTCTAAAACAGCTTACGCTCAAAATCAAGAGTTCATAAAGCTTTCAGAGCCTGAAATTGAACGTATAAATAAAGACTTAGATAAATTAGAAGAAAACCACGTCAAATTATTAGACGAAATGGGCGGTCTAAAATCTAAAATCGAAGAAATTGAACAACTGCTTGATGACAGCGACCTTAAAAAACTCAAAGAAATGACAGAAGGTATTGACGCTGAAATCGCAAGACTTGAAACAAACAAACGTAACTACGAAAACGAAATCAAGTCTTTCAATATGGAAATAGCGTTCCACAACACTTCTATCCAAAACAACAAAGAAACAATCGAAAAATGTAAAACAGAGATAGAAGAAAGTGAACGTAACAAGCTATTATTCACTGAAGACATCAAAAAACTAAAAGTTCAGCTTGAAGAATACGAAACTCAAATCGAAGAAATCAAAGAAAAACTTGGCGATTTATTGAAACAAAGAGATGAAATAAACGATCAGTTAGTAGATTTGCGCACGAAAAAGAACGTTAAAACAGCAGAACTTGAAAAAATCGCTGAACAAATAGAATCATTCAAAGCAAGACGTCGCGAAATTGAACCTGAGCTTGAAAACGCAAGAAAAGACCTTGAAGAAGCAGGTGTTGAGATTGCAAAACTTCAACCTGTAGAAATGTCTATCGATGAATTAAACGCTAAAATCCAAAGATTATCCAGAAGAATGGATGATTTGGGTGCAGTTAATATGCGTGCAATCGAAGAGTTTGATTCAGTATCTGAGCGTGAAAAAGAGCTTAAAGACAAAATCGATACATTAACAAGAGAAAGATTACAGATTCTTGAAAGAATGAACGGTTATGAACAGCTCAAAAAAGATGCGTTTATGACAACATACAACAACATCAACGCAAACTTTAAAGAGGTTTATCACCAGCTTTCAGACGGTGAAGGAACATTGATTCTTCAAAACGAAGAAAATCCGTTTGCAGGCGGTTTAAACATCGAAGCACAACCTAGAGATAAGAAAAAGCAAAGACTTGCAGGGCTTTCAGGTGGTGAAAAATCTCTCGCTGCACTCGCGTTTGTATTCGCCATCCAAAGATACATGCCTGCACCGTTCTATGCGTTAGACGAAGTCGACCAAAGTTTAGACACAATAAATGTCGAAAAACTCGCAAGTATCGTTCAAGCACAGTCTTTAGATACACAATTTATTGTAGTAAGCCACAGAAAACCTATGATTGAATCTGCGAACAGAACAATCGGGGTTACACAACAAGAAAAAGGTAAATCAAAAGTTACCGGAGTAAAATTAAGGGATTAGGGATAATATGTCACTGAACAACATTGAATTGAATTATGAAAATGACGGGATAGAAATCATTGTCGATATGGCAAAACAGGGTAAAATCGACCCTTGGAATATTGATATTGTCGACCTTGCAGACAAGTATTCCATTCAGGTATTCCAAACAAAAGCTCAAAACTTGAGATGTTCAAGCAGAGTAATTTTGTTTGCGTCAATCCTTTTAAAAATGAAATCTGACATTCTTGAAGGCATTGATATAACCGATATTGTACCTCAGGAGTTACCGGAAGACTATGATCCCGTTGACGATACAATGTACGAATACGAAGACTACGTTCCTACAAATAACGTTATCTCGTTTGATGAAGTTTTGGAAAGAAGAACAAGTGTTCGTTTAAACAGAAACAGAGTCGTAACACTTAGAGACTTGATTAGACAGTTAGAGTTCTATGCACAGCTTGATAAGAAAGCTGAATTAAAGAACGCTCACGAACGCGCAAAACGCAGAGTTAGAAACTACGCAAACCTTTCAGCAGACGATATTGTTAATCTTGCTCACGATGAGTATATAAAAAGCGGTGTTGAACGTTTGAGGGCAAACTTAGAAGAAGTCTTAAACAGACAGGACAAAATCGAACTTAATGAACTTATCCTGTTGGGAATGGATAAAATAACAGCCTACTTATCATTGTTATCATTAACAATGGAAGGTGAATACGATTTGGTACAAGATGAGTTTTATTCCGATTTATACGTTGTAAAATACGAAAAACCAATGACAGAAGAAGATGTTATGAACGATACACTTGTAACATCAGCTTTAACCGATGACGTGACAAGCGTTGTTGAGAGTGTAGTTGATAACAAAACAGAAATTACACAGGAGATTAAGTAGTGGAAAGTTTGAAATCAAGAATTGAAGCCGTTCTTTTTACTACTGCAAGAGTTTTGCAGATAAAAGATATTGCAGAAATTTTGGAAGAACCTAACGAAGAAACTGTTGAAGAAGCAATGTTAGAATTGATTATGGACTATGCTTCAAGAGACAGTGCGTTAGAAATCGATGATGAAAACGGTTATATTTTACAGGTCAAAACAGAGCACATGGATATTGTTGAAAAACTTTGTCCTGTTGAGTTATCAAAACCTATCTTAAAGACTTTGACTGTTATTGCGCTAAAAGAACCTATTAGACAGGCAGAACTAAAAGTTTACCGTTCTAACGCTTATGAACATATCGCAGAACTCGTTGAAAAAGGACTTGTTGCAAAAACAAGAGACAAAAACGGACGTTCTTTCAATATTTCAACTACCCCTAAGTTTGCAGAATACTTTAAGCTCAAAGGCGATTTACGTTCTTTGATGAAACAAGATATTGCTGAATTATTAAAGAATTCTACAACTGATGACTAAGACATAACATAATCAGTGATTTCATCTAATTCTTTTGAGGTTAAGAATCTTAATTCACTATCAGGGATTCTGCTATAGTTTAACCCGATTGTTTTAGCGTATTGGGCAGATACTTTTAAAACATTATCGGACATTGTTTTGGAGCTAAAACAGTAATCACGTCTTTCTTTTTGTGATTTAGTAACTTTTTACGGGAATCTTCATCTAATTTGCCCAACTCATAATCAGCATAATAACTTCTTTGTGATTCAGATGAAAAATTGCTGGAATTGTATTTAGGATTATGTAATAGTGCAATGTTGGAACCTAATTCACAATTGTTATCAGGTGCCATATAAGGAAATGCAATGGCATAGGCTTCTTCTTGATATGCAGCTTCACCTATTACATTCTCCAAAGTATCAGTTCCTATGTATTTTGAATGAACACGGTCAATATACATAATCTCTGCCGGATGTGATGAAGTATTCATAAAGTTATTAAGCGCTTCCTTGGAACATTTCAGGTTTGCAAATAATATAGGTGTTTTATCTGTTGTACCCATAAAATCATAATTCAATATTGATATCATAGAATTGCCTGAAAGCGCACAGTCATCTAAAATGACATAAAGCGTGTTATCCTCGTTTCTTTCAGGATTCAACTTATAATACATATTCAAATCATTTATATGAATAAACTTTGAAGAATCAACATTGTTTATTTTTCTGTAGCTATAATTAAGATAGTCTGTACTTTTAATATCTTTGTTAGGTAAAAGGTAAACAATTTCGCGATTTTCTTTCTGAGCATAATCATTAATCTTTTTATGCATTAGTTTTAAATCTTTTGACATTTTTTCAGGAGTATATGCGCATAATGTTTTTTCAAGATACTTCGCTGATATATGGTTAGTCATTGCTTTATCAGCATCATTTTGATTAATAAATCTTGAAAGCGTATTAGCTTCGACAATATTATATAATGTATTTTTTGTACGGATTTGTTCCGGTCGCATCTGGTTATAGACCGTTAGTTCGTTTGCTTCATTTTCATTTTTGATTATAACCGGTTTTCTGTCTATATTAGGATAATCAATAGCTTTTTCAAGCGGCAAATCAAGTTCTTTTGAACGTTTCAATAAGTCTTTAGTTTTTTCTTCAAGGTTTTTTGTTCTGTCAATAACAGGTATACCTGAATCCCAGCCTGAAATATAAAAGAATTTTGTACCTTTATTATGAATAAATTTATCAAACTCTTCAGGTTGACTCTTCTTAACTTGTTCAAGTTGAGCTATCTTTTCTTCATCAAGTATTAAACCTATTGTTGTAGTATTGTCATTAGTGAACGGAGCAAGTTTTTTCTTATTAAGAACATAAGTTAGAGCTCTATGTATTCCGGTCTCCTGACAAATATTTTTAACATTTTTATTATTGAATCCGTTATCAACGCAATCAAGGGCTAGCAGATTGCTGTCATTACCTAAAAATACAATACCTTCTTTATTCAAAGTGTTTGATATAGTAATTAAACTTTTTATATTTGAAAACTGAGTCAACAATTGCATAGCTTTTACAACATCTTTTTTCGGAGTCTGAGTTTCAGTTGACACTTTTAGGGCAGTTTGTCTTACTTCATTAAACGGAACTTCGTTTAATGATTTTTTGTAATTGGCGTAAATATTATCCATAATCTCAATTGTATCAGGATGAAACTTAGCCCTACCGGAATCTTTTGGTCGGGTACTATAATTGTAACGCGTATTGCAAAATGTTATGGGGTTGTTGGCTGTAATATTCATACAATATTATAACGTTCGTAAATTTATTTTTTTGCTAAGAATGAAAATAAATTACTCCAAAAACCTTTTTGCTCTTCAACAGGTTCAGTCTCTTTTTCATAAAAAACAGGATTAAGCCCCATAATTTTTATATATTCAGCAGATGTCTCTTTTACAGTTTCAGACATTGTTTTTGAACCTGAATCCAGAACACCTGTATCATTATTCTCGGATGAAAAATTTTGAGAATTATATCGTAAATTATGAAGCAGAGCTAAGTTTGAAGCAAGCTCAGAATTGTTATCAGGCGCCATATAAGGAAATACTATTGCAGAAGCATTATAAGAAAATGCCGGTTTACCGATAGTTTCTGCGGCTTTTTTATTGTATTTAACATCCTGCAATTTTATTGTATCAACTGAAACTAAATCCGCAGGATTACGTGATTTATGAGTATAAAACTCCAGTGCTGCATAATCCGTTTCTTTCAAATTAGCAAATAACAACGAATATCGTTTATCTATTCCCGCTTCACGCATCGTAATATCTCTAAGAGAACGTATCGAATTACCTGATAAGGCACAGTCGTCAAGAAAAACCAGAAGAGTATTTTCAGGAGATATTTCTTTAGAATCTTTTATAGAGTATATAGAAACAAACTTTGACGGGTCAATATCATTTATTTTTTTATAAGAATAATGTATGTAATCTGTACTTTTTATTGGTATTTGAGGTTTTACATACAAAACATCTTTGTTTATTGATTTTGCATAATCTTCTATTTTTTCGTGAAGTTTTTTCAAATCCTGAGACATCTTTTCCGGGGTATAAACACATAAAGATTCTGTTAAATACCTGAGTGTATCGTCATTAAATTGAGCCTTCTGCTGTTCGGTTTTCTCAGGAATTCTGGCAAGAGTATTTGCTTCAATCAGGTTAAGAAAATGACGCTTATTTATTTGCTGGGGTTTCGTCTGATTATATATCGTAAGCTCATTTGCATCGTTTTCATTTTTAATAACAACAGGTTTGATACCTAAATCTTTTACACGTTTTAATAAGTCTGAATCAATAGCTTTTTCAAGCGGCAAATCATTTTCTTTGGCACGATTCAGTAATTCAACGGTTTTTTCTTCAAGATTTTTGGTTCTGTCAATAACAGGTATACCTGTATCCCAACCTGAAATATAGAAAAATTTCATTTCATCTTTTTTTAATAAATCCTTAAACTCATCAGGTTGAGATTCTTTTATTTCTTCCAGTTGGGATATTTTTTCTTCATCAAAAATGATTCCATATTTTCCCTCACTTTTATAATCGACAGGTGCAAGTTGTTTTCTGTCAAAAACGTATGATAAAGCTCTATTAATACCTGTTTCAAAAAAGAATTTTTTCTGATTTTCTTTACTCAATCCTGAACCATATACAGCAAATTGCAGGCGCATATCCTTATCACCCATTGATTGAATATTCGACTGACTTAACTTATCAGAAATAATTTTAAGGCTTTTCATATTAGAAAACTGTGTTGTTAACTGCATAGCCTTCAAAACATCCTTTTTAGGAGTTTGGGTTTCTTCTGAAATTCTTAATGCCATAGATTTAATATCTGAAAAAGAAGTCTCGTTTAATGAAGTCTTATAATCCCTGTATACGTCATCAAGAAGCTCTGTTGTTTCAGGGTAAAAAGCTGCTCTATCAGGATTTGCCGTAAAATTAGGTTTCTTTACGGAATAAGAAGATATATAAAAATTTGGGGAAGTTATATGCATACAAATAGCTTAACGTTAAAAAATATATATTTTTGCTACTTTTAAAAGTGTGATATATAATAAACTCATGGATTATACGAACAAAGATTTCAGAGAGCGAAGACCACAGAGATTATGCAAAATGTGCGGCAAATGCTGTAGAGTAGTAGTTGCATCTGTTCCGCACGATGAACTTGTTCAAAATGCTAAAAACGGGGAACAAAGCGCTATTGAATTTTTAGAGCTGTTTGAACCTTATGAATCCTATCAAGAAGCAATGGAAGTTGATGAAGCTATCGTAAAAAATATTCCCAATTATGAAAACAAAACATTTTATAAATGCCGATTTTTACAGGATGATAATCTTTGTTCAAGATATGAAACGAGATTGGAAGTATGCAAAATATTCCCGTCTTCACCATGGGCTGTAACACCTCCGGGATGTGGATTTGAAGGTTGGATGTTTGTTGAAAGAGAAAAACATAAACAACGTATTAGAAAACTTAAAGAAGAACAAATTTTATACAAAGCAAAACTAAAAACCAACATTCCTAAAAAAGAAAAAAACTTGTACGAAAAACTTATAAAAAAAATTGATGATAGAATCGCTTTATTTGAAAAATACGGCGCAAAAAATTGGTAAAGTTTTGTAAAGATTCTTCATTATATTTTAAAGAAAATGCCCAAAATTACCGTAAACATGAACAAAAGGGAAACTTATAGGTAATTTAACAATGGGATTATCGTCATCACAAGCAAGATTACTGAATTTGACTTCAAGAATGCACCAGATAGAATACAAGGCTGCAAAACTTGAAGCTGAAAAATTGCAGATGGCAAATGAATCAAGACAGGTGTATGAAAGTTATTTATATGCTTTAGAAAAAACTAAAATTCAAGGCAAAATCTTAACAACAGACGGTTCTATTACATATACAGACGTAACTTATCAAATGATGCTTGATAGAGGTTATCAAATCAAATTTGAGGGTGATGATAGAGTTGTTATTTCTGCTGCTACAGAAACTAATTTTAAAACGGCAGGTGCTAATAAAGATTATTTTATTGCCCTTCAAACAGGACGTGTAACACCTACTAACAATACAGCCCCTGACGGTTATGTAGAAGTATATACCGCCGATCAATTGATGAATATTCCTACAAATCAAAATGTTCGTTTGATGAGTAACATTGATATGACCGGCAAAAACTGGAATTCTAAAAACTTTTCAGGAAAAACTTTTGACGGTAATGGTTACAGTATTACAGGATTAAACAAATCTCTATTTAATCTGGTAAATAATTGTACAGTTAAAAACTTAACACTAGATGTTAATTTTTCATCAGCAGATAGTAGCGTTGGTGGATTAGCAAACCGTTCAGGCGGAACAGTTAATTTTGAAAACATCAATGTAAGAGGTAACATAACTTCTACAAATAACAGTACTCCTTCAACTAACCAATGGGGAGATGTACCAAATGTTAGAGTTGGCGGTTTAATCGGTTATACTCAAGGAACGGTTAATGCAACAGGCATTTCATCTACTGTAAACATTTCACAGACAGGTAATATAGCACTTGCACAAGTTGGTGGTATAGTAGGTAATGCAAGCAATATGACATTAGTAAATTCAACTTATAACGGTACAATCGCAGCAACAAACGCTAATGCAGGCGGTCTTGCAGGTAGTTTAGACGGAACAATAGATACTTGTGCAACAAAGGGTACTATTACAAACGGAAGTAAACACGGTGCAAATACGGCTGCCGGCCTAGTAGCAACTCTCTATAATTCAACTGTTACAAACTGTCGTACTGAGATGAACTTAACTGCTGGCGGTACTGCCGGTGTATCTATAAACTCAGGTAAAAACAACATCTCAAATGTCTATGTAGGCGGAACCCTCAAATCAACCTTTGATGATGCAGGTTATTGTTATAATTCAGGTATAATGGGTTCTGGCGGAGCTGATTCAACTATTTCTAACTGTATTATTGATGCAAAAATGGAAAGACCGTTTGGTAACGACGGATTATGCGGCAGTATTGCAGGTAATATTACAGGTAATATTACTATAGATAAAGTTACTGTAAATTCAACAATAACTGCTGCAGACGGAAATCCTATTACAAATGGCCGAACAGAATTAGCAGCTAGTTCTACCGCTGTAATTACTGATACTAACCAGAACGGTGCTGATGCAAGTGTTCGCTCAGCAGGCTTAGGCGCAACAGGTGCAAGCGTTCATACAACAACTGTTCTTAATGACCCTAATAATGACGGTGCTCTATTCAGTAATATCCAACAATACGGCTATATCCTTGAAGGAGCTCAAGATAACCCTGCTACAGGTCACGAAAACGATGTTACCTGGTTTACTAATATGGTGAATGCTGGCTATCTATATATCTATAAACCTGACAAAACCCAGGACGACGGATTCTTACAGGTAAGTGTTGCAACTGATACTAATCTTCAAGAAGTTTCTGATGAATCTTTATTGAAAAAAGCTGAAGCTAAATACGAAGCTGATATGAAGAAAATAGACAAAAAAGACCGTAAATATGATAGCGATTTAGCTGCACTTGAAGCAGAACGAAATGCTATAAGTCAAGAAATGGATACTTTAAAAACAGTTGCAAAAGAAAACGTTGAAAGAACGTTCAAACTATTCAGCTAACGCGTTTCGTCATTACAAAATGTAAAGTAAGTTCTTTACTATTGTCCCTGTTTGCAATAGTATGATATTATATTAATATCGTATTGTAGAAGAATTAAAAGAGGTTATATCGTGGAAAATTTAGGACCAGATATTTTTGGAAGATCAGACGCAACCCAAAGCCAAACTGCTGATAGTTTAGTTAACATGGCTAACCCTTCAGTTATTAAAGTAATTGGTGTTGGCGGCGGTGGCGGTAACGCTATAAAAAGAATGATAAAAGCAGGTTTAACAGGCGTTGAATTTTGGGAAATGAACACAGATGTTCAAGTTTTGGCATTATCAAATGTTCCAAACAGTAACAAAGTTCAATTAGGTGCTAAACAAACTAACGGTCTTGGTGCCGGTGGTAACCCTCGTATTGGTGAACAAGCTGCTGAAGAAGCTCAACAAGAAATCGCTGCTGCTTTAGAAGGCGCTGATATGGTTTTTGTTGCTGCTGGTATGGGTGGCGGAACTGGTACAGGTGCTGCTCCTATCGTTGCTAAGATTGCTAAAGATTTGGGAATCTTAACTATCGGTGTTGTTACAAAACCGTTCGCTTTTGAAGGCAAACGTCGTATGGTTCTCGCTAATGAAGGTCTTGAAAAACTCAGAGAAGCTGTTGACTCTTTGTTAGTTATCCCTAACGATAAATTATTACAAGTTATAGATAGAAGAACAGGTGTTAAAGATGCGTTCGTTGTTGTTGACGAAGTTATCTTAAGAGGTGTTCAAGGTATTTCTGATATCATCACAAAACCTGGTGAAATTAACGTTGACTTTGCTGACGTTAAGAGTGTTATGGAAAACTCAGGTTCTGCTGTTATGGGTATCGGTATCGGCTCTGGTGAAGGTAGAGCTGTTGAAGCTGCTCAAGCTGCTATCAACTCTAACTTGCTTGAAACATCTATCCACGGTGCTAGCGGCTTAATCGTTAACATCACCGGTGGTCCTGATATGACATTGTTCGAACTAACAGATGCTATCAACTTGATTAGAGATTCTGTTCTCGAAGATGCTAATATCATCATCGGTACTTCTATTAACGAAGATATGCAAGGCGAAGTTTCTATTACTGTTGTTGCTACAGGTTTTGAACTTAAACCTCAAGTTCAAACTCTTACAGCTCCTACAGAAACTATCAATCCTTCAATTGATACTATCTTTTCAGGATTGAACTCAAATGTTAATTTGAATAACCCTGTAGGAACTCCGGCACAATCTGCAAACACTAACAGTGGTGCAAACGCTTCACCTAGCTTACCACCAAGCTTCTCAGGTGTTTCATTTACAAATATCGAAATCCCTGATTTCTTGAAAAAATAAGCTATAAGCAAATAAACAAAAAAAAGACAGACTATACAGTCTGTCTTTTTTTATATTCTATGCTGCACCGGCTCGCCCAAATTGTCCGTATCTGGACTTGGATTTTACTCCGGCACACAGTTCAGATAACCGGCTCGACATCATTAGCATATTCCGCTGAACTGCTGCATAATCGTTCATTGCATCCATCATTTTTTCAGGGGATACCATTGAGGCAACTCCTAAATCGTGATTATCTACCTTTTCTTTTGCATATTTCTGTACAAGTAACTTGTCAATCCTATCTTTTGCTCCAATAGCCATAGTTTTGTTCCCTTAATAACTTAACTAATACGTAAAAATACTAAACTTAGTATCCCTTACTTTTATAAAGTATTTTTATCTGAAATAATTGCTTATTTATTACGAATTGTAAAAGAAAAGTCGGGTTACCCCGACATATTGTTTGTGTGTATTAAATGATTTATGTGTATTTGTATGAATTTATGGGTTTTTATCCGATTTCTTCTAACAAATCTTTGATTTCGTTAATCAATTCAGCATCACTATATTTATTGGTGTGTGCTAATGCTTTGTTTAGAAGTGTTTTAGCTTTTGCAGGGTGTTTTAAATCGTACATCAATTCTCCTGCTGCTTTATAGTTCTCTGCAACACTGTTGTTTTGTCTTGCATCAGTATAATTCTTAACTGCGCTTGCATAGCATTTCAAAGCTTTTTCAGGCAAATTAAACTTATTAAATGCTCCTGCTGTATTGCTTGATACATAACCTTTCATCTCTGAATCATCAGTTTGGGTAACCAAAACTTCTGCTTCATCATAGAAGATAAAGGCATCAGGGTCATACTTATCAGTATAAATATTTGCAATATTAGTCAATGATTTTGATTGAGAAGACAAATTGTCTTCCTTACCGGCGTATGAAACAGAGTTGAAATAATGATTGATAGCAGAATCAAACTGGTTTACATCATCATAAATCTTAGCCATAGAATAATGAGCCTTTGTTTTCATACTTGTATCTGTTGTAACTTGAAGTGAACGATTATAGTTACTCAAAGCTTGAGCAAGATAATTGTTATCATCATAAATCTTACCCATTTCATAACAGATTTTAGATTGGGCATCTTCATCTTTTACAGAAATAGCTCGAGTTAAAGCTTTTTCTAAAATATTCATAGCTTTAGCAGGATTTTTAGAATAAGCGTGTTTTTTAGCCTGAATAAATAATGATTTAAGCTCTGTATCCTCAGGGATAATAGTTAATTTAGGTTTTGGTGCTTTTACAACTTCTTGTTGATGAGCAGCAACGACCGGTTTTTGTGGTTTTGGTTGAGGTCTTTGAGCACGTTGAATTGGAACTGTATGTCTTACAGGTTCTTGAGCAACAGGAACAGGTTCATAATCAGGGATTTCGTGTTGTACAGGTTTTGGCTCTTCTTCAACTACTGCTTCTGCAGCTTGAGTTTGTTCTTGCGGAGTAGGTTCATCTTTCGGGAACTTAACAAGAAAATCTTCGTTTATCTCACCGTCATTATAGCTATAATTGATTCTTTGTAAGAACAGCGCATCTAACCAGTTTTGAACAACACGTGATTCTTTTTCTAAGGTATCAGAAATATATTTGTCTAAGATAACTGCTGCATTCAAAAGGTTAGTTTGAACAAAATTAATAGAAGGTGCGTCGCCTTGAGTGTGTTCTATAACTTTGGTTAAATAGTCTTCAATCTCGTCAACAAGACAGTTTGGGGTACCAATAGCTGCAATCGTACCTCTAAAATCTTTGATAACCTGAGCAATATTAACTTTATTATTGCGCGCCATATTATTAATCTGCGCTTGCTGCGCGCCCTGAGCACCTTGTGGTTGCTGTGGAGCTTGCGGAACAGGTTGTTGAACTTGCGGTTGAACAGGTCTTTGTTGAGGAATAGGTTGGTACTGCTGAACAGGTGTATGTGCTGTCATAGGAGTTGACATATTTGTCATTGGAGCACCTTGCATACCCATTTGTTGCGGCATTCTTGGTTGAGCCTGTGGTACAGTCTGGTTGTTTCTAACAGGTTTTGGCGGTAACTCTCTAGGACCTGCACCCATTGTAACAGGTTTTCTTTTTCCGCCTGCAACAGGAGGTTCTGAGTTTTCACGCTGAGGAGCTCTGCCGCGAGCCACTGTTCTTGGCTCTTGCTGAGCAGCATTCTGTCTGTTTCTTTGTGGATTTTCCTGCAACGAATCTTGAGTCTTTTCTTTAGACTCTTCTTCTTGTTTATATCCTTGACCATTTGGCATATATGGTCTTGGTGATATATTCATCGCATTATACACTACAAACCGTCCTTCCCAATGAGAATACGACACTAAACAGCATAACTTTAATTTCAATCACATAAATCATCTGTTTATATGATTCTATGATTCTGTAATGTATTTAATGATATTTTTTAATTAGTCAAAACTTTTACAACAGCTTTTCTGACAGTTGATTGATTATCAATAGATATAGACGGTTTATGAGCGTCTTGGGGGTATAAAACCATATATTCACCGGCTCTCAAAGGATAATACTCTCCTTCGCCATTTAAAAACTCGATATCTTTTTCTTTATCATAAGCTACAGCTTCCGAACAGTTCGAATAGCCTGTAACACCTATCTTTTCTTCACCTTCAATAACATATTGGATATCGATATAATCTCTGTGTGCTTCAAACAAAGCATCGGCTTTCGTTTGATAAGTTTGAACATTAACGTACATGTTTTCATTTATTTCATGCCTGCCGTCTTCTATTTTTGAAAAATCAACAGACTTAAGATAAACAAGACCTTCGATAACTCTTTCATTCAACTTATCTTTATACATATTTTCTCCTAGTTAACCGGCACATCAATAGGTTGGGTTAATAAAACATCAAGCACAGAACCTTTTAACAACGTAACTTCATCACCTTTCTTAAACAAATCAGCAAAACTATCGCCTAAGAAATACAATCCGCCACCCAGAGCACCGCCCAGAGCGCAGATAGGGGTTGTTATATATTGTGAACCCGGCAACACATTTTTTGCTCTTCTGCCAAAGTTAGTTGAAACCGTTGTTATATCACAGGTTTTCGTCCAGTTATCTTTTATAGCCTGACCGTAACCGAGGGTTCTATAGATTCCTCCGTCGTAAGTTATATTTCTTAAACCATATACGCCTAAACAAATAGGTAACTGTCTGCCGGTAGGTGTAACAACATGGTCAAAATCGAGATATAAAACAGCGCCGCGTGATAAACGTTTGGAAGGTTTTATCTGTTTAACATAGCCTCTTATAACAGAACCCGTTGGAAGCACTGTAATATCATCTACTTTTTGTTCATTTAATAACATCAAATTAAACGAAGCACCGTCATGGCTAGCCATTGTATCAACCGTCTGCAATAACTGTAATGACAGTTTTGTTCCGGTTGGGATTCTTACTGTTTTTACATCCGCTCTATATGCTGCAAATGTCATATTCACAGTCATTGTAATTATAGTTAAAAAAGTTATTAAAACTCTCATACTTATCCTCTTAATTTCATCCTGATTAGATTATAACATACAAATTACTATTTATATACAAATAAAATTATCCTAAAAACAACCAACTTAACAATTATCCCCAACAGTTTTTCACAAATAATGTATGAAAAAGGAGGAGTTATGAACAAAAATACTATCGTATTATTACTTATTTTTGTTTTACCGTTAATAACATATTTTTACGTATCAAACAAAAGCGACTCAAACGCAACTGTTTCAAACACGGTAAGACCTAAAATAATAAAATTCACATCTAACCTTTGCGGTGAATGTCAAAGAATGGATGTAGTCGTTAAAGAAGTTTATCCGAAATATAAAGGAAGCATTGACTTAATTTCTATTCCGGTACAGGTTCAAAACGATTACAACAATGATATGGTTTCAAAATATCAGGTAACTTTAGTACCAACAATCGTTTTATTAAACAAAAACCAGCAGGTTGTAAAACGTATTGAAGGTTATGTAAACAGTACTACATTTGAAAATTATTTGAAAGAGTTGAAATAATGATAGATATAACAGGATATTTTACAGAACAGGTCTCAAACGGGACATTCAGATTTATGTTATTGGGTCTGTCTTTCTTAGGCGGTTTGATAGCATCTATATCACCTTGCTCTTTAGCAATGTTGCCAATCGTAATAGGTTATATTGGCGGATTCAATGAGAACGATAACAAAAACACTCTTTTACAACTAGTATCATTTGTTTTTGGTTCAGCTATTGTATTTAGTATTATCGGTATAGTTTGTGCCGTAACAGGTAAAGTGTTTATCTCAATAGCAGGCGGATATTTTGTAGTGTTCGTTGCTTCATTATTGCTTGCAATGGGTCTTCATTTACTCGGTTATCTGGACTTAAACATACCGACATTAATCTCTAAAATTCCGTCCAATTCAACAAACTCAAGATACTTGTACCCGATGTTGCTCGGTGCAATATTCGCTATTGGCGGAACACCTTGTTCAACGCCTATCTTAGCAGGTATAATGAGTTTTGCAGCTATTACAAACAATATACTCTTATCCATTTTAATGTTGTTTATGTTTGCTCTCGGTGAAGGCGTTATCCTTGTAATTGCCGGCATGTTTACCAATGTTATTAAACAGGTCGACAAAGTTGCGGAATACTCTGATGTGTTCTTAAAACTAATCGGTGCAATTATGGTTATCGCTGCTTTCTTCTTATACTACAAAACTTTTTCACCATTTTTTATAAATTAACTGATTACGGGTTGAATATTTTTTATTCAACCCTTTTCATTTGTGATAAAATAAGTTTATAAAGAATACAAGAAAGAAGGCAAAAATGGAAGAAGTAAGAGTAAGAATTGCACCCTCACCAAGTGGTAACCTTCACGTAGGGACTGCAAGAACAGCATTATTTAATTATTTATTTGCAAAAAAGAATAACGGAAAATTTATATTAAGAATCGAAGATACAGATGCAGACAGAACATCTCAAGAATATATTGATAATATCTTCGACAGTTTAAAAGCGTTGGGTCTTAACTGGGATGAAGGTCCTGATGTTGGCGGACAATACGGCCCTTATACCCAATCTGAAAGATTCGATATTTATCCAAAATACATTCAAGAACTTTTAGACAAAGGCTACGCTTACGAATGTTTCTGTACTCCTGAAGAACTTGAACAAGAGAAAGCAGAAGCTACAGCTAATAAAAAACCTTATGTTTATTCAAGAAAATGTGAAAACCTTACAGAAGAACAAAAAGCTGAATTAAGAGCACAAGGCAGAAAACCGGCTATCAGATTCAATATCGCTAAAACTCAAAAAGCGTTTCACGACAGCTCAATCCTTGAATTTGAAGACCTTGTAAAAGGTAAGCTTCACATGGATACAGATTTACTGGGCGACTTCGTTATCCAAAAATCAAACGGAGCACCTACATACAATTACGCTGTTGTAATCGATGATATGTTGATGAAAATTTCTCACGTAATTAGAGGTGAAGACCATATTTCAAATACATATAAGCAAATCCTTATATATGAAGCATTAGGCGCTGAGGTTCCAAAATTCGGGCACTTAGGTATGATTCTTGCACCTGACAGAAGTAAATTATCAAAACGTCACGGCGCAACTGCTGTAAGCGATTTTGTTAAACAAGGTTACTTAACAGACGCTCTTATCAACTTTGTAGCATTGTTAGGCTGGGCTCCTTCCGACGGTGAAGAGATTAAACCTGTTGAAAAGATTGCTGAAGATTTCAGAATCGGTGAAATTTCATCTTCTAACTCTATCTTTGAATACGATAAGTTAAAATGGATGAACAGCCATTATATCAAGCAGCTTCCTATGGAAGAATTGAAAGAAATGCTTAAGCCGTATCTGACAGATTACGATTTAACAGAATTAACAGATGAACAGTTCACAAAAATGATTGAAATAACACGTGAACCATTGACATTGTTATCAGATATTACTGATGCAGTTTCATATTTCTTTGGTGATACTGTAAAATACGATGAAGGTGTGGAAGAAGTAATTTCAACAGAAACATCTCAGTCTGTATTAAAAGACTTTGTAGAACAAGCGCAAAACTGGCAATGGGATGAAGAAACACTTCACCACAAACTTGAAGAATTCCGCGGACAGTGGAAGGAAAAAGGGGTTAAGCCAAAGATGACTATGTGGGCTATAAGAGCGGCTGTTTCAGGTAGAACACGCGGTGCTGATATGGTCGGTATGCTTGAGGTTCTTGGTAAAGACAGAACAATCACAAGAGCAAAAGCAGCTATAAAATAACGAAAAAAAAGGGTGACTTAAAAGTCACCCTTTTTTATTAACTACTTTACATCTTGTTTAATAATAATCAGATTGTTGATAATCTTCATAGCACAGGTTGGAAGAACAACGTGTTCCAATCCGTCTGCTATACTCAAGATTCCACCTGCTTTTAGAGTCACTTCTTCACCTTTATAAGTGAATGTGTATTCAGTGTCTCTATCTGATCTGATTGTGATTTGGTTTTCCATTTTTATCTCCCTTAATATAGTGAAAACGCTCAAAACAAAGGCGGTTTTACCCGCCTTCAATCTTACTATACGCTAAGAAGTCTGCACATTAGTCAAATGTATAATTGATAATTGCTGCTTCTCTAGCTCTCTTAATAGCTTTTGCAATCATTCTTTGGTGCATTGCACATGTACCAGTAACACGTCTAGGAATGATTTTGCCAGCTTCTGTTAAATATCTTTTCAATTTAGAAGCGTCTTTGTAATCAATACCGTCAACATGGTCTGCGCAAAAACTACAAGTTTTTCTTTTTCTTCTGTCTTGATCTTGTTTTGCCATTTTAATATTTGCCTTTCTAGCCTAATAATTACTACTTACATTTTCTAAAACGGAATTTCGTCATCGTCATCAACCACGTCGGGTTCAACGACCGATTCTTGAATTCCGGTTGGAGCAGGTATATTGCCGCCTGTTTGCATAACTTCTATATTTGAAGCATCTATTTCAAAGTACTTCTTGTCAGTACCGTCTGTATATTTAGATGTTGCAACCTGCAAACGTCCGTCAACAAGTATTCTGTCGCCCTGTCTTACAGTATCCAGAATACCTTCTAAGGCTTTGCGTTTTGAGATAACTCTAATAAGCGTTTCTTCCTGTTCACCTATGTTTAAAGTCAAACCGTAGATGGCTATATTATTTTGAGTAAATCTCTTTTCAGGGGTTCTAAAAACAGTCCCTGTAACAACAGCCTTAGCTAATGACATTCTATACTCCTGCTTTAACTGATTTTTCTAATAACATTGTTCTTAAAACACTGTCATTAAGACGTAATTGACGTCTGAATTCAGCAACTTTTTCTGCCGGTAAAGAAACCATCATATTAGAGAAGAAACCGTCTCTAAAGTTTTGGATTTCATAAGCCAATTTTTTACGACCGATTTTTTCAACAGAATCAGTTTTGCCGCCTAAAGTTTCAACATCAGCAGAAACTTTTTCAATCAATTTATCAACTTCTTCTGAATCAGCGTTTGGTTTAAATACCACTAATAATTCATATTGTTTCATTATATATTTCTCCTTTTAGAAAAATCTTACCATAAAAATACAAATTACAACAGGTACTCAGCAAAATAACTATATTCAGCAGGACCTATAAGATAAATATTTTCACCTGCATTTTGCGCATGTTCGCTCCAGTCAACAGTTACAGCACCACCTAACAAATTAACCTTAACTTTACAGTCTGTTAAGTTATTTAAAACACCTGCAACCACACTCGCACAAGCACCTGTTCCGCAGGCTAAAGTTATACCGCAGCCACGTTCATAAACACAAAAATCTACTTCATTTCTGTTTTTGATTTTTACGAATTCAACATTTGTTTTCTCTGGAAATAACTCGTGTTTTTCAAGCTCAGGTCCATAAGTTTTAGCCATTTCATAAACATCTTCATCAGTAAAGATAACACAATGCGGATTCCCCATAGATACAGCGTTAATAATAAATTCTCTATCCAAAACCTTAACTTTTTGGTTAAGGTTATTTTCTGAATTGAACGGTATTTTTTCTGGCTCCAGAATAGGAGCTGACATATTAACCTTGACATTCCCGTCATCTAATATCTCAGGTTTAATAACCCCGGCACCTGTTTTTACAGAAAACACTTTTTTATCAATAAACTTTTTGTCATAAACATACTTTGCAAAACAACGCATACCGTTACCGCACATTTGCGCTGTTGTACCGTCAGAATTATAGAAATACCAGCCAATATCAGTCTCATTCGTATTCAAATCAGGTATAATCATCCCGTCAGCACCGAGTCCAAAATGTCTGTCACAAACTTTCTTCGCCAGCTCTGACATTTCTAACCCTGTTTTTTCATATTCTTTATAGTCAATGATTACAAAATCATTACCGCATCCTTGCATTTTTGTTACATTTATTGTGCTCATCTTCTTTCTCCGATTTATTTTAGTATACCAAAAAACCTTATAAACAGTGAGTTTTAAATCTAAATATTACGAAATATTACACAAATTGTAATAAAAAAGTCAATTTTAAAAAGAAAAAAAACTTTGTATAAGTACGGGAATTAAAGAGTTGAATATTTAATGAAAGACTGATTCGAGATGTTGAGTTAGATATTAACTTCTTACCCCCGTATAAAGAATATTTATACACAAAATTAAGTTATTATTAGGAATTATAGGAGATTACACACATGCCAGCACCAGTACCACAAAGACCAGCACCAGGGTCACAAAGACCAGCTCTAGTATCTTATCCGTATGGACCATGGAGCAATGACAATGGAACCCCAACACAAGTATTTAACCCGGATTACTCTGATCCAAATTACCAAAGAGCAGAATATGTTTCATTCGGCCCATTTCCGTTTCAAGCGACAGTTGCAAATAGCGCAGCGGGAACAACCAGTATACCACAAGCTGCACTAATGTTTGATGAAACACCTAACGTTTGGGTTGATTCATTACAATCAGCAGCCGTTTTATCAGCTAGCATGAGGGCAAACGGTTACGACTTCGGCTATTGGGCATAACAAAATATTATTAAACAAAGAAGTTGGGACAGAAGTGATTCTGTCCCGTTTCTTATTTAAAATTTATAAACTTCTCAATGCCGCTATTTTCATAACATTGACATCGGGAGTTTTGCCCGTCCAGATTTGAATAGCTTTCTGAGCTTGATATAATAGCATATCCAGCCCCTCAACAACCCTCAATCCTTCGTTCTTAGCTGATTGTAAAAACTGTGTTGTTAAAGGGTTATAAACGATATCATAAACAACTGTATTTTTATCAAGTTTCTTTATAACGCTATCAGGCAACGGCTGCTCATCCATTGCAAACCCTTTCATTCCAATAGGAGTAGCATTCACAACAATAGCGCACTCAGGAAGCTCTGAAACATACTGTATCTGATGAGTTGTAAACCTCACATTCGGGAATTTGTCACGTAAGTAATTTACAGGCTCTTGGGCATTAATGAGGTTTCTTGTAAAGAAATCAATTGAAGTAATCCCCTTTTCAATCAAACCTACACTTGCAGCTCTTGAGGCACCACCTGTACCTAATATACATGCATTTTTACCTTTTAAATCAACATCAGCAGGAATAGCCGTCTTAAACCCGTAAATATCAGTGTTATAACCATACATATCACGGTGCTGCCCTGATATCTTAACCGTGTTTATGCAGCCTGCAATGTTTGCATAATCGTCCATATCTTCCATAAAAAATGATATAGGAATCTTTAAAGGGATAGTAACATTAAATCCGTCATAGCCATTGAGTTTCAAAAACTTAACTCTATCGACCAAATTCTCAGGTGATGTCTCTAAAACATCATACTCTGCATCAATCCCTATACTTTCAAACCCTGCTTGTTGTATAACCGCAGAAATCGAATGTCCTAAAGGATAACCTATAATACCTAATTTATACTTCATAAAATACCTATTCCATTAAAGTTGTCATCAAAATCGGTTCATCTTCCGTTGCAAGCACTGTATGTTCAAAGTGGGCAGACGGTTGATGATCTTTTGTAACAACACCCCATTCATCAGGTTCTACATAAACATCGTCACAACCAAGGTTAAGCATTGGTTCAATCGCAATTACATAGCCTGATTTAATCTTAGTATTGTCACCGACTCTATAGTTAAACAAGAACGGTTCTTCGTGCATAACGTGACCTACGCCGTGACCGCCATAGCGTCTGACAATACCCATTTTATAACTCTTTGCTACATCTTCTATAGCACCGGAAATATCATCAAGCACATTACCCGCTCTCATCTTTGCAATCCCTGCAAAAAGCGATTCTTCAGTTGCTTTCATTAAGCGTTGTTTATCTTCCGATATCTTACCTACAGCATAAGACCACGCACTGTCGCCAACCATTCCGCCGTAAGTAGCTCCGACATCGATTGCAATAATATCGCCCTCTTTTAATATCTCGTTTTCAGAAGGAATGCCGTGTACAACTCTCTCATTGACCGATGTACAAATACTTGCAGGGAATCCGCTATAACCCAAAAACGTAGGAATAGCTTTATTCTCCTTGATAATTTTCATAGCAATATTATCAAGTTCTTTTGTGCTTATACCGGGCTCAACTACCTCTCTCATCTTCTGATGAACAAGAGCTACAATATGACCCGCGTGGCGCATTTTCTTAATTTCATCTCTTGATTTTCTGTTAATCATTATTCAACAACCTTCAATAACCTTTCCCATACTTCTTCAATTGAACCATTAGCGTCAATTGTTGAAAGTACGCCTTTATTCTTATAATACTCTATCAAAGGAGCTGTTTCTCTATAATAAGTATCAAATCTTGCCTTTGCAGTTTCTTCGTTATCGTCTTTTCTTTGGATAAGTTTACCACCGCATTTATCACAAACGTGTTCATCCACAGGCGGTTTGAATTTCAAGTTATAAATCTCGCCGCAATTAGAACAAGAACGACGGTTAACTATTCTTGCGATAAGAATATCTGTCGGCAAATCAAAATATGTTGCTCTGAAATCAACTTCATTATCACCGTCGAGGTCTTTTCTAATAACCTCCAACAAATCAGCCTGTTCAACACTACGAGGGAAACCGTCAAGAATAAATCCGTCCTTACAATCTTCCTGAGACAATCTGTCTTTTATAATCGCACCGACTAATTCCACAGGAACAAGGTTACCTTTATCGATAAACTGTTTTGCAATTTTACCGTTTTCTGTACCTGCAGAAATTTCTGCTCTCAAAAGAGACCCTGTATCAACGTGAGGGAACCCAAAGTGTTCCGCTAACATTGCTGTCTGAGTACCCTTGCCGCATGCCGGTGGCCCTAGAAAGATTAGTTCTTTTTTCATTTTTATACACCTCTTATTACTTAAATTTATATATATATTATAACTCTAAAAAAAGAAATATAGCCTAATAAGAGAATTTATTTATTAACATAGTTTATGGTTAAAAATAGATATGCGAAAACTCAAGCTTATACTGTTTTTTTGTTTGCTATTAGCAATCTGCTGTTACGCGGAAGGCGAATACAATGTTTTTGTAGCGCCAAAACTTCCGCAGATGAAAAATTCTCAAGGAGTACAGACCCTGTTCATCCTTGATTATTCAAACAGCATGAACGAAATGCTGGTAGACAAAACGAAATACAATTTGTTATTAGACAGTATGAAAACTATCTTACCGCAAATAGCCCAAAACAAAATCGGAGTAAGAATCTACGGTCACCGTTGGGGATTTACACCGATAGACGCGTGCAAAGCAAGTAACCTAATCGTACCGATAGCAGATGATAACGCCTATTTGATATCTGACAGCCTTAAAAAATTTCACCCCAAAGGTATGACACCTATAACTTATTCTCTAAAACAAGCGGTTCAAAACGATTTCAAACACGATGAGCGTGAAAAACATATTGTATTGATAACAGACGGTGGCGAGAACTGTGATGAAAGCCCGTGTAAATATGCAATGGAGCTTGTAAAATACAGAAAAGATATCAAAATCGATGTTATAGCACTCAATCTTGATAACGAAGAAGACCTTGACCAACTACGATGTACGGCAGTAGTTACAGGCGGCAAGCTCTACTCTGCAAACACTCAGGCGGAGCTTATCCAAAACCTGAATAATGCTTTCAACAGAAGAAAACACGTAGATGCGAAACTGCTTTATTAATGTTATCATCTTAGTATGGCAGATTTATTCACCGGACTAATTGAGCAAAACAAGCAAATTCCGCTTGCTGAATTACTAAGACCGAAAACTTTAGAAGAGTTTTTAGGTCAGTCTAATGTTATTGCAAAAAATTCGCCGTTAATGAACCTTATCAAATCACAACGACTGTTTTCGCTAATCTTATGGGGCACCCCCGGATGTGGTAAAACAACACTTGCAAGACTAATCGCAAATCAGGTTAACGCTAACTTTGTCGAACTTTCTGCTGTATCATCAGGCATAAAAGATATTAAAGATACCGTGGTACAAGCAAATGAATGTTTAAAAGTCGGTCAAAAAACAATTCTTTTCATAGACGAAATCCACCGTTATTCAAAGACACAGCAAGATGTGCTTTTACCATACATAGAAAACGGAACATTTTATCTTATAGGTTCAACAACCGAGAACCCTTCATTTCAGGTTGCGCCTGCGCTATTATCAAGAGTTCAGGTCATAAGGCTCAACTCTATCGATGATGAAAGTATGACAAACATTATCAACAGAGGTTTTAAATACCTTGAAGAACATCACCAACCGCTTGAATACGATGAAGAAGTAACAAAATTCATCATAAATAATGCTCGCGGTGACGCCAGAACAGCATTAAACATGGTTGAGAACTCTTATTTCTCAAGCAGTCTCTCAAACAATTTCAGAATGCTGAATGTGGAAATCCTTGAAGGAATTACACAAAAACGAAACACAAGATATTCAAGACAGGAACACTATGACTTTGCCTCAGCGTTTCAAAAAAGTCTTCGCGGAAGCGACCCTGACGCTGCAATATATTATCTTGCAAAGATGATAGAAGCCGGAGAAGACCCACGTTTCATAGCACGCAGACTAATCGTCTGTTCCGCTGAAGATGTCGGTAACGCCGACCCGAACGCGCTAAACATAGCACTTAACGCTCATAAAGCAGTGGAAATCTTAGGGCTTCCTGAAGGTAGGATCCCACTCGCACAAGCTGTTATCTATGTAGCAAAAGCCCCTAAATCCAATCAGGCTTGTATGGCGATAGATAAAGCACTAGGTGATATTCAGAGCGGCAAAGATTACCCGCCGCCAATGCACCTGCGCGACGCACACTATAAAGACGCCAAAAAATATGGGTTTGGAGTAGGCTACGTTTACACACACGCTAACCCCGATATCGAACAACAATTCATGCCCGACGAACTCAAAGACCGCAAATACCTTGACTAAATATTTGCGCCGCCTTCGTTTTTCATCTTTTCTAATGCCTGTTTTGCACCGGCATGCTCTTTGGAATACTTAACAACAAAATCTATCGATTGAACATCCCTCGCAATCGCAGCTCTAACCTTATCGATATCCTTTAAAGACAATCTGCCAATCACATCATCGTCTTTCTCTCTATCAAATCGTCTGAGCAACTTCTGCGACTTAGCGTCCAACCCCGGTAAACCGTTCTTCAACGCTACCCATTTGTGAAGGGCATGCATTAAATCATAAATATTAAGTTCACCTGCCTCAACAACAATCATAGTAGAACTTTTGAGTGCAAATGTCTGTGTAGTAATAAAGTTCAAAAACATTGCGCTAAACCCCGTACGCTCAGTAATCAACCCCTCGCGTTCATTGATTCGTTTAAGTACCTTCTCAACATTCTTAACCTGATAAACCGGTGTTTTATGAGCTTCAAACACCTTAACAAGCGCATCAACATTATTCTTACAGTTTTTTAAAATAAGGCTCACTTCCTCAGCAAGCTTCTTTGTATCACACAAATCATCCTTACTAAGTTCCAAAGTACAACCCTTAACAACTTTCTTCCCGTCATAACCGAGTCTTTTAACAAGACGTTTTTGCAAGAACTGACCCTGCCAGCTCAATAACATAAATGAAAACGTTTTTACTACTCTTGCAATTCTATGAAACATAATTAAAATTGTACCTCTTTTTTAACCTTTTTCAACATCTGAAAGTATGGTTTTAATATTCTCAATCTTACTCTTATCCGCCGTTTTCAAAAGCAATGTCTTATCCTTCGATGTATCACCCTTAAGAATCGTAATACTTGTTTTAGGTATCTTAAAAAGCTTCGATAAATATTCAACAACAGCCTTGTTAGCCTTATTCTCAATAGGCTGCGCCGTAATCTTTAACTTAATCATATCTTCTGAAACAATAATTTGATTCTTAGCAGCATTAGGCGAAATCCTTATCCTAAGGATAATTCCGTCATCAACAATCTTTATAATATCTTCTGAAACCATATTCCGTTAAATTTCTTTACACTATTTGACAAATAAAAAATCAACTTTTACAATTAATGAAAGTTACATTTACCAAATTAAAACATACATTTAAAAAGTCGTCAATAATCATTGACGATAATGAGGAGGAGATTTATGCAAGAACCAGTACCCCGTCTATTCATGCGCAAAGACGTAAAAGAATGGAACAATAGCGCAATCGATTGTTACAACCTGAATTGTAACTGCGAAAAATGTTTTATTCATCAAACCTATTTTAAAGACAAATACTATAGCTGTAAGATGAAATACTATGTAAAACTCTTACTCGACAAGCTCGGAGAGCCGCCGGCTCCTGCTTATGAAGAGAAAGTAAGCTAAGTAATAGTAAACACTTTTCTATAATATAATCCCGCACCGATTATCGTAAGAATAATATTCGGTAAAAATGCCGCAAGGAACGGATGTAAAGTTCCTGCCTGCCCGAACGATAACGATAGCGCACGGATTAGATAGTATGCAAAAATAATGAATATACTGAACAAGAACCCGCGATTATACCTTACCCGAGGAGGTGTAATCGCAAGCGGTACACCGATAAGTACAAGTACAATCGTAGTTAAAGGCAGCGCTATTTTATCAAACAGGTCTATAACCAAATCCTGCCTGTCTTCAAGGTGTTTGTTCCGGAGGATATAATTACATAACTGTAAGAAGTTATGCTCATTAGCAACGTTACGGTTAAGTTCTTTTTTGAGGTTAACCCCGAACTGTGCAATAGTTTTGCCAAAATAGGTTGAGTTCAGAACCTTGCCCTCATCGGCAATAGTATAAACAATCCCGTTTTCAAAAATCCAGCCCTTAGGCGAAGACCCGCCGGATTGAGCCTGCAAAACGTGAATAGAATCCTTGTTTGCCATATCAAGAACCGTCACATTATGGAACCGTTTATCCTCGCAGGATTCGACATAGAAAAGCCGTTTAAGAGTCCTGTCATCGTTAATCTCCTGAAACGTAAAATCGTGTTTACCCTCAGGTATGTTTTTCTGACAAAAAGCCCACAAAGCCAAATCCTTTGACTGTTTCGTCATCACAGGAACAACTGTTTCGTTGATAAAGAAACTCGCCAAACACATTACTACAGAAAAAGCAAAAACAGGTTTTGCTATAGTATTAAAACTAATCCCGCAAGCCCTCATAACAGTAAGCTCAGAAGCCAAACTAAGCTTATTCAAAGTCATTACCGTTGATAACAATACACCCATAGGTATAGTCATTACAAATATTGAAGGCAAGCTCAAAATAACAAGTATCAACGCAACCTTAAACGGTATGCCGTATTTAGAAATCTGTTTAATTAAGGTCATAAAGGTATCCGACGCAAAAATAATAGACGTAAACACCAGTACACCCATTACAAACATCTCTATTACCTGTTTCAAGATATATTTGTCAAGAAGCTTTAATTTGTGATTCTTTAATTCATACAGTTTATCTAACATACAAATATTCTACCTTAAAAATAATACTTTATACCAATATTTTATACTACTTTATGCTAATGAAAGAAATATATGTTGAATTAGTATAAATATATAATCCTCATCGCTCATTCCCTCTCAATCGAGAGGTTTTTTTTATTTCTGAAACGCCTCTGCAATAGATTTGTTATAATCCGGTCTGAGAATACCAACCTCTGTAATAATACCGGTAATAAGTTCATGCGGAGTAACATCAAACCCAGGGTTGATAACATTTATACCCTCAGCACAGACACGTTTTCCATTGATATGAGTCACTTCTTCGTGAGAACGTTCTTCGATAGGTATCTCATCACCTGATTTTATAGAAGTATCAATCGTTGACAAAGGTGCTGCAATATAGAACGGAATATTATGATACTTAGCGGCAATCGCAACCGTATAAGTCCCGATTTTGTTTGCAGTATCACCGTTAGCAGCAATCCTGTCCGCACCTACAACAACCATATCAATCATACCTTTTTTCATAAAATATGAACACATACCGTCTGTAATCATAGTTACAGGGATACCGTCCATTTTGAGTTCAAAAGTAGTGATTCTTGAACCCTGTTGACGAGGTCTTGTTTCATCAGAAAAAACCTGAACTGTATTGTCTTTAGCAAACGCTGAACGAACAACCCCTAAAGCTGTACCATAACCAACAGTTGCAAGAGCACCCGCATTACAGTGTGTAAGGATAGTTGCACCCTTAGGCACAACCTCTGCTCCGTTATCACCTATTCTTTTGTTGATAGAGATATCGTCATTCTCCATTTTGATACCGTTTTGTTTAAGCTCTTCAACAATACCTGCTATATCAGAACTTGAGTTTTCTATCAATTCTATTTGTTTATCTACAGCCCACATAAGATTGACAGCCGTAGGTCTTGATGTACGTAGATACTTTGCTTTTTCAATCAACTGTTTAACAAACTCGTCTCTTGAAAGGTTTTGTTTTTGCAGTTCCTGAGAATATAAAACAACACCGTGAGCACCGGCAATCCCAATTGCTGGGGCACCTCTGACAATCATAGTTTGAATAGCGTCAAACATCTGCTGACCGGTTGTTATATCTATCGTTACAAATTCATACGGAACCTTTGTCTGATCTACCATACGAGATACATTATCTACCCACTGTATTGTTCTAATCTTTGATTCAAAACTCATATTAACCCCTACTTAATCTCAAAATCGTTGCTTTCAAACATGTTGTTTTGTTTAGCCTGATATTCTTCCAAAACTTCATAAATATAAGCTGTTACAGCGCCTGAGAACCCGTTCATCAAAGCACAAAGCAATGCTAAGAAAAGGATTAAGAATATAAGCAACACAAAGGTTAAAACAGATGTAAAACTCGCATTGATAATAATACCTACCCAGAAATCTTTGAACTTGAAAACAAACTGAATTATAGCAGCGAGCGGAATAAATACAACCGAGAACGCAAGAATAGAGCAGAACCCGATTACAGCACCGATAACACCGCCTTCTTTAATAGTTATTTTGCCCAGAATATTTATCTTCTTAAGATAAATGATTATAACAGCCGAGAGCATTAGAAAATATAGTATAAACAAAACAGTTCCAATGAACGGAATCAAAGAAACCAATCCCATTCCTAAACCAATCAGTACACTGAACAAACCTATTTGTTTTAACAATAATAAATTCATATTGCCCCCTCTTATTTTCTTACTCAATCATATCATAAAAATGATTTTTTACTTAATTTTTGCAAACGAAATAGAATCTATCATATCAAAGATTTCATCAAACTCGATTCTTTTATCAACAGTATCGTGCGGATTTTTAAGTGCATAAGCTTCTATTCCGCCTTTCTTATCAAGAATAGGCGCTAATCTATAGCTGTGCCATTGATAAAGCGGAGAAGTACTTGCTGCATTACCTACATAAGCTTCTACAAGATGTGTTCTAAAAAACTCCGGAGACCAGATACGTTCAGCAAATTCTTCACTGTCAGTAATAACAGTTTTGTCTTTAAATACATCAAGCCATTTACGGTCCTCAATCCATCTTGAACCGTCTTTTGCCTTACTTAAATAATCACCGGTTTCAACAGAAGCATTTTCCTGAAACCCTAAGATTCTCCAAGGAACAATAGCGTCACCTGCTTCTCTCAAGTTTGTACCTAAAGAAGCTCTGTTTTTTGCACCGCAAATCTTTGCAATCTCGTCATATTGGCCCCATTTGTATAATTGCTCAATCTTTTTAGCTTCTGAGGTTGCACCCATATTTTTAAGCTCGGCAATTACATATTCAATAAACGGTCTTTCGTATTCTTTACCAAGGGCATGTTCAATATATTTGATACCCTCACAGCCCTTGCTAAAATATTTCATACCTTCTTTTTTGATTTCTTCCGGTTTAAATCGTGAACCTTCAGAGCTGCCATTAGGAAATCTAACCCTAACCATACCTTTTTCACTGACCGTATCAATACATCTCAAAAGGTTTTCACGGGTTTGAGGGTTCTCCATAACAGCATTGAGAGAAGTTACTTCATAACAGATACCGTAACTTTCAGGCTGAACGTTTATAAATCTTTCTACAGGCGGGAAGAGTTCAAAATACGATTCTCTATCCATTGATAACTGTTCAACCTCATCGGCTTTATTTCTTATCGCTACAGTTTTACGTCCTTGTATCTGGAAAACATCACCTGTTTTAACTTTTGAAAGCGCTTCCTGTTCAGAACGGAACACAGGAATATAGTTATCAATCAAATGACCCGGCTTTTTCAAGACTTCTATATCTCTTAAAACATTTTCACCATTTACGGCGCTTTTGCTCTCAAATAACTTTATAACGTCAGCGTAACGGGTTAAGAGGTCGGTCTTCTTCTTATCAACAAAAGCTCTTGCAGAAGTAGCCATAGCATCAAGCGTATTTGTCACATAACGAGGGTTCTCAGAGTGACTTACCTTTGGAGCAACTTCTGCTTCAACATGTTTTGCAACACATTCCACGACATTTTTTATTTCACGCGCGTTAAAAACCTTCATACTACTCTAAAAACATTTTGCAAACAATAATTGCTATCAAATTATGTTTTTACTATAATAAGTTTGCAAAACTTTGTAATAAGAAAGGGAACTTAAAATGAAAAAATCAGTAAAAGATTTAGGTGATGTTCAAGGTAAAAGAGCATTAGTAAGAGTTGACGTAAACGTACCTCTTGATGCAGATAAAAACGTAACTGACGATACAAGAATTCAAGCGATTCTTCCTACCGTTCAATTTTTAAAAGATAAAGGCGCTAAAATCATCTTAATGGCACACTTAGGCAGACCAAAAGGTGAATGGAACCCTGAGTTCTCATTAGCACCTGTTGCAAAATACTTATCAAAAGTTTTAGGCGAAGAAGTATTATTCGTATCAAAACCTGTTGGTGAAGGTGCTGCAGAAGAATTAGCTAACCTTAAAGACGGTCAGGTAGCATTATTAGAAAACATCAGATACTACAAGGCTGAAGAAGCAAAAGACGATGATATGACTTTTGCTGAAGAATTAGCAAAACTCGGTGATTTCTATGTAAACGACGCATTCGGCGCAGCTCACAGAAAACACACTTCAACAGCTAAAGTTGCTCAATTATTGAGCCCTGCTGTTTCAGGTTTGTTAATGGAAAAAGAATTAAGATGTTTATCACAAGCATTAGACAACCCAACAAGACCTTTCACAGCTGTTGTTGGCGGTGCAAAAGTTTCTTCTAAAATCGGTGTTTTAGAAAACTTAATCGACAAAGTTGATAACCTTATTATCGGCGGTGGTATGGCTTATACATTCGTAAAAGCTAACGGCGGTAAAATCGGTAACTCAATCTGTGAAGACGACCAACTAGAAACAGCAAAAGCTATCGAAAAGAAAGCTGCTGAAAAGGGTGTTAAATTAGTTATGGCAACTGACGTTTTAGTAACTGATGATTTCTCAGGTAATGGTACTAACAAATTCGTTAAGATTGACGAAATTCCTGACGGATTCGAAGGTGTTGATGCCGGTGAAGAATCTAGAAAAGCATTTGCAGAAGTTCTTAAATCATCAAAAACAATCTTGATGAACGGACCTGTAGGTGCGTTTGAAAACCCTAAATTTGCAGAAGGTACAAAAGCAGTTTTAGAAGCTATCGTTGAAGCTACTAAGAACGGTGCAACTTCTGTTATCGGCGGCGGCGACTCAGTTTCAGCTGCTAAGAAATTCTGTAAAGCAGAAGACTTCACTCACGTTTCAACAGGTGGCGGTGCTTCTTTAGAATTCATCGAAGGTAAAGTACTACCGGGTGTTGCAGCATTAGACGAAGTTTAATCAAACTAAACACATAAAAAAGAGGGCGAAGCCGACGGCTTCGCCCTTTTAATTTTATCATCACTCACAATTAATCCGCATAACAACTTAATAACTTATTGTTTCTCATATTTTTCAAAGCTCTTAACTCAGTCTGTCTGATACACTCTTTGGTTACACCATACAAGTTACCGATTTCTTCAAGTGTTCTCTTTGAAATATCCCCAAGTCCGTAGCGCATCTTAACTACGTTTTGTTCACGTTCTTTCAATGTTGAAATTACGCGCTCTAAATCACGTTTCAAGTTCTCAGCCTCAGCAGCAGCCACTACATCAGTATTACTGTCTTCTAAAATATCAGCAACACTCATCTCTTTACCGTTCTGGTATTCCATACTGCCCTCAATAGAGATAGTCTTTGAATAAGCAGACAAGAATGTATCCAACTTGTCAGGAGAAATGTTCATCTTCTCAGCAACATCTTTGTTCTTAACCTGACAGTTATACTTACGTTCCATTTCTGCCTTAATCTTTGAGAACTTAGACAAAGTTTCTTGTATATAAACAGGAATCTTCATACTGTGTGATTGTTCTGATATAGCCTTGAACATAGCTTGTTTAATCCACCAGGTAGCATAAGTTTGGAACTTATAACCCAACTTCCAATTATACTTTTCAACAGCTACCATTAAGCCTAAATTACCTTCTTGAATAAGGTCAATTAAAGGCAAAGCTGACATATGAATAGCTTTTTTAGCTACACTAATAACCAACTTCAAGTTTGCTTGAATCAATTCTTTTTTAGCTTCTTCATCGCCAGCTTTAATTCTTTTTGCAACTTCTCTTTCTTCTTCTGTAGAAAGTGCAGGATACTTCGCAATATCTCTGATATATTGCGCTAAATCTGAATCTGTGCAAGATTTCAACACCACATTCGTTGAAGGTCTTGTCGCTTTCGTTGTTTGCTTCATTCTAATAGGTAAATTGTTAGTCATAATAAAAAACTCCTTCAGTACACATTGCTCACGATATAATTGTTTAGATAAACGGATTCCTCAGCTCTCTCTACTTACTTAGCACCTTTATTTCATATCAACCCGTCGTATGTTATATACTTTATATATACCCGAAGTATATACTCTTATAACACATTTGTTACAAAACTTAAAAATTGGATAGAATTCTACGCAAAAAGGGGGCGTTATTCTAATATGAATAACGCGCCAAACACTTATATTATAACTATTTCACGAGCAATTGAACTTCTCTGAAATGAGGGTTGTTTGAAGAGCCTAAAAGTTCAAACAATACTGTTTCGACACAAGTAAGCTTTGCACCATAATCACGCATAAGCTCTAAGGCTGTTCTGTAATCCTTCTTTGAACGGCTTGCACATGCGTTCTTAACAACAAAAACTTCATAACCTTGAGTCAACAACTCTTTTGCAGTCTGATAGACACAAATATGTGATTCAATACCGGTTAAAACAACCTTTTTTCTGCCTGAATTTTCAAGAGCAGACTTTACAGCTTCAACCTGCATAGCTGAAAAAGTTGTCTTTTCATAAATATTATTGTTATCAACAAAACCCTTAACAGCAAGAACAGTTGAACCTAGCCCTTGCGGATATTGTTCTGTAAGAATAACAGGTACGCCCATAATCTGAGCAGTTTTTGCCAAAATTGCGTTGTTATTAGATATCTCCATAGAGTTCTTTAACATATTAACAAGTTTTTCTTGTATATCAATCATTAAAAATATTGTATTTTCGGTATTTAACATGCCTGCTCCTTAATTTTACGTTTTGCTTCTTTCCATAGTTTATCATATTCTTCAAAAGAATACTCTTCAAGTGGCTTTGTAGCTAATTCTTCCATTTTTCTGAAACGTTTAATAAACTTTTGATTAGCTTTCAAAAGCGCTTGTTCAGCATCAATCTTATACCACCTTGCAAGGTTAACCGTTGCAAACAGAATATCACCCATTTCATCTTCCATAGCCGCTTTATCTTCGTTTTTAACCTCTTCAAAGAACTCATCATATTCAGATTTTATACAATCCATAAGGGTTTCAACCTTGTCCCATTCAAACCCGACTTTAATAGCACGTTTACTAATCTTTTGACAAGCCATTAAAGCAGGCAACGTTATAGGGATTCCGTCCATTTGCGATTTACGTTCTTTTTTCTCTTCCTGTTTTAATTTATCCCAGTTATCAACAACATCCTGAGGGGAAGAGACTTCCGCTGTTCCAAAAACATGCGGGTGACGGTGTATAAGCTTTTCATTCAATTCTTTTGCAACGTCTTCTATATCAAATTCATTATTATCTTTTGCAATCTGAGAATGCAAAACTACCTGTAAAAGTACATCTCCGAGTTCTTCTCTCAAATGTTCAGGCTTACCTTCCTGAATAGCTTCAACAGCTTCATAAGCCTCTTCCAACATATTAGGAGTAAGAGTTTTATGTGTCTGAGCTCTATCCCAGACGCAGCCATTCTCACTTCTTAATATTTCTATTATCTCAACCAGTCTTTCTAAATTCTTGTATTTCATTGCTATAAGCTCCTTATACATAATTATATAATAAACGAAATATCATCCAATCTAACAATAGTAAAATAGTTACAAAAAAATTAAAGTATGGTAAAATAAAATTGATAGGAGAGTTATTTATGAAGAAAAGACTAAGTGTTTTATTAAGTATATTATTTGCAGTTATTATCGGGTTTTCAACATATTCTGTTGCAACAGAACCTTCAACACCACCTTGTGAAATAGAAGTTTCACAACCTAAAGAAGAAGTTAAACAGGTAAAACAAGAACCGGTTGTTCCGTTGACAAACCTTGTAAACCCAATAAATGTGGTTAAAAACCCTAGCAGCTACATGAACAAAAGAATCAATGTTTCTGCAAAATTCAATAAATTCTCAACACTCGGTCTTGATTACAAACCTGCTATGAGAAGTTCTGAAAACTATATTTCTTTCTTAATTTTCAGACCTGATACAACCAATAAAATCCCTTTACCTGAGATGAAATTGTTTGTAAAACGCAGCTTAGCAGAAAAATATATTGAATTAAAAGAAGGCGACAGCATCCAGTTTTCAGGAGTAGTATTCTCAAACGCGCTCGGAGACACCTGGGTTGATGTCGATAAATTAGACAAATTAAACAAATAGTATGGAGAATATATGACAACTAAAGATAAAGATGTTTTTTTGGCGATACACGGTCACTTTTATCAACCGCCAAGAGAAAATCCATGGCTGGAAGCTATAGAATTACAACCAAGTGCAAACCCTTGCCATGACTGGAATGAAAGAGTAAATAACGAGTGCTATGCACCTAATTCGGTCTCAAAAGTAGTTAATAATAACAACGAAATCATTTGTTTGGTTAACAACTACGAATATATGAGTTTTAACTTTGGTCCGACTCTGTTATCGTGGATGGAACAGTTTGCACCGTCAGCTTACGAAAGAATCATAAAAGCTGATATGAACAGCGTTGAAGCACACAACGGACACGGTAACGCTATAGCTCAGGTATATAACCATATTATTATGCCTTTAGCTAACGAGCTTGATAAACAAACACAGGTAAAATGGGGAATACGCGATTTTGAAACCCGTTTTGGCAGAGCTCCTGAAGGTATGTGGCTTGCTGAAACCGCTGTCGATGACGATACATTAAGAGTATTAGAAGAAAACGGTATTAAATTTACTATCCTGTCACCATTTCAGGCTAAATGCGTTAAGAAAATAGACGAAAACAACTGGCAAGACGTTAGCTGGGGCAATATCGACCCTGCGCGTTCTTACAGATACTATATTAAATCAGCACCGGGCAAATTTATTGATTTATTCTTCTATGATGGTGCTATCTCTAAATCTGTTGCTTTCGATGAACTCTTACGTGACGGCAACAAGTTTATGAACAGGTTGAAAGACGGCATTTCTTATGAAAGAAACTATCCGCAAATAGTCAACATCGCAACCGACGGCGAAAGCTACGGTCACCACACCAAATTTGGTGATATGGCTATGGCTTACATTATGGCAATGAAGATTAAAGAATCAGGATTCACCGTAACAAATTACGCTGAATACCTTGAAAAATATCGCAGCGATTGGCAAGTTGAACTTAAAGATGTTTCTTCATGGAGTTGTTCACACGGTGTAGGACGTTGGAAAGAAGACTGCGGATGTTCTACAGGCGGTCACGCAGGCTGGAACCAAAAATGGCGAAAGCCGCTTCGTGATGCTATGGACTACCTCAGAGACGAAATCATGCCTGTTGTTCAAAAACTCGGTAAAGACTATTTTAAAAACCCTATCGAAGCAAGATATAACTATATTGATGTTATATTAGATAGAAGCTTGTCTAATGTTCAGAAGTTCCAAAAAGAATACTTCTTACCAAACCTGACCGATGAACAAAAGGTTAAAGGTATGAAATTATTAGAAATCCAACGCGATTTAATGCTTATGTACACAAGCTGCGGCTGGTTCTTCTGCGAACTTTCAGGGATTGAAACCGTTCAAATCATGAAATACGCAGCTAAAGCTATGCAGCTTATCAGCGAGTTTACAGACAAGAACTTTGAAGAAAAATATCTTGAAATCCTATCAGAAGCTAAAAGTAATTACGCTGAAATCGGAACAGGAAAAGATATCTATGACAGGTTTGTAAGACCTTCTGTTATAACAAGTAAACAAATCGTCAGCCTTTGGGCTATATCTTCTCTTTATCAGGATTTGGAAGATAAAGAAGATGTTTACTGTTACAGAATCAAAAAACTTGATTACAAAAAGCTCAAAAAAGGCGACACATCACTTGTAATCGCTAATGTAGAAATCCAGTCAAGAATTACATTAGAAAAGCATAACTATATGCTTGCTCTATTGCAATTCTCCGGCGGAGACTTCCAATGCGCAATAAGAGAATGTTCTTCTGAATATAATACAATCAAAAACGAGCTCTCAAAAATCTTCATTATTAACCCGATGACTGAAACAATCAGAGCAATTGATGAATACTTCGGCAAGGAATACTTTACTCTTAAAGACATCTTTATCGAAGAACGTCGTAAGATATTGCAAATCTTGTTAAAAGAACGTTTAAGCGAGTTTGCAAAGTCTTATGAATCAATCTATAACGAAGGTAAGGCTTCAGTTATGCACTTACAGGATTTGGGGCTTGATATTCCGGATGAGTTCAAAATCTCTGCTCAGTATACTTTGACAAAGCAGTTTAACGATTTGTTCACCGAATCTAACGCTTATATTGATGAAAACGTTATTCAGTTAGCAGGCGATATCAATTTCGAAGCTAAAAAAATGGGAATAAAACTCGATAAGAAACCTACAAGCCAGTTATTCAGCAAAAAGATTACCGAGAATATTAACAGGTTAGTCTTTAGTATGGAATATCAACAGGCTAATATTATAAACGAACTGCTTGATGAAATTGAAAAACTTGATATTAAGGTAGATATTTCAGACGCGCAAAACCTGTTCTATACAAAGATAATAAGTCAATTGAGCGACCTTATTGAAAATATGTCATCTCAAGGCGAAAGAAATCTTGTAGAACAGTTGTTTGATATTGCAAAACGACTAAATATCAACGTAGGGTTTTATCAAGAGAAATTCGACAGAGCATTACTGACAAAATAAACATAGCTGAAAGGGAAAAAGATGATAGAGGCATTACTTGGAGTGCTTGTACACTTCATACAAGAGACAATACGCGCATTCGGACCGTGGGGTGTAAGCGTTTTAATGGCGATAGAATCTTGTAATATCCCTCTACCGAGTGAAGCTATCCTGCCGTTTGCAGGCTATATGGTTAGCACCGGTGAAATCAGCAGTATCCATACGGCAGCTATATTTGGTGCTATAGGCTGCGTATTGGGTTCAATTCCTTCTTATTATTTAGGTTATTTTGGCGGCAGAGGGTTTGTTGAAAAATACGGTAAGTATTTCTTAGTTTCTAAAAAAGACTTGGAAGACGCTGACAAATGGGTTGATAAGTATGGTGATTGGGCATTTTTCATCTGCAGAATGCTGCCTGTTGTAAGAACATTTATCTCTCTTCCTGCAGGTATTTTAAAAGCTAGAAAACGTACATTTTTTACATTAACTTTCTTAGGTTCTTTGATATGGAGCTATGTACTTGTTTACGTAGGTGTAAAAATGGGTGAAAACTTTGAAGCTTTAAAATCTATCTGGCATAAGTTTGACGCAGTTATTATCGCCGTAATAGGAGTATTAGGCGTAATCTATATCTACAAACACGTTAAACATTTGAAAGAATCATAAATGAAAAAGAGACTTCAATTTAATAACTTCTTACATTTTTTATATAAGGGTAATAACTTTCACAGTATCCTTATCGGAAAAAGAATATTTTTACTGAAAAACAGTAAAAAGTCTGTTCCCGTTATCATAAATCAGGTTAATTCGGTAAATATTAAGAAAAAGTTTCTGTTTTCAGATATTATTCTTTCTACAACAGATAAAAACTATACCCTAACTAACCTTTTGCCAATCAAGTCGATTGAAATAAAAAGGTTTCTGGAATTCTGTATAGATTACGGACTATTGAGAGATGAGTTTTGTCTTTTTGACTCAGTAACAAATTCTTCGCAGTATGTTTCAAACTCACTAAATAATGAGATATTGGACACTATCAAAAACTCTATTTTATCAAAATATAAAAACCTGCCGTTTGATATCGAAAAGAAAAATGAATGTAAAAAATATCTTAAACTTTATAAAAACTACAAAGAAAACTATGAATCTATTCGTCAATTAAATAACGAAAACTTTTTAGAAAACGAGCTTGAAAAATACAAAGAATTTTTTGACAATTTAGAGTCAAATCCGCTTACTAAAATGCAAAGGTTAGCTATTATAACAAACGAAGATAACAACCTTATTGTAGCAGGAGCAGGCTCAGGAAAAACAAGTGTTATAGCAGGTAAAGTATTCTATTTGTTAAAGAAAAAACTTGCTAAGCCTAATGAAATTTTAGTACTTGCATTCAATAAAAAAGCTCAGGAAGAAATTCAGGAACGTCTGGAACAAAAACTGGAATTAGTCCCGGATGTAAAAACCTTCCACGGCTTAGGCAACCATATATTAAGTCAGGGACAATACAGAAAAGCATTGTCTAAGGTAGCTTCTGATGAATATGCTTATAAAAATACTATCAAATCTATCATTGAAGAGAACCTTAATGATGAAAAATTTGCAGACATAATGAAGACCTATTTTCAGGAGTTCTTTTATCCAATGCCGAACATCTCAAACTTCAAAGAAGAAGGCGAATACTTTAATTATTTAGAGAACTTTGAAGTCAGAACTCTGAACGGAGAGCTTGTAAGAAGCTTAGAGGAATGTTATATAGCTAACTTTTTGTACCTTAACGGTATAAACTATGAGTACGAAAAAACATACCCTTATAACTGCGGAAACTATAATCACGGTTTGTATAAACCGGATTTTTACTTACCTGACTATGATATCTATATCGAACACTTTGCAATAAATAAAGAAGGTGTAACCCCTAAATTTATCGATTGTAAAACTTATTGCGATGGCATAGCATGGAAACGTAAAACCCATACTTACTATAACACTAAACTTATTGAAACTTATAGCTGGGAAAACTTTGAAGGTAGTCTTTTAAATAACTTAAAAACAAAACTGTTTGAACATAATGTTGAATTCAAAACAATAAACAAAGAAGATATGTTTAATAAACTGAATAACGCAAAACATATCGATTCTTTCACAGAGCTGGCTTCAACATTCTTAAACCATTTCAAATCAAATCAATTTGAACTGAGACCGTTATATGAAAAAGTAATTTCTCAATTAGAACAACCCGATAGAGAAGCATTTAAAATCCACAGAAGCAAACGAAAACAGGCGTTTTTGAATATTTTTGAGACTATAAACAAACAGTATAAACTGATTCTTGACAAAAATAATGAAAACGATTTCAATGATATGATTCTGACTGCTACCAAATTTATAGAAAACGGGTTCTTTAAATCAAACTATAAATATATTTTGGTAGACGAATTTCAAGATATTTCACAAGGCAGGGCATTGTTGTTAAAGGCGTTAAAAAAAGAGACGGGCGCAAAACTTTTTTGTGTAGGTGATGATTGGCAATCGATTTACAGATTTTCCGGTAGTGATATCTCGATTATGACAAATTTTGAGAAAGAATTCGGGGTTACCAAACGAATCGATTTGGATATGACCTTCCGTTTTGATAATCAGATAAACCGTGTTGCAACCAAATTTATTATGAAAAACAGCGACCAGCTGAGTAAACAAATAAAAACCGTTAAAAAAAGTGATGAGCCGTCTGTATTTATTTATTATAAAGACAACGAAGAGGATTCTGTAAAGAATGTTCTAAACGAGATTGCCAACCGGCTTAAAGAAGGGGAAAAGGCAGATGTTTTAATCTTATCGAGGTTCAACAAGCTAAAAGATAAGGACGCTGTATTAAGACAAGAATACAAGAGCACGTTAGAAAATTATAAACGTGAGTTTCCACAGCTTGATATTGAGTTTAGTTCCGTACACGGAGCAAAGGGGTTGGGGTTTGACTATGTTATTGTCACGGATATGAATAGGGGTGCATTCCCGCTGGAGAAGATTGATGATCCTATCTTGAGTATGGTATTACCGCAGGCTGAAAAGTATCCTAATGCTGAGGAGAGACGATTATTTTATGTTGCTTTAACAAGAGCTAAAGAAAAGGTTTATCTTGTATGTGATTCTAAGCCGTCATCGTTTATAGAAGAACTTGAAAACGAAAATTATAATATCGGAATATATGGTAACGCTGAAAACACAAGAAAGATAAAGTGTCCTAAATGCGGAACCGGGATATTGGTAAAATCAACGAGTAAAAAATCTTTTGTATGTTCTCACAGTGCGTATTGTGATTTTATAACCCCTGTATGTGACAATTGTCAGAAAGGGTATTTAAAATTTAATGAAGAGAAGGGATTTTTTGAGTGTACGAATCCGAGATGTCACGAGATTAAATTAAGTTGCCCTAAGTGTAGTGACGGGTATTTGATAAAACGTGAGGAACAGTACGGCTGGTTCTGGGGCTGCTCAAACTACCCAAAATGCAACTATACAAAAAATATCTAAGAAAAAAGACCTCACTCACGTGAAGTCTTTTTTAAACTGGGCAGAGGTAAGGACTCCATTTGCGGCGAAAAACAATTGAGTATTGTTTTTCGAAAACATAAGCTGACAACAGCAAATGGAGGAAAGAACCACCACGGTGGTGAGAATTACCTCTGCATACAAAAACAGGATAGGTATAACCTATCCTGTTTTTGTAAATTGGGCAGAGGTGGATTCGAACCACCGTACCCTCGCGGGAACAGATTTACAGTCTGTCGCCTTTAGCCACTCGGCCATCTACCCTTATAAAATTGTCACTCCGGCATATTTAAGCCGTATCTAAAATATGCCCTTGACGAGATTTGAACTCGTGACCTCTCCCTTACCAAGGGAGTGCTCTACCCCTGAGCCACAAGGGCAAAGTCTAGGAAAAAAGCCGGTAATAGGAATCGAACCTACAACCTACGGTTTACAAAACCGTTGCTCTACCGTTGAGCTATACCGGCATACCCAGTATGTATATATTACTAAGAAAAAAACTAAATGTCAACACGATTTTTTTCGATGTCTTCAGCCCCGTCTTCTTCACCAATTACGGCTTTTTGAGCTTCTATCTCTTTCTTAGCTTCCATCATTGCTTTTGATATTATATCTGCCTGCTTCTGTAGTCTTATCCTTTGCATGACCTCATCCATTTCATCTCTTGATAAATCATTCGCAGACTTAAACTCTATCATCATCCTGTTTTTTCTGAAAGTTAAGTACCCGATTACCATAATAGCCCAGAGCAAAACCCCCTGTAACATAGCTATCTGAGGTACCATACCCGTATAACTTGAAACAACGTTCCAGATTGATTTCATAACAATACCCGGGAACACAATAAATCCCGCAGCCAAACAAGTAACAACACCAAGTGCCATTACCAACCCTCTAAATCCGTTTATTTGAATAACGTTAAAATTTTTCTTCATAATCACCTTTTTTTAATATTTGTATGCTATTTATTATAGTTTATAAGTTCTAAAAACTCGTCCTCATTTAATACTTTTACACCCAATGCAAGTGCTTTGTCAAGTTTTGAACCCGCATTTTCGCCCGCAATAACACAAGATGTTTTTTTAGAAACAGAAGACGAAGTCTTGCCGCCCAGCGATTTCAATATCGCGCCCGCTTCATCTCTCGTCATCTTTGATAATGTTCCCGTCAAAACAAATGTCATCCCCGCAAGCTCGTTTGATACCTTACTTGAACTCTCAACCGGCTTAACACCCAGTTCATCAAGTTCCTCTAACATTCTAACATTCTTTTCTGAATTAAAAAAGTCAAATATATTTAATGCTATTTTTTCACCAATACCCTCAATCGAAGCCAAAGTCTCAACAGAAGCCGTCCTTAAAGCATTCAATGTCTTCAACTCACCAACAAGAATCTCTGCAGTTTCTTTACCAACATGTCTTATAGATAACGCCGTTACAAACTTTGATAACGGCCTGTTCTTACTGTTCTGAATCGAAGTATACATATTGTAAGCCGATTTTTCCTTAACCAAATCAAGCTGCATAAAATCTTGCTGAGACAATTTATAAAAATCCTGTGGATATACAACCATTTTCTTCTCAAACAACTGCTCAATTACAGACGGTCCAATGTAATCAATATCCATAGCCTCTTTAGAAACCCAATACTCAAGTCTGGCTTTCAAAATAGAAGGACAATCCATACTTGAACAATAAGCCACAACTTCACCCTCTCTGAATTCCAAAGGCGAATCACACTCAGGACAAGTTGTCGGCGGAACATACTCTTTTCGCGTATAATGTGCCTCATCATCAACCACTTTTATAACTTTAGGAATAATCTCTGCAGCTTTTTTAATAAAAACTTTATCTCCGATTCTGACATCAAGTCTTTTAATCTCATCAAAGTTATGCAAACTTGCACGCGCAACAGTAGAGCCTGCAAGCAAAACAGGTTCAAGTATCGCAACCGGAGTAACTGCACCAGTCTTACCTACACCCAGCTCAATATCAAGAAGTGTAGTTGAAATCTCTTCCGGCGGGAACTTAAACGCAGTCGCCCACTTTGGAGCCCTTGAAGTATAACCTATTTCGTTTTGTGCAGAAAACTCGTTAACCTTTATAACAACCCCGTCTGTTGCATAATCTAAATCAAACCGTTTTGTATCCCACTCATTACAAAACTCAATCGCTTCATCAATATTATGAACAAGCTTCATATTAGGGTTAGTCTTAAACCCGAGTTTTTTAATATATTGAATACTGTCCCAATGGGTTTTGATTTCAGTATTACCTTTAGGCAAAATAACCGTATACGTAAACATCGATAAATCACGCTTCGCCGTAATAGAACTATCGAGCTGTCTTAATGAACCGGCAGCAGCATTACGCGGGTTCGCAAAAACTTTTTCACCGTTTTGAAGGCTTTCTTCATTCAACTTATTAAAAGAAGAAACCGGCATATAAATCTCACCGCGAACATCTATATCAACGTTTTCAAAAAGCTTTAGCGGGATTGCCTTAACAGTTTTAAGGTTCTGTGTAATATTTTCACCAATAATCCCGTCACCACGGGTTACACCTGTTGTAAAAACCCCGTTTTTATAACTCAAAGCAATCGCAAGTCCGTCAATCTTCAGCTCACAAACTAAATCAAGGTTTTCTTTGCCGTATTCTTTAGTAACTCTTTCATACCATTTTCTCAAATCTTCCTGATTATAAGAGTTATCTAAGCTATACAATCTGTATTCATGTTTATATTCTTCAAACCCTGTAGAAATAGAACCCACACGTTGAGTAGGGCTATCAGGGGTCTTTAGTTCAGGGTGAGCAGATTCAATATCCTTTAACTCTTTAAACAACATGTCATATTGATAATCGCTGATTGTCGGATTGTCTAATACATAGTAGTTATAATTGTGTTTGTTAATCTCTGATTTAAGATACTCTAATCTGTCTTTAACCATTCTCACCTCATCTGAATGACATTTTAGCATATAAATTATTATATTTAAACATGTTTATCTTATAATTAACTTATGCAAAGTAATACAGAATTTAATCACTATACGGTAATGAAGCAGGAAGCTGTCGACGCACTCAACTGTCAGGACGGGCTGGTTTACGTAGATTGTACACTCGGCGGCGGTGGACATAGTGAATTAATATTAGAGCGAATCTCGCCAAACGGCAAACTTTTTGCATTCGATATAGATGATGATGCAATAAACTTTGCTTCAAAAAGGTTAGAAAAATACCCTAACCTCACAATCATAAAAGATTCTTACACAAACATAAAATCAGCATTAAAATCACACGGCATAGAAAAAATCACAGGCGGTGTATTGTTAGACCTGGGCGCTTCTTACCACCAGCTAACAAAACAAGAGCGCGGATTCTCGTTCTCAAAAGAAGCGCCCCTGGATATGCGATTTAATATGCAGGGTGATTTAACAGCTTATGATGTTGTAAATACCTATAAAGAAGACGAACTCGTTCGAATCTTTAGCGAATACGGTGAAGAACGGTTTTCAAAACGTATCGCAAAAGCAATTGTTGAAACAAGAAAACACACAAAAATTAATACAACTACACAATTAAGCGAACTGATAATAAACTCCACTCCGCGAATCAAATCATCTATACACCCTGCAACAAGGGTTTTTCAAGCTATAAGAATCGAAGTTAATCAAGAGTTAACAAATGTAAAAAAAGTTTTAAATGATGTGTTGGATTTATTAGATTATGGTGCTATAATATCTGTAATCAGTTTTCATTCTCTTGAGGACAGGATAGTAAAAAAACTTTTTAAGTTTGAGGCTCAAAAGTGTAGATGTAATAACCCTATATGTACCTGCCCGCCGCCAAGGATAGAATTGGTGAATCGAAAACCGATAACAGCATCTGAAGAAGAAATAAAAATAAATCCACCTTCCAGAAGCGCTAAACTAAGAATAGTTAAATGTATCAAACAAAATTAGGTTAGATAATTGAATAATAATAGAGTAATAAATCACAATATGAACAGACTTAGAGAAACCCGTCAGGGCTTCAATACAAACAGTATCCAACAACAACGCGATAATCAAATTATTACAGGATATTTTCCTAAAGAAAATACTGCAAGCGATATCGCTTTAAAAAAATTCAATGATACTTTGTCAGGCTTGTTATTATGTATTATTATTATCTCAACCATAAGTTACTATTTTGTTGTTTCAAGTGAAATCAAGCTCAATGAATACAGCAGAGAAACAACACTATTAAACGTTGAAAACGCTGAGTTACAAAACAAACTCGACAGACTGAAATCTTTCAACAATGTTGATTTAACAATGCAAAAGAACAACTTACTTCAACGTCCTGAACAGGTAATTGAAGCAACAGAGGTTGATTCAAACAACATTACAAACACAAAGAAAACCAACAATATAAAACCTAAAGTTTGGTCACTCGGATATTAATAATTTTTGTATTAATTTTTGTAAATAATTCTGCCAAACTAGCAAAAAACCTGAAAAAATTTACTTAAAATACATGTGTGTTAGTTAAGAATAAGGTCGTTGTATGTCTGTAGGATTAGCAGATCCAATTAGAATGATGATTTTTAGCTGTATGAACACAGATAAAGCTAAAAACTCGCTGCGCGTTGACCAAAAGGAACGTGGACTTGTTGCCGGTCTGCAATTAAAAAACGCTGCAAGCGGTGTTCTTGAAATGGCACATGGTAAAACTGGTGCTGTTGCAGACGGACTGAATAGAGTTTCAGGCACTATTGAAACCGCAAGAAGCTCAAGTAAAATCTTCGACGGAGTATGTAAAGGTGTAAACATCTTATCAAAACTTGTTAACCCTATTCTATGTGTAGCAAGCGGGGTAAGAATATACAAATCTGATGATAAAAAATCAACACTAATTAAAGAATCAGGCGCTATGGGTGCAATGTTCGGTGCTGAATGGGCTTACAAAAAACTATTCGGATTAGGCGGGGAAGTCGCAACTTACCAAAACAATAAAATCTTAAAAGGAATCGTTGATTCAGGCAAAAACTTCTGTAAAAACAACAAACTCTTAGGTAAACTCCCTCAAGGCAGGTTAGGAAGTCTTGTAAAAGCTTTAGGGTTCATTGCAGCATCTTGCGGAGCATTTGAGCTCGGAGGAAGAGCCGGTAAAGCTATTGCAGATAGAACCACTGCAAAAACATACGCACTAAACCACCCTCCTGTTGAAGACAATCCACTTGAACAGGAGCCAAAAAGATTTACTGCTTATTGTTAGTCCAGTAATTCTTTCAATATGTCATTAACGGTCTTAGGGTTAGCTTTACCTTTTGTAGCTTTCATTGCCTGACCGACAAAGAATCCAAACAAGTTAGTCTTACCTGACTTATACTGTTCAACCTGTGCTTGATTGTTAGCAACAATCTCTTCAACAATCTTTCTGATAGCACCTTCGTCAGTAATCTGTCCTAAGCCTTTTTCTTCAACAATTTTGCTTGCCGGAGTACCGTCTTGCATCATCTCAACAATAATTTGCTTACCAACATTGTTTGAGATAGTATTCTTAGCTATCATACCTAACATCTCAGCAAGATTTTCAGGAGTAAGCTTAGTATCGGTGATTTCGATATGTTCTTCTTTAAGATAAGCTGCGATAGGTCCCATCATAAAGTTAACGGCACTCTTAGCATCTGCACCGAGTTCCAATACCTTATCAAAGAACAAGGCAGATGCCATTTGTTCAACGATAACGTTTGCATCATATTCGCTTAAGCCTAAAGACATATATCTTTCACGTTTTTGAGACGGTAATTCCGGAAGAGTTTTTCTAACGTCTTCTACCCATTCTCTTGAGATAGATAACGGCATTAAATCAGGTTCAGGGAAGTATCTGTAATCGTGAGCATCTTCCTTACCTCTCATAGATTTAGTAACGCCTTCGTTATCATCCCACAATCTTGTTTCTTGGATAACTTCTTCACCGTCTTCAACGAGTTCAATTTGTCTGTCTATTTCATATTCAATAGCTCTTTGTAACGCTCTGAAACTGTTAACGTTTTTGATTTCAGCACGTGTACCAAATTCTTTTGAACCCTTAGGCATAATAGAGATATTAGCGTCACATCTCATAGAACCTTCTTCAAGGTTACCGTCGCAAACACCAATATATCTAACAATGTTTCTAAGTTCTTCCATATAGTTTTTAGCTTCTTCAGAGCTTCTCATATCCGGTTCAGAAACGATTTCTAAAAGTGGAGTACCCGCTCTGTTCAAGTCAACTAAAGAATAAGTAGAACCTGCAATACCTGCTGCACCTGCGTGTACAAGTTTACCTGCATCTTCTTCTAAGTGAGCTCTTGTAATACCGATTCTTTTACCGTTAATATTCAAATGACCGTTCACACAAATAGGTTCATCATATTGAGAGATTTGATAACCTTTTGGAAGGTCAGCGTAAAAATATTGTTTTCTGTCAAATTTACATCTTTCAGGAATCTCGCAATTAAGCGCCAATCCTAATTTGATACCCATATTTACACATTCTTTATTTAATACAGGTAAAACACCCGGCATACCTAATGTAATAGCACTGATTTGTGAGTTTTGTTCATTACCAAACTCTGTGCTGTCAGGTGCAAATATTTTTGATTTTGTTTTTAATTGAGCGTGTACTTCTAAGCCAATTACAACTTCATATTTTTCTCTTAAATCTTCCATTGTTACCTCTTCTAAAATTTCGTATATATCAATTATACTAACACAAACAAATTATTATTTTAATCACAAAAAAAGTACATCTAACATGCTTTTTGTATATTGATTATAAATTATCGTTGATGTTAAATAAAACTATGAAGAGAAGAGAGTTTGTTATTCTAATTTTGACGGCAATTCTTGTAATTTTACTATACAAGTGTATTACTGATGCTGTCTACAATTCAATACCTATGTCTACTAATGAAAGCATTAATAATAAACAGGTCTCTTCACAACAACTTTTTGACAATTCGTGGAAGGCAATAGGTAAAAAATATATTGATAAAGACCTGAATTCTCAAAATTGGAATTACTGGAAAAAACACTATAAAGGTAAAATAAAAACCGATGAAGACGCAAAAGTAGCAATTGACACAATGATTGCAAGCTTAAACGACCCATATAGCAGGTTTTTAACTAGAAAAGAGTTTGAAGACCAGTTTAATTCAATAGACGCCCACATAACAGGTATCGGTGTAAACATAATAAATAACAGCGGAAAAACTGTTATACACAGTGTTATTGAAGGAACCCCGGCACAAAAAGCAGGACTAAAATCCAACGATATCATAACAGAAGTTGATAATAAGAATATTAACGGAATGGATTTATCTGCAGTAGCAACACTTGTCAGAGGTCCTATAAATTCAACCGTCAGACTAAAAATAAAACGCGGTAACCAGTATATAATCAAATCTATAAAACGCGAACAAATCGAAATCAAATCCGTTGAAAGCAAAATAAACAAAAACAACATAGGTTACATAAAAATCAAAAGCTTTATCGGTTCAAACACCGCAACAGAATTTGTAAAAGCACTCAAATACACAAGCCACACTGACGGGCTTATAATCGATTTGCGCGGAAACACAGGCGGCTTATTATCAAACGCTATTGTTGTAGCCAATCTATTCATAAACAACGGCAAAATAGTTAGTATCGTATCGCGTAACGGAAGCAAACACGATATCTCTGCAAAAAGTAACATACCTGTCATAACAAAACCGACAGTAGTACTTGTTGATGAAACAAGCGCAAGCGCGAGTGAAATCCTCTCAGGTGCACTTAAAGATAACCACAAAGCAGTACTTGTAGGTTCAAAAACGTACGGTAAAGGACTTGTTCAACAAATCGTACCGCTTGAAAACGGAACCGGATTAAACATCACAATAGCCAAATACCTGACCCCGAGCGGTTCTGATATAAACAAAAAAGGTATTGAACCCGACTATAATATTCCATATAGCATTGTTGAAAGAAGAAGACATAACGATGTCCAACTAAAAAAAGCTGAAACAATTGTTAACAATCTAGTAACTAACAACAACAAATAATCTTAAAATATGACGAATTTTTCGTTTCTACGCAAAATAAACTAAATTATTTGGTGTACGGGCATGCCAAATATTGAATCATGCAAAAGCATGCTACGACATGGTTTTCGGCGAAATTTAGACCATTCGGTCTAGACCGCATTATCTACTTCAAACGGTATAAGATAAATACTTGTATTTATTAAAATCTCATACAAACAATAGTAGTATGTATAGTGGAGAGGGAAAGAAAAGATTTATATATTATAAAATTTGGGGAGATAAATATGCGTAGAGAATTTAGAAAAAAAACAAGAATCGTCTTAATCGATGATAACTACGATCACTTGATGGGCGTAAAAGAATTGTTAACATTAGAAGGTTGTTATGATATCGTTCAAACAGCAACAAACGCTGCAACAGGTATTAATATGATTAAAAAATACAACCCTGATGTAGTATTAGTTGATATGAATATGCCTGACAAAAACGGTTTACAGGTAATCAACGAAATCCAAAGATTAGAACTAGGTGTAAAAACAATCGCATTAAGTGCTTACGACGATTCTGATTTAATCTTTAGAGCAATGAAAGTCGGTGCTAAAGGTTACGTTCTAAAAACTATGGCATCAGCACAGTTAATCTGCGCAATCGAAGATGTTGTTTCAGGCAAAATCTTCTTGCCTCCGGCACTTTCATTAAGATTCTTTGAATACTTCCAAAAATCAGTTCAAGAAGAAGAACACGTTGCAGACGAACAATTGCTTTCAAGCCTAACTCAAAGAGAAGAAGAAGTACTTGATTTGTTAACTCAAGGTTTTGGTTACGCAGAAGTATCTGAAAAACTGTTCATTTCAAATACAACTGTTAAAACCCACGTTAACAATATCTTCCAAAAGCTACAGGTAAAAGACAGAACACAAGCCGTTCTTTATGCACTTAGACACGGTTTTGACAAGAAAAGAAAATCTAAATTCGTTACTATTTAATTTATGTTATGTGATATAAGGGGTAAATAAGAAGAGAGAAAATCGCGGAACAATTGAAATTAACCGTTCCGCGATATTTTTTGAGGTGAATATGGAGAATCCGAGTACTATTAAATTTATCTCACACGAGATTAAAAACCAGTTATCAATCTGCGATTTATACGCTGAAATAATCAAAAAAACCTGTATCAAAAACGAAATCTTTGATATGAATATAATTAAAGCACTTGAATGTATAAAAAACTCAATAAAGATGAGTAATAATTCTCTATTGGAACTAAAAGCCTGTGATTCTAATACAATAGAAAAACACTGTATAGAACTGGTTTTAGAAGAAGCAATAAACTTATCAAAAGTCTACGGTATTCAAAAAAATATTCAAATAGAAACCGAAATAAAAACATCGTCCCATGTGTTAATTGACAAGATTAAATTTATGGCAACAATCATCAACCTAATAAAGAATGCCTGTGAAGCTTTTGAAGATGAAGACAAGAAAAACATATTTGTTAAGGCTATTCAAGAAAAGAATTTGATTAAAATAACCGTTTCAAATAACGCAAAACCAATAGAAGAACCTCAAAAAATATTTGATGAAGGATTTACAACCAAATCTAACGGGAACGGATTAGGATTAGCCATTTGCAAAAATAATCTGGAAAAAATGTCAGGAAATTTAAAACTGTTGAAATCAGATACGACCTCAACAGTTTTTGAAATAAGCTTAAATTCTATTTAACTATCTTTTGATGTTATCAATATCACTGAACAAGAAAGTTAAAGCAGCGGCAGCAGCTCCTGTTGCAACACCGGCTACAACAGCAGATTTAACCTGAATTTTCTTTGCAGTTGATTTAATCATCTTAAACACTTCTTCTGATGTGTTACTATGTTTTTTCAAGGTTAAAGAATCTGCATCAAAATTCTGGTGAACAAGCTTCAAAGCAGTATTTTTACCAAATAACTTATCGCTTTTTGTTTTTGATTGCAAATTAACCAGACTGTCTTTTAATTTAGCCTTATCAGGTTCTGCAAAAACTCTTTCAATAGCAACCTCTACATCTTCAGCAGGGTTAGATTTGATAGCTTCTGACAATTCTTTGCTAGCTCTGATTTGCGGTTTTAAATTATTTAAATCAACCTCAGGGTCAACTGCAGAGTTAACAAAGCTATTGATTATAGAAGCTTCTCTGCGTTGTTGTGGAGTAATAGATTGTTCTAAATTATCACTAACTTTTTTAACAAAAACATCTGACGGACTATCGTTATTTAGCCAGTTTTTCTTAGTTGCAGAATAAACAGTACCTGTTGCACCGCCAATACCTGCAGCAGTCAATAACCTGTTTTTCAAGTCAGAACTTGAATCAATTCTTCTTATAGACATTGTTTGATACCTCTTAGTTATTAAGTGTAAGAATTACATTTTATCACATCAAAAATAAAAATCAATAGGTACAAACGTTTGAGACGAATTAGCAAATAGAGAAGTTTGAAATTCCGGTTGTAATCATTGAAACTTCAAATTTATCAGCCTGATTTAAAACATCTTTTGCAACACCCGGTTGAATAACTAATTTAACTCTTCCCTGAACAGCAGTATTCAAATCGTGTACGGTTAAAGGCACATCAGTAGCTAAAACCGCATCTTTTGAGTTATCACAAGCAGAATTCAAAGCATATTCAAACGCATCAGATTGTAAACCCTGAGCAATTCCTACTGTTTTAAAATCCTTTGCCACTATTACAGCTGAACTCTTCAAATATTTAGAAATCTTCCATGCAAAAATCGCATCTTCAATCTGTTCAACAGTAGGTTTTAACTTAGAAACAACCTTAAATGAATCTTTGTCCAGTTCTTTTTTGTTTACAGTTTGTGAAATCATTCCAAACGGAGTTAAAACCAATTCTTCTTCTAAATAGTTTTTATAATCTTTTAAAGGTGTGTTTATCTTTACATACCTTACCTTATTTATTTCAAGTATATTAAGTGCATTTTTCGAGAATTCCGGTGCAATAACAATGTGTTGAGAAGTCAATAATCTTGCAACATCAACATCAACCTCTTTTGTAAGAACAACAACTCCGCAAATAGAATCAATCGGATTACAATCAATCGCATTCTTAAACGCGTCAAAAATCGTTGCACCCAGCGCTGCTGCGGTTAAAGTATTGTTCTTAACAAAAACGGCGCAACAAACATCATAGAATTCAGACGCAATATTCAAAGCAAGAGTAGAGTTTATTAAATCCGCATAAGATAGTTCAAACTCAGTTGTATAATCAATAATATTATGTGTTTTATACAATTTTGCATTTTGAGAAATTGTAGCGCCTGCGCTTAAATCTTTTATAAATTCAATATTTTCAAACATAGTAATATTCCTTTAATTTAATTATGAAAATCCTGTCCTGCCGTTGGAATAGGCGGAGTAGAAGCCTGTGGCAGAGGAGGTTTTTGGTTCGGATTCTGTGTAGGTAACACGTGTTCATTCAAAGAACTCGGAACATAAGTATTTACCGGTACAACATCCTCTGTAGGCGCTTTTACATCAGAATCATCAACATAGTTTGTCGGTGCTTTTGAATCTGTTAATTGAGTAACCGCCTTGCCTTTATCCTTGAATAGAATATCAGGATAACCAAAGTTTTCAGCACCATAAGGCTCAGTTGCCTGCAACATAACATTTTTCCAGATTATAGCAGGAACTGTACCACCGGTAAGTCCACCCATACGGGTATTGTCATCATTACCAACCCATACACCAGTTACAACACTAGGTGTGTAACCTACGAACCACGCGTCTTTATAGTCATCCGTTGTACCTGTTTTACCAGCACAAGGCTTACCGATATTAGCAGCCATACCTGTACCGGTTTTGACAACTGTCTTTAACATAGATGTCATCATAGCTGCAATATCTGTTTCCAAAACTTTTTCAACCTTAGTTCTCGGTGCTGAATAAAGGATTTTACCTCTTGATGATTCAACACGCTCAATAGCGTAAGGTTCAACTTTATAACCGCCGCTTGCATAAATACCATACGCTCTTGTGATTTCAAACAGTTTTACACCGTTTGAACCGAGTGCAATAGTATAATCATACTGCAATGGAGTGTTTATACCCATCATTCTTGCACATTGAATAACCGGTCTCACACCAACGTATTCAATCAAACGAACGGCACAAACATTAGATGAAACCATTAACGCTTTATACAAAGGGATTCTTCCTCTATATTTGTTACCGTAGTTATGTGGCGCCCAAGAACCTAATTTATAAGGCGTATCATCAATCATATCGTTTGGCGATAACCCTTTTTGTAATGCTGCAGTATAAATAAACGGTTTGAATGCTGAACCGGGAGGTCTGATAGCCTGTGTAACCCTATCGTATTGGCTTTCACCATAGTTCTTACCGCCTGCATATACTAATATTTTGCCGTCAACAGGACTGAATGAAAAAACAGCAGCCTGATTGTTCTTACCGTTTAATCCCCACGCCCCTAATGTCTTCAAAATAGTTTCATTAGCTTTTATTTGAGCATTATAATCAAGTGTCGTAATAATTCTGTAACCGCCTTGAGAAATTTCTTGTTCAGTGAACCCTAATTTTGCCAGCTCGTTCATTACATAGTCACAAAAATAAGGCGCTTTATTCAATGTATAATATCGAGGCATAGTAGAAAGCTTTATTTCTTCATTCTTAGCAGCTTCCATAGTATCCTTATCGATATAATGCATTTTGTACATACGCTCAAGAACTCTGTTACGACGTTTCTTCGCCAAATCAATGTTGTTATAAGGTGAATAAACGGAAGGCGCCTGCGGAAGACCTGCAATCAACGCCATTTCAGCTAACGTTAATTGATTAAGTCTTTTATTAAAATACGTTTGAGAAGCTCCGTCAACACCATAAGCACCGGAACCTAAATAAACGTTGTTCAAGTACATTTCTAATATCTGGTTTTTACTCAAAGATTTTTCAATCTTTGCTGCAATAATAATCTCTTTTAATTTTCTCGTATAAGTCTGTTCATTAGACAAAAATAGCATTCTTGAAAGCTGTTGAGTGATTGTACTGCCACCCTGTACAACACGACCTGCAAGGATATTTTCTAACATAGAACGCGTCAAACCAAACAAGTCATAACCGTGGTGATTGTAGAAATTTTTGTCCTCTGTTGCAATAACAGCCTGCTGCAACTGTTTTGGAACATCATTTATACTGACCTTTGAAAAAGTACAAGCATTGAATGTTTTTATAACCTCACCGTCATTAGAATAGATTGTTGTAACCATATTCGGTCTGAAATCAGAAAGGTTAGCAATCGGCGGAACCGTCATTAAATAAGCTTTCAAAGAAACCAAACCGCCTAAACATATAGCTGCACCCAGTATTAATAAACGTTTCAAAGTATCAAACAAAGAATCCTCTTCCTGTTTATAACTACCTCTTGATATCCTCGTACTAAAATCATTATAATTGTTCTTTTTATATCGTGCCATATTTTGTAAAACTCCTAAAGTATGATATTATTCTATCAAAAACATAAAAATAGAAAAAGATATATGTTACTAGAGTTTTTGGAAAATATTAAGAACGAATTTTTATCATATTTTGTAGAAGAAAAAGTCGAATATGAGATAGTAGGCGAATGCAAAAAATGCGGCAAATGCTGTAATTATATGTACAGCTTTGACACATACACTGAGCGTGAGTTTAAGATAATGCAATTTTTATACCCCGCATATAAACGCTTTTATATACGGGGTAAAGATGAAGACGGCAACCTTATTTTTGCCTGTAAATATGTAACAGAAGAAGGTTTATGTTCAGATTATGAACATCGGCTTCCAATGTGCAAAAAATACCCGGCTAAAAAAATATTTTACAAAGCAAAACTGCACGAAGGCTGCGGCTATAAGCTGGTAGACAAAACCTTTGAAGATTACCTGAAAAAATAAAATGCCGATCTTACGATACGGCATTTACTCACATTCTTTTAATATGGAGAAAATAAAGAAAAGAGATTAGATTAGTTATATAAAACATGTACCCAAGTATATACTTTCTATAACATTTTTTAAAAACAAAAGTTACTGCATTTTACAACTTTTAATCTATATAAGACTTTTAGACTTATTATAAATCATATTTTGTAAACTTATGTAACAAAAGTATATACTCAACAGTCAATTTTCAGCACGAAATATACTTTATATAAATATACGAGAGTTTTAACGAGGTAATTATATGACAGCAACAACAGCACCAACAGCAATCAATAGTGATATCGCAAGTGTAAATAGCGGTGATGCTGTAACAACTAGAACCATTGATGAGGCACAATATAATGCAACCCCGATTCAACTCTTCCCAAATACAGTACAGGAAGAAATTCACAGCACCCGTCAGTTTGCAATGAATGATAATGGTGATGAATATTTCTTGAATAATAATAATCAGGCATTTTCTATGCCGGGTTATCCTGAAGCATTTCAGGCAAAAATGCAAGAATCTGTAAAAAAGATGATTGAAAGTGCACAGGCAAATAACCAGTTTAAACCTGTAATCTCTTTGCAAAACGTAGATTATGGCGATTTCGGTCTAAAATCTAAAAAAGAATTTTTTACAGTAGACGCTACAACTTTACAATCCTTCAAGAGCAGCCAAGCACTGAGAAATGCAGGCATTACAGTTTTAGGTATGCCAAGTACCGGCGCAAAGTTTGAACTTGTAGCTTATGACCAAACAGGTAAACCAATTACAGGCGCAGCCTGGAACGATTTCTTTGAACAATACGGAGAAATCGTAGCACAAGAATCGCAACAACAAATTGCATAATAATATAAAAAAGGCTTATCAAATGATAAGTCTTTTTGTTATAATAAGTTTATGAAAAACCGGTGTTTTTGGGTTAATATGAAAAACCCGCTTTATATACAATATCACGATACAGAATGGGGCGTTCCGCTGCACGATGATAAAAAACTTTTTGAAATGCTAATCTTAGAAGGGTTTCAAGCCGGTCTAAGCTGGGAATGTATACTTGACAAACGCGAAGCGTTCAGAAAAGCATTCGATAACTTTGATATAGATAAAATAAGTAACTACGATGAAAAAAAAATGCACACAGTTATTATCAAACCCCGATATCATACGTAACAAACTAAAGATAAACGCAAGCATAATCAATAGCCGTGTTTTTAAACAAATCAAACAAGAATTCGGCACTTTTGACAACTATATCTGGGGATTCACTAATGGCGAAATCATTTATGAGAGCTGCGACATCAGAACAACATCACCTTTGTCCGACGAAATTTCAAAAGACTTAAAAAAGCGCGGTATGAAGTTTGTCGGCTCAACAATTATATATTCTTATCTGCAATCAATCGGAATTATAAACGCACATACAAAAGATTGCGATTTATATACAGGGGCATAAAAAACAAAAAATCGGGATGACACGATTCGAACGTGCGACCCCCTCGTCCCAAGCGAGGTGCGCTACCAAGCTGCGCCACATCCCGATAATGTAGTTATTAAATTTTCAATACGCTCAACACGCAAGTCAATTGTATATTAAACAAATTTTTACGTCAAGCATAAATTTCAAATAAAATAAAAAAAAAGACCCTGTAATCAGGGTCTCTCTCTTAATTCTTATATTCTAGCCCTCAGCTAGTTTTTCTCTAACCAATCTTTCAATTTCGTCTTTCAATTCAACATTAGCATCCAAAAATTCTTTAGATTTTTCTCTGCCCTGACCAAGTTTAGCTTCGTTATAACTGAACCAAGCACCTGCTTTATTCACAATACCCAAATTAACAGCAACATCCAAAATATTACCGGTCTTAGATATACCTTTACCGAAGATAATGTCAAATTCAGCAGTTCTAAACGGAGGAGCTACCTTATTCTTCAAGACTCTGACTCTTACATGGTTACCAACGTCTTCGCCGTCACCTTTCAAAGTCTCAACACGCTTAATTTCCATTCTGATTGAAGCGTAATATTTCAAAGCATTACCACCTGTTGTAGTTTCAGGATTGCCATACATCACACCAATCTTCTGTCTTAACTGGTTGATGAAAATAACAGTAGTGTTAGTTTTACCGATAACACCGGTTAATTTTCTCAAAGCTTTAGACATCAATCTGGCTTGCAATCCCATTTGTTGATCTTCCATAGTACCTTCAATTTCAGCCTTTGGAACAAGTGCTGCAACAGAGTCAACCACAACAATATCAACCGCGCCTGAGCGAACCAACTCTTCCGTAATATCAAGAGCCTGTTCACCTGTATCAGGTTGTGAAATCAATAATTCATCAATATCAACACCCAAATTCTTTGCATATTCAGGGTCTAAAGCATGTTCAGCATCGACAAACGCTGCAATACCACCTTTTTTCTGACATTCTGCAACAATATGCTGTGCCAATGTAGTCTTACCTGATGATTCAGGACCATAAATTTCTATAATTCTTCCTCTTGGAATACCACCGATTCCTAAAGCTACGTCTAATGCCAACGCACCTGTAGGAATAGCATCAACATTCACTGTAGTCTTATCACCCAATTTCATAATTGAGCCTTTTCCGAAATCTTTTTCTATCTTGTCAATAGCTAATTTTAACGCTTTGACACGTTCTGCAGATACATCCGCAGTTTTATCTTTTGTTTCCGCCATAATTCTTATCCCTTAAAATAATTAAAATAAACTTTTTTCAACAGTATCTTTAACATACAAACCTAAAAAGAACGGTCTATATGAAGCATTTTCTTTTTTCAAATCGTAGTTTTCTTTGTTCAAATCTTCGATTTGGTTCTTTAAGTTTTCGTTTTCAGTCTTACAGCGGATAAGCTCAACAACAACCTCATCCATACCTTCAAGACGTTCATCCAAAATCTTTGTTACAGAATCAGTGATACTGTTTTCCATACTGTGTAATGATTTTAACAAACTATCAACAACAAGCTGAGACGCATTCGCTGACATCTTCGCTGAACCAACAGGCGCCAAAGTTTCTTTAGCCTGTTTTAAAGCTCTTACATCCTCTAATGAAAAATAAATTTTGCCGTCATCAGTCTTTTTAGGTGAAACATCGGCTTTCTTGCATAAACCAACTATTTCTATATTATCGCTTTCTAAAATCTTTCTTACGTCTTGTGGAGACAATACACTATCATTCACTTGATTCACACCCACGAAATCTTCCCCTTAAATATTACAATAACATTATATCACAATACATCTTACCATGTATTACAAAAAAGGCGAATTTGTAACATTTTCTTTAAACTAACAGTCAGAAATATGACCGTTGATAGCGGAATATGCAGCCACGTAAGGTGAACAAAGATAAATATTACCATTTGTGTTGCCCATTCTGCCCTGAAAATTACGGTTTTGGGTAGAAAGACAAACCTCTCCGTCAGCCAACGTTCCCGCATGAACCCCAACACAAGGTCCGCAACCCGGAGGCAAAATTACAGCTCCGGCATCCATAAATATTTCAATAAGCCCTTCTTTTAAAGACGCTTTGTATACATCCGGTGAAGCAGGACATATCAACATTCTCACATCAGGGTTAACCTTCTTACCCTTCAAAATCTCTGCAACAGTTCGCATATCTTCTAATCTGCCGTTTGTACAAGTTCCGACAAACACCTGATTAACCTTAATATCACTCAATTCAGATACTTTTTTTACGTTATCAACGGTATGCGGACAAGAAACTGTTCTTTCAACATCCTGAGCATTAATATCGATAACTCGTTCATAAACAGCGTCTTCATCAGGCTCAACAACCCTGAACATATCTTCTCTGCCGCGTGATTTTAAATACTCTCTTGTTGTCTCATCAGGAACTATCAAACCACACTTAGCACCGGCTTCAACAGCCATATTAGATAGCGTAAATCTGTCAGACATAGACATATTCTTGATAGTATCACCGCAAAACTCTAATGCCATATAAGTAGCACCGTCAGCTCCAATCAAGCCAATAAGATGTAAAATCAAATCCTTAGCGCAAACACCTGCTTTAAACTCTCCATTTACGTTAATTTTAAGAGTTTTAGGAACCTTTAACCAAGTTTTGCCGATAGCCATAGCAATCGCTACATCGGTAGAACCCATGCCTGTAGCAAACGCTCCGAGCGCACCTGATGTACAAGTATGAGAATCTGCACCCACAAGTACTTCTGCAGGGTTAACATAGTCTTCTATCAAACGCTGGTGACAAACACCTTTACCGACATCAGAAAGAACCGCACCGTAATCTTTTGAAAACTCTCTCAACACAGTATGTGTATTAGAAAGCTCTTTTCTCGGACTGGGTGAAGCATGGTCGATAAAAAGAATTGTTCTTTCAGGGTTTTTGAGTTTATCTTTGCCGAGTTTTTTAAACTCTTGAACTGTCAACGGTCCCGTTCCATCCTGAACGGCACAAACATCAACCCTTGAAACAATCAATTCGCCTGCGTGTACATCTTTATCTGCGTGTTCTGATAATATTTTTTCAACTAAAGTTAATCCCATAATTTCATCCTCTAATACTATACTATATGTTCCGGTAGAGCAATTCCTCTGTCATTAAGTGACCCTGACGGCTCGTAATAAGGTGACACTGTCATTACCTTCGCCGCAATTTCAGGATAATAATAAATAAACTTCAATTCACTTGATGTAAGCGGTTTTTGGGTATGAACGTTTGCATAACGAGCAAGTTCAAGTACCGTTCTTGCTTCGTGTTCATCCTTAAACTCGATTTCCAATTTATTATAAACGTTTCTGAACCCTTTAATACCACCGTATTCACCAGTTGTAATCATTCGACCCGTTTCAATAATCTCAGGTTCGCCTCTTCCAAGTTCTTCAAAATCGTATAATTCATAATTTCTTCTGTCTTTCAAAGCTCCGTCAGCGTGGATACCTGATTCGTGAGCGAAAGCGTTATCACCAACAGCAGGCTGATTTATAGGAATATCAACTCCGAATGCGTAAGCTGTATATTTAGCAAGCTTCCATGCCTTAGACAAATCAATCCTTTCATCTAACTGATACTTATCTCTAAACCCAGCTGATTTAAGAATAGATAACAAACAAGATACCAAATCAGCGTTACCCGCACGTTCACCCATACCGTTAATCGCAGTATTGATATAAACATCAACACCCGCATCAATAGCACCTTTTGCACCCATTACAGAACACGCAACAGCCATTCCGATATCGTTATGATAATGAACTTCAATAGGCATTTGAGTAGCTTTTGCTATCTCAAAGATTCTTGTATAAGCTGTCCAAGGGTCTTCATAACCCAATGTATCACAGTATCTGAACCTATCCGCACCGCAGCGTTTTGCTTCACTTGCAATCTCAATTAAGTAGTTTAAATCACTTCTTGAAGCGTCTTCTGCGTTAACACCAACAGTCAAAGCGCCTTTTGATTTTGCACATTCAACAGCTTCACAGGTAGAAATCAAAATATCTTTTTTAGTCTTCTTACCCAAATATTTACCCGCAATCATCTGGTCGGAAGTTGATTGTGAAAGGTTACAATGTTTTAGTTTTGGAACATTAGCAAACGATTTTTCAACATCGGAAGATATAGCTCTCATCCAACCTGAAAGTCTGGTGTTTTTAAAAACATTACGTTCAACAAGTTCAAGGTTTGCATTCAAATAATTCAACTCGTGCTGTGTAGTCGGGAACCCAAACTCAGACTGAGTTATACCCATATCATCTAACATAAGATTGATTATTGTTTTTTGTAATTTAGCAAGACCAAGTCTTGAAGTTTGTACACCGTCACGGTTTGTAACATCTACTATATATATTTTTCCCATAAATAACCCTTACTAATCTGATTCGATACACTAAATATAACATCTATATATGGTAAATGAAAGTTTTTTTATAATTCATTAATATTGTGCTACAATTTATTAAGTAAAGTAGTTAGGGGGGTCCACCCCGTGAGGCTCTTTCAAATGTTGTTGATTGAGCAGGAAGGACAAAATAAAATGGAAAAAACACAAGAAACATTGTCAGTGTTAAGACACTCGACATCACACGTATTAGCACAAGCCGTTCAAAAGCTGTTCCCGGAAGCAAAGTTGGCTATCGGACCTGCAACTGATGACGGGTTTTATTATGACTTCGATATGACAGAAGGTCATACTTTTACGGAAGAAGATTTTGAAAAAATCGAAGCTGAGATGAAAGCAATTGTTAAACAAAACCTTACTTTTGAAAAAGTGGAAGTAGAAGATGTTGACGCTAAGATTGCTGAATTTAAAGCGGAAGGTGAAATCTACAAAGCAGAATTATTAGAAGAACACAGAAACGATAATCCTACACTTTATCTTACAAAAGATAAAGACGGTAACGTATTGTTCAACGATTTGTGTGCAGGACCACACGTTCCAAATACATCATATATCAAAGGTAACGCGTTCAAACTGTTAAAGGTTGCAGGCGCTTACTGGAGAGGTAACGAAAACAACAAGATGTTGCAAAGAATCTATGCAACTGCATATTGGAATAAAGAAGATTTGCAAGCATATTTGACAATGATTGAAGAAGCTGAAAAACGCGACCATAGAAAATTAGGCAAACAGCTTGACTTGTTCTCTGTAAGAGAAGAAATCGGCGGCGGTTTGGTTCTTTGGCACCCTAACCTTGCGGTTGTTAGAGAAGAGATTGAAAACTATTGGAGAACTGAACACAGAAAACGCGGTTACGTTATCGTTCAAACTCCTCAGATTGCAAAATCTAAGTTATGGGAGATTTCAGGTCACATGGACCACTACAAAGAAAATATGTTCTTTATCCAAAAGAACGAAGATGAAGATGAACAATTTGTAGTAAAACCTATGAACTGTCCGTTCCATATCTTGATTTATCAAGCAAACAGACATTCTTACCGTTCATTACCATTGAGAATGGCTGAATTAGGAACAGTATATAGAAAAGAAAAATCAGGTGCCTTAGCCGGTTTAACCCGTGTACAAGGTTTTACACAGGATGATGCACACATTTTCTGTACGCCTGAACAGTTGGTTTCTGAAATCAATGAAATCATCGATTTTGTATCAGATACAATGAAAATATTCAAAATGGATTTTGAAGTAGAACTTTCAACAAGACCTGAAAGCTACGTTGGTGAACTTGCAAACTGGGAATTGGCGGAAGCAGGTTTGAAAGAAGCTATGGATAAACGCGGTATGAAATACGATATTAACGAAGGCGACGGTGCGTTTTACGGTCCTAAGATTGACTTCAAAGTTAAGGACGCTATTGGCAGAACATGGCAATGTGCGACTATCCAGCTTGATTTCAACCTGCCTGAAAGATTTAATATCAAGTATCAGGATAGAGACGGTTCAATGAAAACACCTGTAATGTTACACAGGGTAGTATTCGGTTCTATGGAGAGATTCCACGGTATCTTGATTGAACACTATGCAGGTGCATTCCCTACGTGGTTGGCACCTACACAGGTTACAATTGTACCTATCTCGACTGACAAACACCTTGATTATGCAGAAGCTATCTATAAGAAGATGAGAAATGCAGGAATTAGGGTACAGTTAGATGACAGATCTGAAAGCATGAACTACAAGATAAGAGAATCTTTGAAAGAACATAAAGTACCTTATGTTTGCGTAGTCGGTGATAAAGAAATGGAATCAAACTCTGTAGCTATAAGAAAACGCGGAGTAGGACAGGTTGGAACATTGTCGGTAGATGAATTTATCGATAAGATAGAAACAGAAATTAAGGACAAAGTTACAGAATAAACGAACAGGGGGTTGGATGAATATCCAACCCCCTGTTTTTTGCTTAAGCCTTTATTATGCAGCTGCTCCTGTTGGTGCGGGTGCAGGTTTAGGTTTATCTTCTTTATCGTCTTTTGGTTTACTTGAAAGACCTTCTTTGTTACCTGAAACAGCATCACCTGCTGCTTCTTCAGCTTCTGCTTGAGATTCAGCAGCTTCTTCATCTGATTCAGCAAATGCACCTTCTGTTTCAGTGGTATATTGGTCTTGTTGAGAAATCATTTCATTTAAGCTATTAACGTGTTCTTGCATATCGCCACCGGCAGAAGCACATTCAAATTCAGATTTAGATTTATCCATCATTTGTTTTGCAGATATCGCAAATAGAGCAGCTGCAATACCAAATACTACTTTACCGGTTAAAGTTAATGGTAAGTCAGGGAAGAATGGTGCTAGTTTAGGGAATGTTCCGGCAGCAGTAAATCCCATTACAGCTGCACCAAGCGTAAGAACTATTGAGTTAACTATCCCTAGAGCACCCATAGTAGTACCTTCTTTCAAGAAATCAGATACAGATTGACCGGATTCAGCACAGCCTATTGATTCAGCGTTCATTGCACGATATTCTTCAATACCTTCGCCCGTCTTAGCTAATTCATCTTCAAGCTGTGAGTTATCTTGTTCAGACAGAGCTTTCATCTGTTCTTTTAATGCTTGTGCTCCATTAGCATCACCCATAGCTACAGCTGCATCATATTGCATTTGCAGGTCTGCGCCTTGTGATACTTGAGTATTTACTGTTGTTGTTAATTTGTCTTGTTGTTCACCATACAATTCAATATCTTCGTTCATCATTTCCATTGAATTTGCAAGACCGTCATTATAGTTATCCAAGGTTTGATTTGTTTGATCAGAAGCATCTCTTGCAGCTGTACGTTCTTTATAAGCATTATCAAATGCTTTTACTAATAAAAGAGTAGATGCAGCACAAATATTCATCCCAATAGCAATTGCCCATTGAGTGAAACCATCTGCAGCCAAAGCTATTGTATTTGCAGCAGTAACAGCACCACCAACAGCAGCAATATTACCAACTGTAGTAGCTGCAGCATTACCACCGGTCTTTTTTTCAGTACCTTCGGTATTAATTTTATCTTTACCGGCTTCTTTATTTGTTTTGACATCATACTGTACTTCGTCCATTTCTTCCGGACTTAAGTATGATTCACACTTTGTTTGTTGTAATTTATTCAATTCTACTTCGCCACGTTTCCACGCAACATATATCTCTTTTGCGTTTCCTTTGGTGATATTTCCGTAACCGTCAACTGCGATTGCCATGCGAAGCTCTCCTTTTTCGATGTAACACAATATTTATTGTGTTACATAATAAACATATAGAATCTTACTGTTATATATAAAAAGTTTAAAATCTTCTGCTGATTTCAAGCACATACACTATTGTTACATTTGTTTACATACACTATTGTTCTTATAAAAACATTTTAAAAGCTTTATTTTTTAAAGATTTATTTTTAAAAGAATGTAACACAATAAATATTGTGTTACATTCAAAAAAAGGAGAGCTTCGCATGGCAATCGCAGTTGACGGTTACGGAAATATTACCAAAGGAAACGCAAAAGAGATATATGTTGCGTGGAAACGTGGCGAAGTAGAATTGAATAAATTACAACAAACAAAGTGTGAATCATACTTAAGTCCGGAAGAAATGGACGAAGTACAGTATGATGTCAAAACAAATAAAGAAGCCGGTAAAGATAAAATCAATACCGACGGTGCCGATAAAAAACAAGGTGGAAATGCTACTGGTGTAACTGGTGGTAATATGGCTTCAGTAGTTGCAACAACTGCTTTGGCAAATGTTGCAAGTATATCTGATGGTTTCACTGCTCTTGTACTTAGTATTTGTGCAGCAGCTTGTGCTGGGGCATCTATTATATTCTCTAAAATGTTTGACAGTGCTTACAAAGAACGTACAGCTGCAAAAGAGGCTTCTGATCAGACAAATCAAACCTTGGATAACTGTAATGACGGTCTTGCTAATTCAATGGAAATGATGAACGAAGATATTGAATTGTATGGTGAACAACAAGACAAATTGACAACAACAGTAAATACTCAAGTATCACAAGGTGCAGATCTGCAAATGCAATATGATTCAGCTGTAGCTATGGGTGATACTAATGGAGCACAAGCATTAAAAGAACAGATGAAAGCTCTATCAGAACAAGATAATTCACAGCTTGAAGATGAATTAAAAGAAACAAGTGAAGGTATTGAAGAATACCGTGCTATGAACGCTACATCAATAGGCTGTGCAGAATCCGGTCAAACAGTATCTGATTTCTTGAAAGGTGGTACTGCAATGGGAGCAGTTGCAACAGTTAACGCGGCTATATTAGCATTAGGTGTCGCTGCAATGTATATGTGTTCAACATCTCATTGTCCTAAAATATGGGCTCTAGGAATTCCTATTGATGGGCCTGCATCAATAGGTGCAAAAATAACGTATGCAGTTTGTGGTGCGTTATTTGGTACTAGTTTATCAACAATGACCAACAAGGCTAAAGGTGAATTTGAATGCGGTTCTGCCGGTGGCGATATGCAAGAACACGTTAATAGCTTAAATGATATGATTTCTCAACAAGATCAATATACAACTGAAACCGAAGGTGCATTTGCTGAATCAGATGATGCTGCAGCTGAATCTCAAGCAGAAGCTGAAGAAGCGGCAGGTGATGCTGTTTCAGGTAACAAAGAAGGTCTTTCTAACAAACCAAAAGACGATAAAGAAAATAAAACTACAACAACAGGAGCTGCTGCATAATAAAATCTTAAACAAAAAACAGGGGGTTGGATGAATATCCAACCCCCTGTTTTTATACTTTGTTGCAAAATTTTAAGAAATATTATATAATACTCATGTCAATTTTAAGTACTATAAGTAAGAGGACAACTATCATGAAAAAATTTGTTGCGACCACACTGGTTGCCAGTCTGCTGGGTCTGAACATTTCCCCCGTATTAGCAGCACCACAATGTTGCAAAATTAAAGATGTTTCTAACGATTACTGGGCTAAATCAGCTATAGAATACGTAACCGCTGAAGGTCTACTTTCAGTAGATGAATGCTGCAACTTCCACCCCGATTTAGCTATCTCAAGAGGTGAATTCGTATCCGCACTTCTAAAAGTGCTTCGTAACGACAACCTAGATATAACAACTCCTAACAAATACTCTGACTTATCTGTCGCTGACCCTTGTTACAACGACATTATGCGCTCAGACAGATTAGGACTCGTCTACGGCTACCCTGACGGAACATTCAAGCCAAATCAAGCTCTGCTTCGTTCTGAATGTGTATCAGTTATTAGCCACATAACAAAAGAAAAATGCACAGACACAAGTGTCCTAAACAAATTCTCAGACCGTAACGAAATTCCAAGCTGGTCTCAACAAGAATACGCTAAAACAATTAACTACGGTATCTATGTTAATTACCCAAATCCTGATAAACTTGAGCCAAACAGACCACTAACAAAAGCGGAATGTGCCGTAATCCTTGCTCAACTTCAAAACAAGCTTACAACCTGTGTTAAACCGCAATACGTAGGCGAAGTCGAAACAGTATTAGGTACAGAACACCTTAGTGTTTGTAAAGACGCTCCAAATAATACCGTAAAAATAACTAACCTTCGTAAAGTAGTTTGCAAAGGTAACGTTATAGTAGTTTCTTTCGACGAATGTTTTGCGTCAAAATGCCACAAAGCAGGCGATATCGTAAACTTCGTTTTACCGGAAGCTCTTTACACAGATGAAGGTTCTCTATTACTTCCGCAAAACACTAAAATAATCGCAGAAGTTACAAGAATCGTTTCACCTAAAAAATTCAACAAAAACGCTCGTGTACACCTCGTATACAAAACCATAGCTCTACCTGACGGCAGATGCTACAGCATGTGCGGTAAACCGTTTACAAAAGATTGCACACTCAAAGAAGGCCCATGGATGACTTTCTGGAAGTTATTCGGTGCAACCGTAACAATGGGTATCGTCGGTGCCGGCGTTGGTACAGGGTTTGCGTTCATTCCTAATCCGGCTAAACTCGGCGTAGGTTTCGCAATAGGTATCCCTGTAGGCTGCTCTGTAGGTCTAATAACAGGTCTATTAACACCGGGACTTCACTACAAAGCTAAAAAAGGCGAACAAGTAATGGTTATCTTACTTGATGACGCAAGTATAAACAATAAATAATCAACTCTATATATTAAATCAAGGGCGGAACCTTCGGTTCCGCCCTCTTTTTATCTTAAAAAACTAAACATTCACAGGAGGCGGCTGAATATACAATGGCAGCACCTTTGCCCAGTTCCCGTCTTCTGTCTTCAACTTTTCAATAACAAGCTCTGACAATATCACCCCGAGCTCATAGTTCATCTGTTGATAAGAGACAACCTTCTCTGCCAGAGGCTTAAACCTCTCAATCAACCTGTCATCAGTGATAACAGTTCTGCCCTTAACTCTCTCATCAACCTCTTCTAATTCAACAGCACCAAGCAATCCGCCAGCTTTGCTATCGTAGAAATAAGCCTTATTTTTCCTCGCATCCAAAGCCACAACCGAGTTATCATCATCAGCCTTAGACAGAATCTCGAGAGAAGAAACCCCAACAGCCTTACAACCCAGCTGCTGTGCCATAACTCTGGCAACCGTAGTGCAGGCTCTTATCCCCGTAAAGCTGCCCGGTCCGACATTTATCCCAATAGCGCCTATATCCTTAGGTTCAAGTCCGTTTTCTTTAATAACGCGCTTTATAGTAGATATCAAATACGCAGAATGATAGTTCTTCTCATTAGATTCAATAACCTCAGATGCCAAAACCTTATCCTCAGTTCTCAACACAATATATGTCTTATCCAAACACGTATCAAATGCCAGTATTAACACTTTTTCAACCCCTCAATAACTTCTTCATTCTTCGCCCCGACTGCACAGAATTCATAACACCTGTTGTCATCGTCGTCATAAGTAACATTAACCTCAATCCTATCAAATGGAACCTCACCCTGAGAAAACTCTGCCCATTCAACAAAAGTCAAATTCTTACCCTCAGAATACTCTCGCAATTCATCAGTAATCGTCTTAATCCCAACATGCTCAAGTCTATACAAATCAAAATGATAAATAGGTATAGCGCCTGTATGGTATTCATTCAAAATAGTAAAACTCGGGCTTGTAACCTTTTCTTTGATATCCAGAGCCTCAGCAACAAGTCTCACAAACGCGGTCTTTCCCGCACCGATATCACCGAACAAGTTAACAAAACAGCCGTCTTTAGTAAGATTGGCAAAGTTTTTTGCAAGCTCTTTTGTATCTTCCATTGAATAACACGTTTTTTTATAACTATTTTTCATAAACTATAACCCTGTTTCTTCCACCCTCTTTAGCGTCATATAAAGCTTTATCGGCTTTCATATATAAATCCTCAGGCATATCTTTAATATCAAGCTGAGCTAAGCCCACACTAATTGTAACACTTATATTCTCAACCTGTGAAGTTTTTTCTGATTTAACATCCAATTTAGAATTTTCAACCGCGAACCTTAAACGCTCAGCAACAACTCTCGCTTCATTTATAGAAGTATTCGGAAGCAATATACAGAACTCCTCTCCGCCGTATCTTGAAGGGATATCATACTCCCGAAGTTCAGCCTTAATAACGTTAGCCGTTGATTTCAAAACCGCATCTCCGACCGAGTGTCCGTAGTTATCATTAAACTTCTTAAAGAAATCAATATCCGTCATAATCGCACACAAAGGTGTGTCTTGACGGTTAGCAATAGAATACTGTTCTTTTAACCTTGTCTCAAACTGACGTCTGTTATTTAACCCCGTTAAAGCGTCCATTGTAGCATTTTTCAACATCTCTGAATAAACATTAGCTTTCTCAATAGTAACAGCAGATTGAGCAGTAAGCTCAGTTATATAATTAACCTCACTGTCGGTTAATTTATCCATTGTACTATGCGCAACAATACAACCGACAATACCTTCTTCACCAACAAGAGCAAACACACCAGTCTTTTTATTCTCTGATAAAATAACACTGTTTTCAACAGATAACTCGTTCATCATTTCATAAACCTGCTTGTTCCAACAAGCATTCGGCCAATAAAGCGTAAACTTATCATCCTGTTTCAAAAAGATGTATATAAGATGATTCATAACAAACTTGTCTATCATCTCACCAATAAGAGGAATAATATATTGATAATCATATTGCGTCTCAATAATCTTAGCGATATCTTTCATCGATTTATAAAACTCGAGATTAGTCTCAAGCTTCTTATCCAAAACAATATTATTAACCTTAACAGCTAAAACAGAAGCTACAGTCTGTAAAAACATAATCTCATCAAAAGATACATCTTGTTTTTGTTTAAGTTTCAGTCTTAAAAATCCGTTATTTTCGCCGTCTGTATTAAGTGCAAAACATAACGATTTAACAACATAATCACCTGTATCAAAAACATCTTCAGGAACAGTAACATCATCGTTTAAAATAAATCGTCTTTTTTCAAACATTCTTTGCATTTGTTCAAAAGCAGTGAGTTTTTCTTGTGAAAAATAATCCTCAGCCGGTTCAAATCCGTTAAGAACATCACACAATTTTTTAGACCGGTTATCAAAATAAAAAAGGTTAAACTCTCCAACCTCAAACATATCAGACAAGTTAATCTTTATAATATCAACAAGCGATTCTATATCATTGTTATTAGCAATTTGTTCAATAAGAGCATACAACAACCCGTTATCTCTAATAGCCATTTACCTCGTCCTTAAAATATGAATACCCTGCGCATTTACTCATATTCTTCAACATAATATTATCAATATTAGCGCTCGGAGCTATTTTCCCTTCTTCATTTATATAAACGAAAGATTCTTCTTTATCGTCTTTTTTGTTTTTATCTTTTTTCTTTTTCTTCTTTTTTATAACCTTACCGCTTGCATCGATATCCTGATCGTCGTTTTCTGTAGGGTCCATATATCTTGGATCCATTCCGAAATCGATATAAGAATGTGAAACTTCTGATAAAATCCCGAAAATATACTCGGCATTGACTGTAGAATTAGCGGTAGACACAAGCAATGCAGCTTTTTCGAGTTCTTCTAATGACGCCTTAAAATACTTCATCCTGCGTAATAAAATAGCAAGGTTATAATGCGCTTCATAGTTCATCGGCGATAGTTTAATCGCTTTACAATAGTTCTTACCTGCATCACGATAGTTACCCATTAAATGATAGTCAAGAGCAAGGTTATATCTGACATCAGAGTTTTTATTCAAAATCTTTGCCGCTTCTTCATAAGCTTCAGCAGATTTTAGCAATAACGGTGTTGAAAGAGTTGAATCACCAAATCCTTCTGCACCCATATATACAGCCTTTTGTCTGTAAGCACGTCCCATATTATAATAAGCTAAACCCCTGTTTATCTTTGAACTCTTTTTGTTACTATAGATAAACGGGATTGTTATAGGAAGGTATTTTTTGTTAATAATAGCTTCGTACTGCTCAATTGCAGCATCAAAGTTACCGAGTTTTTCAGCCTGAATAATACCTAAATTCATCCTTGCAACAACGTACTTGTCGTTATATTTAATAGCCTGTTCATAAGCTTGAACAGCTGCGTAAAAATCTTCGTAAGCGACATAAATATTGCCGAGGTTATACCACGCAGAATAATGAGACGGGTATAACTCAAGACCATGATTATAATAATCAATTGCATAAGAAAGTTTATGATGACGATAAGCCCTGTCTCCTTTATAAACAAAATACATACCTTCAATCTTGTTTATAACATTTCTTTGAACCCAGTCTTTTTTGAAAACTCCTACAAATACCAGCCCCGCCAAACATATTAAATATAAAAGTAACGTAAATAACTTTCTCATAATTTATATTCTACAATAAATTCAACAAATAAAAAAGACCGGAGTGTTGTTCTCCGGTCTTTTTGATATAAATCTTTAAATAATTATTCTTCTGTTGTTTCTTCAACTTCTTCTTCAATAGATTCTTTAACGATTTCAGAAGCTGTAACAGTAATGTTTAATTCAGTTTTAACTTTAGAAGTTAATTTGATTAACATTACATATTCACCGATTTTGTTAATTGGGTGGTTCAAAGAAACAGTTTTCTTATCGATTTCGATATCGTGTTTGTCTTTGATTTCTTCACACAATTTTTTAGTAGTGATTGTACCGAATAATTTTCCGCTTTCACCAGCTTTAGCTGATAATTCTAAAGTACCGATTTTTTCAATCAATTGAGCTTTTTCTAAAGCTTCTTGATGTAATTTTTCTTGTTTAACTCTGATTCTTGCAAGGTTCTTTTCTCTATTTTTCAAAGCACCTTCAGTAGCAACTTCAGCTAAGTTCTTAGGAACAAGGAAGTTTCTCGCATAACCGTCTTTTACTGTTATAACGTCACCTGTTTCACCAAGGTTTTGAACATCTTTTTTTAATATAACTTGCATTTTATATTCTCCTTTTGCTATTTATAATCATACGTGTGTCTATAATACATAAAACATACTCTAATGTCGAGCATTTGTAAAATTTTTATAACTTTTGCGTAATAAGCGCGTAAATATCGTTAAAGATAACAAACACCATTAACGCAATAAGTATAAAGAAACTGATGTTAGCAATCATTTCAACAACTTTATCTGAAACTCTTCTGCCTCTGATTTTTTCAATCAACAAGAACAAGACATGTCCGCCGTCGAGAGCAGGAATAGGCAAGAAGTTCACAATCGCCAAATCCATAGAAATAATTGCCGTCAACAACAAGCCATAGAAAATACCGTTGTTATTGATAATATCCCCGCCGACTTTTGTAATTGCAACAATACCGTGCAAATCAGCTAACGGGATTTCTCCGGTGAACGCCTGTTTCAAACCTACAAGCATAACGTAAGTGTTTTCATACAAGTAATCAATACTACCCTTAATAGCTTTCCATAAAGATGTTGTTTCCATAAGGTTTTCTTTTGAACTGAATTGAATACCGATAGAACCGGCTTTTGTAGGATAGATTGGTTTTAATGCTAAATATTTTTCACCGCGTTTAACAACAAAGTTCAACGGTTTTTTAGTATCAGACATCGCTTCTGCAATATCTTTCAATGAATATTCGCCTGTAGAAACATAACAAGATGATTCGTCAATAACGTCTCTCAATTTCAAAATACGGGCACTGAGTTTATATTCATTATCTTTATAAGGTTTTATACCTCTTGCAACATTAGATTCGAGTTTTACTGGTTTTTCCGGTAAAATCACAGGGATTCTGACAGCAACATCAGGCGGAATAACCTCGTCTTTCTCCAAAGCCGGATTCAGCTTTTTCAATCTGACCAGATTAGCGTCAACAAAATGAGAATCAACATAACCGTCTCTATGCTTACTCAACTGAACTATAGTCAAAAGAGAAGCCGTATTATTAATCTTTGTACCGTTAACAGATACAAGTCTGTCACCAACCTTCAAGCCGGACTGCCAAACTGACGCGTCTTTAGGGGCAACTATTTGAGTTACATCGATATTATATGTTCCTGACGGCAAATGGTGCCATACAAGCGCTGAAAATAATACCAGAAAGAATGCACAAATAACGTTTGCAAACACACCGGCTGAAACAACGATAAAACGTTGCCAGATAGGCTTATTCAAGAATCTTTCAGGAGAATCCTCAGGCAAATCACAGTCTTTGTCATCTTCAGCAAAAGAAACATAGCCGCCCAGCAAGAATGCGTGAACAACAATCGTTAAATCACCGACTTTTTTTTCATATAATGTTGGTCCTAAAGGTAAGCCAAACCCGAATTTATCAACCTTGATACCAAAAGCACGCGCTGCAATAAAGTGACCCGCTTCGTGAACCAGAATCAATAAACTCAATAACAACAACATTATAATAATTGACATGTGATATTCCTCATTCTCGGATTTATTCTAGCACAAAAAATAAATAACAACAAAGTTGCCATGGTTATGGCAACTTTGTTTGAGATTCGTATAATTTAATTCACAATTTTGTTATGCAACAGGTTTATCCATAGTAATCTTAGGAGTACCTTTACCGAACCAGCCTTTAACTGTATCGATAGCTGCTTCTCCATATCCTTTTACAGCTTCATAACCTTTAACTGCATATTCAGCGATTGCACCGCCTGCTTTATCCATACCTGCTACAGCTTTTTTAACAGGTTCTTTTGCAGCTTGTAACCAGCTTGCATCTTTAATAGACGCAGGAATATATTTTCCAATATTCTTTAAAACACCTGTTTTATTACCAGCAACTAACAAACCTGCAACAGCTGCAGCAGTTGCTACTAATCCTAAAATAACTTTTCCTGCTTTACCTTTTTTCTTTGGTTCTTCTACCGGAGCAGCTTGTGGTTGAGCTGCAGGTCTTGTATGAGCCTGTGGCTTATTGATGTCCGGCGTTGTAAAAACACCTGCATTTGACCCGAAAGAAACACTATTTAACATACGAACCTCCTAAATATAATATGCTACACACATATATATAAAAAACAGTACAAAAAGTTTTTTGCGCTTAACACTTCTTCATGTTACAAAATTGTTACACAAAGTTTTACACTAATTTGAATTCAGCTTACTCAGTACGGCTATTGTTATATTTTTTTCATTGCTGTATCTTTGTGATATATTAAAATTTTAAAAGCGAGGAGAAATATGACAGTAATAGAAAAACTTAACGATATAAATGATGTTATTAAGGAATTGTTTGAATTTGTTCAATCAAACGAACAGACAAAAACCGATTTTCACGAATATTTAGCAACTATGAGCGCGCTGAATGCCACTCCTTCTCAAATGGAGAAATTGTTTATACCGTATGTTTTTGAAAGAAACCTAGGTGAACCCGCTAAATCTGTCATACAAATATTTAACGATAACGGTAACCCTAAAAACAAAGAGGTTGCAAACAGCTTATTAACAGCTCAATACTCTATCTTTAGAGTTGAAAAAATCCTTAAAAACGGATTTGACTTATTCAACCTCACTAACGAAAAACAATACAATGTTCTTTCGCTCACTAAGATGACAAGCTTTAGAGGACTTGGTATCGGCGAATTTATCGTAGCAAGAATATTTAAACATCAAGGCGAATATTATCTAATCGGTATCGATAACATGCTCTCTGCCGACAAGGTAAAAGACGCTATCAGATACGCGATTATGAAGATTGTTCAAACTCCGTGGTTAGTCTATGAAGACAACAAAGCAAAAGAAGACGAAATCTTAGCTGATATCAAATCTATGTCAGAAAAATTCACAGAAACATTCAATTCTGATGAGTTCATAACTACAAACAGATACGCTGATACTGTTATCGGAATCCTTAACGGTGAAGACAAGATTGAAGACCTTAATATTGAAGAAGCAACAAAACCGTTAAATGAGTATAAATACTTCACTATTCAAGAGTTAAACAACGATTATGATAACTTCTTAGAAAACTCTCTTGGCGGATTCTCTTCTCATACGGAATTGTATGATGTCGGTATCATTATGGACAGTGAAATGGGGCTTTATTCTATACCGTTCTACAAGACTTTCTGTACAATCTTTGAAGACAAATCAAAAGTTAAAGACGTAAAAGGATGTGTAAACTACTTCCTAACAAACGATTCTATATCTGACAGAATGATTCGAAGAATCGCAGGTAAATACCCTAACTTTATGGATGTTATCAATGAAGTCTTAGAAAAAGACTACACATTAGACAGCCTTATCGAAACATACAAAAGTGAATATTTAAAACGTAAGATTTATTCTTCAACATCTGTACTTTATCATTCAACAGTGTTCTCAACATCTATAGAATTGATAAGCGAACTTGAAGACACCGTTCAAAACGATGAAGTCGTTCAAGAACAAATCTACACATCAAACGTTAAAGTAGGCAGAAACGACCCTTGTCCATGCGGAAGCGGTAAGAAATACAAAAACTGCTGCTTAAAATAGTTATTTTAAGCTATCACACAAAGCTTCGCTTGAGAGTTTTGAGCCGGTAAACAGTTCTATCAGCTCAGATTCTTCCATGCTTGTACCGTATTTGAACAGCTTGTCATTAAGATAAGCTGCTGTTTTAGGGTTTTCAGTGATATTACCCAAATCAGCACGCATAGATTTATACATCTGCGCCTTAATCAAATCAGCTCTAAAATAGTTTTGATAATATGCCGGATGTGACAAATAATGCGGGATAGTCGCCCACTCGTTGTTGAGCTCTTCATCCTCGTTTGCACCGGTATACTTAACTCTCAAATCATGCCAGAGCTGTTTTAAGTCTTGTTCAGGGTTTTCGTACATCTGTTTTTCAAAATTGATAATTAGCATACTGCGATTGATAAACTTCGCTTCTGACTTTCTATGATTAGCTTTAAATTTCTTAAGAACATTCTCCGAAACAATGTCTTTGAGTATGTCTTCTTTCTGCTGTAAATCACCCATAAGCATTGCCACAGCCTCAGTCATAGCAGGATAAGAAGACTTGTCAAAAAACGGCAGTTCAGAGTCAATCCCGATATGATACACACAGTGTCCGAGTTCGTGACACAATGTATCAATACTGTTTGTATTATTTGTCAGGTTAGCAAGAATCCTCGCGTCTTTTCCGGCGTCGATATCAAAACAGAACCCGTGTGTGTTCTTGTTTTTACGAGGGAATAAATCGAGCGTAATCGGCATATTGTCCACATCATAGCCCATGTTTTTATATGTGGTTTTTGCAATTTCGACTACCTGTTCAGGCGTCTTGAGCGCTTCATTAACCGCTTTTGCAGGGTTAGATTTCAACAACAAACCGTAATGATATTGTCTCAAATCACCTTCTTTTATACCGTATTCATCCGCAAGCTCTTTTTTGTTCTCAGCTTGCAGAGTTTGGTTCATCTCGTAAGCGTTTTCATAAACATCATCAAGCAGCTTTTGCAAATAATCAGCATCAACATCATAGGTTTCTTTAAGGTTATACTCAAAGAAATTGTCATACCCTTTTGTTTTGGCAAACTCGTTACGCATTTTGACAAATTCAACCAAATCATCAGCTATAACATCACCTGCTTTAACCCTTGCTTCATACGCTTTCTTTCTCAGGTTTACATCCGTTTCAGTCTCTAGAATCTTCATCAACTGAGCTTTGCTAATCTCTTCACCGTCAATCTTTGGGACATAAGCATTAAACTTTGCCGCAATCTCGTTTTCTTTATCTCTTAACTGTTTTTTAAGTTCGCCAGCATTAAGCTCTTCATCAAAATCTTTAACCAAATCATACAACTGTTTTGCAAGGTGTTTATCTTCTACCTGCATAGATTTGAACTTGTTATACAACCCTTCATCTTTGTATAACGCATAGACTTCATCCTGTGAAGTCTGGTATTTTTGCATATTTTCAGGAGTGCTGTTAATATAGAAGTTCCAACAATCGATACTGGTTTTTAGGCTTTTTGGTTCAAGTTCACTACAAAACTCATCACGTAATTGAATATATTCTTTATCTTGCATTATGCCATAACCTTTGCTTTAAAGTTGTTCAAGTCTTCGATTGTATCGATACCGATAGGTTTATTTTCAACAAAATCAACCTTGATTCTCATACCCATTTGAAGCACACGTAGCTGTTCCAAGCTTTCTGTTAACTCTAATGAAGTTTGATTAGCCTGTGTCATAGCAAAAAGCGCGTCACGTTTATAGCCGTAAATACCGATATGACCGTAGAACTTAGAGTGACCGGCGTTTCTTTCAAACGGAATCTTTGAGCGGGAAAAATATAATGCATAGTTATTGTTATCGTAAACACATTTTACGAGGTTAGGGTTATCAACTTCTTTCATATCTTTTATTTCGGTGATAAGAGTAGAAACATCCGCTGTATCGTCATCTTTAACAAGTCTGATAACCTTATCGATGTTCTCAGGGTCAATCATAGGTTCATCACCTTGAAGATTAACTATATAAGCAATTTCAGGGTGACGAGCAACAACTTCAGCAATTCTGTCACTGCCGCTATTGTGGCTTTCAAGCGTCATCTCAGCTTCTGCACCGAACATAAGCGCCGTTTCATATATCTTTTCATTATCGGTTGCAATTATTACTCTGTCAGCTAAAGTAGCTTGAACAGCTTTTTCAAACACCCATTGAATAATAGGCTTTCCGCCAACTTCTATCAATGGTTTACCTTGTAATCTGCTTGAACCGTATCTTGCCGGTATAATAACCGCTGTTTGCTTATCCATATCTTTAACCCTCATTTTTCTGATTTATATAATATATTATACTCCTATAATAAAAAATCAGACAGTATAATATTACTAATTAAAAACCCGTTTTTATTATTGTCGTTCGATAACTTATAGCCCTTATCCGTCTTTATAAAATAATCGGAATATTTTCGCAATACCTCTGAAAACCTATCCTCAAAATCGATATTAAAATCATTGTTAATTTGTCCTACATCAATCCCTTCTTCAAGCCTGAATCCTAAAAAGATTCTCTCTTCCAACTGTTTTTGCACCGTCAAAAACTCACCGTATTCGTGTAAAACAGGATTGTTCATATACTCAGATAAATTAGAAGTATTAGAATATCTTACTCCGTCCTCATACCCGTGAGCAGACAACCCGAACCCATAATATTCACCACAGCGCCAGTAGTTTGTATTATGACGAGAATTAAAACCTGCTTTAGCATAGTTACTAACCTCATAATGCTCAAACCCGTTCTCTCTGACTAATCGATTGGCAAGCAGATACATATCGGCCTGAACATCATCATCCGGCAATCCCTCAGGTTCATGCTCATAAAAATATGAGCCCTCATCAATCTTTAACCCGTACAAAGATATATGCTGAACATCAAGCTCAAAAATACGTCTCAAATCTCTCTCAAACCCGTCTAAAGTCTGATTTGGCAATCCATAAATCAAATCTAAACTAATATTTTTAAATCCGTTATTTTTTAAAATCTCAACAGCTCTAACAACCTCATCAGCCTTATGTCTGCGACCTATCGCCTCAAGTATCTCATCATCAAAACTCTGAGCACCCAAACTCACACGGTTAAACCCGAGGATATTAAGTCCTCGTGCTAATTCATCAGTAACATCATTAGGGTTAAGTTCAATCGTCCTCTCACAATCAGACTCAAACTCAAACTTACGAACAATCTTCCCAATCTCATCAACACTCATAACAGATGGCGTACCGCCGCCGACATAAAACGTCTTTAAGGCTTCGCCCCTATAATAATAGTCAATCTCTTTGAGAAGTGAATACAAATACCCTTTTCTATTCTGCAAACTCTCAAACGACACAAAAGAACAGTATTTGCATTTCTTCACGCAAAACGGGATATGGATATAAACCGATTGAGTCATTATTGCTTAGAATCTTCCTTCTGCTTTGAAGCAATAGCGTCTAAAAGGCTAACAACATTCATTTTCTCAAACGCATCGCAATAGTTCCAGAGCACTGTTGAAAGGATATCGCCAGGAGTTCTGTTTGAAAAATGGTATTCACAGAAACCCTTAACCTGATTCACGGTACCGTCAACATTAGATTTAAAATACTTACAACATTGACAAAGCAATAATGTATAACCATAACCTTCGAGCTTTTCAGAGATTTCTCTAATAGCGTCAACCACTCTCAAATGGTTCTTAGTTCTGTATTTTTTCTTCTTATTGATAAATATAACCCTTGATAATCCTGATTCGGAAACAATCTCCAATCTGCAAGGATAATATTTCTTACCGTCAAATACATTAACATGCACATTCAATTTTTGAACAGAAACAGAATCACCCGTATTCAAAACCTTATCTCTGATAAATCTCAAGAACGGAATATTGTAAACTACTCTGCAAAAAGCATACACAGGATACAAGAACAAGTATAAATGTTCCTTAGAATGTATCTTAGCATGCAATAAACTTGCACAGAATCCGATTAAGAACAGCGCAATCTCAGCACCGATAAGATAACAATTTAACCACGTTGAATAGAAAGCGCACTTAAACAACAGTGCATAACCCAACGCCAAAGTTAAGCAGTTAGGATAAATCAACGACGTGATAAGTTCCGTATGAACAATATTAGAGAACTTAATATCCTTAAGCATGTGGAAGAATAAGTTTACTCTGGTAGTCAAAGAAGGAATCTTTAAATCATAATCATTGATACCCAGATAAACTTTAACATTGCTATTATAACCACATTTATAACCCATTTCGGATAATGACATTGTCAGTCTCAATTCATCATCCGTTGTCTTTATCCTCAAATCATTAACAGAATCCAAAACGGTCTTTTTAATAGCCAGAATATCAGAGTTAACAGAATTGTTTAACCCCAATAAAGCACGTGATTTGAAAATAAAATTGTTTTTATACTGGTTATAAGAGTATTTAATGTTATCAACAAACGATAATTCGCTATTACAAATAAGAGTCGTAGCGCCTGTTATAGCGTCTACTTCCTGTAAAGATTCATTGATTCTTTCTAAGAAATCTTCGTTAACATAATACTTAGCATCAAGGAATACATAAGCGTCCAAATCTCTAATCGGTAAATATTTTTCTGCCAGAATAGAAAACGCCTGTTCTTTTCCAATCGTATCAACATTTTTGATATTCATAACCGTAACATCTAAATCACCCTGAAAAAGTATCTCTGATTCATCAGTACAGTTATCCAACACAACCTGAATTGTGTAATTGTTCTTCGGATAAGTCTGGTTCTTAAGCTGCTTAACCAGATTTTCAATAGTAGCTTTGTTGTTGTGTGAATAAACAACAACGCACAAATTGTTTTTCTTAATATTAGCATCACGGTCTTTACGTTTTTTGTGGCTTAAACCGCTGTAAACTAATGCCAGATAATAAGCTGTGTAAACTGTTAAATAAATAAATAATAGGTAAATGAGTAACTTCATAATTATAAATCTCCACAAACAGTCTATAATAAATTTTGCAATTCTACAACGATTGAAAGCTCATTTTAGTACTTTAGTAGGAGGTCATCTCCTCCATATAGATGAAATCCGTTTAGATTGATTAAAGACTTCATATTACTATTACGTTAATAATGTTGACTTTAAGAAAAATATCATTAAAAGATTCCATGTAAAGAAGGCAGAGAATAATCCTCAAGTCAGGACGACAGGCGAGGTATCTGCTTAACCAAAACACGTTGGAATTGTAGGGAATTACCAAAAACAACGAAAAGAACAAACTAGCCTGAAGAACAATCTTCGGGCTTTAATTTTGGAGAAAATCCTTGTTATGATTGATTGACTAAATCAAATCGAACAAGTAAAATATGGTTTATGGATATAGTTACGCAGGTAAAAAAAGCAATAGCGCTAACACAAGAAAAAGACTTTAATGCAGCAGGTAAAATTTACCTTGATATTCTTAAACAAGATAAAAACAACCCGACAGCCTTGTCATTACTAGGTCTTTTGTACCTCAATATCGGTGAATTAAACCTTGCAAAAAGAACCCTAACCAAAGCAAATAAAATAAAACCAAATAACCCGACTACAATAGAGGCACTCGGATTTGTAATGTATAACTTAGGCGAGTTCAGAAAAGCCTGCGACTACTTTGACAGAGTAATTACAACAACCAAAAATTACGAAGTCTACGAAAAATTTATCAACTCTTTGATTGAACTCAGAATATACGCAAAAGCTTATGAACTCGGACAACGAGCAAATTCATTATTCCCGCTCAATAAAGACATTATGTCCGCGCTCGTTTATGCTTGCATTTATACAGGTAACCTAAATGAAGCAATAAAAGTTTCTCAACAGCTTTTGTCAGCACACCCCAAATTCTCTCAAAGCTGGTTAAGACAGGGGCTCGTTCAGGAAGTTATCTTCCATGATGAAATCTCCGCCCAAAAATGTTATAAAACCGCAATGAAATACGGCGATAAAATATCTGCCTACTATAACCTTGCAATCAGCTATAACAAAATAAAAGAACGTAAAAAAGCATTGTATTATATTAAAAAAGTTATAAAAGCCGTAGGATTAAGCGCTAACAGCTGTTTTATCCTTGCCACAATTTATTTCTGTCAAAGAAAAATAAAACAGGGATTCAAATACTATTCAATGAAAGATTCATACAAAGATACCGATGAACCTGTTAAAAGACTAAAATACCTCTGGAACGGCAAAGCTTGCAAAGCTGAAACTTTACACGTATACAGCGATCAGGGTATAGGTGATTGCTTGATGTTTTCGAGATACTATCCTTTCTTAGAAAAATACTTTAAAGAAATAAAAATAAGCGTACATCCCGGATTATTAACATTATTTAAACGCTCGTTTAAAAAATACAAAAAACTAAAATTTATCAAACATAAAAAAGGATTACCCCGTGCCGATAAATCTACTATTATGTCAAACTTGCCTTATACATTGAAAATGGAGACCAAATTTCCACTGTCAGAAGGCTATTTATGCGCAGATGAAAAGAAGGTACTTGAATACAAAGAAAAATACTTTAACACTGATAAACTAAAAGTCGGTCTATGCTGGGAAGCAGGTTCAGCCGGTATAAGAGAACAACTCAATAGAACCCTGCACATATCTGTGTTTGACGAACTGTTAAAAATGGATAATGTACAGTTCTATTCATTGCAATATAAACCGGTTTTAGACGATTACAAAAAATACCCTAATATAATTGATATCGGCAAAGATTTGATTGATTTTGATGATACGGCAGCCGCTATAAAAAACCTTGATGTTGTAATAACAGTAGATACATCAGTTGCACACCTGGGTGGTGCTATGGGTGCAAAAACATTTATGCTAATTCCATATTGCCCGGATTGGCGCTGGTTTGATGATGATAAAACAACACTGTGGTACGATTCTATGAGATTATTTAAACAAGAAGACCACGTTTTCTGGGATAAAGAAATTAACGATATCAAACAAGCTCTTGAAAAAATGGTATAAAAACCATATTTATACTATAATTGAGCTATGGTTTGCAAAACAATTACCGGAACAACAATAGGGCTAAACGCTCATAAGATAGAAGTGGAAGTAGACGTAATCAATTCTTTACCGAGTATTAGTATCGTAGGCTTACCTGATAATGCGGTTTCAGAATCAAAAGAAAGAATCCGCTCTGCTATCAAAAACTCTGGTTATACATTCCCTAAAGGCAAAGTCATCATTAACCTTGCACCTGCAGACATAAAAAAAGAAGGCACATTCTTTGATTTGCCGATGGCTGTCGGAATCTTGCAGGAAGAGGGCGTTATTGCAAATGAAAAAGTTGAAAAGATAGCATTCATCGGCGAACTATCGTTAGACGGTTCATTACGTGGCATTCACGGAGTTTTACCTATCGTTGCAGGTCTTAAAGATACAGGAGTCACATCAGTTTTTGTACCTGCTGAAAACGCAAAAGAAGCTGCGATTGTTCAAGATGTCACTATTTACGGAGCAGAACACCTTAGTGATGTTGTAAACCATTTCACAAATAATCCTATAACGCCAACCAAAATTGATATTCAAGAGTATTTGAACAGTGACCTTAACGAAGAATATCAGTACGATTTTAAAGATGTGAAAGGTCAACAAAAAGCTAAACGCGCAATGGAGATTGCAGCTGCAGGCGGACACAACCTTTTAATGTCAGGCACACCCGGTTCAGGTAAAACCCTTATGGCAAAATGTTTTGCTTCAATCTTACCGCCTATGGAACTTGAAGAAGCAATCGAGATAACCAAAATTTACAGTATAAGCGGGCTGTTATCAAGCGACAAACCTTTGTTGACAAAACGACCTTTCAGACCGATACACCATACAGCATCAGCTATCGGGATTATAGGCGGAAGTTCAAATCCAAAACCCGGAGAGATTACCCTCGCTCATAGAGGGGTATTGTTCCTTGATGAAATGGTAGAGTTCCCGAGAAATGTACTCGAAACCCTAAGACAACCGCTTGAAGACGGTAAGATTACTATCTCAAGAGCGAAGTTTTCAGTATCATACCCCGCTCAATTTATGTTAATAGGTGCAATGAACCCTTGTCCTTGCGGATTCTTAGGTGATATTGAAAAACACTGTACCTGTACGGATGTTCAAATCCAAAGGTATCGTGCAAGACTTTCAGGACCGTTGCTCGATAGAATCGATTTAATTATCAATATTCCAAGACTAACAACTGATGAACTGTTGAATATAAACGAAAAAAGTGAACCGTCCTCTGAAATCAGAAAACGTGTTGTTAAAGCTCGCAAAATTCAAGCTCAAAGGTATAAAGGTACGGGAATTTTCACCAATTCAGAACTCACATCCAATATGGTTGAAAAATATTGCAAACTCGATAAAGAATCTCAAACTCTGATGAAAATGGCGGCCAACACTTATAAACTCTCAGGCAGAAAATATTCAAGAATCCTTAAACTTGCAAGAACTATCGCTGATTTAGCAGGCTCAGAAAACATTCAACCTGTTCACCTTTCACAAGCTTTACAATATCGTTCGGAGGAATAGGTCACAATGGATTACGGATTCTATTGGGAAGGTAAAACCGAAGCTAAAAAATTAGCAGATATTCCTAGCTTAAAGAGACTCGAACTTGATACTAAATCAAGCAAGAACCTTGAGTTTACAAACAATATTTATATTGAGGGTGATAATATTGACGGGCTGAAGCTTTTGCTGCCTGAATACGAAGCAAAAATTAAGATGATTTATATCGACCCGCCTTATAATACAAGAAACAGTTTTGTTTATAACGACGATTTTAAGCTGAAAACAAATACCCGAATAAGTAAAAATACTTCTAATAGCGAGTATTCGGGACGTTATCATACAAACTGGTTAAACATGATTTATCCGAGACTTATACTTGCTGAAAAACTGTTAAAACCTGACGGGGTAATATTTATCTCTATTGACGATAATGAAGTTTTCAACCTAAAAATGTTGTGTGACGAAGTTTTTGGGGAGAATAATTTTATTTCTTGCTGTACTCGGATTGCAAAGCGCACATCTAATAAGGGCACATTTTTCAAATCGACAAAGGATTATGTTCTGGTTTATGCAAAAGATATCGGGAACCTTACAAAGTTTGAGGTAAGCCCTGAGATTAAGCTTGAAGACTATAAATATGAAGATGAGCGCGGCAGATATAAGAAAAACGGAGCTTCTTTATATCAGCCGTCACTGGAGCCAAGAGTAAACCAGAGATATTATATCGAGTGTCCGGACGGAAGCTTTGTAATCCCGCCGGGGAATGTTTTTCCCGACGAGGTTAAGGACGGCGCATTTGTAAAACCAGAATCTAATGAGGACAAATGCTGGCGCTGGAGCTATGAAACTTATCTTAAAAAGAAAGATATGCTTGTGTTTAGTAAGACGCGTAAGAACTGTCCGTTGATTGACAGTGAGGGTAATAAATCAAAGTGGAATGTTTACGATAAGGTTTATTTAGAGGATAAGCGGTGCGAAACATTGCTGCCGGAAGATGTTATTTATGATTACCCGAATTCAAAGGGGACAAAGGAGCTGCTTGAGTTGGGGTTGGAGTTTAGCTTTGCAAAACCGGTCGGATTGATACAGTATTTGATGAGGGTAATCGGGTTTAGGGATGACGATATTGTGCTGGATTTTTTCAGTGGCTCGGGAACAACTGCTCATGCCTGTATGCAGATGAATGCAGAGGATAACGGACACAGACGGTTTATTATGATACAGGATGATGAGAAAATGATAAGCAAACTGGGTATTGAGCGGATTTGCCGTGCTGGTGAGAAATTAACATTAGAACATCCCGACAGCATTATCGACACAGGATTTAAAAAATATGATATTATTGGATAAAATAAGGTGTTTGTATGTCAGAAAAATATAATAAAATTAATTTATTGAAAGCACTAGCTATTATGATTGTCGTTGCCGGGCATCTTGAATTCTCTTTAATCCCAATGTTTCCGCCATATTCTTTCCAGGTTATACTATTCTTTTTTATTGCAGGTATGCTGTTTAATCCTGATTATTCTTTTGTTGAATATATAAAAAGACGTTCAAAGAGCTTAATGTTGCCATATTTTCTATACTCATTATTTTATCTAGGTTTGACGATTGCTATTACGCCTATAATCCATAAATTTTGGGGAATGAAGATAACTTGGTTTAATGAACTTGTAACCCCGTTTTTAACAGGACACCAGCTTGATTTAATATCACCGTTATGGTTTGTACCGTGTTTATTTATAACACTTATTATCTATAAACTGTTTTCGTATATAAAATGTCCCGAGTTTTTGAGATTACTTATTTATTTTGTATTTGCATTTTTAGCTGTTTATTATCAAAAATATGCACAAAACATATATTTGCTTTGGCTTTTCAGAACAATGTTTGCTTTAGTATTTGTACATCTTGGCTATCTTTATAAAGCAAAAATTGAAAATAAGGTTAACATATTTTCGCCAATGATATTTTATTGCGTAATAATCTTGCAATCATTATTATGGCTAACTAATCAGGATTATACTGCAGAAGACGGTATTGGCTTACATTTCTTACTTGTATGGGGACAATATAACAACTTAATAGTGCCTGTCATAACAAGTATTACAGGTATTTGGATAAGCCTCTTTATTATAGAAATTGTGTATGAAAAATTTAAGGATTGGAAATTCCTTCATGCAATAGGAGAAAACAGTTATCACATTATGGCAAACCATTTGCTGGTTTTTAATATAATTACATATTGTATTCTTGCTGCAAAAGGAATTCCTTTTGATATTAAAAATAATGCAGATATCTACTGGTTTTATGCACCATTAAAGACAACGTATTTCTACTTTATAACGGGTATTATTATTACAACTTATCTAGGAGTTGCATTATGCAAAATAAAAAAACATTTGACGAAATAATTGAACAATTTAAACAATTTGAACAGGTTGAAGCTATTGCAATCGGCGGATCTTCTGCTGCTAAAACCAGTGATAAAGCTTCTGATATAGATGTTTATGTCTTTGTAAAAGATGACATACCTGTTAACAAACGTGAGAACATTATCAAAGAATATTCTTCAAAGTATGAAGTCGGCGGCGAATATTTTGGCACGGGTGATGAATTCTTTGTCGACAAAATGGGACAGCAGCTTGATGTTATGTACTGGAATACGGGGTGGTTTGAATCGGTTGTTGACAGTGTTTGGAACAAGTATCAGGCTTCAAACGGTTATTCCACTGCATTTTTGTATACTTTGAACAACTTTCAGATTGTTTACGATAAAAATGGATGGCTTAGTTCATTAAAGAAGGTTCTCGAAACTGGATATCCTGAGGGGTTACAAAATAACATTATTAGACGAAATATGATGTTACTATGTGACAAACCGTTTGCTTCTTATTATGAACAAATAGAAAAAGCTGTCGAGCGGGATGATTTCGTTAGTGTTAACCATAGAAGTGCAGCGTTTTTAGCGAGCTATTTTGATGTTTTATATGCGGTTAACAAGTTATTGCATCCCGGTGAGAAACGGCTTGTGCAATATGCTTTAGCGCATTGTGAGATTTTACCTGAGGGTTTTAAGGAAGATGTTAATGAATTTTCATTATGTCGTCCTGAGAAACAGGTTCAGTTAGCAAAAACTTTGACAGAGAACTTACGTAAGGTAATAGGTATTGATTATGAGTAAGTGTCGGAGTTTTTTACCACAGATTAATGAAGAGTCGCGGGTATTGATATTGGGTTCGATGCCGGGGGTTAAGTCGTTAGAGGAACAGCAATATTATGCACATCCTCAGAACCGATTCTGGCGGGTAATGGGGCTATTGTGCGATTGTGAAGAGCTATATACATTAGGTTATGATGAGAAGATAGGGGTTTTGTTAGATAACGGGTTTGCTCTATGGGACGTAATAAAAAGCTGTAAGAGAGTTGGGAGCTTGGATTCAAATATTGAGAGGGAGGTTCCTAACGGGATACGGGGATTATTAAAAAAGTATCCTAATATTAAGATAGTTGCTCTTAACGGGAATAAATCGTATTCAGCGTTTAAGAAATATTTTCCTGAACTTTTAGATAGGTATGAGTGTTACAAACTCCCATCTACCAGCCCTGCCAATGCCAAATTCCGCCTTGATGACCTGTATAATGAATGGAAGACAATTCTACCACTTACTTAATTTTTATCTTTTATTGTGCTTCTATTTTGAATATTACAGGTCTTAGCCCGTCATTACAAGAACATATCGCCACCCCGGGAGTTTTTATCCAATCTCCATAATAAAATAATTCTTTTGTAGCACCACCGTGTGCCAAGGTAAACACATACTGATAAATAGCTTTCCAAGCTTCATTACAAAAACCTTCCGGACATTCCCAATCGGCATAAAATTCCTGACCGGGTTTTAATAAAGGACACGCACCGATTTCATCAACACCATATTCCTTAGCCAATTCTTCATCAAAATTACATTTTAAAACTGTTATTTTACATTTTTTCATAGTTATTCCTAAAATTTCTTATATCATCAAAAAATTTAATAGGTTTACAAGGGTTACCTACTGCAACGCAATTATCAGGCATTGAACTTGTTACAATACTTCCTGCTCCGATAATAGAATTTTCACCTATAGTTACTCCCGGTAATATAATTACACCTCCGTCAATCCAGACACCGTCTTTTATTTCAACAGAATCTGCACAGGTTCTAAAATACATCGGATCATCTTCTGCTCTATCTAAAATATATCTTTCTTTAGGTAAAATCGGATGATAGGAAGTGTAGATTTGTACGTTTGGAGCAAGCATTACACAAGAACCTATAGTAATTTTTTCATTATCGATAAATGTACAATTCGGACCAGCTATAACATCTTTTCCTATAAAAATATTCTTACCGGAATCGCAATAAAAATTAGTTCCAATATGAACATTTTTATCGATTGAGCCCAATAATTTTTCAAGGATTTTTCTTTTTTCTACGCTATTTTCATAATCCAGAGCATTATATTTTTTAAGCAATTTAGCAGATTGAACTCGCAGACTAACGTGTTCTTCTGAACCTGTATTGATATATTCATATCTTTTATTACCCATAAACACCTTCGTTCAAAAAAAATTAGCATGAAAATAAACCATTTGCAAAATAAGCATAGTTCATTTATACAATAGCAATTCTTTATACTTTATTTATAAAATAATATATGGGTACATTAAAAATAAAGCGAATATATGATGAACCTGATACATCAGACGGCATACGTATCCTAGTAGACAGACTATGGCCAAGGGGAGTCAGTAAAAAAGAGGCCCATTTAGATTATTGGTTAAAAGATGTAGCACCCAGCCCTGATTTGAGGAAATGGTTCAATCACGAACCTGAAAAGTTTGATGCGTTCAGTAAACAATACAGAACTGAACTTAAAGGTGAGCCTGTAGTTAAAGAGATAATGGGGTTTATTTGAGACTTTTGAAATGTAATCTATTAGCCTGTATTGCCTAAGGTGTTTAGGTTTTAGCGATTTAATACAGATTGACTGAAATCACTCAAATGGGTCTTTTATTACTCTCTTTGTCCATCAAAAATCCAATCCAAATTTGAACAAATTCCCAAAACTCAAACGTACTCTATATTATAGCGATGACTAAATTAGGACACAAAAGTCCCATTTGACATTGCTATTTTTCAAGTCGGAAGCAAGCCGGAAGTGTTTATGGCATTTGAATGACATTGAAATTAACTCTAAAATACATTACACAATAATTAAAACATTTCTCAAAAACCTATCGATTTCAGTCAAGTTTTTATATTATAATTAATCAAAAAAGGAATATTATGCAAAATAACGATTTAAAAATTTTATATCAAAAGGGAATTAATGCTCTACATGCTAATAATATATTGCAACAGCGAGAAGTACTTTTAGAAATGAAAAATAAACTTAGTTTCGAATATAGTGTTGATGTTAATCTGCGTTTACAAAAAAAGAATCCGAATGGGCAAATATTACCACTATCTGATTTAACGCCAAATGAAGTTTATGCAAATTTATATGAGTATTGTCAAATTCTGTATGATAAAATGCATAGTGAGCAACCTTATTCGGTTTCAATATTTGCTGTAAATAGACTAATACCAACCGAAAGTGGATTTAATCCGATGCAAATTCTTTTTAAAAATCAGAATCAGGTTTTAAGTGTATCAGATTTGTTAAAAGCAATCGGTTATTCCTTAGATTTTATTCATAAAATAACCGGTAAAAACATTGAACAATACAAACGGGGAATTCTTGTTTTAAAAGGATTAGACAAAATTTTAAATAATAAATCAGATGAAAATGATACTCTTGATAATTTGGGGTATGCTATCGAAATATTTGCTGAAGTTCTTAAGTATAATTACCCAAAACAAAAAGAGCAAATCTCCGATATGACATCTTGTATTAGTCTAACTATTGATTTTCTAACTTATAACAATTGTTAACTTTCATTATTTTATAAATTGATACAACCGCTCAAGACAATTAAATGCTTTAACAAAAGTTATAACCTCTGAATATTTAGCATAACACATTGAACTAACAAAATCTGTAAATTCTTTTTGGTATATCTTATCTTCATTTAATTTATCCAAAGTGATTTTAATAAATTCCGGTAAAGTGTAATTGTTTTCAAAACCACCACGACCTTTATCTGATTCAAATGATTTTTGTAGAAGTACAACAAATTCTTTTGTATAAAGGAAATCTTCTAATGCTGCAATATCATGCAGATGACGAACAATAGTCGGATCATTTTCCTTTGAATGCAGTGGTTTTGTTCTGTCTTTAATATAAACTCGCCACATCAAAGCACTAAATTTATTTGCAATTACTTCTGTAGGTTGAATACAATTTACAGAAACCGATTCTTCATTTATAAATTTGCTAATAAAAGAAGATATTTCACAAATTGTACTAGGTAAAACTAAATTCTCAAAAGTAAATTCAACTTTTATATTTGGTCTTAAATTAGAACCTTCATACAATTTTTCGTATTCAATTTCAAAACTAAAAAATTTATTTTCATTTCCTTTTTTAACGGATTCTTGAATAATGTGATAACCTTCTTTTGATTCAAGTTTTTCTAAAATAAAATTACAAAAAACTTTCTTCTCTGCTCTAGTAAAAAGGCGTTCTGTATGAATTCTGAAATCGATATCTTCCGAAAATCTTTGAATTTTATTATATGCCTTTGATAAACAAGTTCCGCCAGAAAAAACTACTTTCAATTCGGGATAATTAATTTTGCTAATTTCAGATAAAACTTTAATAACATAATAATCTTTTTCAACAAATTGCGGAGCGATGCCGAATTCTTGCGAATAGTCATTAATTATACTTGTAATATTTTTTTTGGTTTCTGACGGTTTCATAGGTTATATAAACTCCGTTAAATCCGATTTTTCTTAAAATGGTTCCTTTTATGGCAATAATTTTCCCGTTTGGAACCTGTGTTGTCTTGCCCTCATTATACCACAGTTCATACCTGCTTGGCAGAACCTTAATATTAAGTTTTTTAGCTACAGCCTTACCAATCTCAGTTAAATCAATTTGCGGAATAATCTTTCCTGTCAGTTTTGATTCTTTTGCTTTGACATAAATACCCTGTCCGACTTTTATGATTAAATTTTTTGCTATAAGTTTGCGTAACGCACGCATGATCTGATCCCTGTCAGATAAGTCCAAAAAATCCGGCAGCATAAATACGAAGTCTTTTGACTTTTTTATACGATATTGAATTCTTTTTTCTAAAATATCTGATATTGGCATAGTTTTCTCGATTTTATATTTATAAAATACGACATTTTATATTTATATTATACGACATGTTTAAAAATTTTTAAAGTGTTAGAGATAAATATATGTAATGATTTTTAACAATAATATAAAATTAACGAAATAAATACTTATTAATTTACGAAATCTGAAAATCTTAAATCATCAAACAGGTAATTCTCTAATCCCATTTCTTGTTTTATTTTATAAAAATCTTTTCGGATTTTGCGTTTCAGTGAATTCTTTTGTTGTTCACTACCTATTAAAATAGTGTTTAAAGGCTGTTTTAATGTTATTAATTTTTGAACAATTGGAAGCAAGTATGGATATTCCTTTTTTAGGATTATAAAAAGATGCACCAGTTGTTTGGGTGTTAATATCTGGATTTGTCTTTTAGGAATATTTGAAATTCTTTTTACTTCAAATACACAAGTTTTATTAATATAACCCTCGATTTGAAAGTGTTTAATAATTTGGTTTAACAGGCATAGAATATTCTTAATTCTGCGTTCAGAAACCTTATTTTCTTGCATATATTTTTTGAAATTCTGAATATCTTGAACTGTTAAATCTTTCATACAAAATGTTTTGAAATATGGAATGATTTGAGCATAAATAAAAGTCTTATATGTTTGATATGACATTGGTTTAAGTGTCTTATATTTAATTCTTAAAAACTCCTCACAAGCCTCTATTACAGTAATATCTGAATTTTTTGACGAAATGCTCTTATCAATAATTTTAAATTTATCTTCTACTTTAATTATTTCAAGGTATTCAAATTTATTTCCAACCTGCTTTATGTTTTCGGATTGTTGTAAAAATTCTCTGACAGAATTTGTATCAATACCAGAAAACATAACAATATCTTCGAGAGTAAATGTTTTTAGTCTTTTAGCTACTTTCAAAATTTTATCCATTTAAAACCTCTTGCGCTACTTTTTCATCAATTTGCGTCAGTCCGTTTGCTTGTCCGACTTTTTCAAACATATCAATCATCTCTACAATCTTTCTAAAACTTTTTGCCTTATTATGAACAATGCGAACGGCTTCCTTTGTAATATCAACCTCTGAAATTTCTTCTGTAATCTGTTTAATATCTGAATATTCAAACTCTTTAAAATTATAAATCTCTGAAATTCTGTCAAACAAATGATTATGCTTTTTTAGTTTATGCTTTGCAAGCTGCATTCCAACCAAAATTATCGGAGCACCTGTTTCATCGTGTAAATCTCTCAACGTTTCTATTGTCCTAAAATCAGCAAGTAAATAATCAACCTCGTCAACAATAATCATTTGTGAATTAGTTTTTAGAGCGTTAACGCATTGTCTAAAAATATCAGCAGTATAAAATCTTGGAATTTCATCAAGCTCTTTTGCAATTTCTTCCAATAACCATTTTGTTGTCATTTTATTTGTTGCTCTAATGTAAATTGTGTCAAATTTAATAGATAAATAAATTGCCGTCTTAGTTTTCCCAAGTCCTGCGTTACCATAAACTAAACCGATTTTTGATATATTATCAGGTTTGTTTTTTAAGTTATGAATCAGGTTAATAAAACCTTTAACATTTTTAGTCAGTACGAATTTTGGTTTCATATTCTTTGAACTCCTTTGAATTTTTATATTCTGTAAGCCAAACCCTATCTTCATTACAAGTGCAACCATATTCCATCAGGTATTCATATCTTTCTCTGCTTGTTTTGAATAACGGTTTTAGCGCAGGATTATATTTTTTCGGTTTTTCTTTTTTAATCTCAATTTTCGAGATATTCGGTGAAGGTAAATTTATATCTTCCTCTTTTTCTTCCAGTTGGTACTCTAAAATTTCTAAGTCTTCAATATTCAAAAACTCTTTACATGCTTTTATTGTCTTATTCTTAAGTTGTTTTTGTTTCTGAATTTTTTGCTTGTAATCTTCTATATCATTGATTTCTCCAGTATAGTGAGCAAGTGGATGCGTTAGTGTAATCCTGTCAGCTTTGCATAAAAATTTGCCCGACATAGTATAAACATTTATATAGCTTAAATCGAACAGGCTGTATTTTATTATTACTTTTTGCCTCAAACCATAAAGTGCATCGTTGTAATAATCAGACTTCAAAAATCTTATTCCCTGACTTGTAATTGTTTTCACTTCTTGTACCAGCATTAAATCATCAAGCTCTCTTATGTTTATTTCCTGCTGCTTGGGGGCTCGCGTTAAACGGCATTGCGAGTCTTGCTCACCACAAGACTCTTCAGCCTCTGCTCGCCTCCGCCTTTCAATACTATTGAGCATTTCTTGAATAGTTTTTGTTTTATCATTCGGGCAAGGTTGAGAGTTTTTATACTCAAGCCAACTGTTTATCATCTGAATTGTTTGTTGAATGGTTGGTATGAAATTTTGGTGAACTTCTTTGTGAAATTTTTCATTTCTTTTTAGCCTTGCCGGTTTATTTTCTATGCTTGTTCCAATGTAGCTTGGCAAGAGTTTTTCAAAACTCTCCTGCATTTCTAGGAAAAATCGTTCAATAACTTTTGCTCTTGCATTATATGGGTTTGCAAAAACTGTTGTTATACCGAGTTTTTCATAAATTCCTTTTGAACCAATTTCATTAAAATTTGCACTACCCATAAAATATTTACCACGGAATGCTCTGCCATTATCCAAATAAACAAATTTTGGAATTTTACCTAAATTTAAAATGGCATTTCTAAGTGCTGACGCTATATTTTGCGTATTTTCTTCAAGCATAATTTCATAACCAACGAGTGCGGTTGATTTCCAATCCAAAAACCCAATTAAAGTCGCTCTACAAGGCTTTCCCGTAAACGGGTTAATTACTTGAAAATTTAATCGCTTGCCGTCAGCCACTAAAACTTCGCCAACTTCAATTTTTGAAACACCTCTTTTAATATGCGGAATAACTTGTTCTTTTAAGGACTTTTCGCCATCACGTAAAAGTGTCCATTTGTCAAAATAATTTGCCTTATACCAATTAGCAAATCGTCTAAATGTCGGCGGTGCAGGGATATACTCAGCCTCTTGGTTTTTTAAAACATATTGCGTTAAAGAAATTGCTTTTCCAATGCTGAATTTATTCGGGTGCAGAAGCAGTTTTAAAAATATCTGCTTTTCATGTTCTGTTAGACAGGTTCTTGAATAATCTTCGTAATGGTAGTTTGGTATAAGTAACTCATAATTATTGCTACTTCCTAAAATTCGTTTCCATCTTTGAAGGGTACCGATTGATACTTTCCCAAGTTTTGCATAAATCTCCGAATATAAAACTTGAGCATTGTACGCACTTAAAAAATCATTATCGAATTTAGTTTTGTTTAATTGATTTTTGCGTTCATTTTTCCAGAGATTTAATAAATCCAACCGAGCTAATGCAATAACTTTTGCTTTGTCAGGTTTATGAAAATCTGTTGGTGCAGGAAGCCGCTTAGCCTCATAAGTCGGAATAATTTTTGAATAATATTTTTCTTGAAGCTCCGGTTCAATACTTGATAACAGAATCTCAAAACTTTTTCCACCTTTGACTATAATTTCACGAGTGATATATTTGCTCTTTGATAGCCGAATTGCTCTGGTACTTATACCTTTGAGTTCCGCTAATTCTTTGATTGTAATGTATTTTTCTTCCATACTTCCATCTATCACTCCAAACTCGGAAAATTGGAACTGTTTCCGACAAATATTTATCTATTTTGTATCATTTGGACACAGCGCGAGTGAGCTGAGGGCGAAGGAACTTTCTTTTGAACAAGCAAAGCTTGTAAAAAGGAAGTCCGCAGACCCGTTAAACGCGAACGAGCAAGACTTGAAATGATAAAAAACAGAGTTAAAATGTGTGTACACAAAGGAGTTACCCCATGAAAAAAGAATTAAGAAAACAGATTGAACTACTTGAGCGAAAAATGTCCAAGAGTCCTAATAATATAAACAACGGTGGAAGTCACTTTTTATATCGTAGAGAAAAAATGATTAGATTCAAAATGCTTCAACAAAAAATTCCGCAAAAAATGCTCGCAAAACGACTAAATCTAACTGAAAGTTATATCTCAAAACTCATAACCGGAGAAAGATATAACCAAGAGTTTGAAAAATATATTGCCCGATTTTTGGATGTTAATTATTGTTGTTTATAATTTATTTAATTACAATACCTGCTAATAATATTTTTTTGATAAGCTTCAAGTTGTTCTATTGATTCATTGTCAAAAATTATTTCATTTTCATCAATAGATATAACACAAGGACTTAACCAATCTAATTCTTCGGCATCAAATCCATACCTTAATAACATAATTTCTTTGGAATCGTTTGTTCCATATTTTAAATAATTAATCATTGCTACTGCTCTGGAATCTTGGGTTTTATCGTAATATATCTGAAACGCAGCTGAGATAGGATTGCTTAATGAAAAGGATAAAACAGTATCAAGGTATTCATAAGTATCATATACTAATCTATCATAATCAAAATCTTTAAATGTTTCATTTCTGTCAAATAATGATTTCTTAAATGCCTTAGCATTAGGAAGTTCGCTTGGAATTTGCGAATACTTTAATTTTGTACATGCAATTTGTTTACGATAGTCTTTTTCTGATATTTGATTTTCTTTTAACTGTCGTTTTAAATGATTTCTCCTTTCATCATCAGTAATATAGTTATATCGAAAGGCTACTATTTGGCTAAAAGAACGACCCTGTACTCTCCATAATAATATTCGAAGAGCTACACTTAGTACACTTTGTTCTGCTTCGGATAAATCGTTACGTCTTAAATGCTTTACAAAAATCTTTTTAAAAGAATTTTTTACTTGTTCTCTAATATTATCATCCATATTTTTATAATCAGAAGCACTAATTATTTCGTTATCAATAAACATATTATCTAAAATTAGCTTTATATCCACGTCTAAATCCGCATTTTTTATACGTTCTTTTTGAGACATAGTAATTTGCAGTTCATCGTCAAATGTATTATTACGAGTTGCTTCAACTAAATCTTTTACATCTTCCGGCAAAGATGTAAAGTTTTCATTATCTAATTCAGAGGTGTTTTTTATTTTTGTCTCTATATTTATTCTTTCTAAAAAATTGTTATAATTTTCTTGGGGTACAACAACAAAACCATAGTCGAAAGTATCAATTGCAGATTTACTCCTTCCGGCACGACCAATTAAATTTTTAATTTCTAATGATTTTTTATCTTTATTGCCTCTAAATCTATAATTATCAATCCATACTAAGTCAAAAGGCATGTTTATACCTTGTAATAATGTTGATGTTGCAAAACAAATTTTTGCATATCCTGAATTAATAAATTTTTCTATCAAAAAACGTGCCTTTAAAGGAATGGAACCATGATGAATAACAACACCTTTTTTCATCATAGTTATTAGGTTTGAAACTTTTTCATATTCTTTTGCACCAATATATTCCTGTAATTCTTTAATAATTTCTAATGCATTAGCATCTGTTATTTCATCACATAAGTCAAGGTACTCTTTAAAATCTTCAAAAAGTTTCTTACTATATATTTTGGACTTTGAAGCATAAATTAAAATAGTAGTATTTTGTTGCTTTAATATCTTCTTTATAATATTTCGTGTGTAATAATATCTATCTGGCTTAAAAGTCGGTCTATATGCAAAAATATCACCTTGTACAGGTGTTAAATATATTTTCCCTACAGAATTTTGTTTATAGTTTTTATAAGAACAATTAGATTTAATATTATGTTTTTCAAATTGTGCTTGAGGATTATTTATAAATGGATGTGCAAAAACCTTTGTTGCATTAGGAAAAGCTGTATTTATTCTTCTTATTAAAGAATCAAAAGTAAGACCTCTCAATTCTTCTTCTGATAATTGTGCTTCATCAATCAAAAATAAGCTGATATTAAACAGATCTTTAAATTTAAATAATTCCCTTGCTCGTTCTGGTGTTAAGATAAAAACACGTCTTTGTGTATGTTTTATGTTTATATTCTCTACAAATTGTAAAACGAGTACATTTTTATTGCCGTCTAATATTTTTAAAGTTTTCTCTAAATACTCTGCTATTAAAGCTCTTGATGGTACGATAATTACAATATCATCTGTCCGATTTTTAATTAAATCCATAAATAGATATGATTTACCAGAACTAGTGGGAGCAGAAAAAGAAAAATATTTTTTCTCATCAATATTCTTAATCATATTTACTTGCAGTGGTGTAAATAAATTTTGAAGATTTGCTTGTATATTTTTGGCATATGCATTATAAACCATTTCTACTAAAGATTGTGGCGTTAATGGTTTATAAAATAAACCCATCAAATATAATATTTTACTTTCATAAATTTTAAATATTTTTGGATGAAATAATTTAATATATGCAAGTCTTTCTAAATCCACACTAGAAATGGGACCTTCTTTATACATTCTATTGATAATGTTTGTAAGAACTTTATCAATATTTTTTGCTCTTATGATTTTAGTTTTATGAATATGTGGCCTAATCATACTTCAATACCTATAAAAAATAATTCTGGGTATTTTTGCAAATACTGTTTAACATTTTTATTATTTTGTATTGTTCGGAAAATATTTTTGAAATTATTATGAACCGAAAATGCAGCAACATAGCCTCTCGCATTTTTAGATAAATGATTTTCATTTATCCTAGAATTTAGTTTTTTCAAATCGGTTAATTCCATTATGTCTTTTTTCTTATTTATAAATTTGCATATTTGTGAAATAGCTTTAGGATAAGCATTGTCTTCCATATTAAACTTGGCTTCTCCATAAAACAAAATATCTTCGTTTGAAATTGTATGGAAATCGAAACCAGGATTACCTTTTACTTTTTCTTTCCAAATCTCTGCTAAAGGAAATTTTGTGTGTTGGGAAGTTTCTTCTAATGTCGACTGAGCAACGGAAGAAACAAGAAATTCGCCAAATTCAGCCCCAATTTCATTTCCAATCTCTTTTAAAATTTCAGTAAGGATATTAATAGTATCTTCAGAACGTGCAAGAAAGGACTGATAATCTATTTCATTATCAAGCTCTTTAAGCCAACTTTTATCTAGAATATTTACCATTATTTCTTGCGCTTTTTGTTTTATATTATTAACCTTTACGCGAATATAATATAACTTACAACCATTACAAACGGCATTACTACTATCCAAAATCTCTACTGAAGGTTTTTCTTTATTCATTACTTCCTCTATTTAAAATTATAAATGCTTTTATTAGAAGAATTATAATTTTTAAGAAAAAATTAATAATTGCATCTAAGATATAAACTTCAACCCCCTCATTATTTACATGTTCATGATAGTATTATTATGTGGAAGTATAAAATAGGAATTCGGGTTTGCTAACATCTAATTTTGAATATTTGAATAAATATTATCCACAACTTGCAAAGTTGGGTAGTGCTGCAGAATGCTATTTATATTCTGATCCGAATGCTTGTATTTATAAACTCGGACTTCTAACTGAAACAATTGTAAATGCAGTTTTTGATATTGAAAAATTAAGTATTACTGAGGATAAAGATACTTTAGCTACAAAAATACGAATATTAAAGAGAGAAGGAATTCTTCCTAAAAATATTGATGATATTTTATATTCTTTAAGAAAAATAAGAAATGCTGCTGTGCATGCTGGATTTGATTCTGTTGAAAATGCAAAAATACTCTTAAAATTGTCCTTCAAGTTGTCTAGCTGGTTTGTTGAAGTTTATATGGACTGGCAATATAAAGCAAAACCTTTTGTCTTACCAGAAGAAATCCCTGCAAAAGATTATGAAAAGATTATAAAAGAAAAAGAAGCTCAAATAATTGCCTTAAATGAACAAATTGTTCAAATGCAGATCGTTCAAGAAGCAAGTTCTGCAGAACGCCGAAAACAAGCTGAAGCTGTTTCTGAAGGTCTTGATATTTCTGAAGCTGAAACAAGATTCTTTATTGATGAACAGTTAAGAAGAGTTGGTTGGACTGTTGATACAAATGAACTAAGATACTCTAAGGGTGCAAGACCACAAAAAGGAGTTAACCAAGCTATTGCAGAATGGCCAACAAGCTCAAAGGTTTCTAAAAACGGTTATGCTGATTATGCATTATTCATAGGATTACAATTAGTTGGTATTATTGAAGCAAAAAAAGCTATGCTGGATATTCCATCAGTAATTGATTACCAATGCAAAGACTATTCAAGATGTATAAAAGAGAATGATGCTAAATACTGTTTAACAAAATGTTGTAAAGACTTCCAAGTTCCGTTTGTGTTTGCAACAAATGGTAGGAAATACTTAAAACAAATTGAAACAAAATCAGGAATATGGTTTTTGGATTTAAGAGATGAAAGCAATGCTCCTTATGCACTTAAAGGCTGGATAAGCCCGGATGGCATAATTGAAATGCTGGAACAAAACAAAAAAGAAGCTGAAGACACATTATCAAATATGCCTTATGACTTCTTACAGGATAGCGATGGCTTAAATTTAAGAAATTATCAGTTAAAAGCAATTGAAGCTGTAGAACAAGCCTTAACACAAGGAAAGAAAACGGCTTTGTTGTCAATGGCTACAGGAACAGGCAAAACAAGAACTATTCTTGGTATGATATATCGTTTCCTAAAAAGTAAACGATTTAAAAGAATTTTATTTTTAGTAGATAGAACTGCACTGGGAGAACAAGCTCAGGATGTATTCCAAGATGTGAAACTTGAAGATTTAATGTCATTGAATCAAATATACAATATTAATAAATTAGAAGATAAAGATATTGACAAGACAACAAAAATACAAGTTGCTACTGTGCAAAGTATGGTGAAGCGTATAATGTATCCGGAAGATGAAACCTATCCTTCAGTTTCCGATTTCGATGCAATTATAGTTGATGAGGCACACCGTGGCTACATTTTAGATAAAGAAATGAGCGATGAAGAACTTCTGTATAGAGATCAAGATGATTATGTTTCTAAATACAGAACAGTAATTGAATATTTTGATGCATTTAAAGTAGCATTAACAGCAACTCCTGCATTACACACTACTGATATATTTGGCAAGCCTGTATTTAATTATTCTTATAGAGAAGCTGTCATTGATGGATATTTAGTTGATTATGACGCACCGCATACTATTAAAACAAAACTAAGCGAAGAAGGTGTACATTATAAAAAAGGTGATACGCTTGCAATTTATGACCCAATAACAAATGAAATTATTAATGGTGCAGAATTAGAAGATGAACTGGAATTTGATGTTGATAAATTTAATAGAGATATAATACTTCCTAAATTCAACGAAACTGTTTTGAATGAAATAGCAAAAGATATAAATCCGGAAGGTAAAGAAAAAACTCTTATATATGCTGTAAATGATGCTCATGCCGATACAATAGTTACCATTTTAAAAGATATATATTCAGAATACGGTATAGATAACGATGCTGTTTTAAAAATTACAGGTAGTGTTGCTGGCGGCAATAAAAAGAAAATTGCAGAAGCTATAAAAAGATTTAAAAATGAACAATATCCTAATATTGTTGTAACGGTTGATTTATTAACAACAGGGATTGATGTTCCGCAAATTACAAAACTTGTGTTTATGCGAAGGATTAAATCCAGAATTTTATTTGAACAAATGCTTGGTCGTGCAACGAGATTGTGTCCGGAAATTGGCAAGACTCATTTTGAAATTTATGATCCTGTTGGAGTATATGATTCATTAGCACCTGTTAATACGATGAAGCCGGTTGTAAATAATGTAACAACTACAATAGAAGATTTGTATAAGGGCTTGGAAGTGTTTGAAGATGATGCACATATTCAAAATCAATTAGACTTGTTATTTGCAAAAATTCAAAGAAAACAAAAAGGTCTATCTAAAGAAATATTAGAGAAATTCTATATAAGAACCGAAGGGAAAACACCTGCTCAAATAATCACAGAATCACGTTTTAAAACTCCAAAAGAAGCCAGAGAATTTATGCAAGGCTATAAGGAAGCATTTATACTTTTAGATGTTAAAAAAGCTAGTATGCCGAGCCCAAAAGTATATGATGAAAGAGAAGATAAATTAACAAAACATACGCGCGATTATATAAATGGTAAACGACCGGAAGATTATATAGAATCATTTAGGGAATTTATTACTAATAATATAAATAAAATTGCAGCATTAAATACTGTATGCACAAAACCAAAAGATTTAACTAGAGCTGATTTAAAAGAATTAAAGCTTATTTTGGATGAAAATCAGTTTAATGAACAATTATTAAATTCAGCCTGGAAACATGTGAAAAATGTTGATATTGCCGCTGATATAATTAGTTTTATTCGTCAACAAGCACTTGGCTCGCCTCTGATAAGCCACGAAAGAAGAATAAAAAATGCAGTTGCAAAAATCAAATTAAATCATGAATTTAATAAAATGCAGTTAGATTGGTTGGATAGAATTGAAAAAAGCTTACTTGAGGAAACTGTTATAGATAAACAGATACTTAATAGCGGCGCTTTTAGAACTAATGGCGGATTTAATGCTATTGATAAAAGGTTTGGTGGAAAATTACAAGAACTTATAGATGAACTCAATGAATATCTATACAATGATGAGGAAAATGTTGCATGAACAATAAGGAAATTGTCTCAAAACTGTGGAAATTATGTGATGTATTAAGAGATGACGGTATTACATATCATCAATATGTAACAGAATTAACATATATCCTCTTTTTAAAAATGAGTAAAGAAACAGGAACAGAAGAGAAAATCCCTGAAAAATACAGATGGGATAATCTTGTTGCAAAGAAAGGTATCGAGTTAAAACATTTTTATAAAGAACTTTTAAATTACTTAGGTGATGAATGCCAAGGAAGAATAAGAGAAATTTATCAAGGAGCTATAAGCAACATTGACGAACCTAAAAACTTGGAAAAAATAATAACATCAATTGATGGTTTGGATTGGTATGCTGCAAGAGAAGAAGGTCTTGGAAACTTATACGAAGGTCTTTTAGAAAAGAATGCAAACGAAAAGAAATCCGGAGCGGGACAATATTTTACCCCTAGAGTATTAATCAATATAATGACAAAACTTGCTGATCCAAAGGCAGGCGAAAAGTGCAATGACCCGGCATGTGGAACATTTGGTTTTATGATTGCTGCGGATCAACATATCAAGAATAATACAAGTGATTTATTTGACTTATCAACTGACGAACAAAATTTCCAAATTCAACAAGCATTTACAGGTTGCGAATTAGTACACGACACTCATCGCTTAGCATTGATGAATGCAATGCTACATAATATTGAAGGTAAAATTTATTTTGCTGATACATTATCAACCGAAGGTAAGCAATTAAAAGGTTATGATGTTGTACTTACTAACCCTCCATTTGGAACGAAAAAAGGTGGAGAACGTGCAACAAGAGATGACTTCACATTTCCGACAAGTAACAAACAATTAAACTTTTTACAACATATTTATCGTAGTTTAAGAACTACAGGTAATGCCAGAGCCGCAGTTGTTTTACCTGATAATGTTCTTTTTGCGGATAATGATGGAGAGAAAATCCGTAAAGACTTAATGGAAAAATGCAATTTACACACTATTTTAAGACTTCCAACCGGTATATTTTATGCTCAAGGTGTAAAAACGAACGTATTATTCTTCACTAGAGGCAAAGAAGACAAAGGTAATACAAAAGAAGTCTGGATATACGATTTACGTTCCAATATGCCTTCATTTGGAAAAACAAACCCTCTTAAAGAGTCTGATTTTGACGAATTTGTAAAATGTTATTCTGCAGATGATTTTTCAAAAAGAAAACAAACTTGGTCAGAAGATAACCCTGACGGAAGATGGCGCAAATATTCTTATGATGAAATTTTAAAAAGAGATAAAACTAGTTTGGACATTTCTTGGATTAAAACTGGAGATGATGTTCCCGACTGCTCACTTAATGAATTATTGGAAGAAATTAAAATAAAAACAGACTCCATCGTTACTTCCGTTGCTAAATTACAAGAATTAATTGCAGAGGTTAAAGAATAATGAATACCAAACAATTAAGACAAAAAATTCTTGATTTAGCAATTAAAGGCAAACTTGTGCCTCAGGATCCGAATGATGAGCCGGCCAGTAAGCTGCTTGAACGTATTAGAGAAGAAAAAGAGCAGCTTATTAAAGAGGGTAAATTAAAGCGGGGTAAAAACGAATCATTTATTTTTGTTGGTGATGATAAGTTACATTATGAGAAGTTTGCAGACGGAAGCGTTGTATGCATAGAAGACGAAATACCGTTTGAAATACCAGAAAACTGGGCGTGGGAACGGTTACAAAATATATGCACATTATTAACGGATGGGACACATCAAACACCGAAATATACGGATATGGGTCATATTTTTTTATCATCTAAAAACGTAACTACTAATAAAATTAATTGGGATGATGTAATGTACATTCCAAAAGACTTGCATGAAAAACTATATCGTAGATTAGCACCAGAATTAGACGATATTTTACTTGCAAAAAACGGAACAATTGGCAAAGCAGCTCTTGTCGATAGAGATATTGAATTTGATGTTTATGTAACTTTGGCAGTTATAAGATTGTTAAAAAATCATATTTCTCCTCAATACATTCACAGAATTATTGAGAGCAAATACATTCAGGATTTTTTTAAGGGAGAGCAAAAGGGAATAGGGGTACCCAATTTACATTTAGAAAATATAAGAAGAACTTTAATCCCCCTCCCTCCACAATCAGAACAAGTAAGAATTTCAAGTACTGTACAAGAATTATTAGAAATAGTAGAAACTCTGGAAAATGATAAAATAGACCTTTCTGAACTTATCAAGCAAACTAAAGCCAAGGTATTAGATTTAGCAATAAAAGGTAAGCTTGTTCCGCAAAATTCGGAAGATGAACCGGCAGATATTTTATTAGAAAAAATAAGAGAGGAAAAAGAAAACTTAATAAAAGAAGGTAAATTAAAACGTGATAAAAACGAAACATTTATTTTCAAAAATAGTGATGATAACTCTTATTATGAGCAGATTGATGGTGAAACAGTCTGCATAGATGACGACTTACCATTCGAAATACCAGACACCTGGAGATGGTGCAGATTAAAAGATATTGGTAGGATTATTGGTGGTGGTACACCCAAAACAGATGTGGAATCATATTGGAAAAATGGCGACATACCTTGGTTAACGCCTGCTGATATGAAAGACCTTAAAGGCAAGTATGTTAGTAGGGGTAATAGAAACATTACAAAAGAAGGTCATAATTCATCTTCTGCTATTATGATAGCAAAAAATAGCATTGTATATTCTTCAAGAGCTCCTATCGGATATATTGCTATTACTAAAAATGAATTATGCACAAATCAAGGATTTAAATCAATTGATTTATATTTAAAAGAAAGTGTTAATTATTTATATTATTTATTAATGGCAATAACCGCAGATATAAAAAATCGAGCTTCTGGTACGACGTTTAAAGAAATATCTGGTAGTGAATTTGGACAAACAATAATACCATTTCCACCACTTAATGAGCAAATAGCAATTTCAACAAAAATTAACCATATTTTTTCAAACTTAGACAATTTAGAAATAATAATAAAAGGCTCATAGGCAAAACCCAGAGCCTTTTTAATTACCAAGTTACAACTTTATCCACTATGGCTCGTTGTTCGCTTGCAGTTCTTCTCAAATAAATTCTAGTTGTTTCAATACTTTCATGTCCCATCAAATCGGCAAGGAGAGCAATATCGTTGAATTTTTCTAAAAAGTTTTTTGCAAATCTATGTCTGAAAGAGTGTGGATAAACAACTTTTGTATTTAATCCATATTTTATAGCATAGTTTTTAATTGTTGAGAAATTCCACGAGCGGTAATGCGTTCTCCAAAACGGTTTTTAAATAACCATCCAGAATCAAGGTTATTCTCTTGCAACCATTTTTCAGTTTGCTCTTTTAGTATTTTAGGAATATAAAGCCGTCTCAGTTTTCCACCTTTTGTGTATAAATCAAAATAGCCTATATGTACATGTTCTACTTTGATCTGTATTAATTCACTGACTCGGGCTCCAGTTGCCGCTAAATACCAAACTACAAAATACCACTCAAAATTCCCATCTTTTTTTAATTGATTTTTCAGATATTTGTAATCTGCATTACTAATTACATTTTCTAAAAAGTTTTTCTGTTGAACTTTGATAAATTTAAGTTTTAGACGATCCTTTTTTAAAAACTCCAAATACTTGTTGATTGCTTGAAGTCTTAAATTAACAGTTTTAGGTTTAAATGTTTCCATTAAATAACCTTTGTAAGCTAATAGGTTAGCCTTGCTTACTTCTTTATATGTGGAATCATAATAATTAACAGTCCACAAATAAGAAGTAATTGTTTTTTCGGAAAGATTTTCTTTCACTAGATAGTTTTTAAATTCTTTGTTCATATTGAACCTCCTTTTCATTACCATTAAAGGATGTTCAAAGTTGCAAATCTTTTATTGAAGAAAAATTTCTTGCATTGTATCAAGTTGATTAAAAATAGACTTTATTTTTTCTACTATTCTGCTTTGTTCATTTTTTGGAGGAATTGGTATAATTACTGATTTCACAGTATCTGATTTTAAGTTTTTTACAGTTGAACCTTTGGCAAATAAGGATAATAGATTATACATTGTATCCGAACTTAATAAATAATACAAAAAATCTTGATTAAATATTTTATAAGAATCATTTATAACTAGCCAGCCATCATGTATACAACCATCTGTTTTTAAAATATACGGTCTTCCAAAACTCATTGAATTCGTTAATAAAAAATCACCAGCTTTTACATATCTAGACCTAGAAATACCTTCTGGCTTAATTTTTTCTTTTGTTGAAGAAATATATTTTCCTCCTTTTTCCGTATCTCCAATTTTTATCCAATTAATACCATTTTTATCATTGGTTAAATATTTTTCTATTGGTCGAGGAGAACCGCCACGTGCAATATTGCAAACATATCCAAATTTTGTCCATCTCCAGGTGTCTGGTATTTCGAATGGTAAGTCGTCATCTATGCAGACTGTTTCACCATCAATCTGCTCATAATAAGAGTTATCATCACTATTTTTGAAAATAAATGTTTCGTTTTTATCACGTTTTAATTTACCTTCTTTTATTAAGTTTTCTTTTTCCTCTCTTATTTTTTCTAATAAAATATCTGCCGGTTCATCTTCCGAATTTTGCGGAACAAGCTTACCTTTTATTGCTAAATCTAATACCTTGGCTTTAGTTTGCTTGATAAGTTCAGAAAGGTCTATTTTATCATTTTCCAGAGTTTCTACTATTTCTAATAATTCTTGTACAGTACTTGAAATTCTTACTTGTTCTGATTGTGGAGGGAGGGGGATAAGAAAATCTTCTACAAAGGAAGTGGGGACTCTTTGTTGTCCCGCACAACCAGTCATTTCTTGCTTTCCTAGAGTAAGAAATTGTTTTGATTTTATAATTCCATAAATATACTCAGGGAGTATATTTATTGGTCTTATTACATGAAGTTCTGTTGTTCCGGCCCCGATATTATTTGGCAAATCCGTTATAATTGCAGCTTTAGAATTTTCAAAGCATGGAGTTATTTTAGCAACAACTACATCATTATTTTGAAAATGGGTAAATCCTTTTTTTATTTCTTTCCAAGTTTTTTTTGAAACTTTGTCTTTTTTAAATACTCTTTGGGAATGAGTGGCATTGGAATAAAACCTGCATCTATATCATCTTCTGCTTTATTCTTGGGATTAATAATACATACTTCTTTCAACCTGCACCACGCCCAGTTTTCTGGTATTTCAAACGGTATTTCGTCTTCTATGCATACAACGCTTCCGTCTGCAAACTTCTCATAATGTAACTTATCACAACAATAAAAATTTTAAAATTAGCATTCTTTTAAAATATCTGCAATTTCTTCATCAGTAATCTTTTGTTGATTTAGTAATCTGCATTCATATTTTGTAAACCAAGAATTAAAATATTTAATCATCCACATTATTTTAGTTTTTATTTTTTCATCATTTTTATGTTTTTTAAGCATTTCTAAAAGACTAATTTTAAAATTTATATCGTCAAATGCATCACATAAATGAAAAATATTTAGAAATAATTCATCATCTTCATCTTGCATTAAGTAATAACAACTATGTGTATCATTAACTTTTGCTCTTACAAGAATTCTTGGAACGACAGCTGTCTTCTCTTCTAAATTTACTGCTTCAACAAGTCCTTTACCATAAACAATAATGTCATTATGGAAAAATTCGCCTTCAACAATTGCTCCACGCATTAAATACCCATATCGTAAAATCTCATTATATATATTTGCCACGGTATTGAATAATGTCACAATTTTATCATCCCTTTGTTTATCATTTTCTTTTAATTCGATAGCTAACAATATATTATCCGAAAATATTTTTACAAATATTTCTTCTTTTTTAGAAAATATTCCTCCCCCAGATTCTTCAATTGCATCTGCCATAAACATATTTAGGTGATTTAAAAAATCAAAATTATTATCATTACAAATAATTTGTTTAATACCGAGCATATCCAAATATGCAATAATGTAATTTGAAGTTTTATAATTTGTTGATGGAAATCTTGCTAAACCAGTTCTTATAACCATTTTAAATCCTTATTTTATTTAATTATATCAAAAATACAGACTTGATTTCTTTTTAACTTCGAGTGATGAATACGACACCTAAAGAAAAGGAGGTCGTAGATGGAAAAAGTAGGATTAAATATTACACCAAAAGAATTTAAACAGTTGAGCAAATGGGCTGAAAATGTTTATAACACAGTTGTTGTTATAGATTATTTTGTCGCAAATCAACCGGAGATTGAAGAATGCTACAATCTTGCTCCGGTTATAAAGCATTTGAGACGCGATGCGGATTTATTGAATGCGTTCTTCATTAACAACGAAGAATAACTTGAAAAATAATATACATCTAAATCTTATTCAAATACTGTTCAAAAGGTGTTCTAATAATTTTTTTATGATATATTTGAGCAATGGATATAGATTACATTGTTAATATTGATGATTGGGGTCATTCCGCCCAAAGGTAGGATGGTGGAAATAACGATTATTATTTTTACCCCAGGAATGAAATTGATTTTAAACAAGAATCATTGGCTTCAGGTGGTATAAGCTGGCTTTTTATTTCCAAAATTGATAATCATTTTGAATATCATAATACTATTGTTCGTAAAATATTTTCAGAAGACATAAGAACTCGTATGAGTACAACAACTATTAAAAATGTTGATATTAGCAAAAAATATTCAAATACGTTTATTGTAGTAGTACCTAATAATTATAAACATTTATTGAATGTATTTTATAACTACATTGTAGGTATAACACAACAACAGCAAATAGAGTTTATTCTTAACTCTAAAGATTTGATCATAGAAAGCAACAATGAATTAAATCCTATAGAAAAAAATAGTGAAATTGTTAAAGAAAAGCAAATACAACAGTACAATCGTTCATCAATAGAAAAAGCAAAAGCCATTAAAAAAGCTGCGTTTAAATGCGAATGTGATAAAACTCATCTTGCATTCATTTCAAATATAACTAATAACAATTTTGTGGAAGCTCACCATTTAATTCCTTTAAGTAAAAGAGATGAGTTTGAATTTGAAATAGATATTGCCTCTAATATTATTTCTCTTTGCCCTAATTGTCATAGAAAATTGCATTACGGTAAATTATCAGAAAAAGAAGATCTTTTAAGAAAATTATATAAAGAAAGGATTTGTTTATTAAACAAGCAAGGTATTTTTCTTTCTGAAGAAGATTTAATAAAAATGTATTCAACTTCCGACTAAAATGTCAAACTTGCGTTTTTTCTGTCAAACTCCCTGACGCACAACAATAAAATTTACCTTCCGTTTTTATTGCTTCCACATACTCAAACTTATTCCCTATGGTTTAGGAGACTCGAACTCCTGACTTTAATTATTCAATTGTCATACATAATTTAACTCTATATTGAAGTAATATCAATGTTTCTTAGTTATTTTGTATCATTTCAACACAGTCATTTATTGAGTAAACAATCTAATAATTAAGGTTAACAAATTAAGCCCACCAATTAGTATGCCATTGTTTCAGTAGTTTCCAAAACTTATCATAATGTTTTTGTTCAAAACGCATAAATTCTTTAAATTGTTCTTCACCGCATTCTTTGTCGATAAATTCTATTTTATATGTTGTTTGTCCGTTGTATAATTCGCTATTTGGGACGGTTTTAGTTTTAGGATAATCAAAATAATTATGAGAATTTCTGAACATATCGAGATGTGACAAAACCAAGTCTATTTGCTTGATACTTCTCTTGACTTCTGATTGGAGATGCCAAGTATCTTCTTCTTGTGCTTTTTTCATCTCTTTAAGCTGCATTTCTATAAAATCATATATGCTTTCATAATCCCAATTTTCAGTTCTCCAGCATAATTTTAGCCATTTGGGCAATCTTTTAAAGAATCTGCCTAAATGTCTTAAAAATATCATCGGTCGATTATACCAAAATATTTCTATCAGCCAATCTTTAACAGTCATTTTATCATCACCGTCTATATTTAAACTTTTTTATAAATGATGGTCTTACCATATCAATAATCCTTTTCTCCTAATATTATGATATAATTCAAGAAAATCAAGTAATTATAGAGAATAGAAGTATGATAAACTTACAGAAATTAAGACATTTGAGTTGCATTTGTGCATACTGTAATAAAGTTATACCAATGAATGAACGAACTAATGATCACCTAATTCCAAGGTGTGCCGGAGGCGAAACAGAAACGCACAATATTGTTATTTGCTGTCCTGATTGTAATTCCTTAAAAGGCTCTATGGAAGTAAACGAATTTCTTGACAATAATAAAGATAAAACCGAGTGCTTTTATAACTATTTGAATATGATTGATTATCAAATGGGGAATAATGATTATTCAACAGCAATTATAAATAACTTATCCGAGTCATTAAAAAATACTTATTTCAAGAAAAAAGCAAAAAAGAAAGCGAAAAGATTAAGATATAAAAAGAATAAGGAAAATAAAGAAAAACTTGTTCCAAAATATAATGAAATTCAAGATATTGAATACAAATTAGAAATAAGCGGTAAAAGTTTTTGTATAAATGAACTACAAGCTCGTATCCTTGACTATTATCTGGAACATCCTGATTTTTCTGATTATAAAGAATTTGCAAATAAACTTGGTATCAGTAAAACTCGTTTTATTAGGGAAATCTGTTGTATAAACAATTTAACTGGCATCTTTAAAATTAAGAAAATAAGTGAAAACGGAATTATTTTAAACAATTTGTTTTGCGAAGATTTACAATGCAAAATTTTAAAATCTTCCGACTAGCATGTCAAACTCGTGATACTTTCTGTCAAACTCCCTGATACACAGCAACTTTATCTCAAAATCCTTGATACAAAACATTGTTCGGGTGTTAATATCTGGATTTGTCTTTTAGGTATAGGTTAGGAGACTCGAACTCCTAACGTTATATTCAATTGTCACACACAATTTAACTCTGTGCTACAATAAATTCAAGTATTATGGAACTATTTTGTATCATTTCAATACAAAAAGGCATTATAAAAAATGAAAAATTATAAAATTACAGATTCAATTAAAATTAAAGATGAAGAAATTACATGTGAAGGAAGCGGAGAATATAAAGGAGTACATATCGGTGGTTATAGATACAGCCTTAGCATAAATATTTTAAAGCCCAAAGGTAATAAAACCCTTGCCTGTATAATGATGAACCCGTCAACAACATTTCCTGATGTTAAGTGGCTAATAAAAGATTACAAAAATAAATTAAATGTAAGTAAAAAACAAAAGGATTTGATTCTACCGTAAAAAATGTTATAAGAATGGCTTATGCAAAAAAAAATACAATAAAATCATAGCTTTTAATATTTTTCCTTTTATTCAACCGAACGGGAAAAAGGCTCTTGAACATATAAAAGAACATCTAAATGACAATCAAGAAAAAAACAAACAAAAAATAGAAAAGTTACTACCTGAATCTCAAGAAGTATTAATTGCCTGGGGAAGTAAAATCCCTAAAGAAATTATAAAAGAGTATCTGGAACTTTTAAAAAGAAAAAATGCTCAATTAGTTACATACAAATGGAATAAAAAAGAAAATTGCCCATATCATCCAAGTCAACAAGTGGAGAATCGTTTTACTACAGATAAAAATGGTGAAGTTCGACAAAAAATCAAAGGCAAAAAGGAAGTTGGTATAATATCACAATTTATTAATGATAATAGTAAAGATTTTATACCATTAGAAATAAATGATGGAAAACTTATTTTGAAGAAAAACAAAAAATAAAATATTCAATTATAGAATGAAATCTTCCGACTTGCATGTCAAACTTGCGACACTTTATGTCAAAATCCTTGATACACAACACAGAGTACTCAAAATCCCTGATGCAAAACACCCTGATACACAGCAATCGTAGAAAGCAACAATAAATTAATCCTATATGTTAGGAGACTCGAACTCCTAACATAATATTGAATTATCATTCACAATTTAACTCTGTAGGATAATTATTTCAAGCAATACAGACTTATTTTGTATCATTTCAACACAGTTATTGTTTTTTACATTTTTCTCTGTCGTCTGAAAATCTATATGGTATATTAGATTTGGATATGCTTATAGAACTATTAAAACCATTATCTGATAATAATTTTTTAACATCTTTTATGCCGTGCGGGCATTCTGCACCAAGCAGTATTGAATTAAATAACTCCTCCTCACCTACTCTTGCCTGTGAGTTTAAATCGTAATCAATACATTTAACAATGAATTCACTTTGAATATTTGGATTTGTATTTTTTTTAAAATACATTCTTTCATTTTCTGGTTTAGCAAAATCATCTTTAAGAGAATAAAAGTTTTCATCAAGAATGTCATCATCAATCATAGAAACAATTAAACGACATTCATTTTCTATATGAAACGCTTTATGTTTCATTGTTAGTGCTGCATCTCGAATATCTTTTGCTAACATATCAGAATTGTCTATTCCCCATACTTCATCTGGATCTTCAAGTTTTGAAGTTATACTTGCTAACCTTTGTTTTTGGGACTGTATATCATAAGCTACATCAACCCAGCCAAGACGTTCTGGATTATCTAAGTATAAGTCTTTTGTGAAGAATTTTGGATTTATTCCTATACAGACTCCTTGACCATAATCTCCATAGGAAGTACGCCATTGCCCTAAATCATCTTTTTTGGTTGAAAAGCAGGCTATAAAATAATTTTTAAATCCATAATAGTTATCAGTATTGATTTGATGGATAATTTCTTGCTTTATGCCAGGTTGTATATTGCTAATTAAATTTTTATCACTCAATAATTGTTTTACATATAAATTTAAATCTTCTGAAAGATCATTAGTTCCATTAATGCTTGAAAATCTCCATGTATGATTTTTTACGATTTTTTCAAACGTATCCCAACTTGTATAATGATATAGTACTGGTGAAATCGATAAATCTTTGAGATTCATATTTTTTGTTCCCTTTCTTTAACTAAAATTTAATCCCTCTATATAATTAGACTAAATTTTTTATAAAAACTTCCAACTAAAATGTCAAACTCGCGACACTTTCTGTCAAATTCCCTGACATACGACAGATAATCGATATGCTAAAAACTAATAACGTAACATTATTATATGCTGCAAAAAGCCCAACCATAAACCACGCAATTGTTTTAAAGAATTACATCCAAAGTTTATAAAATATGAGCAAATTGTGAGCATGATATAATTTGGCAATAAAAAAAGCCCTGATATCAAGGCTTCTATAGTTATGGAGGTTAGGAGATTCGAACTCTTAATTTTTGCATAAGTTTAACGAAAAACTAACCTTTTCAGCCTTATTGAATTAAATCCTAATTATATGAATTAACATATAAAGTGGACACAGAATGGACACAGAAATTTTCTTCTTTTCGATAACCATGAGTATATGGAGAAAAGAAAAATGGAAAAACAATTACCTTATATTTCAGATGAGTTAATTAGTTATTTAGAAAAAATATATCCTGATAAATGTACTAGGAAAGAAAAGAATCCTTTTGAGCAAGGAATTGATGCAGGATATCAATTACTAATTGACCATCTTAGACAGGTTAAAAGATGGAAGGAAGATGAGGAAACAGAAGAGGATGAATAATAATGTGTAATCCTATGATTGCTGTAGCTGCTATTTCAGCTGCTTCTACAATAGCTACTTCTGCAATAAGTTCTCATGCAGCTAAAAAACAAAACCAACAACCTCAAGAAGTTAAAAATGAGAGTATTACTGACCAAGTTGCTAAAACTGCTAATACATTAGATAATTCAGCAACTAAAACAAACACTCAAAAACAAAATATTACGGCTTTAAATACAAAACCTTTTAACTCAAGTGTAAACTCAGGTGCTTATATTGAGAATAGTTTAGGTTTTGATAAATTAGGCTTAAATATAGGAGGTTAAGTTGGTAGGTAAGTTTGAAGATAACCTATCACAAAACTGTAAAAAACGTACACTAGCTAGTGAATATCAAGATATGACAAATGATAGAGAGCCATATCTTACAAAAGCTTTTGAAGCTGCTAGATACACCTTACCGGCACTTTTAAAAAATGAAACGGAGAAAAATGTTAAAAAAATAAAAACTCCTAATCAATCTATAGGTGCTGATGGTGTTAATAATTTATCAGCTAAAGTTACATTGGCTATGTTACCTCCTAATCAGCCGTGTTTTAAATTCAGTACAGATGCTGATGATGTAAAAAAACAAGCTGAACTAATGGGAGAAGATAAAAATACTTTTGAACAAAGTGTTACTAGAGGCTTATCTTTAACAGAAAAAATGCTTGTAGATTATAATGAGCAGAACGGTGATAGAGTTTGTTTAGGTGAAGGTTTAAAACACATTTATGTTGCAGGAAATGTGCTTTTTGTACATCAACCAAAAAACGGTTTGAAGATGTACCCCTTAACACGTTATGTTATTAAAAGAGATTATTGTGGAAATGCTCTAAAAGTTATTACAAAAGAATCAATAGGGTTTTATGCTCTCCCTGAAGATTTACAAAAATTAGTTTTAGAACAACTTAAAATAAAAGAGCAAAAGGAAGAAATTAAAGGTTTAGAACAAAAAGAGTTAGTTCTTTATACTTGTTATAAAAGAAGAGGTAAATATTGGATAACATATCAAGAAATTGAAGGTTTGAAAATTCCTAAAACAGAAGGTAAATATCCGATTGAAGTATGTCCTTTTATCGCTTTAAGATATACAAGAATTGATGGAGAATCCTATGGAAGAGGTTTAGTTGAAGAATATATAGGTGATATCTCTTATCTTGATATATTATCAAAAGCAATTAAAGATGCTTCTTTAGCAGCTTCTAAATTTATTATGTTAGTAAATCCTAATGGACAAACAAGTGTAAAACAACTTTCAAATACTCCTAATGGTGGTTTCTGTGCAGGTTCAGCAGATGATTGTACTCCTTTGCAAGCCAATAAATATAATGATTTACGTACTGCTCAATTAGAGAAAGAAGAAATAACTAAACGTTTAAATCGTGTATTTTTATTAGCACAAGCAGTACAACGTGATAGCGAACGTACAACAGCAACAGAAATACAATTTATGGTTAAAGATTTAGAAGAAGCTCTTGGAAACCATTATTCACTTATGAGTAAAGAGTTTCAATTAGCTTATGTAAAAATATCTTTTTATCATTTACGTAAAGAAAAGAAGAATGCTTTACCTGATTTAATTAGAGATAAAAATATTAAACTAATGATTACAACTGGTTTAGAGGCATTAGGTAGAGGTTCAGAACTAAATAAGTGGACAACATTTTTTGATGTAATGTCAAAATTTACAGCTTCTGCACAAACTATAGGAGCAAAAACAGAGGCGATTGCACAAGTTGTGGCTTCAAGCTTAAATCTCGATATTGAAGGGAAATTATATACAGAAGAAGAGAAAGCTCAACAAGCACAGCAACAGCAAATTGCTGAAACATTGAAAACAGCAATGCCTAATATGGTTAATAATATGGGTGCAGAACAACAAAATCAAGAATAGGTAAGAGGAGAAACTATGGCGAAACAAAATAACCCTAAAGCTAATAAAAAGGCTACTGGTACATCTTTTATTACTAAAGATGGTACAGATAAGAAACAAGGTGAAAAAGTAGTTAAAAAGGCTTTTGGTGTAACTATCGTAACTAATTACTAAAGAGGAAAGATGAGCGAAAATATAGAAAATACACCTTCTTCACAAGTAAGTGAAGAGGGCAATTCTGCTGTCCAAAATGAACAAGCAGAACAAGATTCTCAACAATCAACAGAAACAACTTCTAACGAGGAAGTAAAAAAAGAAGAACAGATAGTAGAACCAACAAAAGAAGTTCAAGAAAAAGAAAATTCTCAAGAAGAAGTACAACCTCCAACAAATGTAGAAGAAGCAAAAGAGCTAGTAACAAACAAAGGTCTAAATTATGATGAACTTCAACAAGAATTTAATGCAAACGGTTGTTTATCAGAAGAAACAATCAAGACATTAGAGGCTCAAGGTATTTCACGTAATACCATTGATAAATTTATTAAAGACCAACAACAATTAGTTACTCAACAAATGAATGAAATTGTTGAATACATTGGTGGAGCAGACACTTATGAAAGCATACGAAACTGGGCGATTGCTAACCTAAGCGACACGGAAAAGGCTGATATAGATTCTGAGCATAACCCTACCCGTATCAAGTTACTTCTTGATGGTTTAAAAGCACGTATGGAAAAAGATGAAGGTGTTTTACCTCAACACATATCAGGTGAAGGAGGAGAAGTTTCTGATGGTTTATTTGAATCATTAGCTGAAATGCGTGCAGCTATTAAAGACCCTCGTTACAAAGAAGATGAAAAGTATAGAGAAAAAGTAAGTAAAAAAATAACGGCAAGTAAAAATGCCGGAAAAATTAAATTATAGGAGAGATTAAATAAATGGCAGATAATCCAAATTTATCACGTTCAGGTCAGATTAACGGTGCAGGTGACGTTTTTGCATTATACCGTGACCAATTTGTAGGTGAGTTAATTACTGAGTTTGAAGAACTTAGAAAAGTAAAACCTTATGTAAGATTTAAAGCGATTGAAAAAGGTAATTCAGCATCATTCCCTAATATTGGTAAAGTTGATGCTAAATACGTTTATGCAGGTGAAACCTTATTAGGTAATCAAAAGATTGCTCACTCAGAAACTACAATTTTCCTAGACCCATTCCTAGTATCTGATGTTAAAGTTCCTGAAATTGATACTTTGATGGCTGAATATGATGATAGAACAGAGATTAAGAAAGCAATGGCAGAAGCACTTGCAAACATTGAAGAAACTCAACAAATGGTTGTAGGTTGTTTAGCTGCACGTTCAGGTGGTATGGTAAAAGGTAGAGCAGGTGGTTCTGTTATTAAAGCAGAAGGTTGTTCTACTGATGGCGATAAACTAGCATCTGCAATCTTTGCAGCTGGTGTAGCTATGAAAGAAAAGAACGTACCATTCAGAGATATTGTATGTTTCTTACGACCTGCTGAAGTTGCTCTTTTAGCACAAACAGATAAAATTACAGACAAGAACCTAACAGGTTCAGGTAATTATTCACAAGGTACAGTAGGTTTCATCAATGGTATTCAAATCATTGAAACAAACTTCTTACCTTCAACAAATATTACAGAAACAATCGGTGCAGTTACTAATGGTAATTCACCGGTACATGGTGATGATACAGCACCTTATACAGGTGACTTCACAAATACTGTAGGTCTTGTTATGCAAAAAGGTGCAGTAGGTACAGTTACTCGTAAGGATTTAACTGTAGAATGCACTTGGTTGCCTCAAGAATTAGTATGGTTATTAACAGCACGTAACTTACAAGGTCATGGTGTACTTGACCCTCGTAGAGCTGTTGAAATTAGAGATGAAGCAGAACCTGAAGATGAAACTTCTAAAACACCTCAACAAGGTGAAGGTGGAGAAGGTTAATTAAATTTAATAAATAGGAGAGCTTAGTTTATACTGAGTTCTCCTTTTTTATAAGGAGAAAAATGACAACAAAATTAGATGCAATAAATACAATGTTATCTTGTATTAAACATGCACCATTAAACTCTTTAGAAGGTACATTTAATACGTTTGCAGTAAGTGCAAAAACTTTATTAGATGATGAAACTGTAAGAGTACAACTTAAAAGTTATGACTTTAATAGCGAAGATAATTATCCGTTATTACCGGATAAAGATGGTTATATTAAAATACCTCAAAATATTATTAAAGTAGAAGTACCTCAAGTATATCTTAATAGATATGTTGTACGTAATCAGAAGATATATGATAAAGTAAATCATACTTTTAAAATAAATCATCCTTTATATGTAACAGTTGTTTTTAGTTTAACTTTTGAAGAATTGCCTGAAGTAGTACGTAGATATGTGACTATGTCAGCTGCTGTAAAATTTGTACAACGTGAATTAGGTTCTCAAACTGCATGTGTTTATACACAACAAGATTTACAACAAGCAAGAGCAGACTTAATGAATCACGAAATTGATTTAGGTAACTATACAATGATAAAGGAATTTTATACTAGAGAAATAAAGGAGAGTTTATAGTGGGATTAGTTCAAGATACTATATCAGGCTTCATAGGGGGAGTTTCACAACAGCCTGACAGATTAACATATCCTAATCAGGCAAGAAGTTTAATCAATATGAATCCTGATGTAGTATCAGGATTAAGTAAACGTAAACCTTCAGAACATATTGCAAAAATATCTGAACCTTTAGAAGTAGCTCCTTTAATTTATACAGTTACAAAAGAATATGAAAAATACCAAGTTATGTTAGATGGACAAGGTATAAGGGTTTTTGATTTAGCAGGCGAAGAAAAAGAAGTAAAAGTGCAAAACTCTTATAGTTATGAAGGTGCTATTACTTTACAAAATTCTTTTACAGTTTATGTTGAATTAGTTTATACAAGTATAGGACAGACTTCTTCAAAGCTCTATGAGTATTATACTGATTTAGGTATAAATTTTTATTCAACAAAACCTTTAACAAAAAAAAGCAAATTATACTAATGCTACAATATATTCTGATGCTGATAAAACTTCTAAATATACAAAAATAGCATATTCAGCAGATGTTATAACACTTGGAATACCTGCTTATACTTTTTTATTAGATGATGATACTGAATTATACTCTTATTCTAAAGTTGTTAATAAAGGAATTACTCTATACAAAGAGAGAGGCAGAAAAGTTGTTGGTAAGAACACTTATTGGTACTTATCAACTCCTTATGGTTTTATTAAAACTAAAGATGAAGATACTGGTAATATTGCTTTAGGCGAACTTGACGACCCTATCAGATATATCACGTGTTCACGACCTTTAAAAGATTTAAGTGTTGCTAATATAGGCGATTATACTTTTATAACAAACAAAAACGTTAACACAGAACTTAGTGATGAAACTTATCCTAATAGATACCCTAATAGTGCTTTACTTTTTGTAGAGCAGGGAGATTACTCTATAACATATAACGTAACAATAAATGATATTAATGTTTCTTTCACAACAAGTGGTTCTAAAAAAACTGAAATTAGTACAAGCTATATTGCAGGGAAGTTAGCCTCTGCTTTAACTTCAAAATTAGATGCTTCAAAGTGGCTTGTAACACAAAAGAACTCTAGTATTCTAATAGAAAATGTTGCAGGTGAATCTTTTAATATCATCACGAGTGATGGTAATGGAGATAGGAATTTACATAGCTTTTATAAACAAGCAGAGAGTTTTACAGATTTACCTTTAGTAGCTCCTGATGGTTTTATTCTTAAAATAACAGGTGAAAGTGGTGATACTTCAGATGATTATTATGTTCAATTTAGAACAACCGATGATTCAGTTTTTGGTAGAGGTACTTGGAGAGAGTGTTGCTCACCTGAAGTGAAGTATCATATTAAACCGGAAAGTATGCCTCATGCTTTAGTTCACGAAAAGGATGGGAGTTTTGTGTTAAAGTCTATTAAATGGACAGATAGACAAGCAGGAGATGAAGATACAGCAAAAACCCCTGAATTTTTAGGTAATCCTATTCAAGAAGTATTTACCTATAAAGGGAGGTTAGCTTTATTATCAGGTGATAAAACAATTTATTCTGATACAGAGAATATTTTTTCTTTCTTTAAACGAACAACTATTACAAAATTAGATACAGACCCGATTGAAACTATATCTAATTCAAAAATGGTAGATTTGAAACATACACTACCATATAATAACGATTTATTACTGTTCTCACCTACTTCAATTTTTACGGTTAGTAGTGGAGATGTCTTTTCAAATTCAACTATTGCTATGGATTTAACTTGGGAATATCCTTGTTCTACTATGTGTAAGCCTATTGCAATGGGAGATACCTGTTTATTTGCTTATGATAATGGTACATATTCAGGTTTATATGAGATATATATAGCTTCATCATATAATGCCGGAGTTAGAAGTATAACAGAACATATTACTAATTATATACCTAGCAACCTTGTAAAATTGACTGCACAACCTCAAAATAATATAGTATGTGCATTATCAGAGAAAGAACGGAATGCTTTATATGTTTATAATTATTTTTACAACTCTGAAAATAAAGCACAGTCTGCGTGGCATAAGTGGACTTTTGAAGGTTTAATTTTAGGTGTGGATTTTATAGACCAGTATCTATACTTAAATATACAATATGATGATGGAGTATATCTTGAAAGAATAGATATTAGTAATTATCAACACGAAGAAGATTTAGAATTTTTATTTTATTTAGATAGAAAAACACATATATACAATGTTGAAGATGAAGATGAATTATCTTTAACTTATGATGAAACAAGTAAAACTACTACCTTTGAAATACCTTATCCTATAAAAGAAGAAAAGAACTTTATGATTATAGATGATAAAGGTTTTCCTTTAATTATTAAAGGCTTTGATAAAGAAAGTAATCTTATAAGTATTCAAGGAAAGTATGATTCTATTATTTGTGGTTTCCGATATTATTCAGAATGGCAACCAACACATATTTATGTAAGACAGCCTTCACAAACAGGAGGCTTAAAACTTATAGAAGGTCTATTGATGTTAGGTGATATTACCTTAAACTACATAGATAGTGGTTATTTTAAAGTTAAAATATTACCTAAATATACATCTTTAACACCTTCAGAATATGAGTTTACAGGAGTGGTATTAGGTACAAAATCAGCAATGTTAGGTAAAATATCTACCCATAGTGATAGTTTTCTAATACCTGTTATGGCACGAAATGAAGATATAGATATTGTGGTAAGTAATGATAGTTATTTACCTTGTTGTTTTACTTCATTAGTGTGGTTAGGAGATTTTAATATACGTGGAAAATAAATTAGTTATACGTAAAACAGAAGCTGAAGATATAGTGCTATTTCAACATAATGTATGTAACGCAGAACAAGAAGAGAATAGACTTTGTGGGGTAACTTCTTTTAAAGCTCTTCTTGATGGTTTTACTTTCTCAGAAGAATGCTATACCTGTTTAGTAGATGGGGATATTGTAGGTATTTTTGGAGTATGTATTACTCCTGAAAAAAATGCTGTTATATGGTGTTTAAATTCTGATGATATAGATAAAGTAAAAATCCAATGGATAAAAGAAAGTAAAAAACGCATAAATGAATTTTATAGAAAATATGGAGTATTAACAAATATAATACATCCAAATAATAAACGAAATTATAATTGGTTGAAGAGAATGGGAGCTATATTTTCGCTCCCTCTTTCTAATGGTTTCAATCAATTTTTTATAATAAAGGAGATTGAGTAATGACAGATTGGGTAAGTGCCGGTGGAGCAACTTTAACATTACTTGGTAACATTGGAAATTATGTAGGCGAAAGAAAAACAGAGAAAAGTTATAAAACATATCAAACTAGACAAAGAAAAGCAGCTGAAGAAAATTATAGACAGCAAGTAAGAAGTTTACATAATAGATATAATGAAGAAAAAGAAGCTACAGCAGTTGATATACAAACTAATATGATAAAAAACATGCAAGCTAAGGCAACTGCTCAAGCAAGTGCAGCTAGTAGTGGTGTTAGAGGCTCTACTATTGAAAATATGTTTAATGATTATGATAAAGCTCATGCTGTTAGTACTTATACTGCAAAGAGAAACTTACATTTAAAAGGACTTCAAACTGAAGAAAATATGTATTCTGCACGTGTAGAAGCATTAAATGTAATTAACAACCTACAACAATATCAAGGTTCAAGTTGGGGTTCTTTATTCTCATTGTTAGGTAATGCCTTTAATACTTATTCTTCATATAAAATGCAAGAGAAACAAAGTAATTTTTACAATAATGGTTTAGGATTGAAAAACTAATGAGTAATGATAGAAGTAATAATGGCAGAATAGTACCTGATGCAGTTACAGAGAATAGGATAGAGGTAGCAGCTACTCCTGTAAATAAATTGAGAACATATAGACCGGATATAGCAGATGCTTCTAAAACAAAAGCAACCTATCAAGGTTTAGCTAATCTTGGTCAGGGAATGATGAATATATCAGGTACTTTAAGGCAAACTGCAAGTGATGAAATATTTACAGCTTATGAAAAAACGGCTGAAAAGAATAGACAAGACTGGAAAGAAGTTTCCAAAAATATAAAAGGAATGGCTAAATTCAATCCTTATAACAAAGATGCTTATAATCAGATACATTCAGCACAAGTTTATAGGCAAGTTTATAATGAAGTTTTAGCTACTCCTGAATTAGAAAAGAAAAGTGCTGAAGAAATTGATGCTTTAATTGAAGGTCAACATCAAAAAGCCATACAAATGTTAGAGGAACGTGGAGTTGATGTTAAAAACTATGCAGCTTTACAAATTGATTTTGATAACAAAATGGCTCAAGTTAAACATCAATATGCAACTAAAAATGCAGAATATAATTATGACTTACTTAAAAATAAAAGTAGTAGTGATATGGCTTATGCTATGTATGAAACAGTTACAAGTAATATAGAAGGTTCAAAGCCTGAAATGTTGCGTAACGTTTTGACAGACAAACGTACTAATTTACAAGAGTTAGGAATGCCTGCTGATACACAAGCAGAAGTAATAATGAACTCTTTAAGTAATGCTCTAGCTATAGACCCTTCACAATTTACCTCAGCTGATTTATTAGCATTAAGAGATTATAAAATTGAAGGTAAACCGTTAGAAGAACTTATACCTCATTATGGAGCAAAAGTTCAACAAATGGTTAGAGAAGCTAAATCAGCAGCTTTACAAGAAAAGAAGATAGATTATGAAACAAAACAGTTTAATCAGCAACAATTAGTTGATGAAGCTTCTGATGAAGCATTAAAGTTTTTGATAAATAATCCTAATGCTGATATGAAAACACAACAACAATATTTTCTACAACTTGCTCAAAAATATGGGTTAGATGGGAATCATTCATTCTCATTCTTTAACTCAGTTGCGAGTGGTAGAAAGTCTATAGCTGATTTAAAGAAAGTACCTTCTGATGAAAATACAAGGCTTGAATTACAGTTAAAAATGAATGATGGTTCATTAACTAATGGAGATATAAGCAAAGCCTTAAATGAAGGTAAATTAAGTGTTGATGATGCTTTGACTTTATACAGGGAACGTCAAACTTTGGAAACAAAACAACAATCTCAATACTCTAAAAAAGTAGACGAGCATATTAAACGCACACAAGATATGTATTTTGGTGATAAGAAGAAAAAGCAAAAGAATGGTGCAAAAGCCTTATGTCAATCACAAGAAGCAAGAATTGAAATGTCTAATGCTATTGCTGATTTAAGAAGTAAATTTGAGCAAGAAGTTCTTGTTAATCCGGAGCAAGCTTATAAAAACTTTAATAATGATTTAGCATTGTTAAAGACTTTAGGTAAGCATTTAGATACTCGTAAAAATAATGAATCAACAATAAAAATGTTGAAACATTATCAACCAACAGTAAATAAAATAGCTTCAGGTAGTGCTTCAGGTTTTGAAAAGAGTGTATCATCTACAAAACCTCAATCAATGACAAGAGCTTTTAAGTCTTTAGGCTTATTTCATACAGCAGACGGTAAAGGCAAAGATTACAATGTTGGTGTATTGAGTTCACCATCATTATCAAGACCTGACCCAACTAATCCTTCAAGAGCAAATAGACATGTTGGTTATGATTTAAGTGGTGCTTATGGTGGCAGACCTATTTATGTTAATAAAGGAGGTACTGTTGTTTATGTTTCAAGGGCAACACAAGCCAACAATCAAAACGGAGGAGCAGGTAATACTGTTATTGTACAGACACCTGATGGTAAGTATGTAAGATTTATGCACCTACAGTATGCAGATTTACCTGTTGTAGGTACTACATTAACAAAAGATACTCCTGTAGGACACGTAGGAAATACAGGGAGAACTACAGGTAACTGCCTTCATGTAGAATTTTATGATTCAAATGGTAACTGGATTCCTGTAGAGAAGTTTTAATGGAGAAAATATAATATATGGATAATTTTGGTGATACTCCTATGTTAAATGATTTATTAAAGGAGTATAACGAAGGAAGATTGAATGAGAGTTCATCTGTACCTATTGAAAAAGCTCAAGAAGCAGGGATTACTTTAGGTGAAGAACCTCAACCAACTATATCACCTGAAGGTAATCAGGTGGATATACAAGGTATCGAGCATAATGAAGAAGGTACAAGGCAATATCAAAAATTAGGATTTTGGGAAACACAAGCAGATGCTTTAAAAACATTAGGAGCAGAGGCATTAAAATTCTTTGCTCCTGAAGATGGTAGTAAAGCTGCTGAGTTATTACATTATTCTGAATCTGATTTATACCAACATCAAGCTCAGACAAAATGGTCTGAAGCTCTAAAATATATGTATAGATATACAGCAGATACTATTACTACCTCAGCAGTTATTGCAGCTACTGGGGGTGCTTTAGCAACACCTGCAATAGCAACAAAACTTCCTAAATTAGCAAAAGCAGGTAAACTCTTACAGAAATTAGGTTGGGGTTCTAATCTATTTAAAACCTCTAAAACAGGAGCTAAGTTACAAGCAGTAAAACTTGCTAATAGTGTTTCTTCTGTAGGTTTAGGGGATGCTATTGCTAGTTATACTATGTACGAAGAAGGTGAAGGTCATTTAGCTGATGTTCTTCCTCAAACTAAGATTTTAGATTTTTTACAAACAAGGTCTGATGATACAGAGTTTGAAGCAAAAATGAAGAACGTAGTTGAGAATACTTTGATTGGTACTGGTATTGCACGTGCTGTTATGCACTTCGCAGAACCTTCTGTTAAATCTTATTATAAAGCTGCTCATCAAGTTGCTAATGCTACTTCAGAAGAAGGTATGGCAGAAGCTCTAACGGATATGACTAAAGCACAAATCAATATGGAGAAATTCTTTAAATTGAATGACCGTATTGATATGGTTAGAGGTTTTAAACAGCAAGCAGATGAAACTGGTGAAGAACTTTCTCAGTTAATTATAGATAATGTTCCTGCTGAACATCAAGCAGAAATGTTAAATATGGGTAAAGTTCTTTCAGAAGGTGAAGATATCTTCCAACATAGTGATGGTACGTGGGATATTGCTGTTAATAACTGGGAAGATGCTTATAAAGTAACTCCTGAAGAATATCAAAAACAACTTTTAGCAAAAGATGTTCAAGAAGGTTTGAATGCAGGTGATAATGCTATCAACCATCAAGATAAGGCAGTACAGTCAACTTGGATAAATAGAGGTTGGATAGGTGCTAATGAAGAACTAAATGCTAAAAATGCTAATAAAATAGTTAAAAATTATAAAGATAAATTTGAAATTGATAATAATATCAAAGTTGAATTTGTTGATGGTTTAACTGTAAAAGGTCAGTCTGTTGAAGGAAATACAAGAGCTACTAAGTTTTTAGGTAAAGCATCTAAAACAAAGCAAAACGCAATAGATAAGAAAACCTTACAGATTCAAAAACTTGAAGATAAAATAACAATGTTAGAAGGAGGTAATGCTCCTGTAACAGAAGAACTGGAAGTTGTAAAAGAAGAGTTAAGAATTGCTAAAAATGAACTTACTGAATTACAAAAAACAGTTGATAAGAAAAACATAAGACCGGATATAACTATTCAAATAGATAAAAATTCTGCTAACCCTTATGCAGTATTGAGGTCAGAGATAGAACACGCACGAGATATTGCAAAAGGAGAAGTTCCTAAAAAGGCTGATATTGAAGGTAGTGGGGAGCATTTTAGTCGTTATGTGGGAGATAATGAAGCAGAAGTTGCTTCAGGTTATACACACAAGAAATCCACAGGTAGAGCTAAGGCTTTAGCAAGTGAGGGTTTACAAAACGACATGAACCCTTCACACTTACCTGAAAATAATGTAGAATATAATCAAGGAGATATTATAAATGGACAAAGAACAGATACAGCAAGAACAGAATCAGAAAGATTGGCAACCAACAGAAGCTCAGATAGAGCGAGCCTTGAAGGATTATCCAAATCTTACGAGAGAAGAAGCTATAATGGCAGTAAGGGATGGTTGGTAGAAACCACTCACTCTTTACCAAATGATATTAAAACAGAATTAAATGCTCAATCTATAGATACACCCGACTTTCATCAACTACAAACAGGTAATGATGAAATGGCAACAGTTTTTTATAATGCTTTAAAGAAAGCGAAAGAACTTAATCCTAAAAAAATGGCTTCAGTTGATTTACATAACCCTGACGACTATAAAAATATGAAAATGTTTTTATCTGAAAATGAAGATTGTGGTTTTGTAATTAAACCTGATGGTGATTTAATCTCAGTCTTTTCTTATCCTGAAGGTTCAGGGCGAAACAAGGTTTTAATGCCTCTAGCACTATCTCAAGGTGCTAAAAAATTAGATTGTTATGATACTTATTTACCTAAACTTTATGAAAATTATGGTTTTAAAGAAATAAAAAGAGATGCTTGGAATGAAAAATATAAACCAAAAGAATGGGATAAAAAATATTTTGAACAATTTAATAATGGCGAACCTGATGTTGTTTATATGGCTTTGAAAGAAGAAACTACAAATATATCTGAGCCAAAACAACTAAGTATATTTGACCAACAAATTAACCAAGCTTCTACTACTGAAGATGTTGTTACTGCAATCAATAGAGGAACTTCATTAACAGAAGAAGAAGCAAGTAATGCTTTATCAAAAGTAGCTGAAGTTGACCCTGAAATTTCAGGACATACTTGGGAAGATATTTGTAATGATGCAGATGATTTTTATGACAGGTTCTTTAAAGATAAAACTTCTGAAGGCTATACAGCTCTTATTGAAGGTGATGTAGATAAAGTATTACATATACTTCGTAGGCAGTTAGCAGGTGAAAAAGTTTTATCCTCATTACAAGATACCTTAAATACTAAACTTGCAAATGGAGAATCTGCTTATGATATTTTAAAACAAATGGAAACCATTACCACAGCTATGAAAGATATTGGTAGTGGAGCAGGTCGTATTCTTCAAGGTCAGAAGCTTATGCACAAAGTTGATGATGTTTTTAGAGGTGCAGGTTTATCTGAACTATCAGAAAGAGGTATTATAAAATTTACTGATGCCTTAGAAGATATTATACAAGATTTATCTTTTACTCGTGGTAAATCTCTTACACCAAACCAATGGAGGCAACTTATTTATCAACACTTAGAAACTATTGATGATGGTAGATTTTTAGGTTCATTGAAGGGTGATAAGGAATTATTAGGAGTATTAAATGATACAATAGATAATGCTTTTCAAAATAATAACTCTTTTGATAAAAGTGAGTTTTGTAAGAAAATAATTGAAACTTTAAAGAAAGAAGAAACTGAACAAAAAGGCTTATTAGTATCGCTCTGTAATTCAGGTGAGAAAATAGCCGGAGTTTTATCAAACTTTAATCAAAAAGTAACTACTTATGCCATTGCTAATATGCTAGGTTTACGGACTTTAGCTATTAACGTTGCAGGTGGTGGTATGATGAGTTTACATTCTGCTAATAGACGTTTAATGGCAGGTCTTTTGGAAAGAAATTCTGATGGTATTCAAGCAGGGTTACATCAATATGAAGGTTTAATCTTAAACTGGAAAGACAGTATGGAACTTGCTAAGGCAGCTTTTCTAAAAGGTGATGGTCTATTAACAACAACAAAACAATATTTTGAAGGAACTTTACAACAAGGATTACCTCAATGGGAATTAAATGCTGAAAACATCCTTACTGTTATACCTAGAGCAATGATGGCTTCGGATGAATTATTATCCCAACTTAATTATCGAAGCATAATGAGAGCTAAACTCTTAGAGGAAACAGAAAAACAACTTCAAGGTTTGAAATATACTGATGAGGCGTTTCAAAATACGTTTAAATCTTTATGGGATTCACGTGTTTTCAATCTTGAAGGCAAGCCTTTAGATGTTGAGGCTTATACTGAGGCGAGAGAGGTATTATTTCAAACTCCTCTTAGTAAGAAAATGTATGATTTTAGGTCAGGAGAAGAAGTACCGGTAGGTGAAAAGAGTATATTTTCTGAAGCAGGCAGTATTTTACAAAATACAATAGCACAACACCCTGCTTTAAAGATATTGTTTCCTTTTGTAAGAACTCCTTTTAATATTGCAGATACATTACATTCAAATTTACCTTTTAGCAAGGCTTTTTATAAAAAATTAACATCAAATGACCTTTTGGTTAGAAGTAAAGCTGTTGGTGATTTAGGAATTACTTGTATGCTAGGTTCAGGAGTTGTTATAGCTTCAAACTTAGGTATGATTACAGGTTCTCCTCCTATCGATAGAACAGAAAGAGCTGCTTTGATGAGAACAGGGTGGCAACCTTATTCTATTAAAGTTGGTGATAAATTTATATCTTATCAAGGTTTAGCACCTTTTGATGGTCTTTTAGCAATGTTTGCAGATTGTACACAACTTGTAGATAGGATTACTTCAGATGATGCTGAATTAGATAACTCCTTAGGTAAATGTGTACAACAATTTTTAGCTTCATATATAGGTGATGTAGCAGACCAAACGGGTTATAGAGATAATATGGTTAAAATATTAGACCTTATAGACCCTACAGCTAGTGTTGATTATAAAACACGCTTATTAGCTGAAATGGGAGCTAGGTTTATACCTTTTAATTCTGCTGTAAAAAACGTTAAAACACTAGGTTATCATGAGGAAAAACAGGCTTTAACATTTTGGCAGCGTTTAATGAAAAATTACCTGCCTCTATCAATGGATTATAAGCGGGATTGTTTTGGTAATATAAGTGGAGTAACTAATTTATGGCTTACAAAAGTGAAAGATACTGATTTTGATACTCCTGAATATCAAGCAATGGCTGATTTAGCTCAACACGGATGGCAACCGTCAGAGTTATCTAAGGTGATAGCTGATTATGAGTTTCCTTTGACAGAATTTAAACATAAAGAAACTGGTAGAAGTGCTTATGATTACATGTTAGAGGAAGTTTCAACCCTTAAAATTGGAGGTAAGACTTTGAGAGAGGCTGTGAGAGATGAAGTTACATCTGAAGATTATCAGTATTTATTATACACAGATGATAATGACGTAGCAGATACTAAGAAAAGTCGTATTCAAGCTATTTTCCAAGAATATTATGAAGAAGCTAGAGAAAATATTCTGAATAATATGTCAGAAGAGTTTATTGATTCTCAAGGTAGAGGCATGGAGGTATCTTCTGAACAGATTAGAAATGAAAAAAATATTAAGGCATTAGAAAAATTAAAAGATTTATATTAGGAGATAACAATGCAATATTATGCAAGAATAGATTATAACTATGGGGGTAGTATTTATACTATCCCTTTTTCATATATACACAAAACTGATATAAAGGTTTATGTAAACAATACAGAATATACAGATTTTGAGTTTTTAAATGATTCACAAATTCAATTAAATAACTTAGAAGGTTTAACTTCTGAGGATATTGTCACAATTAAAAGAGAAACCAACGTAACAGAAAAAATTGTAACTTATCAGAACATGAGTATGGTTTTAGATGAAGATAATTTGAATATGTCACAAGACCAAATATTAAACTCTGTACAGGAGATACACGATTATACACAATTAAATATTGACAATATGTTATTTGATATAAAACAATCTAATACGAGTTTACAAGCCTTGAAAACAACTATAAGTGACGAACTGGCTGTTTTTAAAACAGCTATGTATAATGAGATAAAGGCTTTAAAAGATAATATACAAGATACACCTGTAAAACCTCCTGTAACAGAAGAATTTACACATTGGTATGCTTATGGTGTGACAGGTATGACACTCCCAAGTGAATGTTTTTATATCAAAGAAGATTATACAACTAATTATCCTGCTTACAATGTTGATGTAAATGTTTATAAGTACGTTGATGGAAAAATGGTGTTATATGAAGGAAGTGTACATTATATGCAGGCAAATGGTCTTTTAGTAGTAGGAACAGCCTCTACTTTTGGAACGTATACTTATATACCTACTCTTGATGTTATCATATATACATCATAATAAGTAATATATGTACAAATATATTAAAGAGGAGTAAAATGGCTAGAGAAAATAAAAGTAATAGACCTAGAAGAGTTGATAATATTGAACGTAAGATGAAAGGGTTAGGCTTTACCCAAAGTGTCGACCCTGATAGCTTACCTGTTTATGCAACTGAGCAATGGGTAGAAGATAAGAACTATTTAACAGAGCATCAGGATATATCGGGGAAACAAGATTCTTTAATAGAAGGTAAAAATATAACTATTGAAGAAAATGTTATATCTGCTAATGTGCAGGAAGTTCCCATAGGTGCAATAATTCAATCATCAGTAGATATTTCTAGTGAAAACTTTAAACTATGTGATGGTTCATGGTTTACAAAACCTGTATTTATTAAATATTACGCATATACAGGCAATAATAGTGTCTATTATATTAAAAAAAAATTTATAACACCGCCTGATATACCTGTTAAGGTTCAGGTATATCAGTACAAAAATGGGAATATGGTAGAACATCATCCTGAAATTTTACAATATATGCAAACAAATGGATATTTATTTATTAACTCAGGAAATATAGGTTATGCTTGTAGTAGAGATGAATTACAAGATAAGGAACTTGTTGTAAGTTACGAAAAACCATATCCCGATTTACCCGTAACAAAAGTTAAGTTTTATAGGTTATGCAATCTAACACGTAGTACTTATGATGATGATGGAAATATAACTTTCAGATTTTTCCATAATGACTTGTGGACAACAGACCCTAATATCTGCAAAAAGAAGAACCCCGATTTGAATAATTTGTATAGAAGATTGAGGTATTTAGATAAAGATAGTCCTAGTCCAAATATTGCAAGTTCATATATAAGTAGCACGATATATCCAAAAGCCTATAATTTTATCACAGTTCAAGAAAATATAACAATGAAAAATGGTGTTATTGAATCAGAATCGGGTTTTTATGATGGTAAATATCGTGTAGAACTTACTGAATACGTAGAGAAAGAAATAGTAGAAGGTAATGGTTGGTATTATTATAACAATTATGATTTTAAAGATATAAAAGGCTTGAGTTCAACAAAAATAGAACCTCACTCAACTGGTGGTGGTTACTATATAGAAGGTGCTGTTCAACAAAAACCAAAATTATATGTTTACTCTGCTGATGAAACCGACCATAAAATATCAGACAATGGGTGGCTAACTTGTGTTAATGATGGGAAACATTTAACGTTTGGTGAGTATGAAAATGGTGTTTGGACTCCTAAAGCTTTAACTCATAAATTGATTTCTACAAGTGAAACAGAGTCTGCATTTACTTTAATATTTGATATTATAACTCCCCCTGCTTTTATTGCAGGTAGAGATATCTTTTATGGTTATAGGTCATTAATATTAAGAATCTCAGACACAACAGGCAAACTTAACATCTATATGGCAGGGTATAATTCAAGTGGTTTAAAGTGGAGAGTTAGTAATAAATTTACAGGTTTTACTTTAAAGCCAAATAGAAAATATAGATTGTATCTTGATAATGATGGTTATAAAGCAGATAGTACTTCAACTGGAGCTGTTGCTCATTCTATGTATATTTATGAATATAATGAATTAGAAACATATTTGGACAGTTTAGATAATAGTATATCAGAATCAACTTATTTTGAGGTTTACACAAACTATCAACCATATAACTATTATAATTCATACGGTATTAGGACAATGTATCACGCAGATGCTTCTGCTTGGACAGAAGGTCAATTTATAGACTTATTATCATTCAGATGTAAACACATTTCCGATACTACATATCAAAATTATGGTGGTGAGTTTAGGGCAGCTAAATTGTCATACCAAGAACCATCTGATAATGGTTTAGCATTACCACGTATTACAGGAAATGATGGTGGAGAATATTATATTAGAGTTAAATAAAGGAGAATCAAATGTTTAAAACAGTATTAAAATATTTAGAACAATCAAGCACATATAAAGGTTTATTTACTTTATTAGCTGCTTGTGGTGTTACTATGTCAGGTGATTTATCAAGTGCTATTGCAGGTGTATGCTTAGCTGTAGCTGGTCTTATCAATGTAGTTATTGATGAAAAGAAAGTCTAGTTATAAATGAATAAAAAACTATTAGCGTTATATGGGATTGTATTCATTGTAATACAGTCCTTAATTAGTGCTGGCTGTTTTGTAACATATCAACAAATGGTTGCTTATGCAGCTCCTAAAGATGATATTACCAAAATAGAACAGCATTTACTTAGAATAGAGAAAAAATTAGATACTTATATATTGAGATAATATGTTTAAAAATATTGTAATGCATTGGACAGCAGGTAATTATAGACCTTGTTCAGTTGATTTGAATGCCTATCATTATTGTATTGATAAAGATGGGAATGTTCATAAAGGGAAATATACAACTAATGATAATCTAAACTGTACTGATGGAAAATATGCTCCTCATTGTGGTGGAGGTAATACAGGCAGAATAGGTTTAGCAATTTGTTGTATGAAAGATAAAAATACACCTCCTGTACAAAAACAAGTTGAGGCTATGTGTAAACTAGCTGCACAGTTATGTATTAGTTATGGTTTGAAACCTTCAGAATGTATAACACACGCAGAGTTTGGTCAAAAATACCCTAAAACTTCTTCAGCAGGTAAGCAAGATATCAACACTTTACCTTATGCTAGAGTTTCAGGAGTATCAGCAACCGGTAATTATTTAAGAAATAAAATTAACTGGTATTTTACAAAAGAAAAAGGGATTTAATATGGAACGAGAGAGGCTTTTATATGATGCTTTTGTTGATAATTTATTAACCAAAGTAACAGACGGAAGTGCAACTCCAAAAGAGCTTGAAATTGTTATGAACTTTTTGAAAAACAATAATATACAAGCAAACCAAAACCATAAAGGCTTATCAGCTTTAACTTCAAAAGCTTTAGAGTTGCCTTTTGATGAAGATTTTGAAAAAACATCACCATTAAAGAGGATTAAATAACTTTGACTTATATAATGGTTGACCATCTGTTACATGAGAAGTGTAGGCGAGATTTTAAGAACTTCTTATATGTTGTTTTTAAACATATTAACCTACCTTCTCCAACAGATATTCAGTATGATGTAGCAGATGAGCTACAATATGCTGAAGGTGATTTAGGAGTATTAGGTTTTAGAGGTTTAGCTAAGTCAACTTTAACTGGTATTTTTGTTGATTGGAGATTTGATAGAAACCCTGAACACGAACAGATTTTATATGTAGGAGCAAACCAAGCTGAAGCAATAAGTGGGTTAAAATTTTCAAGAAGTTTAATGGAGATTGTTCCTTTTTTAGAATATTTAAAACCGGATGTTGCAAAAGGACAACGTGATAGTGCTTTACAATTTGATGTTAGACCTGCTGAAGTTAGGAAACAACCTTCTTGTAAAGCTTTAGGTATTTTTGGAAACTTAACAGGTAATCGTTCTACTTTGATTGTTTCAGATGATATTGAAACTTCAGAAAATTGTGATACACAGATTAAACGTGAACACATGGAACGTTCAATAACAGAGTATAGACAAATTGTACAACCTTTAAAAGGACAGATTCTTTATTTAGGAACACCTCATACAGAAGTATCTGTATATAATAAAATTTATGATAAAGGAACACCTATAAGAATATTTCCTATACGTTATCCTACTGAAGAACAACAAAAGAAATATGGTGATAAGTTAGCACCTTCTATTATAAATAAGATAAATAATGATAATTCTATTATTGGTACATCAACAGACCCTATAAGGTTTGGTGAAGAGGATATTTTAAAACTAGAAGCAGAAGGTAGAAGTAAATTTGCAATGCAACAAATGCTTGATACTACCTTATCTGATATTGAAAGATATCCTTTGAGATGTTCAGATTTAATTGTTATTGATTGTGATAAAGAAATAGCACCTGAGAAACTAGCTTATGGTTCATCTCCATCACAAATAATCAAAGATGTTGATTGTTATGGTATTGGAAATGATAAATTCTATTCACCTATACCTATACCGGACATAAAATGGGTAAAATATCAATATAAAGTTATGACTATTGACCCTTCAGGTAGAGGTCAAGATGAATTGGCTTATGATATTGGAGGTGTTGTTAATTCTCAGATTTTCTTATTAGACCAAGATGGTTTACAAGGTGGTTACACTCAAACTAATTTAGAAGTTTTAGCAAAGCTTGCAAAAGAATATAAGGTTAATAAGATAAAAATTGAAAGTAACTTTGGTGATGGTATGTTTACAGCCTTATTCATGCCTGTTTTACGTAAGATTGGTTATCAATGTAAGGTAGAAGAAGTACGACATAACACACAAAAAGAGAAACGTATTATTGATACATTAGAACCTGTTATGAACCAACACAGACTTATTGTTGATAAACACCTAATTAAAAAGGATGCTGAAAGTATTAAAGTTTACCCACTTGACAAACAACAACAATATTCATTGTTTTATCAACTTACACGTATTACACGTGATAGAGGAGCATTAAGACATGATGATAGGCTTGATTGTTTAGCTATGCTTGTTGCAGATTGCTTAGCAATGATGTCTGACGACATAGAAGCTAAGATACAGCAACGTAGAGATGAAGAACTAGAAGCAGAAATTGAACGTATATATGGTTTTAATGATAATGAAGAGATAGGGTGGTTTGATTTAGAATAGACCTACCCTGAAATTTTGGTGGAGAAATTAAAGAAGGGTATAACGCTTCAGGCGAGGGCTGAGTTCCCCCTTGTACCCTTTTTAATTCCTGCACCTGTCGAGCGTTTAATTCAATTATTACTATGTTTCAATATAATATTTTATTTTATTGACAGTATAAAGACCTTTGACAGCTCCAAAATCATCATAAAATATAATTGTGTTGTAATTTTCTTTTGTTTCTCTCTTTGCTCCTATATATTTTTTCGTTTTTCTCCTCTGTTTGTACGATATGTAACAGAATGTAAACTCGAATTTCAATCGGTTGTATTCATGTATTCATCATGGTTTCAATAGTTTTTTATTATTTTATTGAAAGTGAATTATAAATACAAAGGGTTGACAGTAACACAAATGTGTTATATAATAAGTACATAAGGTAAGTGAACCGACTGGACTTTTAAAAGAACTTTCTTTCAGTATAAAGAATAGATAATAATTAAAAGGTTTAAATATCTAAAGTAAATTAAAAACACAATAAGTAAATTAAAACACAACACAAGCAACAGGCTAAGCAGGTGCGAATGCGTACCTCTTAGTTAAGTTGCAGAAAGGAACTACAATGAATGATGAATTAAACGCAATATGGAGCTTTCTGCTGTGCAATGAACTAGCAACAGAAGATGAACTACAACTTGTTACATCTATAAGTGGATATAATTTAGAAACTTTAAACGGGGTTATTTATTCACGTACAGCATATCACGATATACAACAGCTTTATGATTGTGAACAAGAAACATTTTATTTTAGTGATGAAATTTTAAAACACATAGAACAATAAGGAGCAAATAAAATGACTGATATGATAAAAGTATCTATTTCAATAGATACAGCACTTGAACTATTTGAAAATAGACTTGATACAGTTTTAAACTGGTGGTCTGACATAGAATATAAAAAACTTTATCTTGATATGTATAAAACTTATCTTGAACAAGGAATTTTTGAAAATACAGAACTAGATGTCATGGAGATTGTGGATAATGATGTTGTAAATTATTGCTCCATTATACATGAAAATTATATAGATTTTAGAAAATTATATAAGCTTTATCAACAAGGTTATCGGGACGTAAGCTGTGAAGATTTTGAAGAATATTCTATCAATTATATTGAAGCTTATGATGATGAACTTAAAGCATTTTTAGTGAGATATTAAGATAACTACAATATAAAAGCAAAGGGGTTAAAATGCTACCAAAATTTATTTATAAACAAGCTTACAAAGATATAACACAAGCATATTTTGAAGGTATATTCAGCACAGAAGAATGGATTGAAAAATGGAAAGCAATCATAAAACATTTTGAAGATGAATATGGGAAAAATGCCTCTTTAAACTTAGGAGAAGATAAATGAACTTAAAAAACTACAGCAGACTTACGGCACAAATACTAATAATTAGTTTGATTTACACAGGTATTTTAACAGCATTTACTGTTTATCAACAACTGGAGATAAACAAACTAAAAACAACAGAGCCTCAGATAATTTTAGTAGAACAATAAAGGAGAATTAAAAATGCTTGAATTAGAATTAAAAACAGTAACAATAGAAAATATAAATAATAGAGAAAGTATTTTAGATAGTATGGCTCTCTTAGAAGATGAAGATTTTAATGGTAATAATGGAAAAGAATATACAAGCAAGGAAGCACTAAAAGAAGGCTTTAACTCAAATAAAGATTATATTATAAATCGTTTACAACATATTACATATAAAGAACCTATTGAGCTTATTCAATCATATATTGAAGAATGGCTAAAATTTGATGATTATTATAGATTATATGATTACGAAGTAACTTATATAGATACAAAAGCAGTTGTAACGGTTGCTATGGTTACAGATTAAGAGGAATAATAATAATAAAATTTTACATAATAAAATAACAGTAGAAACATCACTAGATGATGAAGTATAAGAAATTAAAACACAAATAAGAAAGGAACATTAAAAATGACAAAAGAACAAGTAAAAGTAAAAGGATATAAAGTTTTCAATTCAGATTGGACTTGCAGAGATTATCAATATACAGTAGGTAAAACTTTCAAACATAAAGGAGAAATTGAACTATGTGGTTCAGGCTTCCATTTTTGCGAACAATTAAAAGATTGCTTTAGTTACTATAGTTTTAACCCTGAAAACAAAGTTGCAGAAGTTCTAGCAAGTGGTCAAATTATTTCAGGTGATGATAAATCGGTAACTAATACTTTAAAAATAGTTAAAGAGGTTACATGGAATGATGTCTTAAACCTAGTAAATATAGGTAAAGCTAATACTGGATTCTGTAACACAGGCGACAGGAACACAGGCAACAGGAACACAGGCGACTGTAATACTGGATTCTGTAACACAGGCAACAGGAACACAGGCGAACAGGAACAACAGGCCAACAGGAACACAGTGCGATGTCAATATCGGCGCACTTCCTGGGGGAACCAGGACACAGGCGACTGACAGGAACACAGGCAACAGGAACACAGGCGACAGGAACACAGGCGACTGTAACACAGGCAACAGGAACACAGGCGACAGGAACACAGGCATGTTCAATTCCTGTAACTATTCAAACGGTCTATTTAATTCAGAATCTCCAAAGATTTATCTATTTAATAAACCTACAAAACTAACTTTTGAACAGTTCAAAGAAAAATATTCAGAAGCTTATTATCTGTTATATTATACAGATTTTAAACTAACTGAATGGGTTTCTGATTATAAAATGACAGACGAAGAAAAAGAAGTTCACCCTGAATATGAAACAACAGGAGGTTATTTGAAACGTTACTCATATAAAGAAGCTTGTCAAAAGATGTGGGATAGTTTTGATAAACAACAACGAAACAAAATTAAAAAGTTACCTAACTTTGATAAAGAAATTTTCAAAGATATTACAGGAATCGAGGTTTAAATGATTATTTCAAACCGGATAGATAAAAAACTTGTTATCAATGCTTTAAGAACCACTAGGTCAAACTATGTTCAGATAATCTTTGATGATGAGAACAAAAAACAAATTGTAATAAAAGATAGGGATATTATTCTTAATATCCCTACCCAAAACTAAAGGAGTAGTAACAATGAGTTATTGTAAAAAAGGAATAGATGCCATTCATATAGCACAGATAAGTCAAAATGAAATTGAGTTTACTTTAGCAAGTTGTGAACAGTCCTGCGATAGATATTATCAATGTGATACGGTGGCTTTGATGTTAGATGAACTTAAAAAGAGAGAGGAAGAAGAACAATGAATTATGTAGCACACGATTGCAGAAATACAAGAAACGGGACTTGTAATAATAGGTGGATAGATAAAGATATAAATCACGTTACAACAAAACCACCTACTTGGAAATACTGCAAAGAATGTTGCAAGAAACTTGGAATCAACTTTGAGAAACAAAAACCTTCTGATTATAGAACAGAAGAACAGAATAATAGATATGAAAAATTTGCAAAGAAAGGTAAGCAAAAACATTTAATTTGACCACCTATGAACAAGGCAAATTAAAGAGTTTACATCAAATAGGTATAATCTATCCTAAACAAAATAAACTCTTCAAAATGAACCTCAAATAACAAAATATATCTAACCGATAGGAGTACAAAATGAATTTACAGCAACTTATAAATAAAGTAAATAAAGAATACTATGATGATTGTAGTTATTATAAATCAATACAGAGTAAAGCAAAACAATTAAAGGCTTATTTTGGAGCAACTAAAAACATCAAAAAAATAGACTATACAGCAATCCTTGCTTTTAAAGCATATTTGAAACAACAAGGAAATAATAAAGCAACAATCAATAGTAAACTAACATACTTACGCACACTTTTAAAGTTTGCTTATAAGTCAGGAGTATTGGATAAGTTACCTGTGTTTGACTTTGAAACTATAACGGAGCATAAAACATCATATATAGAAACAACCACTTTCTTAGAGGTTTTAAGGTATTGCAAAAAGAACAACTTAAGGGAGCTAAGACAAGTGTTACTTGTTGCTTACTTTACAGGAGCAAGAATCAACAATGTTCTTAGTATTTCTCCGAAGGATATAGATAGAGGTTATGTTAGATTTTGGGAGAACAAAACTCATAGACCATATTCAGTACCTATTAGTTATAAGTTAAAACCTATACTAAATGAGAACTTCAAAGGATTTACATTAAACTATCAACAGACTTATTATTTATTTAATCAAATAAAAAGCGAAGTAGGTCTTGATGATAATTTAACTTTACACAGTTTAAGACATAGTTTTGTAACAAGATTAGTTAGAAAAGGAGTTGATTTACCTGTAATACAGGCTTTAGCTAATCATAAAAAAATAACATCAACAATGATATATACACACATAGCTAATGAACAACTTGAAAAAGCAATAAAAGTATTGTAGTATAAAAACATAATGTTCCTTTCATTATGAAAGTTACATTTGTGTTTTAATTTACTGGGTATAGAGTAATATCTATACCCTTTTTCTATTTATATAAACAACAATAATAAAACAATAGATAAATAACAAATAGAATAAATAATCTAATATAAGTACCTAGATTTATTTTTTATTGTTATTTAAAAATAATTTAAAATAGTATTACATAGGTATTTAAAGGTACTTTAAGGTAGATAAAGATATATCTAGATATACCTGGATAAATTTTAAAATACCTAGATATATTATATATACCTATAGGGAGTTATTTTTCACTTGGTGTGTTATCCTCTCACAGCCTGCGTTAGAGGCAAAATGCGTTACTGCGAGCTTGCTCAGCGAGAGGGTTACAGCGATATTTTTCTCTGTATTATAGGCTACGAGATGGCTAAACGAACTTACTGGGTTTCAGGGGTACTGTTAATCTAAAATTCCTATAGAATGAGGTTGAAAAGAAAGTATTTTACCTTTTCTGTTTATTATAGCCTTATAACCACTCATACTACAGCCAACTTCTATAATAGCTCGATTATTAGAATCAAAACTATATACTACATAATCCTCTGCATCAGTAAAACATTCAAGAATATCAGAGTTTTTTTCTATAAAAGATTTAACTGTTATTTTAGGTATTCCAAAAATATTTTTATATAAGATTTTGTTTTCATCTGAATTATATTTATATAATACTTCTTGCTTATTCTTAATATATTCATTATTTACAGGATGTAATCCTATATTAGATGTAATAAATAAAAATGTAACAGCCATAAAAGTAAGTATTAAAATAATACTCCAATAAGGGTGAACTTTAAAACAATGATAAGTTAAGGAAACTTTTTTGAATAAAGGTATTTGTTTATTATCTTTATCAAGCCAAACACTTTTTAATTCTTCAAATAAAGGCATTTCATTAAACCTAAATTCATATATAATGGTGGGAGATGTCATTACACATTCTCCTTACTACCATTCCAAACTACTTGACCTATAATTTCAGTTTCTGTATTCATTTTTTCTATAGGATATTTATTTGAATTATTTGATATAATGAGGATTTCCCCTGATATTTCTTGACGTAGTTTTTTTACTCTGAGTTTATTATCTTGTCTTATAACAAAAGTTTTATTATTTACTATGGTTTTAACAGAATTATCCACTACTAATAGGTCACCATCATCTATCTGAGGTAGCATACTATCTCCACTTGCTTGAACAAGAGAACAGTTTTCAGCCTTCACTCCTATTATATTTTCTAACCATCTTCTATCAAAATAAAGTTTTTCAATATCAGGGCTTTCTAACATATCCCAACCATTACCTGCAGCTACTTTAGCTTGATAAAAAGGTAATGCTACTATATTTGATAATTCTCTCTGAGGTTTTTGTTCGGTTTGTAAATATTCAGGAAACTTTTTAAGTATAGCTAATTCTAAACTTTTAGGTACTCTTCTTTGATTTTGTTCAATATTGCGTATAGTAAACAAAGAAACATTTAATGTTTCTGCAAACTCCTTTTGTGTGAGTTTAAGTTTATTGCGTAATTCAATTATAAAAGCGTTTTCCATATTATATCTTTTCAATTTTAAAAGTTTTGCTTGACACTAACACAAATGTATGATAGAATAGTTACATAAGGTTGAGGAACAAAAAATATTGAGAGCAACGTTCCCATCAAGAGTATGGGTGCCTAATATCAAAGTTCGTACCTTGTACAAGTTTATTATAACAAAACAGTTTGTAAAGTAAAGTATTAAATTAAAACACAAATGTAACAGAAGAAAAGGAGCATAGATTTAGGATGAAGATAAAATAATGTTGGTATCGCAGGGTGAATTTTCCTTACTTTCCTCAAGTATTATCTTGTAGGATATTTAGCACCCTGCTTATTTTGAGTACATAGTTTAATGCGGGAATGAGCTTTTGATTTCATCAACGCTCCCGCTCCGCCAGGTAGAATGCAGAACTCCAAATTCTGAGATGTCTGTTCAATTCAGGCTGTACTTGTAATGCGTAAATTAAAAATGAGAGGAAAGAAGATGAGTAGAGAATATATACCAAGTGAAACATATTATTCAATAGTGGGTGAAAAAGAGATAGAAACACCTAAACATACGTGTAGAAGCTGTACAAAACGTTGTAATAATCAATGTAATGTTTTTAAAAGACACATTCAAGTGGATTATAACAAGTGTTTTTATCATACACTTCACGAGCCTACATTTTTTGAGTTTACAGAAAACATATCAACAGAGAATGAAATACAGGTAGCATAGAGGAATAAGTAATGACTAACAAAATAGAGCAAGAATTTTACAAAGCGTTTGATATACCAGTGATGGGATGCTACAAAAACCCTAATGATTATTGCACTTATGATAATGAAAAATACAATAAATGCAAAGCACAAGGTTTAGAATGTCCTAGAGGAAAACTAACATACCCACCAATAACAGACCGTATATTGTTGGAGTTGGTGTGTCTATATCTTTCATTGCCACAGACTGAAGTTTATTTAAAAAAGCCTTCTATTAACGAAATGAAAGAAGATATCCTGATTTACTTAAAAGATTATTGTAACGAGTATATAGAAATTAGTTACGAGCCATATATTGAAAGTAAAGTATATGACGAAGTACGAAAGATTATAAAAGGAGAATAAATGTTACATTTAACAATAACTCTTGATAAGACAATATCAGAAGAGATTTTAACACATCTTCAACAAGAAGTACCACGTTTAATTAAAGAGAGTATTTATGAAAACCCTACAATATTAAACAATCTTATAAAAACGTGTGTTACAGGTCAGATAAGACAAATATGCAATGAGGTACTTCAAGGTAAAGAGATAAAGCAAACTTTAACAGAAAAGGTATTAGAGGTGTTGGATGTTTAATACGGATTACAATTCACTAATGCTAGAGGGTTTTTCGCTACAAGGTGGAATCATAAAGTGTTTTAAAGAAATGCAAATGAAAGGAAGGAAAATAATGACAACAAAACAAGAAATGAAGGAACAAGCAAAGAAATTACAAGAAGAATTAGATAAGTTAAATTCTCAGATAGAAAAAATGCCTGATGAGGTAGCAACTGAAAGATGGAGAGCTAAGTACGATAATACCTATTATTGTATTGCAGGTTACGGAGAGATTTATAACGAAAAAGATTATTACAATAAAACAAGTCAGGGATATTACAACTTAGGGCTTTACTTCAAAACGAAAGAAGAAGCAAAAGAGTATAAAGAAAATCTATTAACAAAACAAAAACTAAAAGACTTAGCTTTGAAATTAAATAAAGGTATTAAGATTGAATGGGGCAACTTGGAACAAAGGAAATATCTTATATATCATGATACTTATATTAAAGAATTAGTTTCGCAAAGCGTAACTCTTATGCAAGATATTGGTCAAGTATATTGTTTAGATACAGATTTCTTAAAAATAGCAGAAAAAGAAATAGGCGAAGATAAACTAATCAAACTATTTAAAAGTGGAGTTTAATTGATTCAAGAGCAAATTGAGCTTGAGAAAAAAATTACACAAACTGCTGTTGATACGTACAGAAGAGAGTTTGAGAAAAACAAACAAAATGAAAATTTAGGTAATACAAAAACCGGTACTGAACTTTTAAGTAGAATAATAACTCTATACAAACAATCAATAGAGGACTATTTAGATAACTACAGTAAAGGCAAAGCAACTAAATCAACTATAGCTGCTAATGTAATAACACGTTTAAATGTAGATATAGTTAGTTATGTATCGGCTAAAGTGTTACTGAATAAAACAGGTGTAATATCAACTGTACAGAGTGTATATCGAGCAATAGGGCAAGCTCTTGAAGATGAATATAAGATGCAACTCTACAAAAATGAAAACTCTTTTTATTACAAAACAATACAAGAGGATTTGAATAGTAGAGGTGCAAAAGCAAATAGAAAGAAAGATGTCTTAAATGTTGTTTTCTCAAAGAAACTACAGTTTCACGTTGAGAGATGGACACAGACAGAGAAATTTCAAGCAGGACTTGTTTTAACGCAACTTTTTATAGAGAGTACAGGACTTGTAGAGTTTCATACAATTTATAAAAAGAATAAAGCAATAAAACACCTTATAGCAACAAAAGAGCTATTAGACTGGATAGAGGCAACAAACTCTAAATTAGAGGTAATGCAACCATTTTTTTACCAATGGTATGCAAACCAAAGGAGTGGACAGGTATATTTGAAGGTGGCTATCTTTCACCTTACATAAAGCGAAGTAAGTTAGTAAAGAACAATAACCAAAATTACTTACATACCTTAGAACAAACTGATATGCCTATTGTGTATGAAGCAATAAATCACTTGCAGAATACGGAATGGCAGATAAACCAACAAATATTAACAACCGTAAATGCTTTATGGGAAGAAGGTAGGGCAATCGCAGAACTACCTGAAAGAGAGGACATTGAACTTATACCTTATCCATACCCTGATAAAAACACAAAAACTGATAGTTATACTGAGGAAGAGATAGAAATAATAAAAAAATGGAAAAGAGAAACTTACGAGATACATAAAACTAATGTAAAACGCAGGTCAATCAGAATATCAACGGCTCAGATACTCAGTATAGCTAATAGGTTTAAAGGTTATGACAGGATATGGTTTCCATATCAGATGGATTTCAGAGGCAGATTGTACCCAATCCCTGTTTTATTACAACCTCAAGGTAGTGATTTAGCAAAAGGGCTGTTACGGTTTGCTGAAGGCAAGAAGATACACAATGATAAGAATGCTATTAAATGGCTGAAGATACATGGAGCAAATGTTTATGGATATGACAAAGGAAGCTATGAAGAAAGAGTTGAATGGGTACATACCCATACTGAGCAGATACAACTTTATGCTAAAGACCCATTGGGTAATAGGGGTTGGTCTGAAGCAGATAAGCCTTTTCAGTTCTTGGCTTGGTGCTTTGAGTATAGTGAGTATCTTGATAATCCTGATGATTTTAGAACTCATATACCGATTCAGTTGGATGGAACGTGTAATGGACTACAGCACTATTCTGCCTTGTTAAGAGATGAGGTATCGGGAGAAGCTGTAAATCTTATCAATTCAGATAGACCGAGTGATATATATGCCAAAGTTGCAGAGAAGTTAATAGAAAAATTAGAGGAGATACGAGATGATGAACGAGTTAAGAATTGCGATAAAAATAACCTTAATGGTAACAATAATGCTAATAGCCACAGGTTATTTTCTACATATTGGTTGGAACTTGGTATAAACCGTAAACTAACAAAACGACCTGTAATGGTCTTACCTTATGGGGGAACAAGACTAAGTTGCAGGGAATATATAAGTGAATACTTACAAGATAATTATTCAAGCACTTTTATATGGCAGAAGTTTGGGATAGGCGAAAGTCCTAACGATTGTATCTTTAAAGTATCTAACTGGTTAAGCAGTTATTTATGGGAAGCAATTACAGAAACCTTACAATCAGCAATTATAGGTATGGCTTATTTAAAGCAATTAGCAGGGATAGTCAATTCAAAAGGAAAACCTTTGGACTGGATAACTCCGGTTGGTTTACCTATAAGAGAAGAATACCCTGCAACAAAGCGAAAACAAATAATAACAGAGCTGTACGGTTCTTTATTACAGGTTTTAGTAAAACTTCCACAAAAGGACAGTATAGATAAAAGGAAGCAATCCAATGGAATTTGCCCAAACTTCATCCATAGCTTAGATGCAGCATGTCTAATGTTGTATTTGGTCAAGTGTAAAAAAGCAGGAATAAACAGTTTTATGACCATTCACGACTGTTATGGAACACACGCAACAGATACAGAGATATCAGCAAGATTATTAAGGGAAGCGTTTGTTGAGATATATAAAACTCCTGTATTAGAAAAATTTAAGGCTGATGTATTGAAAGATTTGGAAGTGGAGAATATTCCTGAAGCACCTAAAAAGGCTAACTTGGATATAGAAGAAGTGTTGAGGAGTGATTATTTTTTTAATTAAAGATAGGAGAAATTATGAGAGTATTAAAAACAAAAAATAGACAACCTAAGTTTGATACTTATGAAGAACTTTTTCACAAACTCGGTTACAAACGTTCTAGAAACGAGATTGACAGAGGGTTGAGTGTAGACTCTATACGTCAAAATAAAAGAGAAACTATTTTAAGTGTTTCCAGTTCTAACCACTATGGAATCAGTTGGTTACAGAAAGCATTAGATACACGATTGGGATTTAAAAAAGGGGATAAGTAAGATGAAAAAAATTAAAAGAGATGCGAGAGATATTGAAAATATGATGGTAGTAGCAGAACCTCTTGATATGTTTCCATCAGTTATGCGAAGTATTCTAAGTATTTATAAATTATTACCTACAAAACAATTATTAGCCTTATCAATAGCATTTTTAATATGCGTGGATAAGTATCAAGTCGAAGCGAATTATGTGTTATCAGAGGCTCATAGAATATTGTTTTCAGGAGAATTTGGAAATATGACAGAAATATTTAAGGATGTACAAAAGAAACTATTAAAAGAAGAAAGTGAGGCTTAATTGGCAAAAAACAATTCTGTGACTGAAAAATATGTTACAGGTAAAGGGGAATTAAAAGGTTTTATTTCTATTATTACACCTTCAACAGCATTCAATAATAAAGAGGGCAAATATTCTGCAAATATTTTATTGGACAAAAAAGAAGGTAAAGAGTTATTAGATAAGATTAAAGAAGTAAGAACTGAGCAGTATAAGAAATATGGTAAAGGTACTAAAGTAGCAGAAATAACTCAATGCGTACCTTATACTACAGTAGATGAAGAAACAGGAGAAGAAATACCTGATAAAGAAGGTAGATATATCTTAAAAACTTCAGCAAAAGCATACATTGAAAATGGAAAACCAAGAGTAAAACCTAGAGTTATAAATGCTAAAAAACAAGACGTTAAAAACGTTAAAATAGGCGAAGGTACAGTTGCAAGATTAGGGGTTACTTTATCAGGTTACTCTGTAGCAGGTAAAACAGGTGTTTCAGTAAAACTTGGTATGGTGCAGATTATTGAGTTAGTAGAATACACAAGTGGAGGTTTCTCTGCTGATGCCTTTGATGTTGAGGAAGGTTATGACGGAGTAGGAGAGGAATTTGAACCTGAACTAACATCTGATACGGCTGAAGAGGAAGATAATTCAGAGGAAGATTTTGGCTACTAACCCTTCTGCTTGGTATATAAAAGCCGCTGCAAGAGGGAAAATGTATGGCTACAGAAGTGGTTTAGAGAAAAAGATAAATGATTTTTTAGAATCTGTAGGTATTGAACCTAAGTATGAAAGTATAAAAATACCTTATCGAGTTGAAAAAGATTGTAAATATACACCTGACTTTCCAGTAAGTCCTCATATTTACATTGAAACAAAAGGCAGATTTATGGCTGAAGATAGGGTAAAACATCTTTTGTTGAAGGAACAATACCCTGAGTATGATTTTAGGTTTGTATTCACGAACTCAAAAGCAAAATTATATAAAGGTTCTAAAACAAGTTATGCCGACTGGTGTGAGAAACACGGTTTTAAGTATGCAGATAAAGTAATTCCACAAGAGTGGATAGAAGATATTAGAAAAGATTTAGGAGAATTATAGATGAACAAATTATTAGCATTAAAAGAAAATTTAGTTAAAAAAGTTGAGAAGTTTATTGAAAAAGCAGAAACTGTACTGTCTAAATTAGAAGAAAAAGTAGAGAAAGTTCATACAGACGTAACATTAGCAAAGGCATTGTTAGGAACATTAAAGGACAGAAAATAATAAGTGCCACAAACACATCAACCTTGTCCTGATTGTAGTTCAAGTGATGCTTTGATGATAAATGATGATGGCTCTACTAAATGTTTTTCTTGTGATACTTATCATCCTGCTTCAAAGGATGAAGTATCACAGGGAGAACTTAATAAGGAATTTATCAAAGGTGTTATAAAAGATATACCAGAAAGAAAACTAAGTAGAGAAACTTGTCAAAGGTATTCATATAGAGTAGGAACATATCAGGGTAGAGAAGTACATATATGTACTTATAGGGATTTAGATGGTTCTGCCTTATTTCAAAAACTTAGATTTACTGATGATAAGAGTTTTAAGATTATAGGTAAATTCAAACCTCTTTTATATGGGATGAATTTATTTAAAGGTAATAACAAAAAACTGATTATCACAGAAGGAGAAATAGACTGTCTATCAATTTCACAAGTAGTTAAAGGTTATCCTGTAGTATCTATACCTAATGGAGTAGGAGGAGCAAAGAAAGCTATCAAGGAGAATTTAAAATGGATTGAACAATTTGAAGAAGTTGTGTTCTGTTTTGATATGGATGAGGCAGGTAAAAAGGCTATTGATGAGTGTGCAGGTCTAATTTCACTAGGAAAATTAAAGATAATGAGTTTACCTTTAAAAGACCCTAATGAGATGTTAAAAGCACATAGAGTTGATGAGTTATATAAGGCTACTTGGAACGGACAAGAATATAGACCTGATGGAATCGTAACAGGTGAAGAGTTATGGGAAGAGATAAATAAAGAAGAAGAATGGGGTTTAAGTTATCCGTTTCCAACACTAACGAACCTTACTTACGGTATCAGACATTCAGAAATGATTGTATTTGGTGCAGGAACAGGTATGGGTAAGACTGAGTTCTTCAAAGAGATTGAGGCTCATTTATTACTGGAACACAAGGAAAAGATAGGGATTATTCATCTTGAAGAACAAACAAAAGAAACTGTTTTAGGCTTGATGAGTAAGCATAGTTCTTTGAAGTTTCATATACCTACAACAAAATATACACCTGAACAGAAACGCACAGCTTTTGATGAAACAATAGGAACAGGCAGAGTATTTATATATGACAGTTTTGGAACAACTGACCTTGATACTATAAAAAATACTATCAGGTATATGGTAAAAGGGAAAGACTGCAAGTTTATTTTCTTAGACCACATAACTGCGTTGGGAGATAACCTTGAAGAAGGTAACAATGTAAATCAATATATGCGAAAAGTTGTATCAGAACTTGCAAACCTTACAAGAGAACTAAAATTCACGTTGTTTGCAATCTCACATTTAAGGAAATCTGACGATAAGAAAAAGCCTCACGAAGAGGGAGGTAGAGTTCACTTAGATGATTTATATGGAGCAGCTGTTCTAAAACAATGGGCGAGTTATGTATTTGGTTTAGAACGTAACCAACAGGCAACAGATGAAAAAGTAAGACACAGAACAATTCTCAGATGTTTAAAGGATAGATATACAGGCTTAGCAACAGGTCAAACTGTGGCTATTGATTATAACAAAGACACAGGAAGGCTAAAGGAAGCCATCATAACAGATGAGGATGATTTTGATATAGAAGATGAGGAGATAGCTTTTTGATAAAAATACTTAAAAGTGAACTACTTCAAAATAGTTATGGCACGAATCGTAAATTTATGGAGTGGGAAGGAGAATGGGAAACTGATGAAGAACTGGCAGAAGCTTTGGTTAATAAAGTAAATGCACCTTATGGGTGGAATATAGATATCAGACATAGTGATAAAGAAAATAAACGATATACAGGAGTGATAAGTGAATACTGGGATTGATACAGAAGATGAGATTTTGTCAGGCGATAACTGTCCTATATGTGGTTATCCGATAGTTATCGAGAGCGATATGGAAGTTTGTTACAGATGTGGTTGGTTCAAAGAAGATGAAAAGGAAGAACAGTATGAAAAATAAAAAAGTGGCATGGTTTAGTTGTGGTGCTACTTCGGCAGTAGCTTGTAAACTAGCATTACAAAAAGACCCTGATGTTGAAATTTATTATATAGAAACAGGGTCACATCATCCTGATAATGGAAGATTTTTGAAAGAATGTGAAAAATGGTATGGTAAGCAAATTAATATACTAAGAAGTGCATACAAAGATGTAATTGATGTAATTGAAAGAATAAAATTTATCAATTCTCCTAAAGGAGCTGCTTGCACATTAAGATTGAAAACAAGAGTACGACAACAATTTGAATATACAAATAAAATAGATACTTATTATTGGGGGTTTGAAGCAGGTACTAAAGAAGAAAATAGAGCTAAAAGGATGAAGGAAAGGTATCCTGATTTTAATCATAAGTTTCCTTTGATTGAAGAATCTTTAAATAAAGAAGATTGCTTGTTTTTACTTGAGAAACAGGGAATAAAGATACCTCAGATGTATAAACTAGGTTATCACAATAATAATTGCATAGGATGCGTTAAAGGGGGTATGGCTTATTGGAATAAAATTAGAAAAGATTTTCCTGATGTGTTTAAAAGAATGTCAGAAACAGAGAGAAAAATAGGACATTCTTGTTTAAAGAAATATTTTCTTGATGAACTTCCTTTGAATGCAGGTAGAGATGAAAAAGAGCTTGTACCAAGTTGTAGTATTTTTTGTGAAATGATTGATGAGGATTAAATGTCGTTAGTTTTCGACTTGGAGAGTAACGGCTTACTAGATAAAACAACAAAAATACACAGTTTAGTTATATATGATACAGAGAAAGATGAACTTATCAGTTGTTCTAATCCAGTTACACCTGATACTTGGGATATAGCAACAGGTGTAAAACTTTTAGAAGAGGCTGATGAGATTGTAGGGCATAATATTGTTAAATTTGATATTCCTGCTTTACAGAAGATTTATCCTCATTTTAAACCTAAAGGCAAAGTATTTGATACATTGTTAATGAGTGAGTTAGTTTATCCGGATATAGGGTTAATAGATGATAAGAATATTAAAAGAGGTTTATTTCCTAAAAAACTGAGAGGTCTTTATAAACTAGAGGCTTGGGGTTATAGACTAAAAGAATATAAGGGAGAATATTGTAAACAAGAGGATTGTTGGGAGAAGTGGAGTTTAGAGATGCAACGTTATTGTGAACAAGACGTTAAAGTAACTCTGAAACTATACAAACTTCTTCTCAGCAAGAAGATACCTGAGAAAACAATAGAGATAGAACACCAATTTGCTAAGATTATTGGACTTCAGGAACAAAGAGGAGTTTGTTTTGACAAAGACAAAGCAATAAACCTTACTTCTTTATTATTGAAAGATATGGAAGTTATGGAGGAGAAACTTCAAGAGGCTTTTCCTCCTGAGAAAAAAGTACGATTGATTCCTAAAAAAGATAATAAGGCTAAAGGTTATAAAAAAGGAGTACCTGTTTATAAATATGAACCTTTTAATCCATCATCAAGATTACAGATAGCAAAAAGGTTAAAAGACAAGTATGGTTGGAAACCTACTAAATTAACAGAGAAAGGACAAGCAAAGATTGATGAAGAGGTTTTAGAGGAACTTCCATACCCTGAAGCAATGTTATTAAAGGATTATTTAATAATTAAAAAGACTTTAGGAATGTTATCAGAGGGTGATAATGCTTGGTTAAAAATGGAGGATAGAGGAGCTATTCATGGTGGAGTTAATACATTAGGAGCAGTTACCGGTAGATGTACCCATCACAAACCTAACTTAGCACAGACACCTTCAATCACAAAAAATAAAGAAGGTAATATTTTAGAAGGTTTAGCAGGTAAATATGGTAAAGAATGTCGAGAACTTTTTAAGGCACGTAGTGGTTATAGTTTTGTAGGCTGTGATGCAAGCGGCTTAGAGTTAAGGTGTTTAGCTCATTATATGGGAGATGATGAATATACTAATGAAATACTTAATGGTGATATTCATTCAAAGAACCAAAGAGCTGCCGGTTTACCTACAAGAGATAATGCCAAAACTTTTATTTATGGTTTCTTATATGGAGCAGGTGATAAGAAGATAGGTAGTATCACAGGTAAAGGTGCAAAAGAAGGAAAGATTATAAAAGAACGTTTCCTTAAAAGTTTACCTAAACTAAAAATACTTTCTGAAGGAGTAAAAGAACGTATTAAACAGAGAGGCTATCTTAAAGGTATTGATGGAAGAATCCTCAAGGTCAGAGAACAGTACAAAGGTTTGAACGTTCTATTACAGTCAGCAGGTGCAATCGTTATGAAAAAGGCATTATGTATTTTATATGAGGATTGCGTAGCAAAAGGTTGGATAGAGGATAGGTATTATTTAGGGGAAGAACCTAAAGATAAACTTTATTTTGTACTGAATGTACATGATGAATATCAAGCTGAAGTTGAACCTGAGATTGTAGATGAATATAAACTGATGGCTGTAGAGGCAATTAGAAAAGCAGGGAAATATTTTAAGTTCAGATGTAACTTAGACGGTGAAGCAAAAGTAGGAGTAAGTTGGTTTGAAACACACTAGGAGAATAAATGACAGCAGTTTATAGAGATATAACATTCTGTGTAAATGAACATTGTAAAAAGAGATGTAATAGATTTTTAACTTCAGAGATAGAAGCAGCTGCAACAGCTTATGGTTTACCTGTTGCAGTAACAAAATATATTTGTTTAGACAAAGGAGAAGATGGAGTTTATAACTACACAAATGAGGATATAGAATGAGAAAATGTCCAAAATGTGGTAGGGTGCTTCCTGATAACATGTTTGCTTCTCTCACATCTAAATGTAAGTTGTGTAGGAGAGATTATGACTGGTGGTATAAGTATGGTTTAAGTCCTGAAGAATACTTAAAGATGTATGAGGAGCAAGAGGGAAAATGTAAGATATGTGGAAAAGAACTGCCTGACGGCGAGTATCTCCACGTTGACCACATAAAGAACACAAAAACAGTAAGAGGTTTGTTATGTCGGGATTGTAATATTGGATTAGGACACTTTAAAGACAATCCTGAAGTTTTAAAAAAAGCAGCTAAATATTTGGAGGAGAATGCCTAGAACAGTAATAATTGATGGTGATATTTTAGTTTATAGAATATCTGAAGCAAGTACAGAGAGTTTTGATTTAAGTGTAGAAGAAGATGAAGATTGTATTTATCATACAGTATCTTGGGGAAATAAACATAGTGCTATAGATATGATAGATAGCTTCATTGAGGATATAAAAAAGAAAACAAAAAGCACAGAATATGTTTTATGTTTATCGGATGTTCAAAACTTCAGAAAAAACATCAATCCTAGTTATAAAGGGAATAGAAGAGCCATTAAACCTTGTATGTGGGAGTTTATACGTAAGTATTTAATAGATAACTATAAGGTACTTTTAAAAGATAATCTTGAAGCTGATGATACTATAGGTATTTTAGCAACAAGCACCAAAATTATAAAAGGCGAAAAAGTAATATGGTCATTAGATAAAGACTTTAAAACTATACCTTGTATATTTTTCAGAGGGGATGAAAAACCAATTATAATCTCTGAAGAAGAAGCAGATTGGTGGTTTATGTATCAGACCTTAGTAGGTGATTCCACTGATGGTTACAAAGGCTGTAAGGGTATTGGCGATAAAGTTGCAAGAAAGATATTAGGTTCAACTGGTGAAAAGACCTTAGAAGAAATGTGGCAATTAGTTGTAGAATCCTTTGAAAAGAATGGTTTTAGTAAAGAAGATGCTTTATTAAACGCAAGAATGGCAAGGATTTTAAGAGTTGAGGATTATAATTTTAAAACAAAAGAGGTTAAACTATGGCAACTGAGTACATAAATCTACGAATAAAAGAGATGGTAAATTATGCAGAAGAGTTATGTGAAGAACATAATATAAGATATGAGTTTAAATATCGAAGTAAATATAACAGCTACATAGTTTATGATTATGAACCATTTTGTACAGATGCCTTTGAACCTATGCTATATATGGCAGGAGAACGTGAGAAGATAGGGTTTATTACGCACTTAATTACACAACGATTAAATAAGATAGATTTTTTAGAAAGTTGCTTAATAACAACTCCGGTAATAAAGAAAGGATTATTTTGTAAATAATGACAGAAGTTTGGGATAATAAGTTTGGCTTTGTAGAAGTTAAGGGTAATAGTTCAGAATTTAGTGATTTAGAGGATAGTTATACAGATAGAATGAAAGAACAGGATAAGGCAAGAATGGAAGGTGAAGTAATAAAAATTTCAGGTGTAGGTAAAGATGCAGAGATAGTAGTGAATGAACGTGGAGGCAGACAGAGCAAATCTCCAATGGCAATGCACTTAGTTGACCCTACTTTTTTACAACATTGGTTTGAGAGCGAGGGCGATACTGTAATAAAACATATCACTAATTTTATGACTGAAGGTGATAAAGCTGATTTAATAGGGGCTGTGTTTGAACTAAATTGTGATTATGGTAAAACTACAAATGAAGATGAGGCTATTATAACTATTGCTAAGGTATTGCAAGAAGGTGCTACAAAATACAAAGCAAATAACTGGAGATTGATACCTCAAGAAGAACATATCAATCACGCATTGATACATTATATGGCACATAAGTTAGGTGATACACAAGATACACATTTAGAACATTGTATGTGTAGATTGATGATGGCTTATGCAACTGAGAAGAGTGAGAATTTTGATTATACAAAATTTATAGGCTAGTAACTGGTGGAAACAGTTACTTCGGCACACCTACGGGAGGAGTTATTCCTCCCTTTTTAGAATATTAAGAAAACTTCATGAAGAAAGGTAACAATTTTATGTTTGGATTATTAAAAATAAAAGCAGCTGCTGAGGCATTGGGAGTACCTGAAAGCACGTTGAGGACATGGAAACGGAGGGGTGATATTCCTGAAGGATGTTTTAAACATATAGGAGGAACTCTTTATGTTAAGGAGAAAGAGTTTCAGGAATGGATTGACAATAACCCATGAGGTGATAAATAGATAATATGACTATCACTAAAAGAAATGGGAAATATTATTGTAGGTTTCAGTTAAATGGTGAAAGACATCATTATTTATGCAATGGTGCAACAAGTAAATCAGAAGCTGAGAAGATAGAGAATGCTTTTAAGTATAAACTACAGCAACAACAGAATGGAGTAATACCGAGAGAAGATAAGAAAAGATATAAACTCAAGAAATTAAAAGAGAATTTTTTAGAATATAGCAAGCTTAATAGAAGTGTTTATAAACAAGATATTGGAAGATTAAACATTGCTTTTCAATTTTTTAATGAAGATAAATATGCAGATACAATTTTATCAAAAGATGTAGAACAATTCAAAGCTTGGTTATTATCTAAAGATAAAGGTAAGAAAACCATAAACTTGTATATAGGTATTTTTAGAATAATGTTCAATTTAGCTATTGAAAATGAATGGCTAACTAAGAATCCTTTTACAAGTAAAAGTGAGTTTAAATTAGAACCTAAAAAACCTCAATATTTAGCCTATACTTCACAACCAATTTTAGAAGAAGCAGCTCCTGATTATTATAAACCTATAATAATCACAGCATTAAATTCAGGTTTAAGACGTGGGAATATACGAACGTTAAAATGGTCAGATTTAGACTTTGAATTTAGAACAATCGAAATAACAAAGAATAAAGGGAATAAGCATATTAAATTACCTATGAATGATGTTCTATATGACTTATTTATGAATATGGAACGAGTTTCAGAATATGTCTTTGTAAATCCAAATACTGGTACTGGGTGGAGCAATACAAAATTTGGTGAACAATGGAGAGCAATAAGAGAGAAAGCAGGTTTAAAAGGTTTAAAATTTCATGGTTTACGACATACTGTAGCGACACGTTTAGTAAAGGAAAAGATACCTTTACCTATTGTAAAAGAGATTATGACACATTCAGATATAAAGACAACAATGCAATATACACATATTGATTCTTTAGATGTAATAAATGCAGTTAATGTTCTTAATTCATATAATTAGGATTTAATTCAAAACAAGAAATGGACATAGGATGGACACGCAAAAAACTAAAAAAGCCTGAGAATCAAGTTATCTCTAGGCTTTTAATTGGTGGAGGTTAGGAGATTCGAACTCCTGACCCCCTGCGTGCAAAGCAGGTGCTCTACCAGCTGAGCTAAACCCCCACGAGTTCTTCAACAAGATAATTATAAAATGCTGAATTTTTTTTGTAAAGCCTATTTTTTAAATTTTGTAAACTTTTACCCTCTCCATTACACTTTGTTGTTATACTCTTTTCAATTTAGGGTACTATATACATAAAGTTTTGTAACACTCGCACCCTAAATACGCAACTTCCCAATCAATAAAAACTTTATATACATGTAAGATTATGTATTTTTGTTTGCATAAATTGGGAAATTAAGGAAAATTAAATGGTTTTAGATAAATTAAACTTTAATCCAAAAATTCAAGCCAATCCGTTTGCCGCACCAAAAGTTGCGTTTACAGGACAAGGTCAAGAAACTCCTCACTCAACAGGCGTAGATAACTACGGAACCGGTAAAGGTATAAACGCAGAAAACAGCACCGGCGTCCTCGGAGAAGTCACAGGTACAGGCGAAAACGGAAAACATAGACTCAATACATATTTTTAATAAAATAAAAAACTCCTCCCTAAAAGGAGTTTTTTTATTACCTTCATTTTGTAAACTTATGTTAAAAATTTATGACATGCAGAAATTGAGGATGATACAAAAACTTTATCTATATAAGAGAGCAAATATAAGGATATTACATGGCTATTGGAGCAGTCAACAATCCAAATATGTCTTTTGACGAGTGGTTAAAAGCCGAAAACAAAACCGGCGAAGTAAAACAAAAACCACAAGCCAATCCTAACGCCGTTACCGAAAATGGCGTTCCGGTTAAACTTGCTCAAGAATTACACAGCGGAAAAACAGTCTTCCAAGTTGCAGCCCAAAACCCGACTAAAGAGAATGCAGGTGCTAACGGTGCAAGCTCTGCCGGTGCAGGTACGCAACCTTCAAATATAACCGACGGCGGCTCCAGAGGTGTTGATAATGTCGTCTCTAACGACAACAACAATACCGTATTAGCTGCTGGTGCAACAGGGCATACAGCTCAATCTCAAGCACCAACCCTCGCATCCGGTCTTCAAGCCTCTCAAGGCAACGAAAACACCGGTTCTCAAGGCGGTGCCACAAGTCAAAGTAAGCAACTTAACCAAAATCTTTACGCTCAATACGAAGCTGCTATGAAAGAAGCTCGTGTTGCAGATCAAGGTGGAGAAGTTTCTACAGGTGAAGGAACGCTCTCAACCGGTTCAACAGAAGGCGCAGGAGCAACCGACGGAGTTGCAGGAACCCAAGGAACTGACGGAACTCAAGGAACAGATGGTGCTAATGGCGTTGACGGAGGTGTAACAGCTTCACCTACCGATTCAACATCAGGTACCGACACCCCGGGTAACGCTGATAATAACTCGGGCAACAACGAAAACCCTAACGATTCATCGAACGATAACTCACAAAACATAAACAGACAAGAGCAAAACCGTCAAGAAGAAATTCTTGATGCACGAAGATTCCGTAAATTCGGAGAAGATGCAGCCTAACCCCTACTAAATTAAGCTCGCTTCATCAATCTTTCATACTCTTTTTTCAAAAGCTCTTTACCGGGATTACTTATTCCGACAACATCCCACACTAAAGGTTTATCCATATCTAAACACTCAATCACAAACTTATCTGTGTCGATTCTAAGTTTCTTAGCACAGTTCTTAAACGCGCCAATCTTTCCACCCTCACGATAAACCTCTATCAAATAATCAGTCAAGCTATCATCACCTCGAGAAAGCAATGTCTGATAATAATCCCATTTAGGACTCGAAAACTTAGCCTCAACCCCCAACTTATGAAACCCTTTCGTAAGATACTTAATCTTCTGCTCCAAGCTCTTCGTCTCTTCTCTTCCACACCACTGAAAAGGTGTATGAGGTTTCGGAACAAATGTCGAAAACGAAAACGTAATCCCAAACCCTTTAAACTCATTCTTCAAGTCCTTTGCTAACCTAAAAAATTCATCAATATCAGCCTGTGTTTCTTTCGGCAAACCAATCATACAGTATATTTTAACACCCTTAAGCCCATTATCCTTAGCTACCCTTATGGTCTTAAAAAGCTGTTCTTCACTAATATTCTTATTAATAACCTTTCTCAATCGCTCACTTGCAGCCTCAATAGCAACTGTAATGTGTTTTTGACCCGTCTTAACAAGAGTACTAACCACCTCCGGAGTAATAGTATCAGCCCTCAAAGAAGATATGCTCATCTCAATATCTTTACCGCCGGCAATCTTTTCATCAATAAACTTACATATATCCTCAAACCTAGGATGAGCACTAACCAAAGCACCCAAAAGTGCAATCTTATTGGTATACCTGAGTCCCAACTCAAGTTTTTCAATAATCGTATCAAAATCAACAAACCTTGCAGGCAAGTTCAAATAAGAAGCTATACAGAACCCGCAGCGATTATAACATCCGCGTGAAGTCTCAACGATAAACGTATTCTTAAAAAAGCTCTCATCACTAACAATCGGGGTATAAACGCAATGGTTCAATTCAGAATGAGCCTTTTTCACAGGATTATTAACTGTATGAATTGAAGGCACATATACCCCCTCAACCTCAGCTAAAAGTTTCAACACCTCTGATTTCGGTAAAGACTTGTTCTTCCTGCAAATCTCAACAGCCTGAGTATTAACACCTTCTCCGTCACCAATAATTATAAAATCAAAGATTTGAGAATACGGAACCGGATTACAGGTTAAAACCGGACCACCAGCAAACACAAACGGATCATCTTCGCCTCTTTCACTACTTTTCAATGGTATATTATAGCGTTCGAGAATCCTAAATATATTTAAAAAATCCAAATCAAACGAAAACGAAAACGCAACCGCATCAACATCATTAGCCATAATCTGTGTTTTAGTGGTATCTGTATTTATCATCTCAACAAACACATTATCAAGCTCATCCAACTCTTTATAAAGCCACAAATAGCCCAATGAAGACAACGAAAACGATTTACATTCAGGGAATGCGAACCACACATTATAATCAACTTCCTTATTCAAATTTCTATTATAAAGATATGTTTCCGTCATCAGTACTTAATTCATTATTTTTATTAATTGGCTTGATATACAACTCATCCAACAGCACACAAACAGTTGCAGCGATTGCAGGAGCGAAAATTACACCCACAGCGCCGAGAAACTTCGCTGTAACAAATATTGAGAAGAAAATAATCAACGGATGTAAATCCATAAACTTACCGAAAACATAAGGTCTTACAAAATTATTTTCAATCCATTGAGCTAACAGGAAGAAGAATATAACAAGTCCCACAACAAGCGGACCATAGTGATAGCACATAAAAATACATATAACAAGGGCAATCGTAGGCCCTACAACAGGGATTAAATCTAACACCGCAGAAATGAAACCTAACAATATAGCGCAATCTATTTTCATAAGCATTAAAGGAATCATTACACAAAGCCCGACACCTGCAATAACAGTAAGTTGTGCGATTATATAGTTCCCGATTTTTTCAGAGATTGTAGTAATAATAACTCCGGCTTTATGTTTAATATGTTCCGGAAACAAGAGCATTACAGCGTTTCTGATACTTGTTTTATCCACAATAAAGTAATATGTAATAATACACATTGCAAGAAGATAAATCAGTGCTGTTGCTATATTCAGACCGATAGTAATAGATTGGTTTACAAGGTTTGTTGTAAAATTAGTAACCGGTTCAAAAAGCATTGGTATATCTATCATTGAAACAATACTTTTGCCTAAAATTTGTTTGTTATAAATAAAATCTTTTATAAACTCTAACTTAGAAGGCAGAGCAACAAGCAAAACTTCAACCTGTTTAATTGCAATAACGACAAGAGGTAAGAACACTGCAAACAAAACAATCATAATCCCGCCCATAACAATACTTGCAGCCATTGGGCGACTGACTTTCTTACTAAACTTATCCACAAGCGGATTCAATGAACACGCAAAGACAAATGACGCAAAAAACAGCATTACTGTTGTAGTTATCTGAGAAAAGAACTTCAAAAGAAAAACTACCATAAGTATAAAGATAATATTTTTAACGGTTATACTGTTTTTTATAGCCACATCCACCTCGTTTGTTTACATATTACTTAGAAGATAATAGCAGAAATAGCCGATAAAATAAATAGACTATTTAGATATTCTTACTTTTTTTATTTAGGCGTTCTGCAAAGAATGTTGAAACCATAGGAATCACAGTATAATAAACGCCTGCATATAAAAGGGTTGGTTTTGCAATCCTGATACCCTCAACATACTTACTCAATTTAGGGTCAGCTTTATTCACCTGAGAAAAAGCCTTAATAAACTTTTCAGTAGGTTTTTGGGTAACTTTGTCAACTCCGTAAGCACTCAAAATACCTAAACTTGTTGATAATATAGAATTATTATTAAGTACTTTCTTTCTATCGTCATCTATCTTTTTGCTTGAATTCACCTGATGACAAAGTGTCAAAGTTGTCACTGTATCCGTAACTGCCATTGTGTGCATTTGGAAGTTAGTATCCTTATATTTTTCAGTCATTTTTTGCATAAACGGTGAATCCAGTGCTTTACCCATTTTCTTAGCAATATTAACACCCTTAAAAGCTACCTGAGAGTTTTGAGGTGAAGTTGTTATCTTTTGAGTTTTGACAGGTTCCGGTTTTTTACGAAGTTTTTCGTTCAGAAACTGAATCCCCGCCATAATAGGCGGAATCATCGCACAGGTAACAATCGCCCTTGGCATTGCTGTAACAGCGTTTGAACCCAATTTAAACATCTGTGTTGCAAACTGATAAGATTTTGATTCAACAAGAGGTTTTGCACCCTCTTTCATAAGATTTATTGTCTGCGGCTTAAGATATTTTTCCGGTGTTTTATCGAGTTTTTTAACATTTCTTGCGATAGGGTTTGAAACAGCTAAAACCAATAAATAGTTTACAAACGATGACGCAAACGATTTTGCACATGCCAGTTTTTTATTTTCTCTATCGGTCTTCGGGGTAGTAGCGATAGAAAGCGGGCGAACAGCCGTTGCAAACAATAACTGGGTGCCTGCCATAAACTTACCGCCGTTATTTGCAGCAAGTTCTAACCCTTTTTTCAAAGTGTCACTTTTACATATTTTAGTTGTTATTGAGCCGACTTTCATTTATATTATTAAATAACAGAAACGCTTTAAAAGTAAGATAATATAAAGAATTAATAAGATGCAGGCACTAATATCACTCACCTATACAATATGCGGAATCCTATATACAGCGCTTGCCGGTAAAGGCAGAGTAATATGTTACCTTTTCGGGATAACAGCCACCTGTTGCTATTCTTATTTAGCTTACAACAACGACCTTTATGGCAACTTCTTATTAAACATTGGATACTATCTGCCAATGCAAATTATAGGAATCATCCTCTGGAACAGACATCTTAAAAAAGATAAAAAAGAGATTATAAAAACAAAACTAAGCAAAAAAGAGCGACTAATACTTACCGGAATTACCACAAAGCTCTGTATTATAATGGTTGCATTCTTAAAAACTTCAAATGATACTGCACCTATTTTGGACGGAATTACAACTATTCTATCAATATTAGGTATGTATCTCACCGTAAAACGTTGTATTGAACAATGGTTAATATGGATTATCGTTAACAGTTTAGCAATAATGATGTGGTTAAAAGTTTCAATGAGTAACCACGAAACATACTCTACTGTAATAGTTTGGAGCGTTTATCTTGTAATGGGGATTTATTTTTATTTCCAATGGCGAAACGAGTTATCTGACATAAACACGAGGCAAACGAACCTTGAGTCTGCAAGTTAGCTCATAATTGATTGTTCCCACAATATTTGCCCAGTTATCAATTGATAAATCTTTGTCTGTATCATTAAGCAAGGTAATAATATCACCCTCGTTAGCATCAATACCGGAAATATCAAACATCATCTGATCCATTGTAATATTACCGATTTGTTTAATTTTTTGTCCGTTTAATTCAGCATAAATCTTGTTAGATAACGCTCTTGGAACCCCGTCAGCGTAACCGATAGGAATAGTTGCAACTTTTATATCTTTATCTGCAACAAAAGAATAACCGTAGCTTATGCCCTGACCTTTATGCATTGTATGAATATTAGTAATCCGACCTTTCAAACCCATAACCTGTTTTAGTTCCGGTCTAAACGTTAAACCTTCTGCAAGGTCAGGTTCAAGCCCGTATATAGCTATTCCCATACGTACCATATTAGAATCAATATCATTACAGTATTTCATAGAACCTGCCGTATTCAAAGCATGTAACAACAGTCCGTCCTTATTAACTGCACCGGTAATATCGTTCCAAGTTTTTAATTGTTCTTTTGTTTTTTCAACATCTTCCGCATTTGCAAGGTGGGTAAAAATACCTTTTAAATCAACAAAGTCGCTTGATTGTACTTTTTTAATAAATTCAACCGCATATTCAGGCTCTAACCCGATTCTATTCATGCCTGTATTGAGTTTAATATGAACTTTTGGTTTTATCCCGGTTCTTTCATAAGCCTGTTTACAAGCGTTCAAATGAGCGTCTGAAAAAATAGATACAGAAATATCGTTCTCTGCAGCAATTTCAAACGACCAAACCGGAACAGCACCAACAACAAGGATATCACAATCTATCCTTTCGTTACGCAAATCCAAACCCTCATCAATCGAAGCCACACCGAGCATATCAATACCGGAAGCTAACATAATAGGTGCAGCCATTATAGAACCATGACCATAAGCATCAGCTTTTACAACACCTAATATTTTTTTATCAGCAGGAATGTTTTTTCTAAATTCTTTTATATTATGGGAAATAGATTCTAAATTTATCTCTACCCACGCATCTCTATGCGTATTAACTTGAGTCTGTCTTACGTTTTTCATAACACAATTATATAACAACCGATTCAAAAAAAATATTATTTGTCAACATGAAAATTAAGATTTTTACTAAAAAAGCCCTTATTTGTAAATATTAAGAATGTAAATTGTCACATGCCCCTTTAATACTCAACGGCATGCTGATATGTAAAAAATTTGACTTTATTCTTTACTTGAAAAGGGATTAGAAACATTCTAATATATAAATACGTTGGAAGGAGTGATGGCTACTAGACTAAGAATTGGGAAGAGCGAAAACAAAACAAATCAAAACAAAGAAAACTAAAGTTAATTTTATAAAATTGGGAAGATTAGGATAGTTTTAGAAAAAAAGAATTTTCAAAATAAACATAACATAAATTAAATAGTAGTACTTATACTTGTCATTCGACAAGTTTTTTTTTATTATAAATAGTATGCAAGAACTTGAGAGCAAAAAAATAATAGGCTTAATGTCAGGAACTTCCTGTGATTCAATAGACGCAGGGTTTTGTGAAGTTTTGCCAGACTTAAGCTGTAAACTAATAAAAGGTATAAATTACCCGTATCCAACTTCTGTTAGAGCGAAAATATTTAAAGCCTTTGCAAACGAAATATCATTAAAAGAACTCTGTCAGCTGAATTTTGAGATAGGTGAATGTTTTGCAAATGCTTGCTTAGAACTCATAAGAGAGTTTGGCAAACCTGATTTCATCTCAAGCCACGGACAAACAGTTTATCATTACCCTTTCAATGAAACAGAAGAAGGTATAAGCTTAAAAAGCACGCTTCAAATAGGTGAAAGCGCTGTTATTGCAGCAAAAACAGGCTGTTTGACGATTTCGAACTTTAGAGAATCTGATATCGCAAACGGCGGTCAAGGAGCACCGTTAGTGTGTTTTGCGGATAAAACATGGTTCAAAAACGCAGCCGTTCAAAATATCGGCGGAATATCAAACGTAACCGTTGTATCAGACAATTGTCTTCCATTCGGGTTTGATAACGGATGTGGAAACATTATGATTGATTACTGTATGCGAAAGTTCTTCAATAAAGATTATGACAGAGACGGTGAGGTCGCAAAAAGCGGCACCATTTCGGATTACTGGCTCAACTGTTTACTTGAAGACGAATACTACTATCAAGACCCGCCAAAAACGACAGGAAGAGAATATTTTTCACCAAAATATATCGAAAATATCCTAAAAACAGCACCGGAAAACAAAGCTGATATTATTGCAACCCTAACGGCTCTAACAGCTCGAACAATAGCTCAAAGTTATGAACGGTTTGTTTACCCTACTGCACATATTGAAACCGTTATTTTAGGCGGAGGCGGTGCTTATAACAAATATATGACAGAGCTTTTAAGAACATATTTACCTAAACGATTAGCACTTAAAACCCACGAAGATTACGGTATATCAAACAACTTTAAAGAAGTAATGGCATTCGCGCTTCTCGGGTATTGCAAATTTTATAATATCCCAAATAACGTACCGTCATGCACCGGCGCAAACAAATCTGTTGTTCTCGGCAAATTCTGCGGTTAAGGTTACAAAACATTAACAAAACAATAGTTTTTAGACAATTTTCTTCAAAGTATATACTTTATATATACATATAAGAAGAACGAGGACGATTAATGTTTAGATTACCATTACCGGATTTGGCAGTAGGCGGAGCAGGTGGAATACAGCCCACTCAAAGTACTACGCCTAAAAACGTCCAACAACAGCAAGGTGAAGAAAGTTTTGTTAATAGTATTTATGCAAGCCTTGACGGTGATAAAAGTGCAAATGTTACAAAATCAGAAGCACAACCTCAAATTTCTCAAGGATTTAATGTAAACCTCGGTTCATTAAAAAATGACCGTGCAACAGAAATATTTACACAACGTTTTGGAACTTCTAATTTAGGTCAATTGGCAAAATCTGTATATAATGAGCTCTCAAATAATTTTAAAACAGTTGACAGCGGTAAAATGGAAGTAACAGAAGCAGAAACAGCACAGGCACAACAACAACTGGATTCAAATGCTAATACTCAAATATCCGCACAAATTAAAAGTATAAATGACTTGGTTCAAAGTAAATATACAGCAATGTTAGATGCTGTTAATCAACAAGTAACTCAGGAAGAAGAAAATGCTAAAAATTTATCTTTAAATGACCCTACTAATCAAATCAACAACTACGCAGATTTGGGTAATAATCCGGACACACCAAAAAGTGAATCTGATGATAACGGAGAATGGACAAGACACGGTACAAATGTAGCATATACTACAGAAGGCGGAACTAGATTTATGGCAGGTAAGAAAGGCGTATCTGTACAATCCGGGAACGTTAAATTAGGAACAAATTTCTCTAAAGTTTCAGCCGGTTATAATAGCGGAAACTTCTCTGCAAGTATTCAACAAAATCTTAAAAATGGTGAAGGAAGTTTAAATATTAGTTATAGATTTAAGTCATAAAAAAGAGGGGCAGCTTCGCTGCCCCTTTAAATTTAAAAAATTATTTCCAACTATTTAAATATATTTGTTGCTCATCGGTTAAGCTGTCTATCTCAATATTCATAGATTCAAGCTTCAATGATGCAATCTTTTCATCTACCTCTCTTGGTAATGTATAAAGTTTGTTTTCTAAAGAACCTCTGTTTTTAACAATAAACTCCATACCTAAAGCCTGATTAGCAAAACTCATATCCATAACACTTGCAGGATGTCCTTCAGCTGCAACAAGGTTAATAAGTCTGCCTTCAGCCAATACATAGATTGATTTACCGTTGTTCAACTTAAATTCATCAAGGAACGGTCTAATCTTGTTGATTTCAGTAGTTTCTTTCTTTAATCCGGGAACATTAACCTCGTGGTCAAAGTGTCCTGCGTTACAAACCATAGCACCGTCTTTCATGTTCATAAGATGCTCAACATCAATAACGTGCATATTACCTGTAACTGTCAAGAAGATATCACCGTGCTTAACTGCTTCTGATATAGGCATAACTCTATATCCTTCCATAGCAGCTTCTAAAGCTTTCAACGGGTCAATTTCACAAACAATAACGTTAGCACCAAGTGCCTTAGCTCTTAATGCACAACCACGTCCACACCAGCCATAGCCTGATACAACAACAGTCTTGCCTGCGATAAGAACATTAGCAGCTCTCATAATACCGTCTAATGCGCTTTGACCTGTACCGTATCTGTTGTCATAAAGGTGTTTTGTCATACTTGTGTTAACACCAACTGCAGGGAATGCAAGCTTACCTTCTTTTTCTAAAGCTTCTAAACGAATAATACCTGTAGTTGTTTCCTCAGATGAACCAATCATCTTAGCTGCCAAATCAGGTCTTTCGTTATGAATAGCCGCAACAATATCACAACCGTCATCAATAACTAAATCAGGGTTGTTATCCATTGCCATGTGGATATGTGAACGATAAGTTTCATAGCTTTCACCGGCATAACCTAAAACAGTAATACCCCAGTACTTAACAAGAGCAGCCGCAACGTCATCCTGAGTTGATAACGGATTGGTAGCAGCTAACATAACATCAGCACCGCCCGCTTGCATAACTGTACATAATGCAGCAGACTCTTTTGTAATGTGAACACATGCTGATAATTTTAAACCCTTGAACGGTTGTTCTTTTCTAAATCTTTCTTTTATTTTCATCAAAACAGGCATATTTCTAAACGCCCATTCAATATTATTTTTACCTTGCTCTGCAAGCGAAATGTCTTTAATATCAGATCTATCCAAAATACTTTCTTCAATAGTAATCATTGTTGGTTCCTTTTCTATAACGCTAATCATTGCATCCTTCTTTCACTTTAAATTATTTAGTGTTGATTTTACACACATTACAACATAGTAATTTTATCATAAGCAACATTTATAGTAAAAAAATCTTTGCTAATCTTTACAATTGCCCACCTCAAAGGTTCTATCCCGCGTTTAGAAAGTTCTGATTCTATATATTCCGTAGTAGGATTGGCGTTATTTTCTATTTCTAATATCTCTGAAACAATACTCATAATTGTTATTCAACCGTTACAGATTTTGCAAGGTTTCTTGGCTGGTCTACATCCTTACCTAAAAACTCCGCAATATAATATGCTAACAATTGCAACGGAATAATCGCCAAAATCGGTGATAAGTATTCATCAGTCTCAGGAATTTTGATAATGTTATCGAATAAATCGTTTAATTTTTCATCATCAGAGTTTGTCAAAGCAATCATCTTTGCATCTCTTGCTCTTGCTTCTTCTGAGTTTGAAAGAATCTTGTCGTAAACTTTTCCTTTCATCATAATAGATAAAACAGGTAATGTTTCATCTAACATAGCGATAGGTCCGTGCTTAAGTTCCCCTGCAGAATAGCCGGTTGCATTGATATAGCTGATTTCTTTTAATTTCAATGCACCTTCTAAGGCTGTAGGGAAGTTGATACCTCGTGCTATATAAATAAAGTTTCTAGCGTTAGCATAAGTTCTTGCACACGCTTTAACAATGTTTTCGTGAGACAGAATTTCTTCTGCTTTTTCAGGTAACTTAATCAATTCATGTTTAAGGTTCATAAGTAATGATTTATCCATAGAACCTTTAATTTCAGCCATATATAAAGCCAGCATATAGAACGATACGAGCTGTGCCATATAAGATTTTGTAGCGGCAACACTAACCTCAATCCCTGCACAAACAGGAATCAAGCTATCAGCTTCTCTTGCCATTGTTGAATCAGGACGGTTCGTAATAATCAAAATATGCGAACCTCTGCTCTTTGATTGTTTAACCGCAGTAATTGTATCAGCAGTTTCACCTGATTGAGAAACCCCTATTACAAGTGTATTTTCGTCAGTAACAGTTTTTCTGTAAATATATTCGCTTGACGGTTCTACATCAACAGCTATACCGCAAAAATCTTCTAAAATATATTTACCGACAAGCGCTGCGTGTAAAGATGTACCGCAAGCAACGATTTGGATTCTGTTTAATTTCTTTATATTTTCAGTGTTAATCTTTACCTCAGGCAAATACAAAGGTTTTTCCATATCAGAAATCTTACCGCTTAACAAGTTTCTGATAATACTTGGTTGTTCGTGGATTTCTTTCATCATAAAGTGTTTATAACCCATTTTACTCAAAGAAACAGATTCCCAAGGAAGAACCTCAACCTTACAAGGAAGTTCCACGCTGTATTCGTTTGTCAAAACCATTTTATCAGGAGTAAGAGTTACAATCTGGTTGTCATCAAGATACATAGCTTTCTTTGTATAATCAATAATAGCAGGAACATCTGATGCAACATAAAACTCGTTTTCACCAACACCAACTAACAAAGGAGCGTTCCTTTTTGTAGCTACAATAGTATCTTTAACATCCTGGTGCATAACACATAATGCGTAAGCACCTTCAATCTTGCGTGTAGCGATTCTTACAGCTTCTGTCAGGTTCTTAACCTTTGCAAACTCTCTTGCTATCAAGTGAGCTACAGTCTCAGTATCTGTTTGTGAACGAAAAACACAACCTTCTTTTTCTAACTCTTCTTTAAGCTCTTTGAAGTTCTCGATAATTCCGTTATGAACAAGAACAAGTCTGCCGCAATTACAAGAATGCGGGTGAGCGTTTTCTGTAGTAGGAGCACCGTGGGTAGCCCAGCGGATATGACCGATACCGATTGTTGATTTACCAACAGTATCTTTTATAGGAGTTAACAAGTCTTTAAGGTTTTGGAGTTTACCCTCAGCCTTAAACATCTCTACTTTGCCGTCGATTTCAAGCGCAACACCTGATGAATCGTAACCTCTATACTCAAGCTTGGTTAAACCGTTCAAAAGTATATTTATCGCTGAATCTCTTCCAATATATCCTACTATTCCACACATAGAATTCTCCTTAGTTAATTTATAACAAACATTCTAACATGGAAAAAATATATTGAAAGCAATTTTTATTATGCCATCATACCTAAAGCATCTCTTTCGATATTACCCAAAACTTTTCTTGAAGAGCTTGCAGCAGAGTCATTTACAATAGTTTGTTTAACTGTTTGAGAAGCAAGTTTATCAGCGTTCGAAATTTTGAACACAGAACCCCCTACAACAGCACCAACAGTACCTGAAACCATAGCAGAAGTAAGAGTTGTTTTTGCAAATTCACCTGCATTAAAATGTTTATTTTCATCTAATGCAACATCAGCCGCATAACTTGTAGCACCTGCAACACCACCGCAGATAGCGCCGCATTTTGTACCGTTCTTGATAGAAAGCATAACTTTACCTGAACGTATACCCGCACCAATACCTGATGATACAGCACTGGTCATACCTGTAACGGCACCTGAAATAACGTCCTTTGTTATTGCTTTTGAATCGAATTCATCGTTTTTGATATTATTGGTCGCTCTATCAGCTATTTTCAAACCTGTTTTCACAGCAGCACCCACAGGAGCACCTAAAGCTAAAGCTGTTAACCAACCGATTGGTCCGCCTGCTACTGCAGCTGTAACTAACGCAATTGAGGCAATACCGGTTGTTATATTAGCAAACAAATCTGTCATTGTAGATTGTTTGTTATGATAATCATTGATTGTATTTATAGCTTCTTCAAATGTAACTTCACCATGATTATATCTTTTGATAATATCTTCACAGTCAGATTCAGACAGACCTGCGTCAAACAATTCTTTAACTCCGTTCCAAGATTTGCCGATAAAACCTTGTTCACTCTTTGCTTCAAACAATGATGCCTCTAAAAAGATAGATTTATCTTTTGCCGTAGCAAATTCCGGAACAGTTTTATTAACCGATTGCGGAACCGTATTTAGATTAATGTTTTTAATTGAATCTACCATACTAACTAACCTAAAAATATGTTTAACACACTTACTCTTATATAAAGTTATTTTTTTCATGATAATTGCCCGTTTTGTTAACAAATATTAATAAAATTAATACCGATATAAAGATTAGATAAAGAAATCTAATATTCTGAATTTTAATATTATAATTAACATGTGAAATACAATTATTGGAGTGATTAAAATGCAATCTGTTAAAGAAATTTTATCAATGTTAAACGATTCAGACAAAAACGAAATTGAAAATATGTTAGTAGATATCGGAACACCTGCAGTTCCTGAATTAGTAGAACAACTTCAAGTTGTTAGAGGTTTAACAAGAGGTGTTGTAGCTATGACTCTTATCAGAATCGGTGATTCTTCTATCGATTACCTTAAAAAAGCTGCAAGCGCTAACAAAGATTTTGAATGGGTAGCTGAATACCTTATTACAGAAATCAAAGGCAACAAAGCTGCATAATTAAAATATAATTAACAAACACATAAACACAAAAAACGGCTTAACAGCCGTTTTTTGTTGTATAAAAAGTATATATCCGTAAACTTTTGTAACATTATCCTTGATAACTAATTCTAAAGTATTATTTTTTCGCCATTTGTACTATACTAATAATGAGGATATTGCATAATAATATAATTAATATAATATATATAAATTTCAATGTAAGGAGAAAAAAATGTCAGTAGGACAATTCGTATTTATGTTACACAGTCACCTCCCATACTACAGAAAAGCTGGTATGTGGCCGTTTGGTGAAGAAAATTTATATGAATGTATGGCAGAAACATACGTTCCTCTATTAAATGCAATTTCTGAATTGTGGGACGAAGGTATTAAAGCAAAATTGACAGTCGGTATAACACCTATTCTGGCTGAACAGTTGAATGATGAACATCTTCAACACGGTTTTGTTAAATATATCGATGCACAAATCAAAGCTGTATCTAAGGATTTGGAAAGATATCCTGACCCTGAAGTACCTCACTCACAACATTTGAAGTATCTTGCTAAATATTACTTCGATTTATGGAATAAATTAAGAGACGATTTTGTAAACAAATACGGAATGAACTTAATTGAACATTTCAAAAAATATCAAGATTTAGGTTGTATTGAAATTACAACATCAGGTGCTACACACGGGTTCTCACCATTGTTGGCGACTGACAATAACTTGAACGCACAGTTCAAAGTTGGTTCTGATACAACAAAAAGATTATTCGGTAAAAAAGCAATGGGTACATGGTTACCTGAATGTGCTTACAGACAAGGTTACGAATATATTGGTAAAGACGGTAAAAAACACTGGAGACCGGCTATTGAAGTAACTCTTCAAAACAACGACATCGAATACTTCTTCACAGAATCACACGTTATTGAAGGTGGTAACTCTATCGGTAACCGTCGTGTAATCGGTGTTTACGGAAATATTGAATACATCCCGCTTCCTGAAAGAGAAGCTACAGGTTATGATACATACTCTGCTTATTGGTTACCTGATGCGCAGGTTGCTGTAATGGGTAGAAACGATAGAGCAGGTTATCAGGTTTGGTCTGCTGCTGACGGATACCCTGGTGATGGATGTTTCAGAGAGTTTCACAAAAAAGACGATAAATCAGGTATGCATTACTGGAGAATCACTTCTCCTAAGACTGATTTAGGCGACAAGATGTTATATGACCCTGTTTTAGCGTTAAATAAGATTAACGAAAACTCAGACCACTATACAACAATGATTTATCACTTATTGAACGATTATAAAAAGGCTCATAACGGACAAGAAGGTCTTGTTATGGTTTCATTCGATACAGAGTTATTCGGACACTGGTGGTTCGAAGGTGTTGAATTCATTAAACAAGTTATTAAAAAATTCAACCAGTTCTTACCGGAAGTTGAAATTATGACTGCCGGTGAATACATTAAAGCTCACCCGCCAAAAGAAGCTATCCAAATCCCTGAATCTTCTTGGGGTCAAGGCGGACACTTCTATGTATGGCAAAACCATTTGACAGAATGGATGTGGCCTATTATTCATTCTTGTGAAAAACGAATCACAAGCATTGTTGAAAAATACGAAAATATTCCTGAAGATAAGGTTCTTCATAGAGCATTGAACCAATTAGCAAGAGAAAACTTGTTATTACAAAGCTCTGACTGGCCGTTCTTGATTACAACATGGCAGGCTAAGGACTATGCAACAGACAGATTCAATGAACACGTTGACAGATTTAGCTTTATCGCTGATATGATTGAATCAGGCAATATTGATGAGGGTAAACTTGCAGAAATCGAAAGTATTGATAACTGCTTCCCTGTAATCGATTACAGAGTATATCTTCCTATTGAAGAAGGTGTAATTCCTCAACAAGCTAAGAAGTTAGCTCCGCTATATGAAGACTAATAAAAGATAACAAAAGCGG
>CAXHNV010000002.1:0-332959 GCA_964017965.1 uncultured Gastranaerophilales bacterium | reverse complement strand
GAAGCAATCAATACAGAAATGGACGGTATCCAAAAGGTCTGTAACGATAACATAGAGAAGAATTTCAAAATATTCGCTTAAGAAAAGCCCTCGCTATCAGCGAGGGCTTTTCTTACTCTTCCCAAACCTTTGCTTCTAAATCCAACAACTTTTTCTTTATCTCTAACCCACCATTATAACCGGTCAAATTTCCGTTGCTGCCAATTACCCTGTGACAAGGAATTATTATTGGTATAGGATTCTTTCCTACAATAGCTCCAATAGCCCTCGGATGAAGATTCTGGCGTATCCCTAAATCTTTATAAGTTATCGTATCTGCATAAGGTATGCGTAATACATCAATCAAAACTTTTTGATGTATCTTATCTCCGGCAGGATTTATCGGAATATCAAATCGTTTACGTGTCCCTTCTAAATATTCACAAATCTGCCTATAAGCCTCTTTTAATGTATCAGTTTCTTGTATCTTAGCAGAAAGCGGTGCCTTCATATTGATAAAACATACATCTGTAATCAATCCCTGCTCTTCCGCTAAACCTAATTTACCAATAGCTGTGTTGTAATAATATAAATACTTCATTGTAAAAAATTATATACCTAATATTGTAGAATTACAATCTTTGTAATAATCTGAATATATGCACGAGAAGATTATAGTTAGTGATTTTGACGGTACTATTACAAAAAAAGATACCTTAACAAAATTCTTAGAAGATTATGCAAACCCTCGTTGGTTAGATATCGAAAACGATTGGCTAGACGGCAAATTGGGCTCAAAAGAGTGCTTGACTCGCCAGTTTGCGCTTGTTCCAAAGCTTACCCCTGCCCTTGTGGATGAGTTCTTAGATACGATTGAAATAGACGAGTGGTTTATTCCATTTTGTGATTATGCAAAAGAAAATAATATTCCGGTAGTTATCTTGAGTGACGGTTTGGATTATTTTATAAATAGAATATTAGAGCGCTATAATATTGACTATATAAACGTTATAACGAATCATGCATATTTTAATGAATATGACAAATTTATTATTGAATACCCGAATGACTCGGACAACTGTACTAATAACGCCGGTACATGTAAATGCAAAGCTATTAAAAATTTAAAAAAACTTTATAATACGGTATATTACGTAGGAGACGGCACTTCCGACTTTTGTGCGGCTTCTAAAGCCGATATATTGTTTGCAAAATCCGCGCTTTCGTTATACTGTAAGAAAAACGGATTAAATTTTATAAATTATAAATCTTATAAGGAGGTTTTACACTATGTTAGATTTGGAAAATAGAATTTCCGACGCTGAAATAAAAGAACTTGATGCGGAATACGATTCATACGGTGATACGGTTCACTATTCGCCTGATCCGAAAGTTTTTAGAGGATGTGAAGGTTCTTATATGTATGATTCAAATGATACTCCTTATTTGGATTTACAAATGATGTACTCTTCTTGTAACTTTGGTTACAGAAACCAACGTATTACAGATGCAATCATCGACCAGATGAACACAATGCCGCAATTGTGCCCAAAATATTTATATGACTATAAACCTATGTTAGCTAAAAAAATGGCTGATATGAATTACAAAAGATTCGGTGAAAAAGGCAGAATACATTTTAACGTAGGTGGTGCTCAAGCAAACGAAGACGCATTGAAAGTTATCAGAAACTATACCGGTAGAAACGCTGTATTTGCATTCCAGGGTGGATATCATGGAAGAACAATTGGTGCAACCTGTATGACTTCAAGTTTCAGATATCGTGAAAAATACGGTCACTTTGGTGATAGAGCACAATTTATTCCGTTCCCATACTGTTTTAGATGTCCTTACGGAATGAAATGTGAATCTTGTAACCACTTCTGTGTTAAACAAGTTGCTAAGATGTTTGAAAGCGAATACAATTCTTACTATGACCCTAAAACAGGTGATTGTGAATTTAAAGCATTCTATTGTGAGCCTATTTTGGGCACCGGTGGTTATATTAACCCACCTGAATGGTATTTCAAAGAACTAAAAGAAATCTTGGATGAGCATAACATTATGTTCTGCGTTGACGAGGTTCAAATGGGTATGTTCAGAACCGGTAAGTTGTGGGCAATTGAAAACTACGGTGTAACACCGGATATTATGTCATTTGCAAAGTCTATAACAAACGGTATGAACCCGCTTGCTGGCTTCTGGGCTAAAGAAAAATTTGTTGCTCCGGATGTATTTACTCCTGGCAGTGCTCATTCTACATACTGTTCTAACCCTATAGGCGTTAGAGCTGCTTATGAAGTTATGTCTATCGTTGAAGAAGACGAAGCAAAACTTGAACACGATATTCCGGTTAAGAGTGCAAGATTTATGAACGGATTGAAATACTTGCAATCTAAGTATAAATCTATCGGTGATGTTGACGGTATCGGGTTTGCGCTTAGAATTGAACTTACAAAAGAAGACGGTATTACACCAAACAGAGAACTTTGTGATGCTATGCAAGAGGAAGGTTTGAAAGGTGATTTGTCTTATAACGGCAAAAAATGCGGTCTGGTTCTAAATAACGGCGGTTTCTATAAGAATATAATCACGTTAGTACCGCAGTTATATATCTCTGATGATGAGATTGATATGGCAATTGATTTGTTTGATCAGTTATTCAGCAGATTGGATAAGTAGTGACTTTAGATTTTGAACTTATAAACAACGATTCTAAAAATCGTCGTGCAGTATTATTATTTCATGGAATGACAGGTAGCCCGTATGAATTAAAGAAATACGGTCAATACTTGCATTCTTTGGGCTACGATGTGTTTGCGAATTGTTTACCGGGTCACGGTGACAATGTTCAAGAAATTTTTACTGTTAAATACGAAGATTGGTTAAATTTTGCGTATTTCAAGTTTGTGCAGTTAAAATCTAAGTACGAAGAAGTATACGTTTCAGGATTGTGTTTAGGGGCTGTTTTAGCTGTTGCGGTTGCCCAACAATTTAAATCTGATGTAAGTGGCGTTATTGCGCTTTCTACTACGCTCTATTTGGACGGTTGGAGATTGCCGTGGTATAAATTTTTGATGCCGATAGGATTAACGACATTAATAAGATTTTATTATACTTACCCTGAATGTGACCCGCACGGGATTAAGAATTTGAGAACTCGTAATATTGTGAAGAAACTTTTGCAAAAAGGTGATGTTGGTATGAACGACTTCCCTATGACTTGTATTTATGAGCTTTTAAAACTTTCAAGGTTTGTCCGTAATAAGAAGTTGATGAAACAGGTTGTTTCACCGATTTTGTTCATTCATTCAAAAGAAGATGACTTAACTAGTCCAAAGAGTTCTAAAGTTGTTTATGACAACATTTCATCTGAGGATAAGGAGCTTATTATCTTAAACGATAGTTATCATATGGTACTTTATGATAATGAGAAGGACTTTGTCTTTGAGAAGGTCGGAAGTTTCTTGAACTCTCATTCAAAGATTGAGGAGTGTGCTGTATGTTAGGGATGTTTAAATACGCTTACATAGTTGTCGCAGCAGCATTATTTACATTGATTACTTTTGGCAAACTATTTGTTTTTCATAAAAAAGAAGCTGTATTTGTTTCAGATTACACCTCTTCTATAGCACTATTTTTAGTGCTGTATGTGCTTTTATCTTTATTTGCAATGGTTTTAAATCCTGTAGTGTTTTTTGCGTTTGCTATTTCACCTTTTGCACTGGGCTTTATTGCTAAATACGAGACTGAAAAATACTTTACTATTTTACAGTTATTGATATTGGTTTTAAGTGTTGTTTTTATAATGGAATTGTAGATGAATACGTTATTTTTAGATTTTGACGGAGTGTTGTTTGATACATTAAAAGAGGCTTATTTGCTTTGCAGATATTCTTTTTACGGTACTGCTGTTGAAGTCCCTGTTGATGAAGAGGAGTATAAACTTTTTTATAAGTATAAGTTTTTGGTTTACAACTCGTGGCAATATTATTATTTGATGAAGTCTCTTAATTCAAAAAATCCTGTCCAAACGTATAAGGAATATCTCAATAATAGGGATATTGAATCTGAACAGGAATTTGACAGAAAATATTATGAGAAACGTATAGAGATGAAGCGTGATAGTTTTGAGTTTTGGAACGGGTTAGAAGAGCCGTTTGAGTTCTTTTTTGAGGTTAAATCTATATTTGAAAAGGGCAGAATTGATGTAGTTATTGTTTCTAAAAAGGATTTTGATTCGATAAAGATGAGATTAAATCAATACGGTTTAAGTTTGGCTGATGACAAGATTTTTGCAAAAGAGCAGTTGATGAAATACCACGAGAAGAGCGATTTTATTGATGAATATATGTTGAATAGCGGTGTTGAACGAGCAATATTTGTGGATGACAATTCGCATAATTTAAGACCGTGTAAAGATATAGAGGGATTGAAATGTTTGCTTGCGGGTTGGGGTAATATCGCTGTTGGTGAAACTGGTTTATCTTGTGCTCAAATTATTAATGAAGTTAAGATATTATGATATTTGTGCTAAAATATTTAAAAGAGGTGAAATATGAGAGTAGCAGAATTACAAAATAATAAGATAGTTTTAGCAGAGAGAGAAAAAGTTGCATTAGAGGGCAGAAAGGGTGCTATAGTAAAGATATTGGGCTGTGGTTTGTGTGGTTCTGATATTGTTAAGTATAGAGAACATTCTGTTGAAGACGGTACTGTTTTGGGTCACGAGATTGTTGCTGAGATTGTAGACATTGATTCTGATACTCATTTTAATGTTGGTGACCGAGTAATTGCATCACATCATATTCCTTGTTTTAAGTGTGCATATTGTAAGGGCGAAAGCTATTCTATGTGTGAACACTTTAAATCAACGAATATTGTACCGGGTGGTTTTAGTGAATATGTTTATTTGAGTGAAGAACATTTGTTGAACGTTACTCATAAGATACCTAAGAATTTGACAGAACAGGAAGTCGCATTTTATGAACCTTTGGGATGTTGCGTAAGAGCGGTTAAGAGAGCTAAATTGGTTCCTCAAACATCTGTTTTGGTTATCGGGTTAGGCTCAATAGGTTTATTGATGGGACAGGCTTTGAAGGCGTTTGGTATGAATGTTTTTGGATGTGATATTAAGCAGGACAGAGTTGATATTGCAAACGAATTAGGTATAACGGCGTTTAATTCAGCGGATAAAGATTATACACATGAGTTTGTTTATTCAAGAACAAATAATATTGGTATAGACTGTATTTTTATGACATCGGGTGCAGATGCAGCGATTGATGTAGCGTTGAATACGGTTAGATTAGGTGGTAAGATTCTTGTATTTTCAAGTACACCAAATAACTTAGGATATCATAATAACGATATTTATTATAAAGAATTAACTGTATTGGGAAGTTATTCACCTCGTCCTAAAGATTTGAAAAAAGCTCTTGAATTACTTGCTAACGGCGAAGTAAGGGTTAAGAATTTGTCTACTGTATATCCTTTTGAAAAGATTCAGGAAGCATTTATTGATACTATTGAAAACAAGGTGTTTAAAGCCTATATACAGATTTAGGAGAGATAATGAAAGCTGTATTATTTTACGGACCGGAGAATATAAAGTATGAAGATGTAAGAATTAGACCTTTGCAAAAGGGTGAAGTTCTTGTGAAGATAATGTCTGCATTAACTTGCGGAACGGACGTAAAAACATATAGAAGAGGTCATCCTGTATTGATTAAATCAATACCTTCAGGGTTCGGACATGAGTTTTCGGGTGTAGTTGAAAAATTAGGAGAAGGGGTTACGAAATTTTCTGTTGGTGACAGAGTTGTAGCTGCCAATTCTGCGCCTTGCGGAGAGTGTTTCTTCTGTAAACGTGAAGAATATAACCTTTGCGAGAATTTAGACCTTTTAAACGGCGCTTATGCAGAGTATATTATTGTTCCTGAGCGGATTGTAGAAAAAAATATGCTTGTTTTACCTGAGGATTTGAGCTTCGATAAGGCTGCGTTTTGTGAACCGTTAGCGAATGTTGTGCACGGTGTTGAACGTTCTGATATTAAACCCGGACAGACGGTTGGTATTATTGGTATCGGACCTATCGGATTGATGTTTGCAAGACTCGCTAAACTCAAAGGTGCAAATGTTATTGTAGCCGGAAGAAATCCATTGAAATTAAAGATGGCAGAAGAGTTTGCTCACGCTGATGAGATTGTTGATTTAAAGAAGTATCCTAATCCGGAGAAGATATTTAAGGAATATACAGAAGAGAAACGCGGACTGGATTTAGCTGTTGAATGTGTTGGGTTACCTGAAATTTGGGAAAGGATATTCTCTTGTGTCAGACCTGGGGGAACAGTGCATTTCTTTGGCGGCTGTAAATCAGGTTCTACGGTTACGTTCGATACAACAAAAATGCACTATGGTGATATAAAGTTGATGAGTGTTTTTCACCATACACCGAAATATTTCAGACAGGCGCTTGATTATATTGCGTCCGGTGAGGTTGAGGTTGAGAAGCTTATAACTAATACACTTGCTTTAAAGGATGTAGAGTTTGCAATGAAACAGCATATAGAAGGTAAAGCGATTAAGTTTTTAATAAAACCATAAAAAAGATTAAGGCTCGCAGATTGCGAGCCTTGTTTTTTCTTTAAATAACATAATTAATAGCGTGGTTAGGTTTTGTTTCAGATTTGAATGGTGTAAGAACGAAATTTTTAACTGCTACGAGTGCATCATAGATTTCTTCATTGCTGTAACCTTGGTGTCTGACGTTGGGATTTTTAATCGGCGTAGAAGTATAGGTTACCTGTGGTTTTGATGTACAGGTTGCAGGTAGCATTTCATTTGAAGCAAACTTAACCCTGTTTAGGGACATAACCTTCATAATAAACACCTCGTTTCTTTGACCACTCATATTATAACACATTAAAAATATTTTGCAACCCCTAAAATTCAAATATAGCTTGCGTTTTGAGCTATTTTTTAGTGTCAGTTTTACACTATAATTTTATAGTTTGTTACACAATTTATTATCTTGCATTTATTAAAAAATAATATTATAATTGTCATTATTTGGATTATTTGGATAATAGGAGGGCGAATATGAAATTTATTTCAAACATTCTAAAGTCTTTGTGCTTTGGTCTTTCGTTTTTGCTTGGAGCAGCTCCTGTATTAGCAAGTGAAGCTAATCTGGTGGTTCCTGATATTAAGGCAAATAACGAGTTTAGTTATACGCTTCTGTTAATTGGGATTGGTGTTTCAGTTATCGGCGTAATTTTTGGTTATTTTATGTATGCACAGGTTAAAAAACTTGAGGTGCATGAAGTAATGGCAAATGTAGGTAATACTATTTTTGAAACCTGTAAGACATATCTTGTACAACAAGGTAAATTCTTATTATGTTTAGAAGCATTGATTGCTTTATGTATTGCGTTTTACTTTGGTTATTTGGAACAGATGACAGTTACTAACGTGTTGATTATTCTAGCATTTTCAGTAATCGGTATTTTAGGTTCTTATCTTGTAGCCTGGTTCGGTATTAGAATGAATACCTTAGCTAACTCAAGAACTGCATTTGTTGCGTTGAAAGGTAACCCATTAAGTATTTTGAATATTCCGTTAACAGCGGGTATGAGTATCGGTGTTGTATTGGTATCAGTTGAATTGATTATGATGCTTGCAATTCTGTTATTTGTTCCGGGTAACATTGCGGGTGCTTGTTTTATCGGTTTTGCAATCGGTGAATCATTAGGTGCATCTGCATTACGTGTTGCGGGTGGTATCTTCACTAAGATTGCCGATATCGGTTCTGACTTGATGAAAATTCAGTTCGGTATTAAAGAAGACGATCCAAGAAACCCAGGTGTTATTGCTGACTGTACTGGTGATAATGCAGGCGATTCTATCGGACCTACAGCTGACGGTTTTGAAACTTACGGTGTAACAGGTGTTGCATTAGTAAGTTTTATTTTGTTAGCAGTTGTTGGAGACTCTCATCAGGTTCAATTATTAACCTGGATATTTACGATGAGATTCTTGATGATTATTACATCAGTTTTAGCGTATGTTATTAACAACGGTATAACTTCGCTTTATGCTAAAAAAGCTAAAGCTTTTGATTTTGAAGTTCCGCTATCAAATCTTGTGTGGTTAACTTCAATCTTCTCAATCATAATGACATTTGGTGTAAGTAAGCTATTATTGGCTGATTTAGGCAATGACTTATGGTTAATTTTATCAATTATCATCTCTTGTGGTACATTGGGTGCTGCTTTAATTCCTGAGGCAACAAAGGTATTTACATCACCTAAGGCTAAACATACAAGAGAAGTTGTTACTGCTTCAAGAGAAGGCGGTGCATCATTGACAATTTTATCAGGTATTGTATCAGGAAACTTCTCTGGTTTCTGGATTGGTGCAATCACTGTATTGTTGATGTATTTGGCATATACTGCAAGTACATTTATTCCAGCTGGAGTAATGAGTTATCCGGCAGTATTTGCGTTTGGTCTTGTAGCCTTTGGTTTCTTGGGTATGGGACCTGTAACAATTGCTGTAGACAGCTACGGTCCTGTTACAGATAATGCTCAATCAGTGTATGAATTATCATTGATTGAAGAAGTACCTGATGTTAAAGCAAGTATCGAATCTGAGTATGGATTTGCTCCTGATTTTGATAATGCAAAACGTTATCTTGAAGAAAACGACGGCGCAGGTAACACATTTAAGGCAACATCTAAACCTGTATTGATTGGTACAGCGGTTGTTGGTGCTACTACAATGATTTTCTCATTGATATTAGTTATCAAGAACTTGCTTGGTATCTTACCGGAATCAATTCTTAACTTGTTGAACCCATATACCTTGTTAGGTTTTATATTGGGTGGTTCAGTTATTTACTGGTTCTCAGGTGCGTCTATGCAAGCTGTAACAACAGGTTCATATAGAGCCGTTGAGTATATTAAAGAAAACATCAAGCTTGGAAGTGAAGATGACAAGTGTGCAAACCTTGCAAATTCAAAAGAAGTAGTTAAGATTTGTACTCAGTATGCACAAAAAGGTATGGTAAATATCTTTATTGCATTGTTTGCTTTTGCGTTAGCTTTTGCTTGTTTATCAGCACCTGTAGCTAATACTAATGACCCTGTATCATTATTTGTTAGCTATTTGATTGCAATTGCTGTATTTGGCTTATTCCAAGCTGTATTTATGGCAAATGCCGGCGGTTGCTGGGATAACGCTAAGAAAATTGTTGAAGTTGACTTGGCAGAAAAAGGTACACCATTACATGATGCTACTGTTGTAGGCGATACTGTGGGTGATCCATTCAAAGATACTTCTTCAGTTGCAATGAACCCTATTATTAAGTTCACTACATTGTTTGGACTTTTAGCAATGGAAATTGCTATTGCGCCTGCATTTAGAACTTATGCAAGAATTGCAGGGGTAGTATTCTTAGTAATTGCATTAGTATTTGTTGTAAGATCATTCTATTGTATGCGAATTCAAGACAAGAAATAGATTGATTTTATTTATGATTTGGCGGCGGGTAGTTTCTACCCGCCGCTTTTTTATGTAAAAAATATTAATAAAATAGCAATTTTTTTGTTGACATGTATTAAGTTAATAAGGCTATTTTATGTTAATCTCTAATAATTTCAACCATTACAATAATTATAATACTGTTAGTGTCAGCCCGCGTATTAGTGGGGTTCGAGGATTGGCTACTGATACTGTTTCATTTGGTAGTTCCGATAAAAATAAAATAGAAAACAAGATGAAAAGGATTTCGGGTTTACATGATCCATATAGTGATATTGTAATGGTTTCAGATGATGAATTTGAAAAGTATATGAAAAAGGTTGAAAAGCGTCCTAATGCCGAATCTATGTTGAATCTGTTACATGGTTATGAAGAAAATATGTTTGAGCCGGAGCTTATGGCTTATAGTATTTTATCAGATAGCTTGAGAGAATATAAATCTCTTAACCCTAAATCTGCCAATAAGATGGATTTACATGATTTGTTGAGTGATTTGTATGTTAGTTCAAAAATATCGTTGGCACGACAACAATTGATAGTGCTTAATGATATAGAGGAAAGTATCAAAAATACGAAGGGAGAAACTAATAAAAGGTTAACAGAGATATTTGAGCCGGTAAGAGAATCGATAAAAGATGATAGTTTTAGAATTAGTCCTCTGGTTGATAGACTTAGAAATACAAAGGGAATTGATAAGTCTGCAAAGAGAGAAATTCTTGAAATAATGAAAGAGTTCCCAAATAGCCGAAACAGTGCAGACGTTTTTATTGTTAATAATGCTCACAGAACACATGATGAGATAACAGAGGCGTTTTTAACACCATCGAGGGTTTCTATTGAACATATTAAACCGGAATCTTGTGGTGGGGCAAGTAACATTTCTAACTATTTAATAGCTAGTAAACGAATGAATAGTTTAAGGAGCAGCACACCGTTTAATCAGTTTGTTTTAGATCATCCGAATGTCCCTTCACAGATTGACAGATACTTTAAAGATTTAGTTAAGCAGATTAATAAAGGCGGCTTAACGTATATTGCGATGTCGTTGCCTGATGTAACTGAAACTTTGAGAAGGCAATCAAAGGGGCTTATTGATATTGAGGTAGATGATATATCAGTAGAAGAAAAGTCTAATGCTGCACAATTAAAAGAACAGTTAAAAGAATTGCTTAAAAAATTTGCAAAATAACTTGAAAAACAAATATTTTGTTGGTATTATGGATTTGTAAACGACTTGCGCTCGTAGCCCAGTTGGATAGAGCGTTTGGCTACGAACCAAAAGGTCGGGGGTTCGAATCCCTCCGAGCGCGAATAAAATGACTCTCTTGTGAGAGTCATTTTACTTTTGTAAACAAATGTAACAAAGTAAGGATAAAACCCTAAAGAAAAGAGAGAAAATGCCGTAGAAAGAAGTATAGGGAAAATAATAAGGATAAAAATTATGGGTTTATCAGCATCACAAGCTAGATTACTAAGTTTAACAGCAAGACAGTCAAATTTGGAATTTGAAGGACAACAGATTAACCAACAAAGAACAAGTTTGTCAAACCAGTCTTCTAACTACTATAACAGCTTACTTGAAATGGAAGTACCTGTACCTCCATCAAGCAACGATTATACAAAGATTGTTTATACATTCATGATAGGCGGCAACGAAGCAACTGTTAAAGAAGCTTTGCCACAACAAATACCTAACAAGAACGGTTTGTATGACTACACAGTAAGCTATACAACAGAGTTAGCAACAATCGGTATCAAAGAAAACAGCGCATACAAAACATCAGCAAGCTCATCAAGAACAGCTACAAAAATATCAGCAAACAACGGTGCAGCTTACGATGAAAACACTACTTACTACGTATCAGCAATGAACAGATTGGACAGCCAATCTACAGTTGATGAAGCTGATAAATATGTATTAAGAGCAGCTGGTCCTATCCAAGCAAATGATGTTATCATCGGACCAAACGGTTACCAAATCGACAAAGCTACTTATGACGCTAAATACTCTGATACAGTAATCAACGGTATCACTGATACGAAGAAGAAAAAAGAATTACAAGAAGAAAAAGATTCTTGCAAAGTATACAGAAAAGCAACAGCAGCAGACGCAGCTTCACAAAAATATGCTTTGTCATACACACAAATTTCAAACGCATCATCATTCAATTACTACAACAATGATGTTAAGAACGTAATCTTCAAAGAAGATACAACAGCGCCTGAAAAAGAGATTTACACATACAAATCATCAAACGGTAACAAGTTCACAACAGTTGACCCACAATATTCAGATTCATTTGTGAATGCAGGATTGAATATGGATGATTACTATCAATATGAAACTTCATCAGGAATGAGATTTGTAAAGAGAGAAGACGTTGAAGGTAACTTGAACAACCAATCAGTAACAGTAGAAACATCAGCAGTTGGTACAATCAATGTTAAGACAGAAAGCGTATTAACAGGTGCAACAATCGAGTTTGACGCATCAGGCAGAATTTCAACAATCACTGATGAAGAAGGCAACACATACGTAACAACAGCAACAACAGAGACTGACAATGATGCGTATGATGATGCATACAACCAATACGAATACAATCAATATGTATACGATCAAAAACAAAACGAAATCAATGCAAACATCAAGATATTGCAAGCACAAGACAAGAGCCTTGAGTTGAGATTATCAAACCTTGATACACAGCACACAGCTATCCAAACTGAGCTTGAAGCTGTTAAGAAGGTTATGAGCAAGAACATCGACAACTCTTTCAAAACTTTCAATGCGTAATTAACAGAAAAAGCGGCGGTTGAAAATCAACCGCCGCTTTTGTTAACTTTTGTAAAAATGTTGCCCTTCCATGCTCCATGATAAAAAAAATTGTAGTATTATATACCTATCAACTATCCCAAATCTCCTCCCAAGATTATAAATATTAGCTGTTAGGAGCAGCTTTTTTTTTGCAATTAATAATTGCTTTATAGGAGTTTTCAACTTTATTCATCAAAACATTATCTGTTTTTACTATTTTTAGGACTTCTTCAAGTGTTTTAAGTGTTTCAAGAGAGGAATCTCTGTAGATGAACATATTTAATCCTGCATCAATACCTTTTAGACAGGCTTCAATATCGCCAAAGGCTTTAACACCGTTCATAAACATGTCATCTGAAATGATTAGCCCTTTGAATCCTAAATCGTTTCTTAGATAGTTTATACAGTTTTTGCTCAGTGATGTTGGGATAGGTTCTTTGTCAAAACATGTACAATGTAAATGAGCCACCATTACAGCCTCTACATTGGACGTTATGGCGTGTTTGAATGGTTTTATATGTATTTGTTCCATTTCATTCATTGAAAGCGTTATTTGCGGCAACTCCAGATGAGAATCTTTGTTCGCATCACCATGTCCTGGGAAGTGTTTTATAACCGGTATGATTCCGGATGATTGATAAAACTCGTTAACAATATCAAAGCCTTTGCACACATCGTCTGAGTTATCAGAGAATGCGCGTTCGCCAATAATTGGATTGTTCGGGTTAGAGTTTACATCTAAACACGGTGCAAAGTTCATGTTTATACCGAAGTCTTTTAGTTCATTAAGCATTGTTTGAGTTTGAGAATGAAGAAATTCAGCTCCTTTTTCAAACGCGAATTTAGGCGACAAGAATCGCTCGTGTATATTTTCCGTGCGCTCAACCCTTCCGCCTTCTTGGTCTATAGACAGAAATAGCGGTGTTTTAGCCATTGATTTAATATCGCTTATCAGCGTTTTGAATTGCTGTTTAGATTCAATATCACGGGTAAAAAATATAACACCGCCAATGTTTTTGCACAAAGCTATATCAAGGTTCCCTGTTCCGAGTATGAACATTTGCCAGAATTTATCATCAAACATATTTTAATTATATCTTATGATAATCCCGGTTCAACATTAGATTTAAACAACATTTTTCTAAGCGCAAATTGAGCTTGAGGAAGCGCTACAGCAAGTAATACACTGCTTATTGCTATATTTGCGGCAATGTTTGCTGATTTCGCTTTTAGCGCTTTATTAGCGTATTTAGATACGTTTCCAGAATTTCTTGCATCTTGTGCAAATCTATCCATACGTTGAGAGAGTTTGAACACTTTTTCTGTATCAACAAATGCTCTAGGGTCACGAACACCTGACTCTAAGTACTTGACGTTACCTGTTTTTTCAGCAATTTTAGAAAATACTGATTTAGGCTTTGTATCAAGGAATTCAAGCACTTCTTCCTGAGTTTTTGGTAACTCTAATTTGTCAGAACGCGCAAGAGCTAAGAAACGTTTATTTGCCATAATTTTCGGGTCAAGTTCTGGATTGATACCAAACATTTTGTTAGTTAGTTTATCAAGCCCTTTTTCAATGTGTTTTGGAGCTATGAAGTTAAGATACATCATCCCTGCCATTTTAAAACCATTTTCTATTGCTTCATTTTTCTTTCTTGATGTTGCGATACGGCCTACTGCGTAACCGCCGTCTGTCATCATCATTTTTTCTTGTTGAGAAAGTCCTGTCATGAATGATGAGAAACCTTTAAACGATGTTTTATTATTATTTCTTACAGAGTTTAAGGCGTTAAAATTGCTGTTTTTTGAATCGTAATATAGCTTGTTATATTGTTCTGCAACATTCTTTTCTGCAGATTGTTTTTTTAAGTATTTTGCAGGTAACAATCCTTTCTTTGCGTCTCTATCCATAAGATATGAAGTTAGTGCAAAGTTTGCTTTTGGGATAACATAACCCATTAGTGCGATAGGAACAGCAAGGGCTGTTGCGTATTTTGCGACGGTAACTTTTTTGAATAGTTTTTCACTTGCTTTAACAGCTTCAAGCTCGGCAACTTCTTTAGGTGCAAGGTTTTTAAACTTTTGAATGTTTATATCAAGACTTTGTTGTGCACCTTTTTTAGTATTGTTTTCAAGTAAATTGTAACTTACTTTGCCGTTAAGACCTTTTGCTTTCATTCCTTTATTGAAAATGTATTCAACGGCAGGAACACCGCCTACCCAAACGGCAGTAGTTGTGTATTCGTCCAGTGAGCGCTCTCTTACGGCGTGTTTTGCAACAACCGGTGAATCTTTTTTGTTTTGGTTGTATGTTTGTATAACCTTTGTAGGCACTTCTATACCGCAATCACGTACTAACAGCGGATAAATTCCACTATTGTTTCCAACGGCTGATATTGCATTTATTAACATTGACATTTAATGATCTCCTATAAAATAATTTCTTCTAACTCAATACTCCCGAAGAAACTATTTTAAGAAACTGATTACATCACAATCAATAGTCCCTTCGGGCCTCTATGTGAAGTATGATGTTCAGTTGTGTAGAATAACTTTATCATTAAATAATCCTTATTTTTGTTCATAATAACATATAATACTTTATTTGACAACTTAATGATATTGTCTTCTTGTTTAATGTTCCTGAAAACTATTTTTTGCTAAATATTAAAATATAGTTAATAATTATTAAATTTTGAAAAAATAGTTTAAAATAAGAATATAAATAGGAGAGATATATGATTGATTTTGATAAGTTGACGAATTATTCAAGAGACATTTTGATAGCTGCGGGTAATTGTATGCAGAGATATAACAATGCTCAGATTCAGCCGGAGCATATAATGCTTGTAATGCTTGAGGATAAGGGGTTAATAAGCACTTATTTGCAGGAATTGGGGATTTTGAATCAAGAGTTTACCAATGACGTTATCAAATTGATTAAAAACTATCCTACGTTGTCGGTTGAGCCGACAAGTAACCAGATTTATCTGTCGGACATGACTAAAAAGCTGCTTGCAACGGCAGAAAAGTATTCTCAAGAGCTAAAAGACGAGTTTATAAGTATTGAGACTATTTTATTAGCCATGACAACTTTGAATGAGAGCGATATACAAAAACTGCTGCGAAATTATAATGTAAATGACGCAAAAGTTTTAAAAATAATGAAAAAAATAAGAGGTAAGAAAAAAGTGGATAACAAAAACGCAGAAGAAAATATGCAAGCTTTAGCCAAATTTTCAACGGATTTGACTGATTTAGCAAAGAAAGGCAAGTTAGACCCTGTTGTTGGCAGAGACGAAGAAATTAGACGTATTATTCAGGTGTTGAACAGAAGAACAAAGAATAACCCTGTTTTAATCGGTGAGCCCGGTGTTGGTAAGACAGCTGTTGTTGAAGGACTTGCACAGAGAATTATCAGAGGAGACGTTCCTGAGAGTTTGAAAGATGTTCAGTTATGCGCTTTGGATTTAGGTGCAATTGTTGCTGGTGCAAAGTTTAGGGGCGAATTTGAAGAACGTTTGAAAGCTGTTTTGAAAGAGGTTGAAGATTCTGAAGGTCAGATTGTACTGTTTATCGATGAAATTCACACTATTATCGGTGCAGGTGCTACTGACGGTGCTATGGATGCGGGTAACCTGCTTAAACCGATGCTTGCAAGAGGTGTTTTGAGAACTATCGGGGCAACTACTATCAATGAGTATAGAAAATATATCGAAAAAGACCCTGCGTTTGAAAGAAGATTCCAGCCTATAATGCTTAATGAACCTACTGTTGAGGATACAATCAGTATTTTAAGAGGTTTAAAAGAAAAATACGAAGTTCACCACGGGGTTAGAATTCTTGATAGTGCGTTGATTGCTGCAGCTAAGTTGTCTGATAGATACATTACGGACAGATTCTTGCCGGATAAAGCTATTGACTTGATTGATGAAGCGGCGTCTTCTTTAAGAATCGAGATTGATTCTATGCCGGAAGAGATTGATAAAATGCTCAGACAAAAGATTCAATTAGAGATAGAAAGAGAAGCTTTGAAGAAGGAAACAAGCCCTGAATGTATTGAAAAAATAGCTAAGTTGAGCGGCGAAATCGACGCATTGGAAGCAAAGGTTTCTAAACTTCGTACACAATGGGAAAATGAGAAAAAATCTATTACGAGTGAAACCGCTATAAAAGACGAGATAAATCAGGTTAAAAATAAGATTGCGGAAGCTGAAAGAAACACTGATTTACAGACTGCTGCAGAACTTAAGTACGGCAAGCTGTTGGAGCTTGAAAAACAGTTGCAACAGTTACAAGGTAAGGACAGACTTCAAAATCAGCTTTTAAAAGAAGAGGTTGACGATGAAGATATTGCGGAAATTGTTAGTAAATGGACACATATTCCTGTTAATAAGCTTGTAGAAAGCGAAAGAGACAAGTTGTTGAATATGGAAGACTTTTTGCACAAGCGTTTGATAGGTCAGGATCAGGCAGTTGAGATTGTTGCGGATTCTATCAGACGAACTCGTTCAGGGTTAAAAGACCCTAACCGACCTATTGGTACGTTTATTTTCTTGGGACCTACCGGGGTCGGTAAGACTGAGTTGGCTAAAACATTGGCAGAATTTATGTTTAACGATGAGGACGCACTTATCCGTATTGATATGAGTGAATATATGGAAAAACACGCTGTAGCAAGGCTAGTTGGGGCGCCTCCGGGATATGTCGGATATGAAGAAGGCGGACAACTTACTGAGGCTGTAAGACGTAAACCTTATTCTGTTGTGCTTTTTGACGAGATTGAAAAAGCTCATCCGGATGTGTTCAATATAATGCTACAACTCTTTGATGACGGGCGTTTGACGGATTCTAAGGGTAGAACTGTGGACTTTAAGAATACGGTTATTATTATGACAAGTAATATAGGCAGTGAGATATTGCTTGAAGACTCTCTAAATGCGGCTATATCTGAATCTAACTTCGATGAGACCAAGGAAAAGGTTATGGCGCTTATGAGAAGCCGGTTTAAGCCTGAATTCTTAAACCGTGTTGATGAGATAATATTCTTCAAAGCCTTGTCATTACAGCAATTAAGCCTGATTGTCAATATACAGATAGAGAAATTAAGACAGTTGCTTAAACAGAGCGAGTTAGACCTTGCTGTAACTGATGAAGCTAAGGAGTTTCTGGCTACAAGAGGGTTCAATCCAATATATGGTGCGAGACCGCTTAAACGGGTTGTTAGACAATTTGTTGAAAATCCTTTATCAAAAGATATTTTGGCAAATAAATTTATTAATGGCGATAAAATTTTAATTGACGTTGATAATAATGATGAAAAAATAATTTTTGAAAAAGTATAAAAATAATTTATTGGAATATATCGAGCAGGTATATTCCAATAAAATTTTATGAGGATTTGGATGGAGAAATTTTTACCTTATATGACGAATGATAATTCTGTTGGGTTATATTGTGAGGAAACTGACGATATATATCATTCAGCTCATGGTGCTTTGTCTGAGGCTTATGAAAAATTTATTTTACCTTTAGGATTAAGTGACGGTATCAGGGTATTGGATATTTGTTACGGGATTGGTTATAATACAAAGGCTTTGTTAAACGAATCAATTAAGCGCGGGTTTAAAAATATAAAAATTGATTGCGTTGATACGAATCCGGTTCTTATGCAAATTTCACCTTTTATAAATTCTCGCATTAGTTTTTTAGATAGATTATTTAATAAAAAGAAATTATATAAGAATGTAGAAAATTATAATGAAGCAAAAAAGATTGTACATACAAAATGGATAAGGAAGAAAAGTCAGTTTAGGTTGTCTAAGGATGTAAATTTAGTTTTGTATAAAAATCTGAGAGGTTCGTTTGGGGTAGAGGTTGAAAATTTATTAAGAGAAGATGAAAATCATGTCTTTTTTGACAAATGTATGCTGAAAATACATCAAATTTTATCAAAATTAGACAATAAATCCTATCAAAACAAAAATAAATCGACCTATTTACATAATATATATTATCAATATATATCGAATCGTTATTTTGTGGATAAATATAATGGTTATAATTTGCAGTTTTATGCTGAAGATGTTCGAGAGTTTATTAAATCAACCTCTAACAAATATGATATTATCCTTTTAGACGGGTTTACTCCTCAGAAGTGCCCTTGTATCTGGTCGCAGGATTTCTTTGAAGCATTGTATAACATTATGGATGATAAAGCACAGCTTGTTACATACAATTCTTCTGCTGTTGTCAGAGCAGCTATGCTTAATGCAAAATTTAAAATAGGAAATATATTAGACGCTGAGAATAATATAATCGGAACCTTTGCAGCTAAAAAAGAAGGTTTTATTAAACATCCGTTGTCGGAAAGACAACTCGGTTTGCTCGGTACAAAAGCGGGGATTCCATATAGAGATAAAAATCTTGAATCCACAAACGAACAGATATTACGTAATAGATGTTATGAAACGAATCAATCGACGCTGGAAAACTCATCAAAATACTTAAAGAGGTGTAAAAATGAAATATGATATTATAATCGCCGGAGGCGGAACCGCAGGATGCGCGTGCGCATACATTGCCGGCAAATTAGGATTAAAGGTGTTGCTCGTTGAAAAAAACTCGTTTTTAGGCGGCACAATGACTTCTGCACTTGTGACACCTGCAATGAAAACCTCTGATAATAATATTAATAACGAATTTTTTAATACTCTTATGAAAAATCTTCACGATATAGGCGGGCAAATCACCTACCCTGACGGCAATTCCGGCTGGTTTAACCCTGAACTTATGAAGATTGTGCTTGATAAGATGATGAAAGAAGCTAATGTAACAGTTCTATTTAATACAAAAATTGCAGATGTACAAACTTTAAACAGTAATGTAAAAGCAATAAAATTATCAAACTGTAACGAAACGATATATAGTGATAACATTAAACAAGGCGATAAATTATTATTGGAATATATCGAAACGTTATTTCTTGTAGACGGAACCGGTAATGCAAAAATTTTTGAAAAATTAAATTGTGAATTTTTAGAAAATTTAAAAAATAATTTTCAACCGATGAATTTAAGATTTATTATGTCAGGAATTGACATAAAAAGTTTTTCAAACTGGATAATGGAGCTGGACCCGAATCGTGAGGTTACAACCTCTTATACAGTAGACGGACAGACACATTTATCTACTGCTTATACGTGGGATAGCGGTAAAAACTGGGCTCTTACGCCTGTATTTAAGGCAGGGATTGAAGAAGGGCTTATTACAGAAGAGGATTCTAACTATTTTCAAGTGTTCACAATCCCTGGAATGCACTCCTCGCTTGCGTTTAACTGTCCTCGACTAATATCAGATACTGACATTAATCCTGAAGATAATATTGCAACATCGAAGATCTTAATAGACGCAAGAGCAAGTATACTAAGACTTTCAACGTTTTTAAAGAAGTATTTTAAAGGGTTTGAGAATGCTTATATCTCATCAATTGCAAACGAGCTCGGGGTAAGGGTTTCAAAGCGTATAAAAGGTAAATACATCTATACAATTGATGATTTAAAATCAGGCAAAATATTTGCTAATCCTTGTTTAATCTCAAATTATCCTGTAGACATACATTCTAATAACAAAGACGCCTCTACTCTTGAACATCAGGAGCAAGAGTATATGCTTCCAATTGAATCACTGCAATCCTGTGAATATGATAACTTGTTTGCTGTTGGACGTTGTATTTCTGCTGATTTTGAGGCTCAGGCAGCGTTACGAATAATTCCTTCCTGTTTTTCTATGGGCGAAGGTTTAGCCAGATATCTTGCACAACTAACCAATTAACAAAGTTCTATTTTTTGCTGAATATAACATAAAAAGGAGTTAAATATGTTATATAGTAAAACAGTTGAACAGTTGTTAATAAACGCTTTTACAGGAGAATCTTTAGCAAGAAACAGATATACATTTTATGCTAAAGTTGCTGATAAAGAAGGGTACAAAGAGATTAGAGATGTCTTTTTAGATACTGCTGAAAATGAGCATGAACACGCCAAACTGTTTTATAACCATATATCAGAAGGTAAGCATATTACTGATGCAGCTTATCCGTATTTTATAGGTTCAACTGCAGATAACCTCAAAGCTGCTGCCGACGGAGAACAGGATGAATGGGAACATATCTATAAAAACTCTGCTGATATAGCAAAACAAGAGGGCTTTGATGAAGTTGCGCACCTGTTCAGATGTATTATTGAGGTTGAAAAACATCACGATTACAGATATAGACAGTTATATGAGGACCTGATTAACGATACTATGTTCAAAAAAGATTATCAGGCGCAATGGATGTGTAAGAAATGCGGATATATCTTAATCAATAATGAAGCTCCGAAACAATGTCCTTGCTGTGCTCACCCGCAAGGTTACTTTAAGCTATTTTGCGAGAAGTACTAGCTTGTGTTAAAATGGCTGTATGGATGACAGACGTTATGTTGCAGCTTTAATAATAAAGGTTATCACCGGACAAATGCTTGTGCGTGAAGCTATCCTGCGCTTCCCTAAGGATTCGCAGGATATAAATATAATTACTGCATATCACGCACTAGTTCATTATGAAGCAGATGAAGATTTTAGAGCAACAGATGCCGAATACCGTGATGAACAGAATAATTACCTTATTATGATTGCAGAAATTCTTAATAATGACAAGGAATTACCTAAAAACATTATTAAAGAATACGAGCCATACTACCCCGTAAGACACTTGCCTACAACTTCACGTTTTAAAACTGTTATTAAAGCTCTTTGCAAATTTTTAAATATTTGATATTATAGAATATATAACTAATTTGGGTGTGGAGAGATTCATTGACAGTAAAAATTGCAATAACTGGGAAGAGCGGAAGCGGTAAGACTACAATAACAAAGTCTTTTTTAGCCATTTTAAGAGAATATTTTCCCGAAAAGAGTATTTTAGTATTAGATAACGATTTATCAAGCGAATTCGGGCACAGTTTCGGGCTTGATATAAGAAATACTATTTATGGTATAAGGAGCGGTAAACACGAGTATAAAACAGGTATTCCGCAACAAATGACTAAGTCTGAATACATTGACTGGGCATTAGAAGATATTATTGTGTCGCTTGATGATTATACAGATTTGATAGTGTCTTGGTTTATAGGTTCAAAAGACTGTCGTTGTCCGATTACTCAGCAAATAAACGATTCTGTTAACAGGCTCATTGAAAGATATGATTTTGTACTGTTTGACTGTGAATTTGACTTAAAGTATTTAAACCAGTTAGTAGATACAAATATTGATTTAACACTGATTGTAGCTAACCCTACGGAAGAATCAGTTCATCTTGCAAAGCGTATTGAAGAATTTTCTGCTAAATATGCTGCTGGCGGACAATTAGGGGTTATTTTAAATAAAACTGATAATAAGAATATGAATATGGTTTGTAACTTGCTAAATAGACACTATTTAGAGGTATTGGGAAGTATTCCTTTTGATGAAAAGCTTCTTGAATGTCCTATGGAGCGTAAATCAGAGGTTGTAAAAGACGCAATCAAACAATTCTTTCCACGTTTGAATATTCCACAGGAGCAGATATGATTTTAGACGGCAAAAAGGTTGCAAACGAGATATTAGAGGATATAAAAGAAAAGGTTGCTAAACTTGATAAGAAACCACATTTGGCGGTTCTTTTAGTAGGAAATGACTTAGCGAGTCAGGTTTATGTCAGAAACAAGAAAAAAACGGCTAATATGCTCGGGATAACATCTACTGTTATAGAGTTGCCGGAAGAGACAAGTGAAGATGTTGTTCTGTCTGAAATTGACCGTTTAAACAAAGATGCGGATGTTACCGGTATATTAGTCCAAATGCCACTCCCAAAACATATAGATAAAATGAAGGTTATATGCGCAATTGACCCTAAAAAAGATGTTGATTGTTTCACTCCGGAGAATGTCGGCAAGTTATCAATAGGTATGGAGCCTTATTTTTATCCTGTTACACCGCAAGGGATAATGATATTACTTGATAGATACGGTATTGATGTGGCGGGTAAACACGTAGCTGTCATAGGTCGTTCTAATATTGTGGGTAAACCCATGGTACAGATGTTATTAAGACGTGATGCGACAGTTACTGTCTGCCATTCACGTACTAAAGACCTCGAAGAAATAATAAAAACCGCAGACATAATAATATCCGCGGTAGGAAAAAAAGTTGTAAGATGTAAGATGGTTAAAAATAAAGCTGTTTTCGTCGACGTCGGTATATCAAGAGATACCAACGACAAATTAACCGGTGATCTTAACTGGGAATTAGATTTTAATAATTTTAATGAAGTTATAGAGTATTTTGGGTATATTTCTCCTGTTCCGGGCGGTGTAGGCCCTATGACTATTGCATCACTTATGCTGAATGTTTTAGCTTCCAAGTAGATGCGTATCTTGTGCTTCTGTACCGAGTTGTTCTTTGAGTGATCCTTCTTGTGCTTCCAATTCAGTACACAGCGTATCATACATTGATTGCATAGTAGTATATTCCATATCCAATTCAGTGTATTCTTCAAGCAACTCTGAATCGAATTTTGGAACTGCTGCGTTTGCGTATAATGAAGCGGCTAATTGTTGCGAGTATTTATGTCCTCCGCCGGTAGAATCTTGGAAGACAGTTCCTTTTGCCTGGAATGCTTTTGATTGTCCCCAAGAGTCGTAGCACGCTTCCGAACTACTTTGCCATTTCTCTTCCAATGATGATTGAGATGACAACTTTTTAGACATAGCAGTGGCCATGTTATTCCAACGTGTTTGTTGGAGTTGATTATAGTTCAGCTGGTTTTTCACAGCAAGATATTGAGCTAGTAATCCTGAGACTGCCATCTTACGTCCTTTAGTTAGTACATCTTACATATATATAAAGTATATACTCTATGCTCAATTTCAAGTGTTGATTTATTTGTTACATTTGTTTACATAATCCATAAAAGCCACTTATAGCTTGAAAATTTTTATTAACAAAATTCGACTACTTGTAAAAAATTTTTGTTTATAGTAATTTTAAATCATATTTGGTATTAGAGAAGGAGGCTTATAATGAGCGAAAGAAAATTAGTTGGAACAAATGAAATGTTCAAAAAAGCATTAGCTGGCGGTTACGCTATTGGTGCTTACAATGTTAACAATATGGAAATTTTACAAGGTATCGCAGAAGCTGCTGAAGAAACAAGATCTCCAATCATTCTTCAAGTTTCAGCAGGTGCTAGAAAATATGCTAATCAAACATATCTTATTAAATTAGTAGAAGCAGCTTTGGCTACAACTACAGTACCTATCGCACTTCACTTAGACCACGGTGCAGACTTCGAAATTTGTAAAGCTTGTATCGACGGCGGATTCTCATCTGTTATGATTGACGGTTCAAGATTCTCATTCGAAGAAAATGTTGCTGTTACTAAGAAAGTTGTTGAATACGCTCACGAAAGAGGAGTTTCAGTTGAAGCTGAGCTTGGTAAATTAGCAGGTATTGAAGATGACGTTAACGTTGATGCGAAAGACGCTAAATATACTAACGTTCAAGAAGCTGTTGAATTTGTTAAACAAACAGGTTGTGATTCATTGGCTATCGCTATCGGTACTTCTCACGGTGCTTACAAATTCGCAGGCGAAGCTAAACTTGACTTCGAAAGACTTAAAGAAATCAAAGACGCACTTAAAGAAGCTGGTTTCGGTGATTATCCAATCGTTCTTCACGGTTCTTCATCAGTTCCTCAAGATTTAGTTGCTAAATGTAACCAATACGGCGGTAAATTACCAAACGCTCAAGGTGTTCCTGAAGATATGTTAAACTATGCTTCTAAACACGGTGTTGCTAAAATCAATATCGATACAGACTTGAGATTGGCTATGACTTCAACAATCAGAGAATTCTTTGTTGAACACCCTGAAAAATTTGACCCACGTGAATATATGGGACCAGGTAGAACAGCAGTTAAAGAATTAGTTAAACACAAAATGATTGATGTATTAGGTACAGCAGGTCACGCTGACGACTAATCTTTAATTATTTATAACAAATAAAAAACCCGACCGTTGGCGGTCGGGCTTTTATTATGATAATCAATATTATTATTATGATTATTTGAGACCGAAGTGACCTGTTGCATTTTCGATTGCTTGAGGTAATTTTTCCTTCGCTGAATCTCTGCGTTGTTCCCAAAGAGAAGTCAATGTATCGTTCAATGATTGTTCTGCTTGGATATCGCCTTCTTTTTCTGATAATGGTTGTAATTGTGCGTCTTGTCTTGCCTCTAATGAAGCTTCGTCGATTGATTTAGCTTGTTCAACTAATGTGTTAATCATTTGTTGAGCCTGACTAATTGCTGAGTTAATTGCACTCATAATTGCTGAGTTTGCTTCAGATGCAGTAGCATTTTGTGGAATACTGATTTGTGGTACGCCAACCAAAGATGCTAATGGAACACCTGCAATAACTATGTTTTGCATTTGTGATGAGAACATAGCTGCTGCTGTCTGAGCGTTACCGCCACAAGAGTTTGTGATTTGAATTGCCATTTGGCTCAAACCTTGTGTCATTGCTGATCTGCGGTTGTTCCAATCGTTTTCGAGGGCTGTCTTTTCCTTAGCGAAAACTGATTCCATCTTTTCAATTCGTTTAGTAGCCCTTGTCAGTTGGTTATTAATACGAACTGTCTTGCGGTTACAAAGATTTACTTCGCGGTTTGCTCTTTGAAATTCATATTGTAAAAGCAAAAATCCCATTGTTGTAATATCTCCGTGTTTTGTATCCTCGTACTATAATAAAGTATTTTTGTTTTTGAAAATTGCCTTTTTTGTTGCATATTTGTTTACATTTCGTTACATAAGGCCTAAAATTCAATAATAGCTTGAAAATTTATTTTATAAAAATCTTGTAATATTTTATCCATGTTATTAAATTGTGATAAAATATAGTTGTGAGGAAGGATATTTTAAACGATAAAATAGAAATGCAGAAGAGGATTTGTGTCAAACGTATGACTAGAATCCAAATTTTTATGGCGTTTTTTGCTCTGTCATTAATAATATACCTTATATTTATACAGGTTTTTGATGTTAGACATTATAGAGCAAGAGCAAAACGTCAATATAGACATAGTAATATTGTAATGAGAGGTGACATCTTTGATAGAAACGGTATCAAACTTGCTACTGATACCGTATATTATGATGTCTATGCCAGGCCTAAAGACTTTAACGACAAAGTTCATACAAAAGAAGAACTCGCAACATTATTAGCGCCAATATTGAATGACCAGCCTTCTGTCATATTAAAGAAGTTACAGCAATCAAGCTCTAACGTTATTTTGTTAAAAAAAGAAGTTTCAAGAGAGCAGCATGATGCTATTGCAAAGCTTAACCTTATAGAAATACCTATGGATAAAAAGACAAAACGTGTTTATCCTCAAGGTTGCATGGCATCGCATGTACTCGGGTTTTATAACCAGGAAGCAGGCGAAGACGGTATCTCAGCCGGTGTTGAATATACGGCAAAAGAAGCTTTAGAATCTGCTCCCGAGGCTAAAACAATCGAAAAAACACCCTCAGGAAACGTTATTTATAACTTTAATACAGACCCTACAGCAGTTGTAGAACCGCAAAAAGGCAAAGACGTAACTTTAACGATTGATACAGCAATACAGCATATTTGTGAACGTGAGTTGTATAAATCAATTAGTAAATTTAAGGCTAAAAGGGGCGCTATTATTGTTATGGATCCGACTACCGGCGAAATCCTTGCGTATGCGGTGTATCCGTTCTACAACCCCAATAACTATAAATCAGCAACGATGATTCAGATGAAGAACTGGACCTTAACAGATATCTTCCCTCCGGGTTCAACGTTTAAGCCTATAACAGTATCTTCTGCTATGGAATTAGGCAAAATTAACCGTTCAACACTCGTTAATGACCCCGGTAAAATTAAGATTGATACATGGACAATAGAAAACCACGATTACAAGAAAAAAGGCGGTAGAGGTAAAATCTCGCTTGTACAGCTTTTTGAACACTCAAGTAACTGCGCATCTATCAATGTTGCTATGATGATGACAAACAACGAGTTTTATACTGTACTAAAACGATTCGGGTTCGGTTCAAAAACAGGAATTGATTTACCGGGTGAATCAGCAGGGCTTATTAATAGACCAAGCACATGGAGTAAATCAGAAAAAGCTTCTATGAGTTTCGGTTATGGTACATCTGTTACTGCTATTCAAATGGTGTCGGCTATTTCAGCTTTAGCTAACAAAGGTGTTCGTATAACTCCTCATGTTATTAAGTATTCTGACGATGAGTATGCTAAAAAGGTTAAATCAGTCAGAGTTATGTCTGAAGAAAGCGCAAAAACAGTTACAGAACTCTTAAGTCGTGCTATTGAGGTTGGTAAATCACCTTTGAAATTGAATAATTACTATCTTGCGGCAAAAACAGGTACATCTAAAAAACCGCGTGAAGACGGTATTGGTTATACTAATAACTACTATACATCAGCGCTCGGTTATTTACCTGCTACAAACCCTAAGGTATTAATATATGTAATTGTTGACTCTGCTCAAGGCGGAGAAGTTTGGGGTAGTACCGTTGCAGGTCCTATATTCCATTCGGTAGCTACTCAGGTGGCAAGTATTATGAATTTAATTCCTGATAAAAAATCATAACAATAGGAAGAAAGAAGGACAATATGAAATTAAAAGAATTAATTAAGAACGTTAATGTTAAAGAATATATAAACTATGATGAAAACACCGAAATTTTAGGGATTTCTTATAATTCACGAAAAATAACTAAAGGCGATATCTTTGTTTGTATGCGCGGTGAACACGTTGACGGTCATAACTTTGCAGTTGATGCGGTTGAACTTGGGGCTGTTGCAATTATGTGTGAAACAAAGCTTGATATAAATGTCCCGCAAATCATTGTTGCTTCTACAGAACAATCAATTGCACCGCTTGCGGACGCATTTTATGAATCACCGTCTAAAGATATTAACTTAATAGGTGTAACAGGTACTAACGGCAAAACAACCGTTACGCACCTTGTACAAAGAATCGTTGAATCTGCAGGTAAAAGATGTGCACTAATTGGTACACTTGGGTATAAGTTGTCTTCTGATTCAACATACCACGAAGCTAAACATACAACTCCACAGGCTCCTGAGCTTCAAAGAACACTTACTCTTATCAAAGACGAAGAGCATATTGAAAACGTTTCTATGGAAGTAAGTTCGCACGCACTTGTTCAAAACAGAGTTGGCGGATGTCAGTATAACTGCGCTATTTTCACTAACTTAACTCAAGACCACCTTGATTATCACGTAACTATGGACAGATATTTTGACGCTAAAGCGCTATTATTTAAACGTTTACATTCAGGTGATAAAGCTATTATTAATATAGATGACAGCTATGCTCAAAGATTTATTGATGTATTGCCTGAAGGTGTAAACCTTTACACTTACGGCATAAAAGGTAACGCTGATGTTAAAGCTGAAAACATAACATTCTCACCAAAAGGTGCAAGCTTTGTTTGTGTTACACCTGACAACAGATATGAAGTTAACCTTTCTATGAACGGTATGTTCAGTGTATATAACGTTCTTGCTGCTCTAACAACTGCTTATGCTTACGGATTAAACTTAAACGCTTCAATTAAATCGTTAGAAGGTATAAAAGGTGTTGCGGGCAGATTTGAGGTTGTAGTTCAAGAACCGCTCGTTATTGTTGATTATGCACATACTCCGGACGGACTTAAAAATGTTCTTTCTGCTGCCAGAGAGATTACACCTAAAGACAGCTCTTTAATCTGCGTATTTGGTTGCGGCGGTGACAGAGACGCGACTAAACGTCCTAAAATGGGCGCTATAGCAGAAGAATTGTCTGATAAAGTTATTGTAACCAGTGATAACCCTCGTAGCGAAGACCCTCAACAGATTATTACAGATATCCTTGCAGGTTTTAAATCAGTTAATGATGTTGTTGTAGAATCTGACAGAGGAAAAGCTATCGAATATATCCGTAAAATTGCAGGTAAAAACGATGTTGTAGTTGTTGCAGGTAAAGGTCACGAAGATTATCAAATCCTGAACGACAGAACTATACATTTTGACGACAGAGAAGAAGTCAGAAAAGCGTTTGAGCTACAAGTTAAATAATGAAAACTAAGTTAATCATAGAACCACATATTCATGGCGCTTTTGGGGTTGATTTTAACAAAGCAACCGTTCAAGAGATACTTGATGTTGCCGAAAAATTGCTAAAATATGGTGTTGGCGGGTTCTATCCGACACTTGTAACTGATTCTGTCGATAACTTTAAAAAACAAATAACCGTTATAAAAGAAGCAGCTTCACTTGTAAAACCTAATATGGCTGATATTTTAGGTATTCATCTCGAAGGAAACTTTATAAACCCTAACAGAAAAGGAATCCATAACCCTGAGCATTTTATGGATTTGACGGTTTATAATTATAAGCTTATTGAAGACGAGTTCATAAAAATCATCACGCTTGCACCTGAATTGGATGTTGATTTATTAGATTATCTTAGAACGAAAGATATAAAGGTTCAGGCAGGTCATTGTGAGGGTGCAGATTTATCTAAATGCGACGGCGTTACACATCTTTTTAATGCTATGAAAGGTATTACTCATAGAGACTGCTCTACAGCTCTTTCTGCGTTGAATAATGATAATATTTATATAGAAGTTATCGCAGACGGAATGCACCTTAGCGATGAGATGATAAGGTTTATATTTAAAGTTAAACCTATCAATAAAATAATTCTTATTAGCGACGCATTGCCTATTACATATAGTGATATCAAAGAAACGGTTTTTGCTGATTCTACTATATATTATGACGGTATAAAAGCAACCTCTAAAGAAGGTACAATCGCAGGCAGTACAACGCTTGTACCGCAAATAATCAAGCGATTGATAAAACAAGATTTGTTTACTATCCAATATATTAATAATACCTATAACTACTTAGGTATTAATATTAATGGTGAACTAAACTGGGATGAAGACGGGAATATTATTTCAATAAAAAAGGACGATATATTAATATATGAGAAGTGATGAAATAAAAAAAGGTGTTGCCAGAGCACCGCACAGAAGCTTATTATACGCAACAGGTGTTAGCAAAAACAATATTGATAAACCTTTTATAGCTATAGCAAGCGCGTTTACCGATATGGTACCGGGTCATATAACAATGCGTGATTTAGAACGACAAATCGAGCGTGGAATCCACTCCGGCGGTGGTCAATCGTTTGTATTCGGTGTCCCTGCTGTTTGCGACGGCATTGCTATGGGACATAACGGTATGAGATATTCTCTACCTTCACGTGAATTGATTGCAGACTGTGTCGAAACCTTTGCCAATGCACATCAAATCGACGGGTTGGTCTTGCTTACTAATTGCGATAAGATTACTCCTGCAATGCTTATTGCCGCTGCAAGATTAAATATTCCTGCAATTATTGTAACAGCAGGTCCTATGCTCGACGGTGAATGTAACTGTAAAAAGCTCACCATGATTAAAGGTACTTTTGAAGGGATTGGAAGATATCGTTCAGGCGAAATAAGCCTTGAAGAGTTAGAAGAGCTTGAAGAACGCTCTTGTCCTACAGGTGGCTCTTGTCAGGGTATGTATACTGCGAATACAATGGCTTGTCTGACAGAAGTTATTGGCATGAGTCTTGAAAACTGTGCAACAGCACCTGCCGTTTCTGCTGAAAAACGAAGAATTGCGTTCGATAGCGGGGTGAGAGCTGTAGAATTAGTAAAAGAAAATATTAAACCGCTTGATATAATTACAAAAGAATCGTTAGAAAACGCTATTCTGGCTGATTTAGCGCTCGGCGGTTCAACAAATTCAATACTTCATTTGCTTGCAATCGCTAATACAGGCGAAATTAATTTGGATTTAAGCGATTTTGACAGATTAGGTCGTAAACTTAGACAAATCGTTAAACTTGACCCTTCTGCAGCACCTACAATGACAGATTTTCATAATGCCGGCGGAGTAAGTGCATTGATTAGTAAATTGTATGGAAAAGTTCCTGAATATAAAAACACTCTTAATGTTTCAGGTAAATATACAAAAGATATTGTAAAAGAGTTTCGTTCTGACTTGATTCATTCTGTAGATAATCCTGTTACAACTGAACCCGGACTTGGTATTTTATACGGTAACCTCGCTAAAGACGGTGCCGTTATCAAAATTTCAGGTGTTGATAAGAGTTGTTATTATTTTAAAGGTAAAGCCCGTGTCTTTGACTGCGAAGAAGACTCTATGAAAGCACTGGAGAACGACGAAATAAAAGAAGGTGATGTCATAGTAATCCGTTATGAAGGCCCAAAAGGTTCTCCGGGTATGAGAGAAATGCTTGCACCAACCTCGCTTCTTGTAGGTAAAGGACTTGGTACAAAAACTGCGTTAATCACAGACGGCAGATTCTCAGGCGGCACCTGCGGTATCTGCGTTGGTCATATCTGTCCGGAAGCAGCTAATAACGGTACAATAGCGCTTGTACAAGAGGGAGATACAATAGAAATAGATATCCCAAACCGTAAACTCAACCTGCTTGTAAGTGATACAGAACTGGATGAACGTGCTAAAAAACTGGCAGAGTTTGAACTTAAAACAACCTCAGGTTACTTAAGCAAATACTCAAAACTGGTTCAAGACGCTTCTCACGGCGCTATCATCTAATAATATGAATATTTTGTAAATTACTGGACATATAATATAAATTATTATAAAATTTAAAAAAAAGGATTTAGTTATGGCAAAAAATGTTGACACAATACCAATAGAAGTATGTATTTTAACAGCAGACCACGATATCAAAGGGACTGTTCACGTTTCAAAATATACTAATACAAACAGAGAATTAACTGATTTATTGAACGATAAAGAAAGAAGATTCCTTGCAGTAACAAATGCTGAAATATACTCAAGAAACTCTAAACAACCACCTAGAAGATATAATTTCTTAGAAATTCATATGGACTATGTACTAATGGTTCATCCGTCTTCTCAAGCGTTGTTTAAAGAATCAGGTCGTTCACAAGAAGATATTGCTAGATTTAGAGAGTTGAGACAAAAGCTTAACCAGACTAAACCTTTCTAACTATTTTGGAGTGAGGAGATGAAAAAGGCAATTTTTATTGTCGCTATATTGTTCGTCGCAGTGGTTTCTACCGCTTGTATTAACAACATAGCAGTTCAAGAATTAAATAATGCGGCTGAATTATCTATGGCAAAAGGCGATTATGATGCTGCAATAAAAAATTTGGAAGCAAGTTTGGAATTGGATTGTAATATGTATGAAACATATTATAACCTTGGTGTTGCATATATTGAATCAAGACAGTTTGCAAAAGCTATTGATGTATTAGAAAAATCGATTAAACTTAATTCTAAGTACCCTGAAAACTACTATTCACTTGCTATAGCTCAGGAATCGTTAGCAGATGAAATGTCTGATGTAAATAATCATGACGACATCAAAGATACGAATATCGTAAAAGCTAATTATACTGTTTCCGATGAAGAAAAAAACTTGATGGTTGAAAAATATCAATCTGCAATTACAAATTATAGCAAATATATCGATATGAGCTCTTCTGATTCTAAAAAAGAAGAACTTGTTTCTCATATAAAAGATATTGAAAAAGTTCTTGAAAAACTTGAATATTAGTATTGGAGTAAATAATGATAGTATCACCCGTTACCCAATCTTTTTCAGTATTTGGATATAGTATCTATTATTACGGGATAATCCTTGCAATAGCTATATTTATCGGTGTAAGTTTAGCTGATAAAGTTGCAAAAAAATATTATAACCAAACATTTGTCTATGAACAGGCGTTTTATCTGGTTATTGCAGGACTTTTAGGTGCAAGATTGTATTTTTGCCTGCTTACCCAAAATTGTCTTAATATTTTAAATATCCGTAACGGCGGATTATCTATTCACGGTGCTATTATTGCAGGTATTATAACGCTATATATCTTTTCAAAAAAAAACAAATTCAGTTTCTTAAAACTCTGTGATATATATGCTATTGCACTACCGCTTGCTCAGGCTATTGGCAGGTGGGGAAACTATGTTAACTCAGAAGCATTTGGTAAACCTACAGAAAACTTCTTAAAACTCTATATTGCACCATATTTTAGACCACTTGAATACGAAAATTTTCAATATTTTCATCCGACATTCCTGTATGAATCTATATTAGATTTGGTATTATTTTTTGTATTATATAAACTAATAATAAAAAAACATAAAAATCCGGGGTTTATCTCAGGTGTCTATTTGATATCTTATGCAATTATACGCTCATTCATTGAGCCATTAAGGCTTGATTGCACAAGTTTTCTATTCAGTATACCAATTCCGATAATGGTGTCTGTAATTATGGCTTGTGCAGGCTTATTTTTAATAAAGGTATCATCTAAATAGATGTTTACTTTTTTTTGAAAATAATTAAAATATCAGTGTATGGTGAAGAAGTTTTTACTAACAGTTATAACCCTTGTTTTATCGCTTAATTTGGTGTGTCTTGCAGAAGATTGGTCAAGTTACGATAATATTGATAATGCCTGGGACGGTCAAAAATCAATCACTAACAAACAGTTTGAAGAGACAATGGACGCACTTCAAGCTAAAAAAAAGAAAAAAGAAGCTAAAGCAAGAGAAAAAGCTATCAGAAAAGTTAAAGGCTCCAGTTTAACTCCTGATATGGATGCACATAAGGATGAAATAACTCCGCAAGCTCCTCAACAAGAGTTTGAAGAAGGTGAACTGATAAGTATCCCTATAGATTTTGTATCAGACGGCAAATTCATTGATAGAGGTTATTACAAAGTTACAGGTGTAAAACAGGATGATAAAGTCTACATCTTACTTTATCAGGCGCACAATCTTGTAGCTAAGCTGCCGGCGAGAGAGACAGATGATGACTTCAATGAGCCGGCAATTCAGTTTACAAAGCTATTACCTGTTAATGAGCATAAAATGAAGATTATATACGGGTGTATCGACTTCAATGCATACGTTTACATTGATTATGAAGAGCCGGAAGTAACATTTTAACCCAATATTATAAATGTTGAACCAACAAGCATTATAACTGTACCGACAAACTTTTTGATAATATTATGTTCTTGAAATACTTTGTAGCCAAAATATAAAGCCACAAGCGATGATAATTGAAACAACGCTAAAGATATTCCGACATCAAGCCTTGAAAAGACATAATTTGTCGATAGCTGCATAATTAAAAGCATAATCGCAATCATAAAAACATTAGAAACCTTAGGTTTTTGCTTTGATTCAGGAGGCTTGATTAAACAGCAAAGGAATGAACATAATAAACCGCTAAACGACCATAAAATAAGAGATATTTTATAATCCGACATTATAATAATCTTTTTCAATATAGAAGCCTCAATTCCTGTACAAAAAAGAGCAAAAAACCTTAATCTGATATCTTTTCTCCAGAATGTTTTTAAAGAGAACTTTGTTTTTCCGTCTTCAAGTACAAAATAACTTCCTATAACAATCAGAACGATACATATAAACTCTTTAACGGTAGGTACTTCGTGTAATAGTACAAAAGCACTAAGTAATCCTATAACAGCTTTATAAGAATTTATCGGAGCCAGTTGAGAGATTTCGCCAATCTTTAATGCTTCAATCAGTGCAACCGTTCCTATTGTGCACAATAGCCCTGCAAGGATTACATAACCCCAGAACTCAATACTAAACCTGCTCCAATCAACAAACATCGCAGGAACGAGGCAGATTATACTCATAATCAGGTAGGAGTATAAATTAACAGTAAGTGAAGGTGTTGTTTCAACGGCTTTCTTTTGAAAAAGGTTAGCAAAAGCGTTTGAAAATATTCTAATCGCAACAACAAAATAAGTTAGCATTAGAACACCAGATTTCTAACAACCAGTACCTGTATTTCACCTTTATCAAGCTTTGTTTTAATCTTATTATTTAAGTATTCATTTTTCACGTTATGGTTAACTCTAACGTTTATTATACGCGAATTTTGTTTTAATTTAGGCACTTTTATAACAACATCGTGCGGGTTATCAAAATCAAGGTTACCAAAAACAATCACACTGTAGTTTGTACAAACTCTTGCATAAGCAAAAACATTCGGACAAGATGTCTTTAACGGTACAAAAGACGCATTGCTAAGCTCTGTTAAGCAGTAGTTTTTAAACTTATTTGCAAGCACAAACTCTTCATATAATTTATAATCTTCACCGTGTGGTCTTCTTGAGAAATTGAATATATCAAGCTTACCGTTATGAGTAAAATAATAATCATCATCTGTCTGTGAATTTACAGCCGGCTTATTTGCCCATTGATAACTATATGTGTCACCTGTTGCAAAACCGTCAACATAATAAGGATTCAAAGGTAGTGTTGTATTAAGCCACAGAATCATCTTCGAATAATCAGCACCATTTACAAGTATAGGACTGAGTTCATCGTGACTTGCAAACGCACCTATAACACTCTTAGGCTCTTTATATTTCTTAAATAGTTTCAAATCCTCGTTCACATTATTAAAGAACTCCTTAGAGGATTTCCAGTTCTTAAGGTTAAAATAGCTGCCCAAATATCCGTCAAAACCGGCTTCTAAGAGTTTTTCAGACGGTACACACAAAGCAAATTTAGAAACAGGAGTTGTCCATGCGCGAGAAGACTCCGCTAAGAATAAAAACTCCGAATCTTTTGCTCGTGTATATTTAATCAATTCTTTCCAAAAGGAAGCAGGTTTTAACCCCGCAACGTCAGCTCTTATCCCGTCAGCATGTATACTTATAACAAAATCAATAAACTTTTTATGTAAATTGAGCAACTCTTCATTAGGAGCTTCTTCCGTACCGGAATTAAACAGTCTTACATCGCTCCAATCAAGAGGAATAACAGCTTTTTGGTTCTCATCTTTAACAAAATACTCAGGATGTTCAACAAACATATCGTAAGCAGCACAGCTGGGTAAATCAATGATAACCCTGATATTACGTTTATGACATTCAGATATGAATTTCTTTGCCTGCTCATTAGCTGATAAAGAAGACTTTGGTGATACAAGCTGAGGATTAACTGATTGAAAATCAGTAATCGCATATAGAGAACCCGCTGTTCCAAATGCCTTAATCTTACCTACAGGAGTAATCGGAAGAACATGAATCGTGTTTATCCCCATTCTTACAAGCTCATCAAGGTTCTCAATAGCATTGATAAAGTTGCCGCTTTCTTCTCCCTCATCAATTATTTCGTTCTTGTTGGTGTCTTTAGCATTAAATGTTCTTATATTAATAGTATAGATTATGGACTGATTTTTTAGGAACAATGACCGTAAATCATTTTGCCAGCCCGATTGTGTATTCTTAGCCAAAACCGGTGTTATACCTAAAAATATTATAAACAAGAATGATATAATTCGCTTCATTAAAACCTCCTAATATTTATATATAGTATAGCACACTTCTTTAAAAGATTTGTTTGTGATAAATTAATAATAAATTATAAGGGAAGGGTTTTAAATATGAATAAGTTTTATGCAACAACAGCAATAGATTACGTTAACGGAGCTCCACATATCGGTCACGCTTATGAAAAGATTGTTTCTGATGTTATATACAGACACTTTACACAAAGATGTGACAATACTTTTATGTTAACCGGTACGGATGAACACGGTATAAAGATTCAAAAAACTGCCGCTTCCAGAGGAATAACACCTAAAGAGCTTTGTGATGAAAACTCTCAACAATTCAAAGACGCATGGAAGGCATTAAACTTTGAATACTCTCATTTTGTTAGAACTACAGACGATTACCACGTTTCTGCCGTTCAAAAAATATTCAAAAAACTCGTTGAACAGGGTGATATCTATAAAAATGCTTATACAGGCTTGTATTGCAGTGGCTGTGAAGCGTTCTTAAACGAAAAAGACCTGACTGAAGACGGTTTGTGTCCCGATCACTTAAAGAAACCGGAACTTGTAAGCGAAGAAAACTATTTCTTCAAACTTACCAAATACAAAGACGCTATTGCTAAACACATAAAACAAAACCCTGATTTTATAATTCCTGCATTCAGAGCAAATGAAGTATTGAATCAGCTTGAAAACATTGAAGATATCTCTGTTTCAAGAGCAAAATCAAACGTTGATTGGAGTATCGATGTACTTGATGACGCTGAACAGGGTATATACGTTTGGATAGATGCACTTTCTAACTATATAACAGCTTTAGGCTATGATACAGAAGGTAATTCTGATAAGTTCAGAGAATTCTGGCCAGCAAACGTTCATATTATCGGTAAAGATATCTTGAAATTCCACAGCATATACTGGCTAGGTATCTTAATGGCACTTGATTTACCGCTACCTGAACATATCTTTGCGCACGGTTGGATTACGATAGATGAGACTAAAATGTCTAAATCATTAGGTAACGTTATCTCTCCAACAAGTGTTTTAACAGCGTTTGAATTGGATAAACCGGACGCTTTCAGATACTATATGGCAACCTCTGCTCCTTGCGGTAAAGACGGTAACTATTCAGATAACGATTTTAAAGAAAAGGTTAACGCTCACCTTGCAAACTCAATGGGTAACCTTTTAAACCGTTCTTTATCAATGTTGGTTAAATACTTTGACGGTGATATCAAACCTGAATTCAAGGTTGAATCAGAGCTTTCTAAACAGGCTTTAACAACAGTTAAAGATGTTATGCACCACTTTGATTACTTTGAATTACAAGAAGCCGCACAAAAGATTATGGAGCTTGTAGATGCAGCTAACAAATATATTACCGACAGCGAACCTTGGACTCTGGCTAAAAACGGTGAAATGGATAAATGCGGTCAGGTACTCACATCTGTACTTGATACAATGTGCGTTGTTACATCGTTAATTTACCCATATTGTCCTAATATCGCTAAAGATATGGCAACACAATTATCATACAATCTTAATACTAAGCTTCAAGACGTTAAAGCTGACAACTTAGCTATCGGGCACTTGATAGATAAAGAAAATATAAAACCTGTTTTCTTACGTCTGGACAGTGAATTCGCTGATAAGAACAAGAAAAAATAATTAGTTTGTTAAGAAATGTAACAACTATATAACAAAAAAATCAATTCTTAGAGAAAAAATAACTTTAATAAAGTACGGGGAATTATTAAGGGGATATTTAAGATGGGAATTGATGTTAATCAACTAAAACAATTTGCAGTTTATGTAGACAAGAAAGCTAACGGCGGTAACGGTAACGGTTATGTAGACGGTTCTGAAGTGTCTATTTTCAAAAAGAAAATCAAAACTGTTGACAGAAACATCGATGTAGATTCTATCTTAGATACCTACAAAAGTAATAAAGTAACTCAAGAAGCAGCTTATGATAAAGCTAACGCAACAGCAGCAACTGTTGAAGAAGCTATCATCGCAGCTATGACTCCAAACTCAGCTCTTAATAATCAACCTGAAAGCGAAAACCAAGCAAAAACAATTGCTGAAGGTATCAAAAGCAAAGATAGTTCTCACTGGTACAACCCATTTGGTTGGTTCAACGATAACGAAGAAGTATTAGACTTCTCTGGTATGGTTACAAAAGAAAACGTATTAGACGTTGTTTCTGACGAAGAAGCTCTTAACAAAATCGTTGATTCAGAAAACAAAGTTAGAGAACAAGCAGCTACTCAAATTATTGACGCATTAGTTGAAGCAGCAACTGAAAGAAAAATCGATGTTTCTAATATCGTATTCAAAAACTCTGAAGGCAAATATGTTGTTGGCAGAGATGTAAAAGACGGTGACAAAAACGTTGAATTCGGTTCTGACGCTTTAGATGAAGATTCTGTAAAAGCTGTTATCACTGCATTAAAAGCTGAAATCGTAAAAGGTCAAGCAACTGCAACAGGTGATAATGCTGATAAAGACGCTGTATTAACAATGTTAGCAAAAAGAATTGACGCTGATAAAACAAACGGTGGTAACGGTAACGGTTATATCGATTCAGCTGAAGAAGTTGCAGCATTCAAACAAGCAGCTGCTGAACAAGGTTACGATATCAGAACTGTTTTAGAAGAAATCAGAGCAAACGAAGCTGACGGTGTTGAAAACACTACTGAACTTCAAAAGACAGTTGCTAACATCTTTGACCCTGCTCAAAGAGCTGAAAAACAAAAAGCTGCAGCTAATCAAGCTAAAGATACAGTTAAAGCTTTCAAAGACGGTATCGAAAACGATAACGAAGATTTAATCAAAACAGCAACTTCTATGTTAAACTCTGAAAACGTTATGGAAGTTCTTAACGAAAACCCTGAATTAGTTGAAAAATTAGCTGACAGATACGATTACACTTGGTTGTTCTGGAAGAAAGATTCTTACCAAAACTACACAACTCCTATCTTGAAAGCAGTTATTGAAAACGCTAAAGAAAACGGTGTTAACATTGACGATATCGTTATGGTAAACGGCGACAAATACCTTGCAGGCGGTAACGTAAACGGCGTTAAAGTTGGTGAAGATGCAACTGATTCAGACAACGTAGCAAAAGTTGTTAAAGCTATCCAAGACAGAATCAACGCTCAAAACGCATAATATACTCGATTAGTTAAATATTAAATTCCACGAAAAAAGGTGACTTCTAAATAGTCACCTTTTTTAATACAAAAAAATAAGGTCTTGTACTTTGTACAAGACACATATAACATACATTTACCCCACAGATATAATAGCATGTCATTAATTATTTGTCAACAAAATTTTTCGTGCAAAATTTTTTAAAATGTTATATAATAAAATAGGGAAAGAGGTGTACTATATGTCAGCAAATGATACTTTAGCGATGATATTAGCAGGCGGAGAAGGCAAACGTCTTTATCCATTAACAAAAGATAGGGCAAAACCGGCCGTTCCTTTTGGTGGCAGATACAGAATTATAGATTTTGTTTTGAATAATTTTATCAATTCAGGAATCTATAAAATAAAGGTTATTACTCAATACAAATCAGACTCGCTAAACCAGCATATTTCAAGAGGTTGGACACTCTCACCGTTCCTTGACCAGTATGTAGATTTAGTTCCCGCACAGATGAGAACAGGGAATGCATGGTATCAAGGTACTGCTGACGCTATTTATCAAAATAAACTTCACATAATCGATGAAGACCCTAAATTTGTTTGTGTATTTGGCGGAGACCACATTTATAAAATGGATGTTTCTCAAATGAGAACATTCCACAAAAGAAACAGAGCGGCATTAACTATTTCAGCAATTCCGATACCGATTGAAGAAGCATCAGAATTCGGGATTATGGAAGTTGATGAGAACTGGCAGCTTACAAGCTTTATAGAAAAACCTCAATTCAGACCTCAGCACATACCCGGTAATCCTAATATGTGTCTTGCATCTATGGGTAACTATATATTTGATAAAGATGTGCTTCTTGACGCTGTTGAACAGGACGCTGTTATAGAAGATTCTAACCACGATTTCGGTAAAAATGTTATACCAATGCTGCTTAATCAAGGGAAAAAAGTTATGGTATATAACTTTAACGATAACACATTCCCGGGTATAACAAAACGTGAACAAGGTTATTGGCGTGACGTAGGAAACATTGACGCTTACTGGCAAGCTAATATGGATTTGTTAGATACAGAACCGGAACTTAACTTATATTCAAAGGAATGGCCGTTAAGAACATTCAACCGTAACTGTCCTCCTGCAAAATTTGTATGGAGAGATAACGATAGGGTTGGTATGGCAACAGATTCTATGATATCAGAAGGCTGTATCGTATCCGGTGGTGCGCTTTCAAGATGTATTCTTTCTCCTGAAGCAAGAATTAACAGTTATTCACAGGTAAGTGAATCAATTCTTATGGAAAAAGTAAACATCGGTAGACACGCTGAAATAAGAAGGGCTATTATTGACAAATACGTCGATATACCGCCTTATATGAAGATTGGGTTTAATAGAGAAGAGGATATTGCAAGAGGGTTCTATGTGTCCGAAAACGGCATCACAGTAGTTCCTAAAGGTGCAATATTGAGTTAATGGAGAATATATAGGAACTATGGAAGAGAACACTTTAAAACGATTTACAACCTTGAATTTTCTAAACTTTGCATTAGGGTTTTTAGGGTTACAATTTGCCTGGCAAATGAGAATTGCCCTATCAGAACCTGTTTTATCAGGTTTAGGAGCAACACCGCTTATTTATAGCTTAATATGGCTCGCAGGTCCGTTTTCAGGAATGATTGTTCAGCCAATGATTGGTGTTATTAGTGATAATACGAAATCACGATTCGGACGTCGCAGACCTTATCTGCTTGCAGGTGCAATAATTACTGCTATTGCTTTGTGGGCATTCCCGCATTCAGCTAATATTTCAGGTTTTATAAGCAATTTATTACATATCAACTTCCCGGCTTGGAGCGGCGTTTTAGTTGCAGCTATTATGATTTGGATTATTGATGCTTGTATCAATATCGCACAAGGTCCTTACCGCTCATTGATTCCGGATGTTGTACCTCGTGAACAACACGCTCAGGCAAACTCTTATATAAGTTTAGCTATCGGACTTGGCTCTGTTGTTGCAATGTTAATTGCTCCTATGCTTAAACAGTTCTTCAACTACCAAATGCCGCGTGATGCACAGTTTGCTATGGCCGGTATCGCTTTTGTTCTTGCAATGATTTGGACTTGTATGACAATAAAAGAAAAAAGTTCGCTTAATAACAATACAGAATCAAACGAAGAACAACAATCATTTGGTGAAAAACTAAAAGACTTCTTCTTGCTTTCACCTGAAGTTGCAAGAATCTGTACAATGCAGTTCTTTACCTGGATTGGTATGATGTGCTTATTGATTTATTTCTCAGCATTTGCTATTCATACCGTATACAACGTTCCTGACGGAGTTTCAAACCCTAACGCTGAAAACTTTGCAATGATAGGTTTAGCTATATTTAACCTCGTTTGTTTCCTTATCGCTATTCCAATCGGGACACTTGCAAATAAATACGGCAACAAAAAAGTCCATATCATATCAATGGTTTCAATGGCAATCGCTTATTTAGGTTTAGCATTATTCAGACACAATCCTACAGCCGTACTTTGCTTTATGGCATTATCAGGTATCGGCTGGGCAAGTGTTTGCGCTTTACCGTTTGCAATGCTCAGCAAGTACATAAAACCGGGTACAGAAGGTTCTGTTATGGGTATATTTAATATCTTTATTGCAGGTCCGCAAGTATTTGTATGTACCCTTGTCGGTTGGATTATTAACATTTCTGTTATAGACGGCGGACTAAATCACCATTATGAATACTCATTCTATATTGGTGCATTATGCTTGTTGATAGCGTCCGCAATAACATACGGATTGAAAGAAAACAAATAAAGTAATAAAAAAAGGAGTTAATTAAATTAACTCCTTTTTTTTGGAATATTAGTTAAGTATGTCTCTAAGGCTTCATAGCCTTTGTACATCTCATTAGTCTTTTTAGTGTAATTATTTGAGAGCATAAACTTAAGTTCTTTAACCCTTATCTTTAACAAGGTCTCAGAATCGGCTCTCAATTCGTCATTCATTGATACTGCCCAGCTCTTCAACTGAGAAATTTCTTTATTAACTTGAGAAATAGTAGTATTTTCAAGTGTTCTGAAAGAATATTTAGCCAACATATTAGCTTCAACATTCGTAATTCTAGGTTGAACTACTTGAAACGTACAAATAGACTTCATCAAAACATACTTTTCAGCGATTCTTCTGTGAGAATAAGGTACAGAAGCTTTTGCAAGTAATGCTGATGTATCTAAGTCCTCTCTTAAATCGTCAGGACAATAATCAACTTTATTACGTGTGATAGTGTTTTCAAATATATTCAATGTTTTATCCATATTCCCCCTTAGTTATTTATTTGTTATTTTTGGTAAAAATATCAAACAAACTAAGTACTAACATTAAAACTATAACAATAAGTATATAACAAACATAGTGTTTAATGGTTAAAACATTAACAAACAGAGTCGCAATACCCCCTGCAAGTACAGCAATAAAGGTCATTATAGCCACTGTAAATTTTTGTGAAAACCCTGCTTTTAACAACTTGTGGTGGATATGTTCCGCATCCGCAACAAACGGTGACTTACCCTTTAAAATACGTCTCAAACTTGAGAAGGTAATATCCATAATAGGTACCGCAAGTACGATAAACGGTAATATAATAGCCAGAGTAGAGCTTTTCATAACACCCGTAATAGATAACGATGCGAGCATAAACCCTGAGAATAACGCTCCGGAATCACCCATAAATATCTTTGCAGGGTTAAAGTTAAACGTTAAAAACGCAAGCATAGAACCCATTAAAATACAGGCAATCAAAGCACTGATAGCGTTAGGAGGAGTCATTGCAAGCGAAATTATAGCAAGTGCAACAGCGTTAACTGTAATAACAGAACCTGCAAGCCCGTCTACACCGTCAATGAAGTTTACTGCATTACTTATGCCTACAATCCATAACAATGTCAAAGGATAAGAAACCCATGGCGCAAGTTGAATAACACTTCCAGTAGGGTTTAGCGGATTAAATATCGCATCAAATTTAACCCCTAAGCAGTATACAAGTGTAACAATCAAAATCTGAATAAGAAGCTTAAATTTAGCGTCAAGGTTATAAATATCATCAACCAGACCCAGCAAGAACATCAATGAACCACCGAGAAGAATTCCTGAAACAAGGCTTCCATAAGGATAATAGCTTAACAAGACCAAAAATAAGAATGTTAAGACCGTACTTGACCATATAGCCACCCCGCCAATTCTCGAAACAGGAATCTTGTGGATTTTTCTTTCGTTAGGAAGGTCAACTAAACCTTCTTTTTTTGAAAACGCAATAACAAAAGGTACTATAAACACACCTAATATGTATGAAATTATTGCTCCGATTATATTTGATTCAGGTAACTTAATTAAAATTGTTCTATCCTCACTATTTTATTTATATAACGGGAACTTATCACATAAAGCTTTAGATTTTAATTTTAATTCATCTAAAACAGCTTTATTGTCTGAATTTGCAATAGCTTTCGCAATAATATCTGCGATTTCAGCCATAGCATCTTCATCAAACCCGCGTGTTGTAACTGCTGCCGTTCCAAGACGAATACCGCTTGTAACAAATGGACTTTGCGGATCATTAGGAACAGTGTTTTTGTTAGCTGTTATACCAACTAATTCTAAAACATTAGCCATATCTTTACCGGTTTTTCCGGTTTTAGTAAGGTCTAATGTCATCAAATGGTTTTCTGTCATACCGCCTACGATATCTAAACCGTTTTTAATCAATCCTGATGCCAACGCTTTTGAGTTTTTAACAATACGTTTCGCATAGTCTTTAAACTCATCAGTAGAGGCTTCCAATAAAGCAACCGCTTTACCTGCAATAATATGTTCCAAAGGACCGCCCTGCATACCCGGGAAGACTGCCTTATCAATAATTTGAGCAAACTCTTCATCACACATTGTAATACCGCCTCTTGGACCTCTGAGAGTCTTATGAGTAGTAGTTGTTACAAAGTGTGCATAACCTGCCGGTGACGGATGAATACCTGCAGCAACAAGACCTGCAATATGTGCAATATCAGCTAATAAATATGCACCCACTTCATCAGCAATCTCTCTGAAACGTTTAAAATCAATAACCTTTGAATAATTACTTGCACCGCAAATAATAAGTTTAGGCTGATGTTCTTTAGCTTGTCTTAAAACGTCATCGTAGTCAATATTACCGTTCTCATCAACACCATAGCCTTTAACATCGAAATACAATCCTGAGAAGTTCACCGGTGAACCGTGGCTAAGGTGACCACCGTTTGATAAGTCCATGCCGAGAACCTTATCACCCGGTTTAAGAACTGCCATAAATACCGCCATATTAGCTTGAGCACCACTGTGCGGCTGAACATTGGCATGGTCCATTCCAAACAGCTTTTGAGCACGTTTTTGTGCCAATTCTTCTATCTTATCGATGTTTTCACAACCGTTATAAAACCTTTTATAAGGTTTGCCTTCCGCATATTTGTTTGTTAAAACAGAACCGCAAGCTTCCATTACAGCCAAAGATGTAAAGTTTTCACTTGCGATTAGCTCAATATTTGATTGTTGTCTTTCAAATTCATCTACAATATAGCTATAAAGCTCATTATCAACTTTTTTAACGTTTTCTAAATTCATACACTCTCCCCAAAATTATTTGATTATTGCTTATTTTGAGGCATAGGAATAATAAGTTTTTGACCTATTTTGATAGAATTCAAATCCGGTAAGTTGTTCTTTTCTTGAATAGATTTCAATTTAGCATTATCAAAACTTCCGTAAAACCTCATAGAAATATCTTCTAAGCTGTCACCTGATTGAACAACATATTCTTTATCCTGTGAAACAGGTTCAACTTCTTGCACAGGCTGTTTGTCAGCAGGAACGAATGTGAATTTAACATTCTCCATTGGTTTGTTTGAAGAACGGACATTCATATCACTCAAAGTCATTGAACCGAATACAAAATTGAATAATGTCATAGCAATAACAGCTACAATTACACCTGAAATAAAACCGAATACATAGTATGATTTAGGTGAATTTTCAGGAGTAGCTGCAACCTTAAAGTTTTGCCATAACAAATCAAGTTCAGCTTGTTTGTCTGTTATATTAACATTGCTGCGTCCTTTAGATGCATTATAATCAGATAATGCACTTAGCATAGCAATCTTTTCTCTTGTTATATTAGATCTTCTTAATGTTGAACTTTTCATAACCTCACCCATTATAATAATAGTACACACTAACTTCGATTACAATAGCATAAGAAGATATTTTTTTCAATAAAAACATAAAATTTCAATCATATAGACTAGACCCTTTGATTTATTTCTTTTCGTGCTAAAATTTTTTTAGGTGGTACTTTATGACAATATGTTTATATCAAGGGACATTCAATCCAATTCATAAAATACATTTAGAAATCGCGAAATTTGCACAAGAATATTACAAATTTGATAAAGTAATTTTCATCCCGGCATATATTCCGCCCCATAAAAAGCTTGATAAAACGCTTGCAAATCACCGTTTTAATATGGTTAAACTCGCTATAAAAGATATTCCATTTCTAAATATTAGCGATATCGAATACAGAACAAACGGCAATTCTTATACGTATAATACCGTTGTTAAATTAAAAAAAGACTTGAATATTGAAGAAAGAATCAATTTTATTATAGGAACAGACGCGTTTGAAAAGATTGAAAGCTGGTATAATGCTGAAAAATTAAAAGACCTTGTTCATTTCATAATATTTCCGAGAACAAACTCTTTTAATAAGTCTAATTTCGATTATTTGAAGCAAAAAGGTTACGATTTTGAGTTTGCGCCAATGAAGTATAGAGACGTATCATCTACTAAAATAAGAGATAATCTTAAACACGGTGAATCAATCAAAAACTTAGAAATTCCGCAGGTAATGGAGTATATAAAAGAGCATGAATTATATATGTAATTGGCTAAAAGAGAACCTTTCCGAAGAAAGATATATACATACTATGGCAGTTGCAAAAACGGCAAAAGAACTTGCGGAAATGTTTGGACTGGATAGTGAAAAAGCCTACCTTGCAGGACTTTTACATGATTGTGCCAAGGGGTTCTCAAACGAAAAGCTTTTAGACATAATTCATTCTCACCTTAAAATAGATGAATGTGAGATGATTAACCCTAAAACATACCACGCACCTGTAGGAGCTTATGTTGCCGAAACTGAGTTCGGGATTAAAGATGAAGAGATTCTTTCTTCTATAAGGTGGCACACTATTGGTAAACTTGATATGAGCGATTTTGAAAAAATTATCTTTATCGCGGACAAGATTGAGCCCCAAACCCGACCTCAATGTATGATTGATAGAATCAGACCTCAATTATTCTTAGAAAACGGACTGGATAAAGCGCTTTTAGAATGCTATAAGATAACTATCAACAGCCTTACAGATAGAAACCTTAAAATATGTATCAGTACGATAGAGATTTATAATGAACTATTATCAAAACAAGATAAATAAAGTACTTTTAGTCGGTCTGGGCGGAGTCGGAACTGTTTACGCTAACCTTTTAAATAACGCTGATGTTGATTTAAGAGTACTTGTTAATAATGAACGGTTAAAAAAGTATCGTAAAACTCCACGTGAATTAAACGGTAAAGCTTGTGATTTTAAATATATTTTGCCAACAGAGAGTTTTCAACCGGATTTGGTTATTATTGCAACTAAATCAAACGGGCTAAATGACGCAATTGAACAAATAAAACCGTTTATTAATGAAAATACTATAATAATGTCGTTTATTAACGGAATCTCATCGGAAGAGATATTAAGTAACTATTTCAATGAAGAGCAAATAATCCATTCTTATATTATTTGCCATACTATAACAAGAACAGGCAACAACGTTATTCACGACGGTGTAACAAAAATAGTTTGGGGAGATAAAGCAAATAACCCTCAAAAAACTAATCTATTAAAAGAATTCTTTAATCGTATACACTTGGATAACGAACACTCTGAAAATATAATTGAGGCGTTATGGAAGAAGTTTTGTTTTAACTGTTGTGTAAACCAAATATCAGCAGTTACAGGTTATACTTTTGAGCAAATTCAAAACAGTAAAGACTGTATTAAACAAATAGAAGCTATCTCTACTGAAATAAATAATATTGCAAGAACTATCGGTCTTAAACTGGACTTAGTTAAAAGCAGTTTTGAATATCTTAACGAAATGATTCCTGATGGCAAAACATCTATGCTTCAAGATATTGAAAACGGCAGAAAACCGGAGTTTGAACTATTTGGAGAAGAAGTACTAAAACTCGCAAACAAATACAATATAGATGTTCCTTATAACAACTCTCTTTACGAAAAAGTTAAATCTTTGATATAATGCGGTTATGGATATTAAGCAGGCAAAAATACTAATAGTGGAAGATGAACCGCAAATTAACCGGCTTATTGAATTAGTTCTGATTTCTGACGGATATTTTAATATACGTAAAGCCTATGACGGTAAAGAAGCCTTAAACCTCATAAAAGAAAACAAACCTGATTTAGTACTCTTAGATGTTATGATTCCTAATATCAACGGGTTTGAACTATGTAAAACAATTAAAAGCGATGAGTTCTTAAATTCAATACAGGTGATTATGCTCACAGCAAAGAAAATGGAAGAAGATATTGTTCAAGGTCTTGAAAACGGTGCCATTGATTATATTCCAAAACCTTTTAGTAACAAAATTTTGCTTGCAAGAATAAAAGCGCATTTGAAAAACCTTTTAAAAAACGATTACCTGCATTACGAAAATATTACAGTTAACGATAATACAAAAACAGTTAAAATTGATGATAAAGAAGTGATTCTTACAAACTTTGAATATAAATTATTGAAAATATTTCTTAGTAACGTAGGAACAGTTTTCTCCAGAGCACAATTGCTATCATACTTAAGAGGTGATGACGGATTCAACGTCTCTGAAAGAGCTATGGATGTTCAAATTCTCAACTTAAGAAGAAAACTCGGCACCATTGGTTCAAACATAGAAACTATAAGAGGCGTAGGCTATAAATTAAAGGGAAGTAATTAAATGAAAAAACGTGATATATTCTGGCTAAACAGAGTTTTGCTTATTCTTATAACAGGATTATTTTTTGTAGGAATTTCTTTATATAATATTGTTCAATTTAACAATTCATACATTAAAGAAGAAACCGACGAGATAGATATTTTTAAAAAGCAGATTGAGTGGGTTATAACCCCTTTTCTTAAAAAGAAAGATTTTAAATCTATTCAAAAATATACCTCTGATTTTAAAGATAACGAAGATTTTTACTTTCAGATATTTGATAAAGATAAAAAACTTATAGCATCTTCCCTTTCTAATACTAACTCTAAAATTGGTGAAGATGACAGCAGAACTTATAAATTACTAAATATCTGGGATTTATATCTGCATTCCTTTCACGATAAACGGTTAGAAAAAATTAGTGAAATTAATGTAAATGATACAAAATATTATGTAGAAATATCACTCTCACAAGAATATGTTATCAGCTCAATTATAAAAGGGCAGAAGAATATAATTGCCTTTTTCTGTGTGTGTATAGCAATACTTATAGGAAGTTTAATACATATCTTCTATAATATAAGGCACACTTTTAATAAACTTGAAGATAGTGTAATTAAAATAGCTAACGGAGAACTTGATACAGAGATTGAATTACCGAAAATCGCACTGTTATCAGAATTAACGTCTGCAATAAAAAAGATGACCTTACGCTTAAAAAAACAGATTCAAAGATTGACGCAACTTGATAATTACAGAAAAGATTTTATTTCTAATATTTCTCACGAAATAAAAACTCCATTAACGGCAATAAATTCTGCAGTTGAATTATTAGATGACAATGAAAAACTGTCTCAAACTAATCGTGAATGCTTGAATATCATTAGTTTTCAAACAAAATATATGAACAAACTAATCAACGATATCCTTAACCTGTCTGAGATAGATTTAGAAAAAACTAATACTAAAAAAGAATTTAACAACTATTCTTTAAACGATATTATAAATGATGCTATAAATATACAAGGCATTTGCGATGTAAATATATGTTTTAACCCGGATAAAGATTATAATGCTTTTTGTGATAAAGAGTTATTAACCACAGCATTTTCAAACATAATCAATAATTCAATTAAATACTCTCAATCCGATAAAATAGACATTGTATTAACAGATACAAGTATAGAATTTATTGATTACGGTATCGGAATTCCGGAAGAACATGTTCCGCGAATCTTTGAAAGATTTTATCGTGTAGATAAAGCGCGCAGTCGAAAAAGCGGCGGAACGGGATTAGGATTGGCTATTGTTAAAAACATTATTGAATTACATAATTGGGAAATAGAAATAATTAGCCATGTGAATAATGGAACAATTATAAAAATTGCCCGACTGAGCTAATAAAAAACTAACATTCTTTTTGTATTCTTAACATGGGAACTCAATCTGAGGTTAACATGTCAAGAAAGAAAATATTACTAATAAAATTTGGTGCAATCGGTGATATAGTTCATACAACGATTATTCCAAAAGCAATCAAAGCACAACATCCGGATTATATTATCCATTATTTAACATTACCTCAATATGCTGTTTTAACAGAACTTTGCCCTGATGTTGATAAAACAATCAAATATAACGGTAAGATTTTAGAGACTGCAAAATTACTAAAAAAAGAACAATATGATTTAATTATCGGACTAAGTCATACAATAAAAATATACTTAATTGCTCTCTTTTCAGCAGCAAAGAAAATAGTTTTTAGAGGTTATGAAGGAACTTCATGGGTTGAGAATTATTTTAATACAGCAAAAAAAGTTATTGAGGACATAACGTTACCGGATAGACTTCAACTTTCTAAAAATGAAACAAATTTATTATCTAAATATCCAAAACCTCATATAATACTTAATCCCGGTAGTAAATATAATAACAACAGAGAAGGTCGTATTTGGAACCTTCAAAAATGGAAAGAGTTAAGTAAACAATTAAATAGCCTTTATGGCGGAACTATCTTTATAACAGGAAGCCTTCATGAAAGAAGGTACCACCTTGAACTAGCAGATAAAAACACAATTATTTTATCCGGAAAACATTCTTTAAAAGAAACATGCGAATTATTATCTAAAGCAGACTTAGTAATTTCAGGCGATTCAGGACCTATTCATATTGCATCAGCGTACAATATACCTACGGTACAACTTTTGGGCTCTACTTCACCTGATAAAATAAAACCTTATGGAGAAAACGGATACTTTATTGAGCCGAAAACTGAATGTAAATATTGTTGGAAGAAAAAATGCCCTCTTTTGAAGAAAGGTGATTTATATGCACCTTGTATTGAAAGCATACAGGTAGAAGATATTTTAGAAAAAATCGATGAGCTGGATTTATTAGAAAAGGATTCAAAATTATTCGCATGAAAACAGAAACGCAAACTAAAATAAATGCAGCTATTGGAGCAACTATTGGGACAGTAGTACCCTTAGCTCTTCTTGCAAAAAAACGAAAAGTAACTAATTTATTAAAAATGGATTATAAAGCAGTTGATATGTTTATTTTATCAAGTTCTTCAATTATTGCAGGTACTGCGGCAGGAACAATCGGTCAATCACAAAAAGTAAAAAGACAAAAAGTTAATGAAGGGATTTTTCAATTCTTTAATGCGACAATTCCAACCATAGCCGTAAGTGCAGGATTAAAAATTTGTGAAAAAAGTAAAAAAATAAATAATAATCTTGGTAAACTTGCGGCTACATCAATTGGGTTAATAGGCGGTATGCTTGGTGCTGCAGAGATATCAAACAAAATCGTTGACCCTCAAGATAGAGTCCCTGATAGAGAAATAAACTTAAAAGATTGTATTGCAAACGCAGATGATGTTGTTGGAGCCCTTACACTTGCTAAATTCCCGATTATAAAAAGCTTACATATTGATAAAGCGCTTCCGGCTATTTTTGCTTACTGCGGATATAGAGCCGGCACAAATACAGATAAAAAACAGGCACATTAGCAATTTTTTCTAACATTTTGTTTTAATATAAATATGCAATGTAGGTTTGGTAATTTTAGTGCTCCATTTAAAGCAGCTGTTTCTGATAAAGATTTAGATTCGCTTCAGACTGCTGAACAGTATTTTAGCGACTGCTATATCTGTTCTACTATGGATACTCTATCCAAAACAGAAAACGGCAGAGCTATTTTAAAAGAACAACTGCAATATGATGATGACAATCCGGAACTTATAAACTGTTATCTGCACACCCCAACTGATACGGAAAAGTACTCAATACCAACATCTGAAGCTGTTGCAGGTTATGAAAGCGTATACGAACATCAGCCGAACAAAATCCTAAGAAGTATGGATATTTCTGTTGCAGAATATGAGAATAAGCATAAAGCTAAACCATGGATTTGCAGAATATCTGACAAATTAAAAACATTCTCGTTTGAAAACAGTCTTCCATCTCATTTTATGAAAACCTTAACAGGTATTGAACCAACTGTTAATATTGCTGAAACATCACTAAATCTTAATCTAAAACCTTACAAAAAAGAGGTTATGGAACTATTCGAAAAAATGGACAAAGATAAAGAACACAGTTTTGTTATAGGAAGCGGTATTAAAAAAGTTGACGGAAGAAGATTCCACGTCTATGTTCTGGAAGATGTCGACCTTGAGAACAATACAGTTACCGTAAAAAATAAACGCGGCAACATCGTAAGAACAATGACTGTCGATGAAGCACTTTCAGATTTTAAATATATAGTCGGCTATTTCAGCTCTGATTTAAAGAAATAAACACATGGCTAATTTTTAATAATTGTTGAAATTGTGTGTTGCATTTGCAACATCATTATAATACAATTGTTATAATAGATTTATGTGTGTGGGGAGCTTATGCGAAAAAAAATAATTATATTTATATTAATACTATTTGCTGCAATTTTAATCAGATTCATTATTTCAGCAGTGAATACTCATTTTAACCGTATAAAAATGATGAAGGCAGCTACACCGGAAGTAGTTGTAAACAAGGTTGAATCCTTTAATATAGTAAAAAAATACGAGGCACCTGCAAGAGTTGTTTCAAAATATCAGGTAAATGTTGAAGCGCGTATTAGCGGGTATCTTTTGAAAAGCTATTTTAAAGAAGGTGATTATGTTCAAGCAGGACAAGTTTTGTTTGAAATAGAACTGCAAGAGTATCAATATGCTATGCAACAGGCAACTGCTGACCTTAAAAGTGCCAAAGCAATGCAAGTTTATTATGATAAGCAAAGTGAAAGAGCTCGTCAACTTGTTCAACAAGATTACATCGCACGAGCTGATTATGACAACGCAGTCGCTCAAAGAGATTCATATAGAGCCGGTTTAGCACGTAGTATGAGTGTTTATAGAGACGCAAAAAGGAACCTTGGTTACACAAAGATTAAAGCACCTGTTTCAGGTAGAGTCGGTATGATTACAGTAACTGTCGGTAACTATGTTTCTATGAACTCCGGACCTTTAACCACTTTATACAGTACAAACCCAATCTATGTGACATTCCCGTTAGAAGCAACTGCATTTAACGATTTAGCAAGGATTGACGGTACTGCAAGGGTAAAAAGAAAAGTCGAGTTTGTATTCAGTTCCGGCGAAAAATACCCGATAGAAGGGGTTCAGGATTTCTATGATAACAAAGTCGATGAATCCACCGGTACTATCAAAATGCGTGCAACATTCAATAACGCTAATGACAAGTTAATATCCGGTGATTACGGTAAAATCATTATCTATTCAACAAAAACAACACCTGTTCCAATAGTGCCTTCAAAAGCTATCTTAGATAACCAGGAAGGTAAATATGTCTATAAAATAGGCGAAAACAACTTACCTGAACTTACTTATGTAAAAGTTGACGGACTGGAAGGTCATAACTCTATCATTTCTTCAGGTATAGAAATTGGAGATAAGATTGTTGTAGGCGGTATACAAGAAGTAATTCCGGGTGTACCGGTTAAGATTGTTAATGAATTAAAAGCTCCGCAACACAAAGACAGTTTCTTTAAAAAAGTTCTAAGAAAACTGAAAAGAATCGTAAAAGGAATAATCAATGGCAAATAACCTGTTCATCAGACGACCTAAAATGGCAATGATAATCTCGCTGGTAATTATACTTGCGGGTTTAATTGCAATGGTTAATTTGCCTATTGAAGAATACCCGTCAATCACACCGCCTCAGGTTATTGTTTCCGCCACATATAGCGGTGCAAGCGCCGATGTAATCGCGACTACGGTTGCTGCTCCTATTGAGCTGCAGCTTAACGGTGTTGACAACATGATTTATATGCAATCCGATTCAAGAAGCGGCTCTTATAAATTAACTATTTATTTTGAAGTCGGAACAGATCCCGATATGGCGCTGGTTAACGTACAAAACCAGCTGCAACTCGTTAACCCGCGTCTTCCTGAACAGGTTAAAAAATACGGGCTTACTGTTAAAAAATCTACCGGCGGCCCCGGGGTTTTGATGATTGCTTTAAGCTCACCACACAAAACATACAACTCACTATTCTTAGCAAACTATGCTCGCAGATTTTTAAAAGACGAAATCGACAGAATCAACGGTGTTGGTGAAACAAGTATCTTCGGTTCAGGTGAATACGCTATGAGAATATGGCTTAACCCTGAAAGAATGGCTAGTTTAGGGGTTACACCAAGCGATGTTTCTGCTGCTATAGAAGCTCAAAACACACAAACCCCTGCAGGTGCACTAGGTGCTGAACCTATGGAAACTCCTCAGATGATTAAGTTTACACTGAAAACTAAAGGCAGACTTAAAACAGTTGAAGAGTTTGAAAACATTATTATTAAATCTAACCGCGACGGCGCTAACGTAAAAATTAAAGATATCGGAAGGGTTGAACTCGGTTCAAACGCTTATTCCTCTCGTGCAAGAATTGAAGGTACTGAAATCGCAATCGTATCTGTTTCACAAAGACCAGACGCTAACGCGATTGCACTTGCCGATAAGATTATTGCAAAAATGAAAGTCGTTAGTAAAACATTCCCGTCTGATATGGAATGGCACGTACATTATGATAACACTGAATTCGTTCGTGAATCTATCCACGAAGTTATCAGCGCTATTTTGTTAGCTATCCTGCTCGTTAGTATCGTAACATACTTGTTCTTAGGTACAGCTCGCGCAGCTTTTATCCCGTTCTGTGCGATTCCGGTTTCGTTGATTGGGGTATTCATTTTTATGAGTATGTTCCACTTCTCAATCAACCTACTCATATTGTTCGGATTGGTTCTTGCAGTAGGGCTTGTAGTTGACGACGCTATCGTTGTACTTGAAAATACACAAAGACATATTCAAGAAGGTAAAGACAAAAAAGAAGCAACAGAAATAACTATGGAAGAAGTATTTGGTGCCGTTGTAGCAACTTCACTCGTTCTTATGGCTGTATTTGTTCCTGTATCGTTTATGACAGGGATTACAGGTCAAATGTTCAGACAATTTGCATTGTGTCTTGCTACATCTATCGGGCTTTCAACTGTTGTTGCATTAACGCTTTCACCTGCCTTATGTTCTATGATTCTTAAAACAGGCGAAGAAAAAGCAGACTTTGAATTTATACAAAAATTTGATGATTGGTTTAACAAAATCAGAGATAAATACTTGAACCTTGTTCATTATTTTGTATCAAAACCTATGAATACATTAAAACTGTTAGGGTTTATCTTCGGCTTCATTTTATTTATGTTCTTGATTATTCCAAAAGGATTCTTGCCTGATGAAGATAAAGGTTACTTATTCACACAGGTACAACTTCCTGATAGTGCGACATTAGGTCGTGCTGACAAGGTTGGTCAAGAAATCGCAGAAGAAATTTCAAAAATAAACGGCGTTAATGATACACTCGAAATTGCAGGTTTTTCAGGCGATAACACAGTTTTAATCGTAACAAAATTAAAACCGTGGTCTAAGAGAAAAAGTGCAAAACTCTCACAAGCTGCTATACAAGCTCAAATCAACAAAAAATACAGACATTATTCTGAAGGTTCTGTTGCGACATTTGCACCTTCTTCAATCTCAGGTATGAGTATGTTCGGCGGATTTGAATACATGTTGCTCGATAAAGGTGACAAAACTCCTGAACAGTTATTTAATGTTTCACAAAAATTCTTACAGGCAGCAAGAAAAAGTCCAAAATTCTCAAAACTATTCACCACATACACATCTTCTCTACCGCAAATAAAGGTTGAAATAGATGAAGAGAAAGCAATGTCACAGGGTGTAGATATACTTTCTGTATACAGCACTTTAGCAGCACAACTCGGTTCTACTTATGTAAACGACTACAACCAATATGGTAGAGTTTACAGGGTTTATATACAAGCCGATGCACCATACAGAATCAGACCTGCTGATATTGATAAGCTTTATGTTAAAAACAAAATGGGTGCAATGGTGCCGATTAGTTCTATTGTAAAATTAACAGATACAGTAGGTCCTTACACAATAACCCGTTTCAATATGTATCCTGCAGTAACAATAAACGGTGTTCCTGCAAGTAACGTAAGTTCCGGTCAGGCGATGAACGAAATGGAGAAACTATCTGACAAAATCCTTGATAAAGATATGGGTTACGAATGGTCAGGCACATCATTACAAGAAAAGAAATCAGCCGGTCAAATAGGACCTATTCTGACAATGGCACTGACTTTTGTATATCTGTTCCTTGTAGCGCTTTATGAAAGCTGGACGCTTCCGATTGCCGTTATGCTTATTTCACCGGTAGCACTTGTTGGGGCCTTATTCTTCCAATATGTTTCAGGCTATACATTAGATATTTACGCTCAAATCGGGCTTGTTATGTTAGTCGGTCTAGGTACAAAACAGGCGATTTTGATTGTAGAGTTTGCAAAAGACGCTATGGAAAAAGACGGGATGAACTATATCGATGCCGCTATGCAAGCTGCTAAACTTAGATTCAGAGCGGTTATGATGACAAACATAGCCTTCATCTTAGGTTTATTACCGCTTATTATGGCAAAAGGTGCCGGGGCAGGCAGCAGACACTCTATCGGTATGACCGTATTTGGCGGTATGATTGCGGTTTCATTCATCGGCAGCCTTTTAGTTCCTTCGTTCTTTGTAATGATTAATATTATGAAAAACTGGGCTTATAGCGGCGGTATTAAGCGTTTTGCTTTAAGTATTTATGATAAGTTGAAAGGTCGGAAATAAATGAGAAAATTTATTTCTATACTTTTAATATTTTTCTTAAGTTGCAATATGGTTTTTGCAGACAGTCTTGGATTGTCTTTTTCTAAAGATGAATATCCAGATAGTGACAATGTTCAACCTATCATCAAATCAAAAGTAAGCAGTGATGTCTTAATTGAAGGAAGCGTTCAAAATAATATCGAAGTATCGCTTGACGATTGTATTAAATTTGCACTTGGCAACAACCCTGATATACAAGCTGCTATACAAGATGTTTTTGCCTCTGATTACAGAATCAAACAAGCCTGGTCAAGCTGGTTCCCGCAACTATCTTGGCAAACGGGTTATACAAGAATCAGACAGCTCCAATTGTCTGACGTATTCCAAAGAAACCTGATTTATAACTACTATACACTGGGTCAAATCTCCGTATCGCAGATGTTGTACGACTTCGGTGTAACACAAAATCAGGTTACCATAAGAAAACTTGAAAATGAGCAATTCAAAATAACCCTTACAGGTACAATAAACCAGGTAATTTGCGATGTTAAAAACGCATATTACAATGTCCTCTACGCCTATGAACAAAAGCGTGTAGCGCAAGAAATGGTTATAAGATATGATATGTTCTATAAACAGGCAAAAGCTTTCTATACAGCAGGTACAAGCCCTAAGGTTGATTTAACTATTGCAGAAGTTAACCTCAGTAACGCAAAACTGTCTCTAATAGAAGCAGAAAACGCTGTTATGGTATCTATGGCAACTTTGAATAACACAATGGGAACGCCATATTTTAACCAGTATAACGTTAAAGATAAGCTTAGATATAACCCTTGCAACATAACACTATCAGATTCTATTGAAATAGCTAAAGAATCAAGACCTGATTACAAATTGTCTATCTCTAGAATCGAAAGTGCCCGACAAAACTTACAATTAACAAAGAAATCATGGTTCCCGCAAATCTCTGTTGAAGGTCAATATCAAATCGGGGGTAGAACATTTACATCTAACTATGGTTATAACTTCGGCGGATACTTAAACTTCCCTACTATCAACGGGATGTTGATTCGTAATGAAATAAAAGAAGCAAGAACTCTTTATAATAGAGAAATAGCAAAAGCAACTGCTACACAAAACGACATCTATCTCGAAATCCAAACCGCATACTATAATTTGATAGAAAAGAAGAACAAAATCCCTGTTTCAACTCTTACCGTTAAACAGGCAAAAGAAAACTACGAACTTTCTTTCGGCAGATACAAATCCGGCGTAGGGAACCCTGTAGAGCTAAAAGAAGCACAGGTTCAATACAAAGACGCTCAATTAAACTACTACAATACGCTTTATCAATACAATGTTGCCCGTGCTAACCTTGAAAAAGCTATCGGTAAAAATATTGTAGAAAATCAAATTGCAATAAAACTTGACCCTAAACAAATCAAAAAAGAAGCTCAAAAAGAAATAATAAAAAAAGAGAAAAAAGAACCTGAAAAGATTAATAACAACAAGCCTAAAAAAGAACGTAAAAACTATTTTAAAATATTAAAAGAAATAGGTGTTTAATAAACATTGAATATTATTTATCTTTTTATTAAAATTAACTAAAAAGCCAAAAGTGAGGAAAAGATGTTAGATATTAAAATAATTAGAGAGAATCCTGAAAAGATTAACGAATTACTAAAGAGAAGAAACCCTGAATTATCAATAGATGCAGTTATTGATATTGATATTGAAAGAAGAAAGATTCAAACAGAAGCTGATGAATTGAGAGCAACAAGAAAAAATGAATCTCAAAAAATCGGTATAATGAAAAAGAACGGTGAAGATACAGAAGCTATTCAAGCAGAAGTACGTGAACTCGGGGACAGAATAAAAGTTCTTGAAGAGCAGCAAACAGAACTTGATGCTAAACAAAGAGATTTATTACTTCATATTCCAAACATTCCTGATGAAACAACACCAATTGGTCCTACAGAAGACTACAATGTTGAAGTTTATCGTAAAGGTGAAGTTCCGAGCTTCAACTTTGAACCAAAAGCTCACTGGGATATTTGTGAAGATAAGAATATCGTTGACTTTGAAAGAGGGGTTAAACTCTCTCAATCAAGATTTACGTTATACAGAGGTAAAGGTGCAAGATTAGAAAGAGCTATTATCAACTTTTTCTTAGACCAGCACACAGAAAATGAAGGATACGAAGAAATCTTACCTCCATTTATGGCAAACAGTGCAACAATGACAGGGACAGGTCAGTTACCAAAATTTGCGGAAGATATGTACAAATGCGTTGATGAAGATTTATACTTAATTCCAACAGCAGAAGTACCTGTTACCAATATTTATGCTAACGAAATCTTATCTGAATCAGATTTACCGAAATATATGACGGCATATACACCTTGTTTCAGAAGAGAAGCAGGTTCTGCAGGTAAAGATACAAGAGGTCTTATAAGAGTTCACCAGTTCAATAAAGTTGAAATGGTAAAACTAACAACCCCTGAATCAAGCCCTGAAGAACACGAAAAACTTACTCTTGACGGAGAAAGGATGTTAGAGCTCTTAGGATTGCCATATAGAAGAGTTGCATTGTGTACCTCTGATATTGGTTTCTCAGCTAACAAATGCTTCGATTTAGAGGTCTGGTTGCCTTCATATAACGATTATAAAGAAATCTCAAGCTGTTCTAACTACGGAGATTATCAAGCACGCAGAGCAAACATAAGATATCGTGACAAAGACGGCAAGGTCAGATTCGTTCATACAATCAACGGTTCCGGACTTGCAGTAGGTAGAACGTTTGCAGCAATCCTTGAAAACTTCCAACAAGAAGACGGTTCTGTCATCATTCCGGAAGTGCTCAGAAAATATACAGGATTCGATGTTTTATAAATTAAAAAAGAGCGTTATAAACGCTCTTTTTTAATTTTGTTTACCTCCCGGTACACATACCCCAAACTGACAACTTGAGTTATATTTTGTGTCTTCGTTAGTATCGTTTCTAAACTCTCTCAACTGGTCATGAATCCTATTGTCATATTTTAATTCTAGTCGAGCAGCCGGTTCATCTTTATTAAAGTTCTTCGGTGACGCATTATACGTCGGTCTAAATTCCTGTCTAAAGTTGGAGTAATTATACCCGCGAGCAATGAGCTGCAGTAAAAATACAATCAAAAATATTAATAAAATATAATAAAAAAGTTTCTTCATAAAATCACCTGTACACATCTTACTATATGTTCTACAATAAAAATGCGAAAAACAGGCTAAGCCAATTTAGCTATGTTAAAAAGAAGTTCTTTGTAGTTGATGTCTTAAAGAAATTGTTCTCCGGCACATTCTCAACCGGTTTAGACTGAAAGTTATAATTTCTTTTTCTTGAATTAACCATTGTTTTTGCAGCCTGAGTATTCAAGAACTGCAAAGTTTCTTTGACGTTGGATTTTAGGGCTAAATGCTGAGCTATATTTGTACAAGCAACCTGTTCGGTATTTAATAGCAAAGAGTTGTCAATATAGTCTCTAATAACACTTTCACTGGCTTGATAATCAGAATACAAAGAGTCCTGAGTATAATCAACTCCTGTGTCACGTGTTGTCTTAGATTCTTCAGAATCAGTTTCTTCAAACATCTTTAAAAATGCACCACCGTTACCACCACCGTCAGCATTTGTTGACATCTGGTTATTTCTCATAGAATACGGATCGACCGGTGAATAATTTGTTGTGTAAGAAACTACCATAATTTTACCCTCTACTATCTATATAATGATAGTTACGGTAAAATCAACATCAAACTAAAAATAATTAACAAAATCTCATATAATTATACGATATTAACGCCTGATATTAGCTCTAATAATATTAGAAACCCAAGGAACATAACTATACATCCCCATAAATGATGTTACACACAAATACATCAATAACAGTTTCATAGAACCTGAAATAATTGAATAATGCTTAAAAAAGATAGGAGCATTAAAGTAAAATAAGAGTTTTAATACTAACACATTCAAAAACGGTATCAATGAAAGAATCTGAACGATTAAAGAAATAATAACCTGCAATAACCAGAATAAAATAACTAAAAAGAATGTTAAGAATATATGATACTGCAAGAAAGGTGTTAGTCTGCATTTTCTAAACGCAACCAGAATAAGATATATAAACCCTACTAAACCAAACGAAATATAGTTCAGTAATGCAACAATTTTTTCAAATAAAGATACATTATTAGAAATTTGCGACGATCTCATCTTTTCTGCTCTCTTCTATAAAATCTTCAACAACTTGAATATATACAAGTTTAAACTCATCGTTTTCAGGGCTCAATCCCACAGCTGCCTTATATGAATATATAGAACGTTCTATTTCGTTATTCATATAATATGTATTTGCAATCAAAATATACAAATCAGGATCAAGTTGAGTAATCTTTAAAGCTTCTTTATATTGGGCTTCTGCTTCAGCAAATTTTCTTTGGTTAGAATACATATTACCTAACAAAATATAAGCCTTAGGCTGCTCAGGATCAACCTCGATAGCTTTTTTATAAAGCTCGATAGCTTCATCATATTTGCCGAAATCCGATTTAGAAATTGCATAACAAATATACGCTCTATATAAGCTATCACCTTCAAGTTTCAGTGCTTTTTCAAAATATTGATAAGCTCTTTCTTCATCCTTTTTCAAAGACAAAGTATTTGCCAAACATAAAGCAACTGTCTGATTATCAGGCTCTAAACTAAATACCTGACTATAATATTTAAAAGCACCGTCATAATCAAATAATTTGAAACAAACATTCCCCAAATCAACCAAAGCAGTCAAGTTTTGAGAATCAAGCGACAACGCTTTTTCATAATAAGCTTTAGCTTCAACATAATCTTCAAAATCGTGGTATAAAAGCGCAATTGAGTTATAAATCTCAGGTTCGTTTGAGATAAAGTCAAGTGTTCTATTGTACCAGCGTAAAGCTTTTGCAAAGTTCTTCATCTCTGCATAAGTGTTACCTAGATTGTAATAAACAAGGTAATTACTTGGATTCACAGACATAGACTTTTCAAAGAATTTCAAAGCCTTTCTGTACTCTTGTTGGAAGAAATAGATACTACCAATATTCAAAAGAGCCTGTTCGTCGTTAGGATCGATTGATAACAGGGTTTCATAAACAGAAATAACCTTATCATAATCTTCTTGCATTGCGTAAAAACGTGCAAGTTCATGGTAATTTTCAGTATTCTTCGGGTCTCTTGCCATTGCAAGAACAACCTTTTGAATAGATAGTTTTATATCATTTAACTCTTGATTCTCTTCCATAGTTTTATCCTATCATATTTTTTAACATTACGCAAAGATTTATTTGTATTCAGAATACTCTTCAGATTCTTTCAACCACTCTTCTTCTGAAACACTATAAGCATGGTTCCAGAATTTTTCTATAGCATACATTTCACGCTCGTCTCTGTGTAAGATATGTACAACAACATCGTTATAATCCAAAAGATTCCATCTGTTCTTAGAATCGTTCTCAATACGTGAAGCCTGTCTTGAAAAAAGTTCTTTAATCCTTAACCTAACAGCTTCTGTAAGCGCTTTGACCTGTGTACTAGCGTCAGCAGAACATAATACAAAATAATCTGCAAAAGAAGATACATTACTGATATTCAAAATAGTGATATCTTTACCTATCTTTTCATCCAACACTCTGGCTATAACACATGCCAATTTATAAGAAGTAATTTCGCTCATTATACCCTTTCTTTTTCAATTCTTTCAATCAATTCTATTCTGTTTTTATGGCGTTCACCTTCTGAGAATTCAGTATTTAGCCAAATATTAACAATATCAAGCGCCAAACCTTTACCTAGCACTCTTTCACCAAGACATAGGACATTTGAATCATTATGCTCTCTTGTCATTCTTGCCGAAAAAGTATCAGAACATAAAGCAGCTCTGATTCCGTCAAACTTATTTGCCGCAATAGACATGCCAATACCCGTACCGCAAACCAGAATACCTTTTACATTCTCTTTTAAAACTTCTTTTACAAGTTTCTTTGCAATATCAGGATAATCGCAAGATACAAGCGATTCTGTCCCAACATCAACAACTTCAACACCTTTTGATTTTAAACACTCTTTAATAGCGATTTTTAAATCGTACCCACCGTGATCTGCACCAATAATAACTTTCATGAAAATATCCTTATCTTTTACCTTATTCTATTGTAACAAAAACTTAACATTTTTCAAGTTTTGTTAAAGTTTTTAACACAAAACGCCGTTAAATATATTGTTGGTTACAGATAATAATGAGGTGAAGGGTATGGACAAGTATTTTAACGTGGATGTAGACGAGATGATGATAGAGTATTCTGAGATGACAGGATTTAACTTTGAATCAGAAGCGTTTAAGGATATCAAAAGAGAGGTCGGTGAATATGCAAAACAACCGCTGACATTCTTATACGGTAAATTTGATATGGTAGATTATCTGCATTCACTATGCGAAGGAGTATAAAAAAGAACTAAATATCCAACTAAAAAAAGCGGAACTTAAAAAGTTCCGCTTTTATCATTAATCACTTTCTGCAATAACCGTAGCAACTAAATCGCCGTAACTATTAAAACAACCATTAGTTTCTTCTACAATATATTTCAAATCCGGTTTACCTTCGATTACAGCTTCTGCTTTATCCATAGCTTCGTCATAATCTTTGAATTCCCCGACTAATGTTTTTGTTAATTCTTCGTTTCCTTTTTGCGTATAAACCTGAAACATAATAATCCCCCAACTTAATTATCTTGATAATCTTAAATGTTCTAATTCTTCCTGATAAGGTGATATAGCGACAATGTCGTTAATAACCTTTGTTATATTATCCAGTACAAAATCAATTTCTTTTTCTGTTGTATAACGGCTTAAGCTGAATCTGATACTTCCGTGTAAAGAAGTAAACGGAGTTCCCATTGCTCTAAGCACATGACTTGGCTCCAGTGAACCAGATGTACAAGCACTTCCCGAACTTGCACAAATACCGATATCACTGAGGTGTAAAAGAATCAATTCACCTTCTACGTATTCAAAACCAATATTAGTAGTGTTTGGAACACGGTTTGATATAGAAGTGTTTAATCTTGCATTAAATATATTCTTTAAAATACCGGTTTCAAGCTTGTCTCTTAGACGTTTCACTTCTGTTAGTTCGTATTTCAAACTGTCCAATGCAAGTTCAGCTGCTTTTCCCATACCAACAATATAAGGGACATTCTCAGTACCTGCTCTATAGCCGCGTTCCTGATGTCCGCCGTTAATCAATGGCGGTAAAACAACACTTGATTTAACATATAATGCACCAACCCCTTTTGGAGCATGGAATTTATGTCCTGAAATACCCAACATATCTATCTGAGTATCTTTAACGTTCATATCAAATTTCCCTGCAGCTTGAACCGCATCCACGAAGAACAATGTCTCTGGATTCTTTGATTTAATAATCTCACCAATCTCTTCAACAGGGAATATAACGCCTGTTTCATTATTCGCCCACATTACAGAAACAAGAGCTGTTTCAGGTGTAATCTTTGATTTTAATTCTTCAATATCAAGTTCACCGTTTGAATTAACACCAATATAATCAACCTTATAGCCTTGTTTTTCAAGCGCTTTATAAGTATTCAAAACACAAGGGTGTTCAACTTTTGTGGTTATAATATGTTTTTTGTTCTTGTTATAAGAAACAGCTCCTTTAATAGCTGTATTAGAGCTTTCCGAACCACAAGAGGTAAAAACTATTTCTTTTTCATTATTTGCGCCTAAAAAATCTTTTATTGAATTTCTTGCCTTTTCAATTGCCGTGGATGATTTTGTACTAAATTCATACATACTAGAAGGATTCGCGTATTCCTCCTTTAAATATGGCATCATTGATTCTAAAACGTCTTCATCTACTTTTGTTGTTGCATTGTTATCTAAATATATAACCATTATACCTGTATTACCTCTATGTCTCCGTTTACTTTGTCTCTAAGAGTTGTCTCTACAAACGATTTTATTGTTAGAACAGAGTTTTTACACATTGAACAGCGTCCTTGAAGCTTAACAAAAACTCTATTGTCTTCAATATCTACTAATTCGATGTCGCCACCGTCTTTCTGTAATTCCGGTGCAATTACATTTTCAATTACTTTATTAATTTTTAGAATTAGCTGAGCAGGCGATAATGTAACGGTCTCTTTTACCGCATATTTATCAATCAAAGATTGAATAACACCTTTACAACGACCACAAGCACCACCTGCACGTGTATGTTCAGTGACTTCATCTAATGTTGTTAACTTTTTATTTATAATAGCGTCTTTAATATCAGCTTCTGAAACATTAAAACAAGTGCAGATAATCTTTGAAGGAGCTTCTTCTTCCACAATAACCTCAAGCTCATCTTCATGAAAATACTTTTTCAAAGCATCAGTAAGAGCTTCATGACCCATAACAGAGCAATGAATCTTTTCCGGCGGAAGTCCGTCTAATTCTTCAACAATATCTTTGTTAGTAATTTTTCTAACTTCATCTAACGTTTTACCGATAACCATTTCCGTTAAAATACTTGAACTTGCAACCGCTGAACCACAGCCAAAAGTTTGAAATTTTGCGTCGGTAACAACATTATCTTTTATCTTCAAATAAATTTTCAAGGAGTCGCCGCAAGCAAGAGAACCTGCAACACCAACTGCATCAGCATCTTCTATACTGCCGACATTTCTCGGATTTCTGTAATGATCCATAACTTTATCTGAATATTTCCACATAATAAAACTCCTTTAACAATATTTTATCTCAAAAACGTTTTGAATTCACTAGCAATTTTTTTAGCACAATTTACTTTATATAAATGTAGGTTATGAATATTTCAATGTTAAAAGCATGTACTCAATCTTTATGTAAAAGCGCATCACACAGAAAAGATGTCGTAGAAAGAGCTGCAAAAATATACAACTACAGTCCGACAAAAACAAAAGTTAAAAAGTTTACGGGAGGTATTGCCGGATATGTAGCCCCTGTACTAAAAAAGATAAAAACGGAATCGCAATCTTTAGGAGCTTTAACAGACGGTTGTTCTGCAGTAAGTCAAAACATTAAAACAGCAAGAAGAGCTGCCAAAAGAGACGGAACTTCTGCAATAAGTGCTACTATCAAAGGTGTAAAAGATTCAAAAGGAGCAATAACACATTCTCTGGGTGAACTTGCAGGAGTTAACGATGTTCTGCTTGCAAAAGAGCAGGCAGGAACAGCACGTGCTGTATTAGAAGGCGGCAAATCCGCTTTCAGACTTATATCATCCAGCGTTTTATCAGCACTTTGTTTACCGGTACCAATTCCCGGAGCTGTGGTTGGCGGCTGGTTTGCAGGCGAAAAACTTGCTGAAAAACTGTTAGGCAAACCCTTCTCTAAACAAATTGCAAAGCTAAAATAATTATTGGTCAGATTCTTTATGTTTATCAATCAATTTATCAAAATCTGACGGTTTAATACTCTGAATAAAGTCTTTAAACTCTTCAGCTTCTTCTTCATCTCTGGCTGAATCTGTTGAAACAGCGCCGTCAATAAGCACATTCTCTGTTACAAAAATAGGAGCTTCCGCTCTCATCGCAATAGCAATCGCATCAGAAGGTCTTGAATCTATCTCAATAACTTCATCACCTTTTACAAGAAATATTGTTGCAAAATACGTTTCTTCTTCAACATCGTTAATCTCAACTCTATCAACTGTAAAGTTGGTTTTATTTACAACATCTACAACCAAATCGTGAGTCATAGGTCTCGTTACAGCTAACTTTTCTATTTTTCTGATAATAGCACTCGCTTCAGCTGAACCTATCCAGATAGGTAATGCTTTTTTATTATCTAAATCGTGTAAAACTACTATTGGAGAGCCTGAACGTGTATCCAGAGCAATCCCCATAACTTTCATTTCAATCATTATTGCTCCTAATATTCATCGAGAAAAATACTATCATAAATCAGTATTTAAAACAAGGTTTGCTGTTCTGAATCAGTTTTAATACCTAAATGTCTGTAACCTGCAGGCGAAACTTTTCTGCCTCTTGGGGTACGCTGCAACAAACCTAATTGCATCAAATACGGCTCATACACATCTTCTATTGTCTTAACATCTTCGCAAAGCGCAGCCGCTATAGTTTCAATCCCAACAGGTCCGCCGTCATAACTATCAACAATAAAACGAAGTAATTCTCTATCAATAGTGTCTAATCCGTATTCATCAATGTTCAAGTTGTGCAAAGAATCCTTTGCCACCTCTTCTGTTATTAGACCGTCGTATTTTATAAGCGCAAAATCAGAAACCCTTTTAATTAGTCTGTTTGCAATACGAGGGGTGCCTCTTGAGCACTTAGCAATTACATCCGCACCCTCTTCTGTAATATTTATATTTAAGATTCTTGCCGTTCTTTTAATAATCTGGGCAAGCTCTTCTTTTGAATAGAACTGAAGTCTGTGAATAATACCAAATCTATCTCTTAACGGTCCTGATAAAGAACCTGCTTTAGTAGTAGCACCAATCAAAGTAAATTTTGGAATCGGCACCCTTATAGATTGAACCGTTTGTGATTTACCGGAAGTCATATCCAGTGCGAAATCCTCCATTGCAGGATACAAAATTTCTTCTGAGATTTTATTCAAACGGTGGATTTCATCAATAAACAAAATTGAACCGGGTTTAATAGACATCAACAACCCAATGATATCTCTCGGACGCTCTAATGACGGTGCAGAAGTAATCTTAATCTCAGCACCCATTTGATTAGCAATAACCATTGCAAGCGTTGTTTTACCAAGTCCCGGAGGACCGTAAAATAACAAATGATCTAACGATGTCTGACGAATCTTAGCTGCTTCTATAGAAACCTTCAAAGTATCTTTTAATGCAGATTGACCAATATAATCATCAAACTCTTGAGGACGAATAGAGTTCTCAAATGTCTTGTCATACTCCGTTTCCTCATTCTTAATTAAGGGGTTTTTCTCCTTAACCGGTTTTTCATTTAAAAGATTGTCGTCATCCGAAAATATAGCCATACCAGTATTATATCATAATCACAAACTTTATTAGTAAAATATTTATTACCCGTATAGACAATAATCTACAAAAAATTTCAGACTACAGGGTAATTATACTTTGAAAAATTGGGCAATAATAAAAATATGAAATTTGTGAAATTTTTAAATCTGTTAAACAAAAAAATAGACAAATACAACAACACCGTATCAAACCCGTTTGATATGGCACGAAACATCACTATTGTTTGGGTTGACGATTACTATCCGCAGCCTTATAAAAAGAAGAACTAAATTTATCACTTATGATAAAATAAGAATATGAAAAAACTCATATTAATACTGATTAATTTGTATCAAAAAATATCTAAGTTAACACCTTCGAGATGCAGATTTTATCCGACATGTTCTCAATATACAAAAGAGGCAATTATTAAATATGGCGTTATAAAAGGTGGTATACTTGGATTTAAAAGAATAATAAGGTGTCATCCGCTAAATAAAGGCGGTTATGACCCCGTTCCGTAACACAAGAGAGGATTATATGAAAAATATAGCTTTAATACTGGCGTCAGGTACAGGTGCACGTTGCAATCTTGGATATCCTAAGCAATTTGCTAAAATAAATAACAAAACGATTCTCGAATACACTATAGACGCGTTTGAGACCCATAATCTCATTGATGAGATTATCCTTGTAACCTCTGCTGAGTTTTTAGAAACAGTAAAAGAAATTGCCTCAAAATACTCAAAAGTTAAATCTGTCATTAAAGGCGGTGAAACTAGAAAAGACAGCTCTTATAACGGAATCTCAGCAATAAAAGATACAGAAGCTAATGTTTTAATCCATGATGGTGTACGTCCGATAATATCAAAAGATATCATTACAACCTGTATTAAAGATCTTGATACAAAAAAAGCTGTTTGTGTTGCAATAGATTCAACAGATACGATATTTCAGATTAATGAACAAAATATAATAACAGCAATCCCACAACGAAAAACATTAAAAAGAGCACAAACCCCACAATGCTTCAAACTGTCTCTAATAAAAGAAGCACACAAGTTAGCAAATAATGACAGTAATTGCAAAGTTACTGATGATTGCGGGCTGATTCAATACTACAATCTTGCAGATATTTACCTGACACAAGGCGATGAAAACAACATAAAAATAACCTACAAAGAAGATATTGATTTTGTAAAAAAGATTCTGAACATTGAATAATTTATGCTATGATTAAGTTATGAATGAGATTTTAATTTTATACACAATCAATAAATCCCAAACAACAATGTACGGGATTTCAAAATTCATAAACAAAAATTATGGTTCTATAACAAAACCAAGTTTTGGAACATTACAACCGGCACTTAAAAAACTTGAAAAGAACAAATATATATTTGCAAGTAAATTTTATACAGACGGCGGAAAGCCTTCTTTCTACTACTCAATAACAGAAGAAGGTAAACAGTTTTTAAAGACAAAACTCTTAAAAAATGCTTCAACTAATCCGTCCCAGTTTTTATCGATGACCAAAATCAAACTCGCTTGCTGCGATATACTTGACGAACAAGAAATAGACAATCTTTTAACCAACTTAAGAAAAAATCTGTCTAAATTAAAAGCGGAAGCAGAAGCAGCTTTAAGCGAAAACTGGAGTAATAACGTTTATCACAGGCTTGTTCTCAACAACATTGTCTGTGAATACAATAATTTAATAACCTTAACAGAGGACTTAGCAAATGCCCGCAATAGTTAGCTCTGTAGAAAAAGATTCAATAGCCGAAGAACTTGAAATAGAATCAGGTGATATTCTACTTTCTATTGACGGTGTTACACTTACAGACTTAATTGACTATAATTTCTACTGCAAAACAGAAGAACTGACTATTGAAATACAAAAGAAAAACGGCGAAATTGAAGAAATAGAGCTAGAAAAAGATTTTGACGAAGACTTAGGCACAATCTTTGAAAGCGCAGTGTTTGATAAAATAAAACCGTGTCTTAACCACTGTATATTTTGCTTTGTTGACCAACAGCCAAAAGGATTGAGAGATACACTCTACATAAAAGACGACGATTACAGGTTATCATATCTTCAAGGCACTTACATTACGCTTTCAAACTTTACGGAAGCAGACAAAGACCGTATCCGCAGAATGCACCTCGGTCCGTTTTACGTATCGGTTCATACAACCAATCCTGAACTTAGGGTTAAAATGCTCAAAAACCCAAACGCAGCAAAGATAATGGATAACCTGAAATGGTTTAAGAAAAACGAAATTCCGTTCCACGCACAAATAGTTCTTTGCCCGGGATATAACGACGGAGCCGAATTAGAAAGGACTTTAAAAGACTTATCTTCTCTCGGGGACAGCCTTTTATCAATAGCAATCGTGCCTGTCGGAATAACAATCTATAGAAAAGATTCTGCACTCATACGTGTTGATAAAACCGTTGCAAAAGAAACGATTAAAATCTCAAATAAATACCCCAAAGCCTGCTGTTCAGACGAGATATTTCTTTTAGCAGATGAACAAATCCCTGAAAAAGAATACTACGGCAACTTCTCACAACTTGATGACGGAGTCGGGTCTCTAAGAGCACTTTTAGAAGACTTTAAAACACTATCGCTTCCGAAAAAGCTAAAAATGCCCTTAACAATTACTCTTGCAACATCTTATGCTGCAATTCCCGCTATGGAAATAATAACAGCAGAACTCAACAAAATAGAGAACCTCAACTGTTTATTAAAACCTGTAAAATCTAACTACTGGGGCGAAAACATTACCGTCGCGGGACTTATTACATCCGATGACCTAATCAATACCGTAAAAGATGTTGAAACCGATTATATCATAATATCATCTGTTATGCTAAAACCGTTTTCAGAAACATTTTTAGACGGAAATACCCTCGATTATGTCAGAGAAAAGACTTCGAAACAATTCTTAACAATCTCTGAACAATACTCTATGAAAGAGCTTGCAGACTTTTTAAACAATTTTTCTAAATAAATTAATCAATTAATTCTTAAACAAATACTTTATATAGGAGTAAGGAATTAAGTTTAAGGATTATTTATGTCAGGAAATATATCAAAAGTTAGCGTTGGTCAAGCATATAATAACTGGACTGTGTTAGCTTCTAAAATGGGCGAAAAAACACCTGATTTAATAATTACTACAAAACCAACTGATTCAGAAGGCTTTGTTGGTGACTATGTTGAACTAACAAAATCTTATATAGCAGAATACGATGCAGACGGTGACGATGCTATCAGCTTTGATGAATTCAAAGCAAAAGAAGTTGCTCTAGCAAAAGCACATAATGCAGAAGAACCTGATGAAGAAACTTTAAAACTAGCATTTGATAGATTAAACGTAGTCAAAGACGGCGAATACGGCGATAAATTATCACAAAAAGAAGTATTTTCATACTTTATGGGTATGGATAGCCTTCAAAAAGCTGACGGCAAAATCACTTATGAAGAATACGCAATGACAGCATTGTCTCTTCAAGACAAGTCAGAAGATAAAGATGCTCCGGGCGCTATGGTTGCTGACTACCTAAAACAAACATACAACAGTATCTTTGGAAATTAAGTTTTATATTATAAATACCCCCCTCCCCCACCCCAACCCCAAAATTAAAAAGAGAACTCAATCGAGTTCTCTTTTTTAATTTATCTTTCAATTTCGTAAGACCACGTTCTGTCTTCTTCCTGCCCGCATAATATCGGGGCAGCTATACATTGTGCTTTAGCTTTATCCTGTATCTCTTTTAACCGTGTTTCTTTAATGTATACATCTACAAGCACCTTCTTTTTCTGCGGTAATATATTAACTACCCGAAATGCACAAGGATATGTAACCAAAGACGGTGATTCAATGAACAAAACGTTGTCTTCCTGTTCAACTTTTGTTGCGTGATAATGTCCTGAACATACAATAATCGGATTTTCGAACTTTTTCAAAAGCAACTTAAGCTCATAACTATTCAGCAACCTGTGGTTTTCGCTAGGGAATGGCTCAACAACAGGAACGTGAGTGAATATTATAACAACATCCCCCTTAGAAGCCGATAATTCATCCTTTAACCATTGAAGCTGTTCATCAGATATTCTGCCGTTACTACTACGTTTTTCATCGATTATAGTGTCTAAAACAATGGCTTTATACCCTTTTTTAGGAACAAAAGAATAATACGGTGTCTTATAACAAAATGTTCTGTTATGTCCGCAAACGATATCAAGATATCTTTGTTTGTTCAATGTTCCGGAAGTAGTTATATCGTGGTTACCAAATACAGGATACCACGCAGAACATAACAAATTAGCGTGAGAAATAAAACTCAACAACTCTTTTTCTAATGGTTCATTTATCAAATCCCCTGTAAATATAGTAAAATCGATATTTGGGATTTGATTAACCTGGGCAATCGCATCGTCTAACAAACACGGTGAAGATTTTAAAACCTTATAGCTTGTATCGTCCTGAAATGTCGTATAATGTGCATCACTAATCTGAGCAAATCTTAAAGCACTAGTTTTTGCACAACATCCTTGCACAGAGTAAAAACATACAAAAGTAATAACGACTAATAATAGTGCGTTTTTTAATCTAAACAAAACATTTTTCATTATTTAAAGACCCTTTCAATCTCATTCTTAGTGGCTTCAACTGCCGCAGAATCCTCAATTAAATCATATATCTTTAATTTCTCTAAATACAATTCTTTAGCCAGGGGATATTTAACAATTCCCTCATTCAAAACATTAATCGCAGCATTCTTGCTATCAGAATCAAACAAAATATTAGCTTTATCTATATAATCCTGAAAAGATTCCAACGAATAATCTCTGATAGCGTTCATACAGCGTTCATAACTAATATCATCTTTCAAAGCCTCATACACTTTTGCAAGATTGTAATGGTAAATCATTCTGTAATCGGGCATTGATAAAGCTTTGTTCAAATAAGTTATAGCTTTATTAAACTGGTGCAGGTTGTAATAGCACATACCGATATAGTTATAAACCTCTGCACTTACATTTTTATTCACAGACTGCAAAAACATATCAAGAGCACTCTGCATATCACCTGAATAATAGAAAATTTTACCCAGTTCTGCTCTGTATTCATAAGAATTTGTTGTCATTATAGCTTTATAAACAGCTTCCTTAGCCTTGTCAAATTCATTCATATACTGATAATTTTTTGCCATTAAAAGATAAGCATAGTCATCCATAGGGTTTTGTTTGAGATAATAGTTCAAAGTAGCGTTAGAGCCGGCAAAATCAAAAGTTTCTGTTCTGACAGCGGCAATTTTCAAATAAGCATTATTATATTTTGGATTCAAACGGATAACTTCTCTATAGTTTTTCAAAGCATTATCGTTATCATTGATAAATCTATAATAATCACCTAACAAAAGATATGCGCAAAAATCTTTTGTATTCTGAGATAACGCTTTTTCCAAAACAGATTTACAATCCTGAAGAGCACCGGTCTGTTTATAAATTTGAGAAAGATTATCAAGCGGCAAAGTAAACATTTTGTTTAACTCATTAGACTTTAAAAATGCTGTTTTAGCTTCTTCAAACTTTCTTTGAGCCCAGCATACAAGCCCTAAAGTATTATAAAGTCTAAAATTCGACTCCCCGCCATTATTTATTGCCTGATTAAAACAATCTTCCGCTCTTTGATAATCTTTTGCTTTATAAGCCGAAATACCTTGTTCATAAGCCATATCAACTGCTTGATTAGAGGTTTTCACATAAGGCACATCAAACACAAGCGGTTTAAAAATATCAGGGAACGGTTTACTGATTTTAGGCGGATTAAGCTTAACTTTCAGTTCTATTGCACCCATATTATTATCTTCAATCGCAAGAATCTGATTTACATACTCTAATGTTTTAGCTTTATTACCCTGATTATAATAGTTTCTTGCAATATCAAGTAAATCGTCAGTCAACTCACTTGCAAATGCAGGCACCGCAAAGAGTAATAAAAACGCACACATAACAAACGACTTAAAAAAGCTCTTCATACTGCCTATTATATAACAAACAGCCAATTTCTCAAAATGCTTAACAAATCTCATAATATTTTCTATGCAATATCCCATCTGCCGCAAGTTCCGCCCCAACGTGCAATGATATTACCTTGAATATCTTTGATATTTTCAACATGTTGATGTTGAGTTTCGCCCTCAACAATAGTAATAACTTCACAGTTGTTTGAACAACCGGTACATTGACAAGTTATAGATTGGAACTGCATATTACCGACGTTCCAACCTTTAAACGTAGATTTAACGTTAGTATACTGGTGATTTTCCATAGCTAATAACGCTGCCCCAATAGCACCCATTGTCTGATGATTTTGCGGTACAACAATCTCTGTTTCAAGAGCTTCTTCAAACGCTTTAACCATACCTGTATTAGTAGCAACACCACCCTGGAATGATACCGTAGGCAAAATCTCTTTACCAAGTGCAAGATTGCTCAAATAGTTTCTTACAAGTGCCTGACACAAACCATATAACAAGTCCTCTACAGGATAGCCCAACTGTTGTTTGTGAATCAAGTCACTCTCTGCAAAAACACCGCAACGACCAGCAATTCTGGCAGGGTTTTCAGATTTTAATGCAGTTTCACCAAATATCTCAATAGGAACATTCAATCTTTGAGCCTGATGATCTAAGAAACTGCCTGTTCCTGCAGCACATACAGTATTCATAGCAAAATCTGTTACAATACCGTCTCTTAAAATAATGATTTTACTATCCTGACCACCAATTTCAAGAATAGTCTGAACATTAGGGATATAAGTAGCAGCCGCAACAGCGTGCGCTGTAATTTCGTTTTTCACAATATCAGCACCGACAAGAGCACCCGCAAGGTTTCTTCCGCTACCTGTAGTACCAACCCCTTGTATATCATATTCTCTGTTTGCAGCATTTGCCTGTTCAAGAATCTTATTCAAACCGGTCTGAACCGCCAAAACAGGTTTACCTGCAGTTTTTAACATATATGAATCAATATATTGACCTTTTTCATCAACAAGAGCCAATTTCGTTGTAACTGACCCAACATCTATCCCTAAATATGATACTATACTCATCATTACTCCCCTTAATCTATTTATTTTATTGTAACACAAACAAAAAAAGATGTATTACAAAATACACCTTTTCTTTTTTAGTTTAGTTTATTTAAGAGGTTAAGCGAATGCCTGTCCGTTATTAAACATAAAAGGCATTGCCTGTTGTGCAAAGATATCTGATTGAGTAAATGATGTATAAGGTGAAATCATTGCCATATTTGGATTAGAATACATATCCGCAATCTGTGTTGCCATAGCGTAATCCTGCATTGTAGGAGCAGTTCCCCCGGTTGAATAAGCATATTGTTGAACTAATGCAGATGCAACATCATTTGGAGCACCCTCAAAGCTATATTGTGGTTGTGCCCCGAAAGGATTTGCACCAAAGACCTGAGAACCAAAATAATCATTCGCCATTGTCATTGTATATGGATTCGTAAAATTTGTAGCAGAAATATTTGTTGTCATAATAAACCTAACCTTATAAATAAACTAACCTTACTTATATAAAGTTTCCCTTTCTTCAATAATTGCCTTAATATTTACAATTGTTAAGTTTTGTTAAGAATAGTGGACGGGGGTAAAAAATAGTTATGAAAATATCAAAATGTGGTATATAATATTAAGAGAGAGTTATGTACTACTATCACAATTAAGTTGAAGGTTATTATGGTTTCCGCTATTAATGCAAATCAATATAATATTGGATATCAGGAGCTTGAAGTTATGAGAAGACTTCAATCACTGGGTATCAATCCTACAGGCAACTTGAGTGTTGACAGACAAACTTTGCAAAGAGCTGAGATTGTAAAACGTCAAAACACTCTATCTGCAGGTAATATTCAAAACCTTAGTAATTTAGAAGGTTCAGGATTTGCATTTAAAGACGCTTTAAACTCTGTTGGTAAAACAGAATCGACTAACACATACCAAAACCCTGTTCAACAAACAGGTGCTATGCAAATTGCCGAATTAAACAGATATCAATTGGGGATTTAGATAAAATTGTTATAATGTTCTTGATAAAACTCTTCGAATTTGTCTTCGAGGATAGCTTCTCTTACCATTTGTGAAAATTTTACCAAAAAAGTAATGTTATGAATAGACATCAATGCTTGGGCTGTACCTTCATTGCACTTAAACAAGTGTCTGATATAAGCTTTTGAATGGTTTCTGCAAGCATAACAATCACAGTTTTCATCCAATGGAGTCGAATCTTCCTGATACATAGAATTCTTAATCTGTTTCTTACCGTTCCATGTAAAGAATGAGCCGTGACGTGCATTACGGGTCGGAAGAACACAGTCGAACATATCTACACCACCCTTTATACCGTCTAACAAGTCCTCAGGAGTACCAACCCCCATTAAGTATCTTGGTTTATTTTCCGGTAACAATGGCGCTGTAAAGTTAACAAAATGGTTCATTGTTTCTTTATCTTCACCCACACTCAAACCGCCGATTGCATAACCCACAGCATCAAATTGAGAGACAAATGCCGCGCTCTCACGTCTTAAATCATCATAAAACGCACCCTGACATATAGGGAACAAAGCTTGTTTAGGATTAGTCTTAGCTTTAATACAACGTTCTAACCACCTGTGAGTACGTTCCATAGCTTTCTTAGCTTCATTGTATTCACAAGGGAACGGTGCACACTGGTCAAACGCCATTATAATATCCGCACCAATATTTTGTTGAATCTTCATAGAAACTTCAGGGTTAATATAGTGTTTTTTACCGTCTTTTGGATCCCTAAATTCAACACCGTCTTCTGTTATCTTTCTCAAATGAGCCAGAGAAAAAACCTGAAATCCGCCGGAATCAGTAAGCACCGGTTTATCCCAGTTCATCCATTTATGAATTCCGCCAAATTTAGCAATCAACTCATCACCCGCACGTAAATAAAGGTGGTAAGAATTACCAAGAATAATTTGCGCATTTGATTCATATAAATGATGATTAGTAACTAATTTAACCGTAGAATTAGTGCCTACAGGCATAAAAATCGGCGTCTTAATATCACCGTGAGGAGTATGCAATGTACCCGCACGCGCACCCGTTTTTTTATCAACGTGTTCTAATTCGTAACTAAAGTATTCAAATTCTGGATTAGAGTAACTCATCTTCTTCAATTAACTCTTCTGTTTTAGTTTTCCACGTATCAAAAATTTCGTTTTCATCAAAATAAATAGCTATTTCACGTTCTGCACTTTCAACAGAATCAGAAGCGTGAACAACATTGTATTCCATAACCTGAGCAAAGTCAGCTCTAATCGTACCAACATCAGCTTTTAACGGGCTTGTAGCACCAACAATATGTCTAACGCTTTCAACTACGTTGTAACCCTTAATAACCATAGCAACAACAGGACCGCTTTGTATATACTTAACCAATCTCGGATAGAAAGGTTTACCCTCGTGTTCAGCATAATGGTCAGCTGCTTGCTTATCAGAAACCATTAGGAGTTTCATGCCCATAATCTTGAAACCTTTTCTTTCAAATCTGGTAACGATATCCCCAATTAACCCTCTTTGTACACCATCAGGCTTAATTGCGACAAATGTTCTTTCTTCTGTTAGCATTATAAAACTCCTACTTTCATATTTCCTTTTATATTACACCATAAAAACAAACTTTAAACAAGAACGCAAAACTTACTTAAACCGTCTCATATTTTGCATCATTTGTTTCATACCAAGCTTTCCGCCAAGATTATTACCCATTTTAGATAACTTAGAAAAGTTCTTCTTCATCCCATTAAAACCTTTCATCATCTCACGCATTTGTTCAAACTGTTTTATAAAAATATTCACATCATGAATACTAATCCCCGAACCTTCAGAAATTCTTCTCTTGCGGCTTGAATTAAGCAACTGTGGGTTATTTCTCTCTTCTTCCGTCATACTCTGGATAAAAACTTCAATCTTCTTAAACTGTTTTTCGCCCTCGTGAGAAATCAGCGCCTTATCATCTTTTGAAAGATTCAACCCCGGCAACATACCCATAATCCGATCCAGAGAACCAAACATACTCATCTGTTTTTTCATCTTAAGAAAATCGTTGAACGAGAACTCTGCCTTAGCCATTTTCTTTTCAAGTTCAAGTGCCTCTTTCTCATCAATAACCTCTTTTGCTCTTTCTACAAGTGAAACTATATCACCCATACCTAAAATACGGTTTGCAATACGTTCAGGATAGAAATCTTCTAAAGCGTTTAACTTTTCACCCGTACCAGTAAGTTTAATAGGTTTACCCGTACAATAAGAAACGCTCAAAGCCGCACCACCGCGAGAATCACCGTCTAACTTAGTTAAAACAATCCCCGTAAGTTCAAGCTGTTCATTAAAGTTTTCAGCAACGTTAACAGCTTCCTGACCTACCATTGAATCGATAACAAGGAGTTTTTCATCAGGGTGGAACATTCTGTCAATCAATAAAAGCTCCGCCATCATATTAACATCAATCTGCAAACGACCTGCCGTATCCAAAATAATCACATTATAATGGTTTTCATTAGCGTACTCTTTTGCCTTCTTAACGATATCTACAACATCCGTAGAACCTTCAACAGAAAAGCATTCAACATCTATCTGAGAAGCCAGCGTTTTTAACTGGGTAACAGCAGCCGGTCTATAAACGTCACAAGCAACAAGTAAAGGTCTTTTACCCTCTGCTTTAAGCTTAACAGCCAATTTAGCTGAAGATGTCGTTTTACCTGAACCCTGCAAACCCAACATCATAATAACACTTGGAGAATTCGACAAGTTCAAAGGCACCTGAGTTTTACCCAATATATTAATCAACTCGTCATTAACTATCTTAATCAACTGTTGAGAAGGATTAACCCCCTTAATAATATCTTCGCCCTCAGCCTTATCTTTGATATTGGAAATAAACGACTTTACAACACGTAAATTAACATCCGCAGCAAGAAGCGAGCGTCTAATCTCTCTCAACGCCTCTTTCATGTTCTCTTGAGTTAACTCCTTAACCCTTGCGGTGTCCTGAATTATTTCCTGTAATTTATCCGATAACGATTCAAACATATCCTTCTCCGTTTATTCTGCAAGTTTAATATAATACAAGTTATTTTGCCACCTCAAATCGACGTATTTAACTTTCTTATCCAACATCTTTACCTTTGGTAAGATAGACGGCAACCCCTTAATCTTCTTCAAAGTATCAGGGTAAGTCTCTGATGATATAGAACCAAGCTTAATTTTAACAGTCGGTATCTGTACAAATACATCGTCAGGGTTTCTTAAATCAATATACACAACTGATTCTTTTGAATAGTTTTCAATATCTTTGGCAACATTCAACAAAAAATCAATCTTTTTCTTATCAAATTTAAAAGATGAATTATAGCCGTAAGTGAGCACTTTAACAGTCTTGAAACTTGAATCTAACGGTAAATATGAACGTCCGACAAGCGTCCCGTCTTTAGTATAAAACGCTATCGGCGGAACATTCTCGTTTGGTGCGATTACAATCGCCGGCTCACGTTCCTGAACAAGAATTTCTAACCTTGCCGGGAACCAGAAACGCTTGATATAAACATTCTGTATAGGCGTAATCTCTAAAATAGATTTTTTTATCTCATCTGTGTTCAACAGAAAAATCGGGCAAGTAGGAACTTCGTTTTGTTGAATAGCACGCAATATCTTGTCAGAACTGACAATCATATTGTTTTCTATCTTAATAGAAGTATTCCCCAAACTGCTAAACGCCTTAGGATTCAATCGCCAGTATTTTAACCTGAACAAATTTGCTATTATAAATATCAATAAAACCAACAAAAATATTCTTGAAAAAAACAGCGCCATATTGATTTGGTGCTTAGACTTACGAACCTGTCTTTTTAATTGAGACTGCTTTAATCTTCTATCAACTTGATATTTACTGATAGTACTGTCATCGTCCTCATAAAAAGGATAGTTCTCAGAATATTGGTTAGTTTCATTTTCGTTATCAAACATTATTTATTTAAACCCGCGCTCATCAAAATAAGTTCAACCAATTCATCATAAGAAATCCCCATAGAAGCACATTGAGCAGGCAAATCACTCGTATCGGTCATACCCGGACTTGTGTTTATTTCTAAAATATAAGGAATTTCATCAACAATAATAAAATCTATCCTTGAAACACTGCTGCATCCGCACGCATTAAAAGCTTTAACCGCATGAGACTTAACAAGTTCTGTCATCTCATCAGATATTTCAGCAGGGAGAATAAAATCTGTCATACCTTTGGTATACTTAGCTTCATAATCGTACCATTCATTGTGAGGTCTAAGTTCAAGAATATCTGTAGCAAACGGAACACCGTCTTTTTCCAAAACACCGACTGTTACATTAACACCAACAACATATTCTTCAATAAGCACATCTTGATTAAACTTTAGAGCCTCAGCGATAGCATTTTCCAACTCATCTTTTGTATCGACTTTGCTCATACCAAAGCTTGAACCTTCACAAACAGGTTTTACCATTAACGGATATTTCAAATCCTTTGTTGATTCAAACACATCATCTTCTTTTGTAATACAAACAGACTTGATAAGACATAAACCTGAGTCTCTAAGGATTTTCTTAGTATACTCTTTATTCATACCTATAGCACTTGCCATAACACCGCAGCCAGTATAAGGAATCTTTAACAGTTCCAAAACACCCTGAATACATCCGTCTTCACCGTATTTGCCGTGCAAAGCGTTATACGCAACATCAAACTCTTTCAAATCATTAGCGATATTTGTTGTAACGTCAACGAGTTTCGCATTCTTATAACCCGAACGTAAAAGAGCATTCAAACAATTCTTACCTGAACGAAGTGAAACTTCTCTTTCCGAAGAGAACCCGCCGCATAAAACAGCTATTTTAATATCTTTGTCTTGTAAATTTGTTTGCATATTTCTTCCTCACGTTTTGATTTCTTCCCAATAAACCTAATCTCAGGCTCTAATTCAATAGTATACGTATCTTTTACCTGTGTATACATTTTATAAATAAGTTCTAAAATATCTTCTGAACTGCCATTATTAGTATTAACAATAAAGTTTGCGTGTTTTTCCCAAACCTTAACCCCGTTAACTTCAAAAGATTTAACACCCGCTTTATCTAACAATCTACCCGCAGAATCGTTTTCAGGGTTCTTAAACACACTGCCCGCATTCGGCATAGCCAATGACGGTTGAATCGTCTTTCTAAACTCTAAATTTCTATCCATTAAAGCTTTGATAACGCCTTTATCGTCCTTTTTCAGCTCAAATTCAGCTTCCAACAAAATATATCTGCCATTATGAAGTAGCGAATGTCTGTAATCGAACTCCATATCTTTCTTCGATAAATAAGCCACCTCTTTTTGCTTTGTATCGTAAACACAAGCCTGAACAAAAGTATCTGCAACAGTTTGTCCGTGTGCACCGGCGTTCATAAATACGTTACCGCCAATAGAGCCGGGGAATCCTATCATAAATTCAAACCCACTCAATCCGTTTTGATAAGCGGTTTGTGATGCCATAGGCCCCTTAACACCACAATCAAGTAACATTTTTTTACCTCTTACAGCGAGGTTGTTCATCTTTACAGTAGAAATAACGACTCCGTCATAACCTTGAGATGAGAATATAACATTTGAACAAGCACCTAATACAATAGGATTTTTAACGTTCTGTAAAAGGAAGACAAACTCTTTCTGGTTAGTCGGGAAGTAGACTTTTTTCACAAGTCCGCCAACCTTAAAACTTGTCATTGTAGAAATATCAAAATTCTCTTTTAGTTCAATGTCATTTATTTCCAAAGTAATTCCTCTTTCGCATTCTTAAGTTCTTTAGCAAGGTTAGTAATCGTTCCTGCACCAAGACCAATAACAACAGTGTTCTCTTCTAAAGTAGGCAGCAACTGTTTTGCTACATCAGAAATTGAGCCCGCTATATATTCAGCGCCGTCAAGTTCATTAACAAAGTTCTGTGAATTAACACCTTCAATTTCATCTTCAGAAGCGGCATAAACATCCGTAACAATAACTCTATCCGCATCAACAAGAGCTGTTTTAAAATCTTCCCAAAGACTTTGTAGTCTTGAATATCTGTGAGGTTGAAAAACTGCAACAACCTTTTTATCCGTAAATGATTTCATTGCAGAAAGCGTTGATTTAATCTCGGTCGGATGATGAGCATAATCATCGTAAACAACTATTGAACCAAGCTCTGCAACCTTTTGAAAACGTCTTCCCATACCTGTGAATGTTTCAAAATGTCTAACAATTGAAGCCACATCACAACCCGCTTGATGTAAAGCAGCAGTAACGGCAAGAGCGTTATAAACATTATGAACACCGGGAAGAATAATCTTTATACTGCATAAAAGTTCATTCTTATAAACAACATCAAATGTTGTTGAACCATGGTTATAAACAATGTTTTTAGCAACGTAATCGGCTTCTTTCAAGCCGTAAGAAATATAGTCAGAAGCTCCCTTTAGCTGCATAACACCTTCATTATCATTATTAACAAGTACTTTCGCACCTTCAGATAAATTAGATAAAACAGTTTCAAAAGTTTTTAATAAAGACACCATGCCGTCAGTATAAAAGTCTAAATGGTCCGGCTCAAGATTGTTAATAACAAGAATTTTAGGGCTGTATTTTACAATAGTACCGTCACTTTCATCAAGTTCCGCAATAAAAATATCATTATCAGTAAACTCAGCATTCGTATTGTATTCAGGAATAATTCCGCCAACAACATACGAAGGATTCAACGAAGATTTAGACAACAAATAAGATGCCATACCGCTGGTTGTAGTCTTGCCGTGAGTACCGGAAAAACCGATAAACATTGGTTTTCTTGAAGATAATTCCGCCAACAAATCAGAACGGTGATAAACCTTCAAACCAAGTTCTCTTGCTCTCATAAGTTCAACGTTTGATTCTCTGATTGCAGAACTCACAACTACAACAGCATTTTCAGGAACATTATCAGCATTATGACCGATATAAATCTTGCCGCCTAAATCAACAAGTTGTTTTGTATATTTGCTCTCAGAAATATCTGAACCTGAAACACTAAAGCCTTCTTGCAAAAGATATTTTGCAAGCCCGCTCATTCCAACACCGCCAACAGCAATAAAATGATATGTTTTGTTCATCTTTTCTCCGTTTAAACCTCTTTAATAAAAAGTATATTACAATTATAACATTAATAATATATAATAAAACTATGTACGAGTTAATTTCAGAATTTATAAACTACATAGAAATAGAAAAGGGCTTGTCTGAAAACACCTCACAAGCATATAGAAGAGACATTACCTCTTTCATAGATTTTTGTGATACAGAACTTGAAAACATTACAAAACTGCATGTAAACTCGTTCATCCTAAATCTTAGAGAACAAAAGTTAACCCAAACAAGTATCTCAAGAAAAATCTCAGCACTAAAATCATTTTTTAAATGGGCGTGTGCAAATAATTACGTAAACAACAACCCGATATCGTTTATAGAGCAGGCTAAATTACCAAAACACCTGCCAAAAGTTTTATCAACAAACGACATTCTAAATTTAACAAACCTTGATTTAAAACTAACGGAAAGGGTCGTCATAGAGCTGCTCTACAGCTGCGGATTAAGGGTCTCCGAACTGTGTAATCTTGAAATAAACAACATAAATCTTAAAGCTCAGCACATAATCTGTTTCGGCAAAGGTTCAAAAGAACGTATAATCCCGTTTGGTGATTATGCAAAAAACATCTTGCAAGAATATATTGCATACAGAGACGGGCTCAACCCGCAATCAAAAAAACTGCTTTTACAGGAAGACGGCAGGGAAACAAACAGGCAGGATATCTACAGAATAATACATTCGCTCGGAAAACTCCTTAACAAAGATATCTCACCGCATACGCTGCGTCATACTTTTGCAACTCACCTTCTGGATAACGGAGCAGATTTACGTATCGTACAGGAACTGCTTGGACACAGTGACGTATCTACAACCCAGCTTTATACCCACATAAGTAAAAAACGTTTGAAAGATATTTATTTTAAAATTAATAATGAAACATAATCTTTTTATTGTATAATTAAAACAGGTTAAGGAGATGTGTAAAATGTTACTGGAATTTTTAAATTCAAAAATTCATAGAGCTACAGTTAGTGACTCAAACTTAAATTACGTCGGTTCAATAACAATAGATGAAGACATATTAGACGCTGCAAAAATCAGAGAATGGCAGAAAGTTGACATTCTTGATATAAACAATGGCGAAAGATTCCAAACATACGTAATCAAAGGACCTCGCGGGTCTAAAATGTTTTGCGTAAACGGAGCAGCAGCAAGAAAAGTACAAAAAGGTGATAAAATCATCATCTGCTCATACAGATACGTAACAGAAGACGAACTCGACGGCTACAAACCTACCATTGTACAAATCAACGATGATAATTGTATGGTATAAAAATGGAAAAGTATAATTTTTTAAAAAAGAAAAAGAAATTTTCATTAGATATAAAAAACATGGGTGTAAACATCGACAAGAACGAATATAAAACTATCGTTCAAACCCATACTAACTATCCCGAAAAATACTTCAAATAAAGGCAATAATAAATGGATAACGTAAAAAGAATACTAATCGTAGATGACGACGACGAAATTAGAGAATTACTTGAATTTGACATCGCACAAAGCGGTTACTTTGTAGACACAGCCTCTGACGGAAAGGAAGGTCTGACAAAAGTATTAAACAATTCTTACGACCTTGTTATTCTTGACGTTATGATGCCAAAGATGAACGGGTTTGATGTTTGTAAAAACATTCGTCAGGCAAAACTATCAATACCGGTTTTAATGCTCACAGCAAAAGGTACTATCGATGACAAAACTGACGGATTCGATTCAGGAGCAGATGATTACCTCGTAAAACCGTTTGATATTCAAGAAGTATTGTTGAGAATCCGAGTACTCTTAAGACGTAATCAGCCTGTACAAGAAAATACTATCAACAATGAAACACTTGAAGCAGGAGATATAAAAATATTCCCTGATACTCTTGAGTGTGTTATCTTAAACAAAAAAATCAAACTCACACCAACAGAGTTTGAAATTCTGTATTGTTTAATGCAACACTTTAATAACGCTGTTACATTAGCAACTCTATTAGATGAAGTCTGGGGTTATGACAGCGACGAAGACGTCAGAATGTTAAGAGTTCACGTCGGCGGACTAAGAAACAAAATTGAACCGAATTCAAAAACACCAAAATACCTTCATACAGTAACAAACGTAGGCTATAAACTTACACCATTCGGAGAATAATATGGCAAAAAAAGCTCCTATCAACAGATTGAAAATAGTTGAACAAATTATTATCGTAAGTTTGTTTGCTGTTATTATTCCGTTTTCAATATCAGGTATCGTAATCAATAACATCAACCAGCAATCTGTTAGAGCCCAATTATGTAACACCGGTACAATTATAGCAAACTCAGTATCAGATAGTATTGATGTATTTGATAAAACAATGACATTCTGCGTAAATGAGCTCGTGAACGATATTAATGAAATTCCTGATTATAGTGAGCGACAAAGATATATTACACGAGTATCACGTAATGCAGAGTTTTATAAAAGTCTTTTCTTTGTCCCGACTGAAAAAGAAGCTATAAAACTAAAAGAAATAGCCTCACAAAATAACGAAGTAATATTTTATAAAAGAACTAACAAAGGTAACTATCTGATAGCAAAATTTGACATTGAAACACTTAAAAACAATCTTTTCAATTCAACTGATACTAATAACAGACAGATATTTATACTTGATGATACGAAAAAACTTATCACATCATATAGCTATGATCAAAATGTTTTAAATAAAGCACTTCAACAATTACCGGAAGACCTGAAGGCAAATGTAGCAACAGTCTACGGTAAAAAGAAAAACCAACCGTTTGTATACTTAAAGAAAACTAATCCTGATGTTCTTATCATTGTAAATACACCCAGAGAGATAACCAAAACCTATATCGAACACAGCAGAGTTAAAATCATTCTCTCTGTTTTAATCGCAGCACTTTCTGTATTACTGATTGTAGGCTTATACATCTCTTACCTTTATATCAACATAAGACAGTTATTTAAGGCTATCATAGCAATTTCTAAAGGGAACTATAAACGCAGAGTAAGACTATTAACCCACATCCTGACACCTTATGAAATCATCTTTTTGGCTTCTGAATTTAACAGAATGGCAAATCAAATCCATAAATCCTATATAAAACTTGAAAAGAACAACAAAGAACTTCAAGAGCTGAACGATTTCCGCTCAAATATGATTGATACAGTAAGCCACGAATTCAGAACACCTTTAACAAGTATTCAAGGCTATACCTCAAGACTTTTGAGACAAGACATCACTATTGATGAAGAAACGAAGCAAAAATCGCTTAAAATCATAAAAAAACAATCTGAAAGATTAAGCCGTATGATTGAGGATTTACTTGTTATTCCAGACATAGAACGTGACAAACTCAACGTTAATATGCAGCCGATAAATATTACTAAGTTGATAGAAGAATCTTTGTTACTTGTCAAAAACACCGATAAAACAATAGTAAACAATGTAGATGAAGATATTCCTGAAATCATTGCTGATAAAGATAGATTTGAGCAGGTTATAATTAACCTTGTAGAAAACGCTGTAAAATATTCTGATGAAGATTCTGAAATAGTCGTTGAATCAGAAGATTTTGATGATACCTACGTTAAAATAACCGTTAAAAACCATTGCAACATAATACCTAAAGACAAACTTAAAACTTTATTTGATAAATTCACAAGACTCGATGATACAACAACAAGAACCACCCGTGGTACAGGTCTTGGATTATACATTGTAAAAGGGCTTGTTGAAACAATGGAAGGACATATCCATTTACATTCAAACAACAAATGGGGATTCTCTGTACAAATATTTATGAAAAAGGCTAAATAATGAAACGGGCAATCGAAGAAGCGCTTAAAACAGTAAAAGATGTACCAATAGGCTGTATAATAGAAAAAAACGGCAAAATTATAGCCCAAACACATAATATGCGGGAAGAAAACAACGACGTAACCGCACACGCTGAAATCCTTGCAATCAAAGAAGCACAAAAATCACTTAACAACTGGCGACTCGATGATTGTAGAATGTATGTAACTTTAGAACCTTGCCCTATGTGCAGCTGGGCAATCTTGCAATCAAGAATAAAAGAGGTCTACTTTGGCTCCTACAACCAAAAATACGGAGCATTAGGTTCTGCGCTAAATCTAAACGATTACTCTGAATTCAAAACAAAAATATACGGCGGAATCCAAGAAGAAGAATGTGATAATATTTTAAAACAGTTTTTTAAGGAAGTTAGACAATGATATCAAAACAAGAACTCGATAATTTAGTAGCAAAGTATGAAACAAAAGATTTTATAAAAGATGACCCCATACAGTTCCCGCACAGATATAACACCTTATCTGATATAGAACTCGCCGGGTTTATTGCATCTATTTTTTCCTACGGCAATAGAAAAATATTTACTAAAAAACTTGCAGAACTCTTTGAACTAATGGACAACGAACCTACAAACTTTATCAAAAACAACGAGTTTAAACTAATAACCGAAAAGAACATCAATTACAGGTTCTACAAACCGGATGACATTGTTCTTTTATTCAATCAATTAGCAAATTTATACAACAGTTCAAAAGGGCTGTCAGAGTTATTTTGCAACTGTTACAACAACAATATTGAAACTATGCTGAGAAAAGTCATAGACTATTTTTATGCAGATATCACTGATTGCAAAGGTTATAAACACATGATTCCAACAGGTGCAAACTGCGCTATGAAACGAATGAATATGTTTTTACGTTGGATGGTGCGCAAATCCTGTGTTGATTTAGGGGTTTGGGATTTTATCCCTACATCAGAACTCCTTATACCGCTTGATGTTCATGTTGCAAGACTATCACGTGAAATGGAACTTGTTAACATTAAAACAAATACGATAAAAACCGTTCGAGAACTCACATCAAACCTGAAGAAATTTGACCCGAACGATCCGGTCAAATACGATTTTGCAATATTTGGTAAAGGGATAGAAGAGTCCCAAAGCCCTAAGGCTTAAGAACCGCCATTTCACAGCTCTTACAATCAAACTTGAGCGGATATTTTACACCTTTTTCATCAATCAAAGTTAGTTGTTTAGGGCTTTTACACATATCAAACGCATATTTCAAGCAGTGTTTCGTTCTCATCAATTCAACCTGCCTGTCGGACACGCCTGTTTCAAAAGAACACTCCTGAACACAAGAATTGCAGTTTTGATAAAACTCTTTCGCCAAATCGTTGTGAACATTCCCTCTATAATCAAGTTCGTCTTTAAAATAATCGACATACTTCAACGGTTGTTGAACCTCTCTTTTATAATTTTTCAAACGTTCATTCATCAACATCTCAAACAAAGTTCTTCTGTACTCATTTACCCTTGAAACCGGCATAAACGGGATATCTGACAGTTTCAAATCCCTTATATAAAAATCTGAATTGCCTGTTTTAGAAATGTTTTTAGCAAAGTTATCGTTCATTTTTTCTTGATTATTAGCTTTTTCTGTTTCAATAATTTTCAGATTAACAAAATTGTTGTCCTCGTCTATAGCTGATATAATATCGTTTTCAACTGAAATATTCACCCCGATTTGACGTTTAGCAACAGACTTAAGCACACTATCTTCAAACAGTCGGTCAATATTCCTAAAAACTTCCATCCCAACAGATATACCCTTCATACTATTAGGATAAACTCTGTTATTCTCAACACGGTTAACCAAACAACCAACCTCAGCATTACGATTAAAACACAGCCCGTCTTGATTATTAAGCTCAACCTTACCCTTTAACTCAAAATATTTATCAATTACCTTAGAAACAACTCCGACCTTTTCACCAATAAACTTTGGTGTTTCAAAACTAAAACATTTTGAACGTTCTTCCAAAAAGTAATGAGTATAACCTCTATTAAACGACTTGCTTAAATCAGGCATAAACCCTAACACAACTCTACCCGAAGATGTCTTATCAGATATTTCATCAAGTCGTTGTCTGTAATACCCAACAACATTTTTCACATAAAGTTCATCTTTAAGCCTGCCCTCTATCTTGAAAGACTTAACCCCAACTTTAACCATTTTATCAATAATATCAGAGGTATTAAAATCCTTTAATGATAACAAATGCTTATCTTTAGCAATAACCTTCCCCGTTTCATCAACAAGAGTATATTTTTTTCGACAAGGTTGAGCACATTGTCCCTTATTAGCCGAACGTCCGCCTATATATTGACTAAGATAACATTGTCCGCTATAAGAAACACACAACGCTCCATGAATGAAACATTCTAACTCAAGTTCAGGATTTTGTTTTTGAATGTCTTCAATCTGTTTTAAAGAGAGCTCCCTTGCAAGAACCACACGCGGTAAGCCCATATCCGCAAAGAACTTAACCTTTTCAGTCAGCCTATTATCACATTGTGTACTGATATGTAACGGAATAGGCGGTAACTTATTATCAATAAACAATTTTAAGATAGCCATATCCTGAACAATCAAGGCATCTACCCCGATATCGTACAACTTATTTATAAGGTCAATAACATCCGGAATCTCATCATCAGCAATGATAGTATTAACCGTAACAAACACCTTCACATAAAACTTATGCGCATACTGAATAAGTTGTTCAATATCTTCAATAGAATTCGTAGCGTTCTGTCTTGCCCCAAACGCAACAGAACCTATATAAACAGCATCGGCTCCGCAATCTATAGCCTGCTTTGCAATATCTATATTTTTTGCCGGAGCCAATAACTCTGTTTTCATATTTTCCTCAACGCTCAAATACTATTTCTTTAGACCAGCGCGTTTCTTTTCTTCCCAAATGTCAACAAGTACAGTACAGAAGAAAATACTTGAATAAGTACCAACTGCGATACCTAAAATCATTGCAAGTACAAAGTTCTTAGTAGTAACACCACCAAAGAAATAAAGCGCTAACAATGTAATCAATGTCGTAAGTGATGTATTGATACTTCTTGCTAAAGTCTGGTTAACACTAAAGTTTACAATCTCACCAAAAGACATTTTCTTAGCATAATATCTCAAATTTTCACGAACACGGTCAAATACAACAATCGTATCGTGAACAGAGAAACCAATAACCGTAAGAATCGCCGTTACAAATAACGCGTCAACCTCAACCCCAAACAGAAGTCCAAGGATTGAAAATACACCGCAAACAAATATAACGTCGTGTACAAGCCCCAATATAGCTGCTAAAGCATAGTCAAACTGGAATCTTATTGTCAAATAACAAATAATACCCAACAACGCTAATGTTAACGCTACAAGTGAGTTTGCAAATAACTCTTTACCAAGAGTAGGACCAACTGATGAAATCTGGTCTAAATCAGCATCCTTAAACTCAGACTGAACAGCTTTGGTAATCTGTTTACCCATGTCAGAGTCACCTTCTATAAAAGGTGTTCTGATAGAAATAAGCGCTTTAATAGCAGAATTCTGGTTATTATTAACATCAATAACCTGTATCTCAGGGTTTTTAACACCCACATTATTAAGTTCTTCTCTTAATTCACCAAGTTTTTCCGGTGAAATATTACTTTCTCTTACACCGTATTGTAAAATTGTACCACCGGTATAATCAATACCTACTTTTAATGGCGAATGAGTCGGAGTTACAATGCTTGAATATATCATCGCACCAATACAAGGAATAAGCATTGCTGCTGATATACACAAACATAAAACTCTGTATTTAACTATATTTAATTTCATAATAATTACCCTTATCTATTTTCTATAACTAATCCAATACACCGAATTTAGCATTCTCTTTTTTAGATTCAGTAGCTTGATAAGCCGTACCAATCTCATCTTTGCTGAGACCGAACAACCAAGGTTTTGTCAATGTGCTTGTACCAAATATTAACAACATAAAGTTCTTTGTAACCGTAATCGCTGTAAACATTGAAACAATTACACCAAGAGCAAGCGTCAAAGCAAAGCCCTTAACAATATCTGTACCCTTCCAGTAAAGGATTGCACAGGTAATAATAGTTGTCATATTAGAGTCAAAAATACTTGTGAATGCTCTGTCAAACCCTGCAGTTATAGCAGTGTACAAAGTTCTTCCTGCTCTCAATTCTTCCTTTGTTCTTTCAAAGATAAGAATATTAGCATCAACTGCCATACCTACACTGAGGATAAAACCGGCAATACCAGCAAGAGTAAGAGTCACTCCAATAGTCTTGAATAATGCGAACAATATAACTGCATAAATACATAATGCAATGTCAGCAATAAGACCCGGTAATCTGTAATACGCAATCATAAACAACATTACCAAGCCAAGTCCCAGAATACCTGCAAACTCAGACTTTTTAATACTGTCACTACCAAGAGTAGGTCCAACAGTGTTTTCTTGAATAATTTTAGCAGGAACAGGTAATGCACCGGCATTTAACAAGTCCACCATTTCTTTAGCTTGTTTTGAAGAGAACCCGCCGTTTTCACCGCCGCCTGATATTTGTGCTCTACCTTCTAAGATAGGTTCCTGAATAACAGGAGCGGATTGAAGTTCTCCGTTAAAGAAAATAGCCATTTGTTGATGAACTAACTGTTGTGTTAAATCAGCAAACTTCTTTGTTCCTTGAGCGTTGAATACCAAATCAACAACCCATTGACCAGTTTGTGAACTGCCAACTGCTGCAGAAGCAAGATCCTTACCGCTCAAACCTGTAGATACCCACTGAGGAGTTTGATCTTCTTTTGCTATATTTTTCTTGAATTCAAGTTCTGCCGTATCACCAAGCATCTTTTTCGCTTGATCCAAATCTTTTACGTTAGGAATCTCAACGATAAGTCTGTCTGTACCAACCCTTGAAACGTGAGTTTCAGCAACACCCAACGCATTAACTCTCTTTTTGATTGCAAAAATTAAACTATCCATCATCTCAGGCTTAATTTCAGCAATAGTTTCAGTTTTCTGTGCTTGAAGTTCTAATCGGGAACCTCCTACCAAATCAAGTCCGAGACTTGTTGGTTTTGAAAAAAGAACGTAAATTGATGCAATAACAATTGCTACAATTCCCCAAAACATTATAATTCTGTTTTTCATTAACCTTTTTACTCCTTATATAATATTATGACTTTTCTTTTAAACCAGATTTGAAGACAAAACTCAATAATACACTCAGGCTAGTTATTATCGATTGAGTCTAAAACCTTAAATAATTCTTGTTTTTCATCAACATCTAATGTAACTAACGGTTTACGAACGTATTCTTCAATCAAACCGAGACGAGCTAACGCAGCCTTAACCGGAACAGGATTAGGCGCCATAAACAACTTTTTCATTATCGGATATAACTTATAGTGCATATTCATAGCAGATGTTATATCGCCTGTTTTGAAGTTTCTTATCATAGATTTGATTTCACGACCGTAAAGATGTGAAGCAACTGAAATTACACCTTGTGCACCAACAGATAACATTGGAAGTGTTAAACTGTCGTCGCCGCTATATACTGCAACACCTTTTGGTAATTCTCTTTTGAATTCTGTTACGATATCAATATCGCCAAAACTTTGTTTTATTGCGGTGATATTTTCGTACTTTTCTGTCAAGTATTTAGCTGTTTCAACAGACATTGAAACACCTGTTCTTGAAGGGATATTGTATAGAATAACCGGGATTTTAACAGCTTCTGCAACCGCTGAAAAATGAGCTATCATACCTTTCTGAGACGGTTTGTTATAATAAGGAACAACGGAAAGAATACCGTCAGCACCGTCACGTTCAGCTTTTTTAGACATCATAACAGCTGTATCAGTACAATTTGAACCGGTGCCCATAATAACTTTCTTTTCATTACGAGCTGCTCGTTTAACGCTATTGAGGATTTCCAGCTCTTCATCATAAACAAGAGTAGGAGATTCTCCGGTTGTACCTGTTACTATGATTGAATCAGAACCGTTTTGAAAAAGTTTATCGGCAAGACTTTCAACTTTAGAATAATCAACTTCGCCTTTTGAATCAAAAGGTGTAACCATAGCGGTGATAACTTCTCCAAAATCAAATCTCATAATAAAGACCCCTCTCCCTATTCTAAATTATTTCAAATCCACACACTAATAATAAAACAAAAAAAGACAAAACGCAATTAACTTAACAAAAGAGTTTCAAAATCATCAAGTGCTCTTTTTGTTGATTCAAAAACTTTGTTATTATATTTTTGGAAGTGTCTTATTATTGGATTTCGAGATAAATTCTCAATATAACTTCTGCTAAAATAATTACCATCATTTTTCAATCTGTTCAAAATAATTTGAGCTCTCAACGGATAAGTTTTAGGATACACCTCTTTTGTTTTAGCTAAAGTTTCACCACGCGTCAACTCATAAAACGCAACCATTTGTCCGCTTCTATGTCTTCCTGAATTACAATGTAAAAGAGTCTTACCGCCTTTTTCACCGTTTTCTTTAATCGCAGAAGCAACCTCTTCAAAATCTGCTAATTTTGGACCTTTATTTGTAAAGAAAGAAAAATTAAAGCGGGGATGTCTTTGACATCCCCGCTTTAATTCGGAGAAGGCGGGATTCGAACCCGCGGTAGAGTTTCCCCTACACAAACGTTCCAGGTTTGCACCTTAAACCACTCGGACACCTCTCCGTATAATATCCATTATTCCTATACATACCCATTTGTCAAGAGCCTAATACCTTAAACACCCACCCGATAAACGAGCTCTGCCGCCATACCTCAACGTTATCTTATCACACCCGTGTGTAATCCTATACCCGCTCAATACAGGAACTCCCAACCTGCCGTTCAAATCCCTGTAAATATCATCCAACTGCTCCGGATACCCGCAATCTAAAAAATCACCCAGAACAATTCCCCGAACATTCTTCCTAAATTTATCCATATTCATTAACTGCGTAAACATCTTATCAATCTTGTAAACAGGTTCATTTAAGTCTTCTGCAAAGAATATAAACTCCTCATCAGGTAAAAAATCAACCCCGCACAATGAAACTACAGAAGCTAAATTACCGCCGAACAAAATCCCCTCAGTATCGCCCTCGCCATAAACACTCTCTGCACAATACTCTAACTCATCGCCAGTAGAAACAGTCTTAAAAAAGTTCTCAACAGTAAAATCACAGCGCTTTTCACAACCAAAATCACCGTTAGCCATCGGTCCTGAATAACTACCCAACCCCGCACGCTTCAATAACATTGCCGAAAGCACCGTAATATCAGAATACCCGCAAAAAAACTTCGGATTATTCTTCACCAACTCATAATCAATCTCATCAATCAATCTCAAGCAACCATAACCACCTCTGGCACACAAAATAGCATCCACAGAATCATCACCAAACGCCCAATGTAAATCACTTAAACGTTCTTCATCACTTCCGGACATATATTTGTTCTTTCCAAATAAATGTTCACCATAAACCACCCTGTAACCTCTGTCTTCAAAAAACGACTTAGCTCTGTCTATCTTAGCTCTGTCAGCAATACAACCCGCAGGTGCTATAAAAGCAATTGTTGCATTTTGTTTTAATTTTGGTAACCTGATATTCATCTCAATTCCTTTGTGCTAAAATAATATTATCATGAAAGAAAGTTATTTACCGTTATACAGAAAATACAGACCGCAAAAGCTGGAAGATATAGTAGGTCAATCACACATCAAAACCGCATTAACTAATGCAATAAAACTTGATAAGATTTCTCACGCTTACCTCTTTACAGGTCCGAGAGGAACCGGTAAAACCTCAACAGCAAGAATTCTTGCAAAATCACTAAACTGTATCAACGGCCCTACAATAACGCCATGCGGAGAATGTGAAAGCTGTAAAGCCGTAACAAACTCTGTACCAATAGATGTTATAGAAATCGACGCAGCAAGTAATCGTTCTGTCGAAGATGCTCACAACATCCTCGAAAAAGTTCAATATGTTCCCGTTCAAGGCAAATATAAAATCTATATAATCGACGAGGTTCACATGCTTACTACTCAAGCATTCAATGCACTCTTAAAAACGCTTGAAGAACCTCCTAAAAACGTTATCTTTATTCTTGCAACAACAGAATCACACAAGGTCCTTGATACAATCAAAAGTCGCTGTCAAAGGTTTGATTTTAAACGAATAACAACAAACGATATAGTTGAACACCTTGAAAAAATAGCTAAACTTGAAAACATAAAAATATCAAAAGAAGCAATTACAATGATTGCAAAATTATCAGCAGGCGGAATGCGTGACAGCCTTGCGTTATTAGACCAGGTAAGCGCCTTAGGAGGAGAAAAGGAACTTACAGAAACAGATATAAATAATCTTTTGGGAAGACTGTCCTTTGAAACACTTACAGATATGGCTACCGCAATTATCAATTCTGATGCAATCGCAGCCATAAACTTGCTTGATAAAATATATAATGACGGTAATGAACCAATAGTTATATTAAATAATGCCCTGCTTTATTTTAAAAACCTTTTAATTTCAACAACCTGTGACACTGAAAAATCAATAGAATTAACTTCTTTAAACGAAGCACAGGTAAAAACATTAGAAGGTTTCAAAGGACAGGTAGAAACTCATCAGATAGTTTCAATTATCAATAAAATTGCAGATTATATAAAAGAAATTAAGCTGACAAACTATCAGCAAATGTGGCTTGAAGTAGCACTGATAGACCTTGCAAATCTTACAAACAATACAAAGTTAGAAGATTTACAACGCAGATTATCAGCGTTAGAAGGCGGAGCACCTATAGTAAAGCAAACACCAATGCCTACAGTTACTATTACAGCCCCCGTACAAAAACCTGAACAAACACTATCTGCAGCAAATAACGAACCTGTTGATACAACAAATATTGCTGACACGTGGAATAAAATACTTAAAAATATAGTTGATGTGGCTTCTCAAAAATGGTTAGAAAAACAAGCAACACCTGTTGAAATAACAAAAGAGAAAATAACTCTTGTTATTCAAAAAAGTAGCTGGGTTGACAGATTCAACAATTCTGACAAAAGAAAAGTTGTTATTGATGCTGCCTCATTAGTTTTAGGAAATCCTAACATACAAGTTATTGCAAGAACACCATTGAAAGATGATATACAAATATCTCTTCCAAAAGAAGAACCTCAAAAAAAAAATATAGTTAAACCCCAGAATATAGAACCGCCTCAAGAAGAAATTGATAACGAAGAACTTGAGGAAATTTCAAAAGAAGAAAAGAAGGAAGAACCTGTTCATTCTGACCAGAGTAAAATGGTTAAAGATCTTTTTGACGGCAAATATATAGTTTAAATGTAACAAATTTTTAAGACTGTTTAAATTTTCGGTAATATATATTATAATTATATTAATAAGTTTATTTTGGAAATTAAGAGTCTTGGGGCATCTAAAATACTGAGAGTTTTCAATATTTTAGACGGAGTATGTATGTTAAGAGTACTAAAAAGTATATTAATAATGTTATGTGCGCTCTGCATTGCAGGCACACATGCTTTTGCATATAATTTACAGCCAACCCTTGAAAATCCGATTTATAGCTTAACAGAAACAACTGATTCTACATATAATTTCGGGTTCAAGTATCTGAATGATATGGACTCACTTGAAATAATTTACTACAACCTCAACCTTCTTTCAGCATATATTAGTACTCATTCACAACTCCAGTTTGAAAGCAGTAATACAGAATCAAACAATACAATAAAAGTAACTCTGCCTAACCAGAACATAATACTAAAATACTCTTATACAAAACCGGAAACTTATACTGAGACATCTGTTCGAATTGATTCAGTAGAATCTGCTGAAATCAAAGAACTTGTATTCAAAGACATAGTTTCAACCCAAAACGGCGGAGCTATCTATAACACGTCGCCGAATCCTGTATTCATTCAGGCTGATTTTATAAATAACAAAACATCTGAAGCCTCTGGCGGAGCTTTATATAATCAGGGACAAGCTAATGTTGACGGTGTATTTATGGATAATACTGTTACAGGTACAGACGTCAGCGGTGGAGCTATCTACAATGCTACATTTATGACAATAAGTGCTGATTTTGTTAAGAATTCTGTTCAAGGAACAAACGCAAAAGGCGGGGCAATCTCCAATATAGCAACTGAAAGCAACAATTCTATTGATGATATATCAGGTTGTTTTACAGGGAACTACGTAATGGCTGACAATCAAGACGCACTGGGCGGAGCTATATATAACTATGGTGAAACCCATACTAAAACAGCTGCAATAGATTCTATCAGCGCATCATTTCTTGCGAATTCAGCAACTGCAAAAAACGGGAATGCAGCAGGCGGGGCTATTTACAACGGAGGACGATTCTCTGAGATAAAAGAGATAAAGTCTGATTTCATCAGTAACACAACAAAAGCAAACAACTCTTCAAGTGGTGGTGCTATCCATAATAGTTCAACAATCGAAAATATTCGTGGGGATTTTATCTCTAACGCATCGTCTTCTTCTAAAGAAACCGCATCAGGTGGTGCTGTTTTCAACAACGGTGAAATAGGCTCTTTAAAAGGCAATTTTATTTCAAACTCAACAACCGGCTCAACTGCTCAAGGTGGAGCCATTACAAACATAGGAACTCTTGATTTACAATCCCAAACTTTTACGGATAACAAAACATCTTCAAGCACCAATGATTCAACAGGCGGCGCTATCTATAACAGCGGCGTTTTAAAGATTTACAACGAAACTATCTTTTCAGGCAACTATTCCTACTCTTCCAATGGAGACAGTAAAGGCGGGGCAATTTATAATATTGGAGAAATCGAAAACACCTTATCCGGAGAATTCAACGAAAATTATACATCTTCTATAACCGGTGACAGTTTTGGAGGTTCGATATATAACTCAGGTTACATATCCGGACTTGATTCAAGTTTCACATCATCTTATACAAAAGGGAACTCCTCTTTTGGCGGAGCTATATACAATACTAATGAAATAACGACATTAAAATCTAATTTCACACAAAATAAATCAACCGCATCAACACTTGCACAAGGTGGAGCAATTTATAGCAGCGGACTTTTTCATAATATAAACTCCGTTTTCAAGCAAAACTCTGCTGAATCAACAAAACAAGCAGAAGGCGGCGCAATTTACAACGTTGGTGATATATTTGCTTTTAAAACAGATGAAAGAACCGCATCTTTTACAGAAAACTATGTAAGCTCAGGGACACTATCAGCAAGCGGCGGAGCGATTTACAACAAAGGTTCACTTTTTGATATAAATCAAGTAAACTTCATTGAAAATCACTCAAAATCAGACAATTCTGACGCAATGGGTGGTGCAATATTTAATGACGGTTACATAACAGAAATCACTGAAAACACTTTTTATAATAACTACACATTTGCTCAAAAAGGAAATGCAAAAGGTGGTGCGATTTATAACTCAGGAACAATTAACACTATCTCAACAGATTTAAGAAATAATAGTTCTGGCGGTAAAAGTGCAAACGGCGGAGCGATATACAATACAGGATTTATTATAGAAATCAAATCTAATATAGAAGGAAACTTCGCTTCTGCAACAACAGAAAACGCTTATGGAGGAGCGATATACAATACCGGTTCAATCACAGGCGGAATAATCAATTCAACCTTCTCAAACAACTATGCTTACTCAACATCAGGTGAAGCCTATGGCGGTGCTATATACACGCTTGCAAACCTTCTTATCAAAGCGGACAACGGACGAACCCTTTTTGAAGGGAACTATGTACAAACAGGAAATGGTGATAAAGTTGCACAAGCTATTTATGTTGGCAGCACATCCGCGACTTTAACATTAAACGCAACTAATAACGGTACTATATTATTTGAAGACAGCATTAACGGTCAAAAAGGATATAATATATCTCTTACCGGTGATAGCACAGGTATCGTTAATTTTAATAACAAAGTCTACAACGCAACTGTGGTATTAAATAATATCAACTTAAAATTTAACGAAAATACTTTTGCACAAACAAATTCTGAACTAATTACAACATCAGGGATTATAAACTTTATTGACGGAGACACAAAAAACTATACCGTGTCTAATCTGACATCAAATGAGAATGCTTCATATTCTATTGATGTAAATCCGCTTAATAAAACAGCTGATACAATAACAATTGAAAATTTGGCAAACGGTACAATAAAAATTGATAACATAAATTATCTTAACGAATTAAAAGAAAATGTCATTATAAGGATTCTTTATACAAATAGTGACAACATTAAATTGGCACTTGCAAATGAAGTCCCGGACTTAATGAGTGCTGTTCCAAACACAGTTTATAACACTGATGAATTTATTCAAGAAAGTGGTGCTACGGTCATTGATAACCATACAATTAAACTTTTATACGGTACCGAGCTTGATACTTTAAAACTAATAAATGAAAAAATCACAGCAGAAGGAGAAATTCGCGAGTTTGTATTTGCAACTGATTCTGATAATACATATAAAGTACGTGCAAACCTCTCTTCTATAGGAATAACAAGTGAAGGCGAACAGCACATTATTGGTACTGTTGTAAACGATGTTCGTTCCTCATTAGATTTTTCATCTTTGACAGGGTTTAACCTTGAAAACAAATCTATCTTAAAAATCTCAAATACATCATTGAAAAATTCAAAAACTCCATTAATAGTAAACAATAGCGACGCTGTTGCAATATTAAATAATGTTGAAATAACAAACAATGAAACTGCTATCAATAACTTATCAGGTACAGTAAACATTACGAACTCAATTATTGAAGCGGGCACAGATACAGCCGCTAACTCTGTCATCAATAATTCTATTATGACATTGGATAATTCAGAGATAAAATCAGGAATCGAAAATAGTGGTACTCTTAGTATCAATTCAAACGCTGAATTAAGAGGAAATATTACAAATAGCGGAACAATCCAGGTATCGTCTGAAAACAATAATTTCTATAATACAGTAACTAATAACGGTACTATCCAAGTAGACGGACAGGCTATTTTTACGTCTTCAATAGAAGGGACCGGAACCACTAAGGTTAATGATACGCTTATCTTAGATATAAGTTCAATCTTTTCTGAAACACAAGGTCTTAATATCCAAGAAGGAAGCACTGTAAACGTTAACGGCGGGACTTTAATAGTAAACACTTCCGGAAACGATGTTCTCAATGGTAGAATTATAGGAAATAGCGGTGAGCTTCAGATTAAGAATTCTAATATAACAGAAAAACAATTCTTGATATCAAACAATTCTGATATACGTCTTATTTTAACTGACACAGTCATGGATTTTACTAACGACGGTTATAGACAAACTTATCTCGGGAACCTCGTTTCTACAGACAATAGCTCTTTTAAACTTGATATTAACTTCTTGACAAATGAATCCGACAAGCTTAAATTACATTCTGATTCTAATGCTATCATCAACATTTCTGAATTAAACGGATTATCAAAAGATTTGATACCGACTAATCGCTATGTAGTCTTCAACATACTTAATGATGACACAAACGCACAACTATATATCGCTGATAGTATTATAAAAGAATATAGTATTATATCTGAGCTTTCAGATTTTCTTAATACAACTAACAATACTTATGAAGTTTCATCTACTGACTTTATCGGGATTATTGGTATACAACTGGATGATAGCAAGAAGTCAATTATGATAGGTAATCTGACCGGTTATGACACCTTAAATTACCTAAACATTCAAGACGATATAAAAAGAAGCTTCAGGGTTAAAAATTCCGGATATTTAGCATCAAAATCCGTAGGTTCAACCGGTACAGGTTCTATGGAAGTATTTGGTGACGGAAATAACAGCAGTTTATATATTATTGACTTGAACAACAAGTATTCCGGATTTGAAATAGATACAAAAACTAACCTGACATTAAAAGATATTACTGTTCAAAATGGTGTAGCATCTTTGGATATCGGTGCCGGAGCGGGTTTAAAAGTGTTAAATTCAGATTCAACCATTATTGTTAACAATGTAGTATTTAGCAACAATACTGCAAATATTTCAGGTGCAGCAATTTACAATGCAGGGGTTATAAGTGATTTAGTAAACACTTCTTTTTATGGAAACTATGTATTTAATAATGATTCATCAGAAACCATACACGGCGGAGCTATTTATTCAATAAGGGATTTAACTGTCAAGGCTGATAACGGTAATTCAGTCTTTAACGGTAACTTTATACAAAGCGGAAGCGATGAAAAGGTATACGAGGCTGTTTATATAGCTGAAGCAGCCGCTACTTTAACTCTTCAAGCTACAAATAACGGTACAATAACGTTTGATGACATAATAAACGGTGCAAACGGCTATAAAATTATTGTGACGGGCGATGAAACAGGTGTTGTGAAGCTTAATAACAAAGTTTACAACGCTAATGTTGAATTGAATAATTCAACCCTTGTTATAGGCACAGATACATTTAATAACAGTAATTCCATATTGAAGGTAACAACAGGGACTCTCTCTACAGCCGATAACACTTATGATAACTACATTATCAACAATTTAGTATCTTCTTCCGATGCTAACTATGTTATTGATTTCAACCTGTTTGTTGATGAAAATGATGTTTTACAATATAACACTGATACTATAACAGTTACAGATAGTTCAAGCACCGGAACGATAAAACTTTCAGAACAAACTTTCGCAAAATACGGTTTGGATGATAAAGACTCACAAACATCGCAATATTTATTTAACCATAAGGATAGCTATTTTGTAGTTAAAGTGCTTGAAAACAATGGCAACAACAAAATTACACTTTCTGTAGAAGATAAAGTTCAAAACTATTCTGTTGAATACTACAATTACAATGTCAAATCATCAGATTTTATCGGAAAAATTGGGTTTAGAGGTATAGGAGATGACAGTTTTGAGATAGGTGTTTTATCAAATCAGGATACTTTATCTGCAATAAACCAATATTCTTATCTTGATGGAGTCAGAACATTTACATTAGAAGATGTTTATATCCTAACAGCAGCCAATATTGGTGTGACAGGAGAAGGCAAATTTGAGATTATAGGTAACGACCATACTATCAATTTTAACGGAAGAAGCGGCTTTGTTATAAGTTCAGCAGGTAAGAACGAGGTAATTATCAATAATACTGTCCTTTCAAATTCAAGCTGTGCAATAGAACATAATAATATTAATTCAGAATCAACTGTTACACTTAATAAATCTATATTAAGTGATAATACTACTGCAATTAATAGTTACGGCAAGATTTATTTCAATTCTGTAAAAGTAAATCAAGGAACTGATGTAAGTCCTAATTCAATAATAAACAACGGGGAATTATACCTTAACGGAACAAACACACTTTCTTCCAATATAAACGGCTATGGAAACATTTATTTGGAATCAGGTATAACTGATTTAACAAACGGAACTATAGATAATAATGTCCTTAATTTGAACGCCGGGGAGTTGAAGATTGGAAGCAATACGTTTGCAAATGCAACATTAGCTATAAATGGCGGGAATGTCATTATTGGAGACGGGTTATACACTCAATACAATTTCAATAGACTTAATATCAATTCAGAGTTTATAACAAGTATCGATATCGATATAAACAATGATTTGACAGACACCTTCTATGTTGGAACGGGTTCAACCGGTTCAATAATATTGACCGATTTTAACAGTTTTAAAATGCCTGCATTTGTTGAATACAAAGAGATTCAATTACTATATAAAGCAGATGAAAACGATTCAATAAAAATAGAGTTATCTGACGAATTAAAAAACAACTCTGTTGTAAGCTATTCTATAGATAGATACTTCCAAGGTAACAAATATGTTGCAGATGATACAGATTATATTTGTGAAATAACATTGAGTACCAACGAAACACAGGATTCTCTTATCATTCAAGCAGAAAGAGACGGAAGTGTCTTATCAATATTCAATCAATACAAATATAAAGAAAGAATCTTTAACATCGTTTCTGATGAATATATAGAAGATTATGATTTAGGCAAAACAGCCGCTGGCAAAATGACTGTTACAGGCAATAATCATATACTTAATTTCAATAACCACAGCGGTTTTGAACTATCTAATAAGAGTGCTGTTCTTACATTAGACAGTGTAAACATTAAAAACGCACATTCTATAGACGGTTCTGTTATCAATGCTGCAAATTACTCAGGAACAGCAATAAACATTATCGATTCATCTTTTGAAGATAATATTTCAGACTCGCTTGGCGGTGCGATTTATACATCAACAAAACTTACAATAAAAGCAGAGAATAACGATGTTGTATTTAATAATAACATTGCAAACGGAGTTGCTAACAGTATTTATTTAAACAACTCTAAAAATACCGGTCTTGCATTTACATTGATTGCAAACGAAGGTCACACCGTTGCAATCAATGACGGAATCGATTTTAACAAAACAGGTTTAACAATAAATATAAACGATAAAACTTCAAACGGCAGGATTTTATTATCAGGTAATTTAGGAACTTCTGAATCAAAACTTGTTAATTTCAAATTAAACGGCGGTACACTTAGCTTTGCGGATAGTGTTATGAACCAAATCTACGTTAAGGCTATAACTGTCAATAAAAATACTTTCTATCAGTTCGATGTTGATGTTTTGAATGAAACTTCCGATATGATTGTATTACCGTCAAAAGTTACTGTACCGAAAAACAAACTTGTCTTGAACGAAGATAGCTTTAATATGTTGTCTTACCTTGAGGATTCTGAAGATTCAGCTGCAATAAGGATTCTGGACACTACCCTTGCTACATCTAAATTCTTCAAGTTTAGCGATACAGATAATCTTTTTGCAAAATACATCTATGATGATAACGTTTACTACTTCTTAATGGAAGCAGAAGGTTATCTTGTTATCTCAAGAGACAAACCTGATTACTTTATGCATCCGCTTGTACGTGCGATTAGAAACCCTATTTCAAACACGTATACAATGAAGGCTGATGATATTTTATACAACTACGGGTCTTTATCAAAGAACCCTACTCAAAACAATGTTCAATCCGCACAGTTTATTATAAAGGGTAATAAACACAGTATTGTTGCAGGAAAGCTTGAAGATTCAGATGAAACATTACAAGGGATAGCTGTTAGCGGGGCAGACGGAGTACCGGCCGGCCAACAAATGTTTCTTGTCTATGATGTAACTTTCAAAAACTTCAGACAGGCTATTATCAATAATGGTGGTAATGTAACGTTATCAAATGTTCGCTTTGAGGACAACGATTGCGGTGTATATAATAATGGATTGTTGGAAGCGACCAAAACAACTTTCTATAAAAACCATTCAATTATCGGCGGAGCTTTATTAAATGAAAACAGCGCAAATATCACCGGTTCTAATTTCAATTATAATACTGCAGACTACTACGGCGGAGCTATATATAACGATATCACTGCTGAGGGAAAAGTTTTAACTCTTACAACCACAAAACTAATTTATAATACAACTGCTAATGAGAACGGCTTTGGCGGTGCTATTTATAATAATAGCGGAAGAATCGATTTATTAGGCTCAACAGTAAGCTCAAATTCTGCGTGCACAGGTGGTGCTATTTATAACCTTGGCACAATTGTTATTGATAAATCCGGTAAAACCAAAACAACCTTTACAAATAACACCGGTACTTTTGGCGGAGCTATTTATAATAAAGGAACTTTAAATACAGATAATGCAACATTCACTTCAAACAGTGCTGAATCAGCAGGTGGAGCATTATTCTTAAGTATCCTTCCTAATGCTCATAAAATTACTGCTAATATAAACAATACTACGTTCAGCAAAAACGCTTCCGATGTTGGTGGTGCGATTTATGCACTGGGAAATACTAATGATAGAAATGAAGCTGTATATAATTACGTAACAATCAATAACTCAAGCTTCACATCTAATAAAGCTGATTTGTATGGCGGCGCAATTTATGCCGATACAAACTCTAAGATAACAATTATCGATTCTTCGTTTAAGAATAATACTGCAGGTTTACAGGGCGGAGCTATTTTCATAAACGGAGGAGCTGAGGTTTCTATATTTGCACAAACTAAAAACGTTGTTTTTTCAGGCAATAAAGCGGGAGGAGTTTATAACGGCATTTATTTAAACTCTTATGAAGATAGTGACGGAAATATTTTTAATGCAGTATTGAATTTACAAACAAGTAACGGTAAAACTATTAGCTTTAATGACTATATTGCAGGGGTTGGAACAATCAATGTATATGGGAATACTGTCTTTAATAATGCCGTAATAACAAAAGACAGCCAGATAGAAGTTATTCATCATGACGGTGTTTTGACGATTATGAATGAAGCTAATTTAGCGGGAATGGCATTACAATTGACAGGAAAAGGTGATGTTAATCTTGCAAATAACAGAGTTGGAGCACTTAGATTATCAACATTAAAATTAGATGCTAATACAAATACTTCTATCGACGCCAGCTTGAAGAACAAGACATCTGACAAAATACAGGCAGAAACAGTAACAGGTGACGGAAAACTAAATGTTTCTTCTGTAAACCTTGTTTCAAACAGCAAGACTCCTGTAACAATTAACGTCGGTGAGAATTCTGTAGTTTCAAGCATAAGCGCAAAGACAGCAGAATCAGCAGAAGCAACGTACAAATTAAAATCATACTATGACGAAAACGGACTACTCAGAGTAGTTGCATACGGTCAGAGGGCAAAACCTTCAGCTGTAGCAGCTCCTGTAGCAGCACAGATTGGCGGATATTTAACCCAAATCAACTCATACGACCAGGCATTCATGAATATGGATATGAATATGCTTGTACCGCGTTCTGAACGCGAAGCAATGCAACAAACTTATAGCTGCGAAAACAAAGACGGTATCGAATACAACGGCAAAGGACTCTGGAACAGACCTTACGCAACCTTTGAACGCGTAAACTTAAACAACGGCCCTAAGGTAAACAATATCGGATACGGAAACTACTTTGGCGGCGACGCAGATATGAAACAACTCAACAACGGCTGGAGAAGACAGTTCAGTGCGTATGTAGGTTACAACGGCTCTGTACAGGATTACGACAGACAATCAATCGACCAGAATGGCGGCACAGTGGGCGTAACAGAAGTATGGTATAAGAACAACTTCTTTACGGGTTTAACACTCAACGCTGGCGCTAATGTAGCACAAGCAAGTACAGACCTTGGCAGAGAAAATATGCCGATGTTCATGACCGGTATCGCAAGCAAGACCGGATATAACTTTGAGTTCAAGGAATGTAAGTTTATAGTACAACCAAGCTTATTGCTTTCATACTCGTTTATTCATACGTTTGCACACGACAACGGATTGGGCCATAGAGTGAGCTCATCACCGCTGAATGCAATACAGGTAGCACCTGGAATTAAGTTCATTGCAAACTTGAAGAACGGCTGGCAGCCATACTTCAATGTAAATATGAGGTGGAACATTATTGATAAGACCCACTTCTCACTTGCGGATGTTACGATTCCTGACATGTCAATCGATCCGTATGTTGAGTATGGACTTGGCTTGCAGCGCAGATGGGGCGAAAGGTTCACGGGCTTCGGACAGGCTATGATAAGAAACGGCGGACGTAACGGTGTTATGCTATCCTTCGGATTTAAATGGCTGTTGGGGAGATAGTATTAAGAACGTTACGAAATTGTTACAATCGCAAAACTCCTTTGATAGCATTGTTTTAAACAGGTTCACAGAAAAAAACTTTTTCAAATATGTAACAAAATATACATGCATGCTTTCATAAAATATCTAAAACACATCTTCTTTCAATCCCTTATATAACAAGGGTTTAAAGTCTATTAACACTTCCAAAAAATGTGTGTTTTTGCTAAAATAAGCAAAATAAATGGAAATATGTTAAAAATCATTTTTCTTTGTTTGTGCTTTAGTAATTTTGTAAGAACAAAAAATAGAAACATGTCTAATAGACAGAAGTATATGGTTAATGATTATATATATTTATAGATTAGGAATGAAAGGAAGATGAAATTGAATACTTATTTATTGAACAAATACTCTTTAACAAAAAGAGAGCTTGAAGTATTAAAACTTGTTATTAATGGTTATTCAAATCAAGAAATTGCTAAAATACTAAACATTAGTCCACACACTGTAAAAGCACACGTAAGTTCTTTGCTTGATAAATTTGAAGTAAGTGTCAGAGTTTCTCTTGCAGTAAAAGCTGTTAAAGACTGTTTGAAAAATAATATAGACATCTAGAAATATCATCTGCTATTTTAAAATTTTAACTTTACATTGAATATAAAATCAGTTAGAATTAATTTGTAATTTAGTGTAAAAGGGGTAGAGATGAGCAATAAGTATAACAGAATTCTCTTAAAAGTCAGTGGTGAGGCTTTACTAGGGACACAAGATTTTGGGATTGATTATAAACCGGTAGAAATGATTGCTCACGAAATACAAACAATACTTGATAAAGGTGTTCAGGTCGCAATAGTAGTTGGTGGCGGGAATATCTTTAGAGGTATGAAAAACAGCGCAAAACTTGGAATGGATAGAGCTTCCGGAGATTATGTCGGAATGCTTGCAACAGTTATGAATGCTGTAGCACTACAAAGTGCATTAAAGAAAATTAATGTTGATTGCAGAATTCAATCAGCTATAACTATGAATCAGATTGCAGAACCATATATCCGACACCGTGCAATCAGACACCTTGAAAAAGGAAGGGTTGTTATATTTGCAGCAGGAACAGGTAACCCGTTCTTTACAACAGATACAGCGGCTGCACTTAGAGCTTCCGAAATTGATGCAGAAGCAATGTTAATGGCTAAAAATGGTGTTGACGGGGTATATTCAGATGACCCACGGGTTAATCCTGAAGCTAAAAAATTAGAAAACATCCATTATACAGATATCATTAAAAATGATTTAAAAGTAATGGATACATCAGCTTGTTCATTATGTGAACAAAACAATATTCCGATTATCGTTTTTGATTTTAAAGCTCAAGGCAGCTTAGAAAAAATTATTAACGGTGAAAAAGTCGGCACATACGTATGTAAATAAGTTATTGAATAAATTGAAAGAGGTCAAAATGTCAGAAGCAGTTGATATGTTATTTTTAACAGGCGAAGAAAAAATGGAAAAAGCTATTGCTCAGCTTAGAAAAGAATTTTCTACAGTTAGAACAGGCAGAGCAAATCCAGGTATCTTAGACAAAGTTGTTGTTGATTATTACGGAGCACCAACTCCACTCAGACAAATGTCTCAAGTTACTGTTCAAGACGGTACAACACTTGTTATTACACCTTATGACAAAACTATCTTAAAAGATATTGAAAAAGCTATTATCAAAGCTGAATTAGGTATCTCACCTAACAGTGACGGTATTTGTATCAGATTACAATTCCCACCTTTAACAGAAGAAAGAAGAAAAGAAATCGTTAAAGACGTTAAGAAAATGGGCGAAGACGCAAAGATTGCCGTTCGTAATATCAGAAGAGATATGACTGACGAACTTAAAAAAGCTGAAAAAGCAGACAACCTTCCTGAAGATATGGTGAAGGATAATCAGGACAAAATCCAAAAGGTAACTGATAAATATACTAAGCTTATTGATAATAATGTTGCTGAAAAAGAAAAAGAGGTTATGACCGTATAATGTTAGACAAAAAAAATAATATAACAAGAATAATCACAGGAATGGTGTTAGGTTTCACCGTATTATTTACGCTGATAATCGGTGGCTCTGCATTGTTTGCGATTGCATTGTTATTTATTATTTTTGCAACAAAAGAATATGTGTGTATTCTTAAACACAAAGGTTTTTATCCGAGTTTAAAAGTTATACTGTTTGCTGATTTATTCCTATCATTCCTTGCATATTGTAATAGATTCAACATGTTGTCTTTTGCGCTTACAATATGTGCTATATCGACATTTATGTGGGTTTTATTTAAAGGAAGGCAGCCCTATATCGCTAACGCTGCGACTACTATTCTCGGATTTATTTATGGCGGATTATTCCCGCTATACCTTATCTTCTTAAGAGATATCGGTACAAACCCTACATATTCTTACCTTTTAAAAGATTCCGGTGACGGGGCAGGAAAAGGTTATGTTCTTTTAATCTTTTTTGCGGTATTGTTCACTGATACCGGATGTTACTACTTCGGTTCAAAGTTCGGCAAACATAAACTTGCACCTGTAATCAGTCCTAATAAGACAATAGAGGGTTCTATCGGCGGGACAATCGCTGCAATAGCTGTTTCACTATTTATCGGTCATTTGATAGACCTCGCGTGGTATCATTGTATAATTGCAGGTATTTTGGTTGCATTGTTTGCACAAGTCGGTGATTTGTGTGAATCACTTATGAAACGTGATGCGGGCGTAAAAGATTCAGGTAACACCCTTCCCGGTCACGGCGGATTCTTAGACAGAACCGACAGCTACGTATTTACGTTGCCTGTTTTATACTATTACTTCCAGTATGTAGTATACGATCCCAATACAGTAAATGCTCTAACAACGCTTTTTAAAGGGTTCTGGTAATGTTTAATCTTTTAGATGTTGAATGTAACAGGGAGCTTTTAGAACAGGCTTTTACTCATCCGTCATTTACAAAAGATTTAAACCTTAACCATACTGAAAGTTATGAGCGTTTAGAGTTCTTAGGTGATGCGGTTTTAAAGCTCACTATGTCAAAACTTTTGTACGAGAAATATCCTGATTATGAAGAAGGAGAACTTTCTAAGATGCGTTCTATTCTTGTATCAGACGCCGTATTAGCAAAGGTTGCAACAGAAATAGGGCTGCCTGAACGACTTCGATTGAGTAAATCAGAAGAATCAACAGGCGGCAGAAACCGTTCTTCTAATATTGCTTGTGCTTTAGAGGCTACGTTTGGCGCGTATCATTTAGATAACAAAACAGATGCTGTTGAAAGGTTTATAAAAGAGACTATTCTACCTCAATCTGATGATGTTGTCGAGCATTTTGTAAAATATAATGCCAAAGCTGTGTTGCAAGAATACACTCAAAAAAACAACAATCTTACCCCTGTATATAAAACATTGGGGGTTACAGGACCTCAGCATAAACCGGTATTTGAAGTTAGTGTAAGTTATAATGATGAAGAACTCGCAAGAGCAACTGGACATACAAAAAAAGAAGCACAACAAAACTGTGCATACTTGGCTTGTGAGAAATTAGGTTTAACAGGGGAGTAAAATGTCAGAAATTATTATTTCACCGTCAATATTATCAGCGGATTTTGTTAACCTTGAAAGAGATATAAAAAAGGTTGAACAAGCCGGAGCTGACTGGCTTCATATCGATGTTATGGACGGCGCATTTGTTCCTAATATAACTATCGGGATTCCGGTCGTAAAAGCGATAAAAGGGGTTACAGAGCTTGTATTAGATGTACATTTGATGATAAATAACCCAGAAAAATACATAGAAGACTTTGCTAATGCTGGCGCTGATATAATAACGTTTCACTATGAAGCAACAAAAGAAAAAACAAAAGAAGTTATCGATAAGATTCATAGTTTAGGTAAAAAAGCAGGTTTAAGCATAAAACCAAACACACCGGCAGAAGTAATAAAAGATTATATTGCAGATTGTGATTTAATACTGGTAATGACAGTAGAGCCCGGTTTTGGCGGGCAGAAGTTTATGCCGGACTGCGCTGAGAAACTAAAATATATCAAACCTCTTCAATCTGAGGAGCAATATCTGCAGGTTGACGGCGGAATAAACGCTGAAACCGGTAAAATCTGTAAAGACTATGGTGCAAACTCTCTTGTAGCAGGAAGTTATATATTTAATTCTGATAACATAACAGAAAAAATAAACAGTTTAAAATAAAAAAAGAGGTCTGAATAGACCTCTTTTTTATTATTTTATTCAGGCTTTACTGATTCCGGCTTTACTGATTCCGGCATTATACCGCCGGCATAGAAGTCAGCTTCCTTTGCCTTCGGTAAATCTGCAATTCTTAAGTTTGTATCATTAATCAAGTCCGCTTCTGCTTTTGCTTTTTCAGCGAATTTCAAATTACCGGTTTTAAAGAGAATCGGTTGAGAATGAACTCTGTTTTTAACAGCTGTATCAGCAGCTGAATCAACAACTTCTGCTGCTAAAGCGTCTCTGCGGTTACATTTTCTGATAATCCAATTTACAGGATTTTTTTCGCTTGAAGCTTTTAATTCTTCTAATTTTGCCCAAAAAGCTTCAGCTTTTTTAGGTTTCATAGATAGAACCTGATCTTTAATAACTTTTTCTGCTGATTTTTCTACTAACATAGACATTCCAAAACTAGGGCTGTTGTTACGTTTACAATTCATTGAATTATAATTGCTGCTATAAGAGTTGATACCAAGATTCATACACGGGGTCCTTTCATTTTCACTACAATTGAATTAATATTCCTCAAGAAATGAGATTGCCAATATTTTATAAAAGGTTTACAAAACTTCATTATATAATAACGAATATTCCTTGACAGATTGTTAGTGTAAGGTTTACAATAAAAAGAGTATGTGTAGAATTGGGGCAATAAAATCAAAGAAAAATATTCATCCTTCAAAAGCGCTTAAACTTATGCGCTCACAGCAAGAAGGACACGATGATTCCGGATTTGCATTTATAATGCAAGATTTGGGCGGTATATTTGAAGCTTATAAAGATTTACCGATTCTTTCTATGGCAGCAACTCTGGAAGGTACACGTCTTGCAGAAGATATTTTGCACGATATCGGGTTTAAAAGGGTTTTGCAATGGTCGCCGAATGTTTCTCAACAAAAGGGGCTTAAGATTACTTCTATGCCTAACTACATCTTTGATGTATTGATGTACCCTAAAAGCCACAAATATGCTACTAAAGAAGAAAAAGAAGAACTTCTTATCGATACAAGTATCAAACTCAGAAAAGCTTTAGAAGAAAACAATGCCGGATTCATATATTCTTTTTGGCCGGATGTTTTAACCCTAAAAGAAATAGGCAGCCCGCGCGATATCGGTACATATTTTAACCTATGGGATGATGATAAGGATTTGTGCGCAAAAATTATTACAGCTCAGTGCAGGCAAAATACAAACTACGATATTGTAAGATATGCAGCGCACCCGTTTTTCTTAGAAGGTTATACGGTTCTGGCTAATGGGGAAAATACGTTCTATGAAAAGAACAGGTTATATCAACAAGGTTTATACAAAGGTTATATGGGATTTGAATCAGATTCCCAATGTTTCTTATACTCATTACATTATGTGAACAAGATTCTTAATTGGCCGTTGGAATACTTTATGCACGCAATAAATCCGTTGTCTTACAACGAGATAAACAGAAGAAAACAACAAGAACGTGATATTTTATTAAGAATAAAAGCTTCATTAGAACACTTGGAAGCAAACGGTCCAAATACTGTGTTAGGTGTTGTTCCTAACGGAAACTTAATATGTGTTTGTGACCCTAAAAAGCTTAGACCTGTAGTAGTGGGAAGGGATAAAGATACGGTTATTATGACATCAGAAGTAGCAGGTATAAATGATATACTTCCTAACAGAGATATGACAAAAGACATCTACCCTAAAGAGCGTGAAATGGTAGTTGTTACAAATGATTTAACGGTGGAAAGATGGCAGCAATAAAAGTAAATGAACTACACAAAGACGATTTGCCTTGGATTATCGAATATGATGAATCCAAATGTATTCAATGCGGCAAATGCCTTGCAACGTGTTCTTTCAACGCTATAAAAGCAGAAATCGAACAACGCAAAGAATCCGGTTCACTTACAGAGAAAAACAAGCTTGAAAAAGTTATCGTTATAAAACAGGATGTTTCGTTTAAGAACCATTGTCGCGGTTGTGGTATGTGTGAAAGAGTTTGTCCTAACGGAGCGATAAAAGCTGTTAGAAACACTGATGACAGATATTCTATCAGATACAGAGCTGCAACAGCCGATTCTGTGAAAAAAGGCGGACGTTCTAACCTGAATACAGAAGGAAGAACGCTTGATAAAATCAAAATCGGAAGAATCTCACAGATGACGGACCCATCACTTGATGCTGTACGTCATACGTTTGAGCTTAAGACACCCTTTGGAAGAGTGTTAGCAGCTGACAAACTTGATTTACAGGTTAAAGACGGTAAGATGATTCAAACAAAACCGCTTCCACCAAACAGGTGGATTTACCCGATTATAATGGGCGATATGTCAATCGGTGCTGTATCGTGGAGAATGTGGGAAGCTATGGCAATAGCAACAGCATATCTGAATGAAGTTATGGGTATTCCGATTAGAATGTGTACGGGTGAAGGCGGGATTCCGTCAAGATTACTCAAATCAAAGTATGTAAAATACATGATTCTTCAAATCGCTTCAGGACATTTTGGTTGGAACAGAATCATTGACGCTATGCCTGATATGACAGAAGACCCTGCAGGAATTCTAATTAAAATAGGTCAAGGTGCAAAACCGGGTGACGGCGGTATGTTAATGGCAAACAAAGTTGCTAAATACGTACAGGAAATCAGAGGGGTTCCAAAAGCTGATTTATTGAGCCCACCAACTCATCAAGGCTTGTATTCTATTGAAGAAAGCGTCCAAAAGATGTTCTTGTCTATGAACGCAGCATTCAACTTTAAAGTACCTGTTGCAATCAAAGTAGCAGCTTCTGTAACAAGTGTTTCAGTGTATAACAACTTGTTAAGAGACCCTTATAACATTGTAGGCGGTTTCTTTGTGGACGGATTGGCAGCCGGTACCGGTGCTGCACACGAAATATCGTTAAACCACACAGGACACCCTATTACATCTAAGCTTAGAGATTGCTACAAAGCAGCTATCCAACAGGGCAGACAAGGTGAAATCCCTATTTTTGCCGGCGGTGGATTAGGTCAAACAGGAAGCTTCGCAGCAGACGCATTCAAACTTATCTGCTTAGGTGCCAACGGTGTGTTCTCAGGAAGGTTATTACTACAGATTGCAGGCTGTGTCGGAAATGATACTGAACGTTGTAACGCTTGTAATACAGGACTTTGTCCAGCTGGTATCGCAAGTCAAGACGTGTGCTTAACCAAACGTCTTGATATAGATAAGGTTGCACAAAATATTGTCAACTATATTCTTGCAACCGATTTGGAACTAAGAAAACTTATGGCAGCAACAGGTTGTTCATCATTACCGGTAGGTCGTTCTGATGCACTTATTACGGTAGACAAAAACGTTGCTGACAGATTAGATATACAATACGTATGTTAGGACTTGTTTAAAAATATGAAAACGATACAAATAAATGCCTTAGAAAATAACGAAAGAATGTCAACTCAATCACTCCTTCAACTCATAGAAGAAAAGATTGAAGAAGGCTACACGGATTTTGAAATAAATGCCTGCGGTCAACACGACATCGGAGGTTCAGCCTGGTCAAGAAAAGACGGTAAAGACCTTAATTTCAGAATCACAAACCCGGGTCAAAGAGTTGGTGCTATGGCTCGCAAAGGCACAAACATCTATGTAGACGGTTCTGTTCCTGCAGATGTAGGTTGGTTAAATTCAGGGGCTAACATTATCGTTAACGGTGATTGCGGTGATACAGCCGCACACTGTGCTGCAAGCGGTAAAATTTATGTTTCAGGAAGAGTTGGTACACGTTCAGGCGCTCTTATGAAATATGACCCAAAATTCGAAACTCCACAATTCTGGGTACTCAAAAATACAGGTTCATTCAGCTTTGAATTTATGGGCGGCGGGATAGCTGTTGTTTGCGGATATGATTGTTCCGGATTAAAATCAGTGCTCGGAAACCGTTCATGTGTTGGAATGGTAGGCGGTACAATCTACTGTAGAGGTCAAATCGAAGGTATTGCACCTTGCGTTACGGTTAACCCGCTTGATTCCGAAGATAAAAAGTTCCTCACAGCAGGTATGAAAGAGTTTCTTTCTGCAATCGATAAAAAAGGGTTATCAGATACACTTCTTGATTTTACTGAGTGGCACAAAATAACACCGATTGCACCCGATGAAAAACAAAAAAACATCAGCGTAAAAGAATTTAGACAATCCCAATGGGTAGAAAACGGTATCTTTGGAGACTTCATAGAAGATGATTTAAAAGTTTATGACCTTGTAACAACCGGTGACGGACGATTAAAACAACCCGTCTGGAACGCTGAACTATGTGTAAATTGCGAACTATGTATCAAGAACTGTCCTAATAACGCAATCACAAAGGACGGTTGTGATATTTACACAAGCGACGACAATAAATGTATCGGGTGTTCTATTTGTACAGCAGTATGCCCGCGCAAAGCTTGGTCTATGCAAAACAATAACAAAGAAATTTCTTAAAATTATTATTTTTTGTAACAAAAAAGCAATTTTTGATAAAGCAAGAACTTTGTATATACATAATATATACAAAGGATACTATGCCCGTACCAAAAACAAATATACAGAGAACGACTCGCACTGGACAAACATATCGTCCGCAACCATATGTTGCGGAACCTGTTTCAACACGGGTTGCAAGACCTCAGTTTATTGAACGACCATTAATTGACAGGAGCAATGATGTTTCTATCAATAAAATTTCTGTTGGACGCAGTGCAAAATATTCAATAAAAGGTACGTTCGGCTATGGGTTATTCAATTTACCGTTTAGAACTTATCAAGCAGAAAGTAACAAAGGTGTAAACTTAAATGGTGCACGTAAAATAGATGTTTGTTTAGCAAAATATGCAAAAGGAGTTGCTGAGGAAATATCTACAGGTGGGGCATGTTACACAGGAGTAAAATGGTCTTTATTCAATGCCGGTGTTATCAGTAAATATGGAGATATGCCTAAAGGCGGCGCAAAAGATGCTATCAAATATTTTAATGATAATCCAGACAAATTTGAAAAAGTTGAAGTAAAGAAAGAAGATTTGAAGAAGCTGCCTGCAGGTATGATTATAGTTTATACAAAAAAGGGCTTAGACGGACATATTGCAATAACAAACGGCAACGGTCAAGAAATGAGCGATTGCACAGACAATATGAAATGGCTAGATGCAAAAGGTGAAGGTTCGTCTTTCGTTGTCTATAAACTCACAGACAATTGGAGTTACGATGAACAGACAAAAAAACTAAAATTCACTTCACCTAAAAAATAGCTTTATGTTTTAGTTTCTTCTGTTTTATTATTTGAAGTCTTACCTTTTACAAATGCTATAGTAGGCTCAACTGCCTTTTTAATTACAACATTTTCAACAAAATGATCAATAGGTTTAGCTAACAATGATAATGCCACAAAGCCGCCTGCTGAAAGCAAGATTTTGTTCTTAAACAGATGTGATTTTTCCATTTTCTGAATATAGTCAAACGCTACACCCTGCCTTGCTGATTTAGCCATTTTAGCAGCTTCTTCTGCAGTTTTACCCAACTTAGCAGCTTCTTCTCTTGCTGCTTTTGCAGCTCTTGCACTATTTTGTTGGAATTTATTAAACATCTTTTCAGACATTTTTTCAGGTTTGATACCGTCCAAAAGGTTCTGTCTGTTATCTACAAGCCGTTCAACAACTTTACCCATATAACCGTCTACATCAGCTTTTTTAGGTTTTTTCAAATATGGGTCCGCAAACCATTCTTTGATAGCTACAAGCGGTTTTAATAACATATTATGAGTTTGTTTATGCTTAATATTTTCTGCCATTTTAGGAACTAATGATTCTGTATATGCAGCTTTATCAACTTTACCTGCAGCATCTAAGAATCCTTTGTGTTCACCAGAATTCATCGAATTCATAACAAACTGAGAAATCTTTTCTCTATTACTAAATGCCAGCCCCGGTTTTGATACCCCTGAAGCCATATCAACTGCAGTTTGTCCGGCTTTTACAGCAACCGTTGGCAAAATTACACTCGCCAACAACTGATTAGAAAGCTGTTTTGCAGCTCTTTCGCCACTCGGCACCTGATTACCATATTCATCTTGAGAATACTTGTCAGCTACATCAGAACCGATATATGCAATCGCCGGTACCCAAGAAGCCCATGCCCATTTACCAATTACAGGTCGTAATGCTTCACCAACCTCGTTGGTATAACCAAGAGCTCTGACAGGCATCTCCATATATATATCACGGCGTTTTTCTTTCTTTTCTTCCGGTTTTGGCGCTTCTTTTGTACTTTCAGCACCAAAATTGATATTCTTTAATTGTTTTCTATCTAATTGATAATTTCTGCTATTCCCAAACCTTGATTCAATATTTAACAAAAAGTATCTCCTTCATACACATATACACTTATATATTATAAAAAGCGACATTACTAATTATTGCTAGTTTTTATAAAATGTAACAAAAAAATGTTACAAAAAGCCTAGTACATCTTAATAATATTTCTAATCTCTTTAAGGTTAGCGCTAGCGACTTTTCTGGCTTTAGCTGAACCCTCAGCAATGATATCCTTAACTTCATTGACATGGTTTTCATAATAAACACGTTTATCACGAATTTCAGCAAATCTTTCGTTTATCTTTGCGCCAAGCTCACGTTTACATTGAGCACAACCTCTTAATCCTTGTTCGCATTCAGTTCTAACAGTTGCAATCTCATCTTCTGTTCCAAATATCTTCCAATATTTGAAAGCAACTTCACATTCGTCAGGATGACCTAAATCATCTTTTCTTAAACGACTTCTATCAGTTATTGCACTCATTACTTTCTTTGCGGTAACTTCTGCCGTATCAGAAATTTTTATATCATTATTAAATGATTTACCCATTTTATTACCGTCAAGACCACATATTAAAGAACAATTATTCAATTTTGGCAGTGGCTCCTTGAAGAAATCAGTGTTATAGATATTATTAAATCTTCTTACAATATCTCTGGATAATTCAACGTGAGCAACCTGATCAATACCAACCGGCACAAAATCAGCGTTAAACATCATAATATCCGCAGTCATAAGTACAGGATACCCCATTAACCCGTAACTTATCTGGCTATTTGTTCCCTCTTTTGTTCTCAGAATTTTAGCCATGTCCTTTAAAGTAGGGTCACGTTCTACCCAGTTTTGCGGAGTAATCATACTCAAATAAAGATGAAACTCAGCAATCTCAGGAACCAAAGACTGTAAATAGATAGTAGATTTTTCGGGGTCTAAACCGCATGCCAACCAATCTGATACAACATCAATAACATTTTGTCGCAAATCATCGGTCTTATCATACTTAGTAGTAAGCGCATGCCAATCTGCAACAAAGAAATAAGAATCATAATCATTCTGTAATTTCACCCAATTATCAATAACACCAAGATAATGACCTAAGTGCAATTTACCTGTTGAACGCATACCTGATACTAAAACTTGTTGCATATTCATAACCCTCCTGCTTTATATTAACACAAAAACTTTCAACAGTATAAAGAGTTTGCAGTATATAATGTTAAGAAATATTACAAACAGATTTTTCAAAAATCAATTTTTGAGTCCAGATATACTTTATATATACATAGGAAATATATAGGAGAATATAAATGGATTTATCTAAATTAACACAATTTGGTAATTTGATTTCTGAATTAGGTGTAACTGCAGCAAAGCAATCAAATGATAAATCAAAAATAGATACAAAGTCTGAATTGAATTTATTCACATCAGGCTGGGATGCAATCCAATCAAAAGCTAAATCAGAAGGTGCTGATGACATGGATATGCATACACTAGAAGTTCGTATGCGCGGCGAAGTAGCTGATTTATTGGGTGTTGATTTCGGAACATCAGCAGGTGCAGAAGCTGTTCAAAACGAAAAAGGTGAATATGGATTCTCTTCTGAAGAAATTTCTTTAGAAAACATGATGAGTCTATTATCAGAAGAAGACGGTATTGATATGGACAAATTGAGAGAATATAACCAAAAACCTATGATGTCAGAAGTTGATTCTGTTGACAGATTAACTGACGCAGGATTCTCAGAAGAATTAACAGATATCCTTATGGAAGAAACTCCTGGTGCTGTAAGATATATTACTAACTCTATCAAAGACGGTACTATGGAAAGAATCGAAGCTAAAACTGCAAGATTAGCTGAAGATTATGGCATTGATCCGGATCAACAAAACATCGGTGCATTTATGGAAATGTTAATGGAAGAAGGCTTCTTCAAAGATTAGAAAAGGAGGATTTATAGAGAAACTTTATATATAAACCGGAATTACAGCAATGCTAATATGGGAAAGATTAGTTATTGCTTCCTATTCGGACGTAATGTTCGGGGGATATGGGAATAAAGATAGTAAGAATGGGTTATGGGGTCGATAAATCGACCTTTTTTCTTTTTTTGTGTATAATATTAATTATGGAATGTCCAAAATGTGGTAACGAAGTTAAAGATACAGATAAAGTATGTCCGTTTTGTAAAAAGGTGCTGCTTTTAGAATGTCCTGTTTGTCATAAGATGAGCAGAAATGCCGTTTGTGGTGAATGCGGATACGTTATCATTGTAAAATGCCACAACTGTGGAGTTCCGGGTCCCAATATACTGGGCAAGTGCCGTAAATGCGGATTTGAAACGGCTAAAAGTGTCATTATGAATGAAGCGGAGACAGAAGAGTACGCTTGTCTTGCGATTACATTCCCTAACCTCGAAGATCTTAGACCTGCTTTAAAAAACAAAACTATCTTTAACAAGTTCAAAAAGAAACTTAAACAAGCTTTGTTTGCTTACGCAGCAGGGCAGGAAAACAGAGCACAAGCCTTTGGCGAAACATACGTAATCAAGTATTACAAAGAGTTCTCGCTTACCAGTTCTGTTAAAAAAGCTGTTAAATCAGCTATTGAACTATTAAATAAAATCGGTGGTATCAGTTATAAGCTTAAAAAAGGTAAAAATGTCCGTCTTCATTGTAAAATGACTATCTTAAAAAAGACTTTTGAAACAGATACCAACGAGTTTAATACAGGTTTAAACATCAAACTTATCAAAGACACCACCGTTGAAAAATATACTGACGGTCTTCAACTCATTACCGACCAGTACGTAAACAACGTAATTTCAAGAGACTATACTCTTGAAATGATTTATTCTTCTCAAGTTGGAGATGAGTTATTGATGTTCTATGAGTTCCCGCTTGAAGACCAGATTATTCCAATCGTTGATGAAGAAGAAAAAGTTGATGAAACAAGTCTTTTAAAAGCACCAACTGAATTACCGCAACCAAAAATTTATGACGACGATGATGATTTGCACGAGCTATTATATGGAAACAAATCTATAGACATTTCCACAGAAAGCCGATTCCTTACAGCTCCGGCTCATGATATCTTTAACGTGTTAAAAGATGTTGTAGCGGAAAAAGGGTTCATTTCACTAAAAACAACTGAAAGACGAGAACTCCCAACCGGTGATATCCTTAGTTTCTTAAGAACAATTTCACCTAAAGTTGTTCACGTTAATTGTAGAAAATCTTCAAAATATACTCCTTACGCCTTTTTTAAAGAATTATTCTCTCGAATAATAGGTGTTGATACCAAGCAAAAAGGGTTTGAATCACGGATTGCATCTGCGTTAGCTTCAATCGACCAAAACAATCTGATAGCAACTCTTTTGAATCCTGTAAATCCGTTTAACAATACTCCTGATGAAATGTTTATGAGCTATTCAGAAGTATTTAAAAACTATTTCAACTCGTTATCAAACCAAATTATCTTTATTGAAAACTTTGATTTAATCGACGAAGCTTCTTTAAGAATAATCAACGAATACCTTACAACACTTGTAAATATGGAAGATTTACATTTTACCTTCGTTGTTACGGTTCGTTCTGACTATTCAATCTACAAAAATATAGCAAAATTACTACATTCACCATTCTATAAAGAAATTAACGTAACAAAAGGTGACTTCAACATCTTTCTCGAATCAATTCAAGAAGATACATCCGAAATTAAGGAATCATTCTATATTCAAAAACTTGAAGAACGTTGTGCCGGAAGCTTGTTATATTTTAAAAACGAGTTTCAGTACCTAATGGATACAAATATCTTTATCATATTTGAAGGTAAACTAATGCTCGGCGCCGGTAAAACGGTTGTTTATCCGGCAACAATAAAAGAATTACTATCCAGACGATTTGATTCATTACCTGAAAGTGAAGGATTAGTAATTGCATACACAATCCTTATGGGTGGCTATGCTCACTCATCGCTTCTTGCAACACTTGGGGTTGAAAATCTGCAAGAAGCTATTGATAACCTTGTTGTTAAAGGATTAATCTTATTTGAAGAATCTATCGTCGTTATTCAAAACTACAGATTGTTTGAAGAAAGTCTTCTTAAACACCTCAAATCAGAAGTTAAAAAGACCCTTGCATCAATCATTGTTGAAAAACTTGGTATCAGAACATTTGTTATTGATGATATTCTTAAACAAAAAGAAGAAAAACTGGATAGAATCTATGAAAATGCTCTTATGTCATTGAACTTCGGTGATTTTAGCGCATTCTTAATATGTGCAAAAGAATACTTTAGACTTGTTGAAAAGATGAAAATTAAAGAAGGCGAACTAATTGAGAGAAGAACAGAATTATATAATCACCTTGTAGAACATCTTAACCGTTATCCTTCTACAAAAATATACTCAATATCTAAACATATACTTGCTAATGCGACTAAAAACAATGATGACGCAACCATTGTTAACGTATCAAGTCTAATTTTAGACTCTGCATTGAGCGGTCACGACTATATGCTTGCAAGTCAATGTATGCAAAATATTCTTACAAGAATACTTAACCCTACTTTATTAGGTGAAGGACAAGATTATTCGTTACAATATGTCCTATATTCTTGTATAAACGCAAAAATCATGTTCCAGCTTTCAAGATATATGGAATGTGCTAATATTTGTGACACTATACTTGAAAAAATAACTCCTGAATTCTTTGAACAGTTATCACAAAAAGGTGTTGATAGGACTCAGTTTGTTGCTTATGTAATGGATACGCTTGTATTCTCTGCTTTATCAAGAATAGTTATGTGCGACGGATCTTTGGAAGATTTCTTTGAACGGGTAAATGAAAGACTAGGTTCTGATATTTTATCAAAAGACCATTTAATATTGTTCCAAAAATTACTTTATAACGAAGAGTTCGATAATGATGCAGGCATTACAAATGATAATATGTCTATCTTTATCTCTAATATTATCAAAGCATTTAAAGAGTTTAACGGCGATTTTAACGAATTTGCTCAAAATATTTATCAAGCAAAATTATCGCTTCAAGATAATGATATGTACACGTTCTCGCTTATTTGCGATTTGTTTATAGGATATTCTTATCAGAAAATAAATCTTATTGAACAGAAATCGTGGAAAAAGACTGAAATTATTTATGACGATGTATACAATCTTGCACAACGTTCAGGAATTGTAATGGTTCGTATACTTGCCAGCTGGTTCAAAGCAACCTTATTAAAAGATAAGGGACTTTATACAGAAGCTTACGATTTAATTATATCAACGACCTCTGCTATTAAACGTTCAGGTATGATAAATCAAATATTGACATTAGTAACTCTTATATTAACTATCAATATTGTATCTAAAATTGAAGAAAAACAGATTGAAATCCCTGGATTGATTTATAAAGTATTCTATTTAGGTCACAAATATCACCTTGAAGAATATTACAAATATATTGAAGACGAAAGACTGTTGGATGAAGACTACTTGAGAGAACTTCAAGAATCATTCAATATAAGTGATGAAGAACTTCAATCAGACTCTGATATGGAAGAATCCGTAGAAGAACAATCTGAACAACCTGCAGAACCACAAGAATAGTGAAAGAGGGATTATCTATGAAAATTTTGTTTGCATCGGCAGAAGTAGCACCGTTTTCTAAAGCCGGAGGATTATCTGACGTTATAGGCAGCCTGCCAAAGTATTTAGAAAAAGACGCAGAAATTGCTATATTTACACCACTGCATGGTTGTATAGATACTAAGAAGTTTAATATAAAAGAACTTGAAAACTCTGAAATGTGGATTTCGTTTGGAGGACAACCGCAAAAATTCAGACTTTTTATGACAAAGCTTCCTAACACTAATATTAATGTGTTTTTTGTTCACAATGATTGGTATTTCACATGCTTTAAGGAAGTTTATCCGAAATGGCTTGATACAAGATATGAACACGAAAGATATGTTGCATTCTCACTAGCAACTCTTGAATATGCAAAACAATTAAATTTTAGAGCGGATGTAATCCATTCTAACGACTGGCACACAGCAATGATTCCGCTTTATATAAAAGCTAATTACAAATTTGATGAGTTCTGGTCTAAGACTAAAAATGTATTTGAAATTCATAACTTAGCATATCAGGGGGTTTGGTTTGAAGACATTCTCGATTTTGCAAATATGAGAAAAGATATCGTCTTCAATGAATGGGGCTGTGAACATTACGGTCGTGTAAACTGGATGAAGGGCGCATTAAACTATTCAGATAAGATAATTGCTGTTTCACCGCGTTACGCTCAAGAAATTTTATCGGAAGAATTCGGCGAAGGGATGGACTACACACTAAGAGGTCATACAAATAAGCTCGTCGGAATTTTGAACGGTATAGATTACGACGTATTTAACCCTAAAACCGATAAAAACCTTGTTAAAAACTATGACGTTAAATCTTTAAAAAACAAAGAAGAAAACAAAAAGCAAATCTGTGACTACTTTGGATTAAAATACAATCCGGATAGGCCTTTAATCGCGCTTATATCAAGATTAGTGTCACAAAAAGGGATTGATTTAATAAGACAGGTTGAAAATGAACTAAGAAATATGAATGCAGATTTTGTATTCTTAGGTTCAGGCGACAGTGCTTATGAGAACCTATTAATCCGGCTTTCAAACAATACTTCTAATATCCGTGCTTATATTGGTTACAAAGCGGATTTGGCTAATCAAATTTACGCAGGCAGCGACTTTTTCTTGATGCCGTCAAAGTTTGAACCTTGCGGATTAAGTCAGCTTATGGCTATGAGATATGGGTCTTTACCTATCGTAAGAGCTACAGGCGGACTTGATAACACTGTAGTCGGTTATCCGCTTGATAATTCAACAGGGTTCAAATTCTGGGGTTATGACGGCTGGCAGATGAAAGAAGCTATTGATTGTGCGATAAGAGTTTATCACGATAAATATACCTTTAACGCTATGCGTAAATCTGCAATGGAATCAGACTTCACGTGGAAGAAAAGCGCTGAAGAATACCTTAAACTTTATAAAAGCTTAGTATAACTTCTTAACAATTTGCCAAAAGTCTTATTGTTGATACCATATAATTATGGCTAAGATTTTATTGATATCAGATAATATAGATGTTCAAACAGATATTCAGACAACCCTGTTAAACCACGAGTTTGATGTTTGTTCTGATGAAATAGCTATTGCTGATTCTATGCAGGTTGATACACCGGATATTGTCATGCTGGATTCTGATATTGAATCTGTTGATTTAAGAACCGTTTACAAAACAATAAAGGCATACGGAGTAATTGTCCTGCTTATTATGAGAGAGCAAGAGTTTCCTAATGAAATACAATCCAATGCTCATTTGTTTGTATCGTATCCGTTAAATAAAACACTTCTGAAATCTGCAGTATTTTCAGGGCTTAAAACGAAAAAAGCTTTAAACAAGCTTGCAACATCAAATAAAGAACTCGCAAACAGCCTTTATCAACTGGATGTTCTTTACAACACAAGTTCGTCTTTATCAGGAACATTAGACAAGAATGAGCTCATATCTATTATGAACGAAGGGATTGATAAGTCACTTAATTCAAATCTTGCCTGCTCACTGTCGTTTAAAGATAAAAATACTCCGGTATTATATATCTCATCAAACTATAAAATGTCTTCAAGACTAATTGAAGCACTAAAACTTCGTGCCGTATTAAATTACCGTAATGCAACAGGTGAAAAGAATGAAAACTTCGGAATCGGTGATATTGAGGTTATTGAAAACATAAAATACACTATGAACGAGTATGATTTTGAGGTTTTAAACTTCCAAAAATCACTATCTTACATTGTTGTAGATAATAAATGCTGCGGATACTCGGAAATCTTTAGAGACAAAGAGTTTACAACCGATGATGTAACTTGTTTTCAAACTTTAGTAAATCAAGTATCTTTACCTTTAAAAAGCGCGATACTTTATCAAGAGATTTTAGAAAAAAATAATCAATTAGCAAAACTTGAACGACTTAAATCCGAGTTTATCTCTATTGTTTCACACGAATTAAAAACACCGCTAACATCTATCAAGAACTCTTTAGACATTATCCTTAGCGGCAAAACAGGTGATATAACCGATTCAATGCAGCGTTTTCTTGATATGGCAAAACGCAATGTAAAAAAACTTTCAAGAATCATCAACGATTTATTGGATATGTCAAAAATCGAAGCCGGTAAAATGGACTATTCATACAAAGTCTCTGAAATAGTGCCTGTAATAGAAGACGTTAAAACAAATCTTACAGAAACTGCAAAACAAAAGAATCTTGAACTAAAACTAAACATTCAAAGCGCCTTACCTTCTGTATACATTGATACTGACAGGATAGAACAGGTTTTATCTAACCTTGTTTCAAACGCAATAAAATTCTCTCCTGAAGATTCTTTTATTACAATCTCTGCAAAAACAATAAATGCAAAAGATATTGTTGCAGATGAATGTTTTATGCCGCAAATTCAATGTTTAGAAGGCGACTTTGTTGAAATATCCGTTATTGATAACGGTATAGGTATTGAAAAGAAAGACTTAAAACACGTATTTGATAAGTTTGAACAGATTGAAAATGCCCTGACAAGAGAAGTCGGAGGTTCAGGGTTAGGGTTGGCAATTGCACGACAATTGATATCAGCTCATAACGGATTCATCTGGTGCGACAGCGAGATTGAAAAAGGGTCTTCGTTTAATTTCGTTATTCCTATACTAAAAAATACAAATTCGTTACAAAAAGAAAAATTATAAACAATATGATATAATACTATTGTGTGTATGACTAATGAGGTGTCAAATGAAAAAAGTTCTAATTGTTGATGACGAACAAGATATTGTAGAAAGTTTAAAATTTGTACTCGAAAACGAGGGATATGACTGTTATACTGCCCTAAATGGAGAAGACGGATTAGCATCAGCAAAAGAATTAATCCCGGATTTAATCATCTTAGATATCATGATGCCGAAAATGAACGGTTACAAAATCAGCCGTTTATTAAAGTTTGATAACAAATACAAAAACATTCCTATTATAATGCTTACTGCACGTTCTCAAGAAGAAGATAAGCTTATCGGCAACGAAACTGGAGCGAATGAATATATTACAAAACCGTTTGATTTAGAGTTTGTAGTTAAAAAAGTTAATCAATATTTGAAGGATTAGTAATGGAAACAATTTCAAATAAAACATTAGAAAAATTGAAATATGATTTAGTTCGTGACGGTCTTGTAGAATACGACATTTTAGACAAAGCACAGTCATTAGCAAGTGCTGAAAACATCAACATTGGCAAAGTTTTAGTTACATCAGGAATTATTGAAGAATCAACTTTACTAAAGTTTTTAGAGAAAAAATTACACATCCCGAGCGTAAACTTAGAAGACTATAGTCTCGATGAAAAGTGTCTTAAATATATAAGTTTCGCAGATGCAAGAAGATATAATGTAATTCCTCTATTCAAAATAGAAGATGTCTTGACGGTTGCAATGGCAGATCCGTTAGATTTGTTCGCGATTGATAAGATTATGGAATCGGCAGAATGCTCGATTGAACCTGTTATAGCGTCACAAGAAAGCATTTTATCAAAAATAGAAGCTTACTATAACACCTCAGGCACTGTTGATAAGATTTATACAAACCTATCTGATTCAGGTTTTGATTGGAAAGATGAACTCCATAGTGAAGACTTGAGCGAAGAACATATTCAAAAAATAATCAGAGCCATTTTGAAACAAGCGATTATAGAAGATGTTCACGAGCTTTATTTCGAACAGTCTGATGAAGGTTTAAACCTTGTATTCAAAAAACAAAATAACTACGAAAACAAAGGTGCAATCCCTTACATTTTAGTATCATCAATCGTTTCAAAACTGAAAACATTATCAAATCTTGACCCTTCTGTATCAGAGGTTCCACAGTTGGGCAAGCTATGTTTTAACGTTGATGAAATTATGCTTGTTGCCAGCATTTCAGCATTCCCGACAATTGTTGGCGAAAGAATTGCGCTCAAAATATATAAACCGCCAAAAGTTCTTTTAGAACTAATAAAAGAAGAAAAACAAAAACAACTCCTAAACAAAGTAATTGATAAACCGGGCATAATATTGGTGTGCGGGGCTCAGTTGAGCGGTAAAACTCACGTTATTTATTCGTTGTTAACTGAAGCTGCAAACTCAAGAAAAAATATTATGACAATTGAATCTATTACAAAATACGATTTAAAAGGGGTTAATCAATGTGAACTTAACGAAAACGTCGGTTTCAATCTCGATAAAGCATTGAGATTTATTGAGTTCCAATCACCTGATGTTATCTATATCGAAGGTGTGAAATCCAAGTATGCATTTGAATACTTCTCAGAACTTGTATATAACGACAAAACTGTTGTAACAGAGTTCTTAGCTAACAATATGACTGATTTAAGAGAAAAATTAGCACATCCGGATTTCCAATCGTTTAAATCGTTAATCTCTTGTTTGATTTTCATTCATTCAAAAGACAGTATTGAAGTGTTTGACAAAGAAAAGATTAAAAAATATTTAGCATAACTATTAGTTTATGGTACGATATAAGTACTTAAATAAGGAGAAATAATATGGCAAGATTAGTAAGACCAAGCTGGGCAATAAGATGTACACAATCAGGCTGCAAAACATTGTTTGAAGTAGCACAATTAGAAGAAGGGAAACAGCAAGAAGTTGTTTGCCCAAACTGTGGCGAACACTATGTTTATCCAATCCTTGATGAGTCTAACGACAATAATAACAACTAATTAAATGGAATTTAACGGAACAGATAAACGATATAACCAGTTTAGTGCCTACTTAAAAAATAAGTTTGGCGCTAAAGTATACAAGATTACAATAGACGCCGGTTTTTCGTGTCCTAATCGAGACGGACACATTTCGACCGGCGGTTGTATATTTTGTGATGAAGGCGGAAGTTTCTCTCAAGCACATTCTAACAGGTTATCCGTCGAAGAACAGGTAATAGTTGGAGCAGAAACGCTCTCCAAACGGTTTAAAGCACAAAAGTTTATGTCTTATTTTCAGGCGTATTCTAACACGTATAAGCCCGTTAATGAACTGGAGAAGATATATTCATCCTCTTTATGCCATAAAGACGTTGTAGGGCTTTCTATAGGCACAAGACCGGATTGTATCGATGAAGAGAAGCTTAAACTTATCGCTTCATATAAAGATGATTATTATACATGGATAGAATACGGACTTCAATCAGTTCACGACAAGACTTTAAAGCGTATAAACCGAGGTCACGATTACAATACATTCTTACGTGCTTATGAAAAGACAAAAGAATACGGAATAAATGTCTGTGTTCACGTTATCTTTGGACTTTGGGAAACCCACGATGAAATAATGCAAACAGCTCAAACGTTAGCAAAACTAGGCATTGACGGGGTTAAAATCCACATGCTTGTTGCACTTGAAGGAACAAAACTCGCTCAAATATATAATCAAGGTGAAATTACCTTTATGAGCGAAGAAGAATATATCAATACTGTTTGCGATTTCTTAGAGTACCTGCCGCAAACAACCACAATCCACAGATTAGCAGGTAACGGGCTGAAAAAAGAGCTTATCGCACCGCGTTGGATTGGCAAGAAATTAGACTGTCTAAACCAAATCGACAGAGAATTTTTGCGACGAAACAGTTATCAAAGTATAAAATACAACTAAACAAGTCTTTCTCTAACAGCTTTAACAGCGGCTTGAACCCTATCCGTTATACACAATTTTTGTAAAATAGAACATACGTGAGCTTTTGCAGTATGGACACTTATAATCAAATCGTTGGCAATCTCTGCATTACTCTTGCCTTCTATTATTAACCTTAGTACATCACGTTCCCTTTGAGTTAAAACTATCTCTGAGTTTTCAGTCAAATTTTGGTTTAAGAAATCAACACATTCGTCAGTCGGAACAACTTTCATAATTTTTTGAACATTTGAATCCTCGACAATTACAACGAACATCTCTTTCTCAGTATTCGCCATTACCCATTACTCCTTAAATACCTCGCATGATTATCTAAGCACTAATCTATCCGGTTGTCTATTAGCCATGCTTCTATAATTATTTCTCTTGAATAGTATTTTTCATAAAAAACGGCAATGGAATAAGAACAAAAGCGAGTAAAGCAACAATAGCAAATGCATCAACATAAGCCATTAAAGTTGATTGCGCAATCATTTGCTTATAAACAAATGCATTCGCTTTATTTTGAGCAAATGTAGTTGAGGCACTGCCTGCAAAAGTATGGATTAAAGAAGACATTTTATGTTGAAAGACCAAATTGTAATTTGAGAGGTTGTCAACAAGATAATTTTGGTGGATTTGAGAAGACCTTGCAACAATTGTAGAAGACATAGATACAACTACCGCCACACCGACAGTTTTAAAGAAATTATGCAGACTGGCGCCGTTTGACAACTGGTCTTTCGGTAAGGTACCAAGAGCAAGTGCCGATATCGGAATAAACGTTAATATAACCCCAATACCCAAAAGTATATTAGGAATTGTCACATACCAGAATGATACTGACAAATTGACATTTGTATAAAGAAACGTCGATATACCTAAGAAAAAGAATCCTATCGAAATAAGAAGCCTGCTGTCATAAATCCGCATTAAATACGGAATCGCAAACAACATCAAAACACAAGATATAACCCGCGGAGCGAGCGTAAACCCGCTTAATAAAGCCGTGTACCCTAAGACATTTTGCAAGAATTGCGGAGCTAAATACATTGTTGTGAAAACTACCATACTAACTGCAGTTGAAATAATAGTGCCTACTAAAAAGTTTCTATCTTTAAATAACCGGAGTTTCATAATAGAATTCTTGTTTTCAAGCTCCCAAACAATCAGGAACATAAACGTAACAAACGAAAAACCTGCAAGCCAACTAATCCAAGCACAATCAAACCAATTATACTGCTGACCTTTATCAAGCACAATTTGCATAGACATTAACCAGACAATAAGAGCGCCCATACCAACATAATCAATCTTATTCATTTTTTCCGGCTGTGTATCTTGAATAGTTTTATTTATAAGAAAAATTGATAAAATACCTACAGGAATATTAACAGAATAGATATAATGCCAGTTAAAATTATCAACAAGGAACCCGCCAAAAGAAGGACCTAAGATAGCACAGACCATAACCGCCAGACCAAATAATGACATCGCCAACCCTTTTTTCTCCGGCGGGAATATAGATAAAAGTACGGTTTGTGAAAGCGGTGTCATAGGTCCGCCTCCAACACCTTGAATAAATCTTCCCAGAACCATTGCATTAAGAGAAGGTGCGATTGTACAAATCAAAGCTCCCAGAGTAAAAATCGTAATACAGATATTTATAAAGCGTTTTCTACCTAACAAATGCTCTAACCAGCCCGATAACATCATCAAACAAGCGTTTGCAACCATATAAGAAGTTACAATCCATTTCGCTTCATCAGTTGTAGCAGCAAAGTATCCTGAAATATGGGGAATCGCAACGTTAGTAGCCGTTGTAGCTAGAGCTGAAAACGATGTCGGCATCAAAATAGCTATTGCAACCAACCATATTGGAGGTCTTTTTTGTTGAACAACTTCACCCATTATTATTTTACCTTAACTGTAGGCACAACAGACATACCGGGAATAACATTGTACTTTGTAATATCATCCGTAAAATAAATCTTCACAGGAATCCTTTGAACAATCTTAACGTAACTGCCAACAGCATTTTCCGGCGGGAATAAACTAGCCTTTGCCCCTGATGCCATTTGCAAACTATCGACAACACCATTAAATTTCTTGTGTCCGTAAGCATCTACTTTAATCTTCACAGGCTGACCCGGTTTCATATTTCCAACCTGTGTTTCTTTGAAATTAGCAACAATCCAAATATCAGAAGTAACAAGAGCAAACATAGGTTGTGCAACTTGAACATAGTTACCCATTTCAACTGTTCTGTTAGTAACTCTGCCATCAGCCGGAGCATAAATCTTTGTATATGATAGGTTTAATTTATCCTGTTCAACCTCAGCTTCTAATCGCTTAATCAAAGCAACGATTTCATCCTTTTTAGACTTTGCAAACTTGTCATTAGACATCGCAGTTGTAAGCTTTGTTTTACTGGCATCATAGTCTTGAGTTGAAGAAATACCTTTTTTATACATAGCAGAATATCTACTGTAATCATTTTGTGCGAAATTGAGTTCGGAAGCAGCTTTCACAATCTCACTGTTAGCACTTTCTAATGCTGCCTTTGCTTCTAATAATTTAGATTCAGTTTGTTTAAGCTTAACTTCATAGTCAGTCGGATCAATTTCAATCATCAATTCGCCTTTTTTAACCAACTTGTTATCTTTTACATGTAATTTTATAACCGGGCCTGAAACCCTTGGAGCAACCGTAATCATAGAACCTTCTACAAAGGCGTCGTCCGTTGATTTATAAAACATTGAATTTATTGAAAGAATTATCCCCAATACTAAAAGTACACAAGCTATAATTGTCGGTACAATAACTCTCTTTTTCTCAAATATATTTCTAGTGTCTTCTGCCATTTATAAATCCCCTATTAAATTTATATCTGTAATTTCACCCTATCTATAACATTATCATATATTTTTTTAAGGGTGTTCATAGTTGTGATAAGCTCCTCTTCTGAAATATTATTCGTAAGAATCCTTCTAATCTCTAACGTTGTCGGATGAATCTTTTCTCTTAGTTCACGCCCTTTATCAGTAACAAGTATTTTGAAAATCTTACGACCGTTTGCAGCTTCAACCTTCTCTATTAAACCTTTTTCTTCTAAGATTTTAATAATCCGAGAAACATTTGCACGGTCTTTCATTGTTATTTCAGCAATCTGACGTTGATATAATTCACCGTTTTCAATCAGCAAGGTTAGTACAAGATATTGTTCGGGAGTAACCTCAAACCCTTTTTCTGCAAAAGTTTGCGTCGATAACGCTCTTGCAACTATCCCTGTATTATGAATCTTTGCAGTTATTCTCTTACCTAAACTAATCTGTTTCATCTTGCTTTTTTCTCACCCTTGTGTTGTAATTATAGCACAAGGATATTTTTTAAGGAAGTATTAATGAAAAAATTTTTTATAAGTTTAGCTATTATGGTTTTAGGATTACCTGTTTTTGCACAAACAACAGTGTATTTGAACCTAAATTGGTGGAATTCTTTTAATGATGAATGCCTTGTAAATAATCTTTTGAAAGTTGCAGAAAAGAATTATGATTTAAAAAATGCAGCTTTAAAGGTTAAAGAAAATGAGCAGGTTGTAAAAATGCAGTTTGCAAATGAACTACCAACAATGGCACTATCAGGAGAACTTTATAGAAATTTACAAGCACCGAGACAACAAATGGGTGCCCTACAAATACCGAAATACTCTCAATATAACTATAATATACCTATTACAGCAGGTTATGAGATTGACATTTGGGGTAAAAACAGGTTTAAGACTAAGAGTAAAAAAGCACAATTAGAGATTATTAAGCAGGCAGAACGTGCAACTTATATTGCTCTAACATCTGATTTTGCAGTTGATTATTATAACCTGATTAAAGCTGATAAACTTATTGAATTACAAAAAGAACTGATTAAAACACAGGAAGATATACTAGCTAAGGTTCAAGATAAGTATAAAACAGGCTTATGCAACATAAACGAAGTTTTAGAGCAGGAAAAGTTTTTAACAGCGTTGAAGGAAGAACTAAACATCCATATAAAAACCAGAGAGGTACTTATCAATACACTAAAAGTGTATCTGACAGATACAAATGACGACATATTACGAAGTAAATATGAATCCGTCAACATACTTAAAAATATCCCTATGGAATACAGCTCAGATGTTATTACTAATCGTCCGGATTTCAAACAGGATGAGTATAACTTAAAAAGAATCGGCTTTGATATAAAGGTCGCAAGACGAGAGTTTTTGCCAAGCTTTGTAATATTCGGTCAAATCGGATTGAATGCATATCACGTACACTCATTATTTAACCAGCATTCACAGTTCTTTAATGCAGGGATTTTACCAAGCATGGATTTGTTTTCAGGAGGCAGAAAACGAGCATTTTTAAAGATTAAAAAATACCAGTATGAACAAGCGTTAAACGATTATAAAAAGACAATGCTGGTTGGGGTTAAGGAAGTTAACTCAGGACTTGCAGAATACAAAACCTCAATGGATAATTACAACGAAGTACAGCAACGAATGACTGCTGAGAATAAGATTTACGAATTAGCGAGATATAAACATAGTATCGGAGCTTCATCGGAATTAAGCGAACTATATTCAAAAGAGATGTATTTAATCACTAAAAAAGATGAAGTATCGAGTAAAATAAACACAATTATAACTGCTATCGGGCTATATAAAGCTGTTGGCGGAGTAGACTTACACAAAATCAACGAAGATATATAACAAAAAAGAAGCTCCTTTGGGGAGCTTCTTTAAAATGGGGCGGGAGATGGGATTCGAACCCACGAATATCGGAACCACAATCCGAGGTCTTAACCACTTGACGACACCCGCCATTGAGTCCATTATAACAAATCAAAATTTTTATACAAGTATTTTTTCAAACAAAAAAAAGAGGTCGATTTCTCAACCGACCTCTTTTTAACTTTATCTTAACTGATTCTCTGGAACATATATCCTATACCCCTCGCCGTCAATATCAACTCAGGATTTGTAGGATCAGTCTCTAATTTAGAACGTAATCTTGAAATGTGTACGTCAACAACACGTGTGTCGATTCTATGATCTGCAGGATATGACCATACATGTTGTAATATCTCGTTTCTTGAATATGCTTGTCCTGAATTATTAACCAATAATTCTAATAAGCTGAATTCCATACCTGTTAATCTGATACGTTCATTCTTTCTGTAAACTTGTCTTCTTGCTGTATCAATCTTAATATTACCTGTAGTAATAACATTCTTAGCAGAAACCTTATTACCAGAAGGTACAACAACACTCTTATCAGAAGTTCTTCTTAATACAGCCTTAACTCTTGCTTCCAATTCCTTAGGACTGAATGGCTTAATAACATAGTCATCAGCACCCAACTCTAAACCTGTAATTCTTTCAGAAACATCACCCAACGCTGTAAGGATAATAATAGGAACATCAGATATTCTTCTAATTTCTCTTGTTACACCGTATCCGTCCATCTTCGGCATCATAACATCCAACACTACCAAATCAGGATTTTCTTTGTTGAACACTTCAACAGCTTCTTCGCCGTCTTCAGTTACTACAACATCGTAACCTACCATTTTTAATCTGGTTTCTAAAATACGTCTAATACTAGCTTCATCATCCGCTACCAAGATCTTTTGACGACCAGTTTCTTCTTGAAGTTCTTCGTTTTCAGTCATATTTCCATCCTTTTAATTTGCTGTAAATATATTACAAAATATTCACTTTTTTTCATAAAATTTAATAATTATATACATATCTTAATATAACTACTTAAAAAATGCAAGCACTTATTTAAACAAATTTATGAAAGATTTCGTTTTCTCACAATAGCTGATAACTGCATATAGAGCTCTTTGTTCTTAGCAGATTTATCAATATCGCTAGCCTCTTTTATATATTCAAACGCATCTTCATATTTGCCCAATGCCTGATAAAACTCCGCCATCTTTACATATAAACCGGCATTGTTAACATCAAGAGTAATTGCTTTCTTTAAACTTTCTATAGCAAAGTTAACATCCTCTTTTTCAAACAATGCAACTGCATTATAATAATAACCCTCATAATGATTCATATCCAATTCAATAAGTTCCTGAGCCGTCTCAAATAAATCATCATAATCCTTGATTAACATATAATACTCAGCCTCAAGTACCTTAGCATAATAATATTTCGGATACTTATTAACAATCTCATCAATCTTACCCTTAGCTAAATCCAATTCTTCAAGCTTAAGCAAGAGTTTTATATAAAACTCTTGATATTCAAATGACTTGTCATTGATGTTCAAAACATCTTCCATAATAGTCTTAGACTGCTTAAACATATCAAGTTTAAAATATATCTTCGCTAATGAGAACAATATTGATTCATTATCAGGATTTTCTTTAAGCATCTTCTCCAATTCAACTTTTGGAGTTGCAAGATTACCTTGTTCTGCCTGAATAACCAGTTTTAATATCTTCGAATTCAAACTCTCATCAGTCAAATGCAACAATGCGCCGTTAAAATCACCTACTCTATACAGTAAATACGCAAGTGAATAATGGTAATTCTCTTCCATTGGATTCAAGCAAATCGCAGTATTAAAACTCTTCTGGGCTTCTTCTATCCAGCCCTTTAAAAAATATGCCTGACCTAAATTATAAAAATACTTACCTTCATCTTCTTTTAAATCAATGGCTTTTTTAAAACATTCAATCGCTTTATCAAGCTCTAATTCGTCAATATAGTTTAAACCTACAAAATTTAAACTCTCAGCATCTTGTAAATCCAGTTCTTTCAATTTTCTATAAACCTCTTTTGCCTTATCTAACATTCCTTTTTTAAAATAAATTTTGCCCAACAACAATAACTCGGGCTCTTCATTTTTATTACATACGTTTTCAAAAAGCTCTAACGCTTCATCATATTTTTTTATCTTATATAGTGCTTTGGCTTGCCAAAATAAACACTCTGACTGAGCAGAATCGATTTCATAATTACAAATCTGTTCATATTTTTTGCATTTATACAAAAGCTCAAACAATGCAATCTTTGATGACATACTGTTATCAATCTTACAAATCTTTTCAGCGGTTTCTATAGCAGATTCAAAATCAAACTGAGCCAAATAAATGTTCTTAAGCGTAATCAAGCTTTGTACATGTTCATGGTCCAATTCCAACACTTTTTCAATATAATGCAACGATTTGGAATTATTTTTCATCAAGAAATACAAATCTGCAAGCTCAGCCAAAATTTCAATATTATCTTCTGTTTCAGATAATAATTTATAATAAACCTCAATAGCCTGCTTATAATACCCTTGCCTCTTGAGTTCAAAAGCCTCAATCATTATGTTTTTCATTATTTTTCAACCTAATTTTCCCGTGTTTCCGGTCTTTTTCAGAATCTTCCTGTTTATTAACAATAACAAGCACCTCGTCTTTACCTGCCATTTTCAAATTATTACGTGCAATAGATTCCATTGTAGCCGTAGTAGAAAAATTCTTAATATCTTTTTTCAACTCGGCATTTCTTGCTTCTGCCGCAATTTGTTTTGATTCCAACTTAGAAAGTTTACTGTGATACGCAACAACTTTTGTTATATTCAACAACGCACTGATACTCATCTGAACAAGACATACAAGCAGAATAATCGTCAAAAATGAATATCTAAAACGTCTTTTATGACGGGCTTTTGCCTTATCACTTCTTATTCTTTTAGCGAGATTCGATTCGTTAGTATTTGTTCTACGGTTTCTCATACCAATAATTATATAAGAATTTCTATTCTATTACAACCTGATTTTTGTTGAAAACTCTACAGCAGAATTAACTCTTCCACCTGCATAAAATGAGTTAGAGAATCCGAGCTCAAAACGTAAGACATCAGGATTATTTTTGATTTGAGGCGTATAAATAATAGAAATTTTGTTCTTTTTAACATTGTTCATAACATAAGTTTGAACCGTATCTCTAATCACAACTGATTTAGTAATCTTTATCTCCGGAGCAATCTTAATAATGTTATCGTTATACCCTTGTGAACGTTTTTCGTGAGTACCAACCCCGCCTGTTATCGCAAAATGTTTAAAATCATATCTTGTATAGATATTCATGGTGGTTTCAAGTTGGGCTGTATCTACACAGGTAAAATACTCAGTACCATAGGTAAAATTCCCCATCGATTCTTTTACCAAAGACCATACAGGAATCAGGCAATAATCTTCACCTTTTAGTCTTATAGCGTCAGAAAGCGCGCTTCTTGACGGCATAGGAATCAAATTATTTGGTTTATTTTTTTCTGCAACAGGGATAATCATATTAGCAGTTTTAAGTTTGATTTTAGGTTTTACAACATTCTCGAGTTCTATTTCAGGGATTGAATTTAGTCCCTCATTATAAATAACAGAACCGTTCAACTCTAATTCAGCAGAATAGTAATCTTCGTGTTCATCAATCTGTGTTTCTATTGTTTGAACCGGTTGTTCGGGAACAACGTGATTTATTGTTTCAACAGCTTTTGGCGAATCTATTTCGATTGCGCTTGCAAAACCTGTCGGAGCCAATAATATAAACAATAGTAGTAACAATCTTTTCATAATCATATTCTAATACGATAGTACGGGATAATCAATATAATAAATTAAAAAAGGCGACACCCAGATTCGAACTGGGGATAAAAGCTTTGCAGGCTCCTGCCTTACCACTTGGCCATGTCGCCGAACTCTTTTATTATGGTATGTAAGATATGATTAAATGTCAATAGTTAGTTTAGATAATTTATAATATTTGTAATATAATCAGATTATGAATATTATACAAGAATTTGATACAATAGCAGCAATTTCAACACCGTTGGGTATGGGTGGAGTCGGAGTTATCAGAATATCCGGTGACAAAAGCTTTGAGATAGCCGCTAAGATATCAACAAAAAAAGAGTTCAAACCTAACTATATAACTCATTGCTGGATTCTTGACAGAGATAAAAAAGTCGATGAGGTAATTATACTGCCATTTAAAGCTCCTAATAGTTATACCGGAGAAGATGTTATTGAAATACAGTGTCATGGCGGAGTTAATATTGTAAGAAAGATTCTTTCTATCGTTCTTAATAACGGTGCGCGCCACGCTGAGAAGGGTGAGTTTACCAAAAGAGCATTTTTAAATAAGAAACTGGATTTATCGCAGGCAGAAGCTGTGGCTGATTTAATCCATTCAAAAACCCAGGATTTTGTTATAACTTCTGCAAAGAATCTGTCAGGTGTTCTTGCACAAAAAATCAATAAGATTAAAGACGATATCTTTGAGATACTTTCAAAGATTGTTGCGGGGATAGATTTTCCTGAAGATGTTATGGAACCTGAATATGATTATCTTATTACATCAATGGAGAATTGTATTGATGAGATAGAAAGCATTCTTGCTACAGCAGACACATCTAATATAATGAGACAGGGTGTATCAGTTGCGATTGTAGGTCGTCCAAATGTTGGCAAATCCTCTTTGTTTAATACATTGCTAAACCTTGATAGAGCAATTGTTACGGATATAGCCGGTACAACACGGGATGTATTGAAAGAGACATTAGATTTTGGGATACCGGTAACATTAATTGATACCGCAGGGATTAGAGACGATGAAGGAATTTCTAAAGTTGAAGAAATTGGGATTGAGTATTCAAAACAATCACTTGACGAAGCAAACCTTGTTTTATTCTTATATGACGCTTCTGTTGGTATGACAGAAGAAGACGAAATCATTTATAACCTTGTAAAAGGTAAGAACCATATTAAAATCGCCAATAAGTCTGATTTAGCTGACGGCAATTGTGATGATTTTATGATTTCAACAAAGACAGCTCAGGGTATTGACGAGCTAAAAGAGAAGATTAAATCGACCGTGTGTGATATTAACCCTGAAAACTTAGAGTTTTCAACTAATATGCGTCAGCAAGATTGTTTATCACAGGCTCGGGAATCATTGTTGACAGCGATAGAAGCCTCCGAAAGAGGTGAACTGCAAGACTTGATATCAATCGATGTTAAAGCTGCTCTATTGGCTTTAAACGAGCTAACAGGCGAAGTTATTACAGACGATATCTTAAATAACATCTTTGAGAACTTCTGTATTGGCAAATAGAAGAATTATGAGAACAATTTGAAGGTTCTGTCTACGTTTTCTTTTGCGACATTTTTCAAGCTGTCTAATTCGTTTATGATAGCAGAACGTTCGTTTTCGCATTTTGCGATTTCTGTATCATAGTATCTGTCTTTTCTGTCGATTTTCTTCATATCAGCTTCATATTGAGCTTCTGCCTTTTTAACACCTGTTTCATCTTGAAGTTCGTGAATACGTGTTGTTACAGAAACTGAAGTATCGAAGAAACGGTTATTTTCTTTGTCGAACTCTTGAACAAGAACGAATCCTTCAACTACAGCGTTTCTAAGCCATTTTGGATCGTTGAGTTTATCATCAGGGATAACCATATAGTTTTCGTTTTCTTCTACATTCCAATCAGGGTTAGTAGTGTATGTTGTATTGCTCTTAGTTTTATTTGTACAAGAGTAGATATATTTTTCAGTATTAGTAGCGTCATCGTGAACAGATTCAACCATAACTTTAGGAGTATCGTTCAGACCTTCTAATCTGTACCAAACATTGATATACCATTGAGCTTTGTCTTTATCGTTGAAAGTAGTATGGTTAACAACTTCGTCACGAGGAACAGTCGCAGGAGCGTTTACAAAATCGTCTCTGTTTGGACGAACAGGTTCAGGTTCAGTGAATGTAGGTTCAGCTCTAAGCGTACCGTTCCAGGTTGGCATAGGACGCATTGCAGGCGGTTCATCATCTTCCCATTCTGTAACTGCTTCTTCAAAGATTTCACGTTTGAATGACAAGAGTGAACCTTCAAGAGAAGTTTGGAACTTAATTAGTGTTTGAGAGAATGCAGCCGGATCAAAACCTGTAAAAGAACTATAGTTTTTCGCAATATAATCTAAATCAATTGCCCATTGTTTTAATGTTTTTAAAGAACCGTCCGGATTCCATTTACTAACTAATTTATCATATTCACTTGAACTTGCATTAACATCGCAAGTTTCACCATCTGCTTTTGGCTTAATTCCCAGATTAAGTTGTTTTGAAACCTCTTTAAATACTTCCTGACGATCTTTACCGCAAGGCAAAGTTGCAGCTCCGCTTACACCACCTTGGCTGGTACCTAATTTATGACCTGTTTTACCGGTAGATGTTGTATAATCTGCAGTTGATATAGACCCTGTAAAGTCAATAATACTTGACATAATATGTCTATAACAACTTAAACCGCTGGTAGTACCACTGGTAGCAGAACCCCAACAAACACCTGAATCTGCAGCTTCATGGAAGTCATTACCCAAACTAAAAGCTTCTTCAACCCACCATCTTTGAGTTGTATCTGTTTCTTTTGGTTTAGGGTCTTGTGCTTGCCAATTAGCATAATCAATATCCCACTGAGCTTTGTCTCTGTTCCATTGATCCAGTTCACGTAAATAGTTATCGTGACCTGCTTCATGATTAGCTTTATCAATTACCCAGTTATTGTGGTCTTGTTCATAAGCTTTCTTTCTGTCTAACCAACCTTGATGATTTGTTTCCCAAGCAGTCATTGCATCGTTATAACGTTTTTCTTGATCAACAAATGTAGGGTTAGGATCTTCGTGACGAATTGTTTGTGAAAATCCTGATTGTAAACCGTAAGCATTCAAGAAATCAGATAATGAAGCTGTATTCTTATAGTTATTAGCTATACTTGCAGGAATAAGCATTTTATCATCTTTAGTTATTAAAGAATATTGGTTTTGTAATGTTTTGTAGTTATAAATAGCGTTAGCAGTCAAATCAATGTATGTCATTGAACCGTCATCCGCTAAAACATTGGCAACAAGCTTAGTTTGCTCCAAAGCTGCCAAATAAGTTTCATACACTCTGTCGCTATCATTAGCCAAGCGCAACTTTTCGGCTTCATGTTTCTGAGCCTTCAATTCGATGCTATGTAGACGTGCTGTTAAGGTTAGCAGTCTTGCCTGTGATGACGACATACCCATCTGTTTGTAGTTTTCCTTTTCCTTTTTTACCCTTACGATAACGGCATATATCTATGGAATCTTTAATACAGACCCCCTCATTTTTAATAATTTTGTTACAAAAATTTACAAAAAATGGAATAATTTTGTAAAAATTTAAGTGTGATTTTTACAAATGTAATAAAATTTGTTACAAAAATTTACATAAAATTATTAACATTTTGTCACATAATGGCAATTAATAATATTGAGGTGTTATATTAAAGATGTGTTTATTATAAAAAAAAGAAAAGGTAGGAGGTCCTAATGAGTATTTCTGCAATTACTCCGGTTAACAACAAATCCGTATTTAAACAATCGTTTAAATCGAACCCGCAAGTTAATAATCAAAACAACAATGTTGCACAACCTGCAGCAACAAGTAAAAACAGCAAGGCAGTACCTATTGTTGCGTCAGCAGTTGCATTAACATCATTAGGAGTTGCAGGAGTATCTATTGCAAGAAACCATAGAAGCGCAGGAACAATCAAAGAATTAAAAAGCTCTATTGAAACACTTACACAAACTTTAGAAAGAAAAACCTCTTCTATCGAAGAAAACGTACGAGGATTGGGCGATACAATAAACACAGTAAAATCAGGAGCAGAAAGCGCAGTTAACGAAGTTAGAGGAGCAGTTAACGACGTAAGAACTACATTAGGACACGAAACAGGTGCTTTAAGAGGCGAAATCGACGGTATCAGAGGTGCTGTAAGAACTCCTCAAATTGCAAAAGATATTCTAACAAGACCTGTAGAAATAAACGGTCGCACACTTGAATTAGGAAACGTTATGCACGGTTACGGACAACACGATGCAGAATTAACAAAAACCTTACGCGCAGAATCAACAAGAAGAATCTTAGGCGCAGTTAAGCCTGTCACTCTTCCTGATAATGCTATGATTCGTGTACCAACCGCAGAATTCACAGGATTTGCAAAAACAGGCGGCTTAGCAGTTGTTCCGAGAGAACTTGTTGCTAACTTAGGCGCTGTTGTAAACAACAAGCAAAAAATGGAACTTGTAGTTGATACTCCTATGTATCTCGGACAAGTTGAAAATACAAACTTCTTCAGAATCGCTCGCAGACCTGACGGTAAATTTGACTACATCAGCAAAAAAGGCGGCAAAGATACAAGAATGGCTACTATGCAAAAAATCGATGAAATGCATGTACCTATCACAACAGATAAAGGTCGCAGCGTAGAAAGAGTTGAAGTATTTATGACAGATGAAATGCGTCAAGCAGTTGATTTGGAAGATACTTTAGCACAATTTGAACCTGAAACAGCGAAAGCTATCAGAGAATCATTAGAAGACGGAAGAAATTTCTCTACTCCGCTTGTTGAATTCACTGCAGGTTCAAAAGGACAACCTCATAAGGCAGAAGTTAAGTTCAGAACAGTACTCTACAAGAACGATAAGTTCAGAATGGACGGACCTGTTCAAGAAGGTAAAGTTAAAAACATTTATAACGACCAAACAACTGCAGCAGGTGAAACAGAAAAAAACATCTATTTCTGTAAATATATGTACGAAAACCTAATTAGCAGCGCTGAATCATCAGAAAAACCGCTAAAAGCTGACTGGATTATCGGTAACGATTGGCACACAGGTGCATTATCAGCTATGACAAGATTACTTACTCCTGCAAGAAAAGCTATGGGTATGGAACCGGAAGCTGCTGATAAATTGTACAACACACCAATTACAACACTTATGCACAACTTCAAACTTCAAGGTGCAGCATCTCATTCTCAAGACAAGATGTTGAACATTATGTTCGGTGAACACGCTGCTAAAGTTGCAGAAAACGCTTGGATGCCTCAACAGGCTGATATGCCGGGACACTTGATGAACGGTTTATTTGCAGGTGACGCTATCAACCCTCAAACAATGGCTATGGCTTACGCTGACGATATCGTATTCGTATCAAAAGGTAACTTTAATGAAATGGCTACAGTTAGAGAATTCGGCGGTACAAACTACGCTCTTGCATCAATGAGAGGCAGAACATGGCAGTATGGCGACAGAGCTAAACTTGAAGAAATCGCAATGGCAAGCGGAATTCACCCTAATGAAATCGGTAAAGCAGCTACTGCAAAAGGGATTACAAACGGTTGCGACAGAGTAAACAATATTCTTACAAGAGCAAAAGCTAAAAAGCTTGAAATGGATTTGAATGTATCAGGCTTAGTAGCGGAAGATGTTGCAATGAGAGATCCGTTTGCTGCTCATCAACATAACAAGAAGATCCTTTTAGGTCGTACTCGCGAAGATATAGATACAGCAAGATTATCAGGCGGAAAAGACAATCCTTTGAAAATCAGAGATTTTGAACATACTGATTTAACAGGTGTTGATGAAAACACTATGGTATTCGGTGGTGCAGGCAGAATCGTTGACCAAAAAGGTATTGATATCTGGGCAGAAGGTACTCTCAGATTCTATCAACGCGGTAACTACGATAAGGCTAACCCACCTGTAAACTACTTACAAGGTATCGGTGACGAAGCATTTATCACTAAATTTATGGAAGTAAAAGGTAAAGTCAGAGAAATCGACCCTAAAGCAGCTGACAGAATGGTATTTGCAGGTGTATTCTCTGAACCTGGCAGATATGATGCTTGTAAAATAATGACTGACTTTGACTATATGACAAGCTGGGATGAACCTTGCGGACTTGTTCACAAAGAAATCGGCTACACAAGCGGTGCTATTTCTATGGTTAACAAACGCGGCGGCTTAACAGACGGTCTTACTCCTTACAGAAGAGGTCAGGATAACTCAAAAGCAAACTCTATCTTCATCGACTTTATGGATAAAGAAACTCATTCTTATGAAGAAGCACTTTCTCATAACGGTGAAAAGACAGCTGATGCTATGGAAACAGCTCAAGAATGGTTCTCTGATAAGAAACACTTCGCTCAAGGCGTTAAGAACTCTTTCACGGCAAGATTTGACTGGTTAAGAGGTAAGGTTCAAGAATACGTTGAAATCGGTAAACGTCACGGCGTAATCAATGAAACAGTAGATTCTAAATACTAATCATAATAAATAAAAGCGGCGGGTTTAAAACCCGCCGCTTTTTTAATATCTATTCTTATCTGCCGATAAGCCATTTGAATCCGAAGGAGAGCATAACGCCGTTTCTGCCGCCGTTTCTTATCATCGCCTGTCCGAATCCCGTGAACCTTTCGCCCCATCTGCGTTGTAAGCCTAGTCCATACTCTACATAAGGGTCAATTGACATGTCCGGAATTGTTACGTCCTGTAGTGCAAAGTGGGTCTTATCAATAATGTTCCAACGCATATTTACATTGAAGTATGGCTGCCAGCCGTTCTTAAGATTAGCAATGAACTTGATTCCAGGTGCTACCTGTATTGCATTCAGCGGTGATGAGCTCACTCTATGGCCCAATCCGTTGTCGTGTGCGAACGTATGAATAAACGAGTATGAAAGTAGTAAGCTTGGTTGTACGATGAACTTACATTCCTTGAACTCAAAGTTATATCCGGTTTTGCTCGCAATACCGGTCATGAACATCGGCATATTTTCTCTGCCCAGGTCTGTACTTGCTTGTGCTACGTTAGCGCCAGCGTTGAGTGTTAAACCCGTAAAGAAGTTGTTCTTATACCATACTTCTGTTACGCCCACTGTGCCGCCATTCTGGTCGATTGATTGTCTGTCGTAATCCTGTACAGAGCCGTTGTAACCTACATACGCACTGAACTGTCTTCTCCAGCCGTTGTTGAGTTGTTTCATATCTGCGTCGCCGCCAAAGTAGTTTCCGTATCCGATATTGTTTACCTTAGGGCCGTTGTTTAAGTTTACGCGTTCAAAGGTTGCGTAAGGTCTGTTCCAGAGTCCTTTGCCGTTGTATTCGATACCGTCTTTGTTTTCGCAGCTATAAGTTTGTTGCATTGCTTCGCGTTCAGAACGCGGTACAAGCATATTCATATCCATATTCATGAATGCCTGGTCGTATGAGTTGATTTGGGTTAAATATCCGCCAATCTGTGCTGCTACAGGAGCTGCTACAGCTGAAGGTTTTGCCCTCTGACCGTATGCAACTACTCTGAGTAGTCCGTTTTCGTCATAGTATGATTTTAATTTGTACGTTGCTTCTGCTGATTCTGCTGTCTTTGCGCTTATGCTTGAAACTACAGAATTCTCACCGACGTTAATTGTTACAGGAGTCTTGCTGTTTGAAACAAGGTTTACAGAAGAAACATTTAGTTTTCCGTCACCTGTTACTGTTTCTGCCTGTATTTTGTCTGAAGTAGCCTTCTTAACATCAATATTAATCCTTGCATTTGTATCATCAATAAGATTTAAAGACTTCAAGAAAATAGTACCAACTTTTCCGTTAGCGATATCAATTTCACCGCCGTCTTTAATCGTAAAGTTAACATTGTTCATATTTTTCTCATCAACAATGTATATTTTACCTTTACCCCATTTGTTAATAGTAACGTTACCGTCTGCTGAAATTTTGTCTTTTATAGAAATTGTTCTTCCCTTGTTAGCTCCAAGGTTAAGAACTGAGCCGTCAGCCATATAGATAGAGTTTGATTCCCCGTTTGCTGTGTTACCGCTGAATACAACATTCTTCTTAACAGCAGCAATTGAAAGAACAGAGTTTTCATCCATATATATAGCACCACCGGCAACTTCAGCTATATTATTAGTGAAGCTTGTATCTTGAATATACATTTCAGAGTCTTTAGCAAGATAAATAGCACCACCCTTATCAGCTTTATTTGATGAAAAAGCAGATCCAACTATATTCATTTCACCGGTGTTATAAATAGCGCCGCCTTTTTCAGCAAAATTCTTCTTAAATGTAGAGCCTGAAATATCCATTTTGCCTGCGTTATATATAGCACCGCCTAAATTGTCGCCAACCCAGACTTCTTCAGTAGTTTCTTTCCATTTTTGTGTTTCTTTATCATAATCAGAATAAGTTGTTTTTATTCTGTCCATTGCACCGTTATTAGTAAAAGTTGAGTTCTTAATAGTAGCGATTCCGCTTTCAGCATTGTAGATAGCTCCACCTTTTACTGCACCTGATGAATTAAATTTTGAAGAGGTGATATTTACTGTTCCTGTATTATAAATAGCACCGCCTTCTTCAGCAACAGAACCAACAAAATCTGAATAAGTATCTTTGTCTGCCGGTCTAAAAATCCATTCTATAGGTCGCCAAACATTTTGGTCTTTAAATGCGATGTTTTTTAACTCCTCAAGCGGATAATTATTATAGAAATCTCGCATTGGATAATATGCACGTAAGATTATCCATTGACCTTTTTTAGGTTTTGGAACATAACCAAATGTTGATTTTGAGATATTTAATACTCCTGTATTATAAATATCGCCACCTTTATCAGCTGAGTTTTTAGCAAATGTCGTAGAAATAATCTTCGTATCATTTCCTGCATTATAAATTCCGCCTCCGTTTTGAGCAGTGTTGCCGGCATAATCTACAGAACCAATCGTACAGCCGTTTATTGTAACATTACCGGATTCAACATAAATAGCACCGCCATCTTGTTTTGATGAGTTATTATAAAATTTTGATTTCTGAATATTTACCGGAGTATCATCCATTGTTTTTGTATAGATAGCTCCGCCCTTATTTTCAGCTGTATTGTTTGTGAATACAGAATTTTTGTTAACGGTTAATTTACCTGTATTGTAGATTGCACCGCCAACTTCAGCCTGGTTATATTCAAAATTAGAACCGGAAATGGTTGCATTCTTTCTATTATAAATAGCACCACCGTTTTTAGCTCTGTTACCTAAATTAATAACCTCGAAAGTAGGACGTCTATTTGGCATTGGTGGATAGACATTATTAGGAACTCCGTCTACTTCTTCAATATCCAAAATAGTTTCACCGTCATCGCTCATTATGTAATAATAAAACTTTGTAGTAGAACCACCAAATGTTGAATTAGTAACAACTAAATCTCCGTCATTATAGATAGCCCCACCATTGTTTGTTGTGAATTGTGGTTCGGTAGTACTACCGCCTGCACCGTCATAAATCGTCTTAGGGATATTAGAGCCGTTATCTTTAAATACCGTATTTTTAAGCTGAACAGTTCCACTGTGATTATATATCGCACCACCCCATCCGGATCTGTTTGAAGTATAGGTACTGCCGTTATCAACATATTTTCCGCCATTATTGAAAACTACACCACCGGATCCGGATTCACCGGTAGAGTTTTCATAAAAATGAGAGTTCTTAACGGTAATTTTACCATTATCACCGTTATATAATACACCGCCATTCATAGCTCTATTTTTTCTAAAATAATAGTTTTTTACATTGACAATCCCACCGCTATTAAAAATAGCACCGCCATTATTTGCAGAGTTACCTTCAAAAGAATAATTATCGTTATAATTAGAACCCCACAAATAGTAATAACCGCTTGACTTACCATTTAGATTAATTGTCGGAGTTCCTTCTTTTGTTGCAACGTTTCGGATAACTCCGCCAAATGCACTATAATTGTCTTTAAAGGTTGCACTGCCGTTCACTGTCAACGTAGCTTTACCCTTGTTCAAAATAGCCAAGCTGTCCTTAAGATTGCTGACAACATTCTTGCCGTTTTTTGATGAGGTCATTGTCATTGTTTTATAGTTTTCAATCAAAACGCCGTCGGTCGTAGTAACTTTACCCTCATGAACAGAACCAATAATAGAATCCTTAACCGTCAACTTGCCCCAATTATCGATATCAGATTTTACGGTAACGTCTGTCACATTCATAGTCTTGCTGTTTTGAACGGCAAACTGTCTGTCCTCTGTATTTGCAATCTCGAGTGTACCGCCATTGAGATTTAAAGTACCCTCGTTGACAACATTGCCTTTCAAAGCATCTGCTGAAGTTGTAAGATTACCTTTTTTTGTAATATCAGTAAATTGATATATTTTAGGTGTATGTTCCGCAATTGGAGAAATCTTGACTTTACCCGTAACCTGAACAATACCTTTTGTTACGTCATAACCGGTAGCTTCGCCATTATTTGAAATAACATTAACATTAGATAGTGTTCCGCTTGAAAGTTGGATTATACCTTCATTCGAAATAGTTCTATGTCCGTCACCTTCAAAACCAGGGAAGTAATATCTTAAAAGTGAAGCGTTAGTAACCAAAAGTCCGTCTTTGCTAACAAACAAAGAACCTTCATCCAAAATAGTCTGGTTACCGACTACACCGTCAATAAACAATGTACCGCGACCCATTAGACCTACCTTAAAATTACCGCCAGTCAAATGGAGTTCGTCACTATTGAATATCTCAATGCCTTTTTTCAAAGAACCGGCATTAGTAGTCAACGATCCTGTATCAATTGCAATGGTTTGATTGATCTTAGAATCATTTGTAACCACACCTAAAATATATGTTATACCTTTACCGTTAATAGCCTTAGTAATAGTACCGCCTGTTAAATTTAAAGCCGCATTATTATTGACAACACCCTTAATATTATCAGCATTAGCTGTCAAAGAACTTGCCGCATTGATAATCTCTGTCTCAAAAGTAACAGGGTTACCTTCCCAGTCGATTGATTCAACAGTTTCTAAAGTTGTTTTTGTCAAAGTAGGGATATTAATAGTCTGTGAAATAGTTGAAGTTGAATCCAAAACCATATTGCAGTCGATTCTAACAGAACCCTTACCCGAAATATTAGTATTATATAAAGTAACCTTACCTAATGATTCTTTTGTAGAATAATCATTTTCCATTTCATTATAAGAAAAAACAAGACCGTTCTTCACATTATTAAGCACATTCGGAACCTGCATATTTACAGGGTTAATCTCTACTCCACCCTTTGTTATATTCAAGTTCTCCTGATGTAAAAGAGCGTGAGAAGAAAACTTCACCTGTCCGCCCTTAACATTTACAGTACCGCCATTTTCAGAATAAATACCCTTATCTAAAAACGATGTACCTTTGTTAAAATTCACAACACCACTATTCTTTATATCAAATGAGTTGCCTTCGTTAAATAAATACGCAGAAGAAATATCCACAATTCCGTCATTATTAATTAAAGGATGAGCAAATCCGGCATTAGACTGAATACATACCGTATCAAGAGTTAATTTATTACCCTCGCCGACAATAAACAAAGGCGTATCGTCAAAGAAAACATCATCGCCGTCATAATTAGCTACCGCAATATTTTTCAAAGACAAATTAGTTGAAGTTAAATTTATACCTCTTCGCATCAACATATACAATGTACTTGACATTGTATCATCCAAAGATAACGGATTACGAGAACCGGCTATCGACAAATCTCTGTCAAGAGCATAGTCAAAATTCACCCAATTCTTAACATTTGAAGTTTTTATTATAATCGAGTTAACCGACGGGTTAACTATCGCATCATTAAACTCAAACCTATTATTCACTGTTACTGCTTTTGCAAAAACCGCATTACAAAATAACAATGCACAAAGTACTATAATAAATCTTTTCATATCACCTCCGCGTCTCCAGACGTCCAAATAAAAAATAATTTTCAAAACTCTATACTAAAATTATAATCCTCGCCAATAGCAATTTCAACCCTAATGTTTCAATTATTAAGAAGTTATGCTACAATAAAATCATGTTTACGGGAATTATAGAAGAAGTCGGCAAAATTCGCACTATCACACAATCAACAATGACAATTCAATCCAAAAAAGTATTGGAAGATACAAGAATTGGTGACAGTATTGCTGTGAACGGAGCATGTTTAACAGTAACTGATATCAAAGAATCCGAGTTTACTGCAGATGTTTCAAAAGAAACATTTTCAGTAACTAATCTCTCTGAACTAAAACAAAACGATTACGTTAACCTCGAACGAGCCCTAACACTTAATACAAGACTAGGCGGTCACATTGTAACCGGGCACATTGATACCGTCGGTAAAATTATATCAATCAACCCGGATAAAGAGTTTTATACCCTGAAAATAGAAACCAACGGATTTGAAAACTATATGGTAAAAAAAGGCTCCATAACAATAAATGGTATTAGTTTGACAATAGCAGATGTTCAATCTACCCTTGTTACTATTGCAATAATACCTCACACCTTCAATAATACCGTTCTCAAATTCCTTAAACAAAACGATAATATAAATATTGAATTTGATATTCTGGCAAAATATGTTGAAAAAAATTTATCAACGAAAAATAATAGTAATATAACCTTAGATTTTTTACAAAAGAATGGATTTGTGTAGATGTTAGATAAAGATTTTAAATTTGATTCCATAGAATCAGCAATAGAAGATTTTAAAACAGGAAAACCGATTATAGTAGCAGATGACACTTCACGTGAAAACGAAGGGGACTTAATCTGCTCAGCACAATTTGCAACGCCGGACATCATAAACTTTATGGCAAAAGAAGCCCGCGGACTTATCTGTCTTGCAATATCAGAAGAAATAGCAGAAAAACTTGACCTTCCGCAAATGGTAGAACAAAACACAGAACAAATGAAAACCGCGTTCACCCTGAGCATAGACGCTTCTGAAAAATACGGTGTAACAACCGGTATCTCTGCTTACGACAGAGCTAAAACAATAGAAGTTGCAATAGCTCCCGACGCTCAACCGTCTGATTTACGCAGACCCGGTCACCTGTTCCCTTGCGTATCACGTAAAGGCGGCGTCCTTCAAAGAGCCGGACACACAGAAACTGTAGTTGATTTAGCGAAACTCTGCTCTCACAGACCAGCCGGTGTTATGTGCGAAATAATGAACGAAAACGGTTCAATGGCTCGTCGAGACGAACTTATGGAGTTTGCTAAAAAACATAACATCAAATTTATTACAGTAGAAGACTTAATCGCATACAGAATGCAACAAGAACGAATCATCTCTCGAGATGCGATGGCTGATTTACCAACTCAATTCGGACACTTCAAAATATACGGCTACTCAAACACCCTCACCGGTGACGAGCACGTTGCCGTTGTAAAAAACGACGGTTCCGATAAAATCCCTATGATTAGGGTACACAGCGAATGTTTCACAGGAGATGTACTCCATAGCCTTCGTTGTGATTGTAATGAACAGTTACACAAAGCGCTAATGATGATTGAAGAATATGGCAAAGGCGCTGTTATATACATGCGAAACCACGAAGGCCGCGGAATCGGGCTCGTTAATAAAATTAAAGCTTACGCGCTTCAAGATAACGGACAAGATACCATAGAAGCAAATATTTCACTGGGTTTTCCTGTTGATTTGAGAGACTACGGGGCAGGCGCCCAAATTATTCGCGATTTAGGGTTCAACAATTTTAACCTAATCACAAATAATCCTAAAAAAATCGTAGGTTTAAAGGGTTACGGATTAGAAATAAATGATATAATTAATATAAAATCAGATATTAATCAATATAATAAAAAATATCTTGATACTAAAAAAGAGAAAATGCATCATTTACTATAAAGATAAGGATTCTATAATGCAAAACATTTACAAAGTAGAAAGTTTAACAAAAGAAAACTCCCTCATCTTCAAAGGGTTATATAAAGATTTTTATTCAAAGGCAGTCTCAGAATACAGATTTGAGCTTCCACCTCTTGAATTTGAAGAGTTTATTGATGCAGTTGATAACGGGTTAATCCAATGCTTAATCCTTGATGAAAACGGATTCCCTACAGCATTCTTAGTTTACACAACAGCTATATCTGAATCAATCGAGTTAAACTTAATCCACTGTCTCGGTTCAGAAGACCTTATCACAAAAAGAAAGCTTCTTTTAGAAGAGTTTATGGAACGTACTCAACCACTAAGAAAGAATTCTGTTGTATGCTATCCTATGATGAGTTCTCAAGTTGATTTTGCAGGCGATATTGCACACTTCGGATTCAAATTCGTAGGACTTGCAGTTCTAAGATTCTTGTTCAACAATGAAGATTCTAAGCTAATATTTGACAGCGTAACTCCGTCTCATCTCGGTTACCAACTTCGCATAGGTCAATGGAAAGATTCTTACAAAAAAGAAGCTGTAAAAGTTATCCACCAGAACTTTAAAGATACATCAGACGCTTTGTTTGATACTCGATTCAAATCTTTAGAAGGTACGGAAGATATCATTGATAAGATTATCGAAAACGTTTACGGAGATTTCTTACCGGAAGCTACATCAGTACTGCTTTATTTAGAAAAACCCGTAGGTTTCTGTTTTGCAAACGTTACAGGCGGTAAAATTACAAACATTCCACTCGTTGCTATAAACAAAGAATATCGCGGAAAAGGCTACTCCCAACACCTGCTTAAAAACACCGTAGGCGTCATTAAATCACAAGTAGAAGCAGGATTAAAAAACTATACAGAAATAAACGTTACTACAGAAACAGACAACTATAACGCACTAAGAATGTACAGAAACGTTGGTTTCAAAGAAGATTATTCTTACACTCAAGCTTATTTACCAATGTCTAAATAACTATTTTTTCTGGTTTAAATCAACTGTAGGTACAGAACCTTTCAAAAGATACGGTCTGACAAATGACCATGTACCGTATAATGATGTTGCCAATCCACCTAAAGACAAAACCTTCTTCGCTACAGGATTCTTTATAAATGAGCCCATAGTAAGCGCCGTCGTACCGACCATTATACCTAAATAACCTTTAAAAATCGTTCTCGGAACTGTTATACAATCAGACATATCCGCTGAATTCTTTAGCTTTGTCTGAAATTTATCCGTAAACTTTTGACGCTGCGGCTGCGAGTTGACTGAAGATACACTGTTTATAGCTGATACACTCATAGAAATCTCCTATAATATTTTATAAAACCGCTAAAAATTATTTTTGCTACTATAAAAGCTCTAAAATATCTTCCGGAATATAAACTAGTTTAGAAGCCCCGTTCTCATACAAGAAATTCAAATCCTTATATCCCCAAACAACGCTGATACAATCAATACCCGCATTATTAGCCGTCTGAATATCGACTTCCGAATCACCAACAAAAATACATTCTTCAACCGGAGTATTTAGTTCTTTTGCAATCTCGTAAACTCCCAGAGGAGAAGGTTTTTCATCAACACCCTCTTTTTGTCCCACTGCCAAATCCACAAGGTCACCGAAGTACTTTTCTGATAGTTCTTTAACCGCAGAATCAAACTTGTTAGATAAAACAGCAATCTTATAACCGTCAGCCCTCAATTTTTCAAGCATAGGAATAACACCGTCATAAGCTTTTGTCTTATTATACATATTCTCTGAATAGTGTTGTTTAAAAACATTCAAACATTCTTCAAACACCTCCTCAGATATATCTTGAGGAGTGATTCGCTTCATCAAAAGTCTGACACCGTTACCTATTGCCTCTCTCACTTCGTCAACAGAATATTCCTTAAATCCAAACTTTCGCATCGCAAAGTTAACACTATCGGTTAAATCTTCAAGAGTAAATAATAATGTACCGTCCAAATCAAATATAACAGTTTGAATAGCCATTATTCAACCTCCTTAACCATTGTATAAATGTCATCAGAATCCAAATCTATCTCTATAATCTTATACTTACCCTTAGACGCTTCCGGTGTTGTTATATGGTAAATACCGTCAAACATAACTTCTTCATTTTTATGATAATGTCCGGTTACAACAGCTTTAACATTCTTATGAGAATGCAGCATCTTCAAGTAATCAATAGCATTATATGTATAATAAATCTCGTTATCAGGCTTATTCGCTATAGGATAATGCTGCAAAATAACAACCTTATTTTGAGCATACTGCGTTAATTGTTTATCCACCCATTCAATAGTATCAGGAGGATAATAGCCGCTAACAGAAGGGATAATCTCTTTGCTGCCGTCAACGACAATAAAAACAATATTCTTCTTCTTAAATACATAGTTCAAATCTTTAGGATGACGCGGATTACTGCGTCTAACAGTTTCTATAAAAGTTTTCTTTGACAACTTATTATTCTTTGAAACATCCTTCGTTCCAAGCAAAACATAATAAGGTTTATTCAACCTTCTTGTACCGGCAAGAAAATTACCTAACAAATGTCTTGAAGCCCTGCCGATGTTATCGCCTGTAAATACTACAAACTCAACTCCCTTAGTTCTATTTATATCTTTAATAATCTTATTAAAAGTCTCAGGGTCATCTTTCAAATGTAAATCAGCAACCTGAATAAACTTCAAAGTCTGTGCACTTACAAAACTTTGAACGATAAACATTGACAATATAGTAAATATTAGTTTTTTCACAAAAATCCCCTTATAACTCTTCGTACATTTTAATAATTTTATCAATACCGCCCTTTGCAGTATCGAATAACTCTAACATCTGAGCTTTTTCATAAGGTTCACCTTCTGCCGTAGTCTGAAAATCAACAATTTTACCGCTCTTTGTTAAAATAACATTAGAATCAACTCTTGCGTGAGAATCTTCTTCATAATCCAAATCTAACAAAATCTCATCACCAATCATCCCGATAGAGATTGCAGCAATTGGTTCAATAATAGGGTTTTCTGCTAAATCACCTGATTTAATAAGTTTTTCAACCGCATCCCTCAATGCAACAAAGCCGCCGCAAATACTTGCTGTTCTTGTTCCGCCGTCAGCTTGAATGACATCCGCATCAATTGTTATAGTCAGATTAGGCATTTTTTCTAAATCAACACAAGCCCTCAAGCTTCTGCCAATCAATCTTTGTATCTCATGAGTTCTTCCTGAAACCTTGTTTCTCTCTCTGTTACAGCGCGTATTGGTTGCAGAAGGCAACAATGAATACTCAGCAGTTACCCAACCCCTGTTATCATCAGCCTCCATCCATTTTGGCTTCTTATAATCAACAGAAGCTGTTGTTATAACCTTTGTATTACCGAATTCTACCAACACAGAACCCAAAGCATGTATAGTAAACTCTCTTGTAAACTTTATAGGACGTAATTCATCATTTTTTCTTCCGCTATGTCTCATCTAATTGCCTTTCTTCAAATACCCGTTCTCATATTCCCACATATAAATCTGACCGCAATATCTGCATACTGCAAACTGGTTCATAAACATTAAATCCGGTACAAACGTATACCCGTCAACCGTAATCTCAATCTCATTGTTTTCGTTATAAGAATATGCAAATCTTTTCTTCCCCTTATAATCAGGCGAAAACATCAGTTCAAACTTATCTATAGATTTACAATTCTTACAAACAAACATATTATTTTTTTCGTTTCTTTTTAGTATTTGCACCTGCTCTGTCGAGAATCTTGTCATCAATCTTCTTCATAGCACCCGCATCATTATAAAAATTCTTATACCATAAGCACATACAAATAACTCTCAATGGCAGCAATAACTGAATAACTCCAATAATTATTAAAGCCTGAACAATAAATGTTGCCACCTGAACAGGAGTAATTTGAGCAGCACCCATTGCTGATAACACCATATTTACAGAATCCAGAGAAGGAACTGTAATATATGGAACAATCAATGATTTAAGCCAATCAACAAGCTTTACTGTCGTAAAGAATGACAACAATATCTGAGGAACAATCACATACGTAAAAGCCCCAACAAGAGCAATCATCATAAATGTTCGTTTAAAATTACCTGATACATAAGAAGCACTCTTCTTAAAGCAATCACCCGGTGAAAGCTCAGGTTCAAATAGAAATATCTGGAATATAAAAGCGTAATACACTAACAATATCCAGCCAAATACCATAAATATAGGAATATAAGTCAACAATATCAAAGCAAGAAACATTACACAAAGGTTAAAATAAGCTAAACCTCTTCTTGTAACCATCATTGTATGAGCAGGAAAATCATATACCCGCTCTGACTTAAGCATATTATCCGTCATTGAATTAACAGCACAATACGCAACCATATAATCACAAAACGATTTAATCCAGATAATAATTCCCGGTAACAATATAACCGCAATCGCTATATTTGCATACATCTGGTTCTTAAATAACGGTATAGATGATAACATCAACGTATTATAGTTTGCAAAAAAATAGATTAAACTAACCGTTAAAACAAAACCCAAAAGCTGACCCGCTATAGGTAACAACATATACAAAAGGAATCTGTCTATATTAGAAAAATATAATCCAAGCCCTTGCAAAAATATTTCAAAAATAGTTATATTTTTTTTAGCCATATCGTCCTTCTTATTGTATAATTTTATTACTATAAAAGCGAAATGTAAATAAAATATGAATGATATTAAAGAATTAATTAACAGTTTTAAAGAAGAAGATTTTTTTGACAGTGTAAACCTGCACATCCACACAACTCATTCTGACGGAGAAGCAGAATTTGAAGATATTGTAAACCAGGCAAAAACTCTCGGATACAAAAAAATAGCAATCTGCGACCACAACACAGTCGAAGGTCACAAACAAGTACAAGATGATATTCTAATAAAAGGTGTAGAGTTTGATTGCTGGTGCGGTTATGTATTTATGCACCTGTTAGCCTACGGTATCGACGTCAATAACGAAGAACTAAACAAGTTTATGGCTAAATCAAAAAAAGAAACAGAGCTCGACATAATCCGAATCTTTGCAAAACGGGATATCAAAAAACTTATTCAGGCAATCCACAACGCAGGCGGAATAGCCGTATTAGCTCATCCGGCGTGTTGTTGGGCACTAAACATTGAAAAGTTCGTACAAAAACTTATATCTTATGGACTTGACGGAATAGAAACATATTACCCTTACCCACGTCACAGAAAAATTATCAAGTTCCACTCAGCAAAAGATGTAAAAGTAATCGCTGAAAAATATAACCTAATCAAAACCGGCGGAACCGACTGTCACAAAAAGACTATAAGATAACTTACATACAACAATCATCATCAGGGGTAACGTTTGTTTTGTGGATAACAAGTCTTGTAATTCTCGCACCTTCAACTTTTTGTACTGAGAATTTCAAACCCTGTTCCTTAATCTCAACAACATCACCTACCTGAGCCAGTCTGCCTAATATTTTAACAAACAAACCGCCTATAGTTTCAACATCTTCAAAATCGAACTGATTATCTTCTATATCAAAGAACTCGGCAATCTCATCGATTCTCATCATAGCGTTAGCTACATAAGTATCAGGAGCAACCTCTTTGATATCAATTTCTTCATCTTCGTCAAACTCGTCCTGAACTTCGCCGATAATCTCTTCTAAAACATCTTCAAGAGTAATCAAACCTGATGTACCGCCAAACTCATCAACAACAATACCAATCTGGCTCTTTCTCTTTCTGAATTCGATAATCAAATTATCTAAAGTCATTGTTTCAGGAATCAACATAATAGGACGCAACAACTCCTGAATATTAGTTGTATTATCAGCACCGTGTACAGATAAAGAATACAAATCCTTAACGTGAATAAATCCTAAAATCTTATCGATACTTTCTTCATAAACAGGATAACGAGTATATTGGTTCTCGATAGTAATCTTTTTCAACTCTTCAAAGTTAGTTTCCATATCGATACACATCATATCTGTTCTCGGAATCATAACCTGTTTCGCAGTCAAATCAGAGAACTTGAACATATTATGAAGCATTTCTGCCTCAGTTTCATTAAGAACACCTTCGTTATAACTTGCATCGACAAGCATATCTAATTCTTCTGTTGTATGAACAAACTCAGTCTCCTGACGTTCAATCTTAAACAGTTCCAAAATCTTATCGCCACAGGTAGCAAGGAACCAAACAAACGGTTTAAACACTACCATAACAAACTTCATCGGTCTTGCAACCATTAAAGAAGCTTTTTCAGAATTTTGCAGCGCAACGCACTTAGGAATCTGTTCTCCCAGTAACACTTCAAAGAACGTTACTAAAACAAATGCAACAGGAACAGCTAACCAGGTTGGTAAACCTACTTTAGTAAATATTCCTGCAAGCGTGCTTGCACCAACCCAACCTAAGCCAACGCTTACAATTGTTATACCAAGCTGTGCTGCAGCAAGCATTCCATTTATATCTTCCGCTAATTCTAATGCTATTTTAGCGGATTCATTACCCTCACTTGATAACTGCTCAAGTCGGGTTTTTCTTACTCTCACCATCGCAAATTCTGATGCGACAAAAAAACTGTTTGCCAGTATTAAAAAGACAATTAATAACAAATAATGAATACTCGACGGAATGTCCATTTACTTATCCTTTCGTGTTTCTATACGCATTTTAATATATCCATACCCAAAATGCAAACCCTTAAAGTTTTATGAACGAACAACACTCAATTCTGCTATCAATTCATTGAGTTTATCTACCATAACGTTTCTATAAGTTTCACAATCCTGTTCTGTTTTACCTTCAAAACGTAACGTAAACACAGGTTCTGTATTACTTTGACGGATAAGCGCAAACCCGCCGTCAAAAACGATTCTCATACCGTCAAGTGTAATAATATCCTTGATACCGCAGCCAAAACAGTCCATATTCTCATTAACATACTGTTTAAACCCTTCCAGAACAGGCTTCTTCAAATCGTTAGGACAAGGCAGTCTGAGTTCAGGTGAAGTTGAGACTTCATCAAACACCTTCAACATATCTTCTATAACGAATTCAGGGTTTTGTTTTTTGTGCTTGTTAACAATCTCAATAATTCTCACACCCGCATAAACAGCGTCATCAAATCCGTAGTATCTGTCTTTAAAGAATGTATGACCGCTCATCTCACCTGCAAGAATAGCACCGCGCTCTTTCATTGTTGATTTAATATAACCATGACCGGTTTTACACATAACAGATTCCCCGCCATTGTTATCAATAGTATCATACAATACCTGAGAACACTTAACTTCTGAAACAACAATAGGTTTTTCAGGATTATTCCAACCCTCAATCAAATCCATAGCGTAAATCAATAACAACTTATCACCCGTAAGCTGTTCGCCTTTTGAATCCACAACACCGATTCTGTCACTATCACCGTCAAATGCGATACCAAAATCGGCTTTATTATCTAAAACAGCTTGTTTAATATGTACTAAATTCTTCGGTTCACTAGGGTTCGGGTGGTGATTAGGGAATCTACCGTCCGGTTCAGAGAACAATTCAATAACCTTACAACCCAACTCTCTATATAAATCAGGAGCAACGACCCCACCGGTGCCGTTACCGCTATCCACTACAACAGTAACATTACCGTTCAAATTTTCTTTTAAATCTGCAAAAGATTTAACTATCTCTTCTCTATATTGAGGAATGATATCGTATTTAACATACTTACCCTGTACAGAAGGTTCTGATTTTGCTTCAAACGCTTCTTCCGTAAACTTCTTAACAAGTTTAATCTGTTCTTCGTTCAAAGATTGCTTGTTATAAGTCATCTTTAAGCCGTTATATTCACCGGGGTTATGACTTGCAGTCACAATCAAAGCACCTGATACAGAATGACCGTCAGTAACATCATTTGGAACACCAACAACCTCTGAATAATAACCGATAGGTGTAGGAGCGATTCCTAAATCAACAATATTAGCACCGGTATCTCTAACACCTTTAATAAGAGATTCTGTCAAAGCAGGTGAATGAACTCTTGCATCCATACAAACGGTCACCCACAAGTCCTGAGGCTTTATATTTAAGTTGCTTAAAAGATACGAAACGAATCCCTTACCTGTATAGTAAAAAATTTCTTCCGTTATATCTTCTCCGTAAATCCCTCTTATATCGTTCTTACCAAATGCTGATGTTGTAAACATTATTTTCTCCTCATAAATCATATTTTAGTTATAATGTAGTATAAATATGAAGAATTTTCAAACAAAAAACAACAATACATTAACAGCGATACTATTTATATTACCTGCAATTATAGGGATGTTCGTTTTTATAATAATTCCTGTCATTTGTTCTTTTAGTTTAAGCTTTGTTGATTGGGATTTGTTAAACGAAATGAGCTTTGTCGGATTAAATAACTACAAGCAAATCCTGACAGATAAATCATTCCTTGAAGTACTGTCAAACACATTCATTTATACAATCTCTGTTTCTGTTTTCGGGGTTATAATCCCCTTAATTTTAGCGTGCATATTAAACTCAAAAATACGCGGTTCCGAGTTCTTCAAAGCAGCTTTATTCATACCTTATATAACACCTATGATTGTTATAGCTCTAGTTTGGCAATGGATATTTGACCCAAACATAGGACTTGCAAACCAAATTTTACACACTCATCTCAACTGGCTCTATGACAAGCACCTTGCAATGCCTGTTCTTATACTCGTATCCGTGTGGAAGTTAATCGGATATAACGTCATAATCTTTCTTTCAGGACTTGCGACAATAAATCAAGACCTGTTGGAAGCTTCAAAAATAGACGGAGCAAACTTTTTACAGACATTTAAAAATATAACGATACCTCTATTGTCATCAACAATATTCTTTGTAATAGTTATAACCTCTATCAGCTCATTCCAAGCGTTTGACCTGATTTATATGATGACACAGGGCGGTCCTGAAAATAGCACAATGGTACTTGTCTATTCAATCTACAAATACGCTTTCCAAAACTTTGAAGTAGGCAAAGCAAGCGCGGTTGCTTACATCCTGTTCTCAATTATTTTTGTGCTTGTACTTGCACAATGGAAACTGCGAAAAAAAATGGTCTACAACGAAGAATAACTCTATTCGCCCAATGATAGTTGTGAAGAAAATTCAGCGATAATTCTTGAAACATCTGCTCCGCCAAATGCTATTTCTAAAATCAACTGGGTGTTAATCAACATTGATTCTCTGTACTCCATTGAATCAACATCAACGATTGTAAATTCAATAAAGTCATCTCCCACAAATTCCAGTTTGCCGTATTCACTGCCTGAAACCCAACGTAAAAATACGTATTGCTTTTCTAAATCTTTCAATCTCTCAATCAATCTCATTTTCTATCCCGTGAACTTATCTATAATCTCTACAATATATATTTTAGTTATTTTTTTACTAAAGTCAAAAATAAAATCTAAAAAAAGTTTATATTAAGTTTTGTAACGAACATTAAACAAAAAAATCAATTCTTAAAAAGCAAAATACTTTATATAAATGTAAGGTTAATGTAAACAACAAACAAGGTTAGTTCAAACATTTTTTAAGTAGGTTAAACAACAATAGACGGTTTAGACAAAAGTTAAAAGACAGTGTTTAAGCAACTGAGTTTGAAGAAGGTTAATCAAACAAAATAGTTTATTAAAAGGTTTTAGTTTAGTTAGTTTAAGGTTAAAGTAAAGGTAGGTTTACAATGGGTTTTTTAATGTTTTTATCTCGCAAGATTAATTTGCAAAATCAAGAAAATGACATCACTTATCAATTGACAGCGTTGAATGCAAAGTTAAATGATTTAACAAAATACGCTTCAATTTTACAACAAGATTCAATCTCAATAGCCGATATCGCAGATATGCCGTCATCAATCTTCGGACAAGGCTTGCAACAATTAAGTTACATCAACGGTCAGGCAGCACAAATCGCAGGAGCTCAAATGAGTCAAGCAATGGGCAGCGGAATGTTCACTCAAGACAACCAAAATATGCAAATCATTGCACAACAAAAGATGTACGAAAACGCAAGAAAGCAGCTACAAAAACAACTTGCAGCTAAATTAAACGAAGAAGAAAAGTCTATGACAGCTCGCAAGACAAGATTAGAAGCACAGTTGACCGCAATACAACAAGAATCACAAGCTTGTACTCAACAAATAGGCAACGGTATCAAAAACCAAATCTCAAGCTTCGGTCTTCAAGGCTAATCGCTAAAACGGTTCTAAAACCGTCAACAAAACTCAAAAAATCAATCTACTTAATAACCAATAATAAACTAAATTCCTTAGCCTCTGTCAACAGAGGCTTTTCTTTTGCGTTATCAAACTATTACAACAAACGTCATGTCTCTCGGAACAAACATCTGTAAAAATAAGCTCCTCAGGTACAACAATAATTGCAACGCTTTCAAAATCTTTTAAGAAGCGGTCGTAGAAGCCTTTACCGTAACCCAGTCGGTTACAATCCTTATCCACGCACAAAGCCGGCACAAATACTAAATCAATCTCCGATTTATCAATACTTTCACTAAGCGGCTCAAGAACCCTAAACTCAGACATAACTAATTCATCACCGACACGATAACGACAAACTTCCAATTCATCCCCGTTTACTCTGGGTAAATAAAACTCCTTATCATCTTCTAATAACTCACGTAAATCAACCTCATTTTCTAACGGATAGAACAGCATAACACGCTTTGAGTTCCTGTAAATATCCGTCTCCCGTATATTTTCAACAATAGCCCTGCTGATATTTTTCATATCAAGACTTTTTCTGATATGCTTCGCTTTTTGTCTTAAATCATCCTTCTGAGTCATATTCATATTATAAAAAATAAAAATTTATCCTCAATAAAAAGTTTTTTCAATAGTAAAACCCCATACAAATTTTTAAGATTAAACAGAGGTTATATCTATGAGAAAATTCTTACTTATTATAATTATAGCGTTGAGCCTGATATGTAAAGTGTCTGCCGTTGAACCGAAAACAGATACTCTAACCCGAATAGAAAACTCCGTGCTCGGAATCGAATACCCGGACCAAAAACTCGAACAACGATTGAGTAGATTAGAAGAATACCTCTATGGTAAAACTCAAACAGGTAATACAAAAACGAGGCTTTCAAAAGTTCTTGAGACAACAAAATATAACCTTTTAGAACAGGATAACACTATAGCAGATATTCCGGAAGAAATTGAGCCATTAGATAATTCTGTAGATTATCCTGTCCTTGATGATGTTGAAAAGAAACTCGGATTAAAACAAAATAAAAACGGGCATCTAAACACCCGTCTTGCAACTATAGAAAAGAAGATGTTTTCGTCAACCTATGACAAAGAAGATTTCTTCACCCGCGTAGAACGAATCAAGTCAAAACTCTATAATGGTGGTTCACTGGCTTATGAATCAGAACCAGAACCGGATGAATTCGCTCCGCCTCAAAGCTTCTTCAACAACGGTTCAATGAATGTAAGATATAAACTATCACTTTTAGAACAACGTTTATTAAAAAACACTTTTGGTGATGAAACCAATAACGACAGACTGGCAAGGTTAGAAAACGTTGTCTTTGATACCCAGTTCTATAACGACAACGAACACGAACGTCTGGATAGACTGGAAACCGCCCTAAAAGCCAAAAAGTCGTCGCCAAAATATGACAACAACAAATTTCAACAAGGTCTGAGCACCGCTATGCAAATAGGTGCAATGGTACTAATGGTACTGGCGTTTATCCTCTAGTATCAATAGCGTGAGAAGGCTCTGTAATATATGGATTTACCTGATACGCCTGTTGAGTATTATTCGCCAAATTACTCAACGCTTCAGACGGATTCGGAGCAGAAATAAACGGCACACGATAAACCGGCTTACCGTCTCCGACCGTAAGCGGCAACACTCTTGAAACAAACTCTGTGAATTGTGCGACCATTGTTTACTCCTATGGTATCCTCTATATATAACAAGTATATATTTAATAATTTATTGCCTAATTTAAAGCTTTTTATAAAGAAATGTTACGAATCCTTAATAACATCTAATAGCTCTGCATAAGCGTAGTTTAAATTTTCAGCAAAATCCTTTGATTTGAGCATATCAAGGATTTCTTGCTTATTACCTGAGCCAACAACCATATCAGCTTTGTAATCACCTGCAGGCATATATGCAGCAGCTTCCAAATAACGTTGTTTTTCATCTTCAACTACAGATTTTGGCATCTTAAAAATCTTAAGACCATACTTTCCGACAGTGGAAGAAGTTTCTTTATCCAAATTAGGAATAAATTCCATAACAGGTGAGAATTCACCATATTCAGGAACCTCTCTTTCAGCACGGTTTGACAAGGTTTTAACCATTCCGTCTATTTGCTCCTGAAAAGAGGCAGGTTCTTTATCCATTTTATTCGCTCCTGTGAAACTATTTACTTTTATATTATTATTTATTTCCATTTTTTCACCTATTATAATCTATTTATTACTATTTTAAAACCTCTAAAAAATAAAGTTGCTTATAATCTTATTTTCGTTTAGCCGTGTAAATTGCTTTACCCATGCTTAATACCTCTTCCGGCGACAATGTAGTTTGAAGGACACCCCAAGGATTTAGTATATTAAAGCTTGTAATAACGTTATTCGCATCAACATTTGGCGATAATCGGTATGCATGACCTGATACAAGTCCTTTGGTTCTTGCAACATCGCGTTCACCGACACCATCACTTGCCCAGCCCATTAAATGCGTTTTATACGTATCAGGATTGTTTATAAATGCCTTTAATTCTTCCGGAGGTGTTTCGTCAAACATAATTGATTTAGCGTCCTCATATCCTAACAGCTCCCATACTTGATTACTTGAGCCGCCGTCTCTATATTCATTTATACGTACGTCATAATTGTGCCAACCCCAATCCCAGCCGGTACCTTCACCTTCATTATAAATAAACAAATTGTCGCCGTAAGATTCCAATCTTTGGGTGAATCGTGCACGATTTTCTGCTACAACAGTTCGTTGCTCATCGGTTGTCGCCTCCTGCATTTGCTTATCAAATGTCTGATAGGTTTTGTCTATCATTTCTTTTTGCATTTCTCTTGCATGCGCAAATTCCAAGAGCTGCAGTCCCAAAGCACCTTCTGAGTAGAATTGTGATCTACAATATTCCGGTAATTGTCCGTTTTCAAATCTGATATCACCTGATTTTCCTTTAGGGAACCTTATTACTATATCATTTCCGTCTTGTTTTATACAGGATAATACATTCACTGCCTCAAGAGAATCTTGCAATAACGCATTAAAACCTGTAATCTGCCAACAGTTTCCGATAGCATTTTGAGTACATGAATAACGTTCTATCGCCGGGAATAGCTTACAATATGTAGCTTTATCCATATCAAGTTGTGTCGCTGAACCATCAGAGTTTTTAATGTAGATTTTATCTTCGCCTTTCAGACGGAACACATTTCCTGTAGTCACATCTTCCGGTATATTATTTAATGATTCTACATCCGGCACCAGAACATCTTCAAACGGAATAGCGTTCAAATATGCTTCATAGAATTTGTTTATTTCATCTATAATCAAAGGAGACAACTCTCCTTCTTTTGGTAAGTACTGTAGAAAATGATTATCAATTACACCGTTTTGAACAAGCTCAGTCGCCATTTTCATTGCAGTGGCAGATCGTGATACCTCCGGGAGCTCAACCATATATCTAAGAGTCTCTGCTCTTTCAATTCTGCCTTTCCAACCTGTAAAAACTCTCATTCCATCAGGAGTTTCAAGTTCTGAATAATAATCGGTCGTTTCCATTCTTTGAATTTTATTGTCAAGATAAACAGCAGCTAATTCAGCATAATCAGCACCTGCAAACTCTTTTGCGTTTTCTAATCCGTCAATAATATTGTCTATCGTCAACTGATGTACATTACCTTGCGAATCTGTTCGTTTAACATTTGCAGCAGGCAAAATTCTTAAATCAATATCTTCTTTGCTGAATTTAAGCATATCAGAAACGTTGAATCGTGACATATCTCCGTCAGAATTTGGTCTTTGAAGTCCTGCTACACGCATAACATTATCAAAGTTTTCAGAATTAGCTATTTCTATAATATCCTTAACTGAATAAGCCGGATTACCGGATGATTCCCAATATATATCAGCAACTTTTAATGCTTTATTTAAATCAACTCCTGAATCAATCAATTCTACAATTTCATACATTGTGAATCTGGAATTTTTATAACCGCTATTATTTGTATATGATATCTGGTTCAAGGATTGAACATTATTGATAAAATCTAAGCCTCGCTCTGAACATTCTAAGAGCGTGTTTGAATCTAAGGATTGACTTGAACCGTCTTTATATGATTGGATACCGGCTAGTTTAACTATATTAAACAAATTTTTTGATTTGGCAAGTTTAACAATATCATACACATTAAATAATGGTGCATCGTTATAGTTACGGACACATTCAGCAAGCTTTTTAACGTTAAATAAATCAACTCCTGAGTCAAGGATATATTCTATCTCTCCGGATGTAAATCTTGGTCTTCCGCCTTGTATTTGAAGGTTTGCTAACATTTTCACTGATTCAATATCTCTTTCAGCTAATGAAAACATATCCTCATTTAAAAACGGACGTCGTTCTTCACCATTAATAGTATAAGTAATACCTGCAAGTTCAATAATATTATTAACATTTTCACTTTGAGCAAGATCTTGAATCGCCTCAGGATCAAATATCGGTGCCCCACTCTCCCAACGAAGCTCTGAAAGTCGATTCACATTATCTTCAACAGACGGAACATCATCTTCACCAGCAGATCTGGTAGAAGCTGAACGTGAACGTACAGAAGATGACGTGCCGGCAGAACTGTTATCGAGCACTGTAATATTTAAACGAGCCATATATTTAGCTAATTTATCAATCGGAATTTCGGTAGCTACAGCAGAACTATGAGGGTTATTGATTGTAACCATTCTCGTAACAGGATTATAATCTATAATTGAATACCCGTGTTGAGAGACCAGATTATACTCTTTTAAGAATGTGCTTTCAGTAGCTGAATTATTTTTATGCTTAGTTCCAAAACCAAGCATTGTATTAGATCTTCCAAAGTATTCAATTAATAACCTATCGAGTTTTGCAGGTGTAATATTGTTAATATCAATTGTACCGGTTGTAAAATCTGCCGGAACAACTTCTTGCATACCGTAATTTCTCAATGCGTGAATTTCTGTCATAGCAGTGCGCATTTGTCCTGCTCGTATTCTACTCATCAGTGTATGGCTCGGAGTGTCATCTGATAAAGCAGGAGTAGGATCATCCGCCTCTTCTCTCAATGCCATTCTGGCGTAAGTTTGCTCATACATCTGCAAACCTTTAGCACCATATAAATGAGCATTTTTTGAATCGAGTGTTATCTCACCATGTCCAAAAACTCTTTCGCCACCATACTCTTCATAATCTTTAATTTTTACAACAACATCGTCACCGCGAAGCTCAAATGATTTATAGACATCAAGACGTGCCATAGGATTTTGCATACTATTTGCAAGAGATGATACAAAATAACAGTTTCCTACCTTTCCTTGCTGAGTTGCGAATCTTAAAACCGGCGGGAAGAGTTCAAGATATTTTTCTTTTGTCATATTCCATTCAACAAGACCATTTCCGTCATTGAGGTACAATTTATTACCGATTTCAACAACATCACCCAAATTTGTTTTAGAAAAAGCATACGGTAAAGTCGTTCCTTCCCTAAACTCAGCAACTATCGATTCACCGTTTTTAACAGCAGCTAAATCAACATACATCTCAGGTGATAAATCGGAATTAAGGTTTAATTGTCTAAGAATACTTGAATTAATCTGACCGGAATTAACCATATCCAATAACCCTGAGTGCTCAATTCTTGCATATTTAGCAGGGTCTTTTATTTTAATCTCAATCAAGCCTTTTCGATTCATTGCTTCTGTGTAATAATTACCGTTCTCACCAATCTCAACATCAAACATTACATCATTAATCGCAGCCATAATAGGACTTGCACCCGCAAATGTTTTAGCTTCCGGATAATCTTTCAAAATACCAAGCATTGATAATTGTTCCGTTGTTATCGGAGAAGAAGAATTTATCATTTGCTTAAATAACTCTATATTATTTTCAGAAATATTTTTCAGTATAGTTCCGATATTCTTTTCCTGTTTAACACTCAAGAGTTTTTCAAGTACGGTTAAATCACCAAATTTTTCCATAAACTTGATACCCTCTGTGACATGATTAACCCTAATACTGTTAAAGTTTGTATGTGCTTTTGTGAATAAATCAATAACCTGATTTTTCACATCTTCAGGCAGCTTTGTAGAACTGAGAGTTTCTATCAAAGTGTTTAACTGATCATCACTTGAACGGAATTTACGTGCAATAGCAGTTTCTTTCGGTTTTTCAGAAGCTAATTTAATCAAATCCAACAGTTTATCATTTTCACCACGAATTGCATCAGGTCTTGTGAAAATACCCGCCTGTTCATCAGCAATTCTTTTTTGTTCAGCTTTTGTTAAGCGGCTTGATACAAGCTTCAAAATATCTGTCATAATAGCTTCATCAGGTGCATTCATAAGTAAATCAAGAATTTCATCTTGTTTTGCAGGGTCCAAATCAACGATTCTTTTTATTATATTCGAGTCATAACCCTTAAACTTCGGATTAGTTGAAAGTACTGAATCCAAGTCATTTTCTTTTGCTTCAAATAATTCATAAAAATAGTTATCCCCAATTGTATCGGTTGCTTTTATACCTTGCAACAACAGCGCATTCAATTCACCGGTTTTGATAGCTTTAAACCCTTTTGATTGTACTAAATTATCATAGCTCTTAGGATTATGAGTTTTCATCAATACTAAAGAAAACAAAATCTTTTCGGCTGCATCGTTGCTAAGAGTTTCATTAGATTGATTAGCAAAACTGCCAGCAATATTTTCTGCTATTGAATCAATATTATCTAAAACAATGGATTTAGAAGCATCATCCATATCCAAGAAATCTTTTATAACAGATTCATCTATTGAATTATCTCTCAAAGCTGTTACATAATCTTTTGCTTCATCAGATGTTGATGTAGCAAGAAAATCATTAATGCGAGCGGTTATTTTAGGACTGTATCCTGTTGGAGCAGCTCCTACGATTGCCGGTTCTGAAGGATTTATAACCGCAGGAGTGTCTGCAGGTGTAGCATTTTGAAGCAACTCAACTATTTTTGCAAACGTCTTAGGGAAGTATTGTTGTAAGTATTGCCCGCGCTGTTCTATCTCACCCCATTTATTATTTGCATACAAAAACGCATTGGTTTCAGCAATCATCTCTTCAATTCCGCCATGTCCACACGAAGCAGTAGTCAAATATGATATTGCCTCAGCTTCCATACTTGATTGATTTGCGAGAAACTCTTGTCTTTCAGTATAAAAAACATCAAGTAATTCTTCATTTTCAGCTATACGATTAGCACTCTTATAGTCTATCATGTGACCAAGTTCGTGTAATAGTATAAATACCTCATTATTTTCAGAACGTTCATGAGAAATACTTATATGATTTCCCGCATTTGAAAAATGGGCATTTCCGCTCTTAACACCATGAATACCGACACCGATTTCAGCTAAAGAGAACTTACTCATATTAAATAATGCAGAACCCGGAAGTTTCTTTAATAATGATACGATATTTTCATGGATATAGATTGATGAATCACTATTATCAATTGGTAGTTCTACCGTTTCACTATCTCCACGAGTAACAACAATCTTGTTTCCTGTAAATTGGATATCGTAAGGAACTCCGTTTTCTACGGATTGAAAATGGTTTTTATCAATAACTTTAAAAGTCTGTCTGTTATCTGATATGATATTACCTTCTTTATCAGTAATTTTTGTAATAGAAAGTCTTCCGCCGTCAGGTTGTTCTGCATAATAATAATCTGTCTTTGAACCGTCAATACCGGTTAAGGATTTTTCGATTATAAGTGTTCCTGATTGAGAGTACTCAGCAAGACCGACTACCCATTCTTTACCGTCAGCACCGGTTCTGACGATATTATATTTACCCGGAACAGATTCTGATTCAACGTATTTTTCAGAATATAAAAGATTACCGTCTTTATCGCGAACTTCTTTTATAGAAGCTAACATTTTTTTGAAATTATCATAGATAATACCTGTTTCAGAGACCCTGCCGTTAACATCTAATACTTCTTCAACACCTTTTTCATGGTTTTCTGTTATTCGTTTAGAGACAACTTTATTCTCGGAATCAAATATGATTTTCCCGCGAACATCGTTAGCTTGATATGTTACAATTAAGCCGTTTTCAACATCAAATGATCGAACGACATTATATTCTATTGGAAGATTATTCGTTCTCATATAATCAGAAATAACATCATATCGGGCTTTTAACCCTTCAAATTCTTCATTTCCTGATTCATACGCATCTATAAGCCTCAAAACCATCTCTTTTGAATATTTATATTCACCGTCGGGAGTTTGAGTTCTATATAATTCCAAAAGTTTATCAAATGTTTCGGGGTTAGTTTTTTGAACAAAGGCAAGATTAGATAAATTTATCAATTCAAACCGTTGATTACCCGCATTATCGTGTTCTTTCAATAAAGATAATGCAAAATCTCTGTCATTAAACTGTTTTATAGCATTTTTTGCAAGACCTGTTTCATAGTCTAAGAACATGTAATTGCCATCAGGGCGACGCAATTCCAAAATAGATTTACCCAACTCAACGTCATCTTTTATGAATTCAACAATTGATTCAACAGAAGTTGGTGTAAATCTGAACGAACCGTCCGAATGTTTCATATTAACAACGTAATCAAATATTTCAGGAGTTTCTGTTTTCAGTTGTAATAATGTTTGTAAATTATATGACCCAAATCTATATGAACCGTCAGGGTTCTTCATATTCAACAAATCAAGACCTGATTGAATATTATCCTTCATTGATTCATAAACACTTGATAAATCAGATGTTCCAAACCGATATGAGCCGTCCGGATTTTTCATATTCAATAGAGCTGTTGCTGTCTCATTATCAGCTTTTACAAATTTTAGAATTTCATTCATCTCAAACGGTTCAAAACGATAGGAACCGTCAGGGTTTTTCATATTCAACAAATCATAACCCAATTGAACATCGTTTTTGATTGTTCTTGAAACAAACTTCAAAGAATTAGGATTAAACCTGTTCGTACCGTCCGGATTCTTCTGTTCAGAAAGTGCCTGTTGCACCTCTTCCAGAGTGGTTAATTTGGGTTCAACCTTATTATATCTGACATTTGTAGTATTTTCAGGTGTATTTTGAACCAGTTTTGATTCATACTCAGCAAAAAGCTCTGCTTCTCTTGCAGGTTCCTTTTTAATCTTTTCAACATATTCGTGTAAAAGTTCAAGGTTTTCTGCCCTTAATCTTGCGTCTAAACCCTCAGGGAACTTAGGCGGATTCGTTCCGTCTTCAAACCCGAGTTCCACCAGTCTCAAGTATTCATAATGAGCAGTCAAATATGCGGTATGTTCATCAAACATCTCGTCAGATATCTTATTCTCACCTTTTAGAAGCTCAATCATAGGTTCATAAATTCTTCTGAGTTCAGAACGAGCTCCTATAATATCTTTGCCTGTTCTGATATCATAAGGTACGTGTTCAGCCTCAGCAAAATTATCAACCTTCGTACCTCTGAATTGACCCTCTAATATAAATCCGTTTTTCAGCCTAAAGTTCATCTGTAAAGCTGTATAGCCTGAACCACGAACCTTAGTAGTAGATTTATGATTAACTGTTTCAGTTCTTGAGCCGTCAGCTTCCTCTTTAACAGTAACTCTTTCAATGATAGGAAGTTTTACACCCTTGCTGTCCGCATACGCCTTAAGAGCAGAGAGTTGTGCTTCTGAGAAATACGGAATTCCGTCCTTACCCATATAATTCGACATACGGGTAATTTCAACTTCATTAGTTCCTTCAGCAACAGAATCAACATAACGTTTAAGAGCTTCAAATGTCTCATTAGATTGAAGTTCCGCTGCACGTCTTATAGCACCTTCTCTATCACCATTCGCCAGCAACTCCTGTACCTCAGGATGATTTGAATAGTCTTTTAATTCAAACAGCGTTCTTACACCCTCAGCATCTTTAACCTCTGCTAAAGCCTGTTCCAAGGTCATATCAGGATTTTCAAAAAGTGCATTTTGAATCTTGTCGTGCAAACTCTGAACACTCTTACTGCGATAAGAGAATTTTTCACCAACATCAAGTCCCATAGAGTTCATTATTCTAAGAATCTCAGGTTCTATTTCAGATGCGACCCTATTTATCTGCTCTGCCATACGGGTAACAAGAGCTTCACCATCAGCAGAGAGTTCAAACTTGTTCTCACCAACCTTACGTACAATATCAGAAGACTTTATGCCTAATTCAGACTCTGTAAGTACTTCTTCTATTTTGAAGACTTCACGTGGAGCAGGAGCCTTCGATTCAGGTCTCGGAGTAGGTTTAAACGATGATGAACCTTCCATAACCGTTGTTTCAGGTCTTGCTGCTGCAACTCTGGTTAAACCGGCTCCAAAATAATCACTTACTTCAACAGGTGAAATACCTTTTGCCAAAAGCAATCTTGATTGTTCCGGAGTAAGCCCGCTTCTTAAGTGCACCGGTAATTCAGCAGATTTAACAGCAAGTCTTCCGACAGGTTCTCCTGTAACAGTTGATATAATCAAGTTCTTAGACGGCATAACCGTAGTATTTTCAGGCAAGTTCTCTCTTGCATAAACAGGTAATTCTGCATACTCGGAAGGAACTTCTGTGTATTCTGCATCAACAGGTGCTGTTTCAGATTTTTCAGGTGTCGCTTTTATCATAGCCTCAAGAGTCATTGCCTGATGTAAAAACGAAAGAGCATCAGATGTAGAATTGCAAACCATTCTGCCGTTTGCAGTCTCAACAACAACCTTTGGCTGACCGTCAATTACTGTTTTATATATTTTAGAATTATCTAATGTTTCATACTGACCTTTAAGCGTATTTCCGGAATGAGCACCTATTGCAAAAGACACAGCTTTTAACATTATCAGGTTAATACCTTGCTCCTTGAAATGTTCCCACATATCTTGAGGGGCATTTTTAATCTTTTCTGTAAGATATTCATCAATGGTTCCGTTAGCAATCGCCTGTTTTAATTCGCTTTCAGAAGTAAATATTTCTTTTGCAAGTCCTGCTGCTGCTTGTTCTGTTATTTCTAATCCTGCAAAAGTCGAAACTTCCAATAATAAATTAGTCGCCTTACCAAACCAGTTTAGTCCTTGAGTACTTGCAGCCACTTTGGATACAAGCTCAGAGCTTGATAAAACAGCACCATTTGCCAAAACCCTATCTGCAGCAGATATAGCTTCAACAGACGGCGCAAACGCCTGTGCGGATGTTGCAGCAGCTCCGTCAGAAAGGACAACACTACCGCCTTTTCCAAACACTTTTGAGAACTGGTTAGTTACAAAGTTCTGTGCTCCTTTACTCAAATTAAACAGTTTCTGTGCAGAAGCACCCCCAACAAAACCAAACAAAGCGCTTTGACCGGAGTGTTCTAAGATTTGAATACCTCTATTTTCAATAGCACTAGCTAAACCGCTTAAACTATTTGCGTTTCTAAAATCATCTATAAGATTCAATGATTCTCTGCCTGCTGTATAAGTACCAAGAGTCAAAGCTCCTCTGGTACCCATACCTAAAGCTCTTGAACCCGTAACTGCTTCAACGGCAGCACCTGAGTTTTTAATAAATCCTATCTCACCCATGCCTGCGGTCAAATAAACCATAGCAGCCATTTCAATAATATTTCCGCCAAAAGAAGATGTTTGAACAAAATCTTGGGCATTCTCAACATGGTTTAAAAACGGATGAACATTTTCAGGGTCATAATCACAACCCGTTATCGCTTTATAGTCACGTTCAAAATTAGAGCTTGTACGAAGCTGACTAATTTTCATCAACGTATCACGTAACTCATCACGTTTATTGAAGATTGATTTCATTAAGCCGTCAACAGTACCATTATTACTTCCGACCATTTTCTTCAAAATATCAGGTATCATATAGTGCTTAACGTCTTCAAGTACAATCTCACCTAAATTTGAGAACATGTGGCTTTTAAGCTCATCAAGATGCGAATTAATTAAACTATATGCCGCATTTACGGAATTATATAAAAATGAGATAGCTTCTTCTTTCTTACGACGAGCAATAAATCTCGGGTTAGATTCTTCCATACAGATTTCATCAGAAGTTCTCATTTCAACACCCTGAGCTGCCATAGCAGAAATAACCGTTTTCAAAGTTGCATCAGAACCAACAGAAATTTTATTGTTTGGCATACCGTATTGATTAGTTCTTTGAGGGGCAAATTGAGAAGCAGAAATATTGTTCAACTGTTCTTGCGGAAGCGAACGCAATCTAAGATATACTTCTTTACCTGTATCAGAATTCAAATCTAACCCTAATCTGTTTGTAATAAAATACTCTAATGGCATTGAAGAGTTATAAAAACCGGCATTCATACTGCCCTGTTTATTTTCATTAACAGTCAGAGAAGTGTCATAAAGGTTTACACCTGTAGTCTCAAATACTATTGCCTTGAGTTGATTTATATCACTTATACTTGAATAACTCCTAAGAACACTCAAGACCTGTTGTTTCTGTTGCGAATCAAGAGAATTAAACTTCACATAAAAAGCATTGTTTTCAGGAGTTTGTTTAAAACCTGCAACACTTAAAGCACTGACATCAGCACCGCTAGATTGATTTGAAACAACCCTTATCTTTGCACCTTTTGTCAATGGTGCTTTTTGGTTCAAAATAATCAACTCATTAGCTCTATCATTAAGCTGTTCTGCCGTTGGATTCGTAATTCCCTGAGTTCTCAAAGTCGCTCGAGCTAAATCGTCATAACTTGTATAGTTTCTTGCTAAAGTTTGTTCTTCAATAGTAGAAGTATACAGCCTTTTTATTGCTTGTTGTTGAGCAACATTAGAATAACGTTCAACAGCTTCTTCTGCTGTACCTCTATTCAAAAGGATAGGAGCGTTAGCATTATACTCACTCGGAACAAGTATAGTCTGCCCTACCTGTAAACCGCGCCTTGCTTCTGTCGGGTTAAGAGCTTCTAATTGAGCTTGAGTAAAATGACGTGAATCGTCTAAACCTTGTCTTGTTATTTCCCTATTGAAATAACGTGTAATTCTTTCAAACCCGTCATTATTTCGAATAACAGTTCTTGTATTACCATTTTCATATTCTGCAGAATGAATAACACCGTCTTCATTTATCTCCTGATATGTTCTATGGAGCTGTTGAGCATCATATTCAGAAATACTGTCGCCGTTATACTCAGTATAAACAACTTTATCCATTCCTTCTGAAGTAATAATATCAACAAGGTTCCCCTCACGAATACTAATAGTTTGTCGACTACCTTGCGCGGCACTAATACCGTTGGACAACACCGTATCTTTAGTCACAATCGTAGAACGTGAAAGAAATGCGTCATCTACATAATCACCGTTCTCGTCAACATCGGATACAACTGTTTGTTCAATTCTATCACCCTCTGCCATTACACCGACAATAGCAACTGCTTCTTTGCCATTAGAAAGTTTCACAGGAGAATACGAATATTCTGCAACCAATTCACCGGATTCTGTTGTTACACGCTTTACAGATGGTTGACCATTAAAGTATGTAATCGTCGTAATCCTTACTTCGCCCGTTTCAGCGTCTGTCGAGCGAATAACCTTTTCATCAGAAGATGAAACTACAGCATTGTCATCATCTGAATGTTCAAAGCTATCCAGTCCGACATCTGATGCATCATCCGCCTGCATAATAGAAAACGTACTCTTCGAATCAAGAGTGCCCAACTCTTCAACCGTTAAAATTCCGGCAGCAACAAGTTCAGAAGAAAACTCTGACAAAGGTTTTCCCTGATAATCAGGATGAGAATTAATAAATGATTGTATTCTATCTTGAACACTACCGGTTGAAGTCACAAAAATACTCCATATAAGCTTATAATATTATAAACGTCATTTTTACACGAAACTTTACCAAATACTTCAAAATGTTACAAAACTTACAACATTTAACCTAGTATTGTTTGTTCAAAACAGAATTGTGAGCATTGAACTCTAATGAATCATCAAGTGCGCCAAGTTCAAAATCATCATTGTATTTTTTCCTGAGCGCTAACTTAATCAAATAATCGGTAAAATGAGGGTTCTTAGGTAAGAATGAACCGTGCAAATAAGTACCAAAAGCGTTCCTTGAACGAGCGCCCTCTGTCTTATCCTGACCGTTGTTACCCTTACCTGTCAAAACAGTTGCCATAGGTTTTGTTTCACTGTTTTCACCGTTCAAATATGTCAAACCGCTATGGTTTTCAAACCCGACAATAGTAGTAGGAGAAAGGAAGTTGACCTCAGCAGTAACGTTACCGATAAACCTTGTTGAACCTGCAACAGTATAAGCATCTAATAACCCGATACCCTCAAGACGTTTAGCGTCATGTGGTTGATAATATTCACCCATTAGCTGATACCCGCCGCAAATACCTAAAAATACCGCGTCATTGTGGTATTCTGCAGTCAAAATAGATTTATGTTTCTGCAACTCCTCTGATACTTCGACCTGCTGTCTATCCTGACCGCCGCCGATAAAATATATATCCGTACCTTCTTCGATTCTGTCGTTTAAATTAACATGCTCAATTTCCAACTCAATTCCGCGCCACTCACAACGTTTTTGGATTGCAAGAATATTGCCCGCGTCACCGTATAAATTCAAAAACAACGGATATAAATGTACAAGTTTTAGTTTTAATTGAGTCATCTTTTTGTCCTTATTATTTAACTCTGGAATCTTTTACGTTTTTATAAAACTCTGTTGTTATCAGTTGAGAATAGTGTTTTTTATCGTTAACAGAAACTATGATTCTCTGGTTATTAGCGTCTTCATCTACAACAGAAACTATCCCCGTAAAGTTCGTGTGCGGGAACTTAGAAACCTTAGCGTTTATTTTGACATAAGGAACACGCTGCCCGTATGTATTCATATAGCCTCTGTCAATAATCTCTATACTATCTATTTCCGCAGAGTTTTTAGCATATTTTTTACATAAATCTTCAAGCTTAACTTTAACTTTATCGTCTTTTAAATCTTCTTTTGTCAAAAGCTTCTTTTTACCGGAATCAACAATAATCATCTTTTGACCGGAGCCGGAGTGTTTTGCAACAACTGTCTTATACCCCATAACCTTCACCGCCGTATCGATATTAAACTCTTCATCCACCTGTGAAAAGTCACCGACCTGCTCAACTGTCTTCTCTTTATCAAGAGAAAACAGGTTAGATAAAGAACCTGAGATATTATCGAATGCGTGGTTTTTATACAAAGATAAAAACCCTACAGCTGCAAGAATAATTATTAAAGTATTAACAATATTTTTAAAAAATCTATACAATTATTGCACCTCGACTTATTCTTATATTACAATTATAGTCATGGCAAAATCAGAAATCAATAACATTAATAGTTATGAAGTAAACCTCGAAGATACAACTCCTGTAATGCAGCAATACTTAAAAGTAAAACAAGAACATCAGGATGCGATATTATTATACAGACTGGGCGACTTTTATGAAACCTTCTTTGAAGACGCTCATACAATGGCTAGAGAGCTGGAATTAACACTCACAGGTCGTGATGCGGGAAGTTTAGGCAGAATTCCTTTAGCGGGAATCCCATTTAAAGCCGCTGATAACTATATGAAACGACTTATTGAAAAAGGGTTCAAAGTAGCAGTTTGCGAACAGCTTCAAGACCCGAAAGAAGCTAAAGGAATTGTAGAAAGAGGGGTCGTAAGAGTTGTAACACCGGGAACAATAATAGAAAACGATTATCTTGAACAGACAACCAACAACTATATCTGCTCAATATTTGAAGAAAAAGATACTTACGGTTTTGCATATTCAGATGTCAGCACTGGTGAATTTAAGGTAACACAGGCACCTTTAAACATGATTCTTGCCGAGCTTGCACGCATAAAACCTGTCGAAATTATAGCACCCGCTGTCGCACAAAAGGCACTGCCGTTTCAAATCGTACCCGATGAAAAAATCGATTTACCTGATGAAATAACAAGTATCTACAGATGTTCAAAAATCCCTGCAAAAGTATATTCAGAAAACTTTGCAAAAGATAATCTTAAAAACGCTCTAAACATCCATAACGTCGATGTTTTAGGCTATGATTCGTGTAAACTGGGATTCAGAGCCGCAGCAGCATTATTAGCGTATATCTGGGAGAACCTCAAAGACGCATTCCCGAAACAAATTGACCGTATTGAGCAGTATGAACTGTCAGAATATGTTCTTATGGATTCTGCTACAAGAAAGAACCTTGAGCTCACGGAAACAATGAGAGACAAAAACAAATACGGTTCACTTTACTGGGCAATAAACCGCACAAAAACCAATATGGGTGCAAGGTTATTAAAGAACTGGATTTGCCAGCCTTTAAAAGACTTTGACGAAATCACATCAAGACAGGATTCTGTACTTAAGCTCATAAATAACAACGAAAAGCGTTACGAGATAGCTGAAACCCTTGAGCAAATCTACGATATCCAAAGGTTAGCCACAAGACTGAGTTCCGGAGTTGCACTACCGCGTGATTTTATAAGTCTTAAAAACTCGCTTTTATCACTGCCAAAACTTGATGAAATGCTTAGAGAATGCGAGCTTGAAATCTTCAACCCGATATCTGAGCAAATCCCTGAGCTTATGGAGTTTGCATCAATCATCGATAAAACAATTGACGAAAATGCCTCTAACCTTATAAAAGAAGGTGGAATAATAAACTCCGGTATAAACGAAACATTAGACTACTACAGAACCCTAATGTACAACGTCGAAGATTGGTTAAGAGAGTTTGAAGAAAACGAAAAAGAACGCACGGGAATCAAAACCTTAAAAATCGGTTATAACAAAGTATTTGGCTACTATATAGAGGTCACAAACTCTAATCTGAGCCTTATTCCGTCAAACTATGTAAGAAAACAAACCCTTACAGGCGGAGAAAGATTCATAACTGATGAACTAAAAAAACAGGAAGATGAAGTCTTAAACGCAAGAACAAAAGCGTTTGAGCTTGAATACAAGCTATTCACAGACCTTAGAAAATACTCTCAAGAGTTCGTTAACATCATTAGAAAAACTGCTGATTGTATAGCAAAACTCGATGTTTTAACCTCGTTTGCAACAATAGCATTAGAATCAAACTACACACGACCTGAACTTACTAAAACATCAGAATTCATAGTCAAAAACGGTCGTCACGCAGTATTAGAAAAGATATTGCCACTAGGTACTTATGTAGCAAACGACCTTGAGTTATCAGACGACATTGACGCTGATACAACAAGGTTTATGATACTTACAGGTCCTAACATGGCAGGTAAGTCAACATATATGCGACAAAACGCATTGATTACAATCTTAGCGCAAATCGGCTCATTTGTACCTGCTGATTATGTAAAACTCGGGATTGCAGATAAAATCTTCACAAGAGTAGGTGCAAGCGATGATTTGTCACTGGGTCAATCAACATTTATGGTTGAAATGGTTGAAACAGCATACATCCTGAATAATGCGACCAAAAACAGCCTAATTCTTATTGATGAGATAGGACGCGGAACAAGCACCTATGACGGTGTTGCAATAGCGTGGTCGGTAGCGGAACACATCGCAACCGAAATCAATGCAAGATGTATCTTTGCAACCCACTACCACGAGCTTAACGTTATGACAAAAACTTACCCGCAAATCAAGAACTACAGAATCACTATCTCTGAAAAAGACGGCAAGATAGAGTTCTTAAGAAAGATTGTTCAAGGCGGCGCAAGCAAAAGTTACGGTACTCACTTTGCCCAAATGGCAGGTCTGCCTGATAAAGTTATCAAACGTTCTCAAGAGCTTATAGTCAAACTGCAAAAAGACTTTTCAAAAGACCTTTCTACAAGAAAGAAAACTCTTGAAACAATCGATAGCCAACTATCCTTGTTTGAATAGCCTATTTGCTTGCAAAGAATCGCAATATATTATCAAATATAGAAGGCGGATTAGTAACCATTTCGGTCGCTCTGTCGTAGTTTGCAAGCACATATTGATTACGAGGGTCAATCTTCTTTAATCGTTCCAAATAATCAACCATTTCTACATAATCACCGATTCTGTCTCTGAATTCAGCAAGCTTCTGCAAAGCGCGCTTGTTATTCTTGTCTAAATCTAAAAGTTTTTCATAAAATTCTACAGAACGAGTTTTGTCAGTTTCATCAAGCATATCCGCAATCGTAGTCACAACCTCGATATTAGATTCGTCAATCTGGTGCGCTGTCAAATACTCATTGATAGCAACGTCATTATCACCTCTCAATATATTGAACTTTGCCCAGTTAACGTGCTCTAAAAACTCGTTGCCTTTCTTTTCATAAATCAAAGCTCTCATCTGATAAATCAATGGTGAATTCGGTGCAAGCTTAGAATACTCTTCAACTTTTTCTAAAGACTTATCCAAATCACCTGTCTCAAAATAATACTGTGCAACAAGTGCAAGATACTTAGCGTCTTTTTTGTATTTATCCTTAATCGAATCCAATAACTTCGCTGCTTCATCATTCTTGCCCATTTCCATAAGAGAACGAGCCTTTAAGAGTTCATCCTTAGTCAACTCATACGCTTTTTCAGGACAGTTAGTCTTGGAATAATATCTTGCAAGCGCCTCATCTAAGCCTTCATAACCGTCTTCTTTCGCTCTTTGAAGCACTTCAACAGCGCTTTCAGCAAAGCCTGTCTTGTCATATAAATTAGCCAGTCTCAAATAAATATCAGAACTTGCACTATCTGTATCAGATATAGACAAATACTGATCTATAGCCTGATTAAACTTACCTTGCTTTTCATATATATCAGCCAGTAAATATCTTGTGCTATTTATCTTGTTATCGTCATCACCGTGAGAGATAGCTTTTTTGTAGTTAGTAACAGCGTGTTCATACTGTTCCTGTAAAACATGCAACTGCGCACGTGATAAATAATACGTAAACTTGTCACCGTTTTCGTAACAAATATCAATAAGCTGTTCATAAGCAACGGCGTTATTTTCATCAACAGAAACAACTTTTTTGTAATACTCTTCCGCTTCATCTTTTTTGCCCAAAATAGAAGCTATATGTGCAAGTTTTTGAAGAATATGCACATTTTCAAGGTTGTTTTCGTATATTTTTTGGTATTCTTCATACGCTTTTTCGTAATTTTCTTCGTTTTCGTATTGTTCTGCTAATGTCATAAATATCCCCTAATTATACTTATTTTGTGTTTTTTCAATTCCGTTTTTAAAAAAGAACTGAATCGCTTCTTCTGATAAAGATAAAACGTCTTTAAGCTCTGTCAATGATTCTTTCGGGAAGTTTTGTAAAACAAAAGCTTCTGACGGGATTGGCGGCTGAGGTCCGATACCAATCTTCAACCTTGCAAAGTTCTTTGTGCCAAGATGTTGAATAATTGATTTAATCCCGTTGTGTCCGCCGTCCGAACCGTTCGCTCTAAACCTTATTTTACCTAAATTCAACGATAAATCATCATAAACGATTATCATATCCTCAACTGCTATTTTATAATAATCAATAACAGCACGCATAGCCTCACCGGACAGATTCATGTAGGTAGTCGGTTTTACGAGCATAACCTCTTCATCTTCAGAGTAAAACTTCGTAATCAAAGATTTAAGCTTCGTATTTTCTCTGAACTCAACCGAGTTATCAAGCGCAATCTTATCAACAAGCATAAACCCTACGTTATGTCTTGTGAAAGTATATTTTGCACCTACATTACCTAACCCTATAATAAGCTTCATTGCTTCCTCTACATCTTTTCAGGTGCGCTTACGCCAAGGATATCTAAAGCGTTTGCAAGAACTGTCTTGATAGCATAAATCAAGCAAATTCTTGATTTCATAAGCTCTTTATCGTCACAGATAACTCTGTTTGAGTTATAGAACGAATGGAACTCACCAGCTAAGTCCTGAACATATCTGCAAACCGTATAAACAGCTCTTGTCTTAGCAGAGTAATCAATCATAGACTTGAACTCTTCAAGTTTAAGCACAAGTTTTTTAGCAGTAGGAATAGCTTTCAACATAGCTTCACTGTCAAAGTTTTCAAGCGCCGATTTAAGCTCGTCTTCACTCATAGGAGCAGGAGATGTTTTACCGGTTTCTGTATCCAATTTAGGACTAACAGCGTTTCTGAGAATTGAACAAGCTCTTGCGTGAGCGTACTGAACATAGAAAACAGGGTTTTCATCAGTTGAACGTTTTGCAAGCTCAATATCAAAATCCAAAGTCGTATCTATACTTCTCATAGACATCCAGAACCTTGTCGCATCAATCCCTACTTCTTCTATCAATTCATCAAGAGTAACCATTTTACGACGTTTACCCATTCTGACTTCTTCACCGTTAATAATCAAGTTAACAAGCTGACCCAAAAGAACTTCTAACTTTTCAGGGTCTTCACCGAGCGCCTCAATCGAAGCCTTAACCCTAGGGATATAACCGTGGTGGTCTGCACCCCAGATGTTGATAAGCCTATCGAATCCGCGTTCTATCTTGTCAATATGATAAGCAATATCAGCCGTTAAATACGTATTAGAACCGTCTGCTTTTTTAAGTACTCTATCCTGATCGTCACCGTATTCTGATGATTTAAACCAGATAGCGCCTTCTTTCTCGTATAGCTTGCCGTTAGCTTCCAGCTGCTTAAAACATTTTTCTACTTTACCTGAATTATGCAAATCAAGCTCAGAATAGAACTTGTCAAAATGAACCCTGAAGTTTTCAAGTAAGTCTTTTTGAACCTGTTCCATATATTTCTTCGCATAATCAGATAATACCTGAATGTCTTCTGCAGGAGCGTTTTCTTCCAAAAACTTCTTCGCAACAGGAATCAAGTATTCACCTGCATAGTAATTTTTTCTTTCTTCTTCATCCTCAGGGAAATCAACATTTTCACCAAGTTCCTGTTTAATACGGATATTCAAAGAACGACCAAGTTTTTGAATCTGGCTTCCTGCGTCATTTATATAAAACTCTTGATATACCTCATGCCCGTAGAACTTCAAAAGGTTAGCAAGCGCGCTACCCATAGCTGCCCAACGACCGTGACCGATATGAAAAGGTCCCGTTGGGTTAGCTGAAACGTATTCAAGGATAATCTTTTCAACCTTAGGATTAACTGGTTTACCGTAGTTTTCTTTCTTCTCTAAAATCTCTTTTACAACATCAGCTAACAACTTATCAGATAGTTTGAAGTTAATAAACCCTGCAACAACAGAAGTCGTAAACTTGTCCGTATCAATATTATTAGCAATAGTGTTTGCAATCATAGGAGGTGCTATTCTTGCATTACGAGCCAAAGATGAAACGTTAACCGCAAAATCACCAAACTCAGGATTCTTTGGTTTCTCAACAACAAAACTAAGCCCTTCTGTTGATTCCATTTGTCCCAGTTCTTTATTACTAACGGCTTTATCAATCGCGTTTAATGTAGTTTCTAAAATAATATCCTTAAACATAGTTCCCTCACTAATAAATATCTCTTTGAAACAATTATACATCAAATACAATCTTATGCTAAATAATCCAAAATCGCCCCGCCAATTTCTTCATTCGGGTCAAACCCGCAGGATTTATCAGGCGGATTTATTGAATTACGTATCAACATAGAACACAAAGGTCCAAACGCGTCAGGAACCTTTGTCTTACGGTAAATTCCCGCCAAAAAGGTTTGAACATTCGGAGAATTCGTATCGTTATGCTTCGATAGCGTAGGATACATTTTATCAACACCCTTAACCCCGCTATCAATCATCTTGTCAACAATATAAAGCGTCTCAACAACCTCTTTTTCATCCTTTGAAGTCTTAAGCACATTCTCAAGCTCAGGTAACGCTTTCTCACGCTGATTAACATAATAATTAACCCTCGCTTGATTAAATAAACAATAGTTTCTATCCGTATTTGGCATAATTACATTTACTGACATTATTCTCTCCTAAGCATATACATAAGGTGCGCCGTTTTTAATCTCATTTAATATATTATCTGCAATAACCGTCAATTCTTCCTTCGATTTACCCTCTTTTTTCTGTCTGTAAAACTCGTCGCACAAAGGCTGTATAGAAGAATCTTTCTTTGATTTAAAGTTCCTTAATTCAGTCGAAACAAGCTGTTTTTGTAAGTTGAGTTCCGTATCCGCATTATACTTTTTAACCTGAACATCTTTATACGCATTAACAGAAAGTTCTCCAAGATAAGCGGTAGCCGTTGCCCCCGTTATACCAAAGAACAGGTTCTGAAACTGTTTGTTCTTTGAATCAATAAGCCAGTTATAAAAGAATGCTTTATAATCAGATACGTGAGAATAAAACGCGTTTCTATCCTGACCGGAACCACCAAGTGCGCTATTAGCTTTTTCTGTTGATTTGTTTATATTAAACAAACTCTCTTTTATAAACTCCTGCTTATCCTCAACCTTATCCCACTTCATCTTTTCGGCAGTAGCTGTTACAAACTCTGAATCAGCAGAAATATCCGTAAACAGATTCATAATCTTTTCTTTATCATTTGGGTTTTTATTAGAGTTTTCAGCAATGGTTGTAATAGCTTCTTTTACTCTGTCAACTCCGCGTTTCATTGCCTGATTGCCGGCTCTGAGGTTTTTCATAGAAAGATACCCTAGTCCTATAATCGCGGTCGCACTCGCTGCTCCCAATAACATATAGCCAGCGTTCTTTGGTGTTTCAGATTTCTTTTCTGATTTATCAGTGCGCCCCTTAAAAGATATATGGCTGTTGAATGTCTGTTTAGAATTTGAATGCTCATCAGATAGAGCACCGTTAAACTCTTTTGCTTTTTGAGAAAGCATATTCCTTATAATCTGCATTTTACCTGAGAATGACTGAGTCTCAACCTCAATCAAGTTCTCTTGCAAATTCTTATGGATATCCGCTTCTTTTTTCTTTACCCATACATCACGAAACCCTTCACAAAAAGTCTTGCCCATAAACGCCATAGAACTAAAAACAGCAAGTCCTGCAAGCGCTAAGCCTGTCTTCTTGTTAGGGTTTGCAACCACTCTATAAATCGCTTGATCTATCTCTTTATTAACACACACATTTCTTGTTATAGAAGTAAGTTTCTTCGGCAACTCAACATCAACAGCATCTTTAGCAGACTTTGCGAACAAGCCTGTTACGCCTGCTAACATCCCCATAAACCCGACTGTTGCAGCGGCAATAGGTGCTAAGCCTTTTTCTTTCTTAGTATTTCTTTCATAAAGCTTGTTCGGCAATTCAACCTTATCCGCTATCATTAGCGAATTATAAGATTCCTGCAGAGGTAAATTGTTGTTCAAAACAACACCCTCACGAACAGAATCTGCTACCTTTATCTGCGTTCTTGTTCTGTTTCTGTGTATTCTTTGTGCTTCTATATCGTTATTTATCAGCTGCATGTTTTTTACCTATCTTGTTTATCATCTGTTTGAGTTTATTAAGTTTCTTCTCAAGCTCTACCATAAGCTCGTTCTCATCCGCATCGTTATTCGGAGTAAAAATTTGGAAGATTGAAAGGAGCTTCTTTTTAACTTTTTTCATAAAGGCAGAGATTTTCTTATCAATAGCCGCTTTCAATTCACCGTATATCGCTGCAAGCTTATCAGAGATGTCAGCAAGTTTTTGAGAAATATTTGCTATTGTCTGCAATACGTTGACCGGAAGGTTCTTGACGGTTTCAATAATCGGCAAAACAACATTTTGCAAAACAACAGCAACCGGTTTTGTTACAATATGCTGACTCATAGTCTGAATAAACATATTGAGGTTTTGCGCGGTTTTAGCCATATTCTTTTCAAACATAGCAATATTAACAAGTTGAGACTGATAATCCGCTTCACGTGCGAGCCTTGCGTTCTGCAACGACTTTAAAAACGCGCCGATTGCAGCACACTCGTTCCAGCTCATTTCACCTGGTTTTGCGCTAAAGTCAGCTGTTTGAACCTTTGAGCCACCACCCATGCCTGAACAAATAGGACACGCACCCGGCGGCAAGCCGTGAGGACACAAACCTGACTTGACAGAAGTTACTGAAGATACTCCTACTGTCAATCTCTTATCCTTCCTAATCTATTAATCATAATCTGCTATAATGTTTTGCATCGAAACATTATAAAACTTGAGAGCATTCCGGCTATTACGGCTGCGGCACAGCTGGAGATATCCACTCCATTTCCTCTAAAATCATTCTAATAATAACATTCCCTCATATCAAGCTTTTGCAGCTTTTTTGTAAACAAATGTAACAAAGATAAACCAAAATTCTAAAGTTTTAAAAAAAGTTGCCGTAGTACATAGGGTAAGGAGTAACGGAACAAGATTAGGGGTTCCGTACAAGGAATAAAGGAGTTCAAATATGGGTTTATCATCGTCACAAGCAAGGTTGCTCAATTTGACGAGCAGGATGCACCAAATTGAGTACAAAGCCGCAAAACTGGAAGCAGAAAAGCTTCAAATGGCTAACGAATCAAACAGAGTTTATGAAGAGTATCTGGAAGCTCTCGAAAAAACTAAGATTCAAAAGAAAATTCTCACAACAGACGGATCTGTTACATACAGAGACATCACAAGTTATCAAGATTTCTTAGATTCAGGATTCGCACTGCAATACAACGGTCATACTTACACAGGAGCTGACCAAACTATTCAAGCAGCTGCAGCTAACCCTGCAACAAGAACATTCGGTAACTTATTGCACGACCTCGGTATAACTCAGTTGTCAGGTAAATTTGAAGATGTTATCACTAACATTATCAATTCCGGACAGGTAACTATTGTTTCTGCAAGAAAAGACGGAACTTTTGCGCAAGAAACAGATAATGCAGGTGCGCCTCAAGATCAAGACTTCCACATCTATGAAACAAGCGTATCAACAAACACTAACCTCCAAGAAGTTACTGACTCATCATTGCTGAAAAAGGCAGAAGCTAAGTACGAAGCTGACATGAAGAAAATCGACATGAAAGATAGAAAGTACGACTCTGACTTAGCAGCTCTCGATGCAGAACGTAATGCTATCAAACAAGAAATGGAAACATTGAAAACAGTAGCGAAAGAAAACGTAGAACGTACGTTCAAGTTATTCAGTTAATAGTTGAGTTAACAAATGAATTTTTCGGAACGGGGGAGCTTATCCCTCCCCCGACTCCTTTAAAATGCCATACCAAAACTATTCCGAATAACCGCGAAATAACTTTGGTCTGACATAAAGACAAAAGATTTTCTAAAAATTCCTAAATTCCTATAATTCCTTTTCTTATTCCTAATAAGCGCAACTCTGTCCAAAACAAGTGGCTTTTTTTTTGCGAAAATTTGCCAGCAAATTTTCGCAAAAAACCATATACGTTTGTGATATAATAATCCCAGTATAGTAGGTGAAGATGAAAGATATACAAAATTTAAAGGATAGCAGAGGGGTAGAAATTCAAAAAGTAGGCGTCAAAAACGTCGAACTTCCGCTTATCATACAAAGAAAAGATGAAGAAAACCAAGTAGTCTGCGCTAGTGCAACAGTAACAGTCTCACTTCCCGCACACTATAAAGGTACTCACATGTCACGATTCGTTGAAGTTCTCAACGATTGGAGAGAAAAGAACCTTCTGGGTGTCGATGTTCAAGGCTGTGTTACAGATGTAGTTGAAAAACTCGACGCTAAAAGCGGCTACCTTAAATTTGACTTCAAATACTTTATCGAAAAAGAATCACCTGTTACAAAAATCAAATCACCTATGTGCTATGATTGTTCATTTGAAGGTATCTTAGAAAATTATCAAGAAGAGGACGAAGAATATCAGTTCTTCTTAGGTGTAAAAGTTCCTGTTACAACACTTTGTCCGTGTTCAAAAGAAATCTCTGAATTCGGTGCCCACAACCAGAGAGCAATCGTATCAGTAAAAGTAGCATACGATGAAGACTCTCATATCTGGCTTGAAGACCTTATAAAGATGATTGAAAAAAGTGCTTCTTGCGAATTATATTCACTCCTTAAACGAGAAGACGAAAAATACGTTACAGAGTACGCATATTCTAACCCTAAATTTGTAGAAGATGTATTACGTGATGTCGTAATCGCACTAAGAGAAAACCCTATCATTGACAGATTCGAAGTAGAATGTGAATCAATAGAAAGTATCCACAACCACTCTGCCTGGGCTTATCAACAAGAAGGATAAACTACTGTTCAACTAATTCATAAAGAGTTGCCGCAAGCTGAACAGGAACATTCCCTTCCGGTATAGTCAAAACTTTTGCAACAACATTCTTATTAGCATACTCAATCGTAATAATATCGCCAACCTTCAACTGTTTAGCAGGTTTAGCAACATTACCGTTTATTAAAACACGGCCTAAATCGGAGACACTGTTTGCAACAGTTCTCCGTTTAATAAGCCTTGATACTTTTAAAAATTTGTCTAATCTCATAATTAAGAATTAATCAATAAACTTGCACCGATTACACCCGCTGTGTTACCTAGTTGAGCAGGAACAACCTCAACAGCAGCTCCAGAAATAGGCATTGCACGTTTAACAAGTGTTTCTTTAATAGGATTCATCAAGATATCACCAGCAGCAGCAACACCACCGCCGATAATAATCTTTTCAGGGTTCAACAAGTTAACAACACTCGCTAAACCAACCCCAATATATTCACCAACAATAGTAAAAATACGTTTTGCAACAGCATCACCCTGTTGAGCAGCAACAGAGACAACATAAGGTGTAATATCAGGATTAGCAAGTTCTCTGTACTTAGTAGATTTGCCGCCCTTAATATACTCTTCAGCCATAGCAACAATGCTAGGACCGGAAGCAAACGCTTCTAAACAGCCTCTGTCACCACAACCGCATAAAGGACCGCCGGTTATATCAAGTTTGATATGACCAATTTCACCGGCAGCATTGCTTGCACCACGAACCAATTTACCGTTTACAATCAAACCTGAACCGATACCTGTACCAACAGTAATACAAATAAGGTTTTCACAGCCTTGACCCGCACCAAAGTTCAATTCTCCAAGAGCCGCACATCTAACATCGTTATCAACTCTTGTAGGAATTCCGAACTCGTCTTCCATAATCTTTGCGATAGGAACATCTACCCAACCGGGAATATTAGGAGCCAATCTTACAACCCCGTTCTGACAGTCAATCTGTCCCGGGAAGCCAAAACCCATTCCTTCAATATCTTTAGCCTGAGTGTTTGTTTCCTTCAACAATTCTCTAATAGCATCTTTCATACTGTTAACAGTGTATTCATAACCCATTTCAGCTCTTGTAGGAATAGAATTTGAATAAACAATTCCGCCCTTATCGTTAACCAAAGCTATCTTAACATTAGTACCGCCAACATCTATACCGATTCTATTACTCATATCTTCTCCTTATACCATTATTAAATCTAATTCTTTTAACATCTCATTATCGTCTGCTATATTAGAACCCTTAGTAGTCAAAAGGTTTCCGACCATTATTGAATTTATACCCGCAATCAAACCGAGTTTTTGGTTTTCTTCAGACAGCCTTGTAGTTCTTCCGCCCGCGTATTTAAGCACTGAATTAGGAAGAATCATTCTAAACAAACAGATTGATTTCAAAATATCTTCTTCAGAAATCTTGTCACCATAGCTTTCCAACGGAGTACCCGGTATCGGGTTCAAAATATTCATCGGAACAGTAGCAGGTTTCAACTCTCTTAAAGTGAAAGCCATATCTATCCTGTCTTCAACAGTTTCACCCATACCTAGAAGGACACCGCAGCAAGCATCAAGTCCGTGTTTCTTTATAAGATTAACTGTTTCAACCCTTTCTTCAAATTTATGTGTTGAACAAATTTCTTTATAATATCTTTCAGAAGTATTGATATTATGGTGAATTCTTTTTATACCCGCGTTTTTCAACTGTATAATTTCATCCTCTGAAAGAATCCCTAATGAGACACAACATTCGATACCGTCAATCTTAGAAACAGCTTCTGCCATCTCCAATATTCTGTCAAAATCTTTTTTCATAGGAGTTTTGCCGGAAGTAACGATACCAAATCTTGTTGCACCATTTTCTTTGGCACTTATTGCAGCTTTCACAACTGTATCAATATCCAAAAGCGGATGACATTCAATCTCAGCGTGGTTATGGCTGCTCTGTGCACAGTACTTGCAATTCTCAGAACAAGTACCTGTCTTTGCACTGATAATACTGCAAGAATCAACTTCGTTTGAAAAATTAGCCTTTGTAATCTTTGAAGCTATTTCTATAAGCTCTTCTACAGGTTTTTCCCATAATTCTATATATTGTTCTTTTGTTAAATTTGTATAATCCATTTTTCTAACCTCCGGCTATAAAATAATCATAGCACAAAGAAATTTTTAATTTAATTTAGTTTGTATTAAAATAAAGCTATGAATTATTTTGAACGAGCAAAATTCTTTAGAACAAAAAAAAGGTTAGGACAAAACTTTCTAATCGATTCGGAAGTTATTGAAGATATCATTGATTATGCTGACATTTCACCAGATGATACCGTGATAGAAATCGGGCCAGGAGTAGGGTTTGTAACAGAACAACTAATTAAGCACGCAAAAAAAGTCATAGCAATCGAGCTTGATGAAGAAGCGATAAAAGAGCTTGAAAAACTTGAAGCGGATAACCTTCAAATCATCCATAACGATATCCTGAAAACAGATATCTCATCTTTATCAGATGAAAAGGTTAAGATAGTTGCAAACATCCCATACTATATTACAGCACCGATTATCTCTCATCTGTTAGGTGAAATTGATGACTTAACAAACGCGAATAGAAACAAAATTACTGAGATAGTTCTTATGGTACAAGAAGAAGTTGCTCGCAGAATGGTTGCAACAGAAAAGAGCCCGTCAAAACAATACGGACTGCTTACAATCCTTGCTCAGTTCTGGACTGATTGTGAGATTATGAGAACTGTTGGTCGCCGTTCTTTCTACCCTGCACCAAAAGTAACATCCGCTATCGTAAAACTAAAAGTAAATGAAAAACCGTTACTGGAACTTTCTGACTACTCACATTTTAGAAGAGTGTTAAAAGCCGGATTCTCACAACGCAGAAAGAATATCAAAAACTGCCTTGTAAACAACTGTTTTGATAAAGATATCGTTAAATCAACCCTTGCAAAACTAAACATAGACGAAAACACCAGAGGGGAATCTTTATCAATTGCCAAATTTGGAGAACTTTCAGAGGAGCTTAAAAATGCAGCTCAAAGTTAAAACTCCCGCAAAAATAAACCTTACACTGGAAATACTGAATAAACGTGAAGACGGGTTCCACAATATCCAAAGCATTATGCAGCTAATTGATCTGTACGATTATTTGACATTTGATGTTGAAAAAAGCGACAAAACCTCAATAGAACTTTCAGGAACAAGTACAGAAATCCCATACAACGAAAAAAACCTTGTACATAAAGCCGCAAAACTATTCTTAGATAAAACCGGACTATCTGCCAAAATAAAGATTCATATAGAAAAGAACATCCCTGTATCAGCAGGACTCGCAGGCGGGAGTACAAACGCGGCAGGAACACTGTTCGGGCTCAATAAAATATTCAATGAACCACTAACAAAAGACGAGTTACACAGCTTATGCGAAACTCTTGGTTCTGACCTGAACGTATGTCTTGAAGGCGGATGTCTTTTAGCTACAAGCCGCGGAGAAGTTGTTACAAAACTGCCGTTCACAAACTCTGCGGTTTCACTAATCAAGCCCAAAAACTTAGGTATAAGTGCTAAAGAAGCTTACACAAAATATTCTCAGCTTGAAAACAAGCCAAACTATGACATGACATCAAAAATTATTGATGCAATAAAAATAGGAACAGACCTGAAACAGTTCCTCTATAACGATTTAGAAACAGCCGTGTTTAATGATTATCCTGAGCTGCAAAAAATAAAAGCACTTTATCCGCATGCTATCATGTCCGGTTCAGGTTCAACCTACTTTACTCTTGATAACAACATCGAAAACTCAGATGGTTACTGGGTTAAAACAGGTTTAAAATTTATCCCCGACGGTGTATCCTTATATTGATATTCCTAAAATAATCATTAAAACATAATAAGTTGAATTACAATATTAGGATTTAATTTATTATGAAAACAGGAATTTTAAACAGGTTCAGAGAGTTCACAAACATCACAAACATTTTTGAAAAAGAAAAACCCCATATCAAATTCAAACTACTATTAAACATAATTGCAAAATACAGTCCTGAAAAAATAAAGCGCTACAAAATAAAGACAGGCGGATAAAATATCCGCCTGTCTAAACTTAAATAGAAAATTTAAAGAATTGACTACTTGATTTCTACAGTAGCGCCAACTTCTTCTAATTTTTTCTTTAATTCTTCAGCTTCATCTTTCTTGATGCCTTCTTTGATAGCCTTAGGAGCGCCGTCAACTAATTCCTTAGTTTCTTTCAAACCTAAACCAGTGATGTCTTTAACAACTTTCAATACTTGAACTTTGTTAGCACCAGCTGAAGCTAAGATAACTGATACTTCAGCATCAGCGTCTGCTGCTGCTTCACCAGCTGCTGCTGGAGCTGCTGCTGCAACTGCTACTGGAGCTGCTGCTGATACACCAAATTTTTCTTCCATAGCTTTTACTAATTCAGAAGCTTCTAATAAAGTCAATGCTTCGATTTCTGCTAAAATAGTTTCTACACTCATGATTTTCTCCTTTTATTTTTTTATTTTAAATTCTAATACTGTACAGCCTTATGCTGTCTTTTGGTCTCTAACAGCAGCCATAGTTCTTGTAAGTTGTGACATAACTGCGTTGATAGAGTTTGCGATACCTGATGCAGGTGAGTTGATACAACCAAGCATCTTCGCGTAGATTTCTTGTTTTGATGGTAAGCTTGCCAAAGCTTTTGCTTCTTCTGCAGACAACAATTTACCGTCTAAAACAGCACCTACAATTTTACCTTTTTCAGTTTCTTTGATAAACTTAGCCAATGCTTTTGCAGGCATAACTTGATCGCCATAACCAAATGCAATCGCAATAGGACCAGTTAACAATTCTGACAAAAGTTCATAATTTGTATCTTTAACGGCTAACTTTGCTAAAGTGTTTTTAGTTACCATATAGTCGCCTTCTTCTTTTTGAAGAGCACGTCTAAGTTTAGTAATTTCTTCTACTGACATACCTTGGTATTCAGTAACGATAGCAACTTGAGCCTTTTCAACTTTTTCTTTGATTTGAGCTACTTTTTCGCTCTTAAAAGCTTTTGTTGACATTCTGTTTGCTCCTTTGTTTACTTTATTTTGAGTTTCCTCTGTTCGACCTGATTTTTTCGCAAAATAAAAAGATTCTGCGATAACCCTTGCCGCAAAATCTTACACATAAAATACTATTAATATATTTCGACTTGTGTAACCTCGGTTAGCCGGTTCGTCCCTTTTATAACCCTGATGGTCTGAAAACCTGTGATTCTCATCTACGACAAGGACTCTCACCTTGTATCACCACCAGCATAACTAACTGTCTGCGGTTCGTTGTATCTATAGTACCAAATAAATTTCTAAAATCAACCACCCGGCTAATCTTTTTTTAAAATTCTTAATATTTTTATAAATTAAATCCGGTTCTTGCGCCTTCTTCGTGGTAAACACCGCCGCCACAAACGATTTCTATAACCTTTAATATAAACTCTCTTGCTGAATCCTGAGAGTTTAAGAATAATTCTCTGTTGGATAAATGTCTTATCTTAAAAATTGATGACTGCATTTTATCAGACGGTACATATAAAGAAGCAATCTCACTATCAAGCAGTCTGCCTAAACAATCGTTTTTATCCTCAGCACCCTTAATAACGTCAGCATAATTACCTTTAATAGCCATTATTCTGCCTGAAAACATAGGAGGCTTCGAATCACCTCTATAAAGCGCCTGCGGTTCATAATTACATCTCGTTGTTAAACTAAACGTATACCATAATATAGTAATCGTAATAACAGTCTTCTGCGCGTCATACTCATAATATATATTCTGCGTCGTTATCCCGCGTGTTGCAAAAGATTTTTTCAACGATTCCATAATAGGCTTCAATGACACAATTATTTCATTAAAAATCTCAGAAGTGTTAACAGTCGCATTTTGATATTCCAAAAACTGTTTATACATGTGAGACGACACAAGACCTACCCTCTCCTGTATAAGAGAGTCTTTTCTTAAGTGCATCTCTGTATTATCAAAATTCTCGTATCCGTTAACCACGTTTTGCTCCTGTTAGAATTTTATATCCAAATATACCATTATGTAAAGCATGAACTATAATTTCTTTACATAACAGAATACATTCTACAATAATATTGTATTCAATATTTGAATATAAATCAAATACCCGATTATATATCTTTTAGAATAACATTGGCAACTTCCTGAGCGGAATACTTGTCAGATAATTTTTCTCTAACATGTGATAAGCCTGCAATCTGTTCAGCCCTATAAGCTTCATCATACAAAAGTTTTTCAATCTCAGAAGAAATCATAACAGGAGTTGCCTTATGTTGAACTAATTCAGGAACAACAACCTTATTCAATATAATATTAGGCAACGCAACAAGTTTTATACATCTAACCAATAAATAAATGAAATAAAATATCTCAGGTCCCTTATAGGAAATAATCATAGGAACACCATATAAAGCTGATTCTAACGCTACCGTTCCAGACGCAAGTATCAACGCATCTGATACACTCAACAAAGCTTGATTGTCTCCCTTAATAACCTTAAACGTGTCATCATTTCCAAGATATTTGTTATAAACCTCATCAGACAAGTTTGGAGCATGAGAGATAAGGAACTGGATATCCGGATGAGATTTTTTCAAAAGTTTTGCTGCCTTAATAAATATCTTCATCAAAAACTTTAATTCAAAGCTTCTTGAACCCGGGAATATAGAAACAAGTTTCTTACTCTTATCAATTCCGTATTTTTCAAAAAAAGCATTTCTGTCAGCTTTTTCAGGTAATTGTTTTACGAGCGGATGTCCGCAATAATGAACATCTATACCATATTCTTTGTATAACTCAACTTCAAACGGAAATATACACAAAATCTTATCAACGTTTCGTTTAATCTCTTTGATTCTGTGTTTTCTAGTCGCCCAAACTTGTGGCGGAATATAATAATAAACCTTTATTCCGGCTTTTTTCAAGAATCCTGCAATCTTAGTATTAAAAGCACCATAATCAACAAGCAAAACCATATCAGGCTTAAATTCCTTTGTTAAGTAATCAACAACTTTCTTACCCAATATAATATGGTTAAACAATATTCCGAAATTTAAACCCACAGCAGACATTTTACTATGATCTGCGAAAAGCTTAACACCTGCTTTTTCAAGGTTCTCATCACCAATACCCTCAATCTCAATATCAGAGTTTTGAGACTTAATACACTCTACAACCCTTGTAGCATGCATACTGCCGGAATATTCACCTGTTACAACAAACAATTTTTTCATTATACCGCCATAATCACAATACCATGTCTATCAGCATACTCAATAGTTTTTGCCTGATCGACAATAATTGTTTCGTTAGCTTCAACAGCAATCAATTTTGCTTTATAACGTCTCATAGTTTTCAATGTTCTCAAACCAATCGCAGGAATATCAAAACGTTTATCCTGTTTTGGTTTAGCTGTCTTAATAACGCAGGCATTCTTCTTAGCCAACTTACAACCGCGTCTGATACATTTATCAGTACCCTCAATAGCTTCAACTGCCATGATCATCTTATCCTTAATCACAACAGATTGACCGATATCAAGCTTACCTGTCTCTTTTGCAAGCCAGTATCCGTAATTCACGTCCTCAATTTGTTCAGGAGTAGGTTGAACCTTACCAAGAACACCTGACGGAATCATAAGGTTCTTAATAAATATAGTCTGGTCTAAAACAGTTACATTGATTGATTCCAACTCTTCAATAATCATCAACATAACTTTGTCATCATTAAGTCTTACAGCGTTTTTCAAAAACTCAATAGCTTTTGAATCAAATTGAGGACGCTTAACAAGGATTCTCTTATTAACTTTACCTAAAAAAGTCAACTGATGAATCTGTTCATCCACAAGAATCTGTTCAATCTTTTTCGCCTGACCCGGAGAACAAGAGTAAACTTTTGAACAATATTTTTTCAACTCTTTATAATTATCTGATGATAAAGAGATTGCTACAACTTCAAATCCGTTTTCTTTTGCATGCTGCGCCATTTTAACAGGCAGCATACCGTCTCCGGCAATTAAACCTTGTTTTTTATCCAATTCCAATGTCATACTTTCCCCCAGTAAAATTTAATAAAATTATTTTATCATAAACTATTCTATTCAAACAACGCTTCTATAAAATCATTCGAACTAAAATTTTCTAAATCAGTCATCTTCTCACCAACCCCAACGAGTTTAATAGGTAAAGAAAACTCTTTAGCAATAGCAAATATAATCGCACCCTTAGCAGAACCATCAAGCTTTGTGAGTGCAACAGATGTCAAATCAACAGCCTCTTTAAACACTTTCGCTTGCTGCAAACCGTTTTGTCCGGTATTAGCGTCTAAAACAAGCATACATTCTCTCAAATCATCCGGTGCTAATTTATCAATCACGCCCTTAATCTTTGCTAATTCTTCCATTAGATTAAACTTGTTTTGAAGACGTCCTGCCGTATCAACAAGGATAACGTCATATTTTTCAGCTTGTGCTTTTTGAATTGCTTCATAAACAACAGAAGCCGCATCAGCCTTGTCACGTCTGACAATATCAGCCCCGGCACGCTTTGACCAGATATCTAACTGCTCCTCTGCTGCCGCCCTAAATGTATCAGCAGCAGCAATCAAAACACGTTTGCCGCTATCTTTAAATTTATGAGCCAATTTACCAATCAACGTAGTCTTTCCGACCCCGTTAACCCCGCAGATAAAATATATATTCAATCTGCCGTCTACATAATTAAGTTCGTTTGAACCGGCATTCTCCAGTGTTTTCGAAAACTCGGTCCTTAGATAATTTTTAACCTCAGACGGTTTAATCTTAGACTGGTCGCGTAAATTATCGATAAGTTCAGAAGTATAATCAACACCTAAATCAGCACTAATAAGCAAATCTTCCATATCCTCTAAAACGAATTCAGAGAATTCCTCTTCTTCACTAACAGTATCAACAACAGTACTAACCAACGCCTTAGTTGTATTAGATACTGCTTTTTTAAGGTTATCAACTCCTTTTGAAAAGAATCCAAACATTAGCTAAGTCCGTTCTCCACAATAACTTTAGCTAACACGCCGTTGATAAATGCAGCACTGTCATCTGTTGAATATTTCTTAGCAAGTTCAAGTGCTTCATCAACAACAACCTTCATAGGAGCTTCTTTGATATAAAGAAGTTCTACAATAGCGATTCTTAAAATATCTTTATCCATTTTAACTAAACGGCTGATATCCCAACCTTTAGAATATTTTTGGATTTCATCATCAACTTCTTCAAAATGTTGTTGAAAAGTTTTTGCAATCTTAATTACATATTCCTGAACATCGCTTTGAGACTCTAACAAAGCAAATTCAGCAATTTCTAAAGCAAACGCAGCTTTTTCAGCTATATCAAGAAGCATAGACACCTTTTCACTCATATCTGCAGTTGTAGGAATCTCTACCGGCAGGTTCTTAACCCCGATAGGACGTTCTAAATTAGACGGTGCGTCAGCTTCGTAAGTATCAATATAGTCTTTGATATCTATCAACGTACCTACAGCAGTCTTAAGCTCTTCGCCTGATGTACTTGATAAAACCCTTACCGATTTTAACATTATTTCTTCGAAATCTTTTTCTGAATACTCTGTTATCTTCTTATCAAATTGTGAAAACAATATAAGAGCTAACTCTCTTGCTGCACGTCTTGCTTGCATATATATCTCCTGTTTAAATTCTAAAAAACTTTTCTAAATATTATCATAAAAACATTTTTCTTGCTATAATGTTAAGTAAGAAAGTTGATTAGATATGTGTGATTTTGAAAAAGAGCTTGAAATACTAAAAGACAAAAATACATTCCGTCAAATACCTGATATTTCCGAAAAGCAAGATACTTTTGTAAATATTGACGGCAAATCACTTTTGAACTTTTCATCTAACGATTATCTGAATTTGAGCACAAAAGAAGATCTGGCTAAAGAGTTCTTAGAAGAGTTCTCAACATCTTCTCAACTTCAGTTTTCATCAGCTTCAGCACGTTTATTAAGCGGCACATCTTGTGTGTATAAAGAGCTTGAAAAAACACTTGCAAACCTGTTCAAAAAAGATGCGGCACTCATATTCAACACAGGTTATCAATGTAACCTGGGGGTAATCTCAACAATCGCAAGAAAAGGTGATTTAATCCTCTCTGACAAACTCAACCATGCCAGTATAATCGACGGTATGAAGCTATCAGAAGCAGATTTTAAGCGTTATAAGCACCTCGATTATGCACACCTTGAAGAACTATTAAAAAAACATAGAAACGAATACAAAAAAGTTTTAATCATATCTGAATCCGTATTCAGTATGGACGGTGATATTGCAAACATAAAAAAACTGGTGGAACTTAAACAAAAATACAATTGTCTCTTGATGATAGATGAAGCTCACGCGTTCTGTTCAATAGACGATGATTGTGCAGGTATATCATCCGGTCTCGACGTTGATATAGTAACGGCAACTTTCGGTAAAGCATTAGGTTCATTCGGAGCGTTTGCCGTTTCAAACAAGACAATAATCAACTACCTAATCAACAAAGCACGCTCGTTCATATTCTCAACCTCAATCCCGCCTATCAATATAGCGTGGACAAACTGGTTACTAACAAAAAAACTTGATTATATCTACGAACAAAAACACAAACTGGCACGAAACGTTATAGCAACACACAAATACCTTGCTTCTAACGACATCGATACAATCTCAGAATCGCAAATAATCCCGATTGTATTAGGGGCTGATTCAAGAGCCGTAAAGGCTGCAGAACAGTTAAGAGGATTAGGTTACTTCGTTTTACCTATAAGACCTCCTACCGTGCCACCTAACACTTCCAGGTTGAGATTGTCGCTAACTGCTGATTTAGAATTCGAACAAATAAAAAGGTTAATAGATTACGTAAAAAATGAAATATAAATGGCTTAATAAAACAGATTCAAATAAACTGATTATATTCTTCAATGGCTGGGGAATGGATGAGAAAATAGTCTCCCACCTCGACTGCGAGGATTATGATGTTATCGTATTCTACGACTACAATAATCTTGATATCGATATAGATTTTTCAAACTATGCAGAAAAATATATAATCGCCTGGTCCATGGGCGTAATGACAGCAACCCTGTTCGATTTTGGAGAAATAACATCCTCTACAGCAATCTGTGGAACACCGTTTGCTATCGATGATAACTACGGGATTCCTGAAAGAATCTATAACCTGACAATTCGCGGATTTTCTGAAACCTCTTCTCAAAAGTTTATGGAACGGATGTTTATCGAAAAACCTGAAATAGAAACTTTCTCAAACAGGACATTCGACAGCAAATTATCAGAGCTAAAACAAATGTTAAACTATAAACCAAACGAAAGTTTCCAATACACAAAAGCTATAGTTGCTGATTCTGATAAAATTATCCCGACAAAAAACCAGCTCAACTACTGGCAAACCCCCGTCATAATAAATTCAGGTCACTGTCCGTTTATGTTATACTCAAAATGGTCGGAATTGTTATGAAAAAAGAGCTAATCAAACAAAGGTTTTCAAAAAGCCTCAATACATATCAACAAAATGCCGTTGTTCAAATGCAAATGGCTGAAAAACTTGCTGCATTACTGCCTTCAAAAGATTATGAACACATACTCGAGCTTGGCTGTGGAACAGGATTCCTAACCAAAACTCTCACCAAACAGCTTAAATATAAAACCTATACAGCAATAGATATCGTAAAAGAATGTGAACCGTTTATAAAAGAAATAAATAACAACATCAACTTCGTTAATAGCGATATTGAAAACCTTACGTTAGAAAACAAGTACGATTTAATAGTCTCAAACGCAGCTTTTCAATGGCTAGACGATTTTGAAACATTCATAAAAACCCTTAAAACTAATCTGACAGAAAACGGTATCTTACTATTCACAACATTCGGTCAAAAGAATTTTCAAGAGATAACCGCTGCAGCTAATATATCTTTAAACTACTACTCAAAAGAAGAGCTTGAAACAATCTTAAACAATTACAACATACTTCATATTAAAGAAGAAACAATCGTACAAAATTTCGACTCCATAAAAGAGATGTTTGAGCACATGAAAAAAACAGGTGTAAACGCCGTTTCAGAATCAACATGGGGACTAAAAGAAACAAAACTGTTCAAACAAAACTATCAAGAACTTTACAAAGACAGCATTCAACTTACATATAACCCGATATATGTTTTATTGAAACATTAAATTTCTGTTTGCGCTATAATATATTCATTGTTTAGACTAATGAGGAATATTATATGGTAAGAGAAGCAAGTTGCGAATTGGAAAAAGAACTATTTAAAAACGTGTTTGATAAAACACCTGATTATATAAAAAATGCAAAACTTATGGATTTTGATAACAAAGATGAATTTACTTTTACATTAAAAAGAGAACATCTTTATCCTTACGATGAAACAACAAATCCGGAAGGTTTGAACCTGTTAGAATGGTTTGCAAACTATTCAAAAGAAGCAAAAGTTTCAACTGCAGGCATAAGAGGACCTCAAAACATCTTGTACCCGCAAGATACAAGATTCCCGATTAACCTTGTCGGAATAGTTCTTGCAACCTTAGCAAAAGCGCTAGTTGTAACAGAAAAATACCCGAATAAAGAAATTCTTAAGCTTGTAGGTTCAGAAGTCCGCTACAACTCAGCTCTTTACCTTGATGCAATCGCAAGAATCCAAGCGGCACAAGGAATCAAAACTCTTACACCGCAAGAAAGAAAAACTATTCCTATCTGGTTAGCATCGTTCTTAGCGTTTAAACTTGACCTAGTAGGCGGTGAATACATCACATCAAGTCACGGTATCTCAGTAAAAACCGCAACTAAAGACTTAAACTCTCAAGGTAGCCAGTACTTGCCGGAAGAATCACTAGAATTTGTTGATAAAATCCAAATGATATTCGACAAAGTAGAAAAAGACGGCTCTTACGAAATCAAAATCGCGGCACAAAACGACCCGCTAATCGATGAAGAAATAATGACAAAACTTGAAGACGGGATTAACCTGTATGTCGAATACCTTCAAAACGGTGTAGCTCAAGACTTGTCTGCTATCAAAAAAATAGAAAACAAAATCCTAATCGAAAGCGTTGGCGGATGTGCATATAGAACACTTAGCAAAGTTTTGGAAAAACTAAACATCTCAGACAAGTTTGCATGGAACAACATCCCTGAAGATCCGTTCTTCCACTCAATAGGTAAATACGATACCGACCCTAAGGGTAACAAAACGTTCTACGATTACTCAGTAGACGCAACCGTTGTTGCTACAAAACAAAACGGTGAAAAGTTCTTCCCTGTAATTGAATCACTTCATTACGAAAACCTGTTGAAAAATTATCCGTTCGGAACAGCAGTCTTAATCACAGACCCGGATCACGACAGATTAACAATCTGCGAACTTGAAAACGCAGGTAACATTCCTACACTGGAAGAAAACGGTATCTCATACGTTAAACTAGATGAAGACAGAGTTCTAACCGTATTTACGGCAAATCAAGCGTTCTTAATGCTTATGGACTATCGTGCAAAACAACTTAAACACCAACATAAATGGGATAATCATCCTCGATTTATGATTAAAACAACAGCCTCAGCTCTATCATGGGACGAATGGGCTAAACACAACGGTGTAAAAGTTGTAAACGTCCCTGTAGGATTCAAAGAAATTGCAAACATTATGAAAAAAGTTGAGCTACAACTTAAAAACGCTCCTAAACAAAGTGTAAAAGTTGATGACGTATTCAATAACACTATTGAAATCGGGATTCAACCTCGTCTAATCTTCGCAGGTGAAGAATCAGGCGGTATGATTATGGGAGCTGAAGACACTGTTAAATCACTCTCAGGACGTGAAGCAATTGCTATGAGAGAAAAGAGTGCCACAGAAGCAATTATAGTTGCAGCGTCACTCATAGCTAAACTCGAAACAGAAAACAAAACACTTTCTCAATACTTATTAGAAGTATTTGATTCAAACAAAATAACCTCAAGATTTGACACCAGAGTAGATATCTCATACTACAATGAGTCAGAACCTGATATTGAAAAGCTTAAACAGGCTAAAGTAGAAGGCGAAAAACAAAGAACTAAAAACGACCTGTTTTTCCTTTCTTTAGCAATCGCAATAAACGAGGGTAAAGCAACATTAGATAACGTTGTAGAAGTCTTAAACGATGCATTCCCGGGACTTGAATTTTCAGACCTTAAAGCTGTTAAATTCGTAGGCGACGGAACATATCTGGAATTTGCAGACAAATACATCGAAATCAGACCGTCAGGAACTGATGCCAAAACAAAAGCCTATGGCGGCGGAACATCGTTGGAAGAGATTGCTGACTATGCAAAAGTTCTTGGCAACTATTCAGGTGAAAGAACAGAGCTTCACAAAAACCTTATATCAGAAGAGTTCTATAAAAACTCCAAAGAATTAGCGTTAGAAAGCTACCTTGAATTTGTAGACAAAGACGCTAACAATGAAGCATTCGTTATTCCTGAATACAAGTTTTAAGAAAGGATTTGTAATGAAAATTGCTATATATCCGGGAAGTTTTGATCCGATAACACTCGGACACATAGATGTCCTTAAAGACGGTGCTCAGATGTTTGATAAGGTAATTATTACGGTTTCTAATAACATCAGCAAAAACGCATTGCTAACAGTCGAAGAACGTCTAAATCTAATCAGACAAAGCGTTCAAGATATCCCGAATGTCGAAGTCGATAGCTTTGACGGACTAACTGTCGAATATGCAAAAGCTAAGAATGCAACAATACTATTAAGAGGTCTGCGCGCAGTATCCGATTTTGAATATGAAATGCAACTGTCTCAAACAAACCGTTCTCTTGATGAAAGTATTAAAACAGTATTTCTTATAACAAAACCTGAATACAACTTTATATCATCAAGCAGTGTTAAAGAGATTCTAAAAAATAACGGTGACATTTCAAAGTTTGTACCTGAACCTGTAAATGACTACCTAAAAAGGAAGAAATAATGTCTGAAATGTTCTCAAGAACAGAAATGTTATTAGGAGAAGACGCACTAAAGGCGCTTCAAAATTCACGTGTAGCTGTTTTTGGAATTGGCGGAGTCGGCGGTCATGCAATGGAAGCTCTCATTAGAAGCGGTATCGGAGAGATTGATCTGATAGATAGTGATAAGGTCATCGAATCTAACCTTAACCGACAAATAATCGCTACTCAAAAAACAATCGGCGAATACAAAGTCGACGCAGCTGAACAAAGGTTACTCGACATCAATCCGGATGTAATAATCCATAAACACAAAGCTTTTTTTACACCTGAAAACTCTGGCCAATTCGATTTTAACAAATATGATTATGTAGTTGACGCCATTGATACAGTTACAGGTAAAATAGAACTTGTAATGAAGTGTAATGAGCATAATACACCTATAATCTGCTCAATGGGTGCAGGGAATAAAATGAATCCTACAGAGTTTCAAGTATCAGATATCTATAATACCTCTGTTTGTCCGCTTGCAAAGGTTATGAGACAAGAACTTAGAAAAAGAAATATTAAGTCTCTAAAAGTGGTATATTCTCAGGAAATACCAATAAAACAACCCTCTGCTTCCGGACAAAAAAGGGTTCCTGCAAGTAATGCTTTTGTACCGTCAGTTGTGGGTTTGATAATCGCAAGTGAAGTAGTTAAATATCTGGCAAAATCCCGTCACTAAGATTTTTTAGATCTGTGGCTAATAGATTTTCTGCTCAAAATATTGTAAGATAGTCCTCTATGGAAGAGATTTTTAAGAGATTAACTCTAGTTGTATTTTTTTTCATATTTGCTCAAACACAGAACTGTTCTTGTTTTGCACAACAGTGTTGCAGACTTCCTTCTCCGGGGTATCATCAACATAATGAACAATCATATCAACAAGCATGGCAAAAAAAACACGGTGGAATACTTGAATACAAAAATGACGACGCTACACGGGTAGATTGCCTTACAAATACTCACGCTATAGAGTTTGATTTTGCTAATAAATGGGCTGAAGCTGTCGGGCAGGCATTGTATTATCAATACAAAACAGGGAAACGAGCCAAAGTAGTGCTTATTCTCGAACATCCTCAATCGCAAATGATGTACTATAATAGAGTAAAAGCCTTAAGTAAAATTCATAACTTTGATGTTGAATACGTAACTACAGATATATTAGAACTTGATTGCCATAACCGTTGTAAAAACCCTAAATGTAAATGTCATAAAAAATAAGAATTCTAACTATTACATTTTTAAGAATACTACCCTCCTAATATAGATAAGAGATAATGAAAAATTTATGATTTATTATCATAAATAATAAATTGAATCTATAGAGGGTACTATGACTATAAAAATAATATTAGTAGAAGACCAAAAACTAATGCGAATAGGATTAAGGTCATTATTTGATGAATATCCGCAAATGGAAATTATTGCAGAAGCCGAAAACGGAAAAGAAGCAATAGAAAAAACCAGATTGCTCAAACCTGATATCGTACTTATGGATATTGGGTTACCTGATTTATCAGGAATAGACGCTGCAAAGAAAATATTTGAACAAAGTAACTTTGATACAAAAATAATAATGTTAACTTCACATATATCAGATAATGAAGTTTTTGATTCTCTTACTGCAGGCGTCAACGGATATGTTCATAAAGATATCAATACAGAATTTTTAATGATAATTATCCAAACTATAAAAGACGGAGCAATGTGGCTTGACCCTAAAGTTGTACCTTTCATAAAAGAACGTAATAATGGTATTATACCGGCACGACAAATGTCAAGAGCAGGTTTTAGAGAACGCCACTCAAACCTAACCCAGCGTGAATACGAAGTACTAAAACTCGTAGTCGACGGACAAACAAATAGTGAAATAGCCAAAACATTAACAATCAGTGAACACACAGCAAAAGCACACGTCTGTAATATCATACAGAAACTTCTCGTAGATGATAGAACTCAAGCTGCTGTTAAAGCGCTTAAAGAAGGGCTTGTTTAGTGAACATAGAAAAAGTTTTTTACCAGAGGGTTCATCAAATCATCCATTGAAAAAATTTGCATCATATAACTGCCCGCAGAATGTATCACAAAGTGATTATAATAATAGTACATATTCTGTTTCATTATACGGTACTCATTAGTCCACACAATCTTATACCCACCGCGCGGGATATTATCTCCTACCTTAAAAACCTGTACCCTTATAAACTCTGTATTTATCTTTTTGGGAGTGTAAAAAAGATAATATATTGGTTTACCAACCTCAAAATGACGTGAAGAATTCATAACGGTGTCTTTTGAGATTGGGTCTTTGTTAAACAATATCCCCGGCTGTTCTTTATCAAACACACAACCGCTCAAACAAAGACTGAATAACATCAATAAAACTGTAAGTTTAAGTTTCTGCATCATTTTGCTAACTTTTTAATCTTATCATTAACTGAATTTATTAACGATTTATCTGTTTCTAAAGAAACGTATTTTTTATAGTTATAAATAGCCTTTTGATTGTTATGCTGATATTCATACGCCAAACCTAAAGCATAATACGCATAAGTATATTGAGGGTCAATTACGGTAACCTTATTAAAACACTCAATAGCGTTTGGTAATCTGTTCAAATTAGCGTGAACAAGCCCCAAATTAAACCACGCATCTGCATAATTATCATCAAGTTCAATTGCCTTTTTATAGAATTCGGTAGCTTTTTCTAAGTCTTTTTCTTCTTTATAAAGATTACCAAGCTTCAACGCTAAAACTTTGTCTTTATCACTAATAGAATAAGCTTTTTCATAAGGTGTTAAAGCAGCTTTATAGTTCTTGTTCTTATAATACTTATCACCTGAAGCCATTAACGAGATATACTCGGCTTCTTTATCTTCTGTAGTAGAAGAAATCTTTTCTAAATCTTCTGAACTTAAAGCGTCTCTAAATGATTCATAAATATTTCTATATTCGTTATTATTCACATCCAAATCAGCTGCTTTTTTATAGCAAACAAGAGCTTTTTCATTATTAGATTGGGCTTTATAAATAGTTGCAAGCCCCATATAAACAGAAGCTTCTGTCGTATTCATATCCACAGCCTTTTGAAAACAAGCCTTAGCTTCATCAAGTTTCTTTTCATCAATAAGCATATAACCGTTTTCAATCAAAGCAGCCAACAGATTGTTCTTAATAACATCGTCCTCTTTCAATGACAATACTTTTTCATAAGCGGTAATAGCATCAGCATATCTATTTAAAGCGTGTAATGTAATCGCACGGTTATAGTTTAAGCTATAGTTATCCGAATCCTTAGCTATTGCTAAGTCGTAGTATTTTAAAGCATTCACATAATCTAATTTTTTATGATAAGAGAATGCCAAATCTTTTAAAACATCAACATCAGTAGGATTAAGTTTATAGGCAGCTTCAAGGTTCTTAATAGCTAGATCAGTCTTATCTAACTTTTTATATAAACTTCCCAAGTTTGCATACGCGTCAAAATCTTTCGGATAAGCTTTTATATAAGCTTCGTATTCACTCACAGCCTGCTCATTCTTACCTAACGCAGATAACAAATTTGCATAATCCAATCTGAACTCATTCATGCCGGGAGCAAGTTCAAAAAGCTTAGCGTAAGTAGTCTCTGCAGATTCATATTTCTGCAAATTCTGATAAGATAACGCAAGTTCTGCAAGAGATTTAATACTGTTACTATCCTGTTCAACAGCTTTTTCCAGTACAGGAACTGCATCGTCATACTTTTTCAATGCAAACAAAACAGAGCCATATTTTGTATAAGACTTGAATCCCTCAGGGTTTTTCTCATATAGTTTAGTGTACAAATCGTAAGCTAAATCAGTCTTATTATTCAAAAAATATGTTTCAGCAAGGTTAGAAATCGCTTCCGCATTCTCAGGATAAGATTCTAAGAACTTTTTATAGTTATCTTCCGCTTCAACATAATGCTTAAGCGCCAGCTCAACATTTGCAACATTCAAATAATTATATTTGTATTCAGGACATAATTCCAATGCCTTTTGATAAGAAACAAGGGCATTTATATTATCACCCTTAATCTGATAAATATTACCCATGCTTACATACAAAAACGCATCTGTACCTCTGAGAGAAACAGCTTTTTTGTATACATTTAAAGCTTCATCGTATTTTTCAAGGTTAACATACAAACCGCCAAGCTTTGTATACAACATAACATCATCTTCTGTATTAGCTGTAATCGCCTGATTTATAAGGTTGACTGCTTCTTCCATATTACCTTTACACTCAGCCATATTAGCTTTTTGATAAAGTTGATATGCTGACTTTGATAATTTTGCACTAACAGTTCCTACTGTAAGTGCAAGAGATAATAACAATCCGCAAAATACATATATACTTCTTCTTATTTTCATATCCAAATCCCTATTCTATAAACTTACACCGTAAGCTTTACATAACATGTCAAGCTCGTTCATCTTTTGCATAATATCTTTTGAAAGAGATGCTATATCAAGTTCAGAGTTTATCTCTTCAGCTTTCTTAAATAACGTATTCATCTCTAATAAAACTTGTTTTGCATCATCGGATGTTTTAATAGTTTCTTTTAAACAGTTGCCGGACATTATATAAAGTTTCGCCAACTGATACTTTAATTCATAACCTTTTGCAATTGTCAGTGCTCTATCCAGATAGATACGCGCTGAGTCAAAGTCTTTGTTTGAAATATAAATCTTACAAATCAACTTATTGAATAATAGCGCAAAATAATGGTTACAAATTTCAGGTTTTTGAGCGATACCCAAGGCTTTTTGAGCGATATCGAGTGCTTGCTGTTTATTAACAAGCGCAGTCGCTTCTGAAGTTAAATACCAACCCAACAAGACACCGATAGAGTTCTTTTCCTCTGCAAAGTATTCAAGCTGTTTTGTATAAATACTTATTGCATTCTGAACAGATACAGTGTCTAATACAACCTTACCTAACAACAGTTTCGATACGTTCTTTGTAAACTTATCATCAATATTGTCAGCAAATGTCGCTATCTTGAACAATTCATCTACATCAATCTTTTCTCTATCCGTAAAGAACTTGTTCAAAATACTAATCAGATTCAACCTTGAAACTACATAAGAACTTATAACATCCGAATTCTCATAGATTTCAAAGATATCATTAAGAATCTTATTAGACATAGCGATATTACCGCGGATAGTGTTTGCAAGCGCGAGTTCTAATTGAAGATTACAAGAGAACTGTTTGTCCTGAATATTGTTAGCTTCAAGAATCTTAAACACTTCATTGATAACACGAAAAGCCCTGCTGTTACCCTGTCTTGTAAGAGCTTTCACAAGTTCATAAAGCACAGATAACCAGCTTTCAAACACATCGTATTCAGAAACCATTTTAAATGTAGACGCCTTTTTAGATAACGCATCTTCGATGATAGGAATAAGCTCGTTTTCAGCAAGATTAACAACCTCACCCAAATTTCCGATTTGATTTAATGCTCTTAATTTTCTTGATTTAACAAGAGCATACTCGATTGAGCGCGGATTATCTAACTTGTCCAGCACATCATCAACGCATTCCAATACCCCATAGTAGTTTCCTGTTTTCATAGCACAAGACGCAATATAGCCAAGAAGTTCTATCTCTTCATATTTTCCTACAAGTCCTGTTTTAATAGCGTTTGTCAAGAATTCCAAGCCCTCAGACGGATTGATTTTTTCTAATAACTTACCACTTTGGACATAGATATTTTTCTTAATAGTATCAGAACCGTTAATCTTATTGTTTTCAACAATCTCAAGGATTTGTTTTTGAGCAAGGATAAACAAATCAATGTCCCCTATATAAGACGCTAATTGGACAATCGTAGTCCAAATAGTCAAATACTGCTGAGTATAAGCCATATCTTTTGCAATACGGTTAAGTACGCTTAAAGATGATAAGTTATAATTTTGCAACAATACAAACAACTGTTCTGCAACATCTTTATAAGTAGTCGAATCTTCCTTGACCTTTTCAAGAAGAATCTTCCATAAACCTAAGCTCTTAAATTCATAAGTAGAAGTTGTTACTTGTATTATATAGTTCAAGTTAACAAGAGTCGCTAAAATAGAATCCAACTGCTCTAAATCAATATTATTGAAAGTGTTCAAAATAACCGGATTAGATTTGTGTCCCAGAAGCACCAGTGCAATCAAAACCTTATAAGCAAGGATATTTTCTGATTTTAAATACCCGATTCTATCTGCAACAACATCTTCTAATTTTTGAGGTACTGAAAACGGTAATCCAAAACGCTTCTTATCCGCAACAAGATTGATATACTGCTCAAACGCGGCAGGGTTACCTTTAGCATATTTAGTAACAAGATTTCTTTGTTCAACATTCAAATCAATGTTTTTGTATTTGTCAAACATTGGCGCAAGCTTATCTGTCGTAAACGGTGCAATAGTAATATCTACAAACGAATTATCATTCAATATCGGATGAGAAATACAACCCCTTGCAGATTTTGGCTCAGCAAAAGACAGAATAAATGTCGTATTCATAAACACTTCCGGTATAGAAAGCAGTTCATTGATAAATTCCTTTGACATATTATCAATATAATCAAAGTTATTCACAACAATTACGCTCTTCATATTATACGAGATTGTATAGAATATTTTTTTCAATATCCCAAAAGTTCGCTCTCTATTAGTATGAATATTTTTAAACTCACCAAACTTTTCAGGGTATAAGAAGTTGATAAACTCTGTAATTTCATCATTCGTTAATTCCGGAAACTCTTGTTTAAAGAATTTGAGCGACTCGTTTTTAAGCCCGTTCAAATCAATACAGAAGTTATTGAGATTAAACAGTGTCAAAAACAAATCTTGAAAGAACCCGAAAGGAGTGAGCTTCGTAGAACTTGAGCACTTACCGGATATCCAAATCAGCCCGCTGTTTTCAAGTTCTTTCGCAACAAACTTAATAACAAGATTCTTACCGATTCCGCTCTCACCTGAAATAGCAATAACCTTAACGTTATCATTCAAGATAGCGTCTTTCATCTTTTCTTGAGCAGCTTGTTGGGTAGAATATATAGCTTCATACTTAGGCATAGATTCAACAAGAGTTTCGTGTACGCTTGCAGCTGTCACTTGAGGAACAGGTGTTGTAGAAGTTTTTTTCTTTATATCAAATTCCGCTCCGCAGCGTCTGCAAGTCAATGCTTTAGCTGTATTTGTCGCTCCGCAGTTAGAACATGTCTTCAACAAAACATAGTTACAATGCTTACATTTCATCGCATTGATAACATTGTGTGACTTACAATTAGGACAAATACGTCCTACTTTAGCCCCGCATTCAGGACATTTCACACTGTTATCATCTATTTCTTTTTTACACTTTGGACAAATCATTTTAAAATATTTACACTCTCTCCTCAGTATAGTATAACATATTTTAAAATCCTGGCTGAAATATTAACGTTTGTAACCTAAATTAGTTCACCTGTTAAATACCACGTCTTTGAACCGTTAATTTTCACATTAACAAATTCGCCCGTCCTATCCTCTTCACAAGGTATGTGTACCATTTTGTTATTACGGGTTCTTCCCGAAATAACACCTTTACCGTCACGGAGCTCAAACTTCTCAACAAGAACTTCCATATCGCGACCGATATATTTTTTGTTAGAAAGAACACAACATTCTCTGTTTGTTTCATTCAAACGCGCTAAACGTTCAGTCTTTTCATCTTCAGGAATATATTTATCAACCCATTTAGCTGCAACTGTTCTTTCTCTTGGAGAATACGCAGCTGTGTTAGAATAATCAAGTTCTAAATCCAACATAGTTTTCAATGTGTTTTGGAACTGTTCTTCTGTTTCACCCGGGAACCCTGCAATAAAATCACTCGTAATAGTAACATCTTTAACTATTGTTCTGATATGGTTACAAATCTTTGTATAAGTCGCTACATCATATCTTCTGTTCATCTTCTTCAAGACATAATCATCACCTGACTGCATTGGGATATGAAAATATTCACAAACCTTGTCACACTCAATAACAGTATCAATCAACTCTTCTGTTATATCTGTAGGATAAGAAGTTACAAACCTTATTCTAAACTTGCCGTCTAAAGCGTTTATAGCCTTTAGCAATCCTGACAGATTTATCTCATTCCCGTCTTTATCAACACCTTTATAACTGTCAACATTCTGACCCAAAAGCGTAATCTCTTTAAACCCTTCAGAAAGCGCTTTTTTAATCTCGTTCATAATGTTTTCAAACCCGCGGGAGCGTTCTCTTCCTCTGGTATAAGGCACAATACAATACGTACAGAAGTTATTACAGCCTTCCATTATCGGTACCCAAGCATTAACACTTTTTGTACGGTTAATAAGGATTTCACCCTCTTCGTAAGGCACTTCTTCACAAGAACATACTCGCTCACCTGCCTCAATTCTTTTAACGAGTTCCGGAAGCTCGTATAATCTTTGAGTTCCGATAACTAAATCAACATAAGGTGCACGACTAAAAAGTTTCTGTTGAACCTGCTGGGCAACACAGCCTGAAAACACAATCTTTAAATCAGGTTTGTTTTTCTTCCATTTACCCCAAACCCCAATCTGACTGTATGCTTTATCCTCTGATAACTGACGGATAGAACAAGTATTTATAATAAGCATATCTGCTTCTTTTGGCTCTAAAGTCTGTTCATAACCCATATACTCAAGCATACCAAACATACGTTCAGCATCTGATTTATTCATCTGACAACCCAGTGTTTCTATATAAACTTTTTTCATCTTAATTCCCTTCTATAATATATGCCCGACGGGAATCGAACCCATGACCTCAAGCTTCGGAAACTTGCACTCTATCCAACTGAGCTACGGGCACATTTGATACCATTATATCAAAAATAAACAAAAGATTTTTTAATATTTCTTAATATTTATTAAAGATATCAACTAAATATGTCGTTAATATAAAAAACTATAGGAGTATATCTATGGCAGAATTCGGATTAAGGTTAGGTATTGAAACCGTTTCAACTACAGGAGGAACATCTCCGGTACGTGAAAATAATGACCCGGAAGCAGTTACAGATAAAAAAAAGCTATTTGATGCTAAGGCAGCAATAGCTAGTTTAGTGTATGAGGGGGACACGTATGAAGGTCCAATAGAGATAGAAGAACTGAAAGAAGCTCCTCCATCAAAAGACCCAAAGGCAGATGAGGTTGCAAAATTAAAAGAAGCAAGCCAAGCTTTTCATAATGGTAAAGTACCATACCGTTCAAATCGTGATACACTATTCAATCAACACTTTTATCAATCCAAAATTGGTAACTGCGTCGGAATATCTACGTTACAACTCATAGCGAGTGGAGAGGGCGGATTTGGGTATCTTTCTCAACTTGTAGAAAAACATGGTATCGCAGGCGGGTATACAGTAACATTCCCAACAGGGAACAAAGTTTATGTTAAACAAGAAACCATAGATAAGTATCATGCAGCCAATCTGGATGGAGTAATAGATCACGAGGCTATTGAAGCGATTATTTTTGCTCTGTATACTGAGCAGGGTAGCTTTGATCCTGAATCCAATATGTTTATTGGACATAATGGTTTAACATCTGACGGTGCAAATATAGGTTTAGATGAGTATCATACAATACATAGTTTAACAGGAATCTCACCTGATATGATAATACCTTCTCGAGAAGATGTGGTTAGATGGGCTAGATATATGGATGAAGGACGAGATTTAAAAATTCAAACAGCATTTGGCAGGTCAGAATCTGGCATGCCGACACGACACGCATTAGAAGTTACAGATATTGACCTTGAAGGAGGATATGTTGTTATTCAAAACCCTTGGGATGACGTTGCTCAAAATCCTAACGGTGAATACAAAAATACTCGATATCTGCCTATTGACCAATTTTGTAAATATGTTAGAGGTACACAGTCATTTGAACAAAGTGTTGAAACAGACCCTTCAGGGAAGAAATACTATAAGTTTTCTTCAAACAGCGAGGATAATAATGACAAATCACTATTAGAAAGACTTACTGCTGAACTCCAAGAACAAAGTGCTGATGTTGAATATATAAGTGGACTTGACAAAAAAACTAGAAAGTTGTTAATGAATGAAGCTACAGCACGTCAAACATTCTGCCAAGACAGGTTAAATATACTACAAGAATTTGAAACAAAATTTGATGATATAGTTTCACAACATCCAAATGCAAAAATTCCAGATAAATATAATATTTCATCTTATGGTGAACAAATAAAAGATTTTGAAGTAATAGAAAATGATGACGGAACAACAACTTATAAAAAAGACGGTGGTCATTCGTTCACATTTGATAAACAAGGAACATTAGTTCAATCAATAGAAGATTGGGTTCTAAAAAATTATACCTATGAACCAAACGGTGTCGTAAAGATTGTAGACTTAAGAAAAATCGAAACTAAAGAAATATATAATGAAACTGGTGATATAATAGCATCTTTAACACATGACTACTTTAGCAGAAATAGTTTTTCAAGTAGAATTGAAGTTCCTGATGAAAACGGAGAACTAGAGATTGCTGACAACAGAGAAGCACATATATTGACGTCCTAAACGTCGGTTTCATTTCTACGTTTATTTTGGTAACCAAACCCTGCATAGATAGCCAAACCTATCAATAACCATACAAGAAAATAAATTGATGAATCAGAGTTTGACTTGAACTTGCAGAACATCAATAATGCGCAGGTCAATATCCCCAGAATTGGAAATAACGGACAGAAAGGAACCTTAAACGGTCTTTTTCTATCCGGTTCAGTCTTTCTTAAAATTAATACTGTTAAACAGATAATTATAAACGACGTAAACGTACCAAAGTTACATAACTCTGCAGATACGTTCAAATCCATAAACAAAGCACAAACAATAACCACAAGGCCGGATAACCACGTAACAACGTGAGGGGTCTTGAAGTTTTTATGAATCTCTTTCAATGATTTAGGTAAGAAATTATCTCTGCTCATCGCAAACAAAATTCTTGCCGTACCTAACTGGTAAATCAACAATACTGTAGTCAAAGCGCACAATGCGCCAATCGAAATCAAGCCCGCATACCAGTCCTTACCGATACATCTCATAGCGTGAGCCAAAGGTGCTTGCGTATCAATAGCATTTGTAGGAATAATCCCCGTCAAAACCAACGCAACAAGAACGTATAACAACGTACAAATAACTAATGTACCTAAAATAGCGATAGGCAAATCTCTTTGAGGATTCTTTGTCTCTTCTGCAGCCGTTGAAATAGCGTCAAAGCCGATATAAGCAAAGAATATAACAAACGCACCCATAAATACACCCTCAAACCCGTTAGGCATAAACGGATGCCAGTTAGCAGGAGCAACATAGAATGAACCCACAAGTATGAACGATATTATGATAAACATATTAACTGCAACCATAATACTTGCAAACTTTGTAGACTCCTTAACACCCTTTATTAAAAGTACCGTAAGTACAAATACAATAAACATTGCCGGTAAATTCAACGCGATAGGAATCTCTGATAAATGGAATATATTACTAAACCAGTCCGGCAAATGTATAAACGGCATCTTATCGTGCACGTCCCAGCCGAACTTATCAGCCATGGCATATATAGTTCTGTAATCGTTTCTTAACCACAGAGGAGAATTGATAACAAAGTCTGGTAAAATATGTTTAAACCCTTTCAAGAATTGAACGAAATATCCGGTCCAAGCACTTGCAACCGTAATATTCCCGATTGCATATTCAAGCATAAGAATCCAACCGACCATCCATGCCATAAATTCACCCATAGTAGCATACGTATAAGTATACGCACTACCTGCAACAGGTATCATCGCTGATATTTCAGAATATGACAACGCTGAAAAAACACTCGCAATAGCAGCCAAAAACATAGATATAATAACAGCAGGTCCTGCACCTAAGCTGCCCTGACCGCCCTGTATAGCACTACCGATAATGGTAAATATCCCAGTTCCGACAACAGCACCTATACCAATAATGATAAGGTCAAAAACGTTTAAAGTCTTTTTTAAACCTGAACTGCTGCCCGCTTCTATTAATTCATCCGGAGATTTACATTTCAATAAGTTATTTAATAACGCACTCTTTATTTTCATCTATATTTTCTTTTTCTATACTACTAATTTCAGCTTTACGGTTTTTCGAATAACCATACAACGCATAAATAATTATACCAAGAACAACCCACAGACCAAATAAAACTGAAGAATCTTTAAGTTCTTTAAAGGAATAAATCATCAAACCGCCGCAGCAAATAATCCCAAGCATAGGGAATAGCGGTGAACAAGGAACTTTGAAAGGTCTAGGTCTATCAGGATCAACTTTTCTAAGTATCAAAACTGCTACACAAATTACAATAAACGATGCAAATGTACCGTAAACACATAAGTTCGCAGCATTATGAACATCAAACATCAATGTACCGATTATACATAATACCCCAACAAGCAAAGTCAAAACGTGTGGAGTTTTAAACTTCGGATGTAGTTTTTGGAACACATTCGGTAAGAAATTATCTCTACTCATTGCATACAAAACTCTTGTTGTAGCTAAGTGTAACACCATTAAAACAGATGTTAAACCGGCAATCGCACCGATAGAAATCAATTCAGGTATAACCTTAATATTATGCAAGTTCATAACAAACGCTAAAGGAGCATCTAAGAACCCAGCGTCAATCGTACCACTTGTGTTATAAATCCCTGTCAAAACAAGAGCAACAGAGATATATACAAGAGTAGTTATTATAAGTGAACCGATAATCCCGATAGGTAAGTCTTTTTGAGGGTTTTTACATTCCTCAGCGGTTGTAGCAAGCGCATCAAAACCGACATACGCAAAGAATATCGTGAACGCACCCATACAAATACCTTTAAACCCGCAAGGCGCAAACGGAGTCCAGTTTTCAGGTCTCACACAAAACGCCCCGAATATAACAAACAACGCAATAACTGACAACTTAATAACAACCATAAGTGCAGCCATTTTTGTTGAATCTTTTGTACCTTTAATAAGCATTGCCGTAGTCAAAACAACAATCAATAAAGCAGGCAAATTTATACATAAAGGAATACCGAATAAATGCGGAATAGCAGATAAATCACCGCCGGAAGCTTCAATACTTTGTTTTACTGAATTGTAGTTATCCAATAACCAAACAGGCGGATTTGCTAACCAATCCGGTAAATATAAAGAGAACCTGTTCAAGAAGTTCATAACATATTTAGCCCACGAACAAGCAACCCCGATATATCCGAACAAATATTCAAGAGTAAGCAACCAACCAACAATCCAAGCAGCAAACTCACCCAACGTAACAAACGTATACGTATAAGCACCGCCAGCAACAGGAATCATAGTAGAAAACTCACTATAACACATTGCAGAAAAAATACTTGCAATAGTTGCAATAACCATTGAAACAATAAGAGCAGGACCTGCACCAGGAGAACCTGCCTGACCCGCAGCAGCAATACCGACAACCGCAAAAATACCTGAGCCGATAATCGCACCAACACCAAGTATTACCAAATCAATTGCGGTAAGCGTTTTTTCTAACCCTGCTTTTGAGGCTGTCGCCATAATCTGTTCAGGATTTTTCTTTGTTAACATTTTTAAAATAAAATTATTAAATTTTTCCAGCATTTTACCAAATTGTCCTTACCTATTTGCAAAGAGGGTATCCCAATTCTCTACGTTGTTCAACATAAAGATTAGCAACAGCAGAAGCCATTGTTCTAACCCTGTTAATAAAGTTTATTCTTTCATCCTTACTGATAACCCCTCTTGCATCAAGTAAGTTGAACGTATGAGAACATTTTAAAACATAATCGTATGCAGGTAAAACAAGTTTTGCCGCAATACAGTTATCCACTTCTTTTTGATATAACTCAAACATCTTGAACAAAGACTCGCCGTCTGAATATTCAAAGTTGTATTTTGATTGTTCAATCTCGTTTTGTAAATAAATCTCACCATATTTCAAAGAATTGTTCCAGTTGATATCAAAAACAGACTCTTTGTTTTGTAAATACATAGCGATTCTTTCCAAACCGTAAGTAATCTCAAGCGCAACAGGTTTAACTTCAACCCCGCCAACCTGTTGAAAATATGTAAACTGGGTAATTTCCATACCATCAAGCCAAACTTCCCAACCCACACCGGCAGCACCAAGTGTAGGAGATTCCCAGTTGTCTTCAACAAATCTTACATCGTGTTTTGATAAATCAATACCCATAGCCTCCAAGCTGCTCAAATAAAGTTCTTGAGCGTTATCAGGAGACGGTTTCAACAATACCTGATACTGAAAATAATGTCCTAATCTGTTAGGGTTTTCTCCGTATCTGGCGTCAGTAGGACGTCTGCAAGGTTCAACCATAGCAGTAGACCAAGGTTCAGGCCCCAATGCTCTTAAGAAAGTCGCAGGGTTCATTGTTGATGCACCCTTCTCAGTATCATACGGCTGTTGAATTACACAACCATACTTAGACCAAAACGCAGACAAATTTAATATTAAATCTTGAAAATTAAGTTCCATACCTACCTCAATTCATTGTACAATTTACACTTATTATATATAAATCAAGTTCAAAAATCAAATTATTGACATTGAAGTTGTCACAGAAGTATAATAATCTCAAGATAAGAATTAGGGGGAGTAAATTATGACAGAATATGTATTCTTAAACGGCGAGTATGTGGAAGCAGACAAAGCTATGATTCCTGTTAGAACTCACGCATTCCTTTATGGAACAGGTGTTTTCGAAGGTATCAGAGCATATTATAACGAAGAAGAAGGTCAATTATACGCGTTCAGAATGAAAGAACACTATGAAAGGCTTTTAAGAAGTGCGAAAGTAATGTTTATGAACAGCCCATACACCGTTGAAGAATATATGGATATAAACGTAGCATTATTAAAGAAAAACGGTTACAAACAAGATACATATATAAGACCTACACTTTATAAATCAGCACAAAAAGTAGGTCCGGGATTGTATGATAACGAAGACTCATATGTAGTTTTCACAACACCGTTAGGCAACTATTATGATTCAAGCGCAGGTTTGAACATGTGTGTATCAAGCTGGAGAAGAAACGGCGATAACTCAATTCCGCCAAGTGCAAAAGTTACAGGTGCTTATGCAAACGCAGCTTTGATTAAGACTGACGCTCATAACTTTGGTTTTGATGATGCGGTTGTTTTATCAGAATCAGGACAGGTTACAGAAGGCTCTGCAATGAACCTTATCTTCATCAGAGACGGTAAACTTATAACAACAAACGCAACTGACGATATCCTGGTTGGTGTAACAAGAAACACTGTTCTTGAACTTGCAAGAGATTTAGGTATAGAAGTTGTGGAAAGAGCTGTTGACCGTTCAGAATTATATTATATGGATGAAGTATTCTGTTGTGGTACAGGCGCTCAAATCACACACGTTTCAAGCATTGACAAACGTATGATTGGTAACAACGGTGAAATAGGTGAAATAACATCTAAACTTCAAAAGCTATACTTTGATGTTGTTAAGGGTAAAGTAGCTAAATACAAACACTGGTGTACACCTATATATGATTAGTTTTTTAGGTAAATGTGTTCAAAACCTCATAACCTCTATTAAGTACATTTGCTCGGGGCAGATGAGGTTTAAGCACGCAATAACACAGGCTGCAGCCATAAGTTATGATTCACTCGGGATTTCTCTGATAATCTCGTTTGTTGCAGCGGCGGTTATTACCATACAGATTTCAAAACAGTTTCTGATGAGCGGCGCAGACAGTTATATCGGCGGAACAATCACTATTATGATTATAAGAGAAATTGCACCTGCTTTTGTAGCGTTATCAATAGGAGCCAGAGCAGGAACTGCGATTTCTGCAGAGATTGCTAACATGAAAGTTACCGAGCAGGTTGACGCAATCAAGACCTTAAAAGTCGACCCTATAGGGTATTATTTTGCACCAAGAATATTATCAGGCGCAATCACCATTCCTATGGTAACTCTAATTGCAGAAGTAATAGGTATCTTTGGCGGAATGCTCGTAGCTTATTTGACAATCAAATTACACCCGCACAGATATATAAACTCTGTCTGGGCGTGGTTAAGATTAAAAGATTTGTATGTCAGCATAGTAAAAGCGTTTATTTTTGGGATATTGATAGCCGATGTATGTGCTACACAGGGCTATGAAACCTCCGGCGGAGCGAAAGAAGTCGGAATTTCAACAACACAGGCAGCAATAAAATCTACAATCTATCTATTAATTGCAGACTTCATAATCAATTTCGTATTCTATCTCTAAGATAGAACATTTTGCAAGATACCGCCTACCAAGTTAATACCGTCGGACACAGGGTTACCGGAAGCAGGGAATCCGCCAACTCCGCCAAAACCAGCTGATTGACCATTCCCAAATATACTTGATAGAACATTGACTCCTGTACCAATCACATTGTTCATCTCTGCATTTGACATTTGATTATTACCGGAATCATTTCCTTGAGGGATTTCCTCTGTATTACCTGAAGGCATAATATTCTTAGCATTATTAGCTTCTTGCATTGCAGTAGTAAATGCCTGATTTATTTGTTGAGAAAACTGTTGAAAATCACCCGATATAGCACTACTTATTGCATTTTGAATTTGCTGTTGATATTGTGTTGCAGTGGTATGATTTTCATTGTTGCTTTTTGCAACACCTTTTTCCATACCAAAATCGCCGGATAATTTTTCAAGCTCACCAGCTACCTGTTCTAAAGCAGATTTATTCGGATCATCCATTGCAGCAGCGCTAGCTGCTGCTCTTGCGGCTTGAGCAGCAGAAGTTGCAGCACCTGAACTTGATATATTAGTAGCCTGACTCGATGTTTGCGTAGAAATTTCTGTTCTTAAACCCTGAGCAGCTTTTTGGGATGCTTGATTTAATTTTGCAGTTTCCGCACTTAATTCATTATCTGCGGTTGATTTAATACCGTTAATCTCAGCTTCTCCTGCAGCTACCATAGTTGCATTCTCAGTAACAATGACGGCTGTATCTGCTGTGCGTTCAGCAACTGCTGTTGTCATCTGACCACTAATATCACCAATTTGGGTATTAATACCTTCTAATTGGCTTTGTAAAGCGGCTATTTCAGGGTCTACAGCGCCACCACCGTTAGATTGCTGTGAAGGAGTTTGTTGTTTTACTTGTACTACGTTGCCTTCATTATCAACGTATTCTTGTATAACTTCCCCAGATTCAGGAGGTGCAGACTCAGCTTGTTCTTTTACCTGTCCGCCTTTTTCTTTAATTTTGTCTTCTATACTTTTCTTTTCCTGATTTAACTCAGTAATTTTTGCAGTGAATTCTGCTATAACTTTTGTACTTTCAGCTATAATGTCCGTTATCTTTCCGGCATTTTCTTCACTGGCAGATGTTATTTCACCCGCTTTATTATTAATATTTGATACAGCAGTGTCGCTTATTGACGTACCTTTTGATTTTGCATCCTGTATAGCCTGATTTGCAGCACTAAAAATAGAGTTGATGTTGCTTTTTGATTGAGCAGCACCTTGTTTTTCAGGTTGCAATTTTGCATTCAAACCGGCTTTTGCAGCATTGGCTGTTTGCAAAGCTGCAGTGGTAGCGGCTGTTGATATTGCGGTATCAATTCCTGGCATAATTTGCTCTCTTTACTGCGGTTGTATAACATTCTCTCTCTGTTTAAAACGCATGGATGCTATACTCCATATATATAAAAACCCTCCGAAGAGGGTAATTTCATTATATTTTTAAACGTTACAAAAGTTAATAATCTAATCACTATGTGAAGATTTTGAACGTTCTGTCTACGTTTTCTTTGGCTACATTCTTCAATGCTTCAATTTCTTCCTTGATAGCGTTACGCTCAGTCTCAAGCTGTGCTAACTCAGTATCGAATCTGGTATCCTTCTTGTTAATCTTGTTCATATCAGCTTCATATTGAGCTTCAGCTTTCTTTAAGCCAACTTCATCTGATACTTCCTGTAACTTGGTTGATGTTGATACGCTTGTATCACCAAATACCTTAAAGAATTCGTTGTATACATCCGCTGTACCATTATCAGCAGTAGCACCTTGTTTTACACCAGCCGGTGTAATAGTATAATCCCAATCATGTGTATGGTCTATAGCGTCGCTGTATTCTAACTTACCATTTACCGGATCAAATTTATAGTACTCAGAAACCTCAGGGTTCTTTTCCATTACTACTACATAGCCTTCTTGTATCAATGTAGTTAACAACGTATATGAATCACCCGCTGTCAAATCAACTATCTTTTGGTCTTGTAAAGCTTTTTTAACACCCGCAAGGTCATTACAAATAGTTCCGTTTACACTGAACAAGAAACCTGCATTTTTCAAATCACCAAATGTAGCATTAGAAAAGGCTGTAGTACCGTCATCATTAACAAAACGATACTGAACCTTTGTAGCATCCAAAGCATTCAAATAGGTGTTGTAAACCTGATCTGAATCGTTAGCAAGCTGTAGCTTTTCGGCTTCAAGTTTTTGAGCTTTATATTCAATTGCATGCTGCCTAGACGTCAACGTCAATAGACGAGCCTGTGAAGCTGCTAAACCCATTGGTCCTTGTACTCCTTTTCTAATTCTATACTTCGTATTACGACATTTTTTATGTAATCTTTAGCTTTTTTAATAGTTTTGTTACATATCGTTACAATTAGAAAAACGAGCATTAAAAAAGACAGGCCATAAACCTGTCTTTTTTAATCTGGGCCGCAGTGGACTCGAACCACCGACCTCACCCTTATCAGGGGTGCGCTCTAACCACCTGAGCTAGCAGCCCTCACTGATTTCGTATACCCAATCTATCACGAACAAATTCTAAAATCAAGTTTTTATTTTGTCTTTTTTAAGAAAATGTTGATTGCTTCTTTCATATTAGTAGGAGTCTTGAACTCGTTGTCGTTCTCATTAACAACCACATCCTGCCTCCCATACATAAACCTGTTGTATAACGATAACATGACATATATAACAACCGAAGATGCTGCAACTCCCAACATAGCCAACATAAACTTCATCGCCATATCTCGTTTGCCAAACGGTGCCTTCGTAGCAAACTCCGTCTTTATCTTATTAACAGACTGACTGCCAATATCAGCAAACGCACCCCCACTACTAAACGTAATAGAGATGCAAATTGCTAATACTGTTATAAATAACTTTATTTTATTCTTCATCTTCACTCTTTTTAGGTTTTGAACTACGTCTCGTTCTTGATTTACCTTGCCCCCTATTTGGACGTCTTGTCTTCTTAGGAGCCTCAGCTGCTTCGCCCTCAGAAGATTCTGCAGCAACTTCCTCTACAACAACTTCCTTAGGTTCAATATCAAGTTCTATCTCTGCATTCTGAGGTAAAACATTCTCAGAAGTCTCTGTAACTTCTTCCTGTTTAATAAGTTCCTTTACCTTGCCCTTATTAAATCTACCACGTTTATTACCTCTGTTCTTTTTGTTTTGTTCTAAGATTTCAGTCTCTTCTGTCACAACCATAGAAGGATTTTCAACGCTTACGCTGATTTCCATTTCCTGTGGCTGCATATCCATATTTTCTTCAACCTCTTTAACCTGTTCATTAGATTTGTAGTTCTTATTGTTAGGTTTTTGGTTGTTATTCTTCTTGAACCCGCTCAAAGGCAGCTTCATCTTAGCAGACTTAGCTCTATATTCGCCCTCAGCAGTCGGAGAAGCATACTTAATATCTTCCATAATATAACCGTTACCCTGACAATGAGGACATTTTTTAGCAAATACCTCAGCTAAAGCTTGACCCTGTCTGTGTCTTGTCAACTCAACCAAACCTAAATCTGACAACTGTCCAACCTGCGGCTTAGCCTTGTCAGGTTCAAGCGCAATCTCTAACTCTTCCATCATAGCAAGCTTATCAACCCTTGATGTCATATCAATAAAGTCGACAATAATCATACCGCCGATATTTCTGAGCCTCAACTGTCTTGCTATCTCATGAACAGCCTCAATATTAGTCTTCAAGATAGTTTCATCTTGAGTAGCAGAGCTTACAAACTTACCGCTGTTTACATCGATAACCGTCAGCGCCTCTGTAGTCTGGATAAATAAATATCCACCGGAAGGCATATTAACCTTAGTCTGCAATGCAGCCTTAATCTCTTTGTGTAAATCCATTGCAACCAATAAAGGTTCAGAACCCTTATACAAAGTAATCTTAATATCACGGTTCATGTGCCATGTCTGCAATAAAGTTTGCAACCTGTTCATCGCAAAAGCTGTATCAACAATAATCTCTTGAGTTTCTTCCGTACAAGCTTCTCTGATAACTCTGTATAACAAATCCTGGTCTCTATACAACAAAGCAGGAGCTGTAACAGTCTCAGCAGAAGTCACAATATTGTTCCATTTTTCTAACAAGATTTCCAAATCTTCCTGAATATCAGCCTCTGATTGATTTTCAGCCTCTGTTCTGATAATCACACCAACACCAACAGGTTTCAATAAGCTAACAATAGATTTTAATCTTGCTCTTTCCTTAACGGTAGAAATCTTTCTGCTGACATTTATCCCTGCTTCACCCGGCATCAATACCAAAAATCTGCCAGGTAAGCTTATCTCAGTCGTAACTCTTGGTCCCTTATGACCTGTAGGTTCCTTAACAACCTGTACAACAAGTTTTTCTTTTGGCGCCAACTTGTCTTGCAAAGCACCTTTTCTCATAACATCCTGAGCGTGTAAAAAGCCCATTTTATCAGAGCCAACGTTTACAAATGCCGCATCAATACTTGGCAAAACGTTCTCTACCTGTGCTAAATATACATCGCCTAATAAAATTTCACCTCTGTTAATAAAGAACTCTGATACTTTTCCGTCTTCAATAACAGCTGCTATGTTATCTCTCTCTGCGATAACAATCTTTTGTCCTTGTTCTGTTTTTTTCATCTGCATAAATCCTTTTAAAATCTATAAAACTTGCATTTCTCTGTCAAAAAAACGGGTTCGTTTTACATCAAAATTGGTGTTTTCATCTATAAGTTTCATAAAATCATCAATTCTGACAGGAACGATTTCGTCGTTTTGACCTGTTCTTAAAACTATAAATAAACTATCCTCGTCAAATCTGTAAGATTTTATTGAGTTTTTAATGTTTATTGTTTTTTCAATTCCTTTTTTATTTGTCTTTTTGATGAAAATCTCATCAGAAGAACAAACTTTTTCTACATTGTACTTTAGATTCTCATTTTTGTAAAGATTAGAAATTTTTACTTCATATTCTGCCCAATATACAGTAGTATCAATCGAACTAATAGACTTATCGAGCTTCACAACATCCAAAACTTTAGCATCTTTATGCAAAACCCTGCTCAACTCTTCCTTAATATGTTCAACCGGAGTATCTTTCAATAGTTCAATATCAACAAGTTCACAATCACTTTCGATAAATAACGGTAATGCAACACCCATAGAAATCTTCATCATAGGGTTAAATCCCATTGAAAAGGCTACATCCAAATCTGTTCTGCTAACAGCTTTATAAAAAGTATTCTGCCAATCAAGATGAGAAAAATACTTCAAGATACCTTTCTTAGTAACCTTAATTCTATACCTATATAAAACTCTGTTATTCTCTTTCGTACAAACACCCGGATCCCTAACAGGCTCGCAAACTAATTTTTGCGCCTCATCACTCGCTTTATACGGTTTTGCTAAAACCTTCCTCGTCTTCAAATTAGGACAAACTCCGCACTGAACACATTTGTTCTCACAAGTAGGCTGTAAATTGAGTTCCTTAGGTTGTTCAAACGCCTTTGTATACTCAGCCTGAAACCATTCCTTATTCACACCGATATTGATAAAATCCCACGGTAAAACTTCATCCAACCCGAATGATTTCTTAGCATAATCTTCTAAAGTAAAACCGCACTCTTGAGCAGTTTCAAACCAGACATTCTTATCAAAATACTCGCCCCAAGCGTCTAAATAACAGCCTTTTTTATAAAGCGCTTCAATATATTTACATAAACTTTCATCACCGCGGGTAACAACCGCCTCAATCTGAGAAACCCATTTTTCGTGATAATTTATCTTAACACCCTTAATCTTATCAGTCTTAGATTTCAAATATTTGATATGTTCAGTTACCTCGTCCAAATCCATTTGAGGACACCACTGAAACGGTGTAAACGGTTTAGGGACAAAAATAGATAACGTACAGGTAATATCAAACCCGTGTTTAAGCCCTTTTTCTTTCTTCAACAGCTTCGTACGGTATCTAATCTTACTCAAAAGCTCAGCCATCTCATCCATATCTTCCAATGTTTCTGTAGGCAACCCCGCTATAAAATAAAATTTAACCCTAGACCAGCCGTTCTCATATAAAGTCAAAACAGCGTTCAAAATCTGTTCTTCAGAAATATTCTTCTTAATAACATTTCTAAGTCGTTGACTGCCTGCTTCCGGAGCTAAAGTCATTGTAGATTTTCGAACGCTCTGAACCAAATTTGCAAGCTCTAAATTAAACCCGTCAATCCTTTGGCTAGGAAGTGAAACAGATATCTTCTTCTGATTAAAATCAACAGCAAGCTCTTTTATAACCTCATTTATATTAGAATAGTCGTTAGAAGACAAAGAAAGCAATGAATACTCATCATATCCGGTAGTCTTAACGAGCTGTTTTGTTAAATCAACAATCTCTTCACCGCTTCTTTCACGTATAGGCAAAGTAACATGACCCGGTTGACAGAATCTGCACATCCTGCCGCAACCGCGTCTAATCTCAACAACCGCCCTATCCTGAACAGAGTTAGAAAACGGTATTGGATAACGTACAGGTGCAGTCTCTGTTTTTAACTGTGCAATTCTTTTATTAACCGTTGTATTATATCCCTTAGCCCAAACTCCGTCTAACTCACTAATAGCTCTTATTCTATCCTGACGTTTCATGCCCTTTGTCTTATTGATAACATCGCATAGTTCAACGATAGAATCTTCACCGTCACCAATCATAAAACAATCAATAAAATCAGACATCGGTAACGGATTATAAGTACAAGGTCCGCCCGCAACAATAATCGGGTCGTCATCTGTCCTATCCTCATTCCTATGAGGAATACCTGACATTTCAAGCATCTTCAAAACAGTAGGATAAGCTAATTCCCACTGAAGCGAAAACCCAATCACATCAAAATCTTTTGCCGGTCTTTTACTCTCAACACCATATAGAGATTCAGGCACAAAATCCGGTTCCGGTGCATAAAGTCTGTCACACATATAATTAGAAACTTTATTAACCTGCTCGTATAAAACCCTAACCCCTAAATTACTAATCCCAATCTCATACTTATCCGGGAACGCCATTAAAAGTCTAACATCAGCATCCTCAAAATCCTTATCATAAGACAAAAACTCGCCGCCTACATATTGGTAAGGTTTTTTGCAATTATATAACGACTCTCTCTGCTCTCTAAAAAAACAACTTCCGCTCATCTACGCTAAATCTTCCGGTATATATTTTTCAATCTCAATCAACTTACCAACCAGAGTCTTATTCTCTAAAGCCTTCATAAACTCCGGCAGTTCAGATGACTTAATATCATAATTATATAAACAAACCTCATTATCAATAGTACGCATTACGCTAACAATATAACGACATTTTTCAGCATATTTTTCCAGATTCAAAGCCACAAACTTTTTACCCGCAACATCGCGTTTAAGTTTTACATAATTGAACCCCGCAAAGTACTTAATCTTCTCTTCGTACTCGCTCTCTAATTCACTATTCTGACTCTTGAATATAGAAATAACTTTCTTGTTTATATCTTCTGACATAAAGCCCTCCTGATATATATTAAGCGACCTGCTGAATCAGCAAGTCGCTTAATAATAAAATTAAATTAAACTAATTTAACAGTTACTGATTTTGGTTTTCTTGTGTAAGATAATTTATCTTCTCTTGATAACCAACCTAAACCCATAGAAATGAAGTTTTGGTCTAAGTCTAAGTCTTTAGACATTTTATTGATAGTAACTTCGCCTTTGTCTGCTAAGTAGTTGTAAATCATACCTGCTGATTCAATAATTTGTTCTTGCATTTCTAATTTTGCTTTCATTTGTTTCTCCTTGTAATCTTTTTCGTCATCAACTAAATAGTATACTTTTTGTATATACCTATCATATCAAAAAATAATATTTATGTAAACATTTAAAAATTTGTAAAGTTCAAGCCAGCAAGCGAATTTTGTAATAAAATATTTGTAGGGAAGAGGTATAATGAAAAAAGTTTTAGTATTTTTCATACTAATAATCGCGCTGCTTACGAGCACGCTAACATGTTCTGCGGAGCTTTTATACAAGCTTAAACCGCTTTGTTTTGACACATCCGCTTCTCTATTATTTATCCCAACTCAAGCAAGTTCAAAAAGCAACATCTCTGATAACCTTACAATAACAAAATCGAAAGAAAACAATTGTGTAACTATTGATATAACATCTGCGACAACTCTTCCTCAACCTGCAAACCTATTTTTCTCAGAAGGTGATTTAAAAGAGGTTCAAATAGTTACAAACATGAATAACACGGTCAAATTATCTTTATATTTCAAAGATAATTATAACCTCGCAAACCTTAAAATCGGTAATGTCAATAACAACCTCTGTATAGCAATAAAGCCTCTGCAGCCCTACGGCATGAACTATTATCTAAACACCTACAGCGAAGACTCCGACTCCTCAAAAGATTACAAAGAAACTCTAATAGTAACTTCCCGCAGTATTGAAAAAACATCCCCCGTCTCAAATTCAAAAGTAAGCAAAAATGCATTCAATGAGATAAATCAAGCGTTTATAAATTCAAACTATCAATCAGCAGAAGTTTACACGAACTATGAAGTAATAAACGAAACACAAAATCATGTCCTTCGCTCAAAATATTACATAAACAACCTCACAACTAACGGCAAACTATTCACCGTTTCAGGTGTCGGTATAGCAAGCTTTGAAAAACAGTTCCTGCTGAACAACCCTTCACGCATGATATTTGATATCCCAAACTCTACCCTAAAATCAGAACTCCATAACAAAGAACTTGAACTCACAAACGGCGACAAGATAAAAATAGCACAGTTTTCACCGACAACAACACGTCTAGTTGTAACCTCAAAAAATGCACCTCAATACATCCCGGTATATTTTGCAGACAGTCAAAAAGCTCTAATTACAGCCCCACAAAACCTCATGACATCAGACCTGCCTGCTCAAAAAACAAATATTATAAAAACCTCTTACCAGAAAGCAGGTAAAGATAACAACCTCATCTTTGAGTTCGACAAACCGCTATCTTACTCAATAAAAAGAACATCTGACCGTCTGTACATCTACTTCCTCAACGCTGAAAAATTTAACGAAACAAACTTCAACAACACTATTAAATCAACACCTTACAACCAAACAACAATAAACATCATGAAAAATACAGGAATCCGCCTTTCTCTTCCAATGTTAACAAAAGGCGACCTAAAAACATACATCTCACCGGAAGGACGTGTATTCAAAATATCTTTTGAAGAAATCAAACCGCCGGCACCAAAAACCGCTGAAACAGATCTTCAAAAAGTTAAGAAAAAAGAAGGTACAATAATCTCAACACCAAAATTCAACAACCCTAAAGGTTCAAGGGTAATCGTACTTGATGCCGGACACGGCGGCAGAGATTGCGGCTGCACAAAAGAAGGTATCTATGAAAAAGACATCACTCTCGATGTCTGCGACAGATTACAAACAATCCTGCGTAAAAAAGGGTTCAAAGTATATATGACAAGAACAAACGACACTTACGTTTCACTTGAAGATAGAGCTCTATTTAACCAGAGCATAAACCCTGCGGTATTTGTTAGTGTACACGTGAACTCATGCAACGATTCATCTCCGAAAGGAATCGAAACCCATTACTATACAGATGATAGTTTAGATTTAGGTGTTGCTGTAAATAAAGCTCTTACAAAGAAAATACACTACACAACAAACAGAGGTTTGTTAAGATCACGTTTTTATGTTATAAATCATACAGCAGTACCTGCAATACTCGTTGAAATAGGGTTCATCTCAAATACAGAAGAAAGAAATTCTCTTATAACACCTCAACGAAAACAACAGACTGCCGAAGGAATAGCGGAGGGTATAATTGAATACTTTAACTCTCAAAAATAATGAAGCAATAGCATTTTTTGACTCAGGAGTCGGCGGACTTACCGTCTATTCTAAGTTCAAAAAACTTTTGCCTAATGAGAACTGTATTTATTTTGGCGACTTAAAACACCTTCCTTACGGTAACAAAACAAAAGACCAACTCATAACATATTCCCGTAACATATTCAACTTTTTTGAATCAAAGAACGTAAAAGCTGTAGTTATGGCATGCAATACCTCATCTGCAGCAACCTATGCAACCGTTTCAAAAGAATACGGATTCAAAATATATCCGATTATTCAATCATGTGCAAGTATCATAGCAAAACAAAACATTTCTAAACTGGGAATCTTTGCAACACAATCAACAATATCTTCAGGGGTCTACGAATATGAAATAAACAAATATAACCCAGATATAAAAGTGTTCTCACAAAGTTGTCCTGAATGGGTTAACATTGTTGAAACAACAACCCAAAACGAACCTGATAAAATCGAAATTATCAAATCAGATTTAGAAAAAATGTTAAAAAATAACCCTGATAAGATTGTCCTAGGTTGCACACACTATCCATATTTATTGGATGTTTTATCAAAATTCTCTGACAGGAACTTATACATCGATCCTGCTGAATATTTTGTAGAATATATAAAAGAAGATCTGGCAAAGAACAATCTTCTCAACACACAAGCAACACAAGGAACAGAAGAGTTTTATGTAAGTGCAAACCCTGAACAGTTTGAACTGTCTGCAAAAATGTTCTACAACGCAACAAACACTAAAAAGATAGATATAGACTAGCGTTTCATCTGTCTTTGCATATCGCGTTCCTGTGATTTTTTAGCGATAGCTTCACGCTTGTCATAAAGTTTTTTCCCCTTACCAAGAGCTATTTCAACCTTCACAAGACCCTGAGCAAAAAACATCTCCAAAGGGATAAGTGCATAACCGTCTTTTTTAATCTTCATCTCTATCTTAAGGATTTCTTTTTTGTTTAATAAGAGTTTTCGAATCCTATCAGGTTCGTGATTATACCGGTTACCATGTTCATAAGGTGAAATGTGAGAACCGTACAAAAACACTTCACCTTTATCAATCTTAGCAAAGCTGTCTTTCAGGTTAATAGCTCCGTTTCTGATAGATTTAATCTCAGTTCCGGTAAGCACAATCCCCGCAACATACTTTTCCGCGATTATATAATCGTGGAATGCTTTTCTATTGGTTGTAATAATTTTTCTACCCATTATAATCTATTTTAAAATGGAATCTCTTCTTCGTCAATTAGCTGTTCAGCTGCAGGTGCTTCCATTTCACCAAACTCAACAAGGTTTTCACCTGTTGCAAATTGAGTATTGTCAGTTTGCTCAGCAGAATAATTGCTACCGTTTGGATTATAGTTATCAATCTCAGCATACATTTTGCCTGATTTACCGGTCTTTAATACAATATTTACCCAGCCTCTGTCGTTATAAGGGTTGTTTAAAATTCCTTCTTTACTAATACCTAACTTAATCAATTGACCATATTTTGTATCAATCGCTCTAACATTTATTCCGTTTGCAAATTCTCTTTCTGCCATTCTTATCCCTTTCCTAAATCATTATTACTGCACAGAGTCAATAATTCCCCCGCCAATAACCTTATCTTCATCATACAACACAACCGATTGCCCTATCGCAATCGATTTTTGATACTCATCAAACACAACCTTAACAGACTTTTCATCAACAGGTCTAACAGTTACTTCTGTAGGCTGCTGTGTAGAACGTATCTTTGCAGTCGCTCTTATCTCTTTATCTAATCCGTCAACTGCAATCCAGTTCATATTTATTGCCTTTAAAGACTTTTTAAAAGTCTTATCCTTATACCCTACAACAACTTCATTGGTATCTTTTCTTAATTCCAATACATACAAAGGTTCCGGAGCAGAAATACCAATCCCTTTTCTTTGTCCTATAGTATAATTCCAAATCCCCGTATGCTGACCCAAAACCTTTCCGTCCAAATCAACAATATTACCGGCTTTTTCTTCTACACCTAAAAGTTCGTTATAATCACCTTCATAAAAATCCTGACTGTCAGGTTTATCAGAAACATCCAGCCCATTTTCTTTAGCTATTGCTCGAATTTCGTCTTTCGTATATTCTCCAAGAGGCATCATAATATTAGAAAGCTGTTCTTGAGTAAGCTTATAAAGAAAATAAGATTGGTCCTTATTAGCAGCAAGCCCGCGTTTGAGATAATACCTTCCATTTTCTTCTACAACTCTTGCATAATGACCCGTTGCAAACTTATCAAACTCAATTCCGCTTTGTTTAGCCAAGGTCGGAAGCACACCAAACTTCACAAGAGCGTTACATCTAATACAAGGGTTAGGAGTTCTTCCGGAGATATACTCTTCCTTAAAATTGTCTAAAACAACCTTTTCATACTCATCTTTACAGTCAACAACATAAAAAGGTATCCCAATCTGGTCCGCAACACTTTTTGCAGCCGCGATATCTTCTTTCTCATCAGCACTAAAACAAGCACCATGAGTACAAGTATGTTCAGCAGGTTTCTTTAAATCAGGTCTCTCTTTCCAGATAGACATAGTTGCACCCGCAACCTCATAACCTTGCTGCTTTAATAACAATGCCGTAACAGCAGAATCAACTCCACCCGATAAACCTACCAATATTTTCATATTCCTACTCCCCTATCTCTATTTAATATTAAAACAATATAATAGTCAATAAGACAATAGTAAAAATTCTTAAAAACCCATATCTTAATACTGTTCACACCTGTGAACTTGTAGAAATCTAACTTTAGTTAAAATCTATATACGTATTAAGTTATTGTGATATGAAAAACAAAGAATTAAGTACAATACTTGCAAAAAGAATAAACTTCTTTCTTGCAAAATATAATCTTACGCAGGAGAAACTAGCCTACCAGAGCGGGATTTCTAAAGGCGGCTTAAGCGAGATTACACGCGGCTTACAAGAACCCTTGCTTTTTACTATAGTCAAAATCTGCGCAGGACTTAATATTAGTATCAAACAGTTTTTTGATTTTCCTGAAATAGAAGCTTTTAAAAATTTATTTTAAACCTTAAGAAAAACAAATATTACCAAACTGATACACCTCTTAACTATTTAAAAAATATTACACAAAATAAATAATATTGATATCACAACTAAAACAAAGAAAGGATTGTCAATATGAAACATAAAACGACTGTTCAAAGCTCAAAAAAGCTTGCTGAGTTTTTAGAAAAGAACAATTTACATAAAAAAGATTTTGCACAAATGATAGGCGTAACTCTATCTTACGTATACAACCTAATTGATAATACTATCCCGTTCTCAACCCGTTCAACAACCCTGGAACGTATCGCAACCGTTATGGAAGTTGAACCGGAAGAATTTGAAGAATACCGTATTCCGCAAGAACCTATCTTGATTGATGATACTATTCAAAAAATCAAAAGTTTATTAAAACTAAAGAAAATGAAAGTTGTGGACTTTTTAAAAGCGTTCCCGCGTAACAAAAGACTTGATATCGTAGATATTCTTCGCGGCTCACTACCTATTCCACTTGATTATAATGAACTAAATATGATTGGTAACGTTATAGGCTTAACAAAAGAAGAACTCTTCGACATCTGGCAAGAAAGATTCAAATCAGTTCTAGACATAAACGGTATGAATATCTATTCAAACGCTGATTTAGTTAACACCTTAACAAACTGTGCCAAGAAATTCATCGTAAAAAAATAAAGGTCAAGTTAAAAACTTGACCAAACGGTTTGATATTTTCTCTATAATTTAAGGTTTTTGTATGTTATAGTGTGTCTTGTTTAATTCTATTTTCCGATTTCAACGGCACGAGAAGCCATTGTTCTTGTAATATTAACAACCGCAAGGTTGGCTTCATAAGCTCTTTGAGCCATAATAGCATCCGCCATATCAACCATAGCGTTAACGTTTGAAGAACGGATATAACCGTTAGCATCAGCGTCAGGATGACCCGGACGGTAAATTCTTTCACCTAAAGTAGGATCCTCAACAACGCCCGTAAACACTACACCGCCCTGTGTATAAGGTAAGGTGCCCGTTCCGTATACGTCGTTTTTCATCTGATTCAAAACACCACGGAACGATATATCTTCCGTTGCGTTCAAAATAGGAATTCTTCTTACATAATTAGGAGTGTCAATATTAGCAATGTTCTTTGCATGAATATCGATTCTTAATCCGTGTGTTTTTAGGGCGTTTGCACCTATATCAATTGATTCCATTATACCCATTATGAGCCTACTTTCCTACGTTAACTACCGTTTTCATCTGTGTAATAATATTTGACATTCTTCTTGTTGCCATTGTGTATAAAATTGAGTTCTTCTGCATTTCAGTCAATTCATCCGCAGGATTAATCTCTACATTTTGTTCATATTCCTGCATTGGAGACGGTCCCATTTTTCTTGCGAGTTTTGTTTCCAAATCCTCAGTTCCACCGCCTAAATACTGGCTAAAATCGATATCTCTTCTTACATAACCCGGAGTATCAACGTTTGCCAGGTTTGAACCTAATGCTCTTTGTTTTTGAGCAATCAAGTTCATCATTAATGATGTTCTTCCTATTGAATCTAAAGCTCCGTAACCCATTGTTAGTTAAACCTCCAAAGTTTATTATTCTCTAATATTTATACCTTTGTTATACATATCGTCTGCTACCTTTAACAAACGCATACTAGCAATCATAGAAGCGTTCAATCTCAACATTTCGCCCACAGAACCGTGAATACTTACATTTGAACACTCAATCGCATTTTGTCTGAAATTATTGTGTTTTTTAATAATCTTAGGTTCGCCGGAATCCTCAGTAGCAACCATTTTATTGTTAATACCTTGATTAAGCATTTCAGGATTAGCAAAAGATACAAGAGGAATCGTTCCGACACGTCTAGGCAAAGAACCTGCTTCATCATAAGTATAAACATCACCGTTTTTGTTAATCGTGAATTTATAACAATTTGCAGGCATCTTAATACCACCGCCAATCAACCAGCCGTCTCTTGTATAAAGATATCCGTCTTTACCTTTAATCATTGAACCGTCACGTGTATATTGAACCTCACCGTCTTCAGAAGTTACAGGAATATAACCGTGGCCCTCAATTGCTACATCATAAGGGTTTTCAGTAATTCTTACAGAACCCTGCAAGCAATCTGTTCTCTGACAACCTTCAACGTAACCGTCTTCTCTCAACATCTGTTCAAATCTTACAGATTTGTAACCGTACGTATTAAAGTTCGCCAAATCGTTAGCAACGTGACCCAATTTATCGAACTGAGTAGTTGCGTTATTAATACTTTTTCTTACAATCGCTTGCGCATTAAACATCATAATTTAAAACCCTCCTATTGAGCTGAGCCCAATTGGCTAATCGCTTTTTGAATATTTGTATTTTGCATAATAAATATTTGTCTGTTAGCTTCAAAAGCTCTTACCGTAGGCATAACTGCCAAAAACTCATTCTGCAAAGATACGTTTGAATATTCGTTGTAACCTTGTTTAACATCAGGTCTCATAACCGCCATACCGTTTGAATCAACTACACCTAATGTTGCAACATAATTCATCTTACGTTCTTTTTCGTTAAAAATACTAAGTCTACCTTTGTTATCAACCTTGATTTCTTTCAAATCTTTTGGCAAGAACGGAAGCTTAATAGGTACACCTGAATCAGACAAAACCTTAGCATCGTCAAGATTCAAAAGATTACCGTCTTTATCGAGTTTAAAACGACCGTCTCTTGTCATCTTAACCCCTTCTTTTGATTCAACCTGAAAATAACCTTGATTTGCCAACGCAATATCTAACGGTCTTTCTGACATCTGAATACGACCGACTCTTTCATCTACGTTTGTAGACACGCCGTGCACACCAAGATACTCAGTAAAAGAAGATACGACAGCATCTTTTCTTTGATAACCAACTTTATCAAACCCTGATACGTTTTCATTTGTAATACCAAGTAACTCATTTGATACTTGCATTGCTCTGATTGATGCACGTATACCGGGTTCGCAATATCTGATGCCTGTACTTATTTTCATTTGTACCTCTCTCGTTAGTTAAACCGTTTCTACACTTATCGACATATATATATGTATCTTTAGTTGATGTCGATAACTTTCATCTGTTTAGATGAGCCTGTTATCTTATTAACTATTTTTTTATAAAAGTCAAAATTTACCCGACAGGATATTAAAAGAAATTTTTAAAAATTTTATAATTTAATTATGTGTCTTATAAATAAAGTTCTAACCGCATATAATTACAATACACAACTGCATTACGACAAGTTTGTTGATAAGTATGTAATATCATCCGGCAACAAAAAATGGCTTACTAATATTCTCCCTGCAGAACTTTTAACGAGAAGCCTTAAAAAAGCCGTTGAATCAATCTTGTCACTATGCGAATGCAACATGTTTTACAAAGATTTTCCAAAAGAAATCCTAACGCCAAACTACGGCGACAACTGGGGGCGCACAGCAAACTATATCGAAATAAATAACCGTGCAATAGCAGAAATGCATGGCGATAGATGTAAAAACGGTCTCCTATGTACAATAAAGCTTTTACCAGCAATCCCGCCTTCTGCTAAGAGTTGGGCAAATTGCATTATCCTGTCACAAATATTTCCAAACATATATGGTGACGGATACAACAAAAGCGTCTTTGAAGAAAATTCTATCTATGGAATAACGCTAAACAAAGGCTACAGCCAAAACATCATAGATTTTGAACACTCAGATAAAATTACCCCCGAAGAGCAATTAAGGTTCTTTAACGACTTAGCGAATCTAAGAGGATTAAAAACAGGAATAAGAACAGTAATTTCTGCAGACCAGATTAAAATTGCGCACTACGGCGAAAACGATGAGACATTCAATTGGTCTAACCCCGAACATCAGGAACTATTCATTCAAGAACACGTAAAATTAGTCAATCTCGGCTTTGAAGCATTTTTCATCGATAGCGCCAAACACATCGGCAACTACGACATGGGTAACTATACCGGAGTAGGAGCTCTTCCTGAATACAACCAAATGCAATATATCGTAAACGAAATCCGGAGCAGAAGCGGCAAGACAACACTCAGTTTCGTAGGTGAAAAAAGTACCGGTGACTTTATCCGATATAAAGAGCTCGGTCTTGATACAGGAACAGGATTCATAAACCCGGATAACTACGACGAAGTAAAATACTGGTCCACAACCCTAAAGTACAACCGTTCATATGCGCCCGGATTAGAGGTCTCAAACGACAACGACGAAGGCGGAAGACGATATGAAGAACGTATCTCGAGACTGCACAACTGCTTGCTCGCATTTGAATACGCAAGCGATAAACTAGCAAGCTTTATGCAAATGGAAGACCTGTTCCCACTGCGTTATGACACATCCACACACCAACTGATGATGAGAAACCCGTCATATTCAACAGACGGCACACCCGAAAGTCATTGGAGAAACCTGTTCTCGACAGATGACGCAAGAGCATATAACGCAAGAGCTGCTGAAATTTTTCAATATGCATTAAACTTATAAACTATGCTTCATCATCATTGACTTCGTGGAAAATAACACGTTCTTCAGCTACTTTTGGTCTGAATGTTATACCGCCATTGTGTTCGTTCAACGAATTCAACAACTGTGACATAGTTCTGTAGTTTTCATCTTCTACAACGTGGAATCTGTCTTTGATTACAGGAACATATTTCAAGCTGTCTTTCATCAAATACTTAGAAGGAAGAACGATTTTATATGTTTTATCCGCTTCCACAGGTAACCAGGTAGAAGGTTTACGAGCATTTTCTGTTGACAAATCACGCATTTTTATAGCTTCGATAGGGTCTTTATCAGATTTACCTTCTTTGATATCTTTCAACATATCTTTGTTAATCTGGATATCAGACCACTGTAACATAGTGTTTCTGTCAGATTCAAGGTTACTAAATACGTTTTCAGCAATAATACCTGAAAGTTCTTTACCTGAAACTTCACCAACCTCTAAAGTAGATAAGCTTTCACCTAAACCGTTAAAGATTCTGATAACATCCATATTACTCATCTTTTCTTGAACACCGCTTCTGATTACAGAAGATTGAACAGCTACTGCCGCAATATCGTCACCATACAAATCGTCCATTTGTCTAATCTCACTTGCAATTGATGAAGTTAAGAAGTTAGCCAAAGGTGAATTTAATGAACGGACCTGGTGTTCATCATATTTCAATGTCTTATAATCAGCATGTCTAGGGTCAGGACAGTTATAATACATTGCAGGATAATTTACTGCATCGTCGTCTTTTGCAAGGTTTTCATCTATCCACTCTTGCATTACCGTATCATTCAAACGAGTGTCTTTTGCATATTTTGTACTATAAGCAGAAGACTTATCAATAACTTTTAGTTCACCGCCTGTTACATTGCCATTTTCATCTTTTGAGAAATCATCAAAGAACAACTTAAACATCTTGATTTGTTCATTGTTTTGACCTAAAGATTGGATTGAAGTCTTACCAATGTGACGAACAAGGTTTTCATGGTCGTGACCGTTAAATACAAAGTTGATATCAGGAGAAGCATTTCTAATCATATTTGAAATACCGTTACCTGTATGTGACATAACAATTACAGCACCCTTAGGGTTTTCTTTCTTAAATTCCGTAACTGATTTATTGATAGTTTCTAATGTTTTACCCAAATCTTTTTGAGTAAGCTTTACGTCTTTTTTGTTTGTTTCATCAAGGAAGTGTGTATCAGGATGTAAAGTAGGGTTGTAGAATGGTATAGAAGGGATTGTTACACCCAACACCAATAACTTGTGGTAAAGTTCTTCTTCACCTTTTTCAACTCTTTCAGCATTCTTATCATCAGGGATAGAAATAACCTGTTGAGTTACAATATTATCATTTTCATCCATTAACTTTTTAACGTTTGGTGATTTTTCAAGGTCTAAGTTTGAAACAACTGTTGTAAAATTAGAATCTTTTAACTTGTTCCACATAAGCTTATCAGTACCGTCGAAGTCATGGTTACCAAGCGCTAAATATTTTTTATAAGTAACATCCTCGCCTAAAGAATCTTGAATACGTTTACCAAATAAATCAGTAAATCTTTCCATTGCCGCAAATTGATAATCCGCGCTGCATTTTGATTTATCACGATATCCTTTAACCGCACCGTTCATCATTAAATCACCTGAGTGCATAAACGCTGTATATATACTTGATGATTTAACCGGATCAGAAGGATTCAAAGGGTTTGTATTATTAAAGACCTTTTTATAGTTATCATTCAAAGCAAGCTCTGCTTTAGGAAGATTCTTTGTATCACCGTGCGAATCTGACATTACTGCACAAGCAAAAATCGCACTCTTAAAACTCGGACGATTCGCTTTGTGATTGTTATAATTACTAACGCCAATAGGTCTTATATTCATATTACACCCCTAACTTTTTAATAAACACTGTTTAAATAAGGAGCGTAAATAAAAATTTTGCCATGTTAATTTACAAAACTTATCAAATTTTCTTCAAAATAATCGAAGAATTTATCCCGCCAAAAGCAAAATTGTTTGTCATAACATATTCAGTCTCAAATGAACGACCGGCATTCATAATATAATCAAGTCCCTGCGCACATTCTTCATCAATATTTTCAAGGTTCAATGTAGGACAGAACCAATTATTATTCATCATCTGAACGGATAAAATCGTTTCTATTGCTCCGCACGCACCAAGGGTATGACCGGTATAACTCTTTATGGTAGAAATAGGAACACCTCTATTAAATGTTTCAAAAGTAGCATTAGATTCTGCAACATCGCCGCGGGAAGTAGCTGTACCGTGAGCATTAACATAACCTATTTCTGAGCCTGAGAGATTAGCATCGGCAAGAGCCAATTGCATACATTCTTTCATCATATCTTTATTCGGGTTTGTAACATGTGTTCCGTCTGTATTGGAAGCAAACCCGACTACTTCTGCATAAATCTTAGCACCACGTGCTTTTGCGTGTTCATACTCTTCTAATATAAGCGTTCCTGCACCTTCACCGACAACAAGTCCGTCCCTATCCTTATCAAACGGTCTCGGCGTTAAATCAGGAGTATCATTTTTTGTACTGGTTGCAAAAAGTACATCAAATACCCCGATTTGAGAAGGGTGTATTTCTTCAGCCCCACCGGCTATCATAACAGTTTGAATACCGTTTTTTATCATCTCATAAGCGTAACCTACCCCGAGCGAACCCGATGTACATGCAGTAGATGTAGGAATCAAACGTCCGTGGGTCTTAAAATACAATGAGATATTCACAGCAGCAGTTTGTGACATCATCTTTATATAAGAGCTTGAGTTAAGGTTTCTAGCATCTTTTTCAGAATACATCGTATAAAAATCAAATATTGAATTCAAAGACCCCGTTGAAGAACCGTAACTCACACCGGTTTGGGCAGATGAAACAATTTCATCACCTAACAATCCTGCGTCTTTAAGAGCAGATTCTGCTGTAGCAACAGACATAACAGAAACAGGCCCCATTGTTCTTAAAACTTTTCTATCGAAATGAGCAGGCACCTCAAACCCTTCAACAGTTGATACAAGACGGGTATTCAGTTTGTCATATTCATTAAGCTCGCTCCAGTATCTTATACAGTTTTTATAATCTTTCAAACGCTCAAATGCGCCCACCAAAGATGAACCTAACGGAGAAGCTATTCCCATGCCGGTAATTACACAACGCTTGCCCATTATATATACAAACCTCCGTTAACAGAGATAACCTGACCTGTTATATACGCTGCACTTTCACTCATCAAATAATTAACAAGTCCTGCAACCTCTTCCGGTTTTCCCATACGTTTTAAAGGGATTTGTTTAACTGCTTCTTCGGGCAAATCTTTTGTCATATCTGTTTCAATAATCCCCGGAGCCACACAATTAACCGTAATCTTACGTTTTGCCATTTCTCTTGCAAGTGCTTTTGTTGCACCGATAATTCCGGCTTTTGAAGCGCTGTAGTTGACCTGTCCGTTATTTCCCGTAAGTCCTGAAATTGAAGATAACGTAACAATCCTGCCCTTGCGGTTTTGTATCATCGGCAGCGATAGTGGTTTCAATACGTTATAAAACCCGTTCAGATTAGTACTGATAACTTCGTCCCACTCAAAATCTTCCATAGCAGGTAACGGATTATCTTTAGCAACACCTGCGTTTAAAACAACTCCATAGTATACACCATGGTTTTCAATATCTTCAAGTAATATGTTTTCGGTTTGAACTCTATCTTTTATATCGAACGCTAACGCTCTACAGCCTACCCCTAGGGTTTCAATTTCTGATTTAAGGTTATCTAATCTGGTAACATCATTTGAACAGTGTAAAACTATATCATAACCGGAACCAGCAAGTGTTAAAGCTATAGCTCTTCCAATCCCTCTACTTGAACCTGTTACCAAAACCGATTTATTCATTTTCAGTAAAAAACCTTTCTGCATCATCGCTCTGATACACATTGACCGTTGCACTTGCAACCTCTTCTTCATCCTTATCAAATATTATACAATCAAATGCAACAATTTGTTCGTCTGTAAATATTTCTTTAACTTTAATTGTATAAGTTTCGTCTTTTTTAAAAGTCTCAATCCCTGTATTATACAATCTTGAACCCAGCAAAAAACCTATCTTTGGAGTTTTACATCCGTTATTGAAATAAGCATAACACCCGATTGTCTGAGCCATAAACTCAATACCTACCGTGGAAGAAACACCTTCTATACTCTTGTCAAAGAATATACTCTCTTCTTTTATAACAACCTCTGATACAAGATATTTTTCAGACAGGTCATATTCAAGAACCCTATCAATAAGAATCATCGGCGGATTATGAGGAAGAATATCGGCTAAATCATAATCAATCATTTCCGCCTCCCAAAACAATTGCAGTATTGGTTCCGCCAAACCCGAATGAAGTACACAAACAAGCTTTAACAGGTTTTCTCTCACCTTTCTTTACAAGGTTTATATCAGGTAAACTACTATCATAATCTTCATAAATATTAGGGTACAATAATGGATTATCTGATTCTAACAGCTTACAGCAAAGTGCAATCTCAACAGCTGCAGCAGCCCCAAGGCAATGACCAGTAAACGATTTTGTACTGCTGCACAAAACATCTGTTCCAAACACAGAATTGATAGCGTTTGCTTCCATTAAATCGTTAGAAACAGTTCCCGTTCCGTGTAAATTGATATAATCAATCTCTTGCGACTTCAATTGCGCCTCTGAAAGTGAGGTTTTGATAGCCCTTATAGCTTCTTTAGCCTCAGGATCAGGACAGGTTGCGTGGTAAACATCGGTTGTTTCACCGATACCTAAAATCTTTATCCCCATATCTTTTTCAAGAACAAAACCTGCAATGCCTTCACCTATATTTATACCTTCTCTATTTGTACAGAAAGGGGTTGTAGGATTAGGGCTCAAAACACCCAGTGAATCAAACCCGAACAAAGCAACTTTTGCAAGGGAATCAACTCCGATAACTATTGCAGAATCCGCCAAACCCGATTTTATAACATCACGTGCTATAGAAAATGCCTTAATCCCTGATGAGCACGCAGTCGAAACCGTTGTATAAAAACCCGTAAATCCGTAATGTTTTGCGATAAATTCTGCAGGATTCCCTAGCTCAAAATGATTAGAAATTCCGCTTGTCTCATGCTCTTCTACTCCCGTATTAGTAGTTGCAACAACAACCGCTATATTATCCCGCCCGTATTTTTCGATTAACAGGTTTAAATCCAACATCTGCAAGCATTTTAAAATAAGACGGTTACATCGTGTATTATAAATATCTTCTTTAATCTCGGGTAAATCTACATCAACTCTGCCAACCCTTACAGGTTTACCCTTAATTATGGTTTCAGAAAGCTCAAAATAACTATTATCACCAACAGATGTACGTTGATAAACTTCTTCAATCCCAACCCCTAAATTGCAAATAACCTCGTAATCCGTAATCCCTATATCCATAACTTTATTATATAATAAAGTTATGGAATTTACGTTTAATATAAAAAAGTTTTCATCTTGCAATGAAGCCGATTCTGAAATATTAAAACAGCTTCCTATGCTTTTAAGAAGAAAACTCAGTAACTTAGATAAGCTGGCTCTTACAAATATTCTAAAAGTATACGAAGAAAGTATTGAAAACATTGTTTTCGCTTCTCAATATGGCGAGTTTGAAAGATTATTTAAACTGATAGAACAATATAAAACAGAAAACGAAGTTTCGCCAATACAGTTCTCGTCTTCTGTTCACAACTATTTAACAGGCGTTCTTTCACTATCAAAAAATATAACAGCCCCTTATTATGCCGTTTCAGCAGGAGAAAAAACCTTTGAAAACGGGTTAATAACAGCACTTGTCTCAAAAAAGAAAACGCTTTTCTGCTATACAGATAATTTTAAAACCCCTAAAAGTTTTGCCTGTATAATTACACCTGAACCTATTTATACTATTAAAAGCTTTTCTGAATTTTTGGAGCTTTTAAAATGATTAGACTGTTGCGCTCAATAACAATGATATTATTTTTTATCTTTTTTGGGATAGGCGCTCTTGTCGTTAATCTACTGTTATTCCCGATTGCAAAAATATTTTTAAAAGACAAAAAACTACTATATTTCTACTCTGATACAATCCACAATCTTTGGAAGTTCTTTGTCACACTATGTAAAACAACTGGAATGATTAGACTAGAGATTCAAGATAAAGAAAAGATTCAATCGTTAAAAAACAACGTTATTGTAGCTACTCATCCGAGTTTTATTGATATTATTATCCTTATATCGTTAATCCCGCGAACAACCTGTCTTGTAAAATCTGATTTGAGTAAAAACCCGTTTTTAAACAATATCATTAAATCAATATTTATACTTGAAGATGAAACAATCGACAACCTCAAAATCCATTCTAAAAAAATGATAGAAGCAGGATTCAACATAATAATCTTTCCGTCAGGAATCCGACACCGAAAAGATGAGCAGCCAAAGATTAGAAAAGGTGCTGCAACAATAGCAATGAGCGCTAAAGCTAATATCGCAGCATTGAAATATTACACAGATTACGATTTTTTGTTCATTAATCAGCCAATATATGAAGCCGGTTCAAAACCTGTAACGTATACGCTATCTTATGCCGGTGAAATAAATATCAATGAAGAACTTGAGAAATCCGATAACGAAATTGTCGTAAAAAAGAATATTACAAATATAATAACTTCACTGCTATACAAATAGATTTATGATATAATCTAAGTATGGAATTAAAGGATGAAATAAAAGATTTAATAATAAATACTTTGGAATTGGATGAAATAACACCGGATGATATTATTGATGAAGAGCCGTTATTTGTTGACGGGCTCGGATTGGATTCAATTGATGCGCTTGAACTTGGAATGGCATTGAAAAAGAAGTATAATCTCTCAATGGATTCTAACAAAGAAAGAAACAAAGAACATTTTGCGTCAATAAACACTTTAGCGGAGTTTGTGAGGACAAATAGACATGACATCTAATTATACAAAAGATGATATTTATAATGAATTAAAAACTATCCTGACAGAAGATATGGAATTGCCTGAAGAAAAGATTACAGGCGACGCTAATTTATACGAAGATTTGGACCTCGATAGCATTGATGCAGTTGATATAGCAGTCAGAATGCAGCGTTTTACAGAAAAGAAATTATCACCGGAAGAATTCAAACAGATTCGCACAGTTGATGATATTGTTAATGCTGCGTGGAAACTCATTGAAAACAATGACTAAACTTCTGCCTATACTTGTTATGATATTTGTTATCATTGTTTTTCACTGTACGCAGTGTAACCTCTTGAAATACTATCCTGTATTGATAAATTTCGGGTTTTTCTTATTATTCTTTGTCAGCTCGTTTATGAAAGAAACCGTCATTCAACGAATTGCAAGACTTATGGAACCCGATATCAAACCTAAATCTCTTGAATACACAAGAAAACTAACATATATCTGGGCAGTATTTACGTTCTGTAACTTCTGTATCTCACTATACACCGTATTCTTAAGCGAAAAAATCTGGGCTCTATACAATGGCTGCATATCATATATTCTTGTAGGGTTATTTTTTGCGATAGAATATATTATAAGACTAAGGTTCAAAAAGAAGTATGATTGCTAATTTTTTAGACTATTTTTACAGCAATATTTATGATGACAGGGTTATCATAAACGATTTGACTGTCAAAGACCTAAAAAAACTTGTTCTTCATAAGATACAAACGTTATCAGAAGATACTGTTCCGATTGAGTTGGATTGTTTTGAATTCATAATAGAAATCTTAGCAAGAATTTTTGTTGAAAAAGAGATTCAACTTGAGAAAAAAAATCTCGCAAAAGCGAAACCCATAACAGAATTCCCTCATATCGACCCTGAAAAAGTATTTATTCATTTTAAAACATCAGGAAGCAGCGGAGAGAAAAAAACAACAAAGAAATCGCTTCAAAACCTGTTTGATGAATCTGACGACTTAAAATCAGAATTCGAGTTTTCTCAAGATTTAACATTTATCTCTACAACAACACCAAAACACCTGTTCGGGTTTACTTTTCACTTTATGCTGGCATTAAACTGTGCAAAACTTTGTACAGATGAAATTTCAACACCACAAGATATAAACACCCCAAATGCGTGTCTTATTACAACACCGTCATTCTTAGAAAAAATGCAAAAGTATAATGATGTACCCGCTATCAAACCGCATTATATTTTCTCTGCAGGCACAGCCTTGAAACCTGATGTTTTTAAGTTTACACGAAATATCTCTGATAAAGTAATTGAAATCTATGGTAGTACAGAAACAGGAATAATTGCCCATAGGAATTCTGAAAATGATAAATTTGAACTGTTTAAAAGTATCAAAATAGAGCCAAAGGAAGACACAACACTAGTTCATACAACATTCTCTGCCGTATCACCGGTTATTATAAATGATAAACTGACCCTAAACAATAACAAGATAAAAATCGAAGGCAGAACCGATAGAACATTTAAGATTCAGGAAAAACGGGTGAACGCACAAGAGCTTGAAACTATACTAAACAATAGCGATTTTATCGACGATTGTTATATTTTTCAGCATAAAGATAAACTCGCATGTTTAGCTGTTTTAACTACAGAAGGTCAAGATTATTTTTACAAAAACGGGATTGTAGAACTGACAAAAAAACTAAAATCTACTTTAAAAAACAGTTTTGAAATAATCCCGCAAAAATGGAAATTCACAGATGAGATTCCAAAAACAAAATCAGGAAAAATTGATAAGCCCGAAATTGAAAACATATTCGGATTAAACCTTTCAATACCGTATATTGTAAAAAAAGAGCTCACAAAAGATTCTGCCAAAATTAAACTGTTCTTTTACAGAAACTGTAATTTCTTCAAAGGACATTTCGATAACTATCCGCTTGTACCGGGGGTTGTTCAACTATATTTAGCACAATACTTTTCTAAAAACCTATTCAATATTGAGCTCTCAGGTCAATATAGAAAACTAAAGTTTTCAAATATTATAAAACCTGACAAATTTATTGACTTAGAACTGGAATTGTTATCAAATAGTATTAGTTACAAATTTGTTGATGAAACATCAAAATATTCATCAGGAATTTTAGGGAAGAAATAGATGAAAGAGTTTGAATCCAATACACAAATAAAAGTGGCGTTTTGCGACCTTGACCCGATGAATATCGTATGGCACGGGAATTACCTAAAATATCTTGAGCTTGCACGTAGTGAAATGTTTGAAAAACTAAATTTTGGCTATATGCAAATGGCACAAAATAATGTTTCTTATCCGATTGCTAAAATGGATTTGAAATTCATTGAATCTGCACAGCTTCATCAGGTTCTGAATATCAAATGTGTTTTAAAAGAGATAGAACCGGCAGTAATCATCAAATACACTATTACAGATGCTCAAACAGGAACAAAACTTTTTAAAGCAAAATCTATGCAGATATGCGTTGATACCAGAACGAAAGAAACGCTCTACACCGCACCGGAAATGTTAAAAAAAGGTGTTGAAAATGTTTAAGAAACTCTTTCAAATATTAGTAATAACTATCGTTTTTTGTCAGTCTAGTTATGCAAATGTTTTTGAACACCCTCAAAAACTATCAACAATAACCAATGAATTACCTGAGTTGAGCAGTATCAACTGCCGTTTCAGACAAGAAAAGACATTCCCGAATTCAAACGTAAAACTTAATTCCTCAGGAAATTTTAAGTTTGTAAAAGGTAAAGAAATCGTTTTTCATACAACATACCCGACAAATATGGTAACAACCTACAATACTACTGAATACAGACAAATTAACGATATTATTAACGCAATTTCTACAAAATCGTATTCAAAAATAGAGAAAATTTTTACGTTCTATTTTCAAAAAACAAATAACAACTGGAACTTAGGCTTAATCCCCAAACAATCGCACAGCTGCGCAAAGTATCTTAGCTCAATAGAAATCCAGGGGGCAAGCTATATAACAAAAATAGTTATAACGACGAAAAATTCAGGTAAGACAACAATTTGGTTTAATAAATGAGAAAAATTTTAATAATCATTTCAATACTAATATTCTGTTTTTTTAGGTTTGAAGGAGTAAAAACAGATATTTTAGATGCGTTTTTGAACCCCAACAACCCTGAACAAGCCCAATTATTACAACTCTCCAAAACATATTCTTCTACTCTAAACGTAATAATAGAAAGCGATAGCGAAGAATCGCTTATACAAACACGCGCAGAATTAAGTCAAAACACCTCTCAATTTGATGATTTGATAGAGTACTATAAGTCGTCTCCGACAAGTTTTTTAACAGAGCATAAACGAGAACTACTTAAAGCAAAACGTTACCGTGAAATAGCAAAAGAAAGCACAGCACTTTTATACAATCCTATAGGATTTATGGTTCAAACTCCCGACAAAGACCCGTATCTGTTTGTAACGGATTATATTTTAAGCTTACAAAACCTGAACAAAACAAAATACTATAACGGCAAGTATTATACAAAAATTCCGTTAAATATAGCCGACAACAACGACATAAAAAAACTCGAAAACTTTCAACCTACAAACAGCAAGATTTACCTTTGCGGAAGCCCGATTCATACATATAAAACCAGCCAAAAATCAGCATTTGAGATAAACATCATCTGTATAATTTCAACACTTGTGCTTTTATTCCTTTGTAAAACCCGATTTAATTCATATAAAGTGTTTATTCCTATAGCATTAAGCATACTTTTTGGATTTGTAACCGGTATAGTTTCGACAATACTGGTGTTTAAAAACCTGCACATTCTAACAATAGTCTTCGGCACCTCGCTTATCGGGATAAGCCTTGATTACTCGTTCCATTATATTATCAGCAAACAAAATATTATAAAAAGCCTGACGGTTTCAATGCTTACAACCGTCATTGCGTTCTTATTACTGATGTTTAGCGATGTTGAGCTAATAAAACAAATAGGTATATTTACAGCAACCGGTCTTGTTGGAGTTTACTCATTTATAATGCTGTTATTCCCAAAATTTCAACTACCGGATAACTATTCAAAACTGCCTGAATTCAAATTCTCACAAAAACTAATAATTATACCCGTTATAATTATTGTTTTAGGACTTTGTCATATTCGATTTAGTGACGATATAAAAACCTTCTATACCCCTCAAAAAGAACTATTAAAAGCTGAAACACTGAATTCGGAAATATTCAACACAAAAAATATTTCGTTTATAACAACAACAGGGCAAAACCTTGATGATATCTTATTAAAACAAGAGAAGCTCAAATCCGAAATAAATGCAGAAACGCTTGGCGTATCAGATTTTATTCCTTCCTCAAAGAAACAAAAAGAAAACCAAAACCTTGCAAAAGCACTATATGAGAATAATTTAGATGACTATGCAACATTTCTGACTAAAGAACAGCGCAAAAAGCTAAAAACAGAAGCGTTCGCTCATACGGATATCTCCAAACTGTCAATTGTAAAACAGTTTTCATTAAACAAAAACACACTTTACATGATTGTTTTTGATAAAGTAAACAATCTGCCGTCAATAAATCTTGTAAACAGTATTTCTGAGATTATAAGAAATATTCGTATAAAATGTTTGCATATTATGCCGTTTATATTCCTAATATATTTTACTGTTCTTTCAATATGCTACACCCCTAAAAAAGCGTTAAAAATAATGATAAGTCCAACAATAGCGTCAATTTTCAGCATTGCCTTAACAGTATTATTTCAACCGATAAACGTATTTCATATATTATCTGTATTCTTGATTCTGGGGTTCAGTATAGATTATTCCATATTTATGGCTAACGGAGGTAAAACCTCTAAAGACGCAGTGTTTATCTCATTTATTACAAGTTTTATATCATTTATGTTGCTATCGTTCACAAGCTTCAAGTTAATAAGCTCAATGGGCTTGGTAATCTCTGTCGGAATAGCCGCTTCATACATCTTGAGTTCACTATTATTCGCTGATGAAACTGAAACGAAATAATCCTCAAACTTTAAAGTCTTACAAAAATCATCTTTAAGTTTACTCTTATAGTTAGCTTCATACAAAGTCCAGTATTGATAAAACTCATCCAATGTCTTAAAACTCTTTTTAAAATAATCGCTTAATCGATTCAAATCTCTTTGTTTAAATTGTTCAATATCAAGCCCGATTTCTTCATCGGAAAACACTACTCCGATAACTTCGTTTGAATGTGAAATACTAAAACATATATCTGAATTCATAAAATACGGTTTTTTATCTTTTACAGCTATTTCTGTATTTTCTACCTTATAAATATTTGAAGCTATATATCTTGTAAAGAAACGACCCAGTTGGGATTCAATGTTACGTTTTTCTGATTTATAAATAGCTTCAAACGAAGATTTATCAATTATTTTTAATAGTTCATTTATTCTTATAATAAATATTTTCATGGTAAAATTTTACCATGAAAACAATAAACTACAGACGTAAAGAACGAAATGATTCAACTATCAACGCTTTAAACGATGCACAAAAAATAATTTTTGCCCCGCTGACATTTCAAGCAATTTCAGCGCTTTTAGAGCTTAAAATCTTAGAATCAATAAATGCTTCACCCAAAACAGTAGATGAAATTATTCAAGAACTAAACCTGAATGAATATATAGCAAGAACACTATTAGAGGTTGCAGAAGTAACTAATATTGTTGAAAAAGAAGATAACAAATTCAAACCGACAAAAACAGGAGAATGCTTCTTATATGACGATATGACAAAGGTCAATTTTAACTTCATCAAAAACTGCTGCTATTTAGGTGCAAACGAACTTACACAATCGTTCTTGCAAGAAAAACCTATGGGGCTTAAAAAGTTTTACAAGGATAACGATACTATTTATCCGGAATTGCCAAACTTTTCTGAGGATTTCAAAAAGGGCTGGTACGAATTCGACAACTTTTATTCTGATAATTGCTTTGACATTATTTACGAAATCATCTCTGCAAAAAATCCGGTTAAAATATTTGATATTGGCGGTAATACAGGAAAGTTTGAAAAAGTCTGTCTCAATAACAACCCGAATATCGATATAACAATGCTCGATTTAGAAGAGAACATCAATTCTATCAAAGGAACGATTCAAGGATGTAAGTTTTATTCTACAGATATTCTTGATGAAAATAGACCTATGCCTGAGTTTTCAGGTGCAATCCTTATGAGTCAGTTTCTTGACTGTTTTTCAAAAACCCAAATCAAATCAATCCTTACACGGATTAAAGAATCTGCTCAAAAAGGAACCTATATCTATATTTTAGAACCTTTTACCGACAATCAGGTATTCGACGGGGCAAAACTCGCACTTACACACACTTCATTATATTTTACCTGTATGGCAAACGGTTACAGTAAAATGTACACTATGGCTGAAATGATAGAACTGGTTAATAATTCAGGTCTTACACTTACACACACTTATCAAAATATAGGTGCATTTAATTATACATTATTGGAATGCAAAATATAATGGAACAAAACGAACAATGGTTTAATAAAAAAGAAGTGTCTGCAGGTGAAAAACGGTTAAAACTCACCTGGTGGATTTTTAAACATTTTGGAGTTGTTCCGGTCAGGGTAATCGCGTTCTTTATAACATTAGGAACTATTATACTCAAAAAAGATATAATAAGTGCTTCAAAAAATTACTTTCAGGTATTATATGACTTTACTCAAAATAAGGAATATAAACCTTCTTTTATAAACTCTTTTAAACAAGCATTAAACTATTCAAATTCTCTTATTGATAAAATGCTTGCATACTCTAATAATTATAAAAATATAACTTTTGCAAACACGGAATCAAAAGCCAAAATTTTTGAACTTATAAATAATAAACAGGGTGCGTTTTTTATAACCAACCACATTGGTAATATTGAGATGATGAGAGCTCTTATTGCTGATTCAAACATTCCGAATGTAAAAATAAACGTATTTTTGCAGGCTAGTCAATGTGAGATATTTAATAGATTTATAAACGAAATTTCAAATCAGAAAGATTCTGTACATTTATACCCTGTTGAAAACATTGATATACAAACTTCTATAGAGATTCAAGAGAAGTTGAATAACGGAGAATTTGTATTTATGGCAGGAGACAGGCTTTCTGCAGGTAGCACTGAAGCGAACTATAAATCACAGTTATTAAACCATACAATCCAATTACCATTAGGAGTTTTGAGGTTTGCACTAATGCTGAATTGTCCTATATTCTCAACAATCTGTGCAAAAGATAATGGTTATTATTCAATATCCGTACAGGAACTTATTTTAAATGGTTCCAAAGAAGAAAGACTATCACAACTCCAACAACAGTATTCAAGAGTACTTGAAGAATATACCCTCAAGTACCCTTACCAGTTTTATCATTTTTATGAATTATTTACTATCTGCCGATAAGCCATTTAAACCCGAAGGAGAGCATAACGCCGTTTCTGCCGCCGTTTCTTATCATCGCCTGACCGAATCCCGTGAACCTTTCGCCCCATCTGCGTTGTAAGCCAAGTCCATACTCTACATACGGATCGATTGACATGTCCGGAATTGTTACGTCCTGTAGTGCAAAGTGGGTCTTATCAATAATGTTCCAACGCATATTTACATTGAAGTATGGCTGCCAGCCGTTCTTAAGATTAGCAATGAACTTGATTCCAGGTGCTACCTGTATTGCATTCAGCGGTGATGAGCTCACTCTATGGCCCAATCCGTTGTCGTGTGCGAACGTATGAATAAACGAGTATGAAAGTAGTAAGCTTGGTTGTACGATGAACTTACATTCCTTGAACTCAAAGTTATATCCGGTTTTGCTCGCAATACCGGTCATGAACATCGGCATATTTTCTCTGCCCAGGTCTGTACTTGCTTGTGCTACGTTAGCGCCAGCGTTGAGTGTTAAACCCGTAAAGAAGTTGTTCTTATACCATACTTCTGTTACGCCCACTGTGCCGCCATTCTGGTCGATTGATTGTCTGTCGTAATCCTGTACAGAGCCGTTGTAACCTACATACGCACTGAACTGTCTTCTCCAGCCGTTGTTGAGTTGTTTCATATCTGCGTCGCCGCCAAAGTAGTTTCCGTATCCGATATTGTTTACCTTAGGGCCGTTGTTTAAGTTTACGCGTTCAAAGGTTGCGTAAGGTCTGTTCCAGAGTCCTTTGCCGTTGTATTCGATACCGTCTTTGTTTTCGCAGCTATAAGTTTGTTGCATTGCTTCGCGTTCAGAACGCGGTACAAGCATATTCATATCCATATTCATGAATGCCTGGTCGTATGAGTTGATTTGGGTTAAATATCCGCCAATCTGTGCTGCTACAGGAGCTGCTACAGCTGAAGGTTTTGCCCTCTGACCGTATGCTACTACTCTAAGTAGTCCGTTTTCGTCGTAGTATGATTTTAATTTGTACGTAGCTTCTGCTGATTCTGCTGTCTTCGCGCTTATGCTGCTTACAATAGAGTCCTTGCCAATGTTGATTGTAACCGGTGTTTTTGAGTTGGTTACGATGTTTACAGAAGAGACGTTTACAGGAGTAACAGATTCAACATTTGTTGCCTGAACCTTATCAGAGGTTCTGTCTTTTAAGCTTATATCAATTCCCAAACGAGAAGTCTTATCCGCTGAAAAACTTGCAAGCGATAAAGTATTAATCCTGTTATTTGCAAGATTTAAATAAGCATCTTTTAATACAAGTGTCGTAGTTTTACCTGAAACAAAATCTTCGTTTACAAGATTAATCTTACCCTCAGCATAAATAGTACCTGTCCCTGTTACATAGTCATTTATTGTAATTGAATAATCATGTGTTGCTGTAAGATATAATTTAGCATTGTTCAAATGGATAGCACTTGATTGACCGCCTGCTTTGTTACCCTCAAATAATACATTTTTGCCTTCTGCATATATCCATACTTCTGAATTTTTATCAGCATAAATAGCACCGCCTAAATTACCCGCAGTATTATTTATAAACGATGAATCAATAAGGGTTAGTACAGATTTTTCACCAACATAAATAGCACCACCATTGTTACCTGCGCTGTTACCATAGAAGTTACAATCAAATATCTCTGCATAACTATTACTGTCTAAATAAATAGCACCACCGGCATTAACGGCATGGTTACCTCCGCTAACAGTACCTGTAGTAGAATCATACATACCAAAATTAGTGTTACCTATTGATAAAGGTTTATTTTTGTTATCATCATCATAAAACTTAAGAGTTTTTGAATAAATAGCTCCGCCGTTATTCGCCTGATTGTTAGTAAATCTGCTGTTTCTTATATAAACATTATTAGTAGAATTACTATAAATCGCACCACCGTTATTTGTTGCACTGTTTCCGTCAAACAAAGTGTTTGAAGCTAAAATATAAGACGTATTATAAATAGCGCCACCGGAGCCGCCTTCCGCTTTGTTACCAACAAACGCTGCATTACCCATATAAATAGTATTTGAACTATAAATAGCACCGCCGTTTTTAGCTGTATTAGAAGAGAATAAAGCTATTTGATTCTCTTCATTGTAATCATAAAGATTAACAAGAGTTTCATTAGACTTATTATTTATACCAATTTCAAGCACATAAGAGTTAAATATAGCACCACCGTTAGTCGTTGCAGTGTTATTTTCAAACACAGTTTTCTTCAAATCAAATATACCTGAACTATCAGTCTCATCTGCTATAGTATTTATAAACAAGGTAGCTGAATTATAAATAGCACCACCGTTATTTGCATTATTCTTGCCATACTCAGCGCCTATACTATTAACAGTACCTGAGTTATAAATAGCTCCACCATTATTTGTTGCATAGTTGCCATTTAATACAGTATTATCAAGGTTAACAATACCACTATTCCAGATAGCACCACCAGTCTTTGCATGGTTGCCTTCTTCATATCCTTCACAAACCCCGACAATACAATCTTTTAAAGTGAGTGTCGCAACATTATAAATAGCTCCTCCCCAATCAGCATAATTACCTGTAAAGATAGTATTTACAGCCTTCAAATAAGCATCGCCTTTTTCGTTTAAATTGTTATATATAGCACCGCCCTTGTTTTCTTTTGATTTGATATAAGCATAGTTACCAATAAATTTGCTGTCAGTGATATCAATATAGCCTGCATTATGGATAGCACCACCGTTACAAGTAACATAGTTACCCTCAAATACAACATCTCTTAAATCAATTTTACCTTTAGGGTCATTATAAATAGCCCCGCCGTTATCAGAGAAATTCTTAGTAAAATATGTCGTAGTAAAAGTAACTTCCGGCTCTTGGACAGCCTCTTTTTTATCTTTATCTTCATCTTTATCTTTATCATCGGAGTCTTCCTTTGGAGGTTTTGGAACATTAATATTCAAAGTACCCGCATTATAAATAGCACCACCATACATATTTGCTTTGTTTTCTTTGAAATTAGAACTGTCAATATACGCAATGTCCTTTTCACCTGCAATCAAAATAGCTCCGCCGTATAATCCTGCAGAATTGCTTTCAAATGTAACATTATGCCCTGTTATATTAGTATTTAATGTGTAAATAGCACCTGCATATAGCTGAGCTTTATTTTTCGTAAATGTAGTGTCATTTATCGTTAATTCGGCATTAACAATAGGTTTTGGTTTCCCGTCTTTATCAACAACAGGTCTTCCGTTAGAATCTAATTCTTGATTAACAACACTATAAATAGCTCCGCCATAATAAGCAGTGTTTTCTTCAAAGTTATCCTTTGAAAGATTAACATCTTTTTGTGCAAATATAGCACCGCCAATACTTGCAACATTTTTCTTATAAGTATTCTCTGCAGATGTCAAAGTTCCTGCACTATGATATATAGCGCCGCCTCTATAACCTGCTTGATTGTTTTCAAAAGTATTATTATACAAATTCAATGACACAGCCTGATTATAAATAGCGCCGCCGTCACCTAAAGCCAAACCTTTATCAAATGAAGAACCAATAGCAATTATTTCGCCAACATTGACAATATATCCGCCAATAGCAGCTATTTTCTTTTTAGTATTCTCAAAAACAACCTGTTGAATAATTGCAGTTCCTCTATTAAACAACGTTCCGCCTTGTTGTGCTTTATTATTGTCAAAATGAGTGCCATTAAGATATAGATTACCGTAATTTACAATAGCCCCGCCCATTGTTTTAGCAGTATTATTTATAAATTCACTCCCGTCAGAAACCTGAACTCCGTTTTCAACCGGTTCTTCTAATGTTTCTACTGATTTTTCGTCTAATTTATAATATACATGTCCAACTTTTGTATAGCCTTCTTTTTCTTCAACAGAAACATCCGTATATTCATAAGCCTTGTTATCAACAACAACTTTTGCTACCCCGTCAGTAAATATACCCGGAATCCTAAACCAAGCATTCCCTGAAAAATATACACAAACAGCTCCGCCTTCCTCTGCGGTGTTACCTGTAAAAGTATTGTTCTTTTGCGCAACTTCACCCAATACAAATAATGCTCCACCCTGATATTTTGAAGTATTTGACTTGAATATCGAATCAGAAATAGTTACATCACCAGCTGCGTAAACCGCTCCGCCATATATATTAGCAGTGTTAGAAGTAAAGGTTGTATTTGTAATATTTGTTTTACCCGCCGCATAAATAGCACCGGCTTCTATCATCGATTTATTCGATTGGAATGTACAATTATCAATTGTCAAATCACCGCCGGAGAATATTGCACCGCCTGTCCTATATGATACATTAGATTTAAACGTAGAATTCTTAATAGAAGTTTTACTTAAAGTATAGATAGCACCACCATCACCGGCATTCTCTTTTTTAGTAACTTTTGACTCCTTTTTCGTCTTAGGGTCAGTAACGGTAGTGACAGTAGTTGCAATAGATTTTGCAGAGTTTGAAGTAAAGGTAGAACCGTCAATTTCTAAGGTACCGTTTGGTGCTGCAGAATATATAGCACCACCTGCTTGTGCCGCAGAGTTTTTGCTAAACTTGGTATCGGTTATTTTTACAAGGCCTTCTGAAGAATTATAAATAGCACCACCCATGCCTGTAGATAAATTAACAACTTTTTTATCATCCGTAATTTCATAATGAACTTTTGAACTTGCTGTATTAGATGAGAACGAAGCATTAGTAATAGTCATATCTGACTTGATATAATATTCACCCTTAGTAGCAGACTTCTCATCGTTTATATCATAAATCAAACCGTCATGAACAATCTGACCCTTATCTTTATCAGGGTTAGGAATATAAACAACACCTTTATCCTTATTTTCATCTGTAAAACAAGTATAAACCTTGCCGTCTACAACTATTTGACCTGTTTGTAAATTAGTTGTAGGTAAATAATCAACAGGTTTCAAATCTTTATTACTAAAGTCATATATTTTGCCGTCTACAACTATTTGACCGTTTTTCAAGTTAGAAGGTGCTACATAAACCTTCTCTACCTGAACATTATCAGGTGCAAGTTCATACCACTTTCCGTCAATTTCAACCTGAACATAACTAGAATCCTCAAATTTACTGTCACCGGTTCTGATAACGTTATAATATAAACCGTTATAACCTACTGTTCTTGTATCCTTGTCATAAGAAGGAGTTTCACCAGAATAAATTTTATCAACGAGAACTGCAGAAGTTCGGTAATAAACTTTACCATCGCCCATTGGTGTTGCATGAGAACCTGAAACCCATTTTTCAACATATTTATAAACAATTCCGTTATAAGCAAGTTCATCACTCTCTAATTGTGTGCCCTGTTCATAATCTTTTGGTTTTAAATCAGATATATTATAAACTTTGCCATTATACAATAATTGGTCGGAATTTATATAAACGCCTGAATTGTAACCGTTACTTTCAATTTTAGAAGTATCGTAGACCTTACCATTATAAACAAATTGATCTTCATTGATATTTGTTAAGCCGTTAACAAATTTTTGAGAATCAGCGCTCTCTGTTGAATACACCAATCCGTTAACGACAATACTATACTGATTCAGGTTTGTATCTGCAACGTAATCTTTACCTTCAACAGCTGTCAAACCTGCAAAATCCAAAAGCTTGCCATTAACAACAACCTGAGTATCGGTCAATTGCATTGATTTATCATAATCAACAGATTTATCCACAAGGCTTGTATCATAATATTTTCCGTTAAAAACAATATACTGTTCTTCTTCTTTTATAATATTGTATTTAGTGACATCTTTTTCATCAGTACTATATGTGAATACTACCCCGTCTTTAGCTTCAGTATTTTTATACAAGACCTGATGTTCACCTATGGTATCAGTCCCAATATAACCGTCTTTTACAATATTATAAACATAATTATTTTTTTCATTTAAAAACTGGGTATCAGAAAGAATAGTACCGGAATTACAAATAGCTCCGCCAACCGGAGAATAATACAACTGATCCGGTTCCTTACACTTTTCAACAATAGAATTTTGGTTCGGTGCAGTCACTTTATTAGACTTAAAATTTGCATAATCAATATCAAGCGTACCCTCATTAAATATAGCGCCGCCTTTTAATCCTTTATTGCTTGAAAAAACAGGATTAGAATACTTTGTTTTTTTACCTGATAGGTATTCATAACGATTGATATCAAGAACACCGTCTTGGGCATTATAAATAGCACCGCCCATACCGCCGTCCATATCAGCAAGCTTGTAATCCTTCTTCTCAAATGTTACATCACGTTCTGTTGCAATACCTATTGCACTATTCTTAGAAAAACTTCCTGAATTTAATGTCATTGTGCCGTTATTGAATATAGCTCCACCGTTTTTTGCAGAGTTTGAAGAATAAGATGTTTTATAATCGGATGTATAAGTTCCGGTGTTATAAGTCGCACCACCTGACGTTGCCTTATTAGATGTAAATTTACCGGCAAAAACTTCCGTTTTACCTGTATTATAAACAGCACCACCTAAAGTAGCATTATTCTTAGAAAAGCTTGAAGAAGTAATATTAGCATTACCCTCGTTAAAAATCGCAGCACCTGATTCGGCTTTGTTTGAGCTAAAACTTGAAGACGTAATACTAGCTTCACCCGCATTATAAATTGCACCACCTGAAACAGCACTATTAGTTTTAAAGGTATTTTTCGTTATCTCAGCATAACCGTCATTATAAATAGCTCCGCCATTTGTTGCACTGTTATTTTTAAAAGTATTCTTATTTGATATTAATGTACCTGCGTTATATAAAGCCCCGCCCTTCTCTGCACGATTCTGGTTAAAAGTTGAGGATGAAACATTCAAAACACCTGATTCACTATTAAATATAGAACCACCAACTTCAGCATAAGAACCTGCATAAAATGGTACGCCTTTATCAGTATAATGTATTAGATTTTTATCCATTAAATCAGGTATAACAATATCTGTATCTCCATTAGATTCACCATATACAACTTTTGTTTTCTTGCTTATAGTTATCTTTTTAGGATTTGAACCAAATGTTGATTTTTTTATCGTTAATGTACCAGAGTTATAAATATCACCGCCATTTTTAGCACTATTGTTAGAGAATTTAGACGATGTAATACTTGTATTTGAACCCTCGTTATAAATAGCTCCACCATTTTCAGTGGCATGGTTACCATTATTAGCATAAGAACCAAATGTGTTCTTGTTTATTACAACATTACCTTCTTTAACATATATAGCTCCGCCGTTTGTAGCGCTGTTGTTATTAAAAGTATTACTTGTAAGCGTTGTTAAATTGTCTTCTAAAACAGAGTTTATAGAAATCGCACCGCCAGATGAAGCAGAAGAACCATGATTAAAGTTGGATGACTTAACAGTCAAATCACCAACGCTATTAATAGAGCTATAAACAAACTTTCCACTAGTAATAATTGCACTATCGTTATTATTAAGGATTTCAGATACAGGGGTAACCTTGTAATAATCTAATTCCTTATACGCACCCACAGTAACATGCCCGTATAATTCAGACGTTATCCCGCCAAAAACACCTTTCTTTGAAACAAAAGTATCAGCATGCGAAATATTAAATGCACCCCAAAATACGCATAACAAAAAAATATATATCTTTCTCATAATAGCCCCAAAATTAAAACTCTATTCATTAACATTATAGCCCATATAAATAAGTTTTTAAACCTTTTTACAACAATTTCAACAATATAATTTACAGCATGTTACAAAACTTCACAATCATGCAACAAAAAAGGCAATTAATTTAAAAGTATATACTTTATATATATGTAAATAAGATTTATAAATTATAGAGAGCGATATAAATGCAAGAATTTTTCAAGTTATTATCATCGCCGCTAAGAGAAGTTAGCGACGACGCAATTTCAAGTTGCGCTAAAAATTTAAAGAATCTACAAAGGATGAAAGCTTCTTATCCGCAAGAAGAACAACAAATAACAGCCCTTTGTATCAACCTAAAAGCATAAGCCTTTGAATAATAATCAAAGGCTTTTTTCATGCCTCATATTAACAATTGTAAAGTTTACACTTGTCGAACCTTGAAAAATAGTGTACAATGTACAGAAATGTTCAATCAAGACTAATTAAGGGGTGTCATATCAATAAGAGTTTTGTAACAATAAACAGAGAAGTTTGTAACAAAAAGGCAAATTTTAACATTTACAGAACTTTTTAATATTAACTGTGTATTTTATTGTGTATATTTTAATAGAAGGTTTAAATTTTGAAAGTAAATTCAATTAACTCAACAGCAAACTACGACAACAAACAATTGAAAAATAATAACCGTAATGTTAACACTAACTTTAAGGGTTTAGCTGATTTGCCTGGCGCAATTATGCAAGGTATTGAAAATGGCGGGTTTGCAACTTCTTTCATCGTTCAAGATACTATCGGTATGACTGTTCCAAGAACATGGGAAGGTCTTAATCGTGGTATCGAAAAAACCGATGATGATAAAAAGAAAAAATTTAGCCTTAAAAATATGAACCTTAAAGAAGGTGCTGAAGTATTCCTAAGAGAAGGACTCTCAGGTCCATTCTTGATGTTTGCTCCTATGCTTGTATTGCTCGGTGCTAAGAAATTCGTTGGTAAATCAACTTTCACTAACTCATCTCTTATCAAAAGATTGGGTAATACTTTAACAAAGACAGTTGAAAACGGTTCTCACGCTTCAACCGGCGCACTAAAATCATCTTTCTACAAAGATAGTGTTGCAAAAGCTGTTCAAGCTACAACCGCCGCTGCTGATAAAGCCGCTGAAACTAACTTCATAAACAAAGCCGTTCAAGAAATTGAAAAATTAGATACATATTCTGCACGTGCAGGTAAATCAAAACTTAGAAAAAAAGCCGTTAAAAGACAACAAGCTAAAATTGTTGAAATGTTCAACGATTACCATACTTCTAACAGCTCTGAATACTCTATGGTTAATAAAGTTAAGTTTGACGGTCAAACATACTCAACCGGCTCTTTCGTAGACGGTCTTAGAGGTTATGCTCAAGACACATTGAAAAACAAACAAATTGCTGACGTAACTGTTGATTATACTAAAAAACAAACAAATGCAAACCTTGTAAAACGTGGTATTACAAACATCGCAGCAGCTCTTTCTGCTATCGGTGCTGTTTCTACCGTTCCTAAACTTTACAGCCTAATCAACCCTGTTCCTCCGGGAGCACTTCCTAATAACGAAACACAGGCTGCAGCTAATAAACCGGCTCAAGCTCCTGCTAACAATAATGCAGCTCAAAAACCTAATAATAACGGAAACAAAGTTTCTTTCACAGGTAAATTTGATGCCTTAGCTCGTAACCTTGAATTTAACGGTAATAACTTCACTCCGGCTCTTATGACAGTTTTGGCAACTGGCGGGTTGCTTGGTCCTCGTATCCATACTGCTGTAAAAAGAGCTCCGGAAGATCCTAACACTAAAAAGAAAGATTACTCAGAAATTCCTGAAATCTTAACAAGAGATATCACTTCAACTGCTGCTGTTACATTTGGCGTACCAATGATTTCTAAAGCTCTTGTAAGCAGCTATGAAAACGGCTCAGGTTACGTTCTTCAAAACCACCCTGAACAAAAACTTAAAGGTTTCAAAAAATTCATTGACTTTATTAATCCTGTTAGCGGTATAAACCCATACAGCCTTAAAGATTTGAACGCTATCTACAGCAAAGTTGATTCAAAAGAAAAATTGTCTACTTTCTCAACTTATATCGATAAAAACAACGGCAGCTTAGCTAAAATATTCAATACAATGGAAGACGGTAAAACTGTATTCCAAGACCACGGTCTTAATTTGAAAGAGTTGGCTAAGAGCAAAGACAGAAAAGCTGCTAACAAAACTATTATGGACCTTGCAGCTTCAAGCGAAGAATTCGCTAACAAACTTATCGATTTGTTGAAACCTGCTAAAAAAGGTCACGCTAACAAAATCGTTAAACGTGCAAGAACATTGAACTCTATCACTTCTTGTGCAGCAACAATCGCGTTAGTACCTGCTTTCTTGGGTATAGTTCTTCCAAGAATAGTATACGCTCAAACAGCTAAAAGACAAAAACAAAAAGCTCTTGCAACTGCAAATGTTGAAGCTATGCAAGCTAACAAAATAGATTACTCAGTGTTGAAAACTAATAACACTGATACATTCAACCAAATGAAACATAATTCAAAATAAAAACACAGTTAATAAGGTGTAGTTTTAACTACACCTTTTGTTTTTTTAGAGGGATACTAACTATAAACGTTGAACCGTTATTGACTTCACTAACGACAGAAACCTTGCCGCCGTGCAGCTCTGTTAATTCTTTTGTTATAGTAAGACCCAATCCCGTTGAACTTTCTTTCTTTGTATAAGCGCTGTCCAGCTGTACAAACTTTGCAAAAATCTTGCCGTGATACTTTTCATCTATCCCGATTCCGTTATCATGAACTTTTAAAACAAACTCTTTCTTAGCCTTTTCAGCAGTTATAACAACTTCATCGTCACTCGGACTGTATTTGATAGCGTTACTCACAAGATTATATAAAATCTGTTGTAACTTTTGATAATCGGCATACACCTCAAAGTCTTCTTCGTAATCAATTATCAACCTAACATTTTTTTGTTTGGCAAGCGGTTTCAAAATATTCACAACTTCTGTCAATGCACGTGTAATAAAGAACTCCGTACAAACTAGTTTGACAGTATTAGATTCTATCTTTGACATATCAAGTATTTCGTTCACCATACCCAGCAAATGTAACCCGGATACCCTGATATCAGATATAAACTCTTGCTGCTTATCGTTCAAATCACCGTGCACACCGGTAGATAATATCTCAGAAAACCCCAATATTGCATTCAAAGGTGTTCTCAATTCGTGTGAAACATTTGCCAGAAACTCCATTTTAATCTTCTCGGATTCAAGGATTTTTTCGTTCTGTTCTTTTATCATCTTATATGCATTGTTCTTCTCAACAATACCGTCTTTCAATGCTTTCAACTGTAGCTTAAAAACATTCGAAAGCTCCACATCTTTAATAACATATGCTAAAATCTTTGCACACGCATTTAAAACAACACTTGAATCATCGTCATAAAACTTTGGCTGCCTAGAAGCTAACAAAATAAACCCGTAAACAGTCTGTCCCACAATGAGTTTTTCCAAAACAAATGATTTATAAAACCCGAGTTCCAAAACCTTTGCTAATCTTGAACTACCGTTAAAAACCAGACCTTCTGCCGAATACAAGTTTTTTTTATCATCCGAAGACAACTTAAAAATCGAATTAATTTCGCTTGTGGTTGAAGAGTATTTCAACTGGGCAGATTCAGGGTTTAAAAAATATATTCCCGCATAATCAAACTCAATAACCTGAGCCAAACGTTCAAAAACAACGCTCTCACCCTCTTCACTGTTCAAATTAATATTGAACAGGGTCGAAATACATTTTAAAACTGATTTATAATCAATATTTGCCATAAATTATGAATCCAAGCCTAAATCAAGAGTAGGCGCTTTTGCAACAATTGCACTTGAAGATATAATATCAACACCTGTCTTTGCAATCTCTCTTAATGTATCTAAATTAACATTCCCGCTTGCTTCAACAATCGCTCTGTGTCTGATAATTTTTACAGCCTCACTCATTTGCTCATTTGTCATATTATCAAGCATAATAATATCAGCTTTGCATTCCAACGCTTCATTAACCTGAGCAAGTGTATCACATTCCACCTCAATCTTATGAGCATGTGAAATTGATTGTCTGAGTTTATTAACAGCTTTTGTAATAGAGCCTGCAAATTTCACGTGATTATCCTTAATCATCGCGCAATCAGATAAATTATATCTGTGAACATATCCGCAGCCGACTTTAACAGCATACTTTTCAAAAGTTCTGAAATTAGGTGTAGTCTTTCTTGTATCAACCATTCTAACACCAAACTCTTTGATAGCGTCTTGATAACGTCTTGATTCAGTAGCTATTCCGCTCATTCTTTGAACATAGTTAAGTGCAGTACGTTCACCTGTCAAAATAGCTCTGGCTGAACCTGAAATCTCCGCTAATTTATCACCTTTTTTTATAGAATCACCGTCTTTTACAAAGAACTTAACTCTCACATCATCAGAAAGGATTCTAAACACAGCTTCAAATACATCTCTGCCGCAAAAAACGCCGTCAGTTCTTGTATTCAAATAAACTTTCATCTTATCGTTTTCATCTGTCAGATTATCTGTTGTAATATCCTCAAAACCGATATCTTCCTTCAATGCTTCCTTAACGTGTTCTTCTATATAAAATCTATTTAACAAAACTAGGTTCTCCTTCTCCTTTAATAATACAGTTATGATTACCTTCCGTAAACGGTTTCGGGTAATCAAGTCTATAATGTGCGCCTCTGGATTCTCTGCGTTCCAACGCAGATTTAACAATCAACTGTGCAACACAAATCATATTTCTTAATTCATACTCTTGTTTATTCAGGCATTTGACAGAACGTCTGAAACGGTTTTTCAAATCGTAAATCTTATCCAAAGCTTTCAACAACGATTCCTCTGTTCTCAAAACCCCGACATAATCCCACATCAAAGTCTTAAGTTCAGACATCAATTCAGGGATATCAAAGTTTTCATCACTCAAAGGTTTTGTATATTGATTGATAGTGTTCATAACTGTTTCATCAATCTTTTGAGGGGGAACAAGGTTTGAGAATGACAAGAAATTAGCAAGTTCGTGAGCACAAACAACACACTCCAACAATGAATTACTTGCAAGTCTATTTGCTCCGTGCAAGCCTGTTGAAGCGCATTCACCTATTGCATACAAACCGCGTATAGAAGTTCTTCCCTCTAAAGTAGTTTTTATCCCGCCCATATAATAGTGTGCCGCAGGCGCAACAGGGATATAATCCTTTGAAATATCAACACCAACGCTTTTACATTGTTTAGAAATCGTTGGGAACCTTTTAGCTGCAAACTCTTTATCTATTATAGTTGCATCCAGATAAACATTCTTAGCCCCTGTTGTTTGCATCTTATCAAAAATAGCTCTTGTTACAACATCTCTCGGCGCCAAGTCCTTAAGCTCACTGTATTCGCTCATAAACTCATTACCGTCTTTATCCAATAATACAGCGCCTTCGCCCCTGACAGATTCTGATATCAAAAATCTATTCTTCACACCGTCAACAGCAAGCGCTGTCGGGTGAAACTGTACAAATTCCAAATCCTGTAAAATAGCGCCCGCACCGTAAGCTAAAGCGATACCGTCACCCGTTGCTACAGAAGGATTTGTTGTGTATTTATAAAGCTGACCAACTCCGCCGCAAGCCAAAACAGTCGCCGAAGAATAAATCGTTTCATACTCTTTTGTATCGTCGTTATAGATAATAACTCCGCGACATTCACCGTCAGAATTTATCAACAACTCTGTCACAATAGTATCTTCCAATATATCGATATTAGAATTTTCTTTTACTCGCTCACAAAGGGTTCTTTCAATAACACTGCCCGTAGCGTCTCCGCCAGCGTGTAAGATTCTGTTAATACTGTGTGCACCCTCTAAAGTATAAGCGATGTTTCCGTTCTCATCTTTGTCAAACTCAACACCAAAATCTATCAAATCGTTTATAACCTGATTAGAGTTCTCAGAGATGAATTTTGTAATCTCGTACTCAGACAAACCCGCGCCGGCTTTCAAAGTATCTTTAACGTGAAGTTCAACGGAATCCTTCTCATTATCTTCCATAACACCAACAATACCGCCTTGAGCATATCTTGAATTGCTCTCACCAAAATTTGATTTGGTAATTACAAGCACACCATCCGGTAAACTCATCAGTTGTGACAGTTTCAAAGCACAAAACAAACCTGAAATTCCGCTTCCGACAATTATTGCTGAATATTTTGAATACTTCATCTCACACCCTCAAAATAAGCTATAAATATAATCTTATTTTACGTCGAACAAAAATCTTATTCAACACATTATTCAACATTTAAGAATTTATGCACCTGAGGGATTACCCTTGTTTTATTATAAAGTTTCAAAAACTTGCCGAACACCTGTTCAATAAAACGTGAGCCGACACTCATCTTATCTCCAATCATCATAGGCTGTAATATAATCTCAAACCCGAATTTTCTTGCAATAGCAGCGGTTCTTTCTATTTCTTCATCAGTTATATTTTCATCAAAAACAACCTTAGCAAATAAAGTAGCCTCAAATTTAGACGCCTTTTCAAAAAACGCTTCATGTTTTTCAAAAGAATCTTTAACCCCTGAGCAGCTCGGAAGTTTTATATCCGCAGAAATATAATCCACAAAAGGCAACACCTCTTCTAAACGCTCCGATACGGTGCCGTTTGTCTCAAGATAAACAGGTAAATCCAACATCGGTAAAAACTCTTTCAAAAACTCCGTCCACAAAAGCGGCTCACCACCTGTCAACGAAACAGAATTGATTGTACTCAAATCAAAGTTGTTTTGTAAATACTCAACCAGTTCTTGAGAAGTATACGTTTTATAATCTGACGAAAAGTCAGTGTCACAATACTTGCACGCCAAATTGCATTTACAAAACCTTATAAAAATTTGCTGAACCCCGACAAGCAATCCCTCACCCTGAATAGAAGCAAATATCTCTTTTATCTTAGCTACATTACTCATTAACTTTTTCTCTTATATTTTTCTTTGACAACTGTCCCAACTGTTTATACAACGCAAGCTCAGCATTAGAAAGATTCTTAGGGATATCAATCTTAATAACAACAATCAAATCACCACGTTTGCCGTCTTTAACAAGACCCTGTTCAGAAATCCTATACTTCTGACCGGAATACGTATTAGGCATAAGTTTCATTTGAATAACATTCGAATCAACACCCTCTGCATTTATAAATCCGCCAAGAACAGCCTCAAACGGTTCAACCGGAACAGTTCTAAACACATTCAGCCCTTCATACCTGAGTTCAGGGTCATTCTTAAGTTTAATAAGCAAGAATAAATCACCGTTCTTGCCACCGTTAAAACCGGCGTTACCTTCGTTCTCAACACGAATCTTATTACCCTGAGAAACACCTGCCGGAATTTTTACAGTCAATTTCTTGTAAATAGATTTTTCACCGGTTCCGCCGCACTCAGAACATTTTGCACCGTTTATAAACTTCTTACCATGACATTTCGTACAAGATTCAATATGGAGAATATTAACGACCTTCTCAACCCCGTTAACAGCTTCCAATACGCTAACCTCAACCTCAACAGTTATATCCTTGCCGTCAACTTTTTCCCTGGTCTGTTTCTTCTGCTGCGGTCGACTTTGCGAACCCTTAAACAAGTTCTCAAAAGAATCTGCAAACACATTACGTTTATGGGTATTCTTCACCCTTTCATGCATCTTAGAAAACGTATTCTCTTTTCGCTCCGTAGTACGTTTCTTCGGTTCAGGTTCAACAGTTGATTTATAACTTCTATCCGTTTTTTTTCCGTCAGCATACTCATAAAGTTTCATAACGTTGTCGTAACGTTCACGTCTTTGAGGGCTCGATAGAACCTCATAAGCCTCAGTAATATCCTTAAATTTTTGGATAATTTCAGGAGTATTGCCCGCAATATCAGGGTGAAACTTATGAACAAGCTTTCTATATGCTGCTTTTATCTCTGCAAAAGAGGCATTTGGAGAAACCTGTAATATGTTATAGTAATTCTTTTTCTCCATAAATATAACCCCTAGTAATCAGAAACTGTTTCCTCATCATCGTCTTTTAAAGATGACAAATCTGATGAATACATTCCGTCAAAATCATCCGGTAACAAATCGTTATCAGGCCAAATTGTACCGTCATCAAATCGACAAGCGTTCAAATTGTAACTCATTGTCAAATCAGAATTAGTCAAATCAGTTTCCTGAAAAATAGCACCCGCCAAATCAGATTCGTTAAAGTTACAGTAATCAACAACCGCATAACTAAAATCTGCACCGTTCATAACCGTATTGGTAAACTCACATTCTGTTACGTTAGCTCTTGCAAAATCGGTTGAAGTTAAATCACAATCAATAAACTTAACATTCAACAAATGTGAATCGGAAAAACTTGAAGAAGAAAAATCTACATTAACAAAATTGATATCCTTAATTTCTAAGTTCATAAAATCAATCTCAGATAAATCAACTCCATCATTATTGTTCTCTTGAATAAACTCATTAAATTCATCCGGGTTATTTACTATTAAATCAACCAATTCGTCTTTCGTTCTCATATGTCTCCTTATAAAATATTCATCTGAATCGCAAGCAATGTAGCTTGAGTTCTGCTTTTCACTTTTAACTTTTTAAAAATAGTATTAAGATGTGTCTTAACAGTAACATCTCTAACACACAATTCTTCAGCAATCTCCTGATTATTCTTACCCTGAGAAACAAGTCTCAAAACATCACGCTCACGCTCTGTCAAAGGAGTAACTTCTCTCGGAGCAATGTCAACAGCCGGCTTAGGTGACTTTTCTTCCTGCCATTTTATACGTCTTAAAATCGCCTCAATTCTTGCAAGCAAATTTGGTAACACAAACGGTTTTACAATATAATCATCCGCACCGTATTTTAGACCTGACACAATCTTGTGCTCTTCATTTACAGCAGTAATCATAATCACAGGCATATACTTTGTTTCAGGATTAGTTCTGATAGCCTTCAAGGTCTCCCAACCGTCCATTTGCGGCATCATAACATCCAACAATATTAAATCAATATTATTGTTTTCTTTTTCCAATGCCTTTAACGCATCGACACCGTTAGTAACAACCTCTACCGTATAACCAAACATTGGTAAAGCTTCGCTTAAATATTTTGGATTGTCATCAACTATTAATATCTTTGCAAAATCGTCCATTACTTCCTCTTAACCTATACAATACGTTCTTTCAAAGCCTTAATAGCAGCTTGTAATCTGTCATCCACTTCCAATTTTTGAAGAATACTTGCAACGTGAACCTTTGTAGTATTTACGCTGACAAACAAACTCTTCGCAATCTCTACATTACTGTATCCTTCTGTTATAAGTTTCAAAATCTGTTTTTCACGTGTAGTCAAATTATAATCGCGTACAACATCAGAATCATCACCGTGATTAGAAGAATTCACAGCTCCCAAAACAATATCGGATATAGCAGGATCAAACCAGCTTGCACCCTCAACAACAGAACTCAATACCTCAATAAGTCTGGGAAGTTTTATTTCCTTTGAACAATAAGCGTTAGCACCTGCCTTTAAGCTGTTTAATACATCGTTCTTGTCTTTATGCGAGGTCAAAACAACAAACTTGATATCAGATCTAAGCTCTTTTATACATTTAATAGCGGTAATACCGTCAACCTCAGGTAAACCTAAATCCATAATGACTATATCAACAGGATTGTTCTTAACCACAAGGTAAGCGTCCTCAGCAGAAACCGCTTCATATATATTTTCGATAAATTCAACATCCGCAAATGTAGTCTTTAGCCCGAATCTCGTTAATTCGTGGTCTTCTACTATCAATAAATTATATGTTTTTACAGCTTCTACCATTTATAAATCTCTTTTATTTGCACTATTTAACTCATTTAACTTTTTCATTAACAGGCTTTGATAATAATAATATCTAAAATCGTTTCCGTCAATATAATAAGCATTCTCTAAATATTTTTTAGCCTGAGAATAATTACCATTCTCTATCATAATCCTTGATAAATCAATCCACGCGTCGCTATAATGAGGATTAATAGCAACCGCTTTTTTCAAATATGATAACTCTATTTCAGGATTATTCAAAGCAACCTGATAATAAGCTTTATAAGCAAGAGCGTCTTTATTTAAAATCTTCTTATACATATTGTTAGAAGTTTTTGTATTGTTCAATTTAGCATAAGTATCCGCAAGCTTTAGCTTAACATCAGTAGCAGAATCTTTGCTCTTAGCAGCCTGTTTATAATATTTTAAAGCCTGCTTGTATTTGTTTTCCTCAAACGAAATATCACCCAATGATAACAATGTATTTACATTAGAAAGATTGTAGTTATAAGCCTTTGTAGCAACAGCCTTAGCCTTCTCATACTCACCGTTTTTAACATAAACTCTACTCATCAAAGAATATAGTAAGGCGTTCTTAGTATTATTCTTTGAAATAGCACTCTGTAAAACCCTTAAAGATTTGCTGTCCTCGTCCATTAAATAATAGTAATAGCCAAGATGATAATCTTTCATAAACGGCTGTTTTTCAACTTTGTATTTGATATACTGTTCGTTAGCTTCGATTTTTTTCTTGATAGGATAATAGCCTACCTTCTCAGATTTTGTTGTCTTAACTATCTTCAAAGCCTTTTTATTCTTTTTAAGATTAGCAATAACCTTTGATTGAAGAATCTTATAATTAAGATTACCCGGATTCATCTCAAGAGCACGTTGAATATGTTTCTGAGCATTCTCCGTATCATTAAGCTCCAAATAACCTAACGCTAAAATATAATCAGCATAATCGTTAGAACAATCCGAAAATCTTGAAGATACATCAGCAATAGCTTCATTCTTCCTGTCGTTATGCTGAATATTAGAATATGCTTCCGCTAAAAACACAATATCTTCTCTGCTCATACGGGTCTTAGGGAAAAATAGTTTTCTTGTATTATCTGAATCAAAAGAAACAATCTCTATATCGGAAATCTTACTGAAAGCAATATTAGCCAAATCAAAGAACCCGAAATTAACAGACTTATCTGCAAGTATCATCAAATAATAATCGTTATTTTCATTATCATAAATCAACTTGTTTAAATCTTCATAAGCAGAGTTTATGTTCAAGTTCTTAAACTTGTCATCAACCTGATTTAAAGAAGTTTTAAACTCTTTTGTTTGATACTGGATTCTTCCGTATTCTTTTTTTGCAGACGGACTATCCGGTAAATCAACTGCAAACCCTGCATTACCGATAAGGCAAGTTATACAAAATAATAACGTATATTTAACAAGCCTATTCATTTGTATCGACTCCGGTATAATATCTGTTAAAAACATCTACAAGTTTTTTGTATTCAGGGTTTTCAAAGTTTTCATAAAGAACTTTAAGGTTATATTCCGCTAAAAACTCATAATCGCTCTGCGTAAATACACAGTCGTTCTCTGTCATAAATACCTGAACAACTTTATTCAACGGAATGCTCAAGAACTTTTCAACAATATTTCCGTCAAAATGAGAGCCTGAATCATTTATCAAAATACTGATAACCTTTTGAATAGGCATTTTATCACGATAGTGACGTTTAGATGTAATAGCGTCGAAAACATCTGCAACCGCAAGAATTCTTCCACCAAAAGGAATTTCTTCACCTTTCAAATGTCTGTAATAACCTGAACCGTTAAACTTTTCGTGGTGAGAACAAGCAATCTCGGTAATCAATTTGAAATCATCCGACATGTGAATCTTTTCTAAGATATTGTGAGTAATTTCAACGTGTTCCTGAATATGTTTATACTCTTCATCAGTCAATTTACCTTCTTTTTGAAGAACGGAATCTCTAATCCCGATTTTACCGATATCGTGCAAAGCAGCAGCCTTTTGGATAATCTCCAAATCCTTACCCTGCATACCAAATTGCTCTGCAATCAAGGTAGAATACATTCTTACACGGGTAGAATGACCTGCCGTAATCTTATCACGGGCATCGATAGAAGCTGCCAACGTACTGATAAAGCTATCAAATACAACCTTTTGCTCTTCCAAAAGTTCCTGTTGTCTTGCAAACAACTTTGCGTTCTCTAAAGATATACCCGCACTTGAACCAATAGCCACAAGGATATCTTCATCCTCCTTTGTAAAATAACCGCTTAACTTGTTCAAAATCTGGAATACACCAATAATCTTTTGTTCAATATTTCTGATAGGCATACAAAGTATTGTATTTGTTCTATAACCTGTCTTTGAGTCAATTGCCTTATTAAATCTGTCATCAGAATAAGCGTCTTTAATATTGATAGTTTCACCGGTTCTAAAAACATGACCCGCAAGACCTTGAGAAGCGTTAAATCGCAATTCCTGGCTTCCTAAACCAAGTGCAACTTTAGACCATAATTCATCAGTAGCGCTATCATATAAAAACACCGTACATCTGTCTGCTTGAACAGCATCCCTTGCTTCTTCCGCGATAGTAAATAACAACTTGTTAATATCCTTCTCAGCAGCTACAGCCTGCCCAATCTTAACAAGAGCTGACAACGGATCGTTGTTTCGTGAAGCTACATAAAGGTTACCGTTATTTAAACCCCTTATCCCTTCTTCCAATCCCGAAAGATAATCTTCTAACCCGCTGTTTTTAGCCAAATCAACTGCCTTGTTGTAATGAAGCATAAACACATGCCCGTTTTTCTCACAGAAATTGATATAACCCACAATCAAATTATACAAAATAAGGTCTTCAACAGACGTATTTTTTGATTTAACAATCTCAACATCTTTCAAATAATTCAACGCTGTCTGAAACTCACCTGATATATAATGTCTCAAAGCGTTCAAACAGTTGATACAACATACGCTGAAATGCTCTTTATGTAATACTTCAGAGAATTCCTGCTCTGATTTCAACATTGAATTAAATAGTAATAACACTGACTCTTTATTTTGTAAATTAATCATAGTACATCCTTAATATTCATCTATAAATATACCTTATTATAACGAAATAATCAATTATTTAACATTAATAACATCGACACCGCAGAATTCAGAAACAACATCAAAATCGCCCTTTGCATAATCTCTTGCAACAAGCGCTCCGACAATAGCTTCCAAAGCCCCCGCAGGCATCATATTCGTAGGAATATCTGAAAATCCAAACTCAGTTCTCAAAATGTTTTGTAAGAACTTACAATCAGCAGGTGAACGCTGTTTAAAATTAGAGTATAAATTGAGCTTTAACCTTGATAAATACAAATCAAACCGCTTAACATCAACACCTTTAGCAATTAAATTTCTTATACAATCACAACCCCTTGTTGAATATCTATCCAACCAATCATCCACATTTAAAAAGCTTTTATTTGACTGAACCAGCTGATAAGGTTTAGAAAGAATACGCCACTTACCGGTCATAAGCATATTATTCCAGGGTAAAGACACACACACTTTTGAATTTTTCAAAGAGGAAAAATTGTCAAAAAAGAACTGCACATCGTTCATTGAAAACAGTTTATCAACCAGAATCAACGTATTATTCTCATCCAGAACAACAACACCTGTTTCAATAGTTGATGCCGGAGATAATGACATGCCAATGTAATATTCCATATATAAGTCCTCTTCGCTCTCATCTAATTATACACGATAATAACAGTTCTTTACAAATAAGTTACAAACTAGCAAAAAAGTTAAAAATAAAACGTTTAATATATATAAGGATTATTTATGAATCTATTTTTAACCCGTATTTTTAACAATCCAATCCAAGCTCCGACAATTCAACCGAAGCAGGACAGACGTTATGTGCCGAATTTCAACGGGTTAGAAAAAGACACCTTCGTGAGAACAACACCTACATTCGCAGGAAGAAGTTCTAAAACAAAAGCAGGCAACGTACTAAAAGAACTTGATGATATTACCTGTCCTTATAGCGGCGTAAAAATGCTCTCCGGAAACAAAATGACCCGAGTTGAAAACAGGCTGGCAAATTGTCCGGATTTATATGAAAGTATGCAAGTCCTAAGTCCGTATAAATCTTGTATGCAAAAGCTCGAAAAACAGGTTTACGGTGAATTCAAAGTATATGAAAAACTTCATCCCGGCGCTACTGCAAACGACTGTTTGAGGGAACTCAGACCGGAATGTCTTGCAAAGCTTAGAATAGAAGAGTTTCAGGTACTTGATAACATCGATAATATTTCTAATAATCTTTCAGCAACTGAAGCTCTTAAAATAAGACGCTTAACAACAAACGCAAGAAAACGTATTCTTGATGACAAAGATAACCAAATTTTTAAACGTAAAGATTTACTGGATAATTTGGAAGTAGTAACTCAAAACTTTAAAAATAAAGAATTAGTACACGAAATCTCAGAAGCTGCTAACAAGCTTCCAAAATCATCAACTAACTTCAACGCTTTCGTTGTAAAATACGCAGACCGTTCTCAAACAGAAATAATGGCTAGACTGTTAAGACCGTCTGTAGCTTCAATTGAACATATTACTCCAAAATCAATTAATCCGGACCACACACTATCTAACTTTATGTTAGCAGCAAAAGATTGGAACACAGATAGAGGCAATATGCCACTTCCGGATTATATTGAAAAACATCCTAATATACCGGTATACTCTCAACGTTATGCTAACGACATCATAAAAGCTATACATAACAAAAAGCTTCAAAACGTTGACTGGTATCCATATATGCTTAAAGAAAAACTCTATAACGAATCAGACGGTATTATCCAAATCAACTTGGATAAGTACAAAATATCTGAAAAAGAAGCATTCAAAGACGCAGCTCCTGAACTCATTGAAAAATACAATGACGTAAAAGAAGCAAACAAAGTTATTGAACCAAAGCAATTCTAAGCTTTATACAGCTTCCAATTCAGTAAGAGCTTGTTCGAGTTGTTCATCGCTTGGAGCTTTGCCGTGCCAACCTGCATTATTCTCCATAAATGAAACACCTTTACCCTTAACGGTATTAGCAATAATAGCAAATGGTTTATCTGAGGTTCTTGCTTGTTCTAACGCTTCTGAAATCTGGTTCAAATCGTGACCGTCAATCTCAACAACATTCCAACCGAAAGCTTTGATTTTTTCATCCAGAGGATTCAAAGACATAACAGACTCAGTTGCACCGTCGATTTGAAGCCCGTTTCTATCGATAATTGCAATAAGGTTGTTTAATTTTCTGTGAGGCGCCTGCATAAATGCTTCCCATACAGAACCTTCCTGCAACTCACCGTCACCCATATAAACAACTACTTTAGAATCTTTTTTATCAAGTTTCAGCCCTATAGCCATACCACAGCCAACAGACAATCCCTGACCTAAAGAACCGGATGAAACCTCAACACCATTCAATGCTCTGCAACAAGGGTGACCTTGAAGTTTTGAACCGTATTTTCTAAATGTCATAAGCTCTTCTTCCGGGAAGAATCCTCTTTGAGCCAATACTGAATATAATAATGCGCTTGCATGACCTTTTGAAAGCACAAATCTGTCTCTGTTATCAAAATCTGCTGACTTATCCCACTCAGTAGGTACATTCAAAAACTTGTTATACAAAACATTTAAAAGTTCAACACCTGAAAAAGCACCGCCAATATGTCCTGATGCAGCATTATGAACCATTTTTAAGATATTAACACGAGTTTGTTTACATATATTTTTTAATTCATTCAATTCTGTTTCAAGCATATTAAACTCCTAACTTTTCTTTTAAAACTCTTAATACAAATAGCGGCAATGTCGGGAAGATTCTCTTAAATCTTTCAGGCTGCTTAACAGTCCTATACAGCCATTCAATCCCGAGTTTTTGATATATTTCAGGTGCTCTTTCAACAGTACCTGACCACACATCAAAACTTCCGCCCACACCGACCATTAAGCCATACGGCAAAATTTGTTTTGCCTTTGCAATAAACTTTTCTTGTTTAGGTGAACCCAAAGCTACAAGCACAAGTCTTGCACCGGAGTTTTTAAGCTCTTCATAAACACGTTCATCATCGCTAAAATAACCGTCTTGGGTATAAACAATATTCAAACCTTCTGTTTCTTGCTCTAACCTTTCTTTTGCTAACGCTATAACCTCCGGTTTAGCACCGATAAGAGCAACCGGTAAATTATTCTTAGCAGATAAATCAATCATCTTACGTGCAAAATCAACCCCTGCAATCCTCTGAACATCGTGACCCAAAATCTTCAAACCAATCTTAACCCCAACACCGTCAGGAATAACCATTTCAGCACTGTTCAGAATATCCGCAAATTCACTATCAACCTTTGCACAATCAAACATCTCCGGGTTAATAGTAACCACCTGTGATACTTTATCAGACTTTTCTAATTCAAGCGCATAATCAAGCGCGCCTTCAAAAGTAAAAGTATCTATTTCATAACCTAATAATTTAACTCGTTCCATAAAAAATATTATACTTTAAAAACCTAATCTTGTATACAAGTTATAGACTTTTTTTATAAAAATGGCTATAATTAAAAATATAAGGATAATTTATGCTATGCGTCAAGATTTAAGAAAACTTCAGTTTAAAGATGAAGCAATGTTCCCCTCTAATCCAAAATGGGAATATGCTATTACAAGAATTGGTGAAATCTATCAAAAACGATATGAAACCCGCTCGGAATTTGAGCGTGACTATAACAGAATACTAAACTCTTCTGCCTATAGTCGCCTGAAACATAAAACACAGGTATTTTTTGCAACAAACAACGATCACGTTTGTACAAGAATCGAACACGTAAACATCGTTGCTTCAATTGCAAAAACAATTGCACGCTCACTGGGTCTAAACGTAGAACTCGTTGAAGCAATCGCGTTCGGACACGACTTAGGTCACTCACCGTTCGGTCATCACGGAGAACGTGTTATTGCATCTATAATGGAAGAAGAAGGTCTAAACAGTATCTTCTGGCACGAAAAAAACAGTTTGCGTACGGTAGATTATCTTGAAACATTATCAAACTACAACGGTGAACACGAAAACCTTAACCTGACATATGCAGTTCGTGACGGTATAGTTTGCCACTGCGGAGAAGTCGATGAAAACGCACTAAAACCACGCAACGAATTCGTTGACCTCGAAAAAATATTCAAAGGTCAATACATGCCTTACACCTGGGAAGGCTGTGTTGTTAAAATATCCGATAAACTGGCTTACATCGGACGTGACATTCAAGACGCCACAATATACCATTTCTTCAATAAAGAAGATTACGCAACACTTAAACAAATAGCCCAAAACTTTACCAAAAGTAAAATTAAGCTTAAAGAAGTTAACCCTACCTCACTAATCTACGAATTAGTTACAGATCTTTGTGAAAACTCTTCACTTGAATCAGGGCTTAATTTCACTCACGAAAACTTTGAACTCATGAACCAAATAAAACAGTTCATTTACGATAAAGTCTGCATGAACAGACGCCTGGAATACTTCCACTCATACGCAGAACTCGTTATGAAAACTGTATTTAGAGTACTAAAAGAATACTACGACGGAAAAGATACAATCAAAAACCTTAAAAAAGATACAAAAATCTATACAAAAATGGTGGTGGATTTTAAAAAGTTCTTAATCAAGTATTCCAATATTGACGAGGATTACAGGGCTCGTAAAAAATACAAAAACAAAATAATTTACGATATAGAAAACTACGATGATTACAGACGTGCAATTATTGACTACATTTCTTGCATGACAGATAAATACATCATGAAACTATATAATGACTTAATTACATTCTAAATTGATACAAAATTTAACAATTATCCTAGCAAAAAAAATGTTTTTTTTGCCTTATATAATTGGCTCAACCAACATTTTAATGTTATGTAACATTTCATAATAAAAGAAAGAAAAAAAATATGTTTTACTGTATGATAGATTTAATAAATATAAGATAGTTGTGGTGGATTATGATGGAAACTTTTGAAATTACTGATTACAATTTTTACTCAAGCAGATTAGATATGGATATCATCTCCAATATCGTAGAATGTTTAAAAGAGATTATTGCAGAAGACCAAAAACAAGAACAACCTTTGTTCTTACAAGTTAAAGATGATTTCATAATGAACATCGCAAGAAAAGTTGTTCAGGAAAAGAAAAAGACATTCCTAATCGGTATTACAGGTGAAAGTGCATCAGGTAAAACAGTTTTCGTTGACAACACAATCGACGCTTGTATCAAAGACAATAAAGAAGGTATATACACAGTTATCAGACAGGATGACTACTACAAAGACACCTCAAAAGAACTTCAAGAAGCAGGAAGTTATGAAGCATTATTCAAATCAGGATTCAGCTTCGATACTCCGGAAGTTATCGACCTCAAACTAATGAGAGAACATTTATTATGCCTAAAAGCAGGTACAGCTATCGTATCACCTCATTATGATTTCAAAACTTGTGTATCAGACATAAACGGTGAAATTAAAAAACCTGCTAAAGTTATCCTTACAGAAGGTCTATATGTGTTAAATGAAGAAGTTCGTGACGTTATGGACGTAAAAGTATACGTCTTCACCCCGTTAAACGTTATCAAAGAAAGATGGTATAAAAGAGCTGAATCAAGAGGTAAAACAGGTGCTGCAGCTGACTTGCAATACGCTGATGTTAACAAAACAGCTCAACAATATATCAGACCGGCTTACGAAATTTCTGACTGTATCATCAACGGTATGGTTACTCAAGAATATATCAGAGAAATCACTGATAAGATTCTTACAAGATTATCAGAAATTTGCTAGGATTTTAAATCGTTTTCAAATAAATCATCAGCCATTTTTGAAGCTAACATAGTGAAGCTTTCTGTTATATTAGAGTTTTCGTTAACTTCTGATACAGGTATAGCCTTGTTTATAGAAGACATTATCGTGAAATAGTTGTTAGGTATCTTCCAGTATACCTGTTTATTCAACGTCTTTTCAACGTCTTCAACTGTGATTTCATCGTTTTCTAAATATCTATTAATAACCACCTTAACCTTAGAATCAGGAAACTCGAGGTTTTCAAACAAATCCAAACATCTTTGACAGTTTCTAATCAACGGTAAATTAATAACCGTCACAAGCAAAACAATATCAGACTGTTCCAATATAGTCATATTCAACTTATCAACATTTGTTCCCATATCAATAACTATATAAGAGAACTTTTCTCTCAAACAATCAAACAGCTTTACTATCTGATTAGGAGTCAGATTCCTTGACTGCTCTATATAAGGCGGTTCAGCAAGTACATATAAACTTGAATCTTTATACTGCTGACACGCTTCAAATATCAAATTTTTACCGTTATTATCAACAACCTCTGAGATATCAACAACAGGTTTAATATCTAAAAATGTTGTAACATCACCAATTGGAAGGTTTAAATCAACAAGAACAACCTTCTCTCTTGTCAGTCTTGCAAATTCGTAAGCCAGATTAGTTGCTACAGCGGTTTTACCAACCCCGCCTTTGTTTGAAAATACAGAAATTATTTGAGATTTCTTCAAAACCTTAACATCTTCCTGAGTGCATTTTACAATAGCAACAAGCAGATCCTTTGAAATAACAGGCTTTGAAACAAAATCCTTAGCACCGCAACGTAATAACTGAATAATATTAGAAGTCGTATAATCTTCTGATAATGCAATTACATTAACCCCGATATCGAAGAGTTTCTTAATCATTCTGTAACAAGTATCTTTGTTTTGGGTAACAGAAAACAACACCAGTTTAATATTGTTTTCTCTGACATAACGATACCCTTCTGAATAATCAACAAACGAACTGTCAACCTCAATATTTTCTAAGCCTGATAAATAACCTTTTATAATATCGACAGTTTGTTCTTCCTGTTCAAAAATAACTAATTTAGTCGCCATATATTAAACCTGCAAATGTTTTTTAATAGATAACAAGCTGCCGCCTGCACCAAATGAGATACCAACAACTAACAATGTCAAAACAACCATACTTTCTGCCATAGCAGGAGAAGGTATAAGGAAGAATTTATGAATTGCCACCATAGCGTTTTGAACAAACTGTAATGGTAATAACGCAATCAATGCACCTGCAAACCCGTAAAACGCACCCTGTAATACAAGCGGAAATCGGATATACCAGTTGCTTACGCCCATTAAGCGCATAATCTCAATCTCGTCTTTTCTTGATTGAATAACGAGTTGAATCGTATTGTTAATAATCGTAATCGTCAGCGCTGCAACAATCAACGTTACAATCAAAGTAGTCGTATTAACAACGTGTGTAATCATTTGCAGCTTTTTAGCAAAGTCTTCTGCATAACCGATATCTTCTACGTTAACATCTGTCTTAATCTTGGCTAAAACAGAGTTTATATTCAACGGATTATCAACCTTAACGTGTAAAGTATCCGGCAAAGGATTACTAATATTAGGTAATTCTATATCTTTTCTAAGCTCTTTCCACGATACTTCTTTAGGAATAACCCTGACACCTGCAACGTGTTCAAGTTGAGAGAACTTGTCAACAACAGGTTTAACCTGAGTATCAGGCTTTAAGTATACTGAAATCTCCAGCACAGAACCTAATTCGTGCGCAAACTGTGACATAGAAATCGTTGTTCTGAACAATGCTCCGAAGATAGATAATATCGCAGCCATTGTAGTAATGATAACAAGATTCATTATCCCTGTACGTTTCAAATCGTTTACAGCTTCCATAACTATTCTGTAAACAATTCTTATATCACATAACCAGTCTTTAGGAATATTTTCCTTAACCTGACGTTTTATTGTTTGTTTTTTATCACTCATAAGTACCTGCCTGTACGTCTCTGACAATTCTTCCGCTATCTAACGTAAGAACTCTTTTTCTAAAATAATTAACCATACTCTTATCGTGAGTAGAAACGATTATTGTAATACCTCTCTGGTTAATCTGATCCAAAATCTGCATAATCTCTAACGAGTTTTTAGGGTCAAGATTCCCTGTAGGTTCATCCGCAATCAACAACGGCGGACCATTAACAATTGCCCTAGCAATACTAACTCTTTGCTGTTCGCCGCCTGATAGTTCAGAAGGTTTTGAGTTACGTTTATCAATCAAGCCTACTACCTTTAAAGCACCTAAAACTCTGTTACGAATTTCTTTTGTGCTCATACCCAATGTTCTGATAACGTAAGCAACGTTGTCATAAACAGAGATATTAGGAAGAAGCTTGTAATCCTGAAAAACGATTCCCATACATCTTCTGAGGTGAGGAACCTTTTCAGCAGGCAAGTTTGCAATATTTATACCGCCAATCAAAACAGTTCCGCTTGTTGGGGTTTCTTCTTTGTACAAAAGCTTCATCAAGGTTGATTTACCCGCACCGGAAGCACCTGTTACAAATACAAATTCGCCTGATTTGATATCTAAATCAACATTTTTCAACGCATAATTTGTTTTATATTTTTTAGTTACCGCTCTTAATTGTATCATTTTTAATCTCAACTATTCTTTTTACTATACTTTTTGAATCCAGCTTGAAATGAGCCATAAGCTCTTCTGCCGTACCGCTCATGCCAAACTCATCGTTCACTCCCAATCGAACAACTTTAGTAGGAAGCTCTTCCGAAAGAACTTCACAAACCGCACTGCCCAAACCGCCTTTCACAGAATGGTTCTCAACAGTTACAACCAAACCGGTTTTCTTAGCTGATTTTAGAACAGCTTCTTTATCAAACGGTTTCACAAACGGAATATGTAACAACTCAACATCCACGCCTTGTTTAGCCAATTCTTCAACAGCAACAAGACATTCCTGTAGAGTTTCACCGTTAGTAATAACAGTAAGGTCTTTGCCTTCTCTCATAACTTTAGCTTTTGTAGAGATTTCATAACCGTCTTCAAAAACATCAGGCAAGCTTGCTCTTGCAACCCTGATATAAACAGGTGTGTTTATTGTTGAAGCGTATTTGATAGCCGCAAATGTTTCAGCATAATCAGAAGGAACAATAACCGTCATATTAGGCAAATTAGACATCAATGCCACATCTTCCAACGCCTGATGAGTAGCACCGTCTTCACCAACAGTGATACCACCGTGGGTACCAACAATCTTTACATTAAAGTTTGAATAACAAACAGTGTTTCTAATCTGGTCATAGGTTCTGCCGGTTGCAAACACTGCAAATGTAGCTGTATAAGGCGTCTTACCGACAGCTGCAAGCCCTGCTGCTGTACCTATCAAATCCTGTTCAGCTATACCTATATCAAAGAACCTTTCAGGAAACTCTTTTGCAAAAAGTTTTGTTTGGGTTGAAGTAGACAAATCCGCATCCAAAACCACTACATTTTCATTTTCTTTTCCCAATTCAACAAGAGCTTTACCGAAAGCTTCTCTGGGAGAACGTTTTTTTGATAAATCAATCTTAGCTATCATCGCGCTTATTACTCCTACTTTCTTACAAGTATACCACAAATTTCTTCGAGTTTAAAATTGTAACATATTTAATAAATAACATGACAAAATCGTATATTCTATTTATCATATTATTAGCGAGTATTTAGAAGAGGGTTTTATGGTTCTAAGCAAATATTTAAACACGGGATATGAAGTGCTTTTTATAAGCTTAACAGTGCCTGTCTTAGCACAGACCATTAAGTTTATGCTGCACCTTATATTTGATAAGAAGATAGATTTAAGACTGTTTACAACAACAGGCGGAATGCCAAGTGCTCACTCAGCCAGTGTCGTTGGGCTTTCAACAGCAGTTGGTTTGATAAGAGGGTTCGATTCTATTGAATTTGCTATCGCACTTGGTTACGCGCTTGTCGTAATGTATGACGCCGCAGGTGTTCGCAGAGCTGCCGGTAAACAAGCAGCATGTCTGAATAGAATCCTTAACGATTTCTATAAACACGAAATCCAACAAATCGGAGGTAAACTAAAAGAACTTTTAGGTCACACTCCACTGCAAGTATTCTGGGGTGCTATTCTCGGCGCTATTTATGCTTACTATATGCACATATTTGTGTTTATGAAAGGTTAATATTATGACAGATTGTATTTTTTGCAAAATTATAAATGGTGACTTCAATACAAAATTCGTTTACGAAGACGAAGACTGTGTTGTGTTTAACGATATTAACCCGAAAGCAACCACTCACCTGTTAGTCGTACCGCGTGTTCACGTAGAAAGCCTGAACGAACTTGACGATGAAAAACTATTGGGCAAACTAATGATGACCGTCAAAAAAGTTACAAAACAACTTGGATTAAACAGTTACAAAACGATTATAAATACAGGAAAAGAGGCAGGACAGGAAGTATTCCACCTCCATATACATATATTATCAGGAGATATTAAATTATGACAGAATTCTATAAAGAAATTACACCAAACGGATACGGAATAGCAATTAAGAAAAAATCAACACTATTTTCAGGACAATCAGAGTTTCAAAAAGTTGAGATTATAGAATCAGATTCAACATTGGGAAGATTTTTAACTCTTGATGATTTGATGATGTGTACAGAAGGCGATGAATTCTATTATCACGAGATGATATCACACATCCCTATGATGCACCATAAAGCACCTAAATCTGTTTTAGTTATCGGCGGCGGAGACGGCGGAACTATAAGAGAAGTTCTAAAACACAAAACCGTTGAAAAAGTTGTGCTTTGTGAAATCGACGGTATGGTTATTGATGCTTGCAAAAAGTTCTTACCTACAATGGCATGTGAACTCGATAACCCGAAAGTAGAAATCAAAGTTGAAGACGCAATCGAGTTTATAAAAGACAAAAAAGATGAATACGATATAATCTTAATTGATTCAACAGACCCAATGGGTCCGGGTGAAGGATTGTTCACGGAAGAGTTTTACACAAACGCTAAAAACTCACTTAAAAAAGGCGGAATCCTTTGTGCTCAATCAGAATCACCGGTTGCACAAAAAGATGCGATTGAAAAGATGTATAAATTACTTAAGAAAGTCTTCCCAATCACATCTACATTCACTTCACCAATCCCTACATATCCTGGCGGATACTGGGCATGGGCATTCTGTTCAGAAGAGGTTGAACCGCTTTCTTACTATGCTCAAGAACGTGAAGAAGATATCGTTAAGACTTGCAAAATCTATAACAAAGATTATCACTATGCAAGATTTGCTCTTCCAAACTATTTAAAAGAGCTTGTTTCAGAATAAGATTTAATAAAAGGATTAAGAATGGTTAAAAGTATATTATTAAGTATTTTAGCGACAGCGCTAATAATCTTTGGAGTTGGTTACTGGGTAAACGGCTGGTTTTTGCAAGGTTACAACTGGTTATGGATTGCGATTCCTTCACTATGGGTTTGCTATCAAATCTTTTTAAGATTTTTCAAGGTACTTGATATCTTAATCGGTATCGCTGTTGTTGTAACAATAGTTATGCTCAAGGTCAACGGAGTGAATCTTCCGTTTATAGGATAGTTTTATAATACATACAGGCAACCAGGATAGAACTCATCACAATTCTATCCTGGTTTTTAAAGCCTTGCCCTATGGGCTGATTTCCATATTAACAACTTGAAAATCTTGTTATATTTTATCACGATTTTTAATGTATTGCAACAAGTAAATCTTTTAAACTTGTCGCAGGTTGTCAACAATCATTCTTTTTATTGACAAGAAGCATTATAGTTAAATCTATGCTATCGTTTTAAACTTACAAAAAAAGGGTTTACGATGGTTTCATTTAAAATTAAATTTGGTAAGCGAATAAAAGAATTGAGAAAATCGCTCGGGTATACTCAAGAACAAGTTGCAGAGATGATAGGGATTGAACCAACAAACTTATCGAAGTTGGAAAACGGGCTTCACTTTCCTCAACCTGAGAAGATTGAGAAACTCGCTAAAATATTTAATATCAGTGTTATGGAGTTGTTTGATTTTGAACATTTTCAACAACGGGAAGTACTAATAAAAGAGATAAACGAGTATTTAAAAACAGCCGGAACTAAAGATATCGAATTTGTTTATAAATTTATTAAAAGCCTGAAAAATTATTAAAACAAAAAAAAAGAACCCTTTCGGGTTCTTTTTTAATTGGGCGTGAAGAGACTGTCTTGCTCGGTCGCGTTTAACAGGTCTGCGGTTGACTTCTTCAACGGCTTTGCCGTTTTGCAGTCAAACCTCCGCCCTCAGCTCCCTCGCGTTCGAACTCCTGACAAGGCTTCGCCTTGTGAGAGTTCTCGTCTCTTGTTTGCACAAAAAAAGAACCCTTTCGGGTTCTTTTTTAATTGGGCGTGAAGAGACTCGAACTCCCACGCTTTCGCACTAGTTCCTAAGACTAGCGTGTCTACCATTCCACCACACGCCCATAAAATCTTGTTTACCGTCACGCACTCTTGCTTATACTCGCGTTTTTCGGTTCCGTATTCAATTGTCAAGGGTTCGTTACGCCCCCAGCGTGTCTACCCCTCTCCTCGAACGATACTTAATCGTTCTCGTCGGCAGAGTACCACACGCCCACGTGAGTATGTACTTAGTTTTACATAAAAAACCTAAATTTGCAAGCGTTTATTTTTCATTAGGTTTATAGTACAATTGAAAACAAAAAAAAGAGAGGGACTAATGAAAAAATATAAAATCGGACTAATCGGATTAGGCACAGTAGGTACCGGCGTGTTCAAAACTCTTCAAGAGTTCGATAACATCGAAGTATCAAAAATAGTAGTAAAAAACATAAACAAAGACAGAGGTATCCAAAACCTCGACAAATCTATCCTTACAACTAACGCAGATGAAATAATCAATGACCCGTCCATAGATATAGTTGTTGAAGTAATAGGCGGCGTTAATCCGGCATGGGAATACATATCTAAAGCAATAGAAAACGGTAAACATATCGTAACCGCAAACAAAGAACTCCTAGCCAAAAAAGGTAAAGAACTTTTCAACCTTGCCGAAAAACATAATAGAGTAGTTCTATATGAAGCAGCAATCGCAGGCGGTATCCCGCTAATTATGCCTATAAAAACAATTATGGCAGGTAACAAAATCTCTAAAATCAGAGGTATCCTTAACGGTACAACAAACTATATCCTTACAAAAATGGATAACGACGGAGCCTCCTACGAGCAAGTACTAAAAGAAGCTCAAGAGCTCGGCTACGCTGAAACAGACCCAACAGGCGATGTCGAAGGGTTCGATGCTATGTACAAAATAACAACCCTCTCAACAATAGCGTTCGGTAAACGTATTAACCTCGATAACGTCTACAGAGAAGGTATAACAAAAGTTCGCTCCGAAGATATGGAACGCGCAAATGAACTCGGTTACAAAATCAAGCTCGTAGCTCTTGGCAACCTCGATGAAAACGGCAAAGCAGACGTACGCGTACACCCTATGCTTGTCTCAAAACATTCATCCCTAGCCCACACAAACTATGTAACAAATACCGTTCACCTGAGCGGGTTCCCAATGGGTGATGTAGCATTCTCAGGTCCCGGAGCCGGAGAGTTCCCAACAGCAAGCTCTGTTGTAGGCGATATCATAAATATTGTAGCGGAACTCCAAAACACAGATTACATCCTTCCAATGATGAGATGTAACCACTCAGAAGACGCAGAAATGATTAATATTTCTGAAACCTATAACAAATACTACATATCAATCACAGCACCTAACAACATCGGTGTCATAGGTAAAATCGGTACTATCTGCGCAGAAAGAAATATCAGTTTATCTACAATCCTGCAAAAAGGTGTTTCTGAAGACAACACCGCAGAAATCACAGTAGTAACTGAAATATGTAAAGAAGCAGATATCCAAAAAGCAATAAGCGAACTAAGCGAATGTACAATTAACAGTTTAATAAGAGTAGAAATTTAAAGGAGATATTATGTACTATCAAGGTTTAATTAACAGATACAAAGAATACTTACCCGTATCAGATACAACACCAATCGTAACTCTAAACGAAGGTAATACTCCTTTAATAAAAGCCGATAACTTGGCTAAAAAAATCGGACTAGACTGCAATCTATACCTAAAATTTGAAGGCTGCAATCCTACAGGAAGCTTCAAAGACCGCGGTATGACAATGGCTGTAACAAAAGCTAAAGAAAGCGGTTCTCAAGCAATCATCTGTGCCTCAACAGGTAATACAAGCGCTTCTGCTGCAGCCTACGGAGCTAAAGCAGGGTTAAGAACTCTTGTACTTATTCCTGACGGCTACATCGCACTTGGAAAACTTTCTCAAGCTATGATGTACGGCGCTGAAATCATCGCAATAGAAGGTAACTTCGATAAAGCGTTAGAATTTGTTCGAGAAATCTCTGAAAAAGAACCTATTACTTTGGTAAACTCTGTAAACCCTTACAGAATAGAAGGTCAAAAAACAGGCGCATTTGAAATCGTAGACGCGTTAGGCAAGGCTCCTGATTACCATTTCATCCCTGTCGGTAACGCTGGTAACATTACAGCTTACTGGAAAGGTTACACTGAATATAATAAACTGGGTAAAATATCTAAATTACCAAAAATGATGGGCTACGAAGCAGAGGGTTCTGCAGCAATCGTTAGAGGAGAAAGAATCCTTAACCCTGAAACACTTGCTACAGCGATAAGAATTGGTAACCCTGCAAGCTGGGATAAAGCAGTAGCAGCGCGTGATGAAAGCAACGGTAAAATCGGTTGTGTAACCGATGAAAAAATAGTTGAAGCTTACAAGCTCTTAGCATCAACAGAAGGCGTATTCTGTGAACCTGCAAGTGCAGCTTCTGTTGCAGGCTTGATACAAGCAAAAGAACAAGGTCTTGTTGAATCAGGCTCTGATATCGTTTGTATCTTAACAGGTAACGGATTAAAAGACCCTGACAACGCTATCAAATACGCTAACGCTAATGTAACTAAAGCGCCGGCTGACCTTGATGCAGTGTTGAAGTTGATACTAAAATAAATAAAACTTATTTTTTAATAGTTAACCTCTCTAACCAACGAACGAATCGGGTAGGGAGGTTTTCGTTTTCTGCGTTAATAGAATCCACCAAAATAGTAGTACATCCCAAACGCTTGCCGCCCAATATATCTGTCAAAGGTCTATCGCCAACCATAACAGCACAGCAAGGCTCTACCCCGACTTCATCAAGATAACTCTGCATAACCGCAGGGTCAGGTTTTCTCGCTGCACCAACAACCTTAAAATCACAGGCAGAACGTACCTTATCAAGATACTCTTCGCTGTAATTATTTGAAATAACAACCACCTCAAAATCCTGCTTAACCTTATTAAGCCACTCTTTTGTCTCATCAAGGAACTTGCCTGATTTAGAAATCATCAAAGTACTGTCTAAATCAAACATTATAACCTTTACACCCTTAGACTTTAATTCGTCTAAGTCAATCTCATAGATACTTTTTAGATTATAGTCAGGTCTAATTCTCATTCTTTAATTCCTACAGTTCTGACAATGGCGTATTTATAATCTTCAATAGGTTGTGCAAACTTTACCCACAAATCATCGTTCGTATTGGCACAATCGATAACTTCGCCGTCAGATTTCTTCATCTCTAAAGCCTGAGTAGTGAACTTTTCAGAAGGCGAAATAATTTCCACATCTTCATTAATATAAAACTTGTTCTTAGTCTTAATTCTGTAGTAATCGCCGTCTTTATCGTGAACTTCACATAAGAAATCAGCACCCGCCAATCCTTTTGAAACGTCATAGCTATAAGCGTCATTCGGATATTCACCGTCTCCGAGGTAAAATCCTGTCGTATAACCTCTGTTACCAACCTTCAACAACTCATTAAAGTATGGTGTCATATCAGCATTTCTGTCAGCATAAACAGCGTCAATAGCTTCTCTATAAGTCTTTGCAACAGCAGAAACATAGTATAAACTCTTTGTTCTGCCTTCAACCTTTAAAGAATCAACACCCGCGTCGATAAGTTTATCTAAATGGTTAACCAAACACAAATCTTTAGTACTCATAATATGTGTACCGCGTTCGTTTTGTTCAATCTCATAATACTGACCCGGTCTTGTTTCTTCGACAAGTTTATAGCTCCAACGGCAAGGCTGACAACAATTACCCTGATTAGCTTTTCTCTCACCGTTTGTCATATAGTCACTAATCAAACATCTGCCTGAAAAAGAAACACACTGGGCACCGTGGATGAATACCTCTAATTCCATATCAGGAACTACTCTTTTCATCTCAGCCATATCGTTAATATTAACTTCTCTACCGAGAATAACACGGGTTGCACCGTAATCTTGCCAGAACTTAACAGCTTCAAAGTTCAATGAATTCGCCTGTGTACTGATATGTAACGGGGTATCAGGCATATATTTTCTTGTAAGTCGCATAACTCCGACATCACTAATAATCAAAGCGTCCGGATTAGATTCTGATATCTTATCCATACATTCTTCCATTGCGTGAATGTCTTTATTAAAAGCAAAAATATTCAATGTAAGATAGGCTTTTTTGCCTAACTGGTGAGCCAAATCAATGGATTCTTTCAAATTCTCCATTGTGATAAGTTCGCCTTTACGCATTGCTCTTAAACTAAAATCTACAACACCGAGATAGACAGCATCTGCGCCGTATCTAATCGCATATTCCAACTTTTCTTTGTTACCTGCCGGTAGTAATAATTCTATTTTTTCCATAGTTAAATGATACCATAAACAAAATAGGCGGGTCGAAAATTTCGACCCGCCCTTTAAAACTTCAACAAAATTATTAAACTGTTTCGCCTGTTTGCTTGTTAATCAAGTCTTGAATCTTTTCAATAATTTCGTCACCTTTTTCTTGTAAATCAGAAACAATTGATTCTGCTTTATCTTGAATATCTCTAACGGTCTTGTCTGTTTTTCTTGCAACACCTTTAGCCATATTACCGATAGATTCTCTTGTTTCTTCACCTGATTGAGGAGCTAATAAAACCCCTGCGATTGCACCTATAGCTGCACCGATTGCAACTCCTGCAAAAAATCTTGTTACTGACATATTTTTCTCCTTTTCAGTATAATTCTAGTGTTTAATAATATTTTTTTACATTAGACAGTTGTTAACCCTTGTCTATTATTTTTTTGCCAAATATTTGAATGATCTGCAAAGCCCTTTTAAAGCAAATTTCAAAACAGTACCTGAAACAGCAGACGCTTTTGTTAATGTATTTACAACTGCATCAGATGCTTTGTCATAGATGTTTGAAATCTTAGTAATTTTGCCGTTTGTAGACTGAACCATTTCGTTAATAGTTGTTGTTGTTTCAGAAATATTTTTCACAATAGGTTCAAGTTCCGATTGAACAATAACAACATTTTTATCAATATTCTTAAGCAATCTTGATAAGTCGAACAACAACTTAACTACAAAAACACCGACCACAATAAGAAATATTGCACCGGACCACGCCAAAAAGGTCAAGCCTTGCGTTAATTGTATATCCATGCCTGCCCCCTTAGTCTTCCATGTGGTTAATATTGTATTCTGTAGATTCCAGTTCTTTTGCCTTTCTCATCTTTTGAGATTTAAGCATATTATCGAACTTTTTGTAGTTTCTTTCTAATTTATAACGTAATAAATCGATTGATTCGTATGCTTTTTTCTTAGCATCTTGAATAGCAGGAGAGTGTTTTTCTGCTAATTCACAAACCGTAGCTTTTAGTTTTTCTCTTGATTCTTTACCTGATTTTGGCGCTAACATAACACCTGCAAGCAAACCACCTACAACACCTGCAATCAAGCCTACGCCGAATCCGATTGATGTTCTTTCTTTACTCATAAAATACCTCTTTTATTTTTTGTCTAATTATAACATATTTTTCGCTTTTATCAATTTTTTGGTTAGTTTTGTACCTATTTTGATACCCACTAACAATTTTTTATACTGCGGTTTAAACATTATTAATGCCAGGCTTTCTAATACGGTTTTAAATTCATTCATAACAAATTTGTTTCTATGTTTGATGAACTTTTCTCTTAAAAGCGGAAGCATTTTGTTTATATCCGACGTTATTTCTCTAAAGGTTGAAAGCAGTTCAGGTAATATTTCCGAATAACTTTCAACATTTGTTATCAAAACATTGACTTTATTATCAACGGATATAAGAAAAAATACTATATTCCATACGATAATTAATTGGGCAATAAAGATTGTTGCAATAAAAAAAATCATTTCTATTAATTCTAATTTTGTACTATTATAATAGTATATTCTATTTTAAAAAATAAGAAAATACATAGGGAGTATTATTTTTTATGAAATTTCTAATAAAGCTCATGCGATTTTATCTTTTACTTGTAATAGCAAGGCTGATAAAATTGGCTATCACAATGAGAAACCAGACATCAGGAACATCTTTTATCGGGATGATTATGTTGAAACTATACCCTGATTTCTTAAGACATACGTCTAAATATATAAAGAAAGAAAAGATAGCTGTGACCGGAACAAACGGCAAAACAACAACAGCAGGCATTCTGTCTCATATACTTGAAACTCAGGGTAACAGCGTTATTCATAACGAAAAAGGTGCTAATATGCTTACAGGGATTGCTAACACTATGGCGCTATCTATTTATCCGTTCAAAAGATTCGACTATACAGTGCTTGAATCAGATGAAGCGTATCTTTCTAAACTATACGATTATTTAGATACAAACTATCTTATAGTCACTAATTTATTCCGCGACCAGTTGGACAGATACGGTGAATTAAACACAACTGCTAAAAAGATTCAGGAAGCAATAAACAAAAACCCTAACATCAAATTGATTTTAAACGCAGATGACCCTATTGTAGTAAACTTCCAAACATTAGGGGAAGAACATCCTATCTATTTCGGGTTTGAAAACATTGAGTTTATGGAGAAAGATATCGAATCAAAAGCTCCAATGGAACTTTTCAACTGTTCTCAATGCGGTGAAGTTTTGAAATATTCAAAACGATTCTACGCTCAACAAGGTCATTATTACTGTGATTGCGGATATACAAGACCTATTTGTGAATACAGTGCTACCGCACAAATATATAACGATTATTCAATCATAAAGGTTCTGCACGACAATAAGGAATACGAATTAAAAACATACTTAACAGGGGTTTATAACGCTTACAACGTGCTGGCAGCATCGGTTATGGCGCTTGAACTGGGTTATGAAGACCTGCAAGAATCGTTAGACACTTATCAATCAGTGTTTGGACGTTGTGAGACTAAGATTATTAAAGGTCATAAAGCTGTTATACAGCTAATCAAAAACCCTACGGGTGCAAGCGAAGTGCTTAAGACTGTTAATACGGATAACGATATTTTGATTGCTATAAACGATAATTATGCAGACGGAAGAGACGTGTCGTGGTTATGGGACGCTGATTTTGAACTGCTCAAATCTGCTTCAAAACGTATTATTACATCGGGTGTAAGAGCTTATGATATGGCTGTAAGACTTAAATATGCAGGTATAAACGATGTTAAAGTTATACCGAATATCAATCAGGCAATCCTTGCTATAACAAGAGAAGCTGAGGGCGATATAACGATTCTGCCTACATATACAGCACTTTTAGAAATAAATAAGATTAAAAAATAGAGGAAATAAAAATGTTACTAGGAGTAAATATAGACCACGTTGCAACACTAAGAAACGCAAGAGGCGGAGTTGAGCCTAATGTGCTTGAGTGTGCGCAGCTATGTATTGAAAACGGCGGTGATTCAATAACAACTCACTTAAGAGAAGACAGACGCCACATTAAAGACGAAGATGTTAAACAGATTCGTGCTAGTTTGAACACAAAACTTAATTTAGAAATGGCGATGACCGATGAAATGCAAGAAATTGCACTATCATTAAAACCGGATGCGGTTTGTATCGTACCCGAAAAACGTCAGGAGCTCACAACTGAAGGCGGACTTGATATCGCAGGACAATTAGAACGCGGCAAAAACTTTGTAAAACCGCTGGTTGAAGCAGGTATAGAAGTCAGCTTGTTTATTGACCCTGATGTAAAGCAGGTTACAGCAGCGTTCGAAACCGGCGCACAGCTTATTGAACTGCATACAGGTCAGTATTCAAACGCGTTTGGAACAGACAGAGAAGAAGAAACATTCCAACAATTAAAGACTGCCGCTGAATTTGCACAAACGCTCGGATTAAAGGTTAACGCCGGTCACGGTTTGAACTACAAGAATGTTTTAAGAATGCACGAGATAAACGGGCTATATGAATTGAATATCGGTCACAGTATAATAGCAAGAGCGTTATATGTCGGATTGCCGCAAGCCGTAAAAGAAATGAAAGGATTGATATAGATGTCAAAAACAAGAGAAGAAGTCGTTGAAGAAATGCAAAAAGTTGTCGCTCAGATGAAGATTGACGACATTGAAGACAATCCGGACAGCGAAAACGAATATTTTCAATGTGATGCCTGCGGTCAGGAAGCTTGTTTAGCAGGTTCTATCCAATACGGTCAATACAGACTTTGCAACGATTGTGTTTTGTTGGCTGAAGTCGGATTTGAACTTAAACAGCTAAATAACATTGAAGAACTTATAGAAAAAATGGACGACAAAAGGTTAGAAGCAGACTGCGAATTCTTGAGACAACAAGAAAACAGTCAAAATAATTAAAAAAGAAAGGTAGAATCATGAAAGTAAGAGCAAGTCATATCCTTGTAAAAACAGAAGAAGAAGTTAACAAATTAGTAGAAGAATTAGCAAACGGTGCTGATTTTGCAGAATTAGCACAAGCACATTCACTTTGCCCGTCAGGTAGACAAGGCGGCGACCTTGGGTTCTTTGGTAAAGGTATGATGGTTAAACCGTTTGAAGATGCAGCATTCGCTCTTGAAGTAGGCGAAGTTTCAGCTCCTGTTGAAACCCAATTCGGCTGGCACTTAGTTAAACTTACCGGTAAGAAAGACTAATGACACCAAACTGTAACTATTTACTCGTAAATTCAACAAACGAGTTTTTACTTGAATACACACCGCTTGAAGAAAACGATTGTTACAAGCTGACAAACTTTTCAGGCGGTGTCGGCGATAGCTTAATTTGCCCGGACGGGCGAATTAAGTTGTTTGTTGACGGCAGGTTTCATACTCAGGCTGATTTGGAAGTCGACACCGCAAAGGTTGATGTTATTAAACTTGAAGTCGGTCAATCTCAAGATGAAACAATCTGTACGATGATTGAACCGAATTCAACCCTTTGCATAAATACTAAAAAAGTATCACAAAACCGATACGAGTTCTTCGAAACCCTGTTAAAAGAAATCGGGGTAAAAATTGTACCAAACCCGCAATCAGAACTCATCCAAAGAAATAGTGACACAGTTGCTATCAATATGGGTTCATCATTTACAGAAAAATATGAAAAGATTGAAAAACCGATAATTATAACAAACTCAGAAGAACTGACATACGTTTGTAACCTGCGTGATTTTTCACAGGATTATGCAGTTAAAATAGACGGCAAACTACTAATCCTAAAAGATAAAAGTATACTTTTTACTGATTTTAAAATCCTTGCCGGTACAGAGTTTGAAGTTAAACCATTGAGCGAATTTGACAATTTTATACAAACCATTGAAGATACCATTGTCGTCGATAAATCAACAATAACGGCTTACGATTATTCTTTAATCAAAAACAAAAAACACGCTCCTTCACAAATTAAAGAAATGAAATCTATCAAAACCGTTGAAGAGATTGAACACTTAAAATACTGTTTTGAAATGACCGATAAAGCACTGACAGCTACCCGCGATTATATTTATTCTACAGACAATATTTCAGAATACGATATCGACAAAAAACTTGAAGAAAACTTTAGAAAATACGGAGCGAAATCACTCAGTTTCAAATCAATCATTGCAAGAAACCAAAATTCAGCGCTTCCGCATTATTCAAACAATTCAAAAGATGAAATAGTAAAAGACGGAGACCTTGTTCTTGTAGATTGCGGAGCATATTATGAAGGCGGACTTGCAACCGATATAACCCGTGTTTTTGTAAAAGGAGAGCCTACAGAGTTACACAAAAAAGTTTATACAACCGTTTTGAAAATGTTCTTACAAGGGTTTAATTATAAGGTAACAGAGACTACGACAGGATTTGATATAGATAATTGTGTGAGAGAGTATTTGACAAAAAATGAAGTTGAGGGGTTCAAGTTCTCACACGGGCTAGGTCACGGAATCGGGGTTTGTGTACACGAAGCACCGCCAAACCTTAGCAAGAACCCTATTGCAAAAACACCGTTAAAAAATAATCAATGTTTCACAATTGAACCGGGGTTATATGATGAAAACAACTTTGGTGTGAGGTTGGAGAATTCTTGCTATCTTGAAAACGGGGTGATAAAATCGTTTACAAATATGGGTTACGAAGAAAAACTCATCGATTATAATATGTTGAGTGATACTGAAAAAGAATGGCTTGCAAAATTATGGAAATAACAGCAATAAATAACGATACAGTGAAGTTTTGCGTAAAACTTCAAAAGAAAAGACACCGTGACGAGACGGGACTATTTTTGCTAGAAGGTTACAAATCCGTTTCAGAAGCTATCCAATCAGGAATAAAAATTGATAAAGTTTTTGTTTTGAAAGGCAGTCAAAAACTTGATTTACAAGGTGTTGAGGTTATAGAAACAAACACCGCTGTTTTAAAAAAGATATCCACAACGGATAGCGCTCCTGAGATAGTAGCTGTTGCTCATCAGCCTGATCAGAATTTTGAAATACTAAAGAGTGCTAAAAAAGTTGTTTTATTAGAGAACATTTCAGATGTCGGAAACCTCGGAACTGTTATAAGAAGCGCGGTTGCGTTTAATATAGACGCGGTTATTTTATACGGTCAAAGTGTGGATATTTATAACCCGAAATGCGTACGCTCAACCGTCGGTAACTTATGGAAGATGAACATTTTACAGATGTCGACATTGGCTGAATTAGAGCAATATTTTAGCGATTTTGAAAGAGTAGCAACTTTACCGAAAAGTGAAAACACCGTTATGTTCAACGACTGGTCACCGGCTGAAAAAACACTTATAATGTTTGGCTCGGAAGCTGACGGATTGAGTGATGAACTTATCAACTACTCTACAAAAGGAGTAACCATTGAGATGAGTAAACGCGTTGAATCCTTAAACCTCGGGGTTTCAGCAAGCATAATTATGCATAAACTAATATAAAGATACGTTTTTCAAGTGTTCAATCTCGCCTGTATTAAGCATTACAGAAATTGCATCGATTCTGTATCTTTTATAAGGATGCTCGGCTAAATAAGCATAAAGCCCTTTTCTTATATTCATAAACTTTTGTCTTGTAATAGCTTCCAAAGGAGCTCCGCAAATATCAGAACGTCTTGTCTTGACCTCAACACACACAAGCGTATTATTCTTCTTATCAAGCGCAACTATATCCAGTTCACACGCACGTGAAAAATGGATATTCCGCTCAAGTATCTCATACCCGCGTTTTTCCAAATACTGAACAGCAAGTTCTTCACCCTTAGCGCCAATCTCTCTGTTATTAGCCATCTATAAGCCCTTCACAAAGCATAAATCTGCCCAATAACTCAACCTCGCAATAGTTACGCAAAGAATCAACAAAACACTGGTTGTCACAGAATCCGCCGGATAAATAAATCTTCTCCGGTTTCTTAGAAAAGTTCCACGCGTTATAAGCAATCCCGTGAACAAACTTCGATATAGCATTAACAGGACGCTCTCCGTTAGAAATATCGTCCATAATCTTTTCTAACCCAAATATCCCGCAGGTAACAACAAACCGTTCTTCATTAAACACAAGCTCCTCACGTTTAACGTTATAAAACTTCAACAACATCTCAACCGTCGCACCTGTCGAACTCGCACAAGCCGTGTTCCAATCCATATCGTGAAATTTTTTATTCTTAAATTTTATCCATTTAGCGTCTCTTGAACCTAAATCCAGAATCGTAGAATCCTCATCAACAATCCCTTTACATCCTTGAGCAAGTGCTATAATCTCGTTCTCAGAAGCTTCTGCCATGTGACCGCAACACTTTGTAACCGCTATCTTAGAAGACTTTATTATCGAAGAAGGCACTACATAAAAACTTCTGTCACCTTTTTTCTCTATAAAATACCCGGCAAACTTGCCATAAAGCGTATCTTCGCCAACCTCAATAACTTTTGAATATGTAGTTCCCGCATCTAAATAAATCATAACCTACCTTAACCTCAAAAACGCTTCAATCTTAGCTTTAATAGAGTTGCTCGCATAGTCATCGATATCGATATAAAGCCCGTTATACTTGTTAGCAAGATACTTAGCGAGCTGTGATTTAGCACAAAAAGATTGTGAATAAAAAACAGTAGGTACATCCTCATCCACAGTCATCTCTAACTCGATATCAGCAGGAGTTCCCGCTTCAACACATCTAATCCAACCATAAACATGAGTGTTATCAGGAAAAAGTCTCAAAATATCCATATCATTAGGCGGAACACCCCAGAATCCGAACTGTGCTTCAACCTGCGGGAAGTCATACTTAACCGGAGTAATAATATTGTTCATTATAGTATCAACTTTTTCAAACAACGGTAAAGTGCTGGTACAAATATTTATCTCGTTTTTAACAGCCTTTTGCTCATAAATAGATTCAACAACATCAAACCCATACTCTCTTAAAACCTGAGCCGCAAACCAGCCGCTGTCACATTTCTCTTTACCAATAGGAGCGGCAATCTTTACAGGTCTAAACTTAAAACTGTTATTAACAATATTCTTGATTATCTTACAATAAGCATCAGGCAAAATTCCCTTGTCTTCTGCACCAAAATCGATATCCAAATCAACCCATTCAGCGTTCGGATACTCAGATTTAATATTTGCGATAATCTCAGGATCAGGATAACCCCAAAACCCTACAACTTGTGTTTCCATATAAAAATTTTATCATGAAAAAAAGCGGTCGGTTCATTATTTGAACCGACCGCTTTAAACTTAACCTCTTTTGAAGTTTTTAGCCATTTGTTTTCTGCGTTCTTGTTTAAGTTTATTAAACTCAGCTTTTTGTTTTGGTGTCAAAATAGCTTCGAAATCTTTTTCGTTCTTCACTCTCAAATCGTGTGCTTGTTTTTTCAATTCGCTAATTTGAGCGTTCAACTTTTCAACCTGTTCACATTGAGCTTCTGCAGTCAAGTTACGGTTGTGTTTGATTATTTCTTTTTGTTCGTGTTTAGTTTTGATAGCTTCCATAATAGGTCGCATTTGTTCTCTGGCTTCCATTCTCATAGCCTTAGCTTTTTCTTTTTGAGCCTCAGTCAACTTCAATTTTTCATCAAGGCTGCATTTTGGAGGAGGACAACAAGGTCTATGACAAGCAGGACCATGAGGACCGCAACAAGGAGGAGGCGGACATTTCTCACCCGGACACGCAAACGCCATAGTTGATGTACAAGCTGCTACCAAACCTAACATTAATAATTTTTTCTTCATAACTTTTACCTTTCTGTTATTCATTAAAGCAAATCGCTCAATCGTTCCGCCAATTCTTTCTTTGCCTTGTATACTCGTGATTTGATTGTACCGACAGGAACACCCAACGTCTCAGCCGTCTGTTCGTAGGTATAACCCTCAATCTCGCAAAGCATTATTACTTCTTTAGATTTTGGCTTCAAACTGTCAATTGCTTTTATTATTCGTTTTTGTCTTAGTTTACTCTGTAACCTGAGCTCCGGGGTTACTTTCGTATCTTGTATTGCATTAACCGTCTCATCATCCGAAACAGTTTTTTGCTCATATCTTCTGCTCGCTAAACGCAGGTAGTCTTTTGAAAGATTCTTCGCAACAGTATTAATCCAACTTTTTAAACTTCCTTTCTCAAGGTACTTATCTTGATTCTTCCAAATTTTGACAAATACTTCTTGCTCTAAATCTTCATTGGTTTCTTTTGTTATTAACTTTATAATGTTTCTTACATTTTCTTTGTTTTGCTTTATTAAATCTCTGAAATCCATTACTCATCTACCATAATCAACCCGTAATCATCGGTTTGAAACCCTAAATCGTCTGCTGTCAATTGAGTTCCGTATCTTACAGTATCGACTATGCCATAATTTGTATCTGCGATATGAAAAGTCACCGCACTAACAACAAAAGCAAACATTACACACGCAATTCTCACTGCATCGAATCTGTTTCTTTTATTGGTTAAATAGTGTGGTTTGACTTCCTGAATCAGTTCTGAAACCTTATTCATCTTCTCAAACTCTTCTCTGCAATCATCACATTCTGCAATATGATTACGCAAAGTCTCTTCATCTGAAAAGATAAACAATGATTCAAACTTATCACATTTTTTTTTCATCTCGATTTCCTCTTACACCTATATAACGAAATTCAATTCCAAATTGTTCATTTTTTATTTTAATTTGTTTACAAAAGTTAATAACATCATACTATAACAAGATTAGACAGTCAGATATAATAAGATATGTTTACAAAAAAACATAATTTGATAATAAAATAGAATATGCTTTAATAGAACTATAGTATAAAAGGAGGAGAGCATGAAAGATAAAACTTTTTTGATGATACCAGGACCAACACCGGTACCTGAATCAGTGATGTTAGAAATGGCAAAACACCCTATAGGTCACAGAAGTTCGGAATTCTCCTCTATACTGGAAGAAGTTTATGCAAACTTGAAATACGTATTCCAAACAGAAAACGATGTATTTGTTTATACAGCCAGCGGAACAGGCGCAATGTGTGCAGCATTAGAGAACCTGATAAACGAAGGTGACAAAGTTCTTTGCTTGTCATTAGGCAACTTTGGTAACCGCTGGGCAAAAATAGCAGAAGGCAGAGGTGCCGATGTTGAAAAAATAGAAGTCTCATCAGGTGAAGTTATTAACCCTGAAGTTTTGAGAGAAAGACTGGCTCAAGACACAAACAAAGAGATTAAAATCGTAACAATGACCCACAGTGAAACGTCTACAGGTGCTGTTAACGATATAAAAACACTTTGTTCTATCGTAAAAGAACACGGAGCGTTGACCGTTGTTGACGGTGTTACAAGTGTTTGTGCCATGCCTGTAAAACCTGATGAATGGGGTATCGATGTACTTGTCTCAGGCTCACAAAAAGGGTTTATGATTCCACCGGGATTATCATTCTTAGTTGCTAACGAAAAAGCATGGAAAATGTACGAAGAATGCAAACGCCCAAGTTTCTACTTTGATTGGGCTGCACACAGAAAATCAGTACGAGCTAATTCAACACCGTTCACACCTGCAGTTAACCTTTTTGCAGCATTGAATGTAGCGCTTAAAATGATTAAAGATGAAGGTATCGAAAACATGAACCTTCGCCACAAAAAACACGCTATGGCATTAAGAGCTGCTGTTAGAGCTATGAACCTTGAGCTTGTTGTACCGGATGATAAAAACGCAAGCTGGGCGATTACATCAATCTATCCGCCTGAAAACGTTTCTGTACCTGATATCAGAAAAACGCTTAAAGAAGATTACGATATCGTAGTTGCAAACGGTCAAAACGCTCTGAAAGACAAGATTTTCAGAATGGGTACACTCGGTTTTGTCTGTGACAGAGACCTTATCGCGGCTGTCGGAGCACTTGAAGCTACTCTTTACAAGCTCGGACACAAATTTGAACTCGGCAAAGGCGTAAAAACACTAATCGAAAGTTTGGGGTAAATTTAAAGGGGTAAATAATGAAGGTATTAATTACAGATAAGATAAATAATATTGCTGCAGAAATAATTGAAAAAGCAGCGCAAGTTGATAACTTACCGACTATGAGCGAAGAAGAACTCATAAAGGTTATACCTGAATACGATGCTCTAATGGTAAGAAGTCAGACAAAAGTAACTGCAAAAGTAATCGAAGCAGGTAAAAACCTTAAAATAATAGGTAGAGCAGGCGTAGGTGTTGATAACATAGATGTCGATGCAGCTACTCAAAACGGTGTCATAGTAGTGAATTCACCTGACGGTAACACTATGGCTGCAGCTGAACATACAATCGCTTTAATGCTTGCTATGGCTCGAAACATAGCTCCTGCAGCTACTTCTACAAAAGAAGGCAAATGGGACCGTTCAAAATTCACAGGCTGTGAGCTTTATAAAAAGACTCTCGGTATTATAGGTTTAGGTAAAATCGGCTCTCACGTTGCGGAAGTAGCACAAGCACTGGGCATGAAACTAGCTGTCTACGACCCTTATACATCAGAAGAAGTCGTTCAAAAAATGGGCGGAGAATACTTCTCAAAACTCGATGATTTCTGGGCAAGACCCGATTTTATAACAGTTCATGTTCCAAAAACTAAAGAAACTGTTAATTTGATAAACAAAGATACAATCGCTAAGATGAAAGACGGTATAAGACTTGTTAACTGTGCCCGCGGTGGTATCATAAACGAATCTGACCTTAAAGAAGCTCTTGATTCAGGCAAAGTTGCAGCAGCAGCAATCGATGTTTATGAAAACGAACCAAACATCGATACCTGCCCGCTTATCCATACGACCGGTAACGTTGTATTAACTCCGCACCTTGGTGCAAGTACTCAAGAGGCTCAATTGAATGTTGCTGTCGATGTTGCAGAACAAATAAAAGAGGTGCTTTCCGGCGGTTCAGCATCTTCTGCCGTTAATATTCCTTCTCTAAGACCTGATAAGCTAGAACCTGTTAAAGACTATATGATGATAGCAGAAAACTCAGGTAAGTTAGCTTCTCAAATAGCTAAAGGCAATATTAAAAAGATTGAAATTACAGCGCAGGGAAGCCTCGCAGAGCTTGATATTCAGCCGTTGGAAGTTGCTGTCCTGAAAGGTGCATTATCATCAGTATTAGAAAGCGTAAACTACGTAAACGCGCCTATTTTGGCTAAGAAACGTCATATAAATATCGTTTCTACACGTTCTAACGAAAAATGCAACTTCGCAGGGTTGTTAACAATCAAACTTACCACAAACGAAGGAACTTACGTTGTTGCAGGTGCGCTTGTTGCTAAAGACATACCTAGAATCGTTAAAATCAACGAATACGAAACAAGTATCCGTCCTGAAAAACACATGCTTATCGTACCGCATACAAACCAACCGTCTATGATTGCAAAGGTCGCTAAAGTAATAGGTGAGAACGGTATAAACATCGGCTCCATGAACGTTGTTCAGAAAAACGACAAGCACGAAACTGAATCAATAATGGTTATTAACGTTGAATCGGTTGTTGAAAATAACGTACTTTCTGAAATAGAAAAAATAGACGGTGTTCATAACCCTATCTATGTAAACTTAAACGTATAGGGGCGGGATATGAAACTGGCGGTTTTTGATTTTGATTCAACATTAATGGACGGTGAAACTCTCGAGTTCTTAGCAAAAGAACTCGGGATAGAACAAGAGGTGAAGTCTATTACAGATAGAGCAATGAGCGGTGAACTTGATTTCTTTGAGAGTTTACAAAAACGTGTTTCACTTCTAAAAGGACTGCCTGTTTCAAAAGTTGATGAAATTTGTCACAACCTGCCGTTGATGAAAGGTGCAAAAGAAGTCGTTCAAGGTTTAAAAGAGCTCGGTTACAAAGTCGTTTGTTTCTCAGGTGGGTTCAAAAACGCAACCGTTCATTTTGCAAAAGAGCTCGGACTTGATTGTGAGTTTTCAAATATTCTACACTCTAAAGACGGGATTCTCACAGGACTTGTCGGCGGCGAAATGATGTTCAACACAAGTAAAGGAGAAGTCCTTACAAGGCTCCAAAGTGTTCTCGGAATCACAGCAGAAGACACACTTGTAGTCGGTGACGGAGCAAACGACATAAGTATGTTTAAGCATGCCGGAATACGAGTAGCATTCTGTGCTAAACCTATACTAAAAGAACACGCAAATGTTGTGATAGAAGAAAAAGACTTATCACTAATCTTGAAGAGCAAACCCTTCATCAACGATTAAGTTCTCACCATTGTAAGCGTCAACGGCAAGTCTGTCGCATATTTCGTTAAACTCATGCCCATTATGACCCTTAACCCAAACAAACTCTATCTTATGCGGTTTCATAGCTTCAAGTAACCGCTTCCATAAATCAATATTCTTCACAGGCTTATTAGAAGCATTTCTCCAGTTTTTAGCCTGCCAGCTATCAACCCATTTTTTCGTCAAAGCGTCTAAAACATATTTGCTATCAGAAGTCAAAACAATGTTACAAGGAGCTTTTAAAGATTCCAGAGCAACAATAACCGCCAACAGTTCCATTCTGTTATTAGTGGTTAATTCAAACCCCTTAGAAAGTTCTTTCGTAACATATTCGCCCGAAAGCTTCTTATATCTCAAAACAGCACCGTAACCGCCTTTACCCGGATTACCGCTGCAAGCTCCGTCTGTATATATTTCAACATTTGGTTTACTGTCTGCCATTTCTATATATTAAACTAAACATATAGATTTGTGTAGATAAGTTGATAAATGTATATCTTTTTGCTAACATAGATTTGTAGATTTATGAGAGAGGAATAAATTATGGAATTAATGAAGGGTAAAAAAGGTGTAATCTTTGGTGTATCAAACACTCACGGTATTGCATACGGTATAGCTAAACAGTTGCATGACGCAGGTGCAGAAATTGCATTCTCTTATGCAGGCGAAGCTATGGAAAAAAGAGTTAGACCTATCGCAGAAAGCATGAATGCTAAAATCATCATGAGCTGTGACGTTACTAAAGAAGACGAAGTTAAAGCAGTATTCGACGCTTGCGAAAAAGAATACGGCAAAATCGACTTTGTAGTTCACGCTGTTGCATTCGCTAAGAAAGAAGACCTTATGGGTAAATTCATCGATACTTCTATCGAAGGTTGGAACACTGCATTAGGCGTAAGTGCTTATTCATTAGTTACAATTTGTAGAAATGCGAAACCTATTATGAACGAAGGCGGTTCAGTTTTAGCGTTGACTTACCTTGGTTCACAATACGTTGTTTCTAACTACAACGTAATGGGTGTTGCGAAAGCAGCTCTTGAATCATCTATGAGATATCTTGCAATGGATATGGGTGAAATCGGTGTTAGAGTTAACTGCTTGTCTTCAGGCGCTGTTAAGACACTTGCAGCTATGGGTATCAGCGGATTCCCTAGAATGTTAAAGGCTGCTGTTGTTAAAGCTCCTTTAAAGAGAAACGTAACATTAGAAGACGTTGGAAGAGCTGGTCTTTACCTTGCTTCTGACCTATCAAGCGGTACTTCCGGTCAAGTTCTTTATGTTGACTGTGGTTGCCACGCTGTATACGGTTCTTCTGAAGAAATGGAAATCATTTCTAACAACGTTACCGTATAGTTTTAAAACTATATTAAAAAGGCCGTTCTTTATTGAACGGCCTTTTTTAATACTCTTAATGCTTCTTCGTAAGTTTCGACAAAAATAATCTTATCGCTAATCTTGTCTTTAGTTATATCAAGCACCGTCTTGTTCTCACCAACAGCGTAAACAGGTATACCACGCTTCACACATTCAAAAACAGGAATAGACCCCAAAGAATTCGCCGGCATGACTAAATAATCCAAATCGTCAATCGAATAGCCTTTACTATCAAAACTCAATATAGGAGCCTGAGAAAGACCTAATAATATACACGGCAAATACGTAGGAGTAATATATTCCGCTGAACATCTCGCATCAACAATCTCCTGACAAATTGTAATATCGTCAAAAGCAGGTGAATGAGCACAAGGCACCTTCAAAACCTTCGATACATAATGCGAAATAATAGCTTCAACCCCGCCTACAGGATCAACTCCGACCCCGTTTGCATAATCATCAAAATCATCTTCCTTAAACCTGCAAACAATAGCCAGAACCTCAGCGCCCTTATCTAAAAGTCTTCTGCCGGATTCAACAATAGTCTGAATATTATTCACAGAACCCGTGGAAATCCCTGATTCATCAACAGAAAACTCTACTCCCGCGCTGACATCCGTAATATCATATCCGACAATATCACAACCGTATATCGTCTTAACAGCATTTATAGTATTGATATGAACGTTCAAAATCCCCTGAGGAATAGACCTGTCAAAAATAACACCAATCTTATTTCTTTTATTAGTAGGAACCAAATTCAATCTACCCTTAAAAAATTCGTCAACAGAATAACCCTCAACATAAAGCATATTGTCCGTTATCCCTGAAAAGCAACCGGCATTAACAACATTCGGGTTAACAATGAGTGTCGAACGCTTAGCAAATTCTCGTGCCCAAAAGCTTGCATCACCCGCGTATCCGCCAATTGATGCACCTATTCCCGTTGGTACTATAAAAGCTCCTAAACTCATACCTCAATAATAAAACAATTGTAAAAAATTGTAAACAAAAAAGTCTCTATATCTAAAGAAATCGGCTAAAACAGCCGTAAACATAAGAGTACGTACAAAATTAGGAATTCATCGTGGGATTAGCATCATCACAAGCAAGACTTTTATCTTTAACATCTCGCCAACACGCAGTTGAGGCGAGTGCTCAACGTCTGCTTAGCGAAAAAATCAGGCTTAGCAATAACTCTGATGCCGCTTATCAAAAATATATGAATGTGCTTGAAGATACCGCGCTCAAAACCCGTCAAACAAACGATTTGGGAGAGACTTCCTGGATTGACGGTAATATCAATAACCTTATGAGATACAACGCTGCTGAAAATACAGGCGGCTCCGTATTCTACGTACAAGACCTTGAAACAGGTAAACTATATGTACCTCAAGAAGTGTTTAATAACTATAATAACCTTACAGCAGCAACCGTTCCTGCCGGACACGATTATGAAGATGCAATGAAGTTTGCTACACTGTTCGGGGTTGAATATGTAAAAGTTGATGAAAACGAAGATATTAAAATAAACTATGAACGTGCCGTGGCTCAGGGTTGGAATACTGCACTTACAGACGCACAATATCATCAATACTCTGAAGCGTTAGCAAAAGACGATGAAGTTCAGTCTACAGCCAAAATTCTCGGTGCAATGGTTCCGGGTACAAAAGAAATTGAGACAGGTAAAATGGCTTACAAAGTTAATCCGTCAAAAGTCTCTGTCGCAACTAACTTTGAAACCTATGTATTAAGAGCTATAGATTCAGATGTTTACGAAGCAAAAGATGTTGCTTTATTACAAGAAGCATTAAAGCTTATAAAACAAATAAGCACTCCTGCTGAAAAAGATGTCGGATATAAAGACGAAATAGTAGAAACTCTGGGAGATGGCAGCACCAGAACTACCGAATACTGGGCAACAAAAACATTTAAAACAAATAAACTGACTGTTAATAACGGTGCGGATTATTTATCATTCACTGACGGAAGAGATGATTTTACAACAGACCAAAAGTTTGAAATGATGCTCAACGGCGGAACAATCACCTGGGATGCAAAATACGATATCACCTATAAAAATTCTTTTATTGAATCAGTATATGGACGTACCCAAAAAGGGATTGCTATTACTAAAACATCAGATGTCTACGATAGTGATACCTACAGTGTTTTAGCACAACACGGTTCCACTAATATGGGAGATGCACTAAAGAAATTATTTACTAAAATGTCTAACTATACTAAAAATTCAGACGCTCTACTAGTTGCATGGGGTAAAGGTAAAAGCGACGTAACTAATTACAGAAAATTCAAAGAAGCTGCAAACGACTATGAATTGTACCAACCTGACTACAGATATGTGCCTACAAACAACGTAAAAGCAACATATTACGAAACATTATTCAACTCAATCGTCTCAGCAGGCGGATGTACAGGAGTTAACGAAGAAACCGCTAAAAACGCTACCTGGGTTGAAAACATGATTAAAAACGCTAAGGTTATCCTAACAACCTGGGACAGCACAGAAATGACTTTATCAAGAACATCACCTTCTCTTCACGTCGATGTTAAAGAAATTACTGACGACCATAGAGTTGCACAAGCTGAACAAGATTACGAAGCAGAAACAGCATTCATAAACGAAAAAGATACAAAAATAGATAACATACTTAACAAGCTTGAAACAGAACGAACAACAATTACAACAGAAATTCAAGGTATCGAAAAAGTTATGCAAGATAACGTCAGCGTGAACTTTAAAGTGTTTAGCTAACGAACATATCTCCCGCGATAAATATGACAGCCTTCATCTTCCATATCTATTTTGCCGTCATAATCGTTATCAATACCGTCACTGCAAGAACCCGGGGAATCTAACCCCTCTGAATTCGCATCGTGAGTTAACCAGTAGTTGTCAATCTTTCGCCATAAATACTCAAAAAATATCCGATTAAATATAGCTAACTTTGAATTGTTTATAACAAGAACATTTTCATCGTTTCGTTTTTCACCGCTTTTTGAAAAATTCATAGAACCAATTATCGAACACTGATTGTCTATAATAATTGTTTTAGAATGCAGCTTACCTGCAAAAGTTTCTGTCTTAACGAGAATCCCGTGCTGACGTAAAAGACGATGCTTTGAATACTGGCTTTTAGCATTAGTCGCGTCTAAAATAATCTTTATATCAACCCCTCTGTTTTTAGCATTTATTAGCGACTGCGCAAATCGTTTATCAGTAATCAAAAATGCCGGTATACAGATATTTTTCTTAGCATTATCAATCCTTGGAACAATAACTTTCTCTATAATAGAGTCCGTAGGAGAAAAATATACAGAAACAACTGAATTACCTATCACAAGGTTTTCTTTATCAGGAACAGGCTGTTTCAAATAGTGGAACTTAGCATTATACATTTGCTCAAATTCCTGTTTATAAATACGAGCAATCTCTTTTGAATTCAAAACAACTACATTGTTAGAGTTAAACCCTGACATATCTGTATAGCTCAAATTCGCTGAACCGGTTATTACAACAGAATCATCAAATATATAAAATTTGTCGTGCATAATATAGTTTGTATAAACATTAGCACACTCTGATGTAAATAGAGCTCTATCATTAGTAGCGTTTTTAATCAGGTTAACAAAATACATAGTATCTGCATAGATATTAGAGTTTCTTGCATCTATATCGTATACTAATCTAACCTTGACCCCGCGCGCTATTGCATTTTTTATAGCTGTTTCAATTCTGGGAACTTTATCATAGCCGTAAATAGCTATGTCAATTGATGATTTTGCATTATTCATCTGTTTAACAAGTTCATCGCAAATCTCTGTATTCCCTTTTCTATCAGGCTTCATCTTCGTTGTATAATCTGTAACAAGAATCTTTAAATCACCGTTTATAACAGATAAAGGCACCGGTTTAACAGAAGTATTGACTGTAGGAACACTTATTTTTTCAGGATAGCAAAATTTACAGCCCTTAGCCCCTTTTGGTAACTGTGTCTTAGGAACACAAACATAATTATGTGCCATTAACCCATACTTGCAATTCAGTTTATGATACTTGTTACTTTTTGCGTTATAAAGTACAAGCGGTGTTTTGTGAATGTATGCAAGCGACTTTTTTAAAGCAGCTTCATTAACCGGTCGATAATCTTTGAAAACGTAGCCTGATGACAGGAGTTTTTCATTAAAGTTCATTGTCCCGACAAAAAGGCAGCCGTCTTTCAGAGTAACTGTTTTATCCTTCAAACAATCGTTAACAAACTGTTCCGTGAAATAAGATAATGCTATCAAATCAAGTTCGGCTATATTGTATCTCGAACTCAAATTATCCCGATGAATATAATCATAACCGTCTAATAGTCTTATTACCTCATTCTCATCTTCTATTCCGTTTTTGTTCAAATCCACAACTATCTCAAACGGAGATTTTACGTACAAAACATCATAACTTTTCGATTTTTTGTACTGGTAAACACAAAAACACAAAAAACTAAAAAGTATTATACAAACAAATATGATTTTATTCTTTTTCATACAAAACCAACGTTTCTGTTAAGAGTTAAACTCTACAAAGAGGTTTTCAATAATATCGTAACCCTTTAACATCGTTTTGTAATCAACCTTTTCGTTTGCAGAGTGCATATTGTAAACATCTGCTAATCCGAGCAAGAACGGCATAAAAGTTTGACCTTTAGAATTCTTTTGATGAGCATAAATATGTGTTTCAGCACCCGCGTGGAACGATGAAACCTCGTTTTGAATACCTAATCTTTCGCAAACCTTTGTATGAAGCTCAGGGATTGAATCATCATCAGCCTTTTCAAACGGCGGCAAGTGAATTTCAAACTCAATCTGGGCAACAGCCAAACCCTCATATTTTTTGTTAAACTTATCAACCAGTGATTGCATTAACGATTTCAACTCGTTTTCTTTTTGAACACTTGCACTTCTAATTGAATAAGAAGCACGAGCCTCAGTATTGATAATATTTGTAGAAGCCTTTTTATTAATAGTTTCTATATAATTAGGAGAATTCACACCTTCATCAATAAGTGATTTAACAGCGTTTTGAATCCCGCCTGCAACGATAGCACCAAGGTTACAAGAAGTTATAACCCCTGTTTCGTCCTGATAAAATACACCTTGCGGAAACTCTGCAAGAAGTTCTGCAATGAGTTTTGCAGCGTTTAATCTGTCTTTATCACCAATATCAATACCTGAATGTCCCCCAATCAAACCTTTAACCAAAAGTTTTGCATTAGTATAGCTTGCACCTGAGATTTGAACCTGAGCAAGCTTGTCAGCGTCACAAACTAAAATGTATTTAGATAATATTTTAGAGAAATTAACGTGTTCAATACCACTCATATTAGTTTCTTCATCACGAGTAAAAGTAATCTCAAGCCCGCCGTGTTTTAAATCTTTGTTTTTAGCAACATTTTTAGCCAACAACAATGCTGCTGCAACACCAACTTTATCGTCAGCGCCGAGGGTTCTGCCGTCTGCCTTTATAAAATCACCGTCTAATAATAAGTTGACCGGTGAAGCATCACCCACTACGTCCATGTGAGCAGAAAACATTATAGGTTCCTTTGTTTCATCAGTTGCCGGAACATATATATATACGTTACCGTATTCATCAGGTGTACAAGATATCGAATTCTCCGAACAAAACTCCTGAATCTTTTTAACTACCTTTTCTTCGTGCAACGACGGAGAAGGAATTTCTGCCAAAGCGCAAAATATATCTACTAATTCGTGTTCTCTTCTAATATCCTGAATACCCATAACATACTCCTTTTCTAATTACTGTTTAAGTATAGCATAATTCACTAACTTATGTAACACATATATAGATTATTTTGTAATTTGAAATATTTGTGTTATTATTTATGTGAAATAAAAAGTAATATATTATGTTGTAAGGAGTTTATATGATTTCTGTAAATGATTTTAAAACAGGATTAACATTACAATTAGACAATGGTCTTTGGTCAGTAGTTGAGTTTTTACACGTTAAACCGGGTAAAGGTGCAGCTTTTGTTCGTTCAAAACTAAAAAACGTTGAAACAGGACAAGTAGTTGAAAAAACATTCAGAGCCGGTGAAAAAGTTGCTAAAGCAACTCTAGACAGACGTGAAATGCAGTATTTATACAAAGAAGGAAAAGAATTCGTTATGATGGATAACGAATCTTATGAACAAATGCAGCTTACAGAAGATCAAGTAGGAAGCGGTATTAAATACCTTAAAGAAAATATGGTTATCCAAGTGCTTATGCACGACGGTAAAATCATAGGTGTTGATATCCCTTCTCACGTAGAATTGGAAGTTGTTGATACACCTCCTGCTGAAAAGGGTAACACTGCTCAAGGCGGTACTAAACCTGCTACATTAGAAACAGGCGCTGTTGTTAACGTTCCTTTCTTTGTTTCTAACGGAGATGTTATTAGAGTTGATACAAGATCTAACGAATACTTGGATCGTTGTTAGTAAGAAGAGGATATCACATGAAATTTGATACAGATTATATTGAGCAATTAGCTAAAATAATTGCAGATAACGAATTAACAGAAATTTCTTTAGAAGACGGCAATCAAGCTATCACTATAAGAAAAGACTTAGCTGAAATAGTAAGTACAGGCTTACCAATGCCTGTTGCAGCTCCTGCAGCAGCACCTGCTGCGGCTCCTGCGGCTGCACCAAAGGCGGAATCAGCAGAACCTGCTAAGAAAGGTAACCCTGTTGTTTCACCTATGGTCGGTACTTTCTATAGCAAACCTGCTCCTGATAAAGAACCGTTCGTTAAAGTTGGCGATACAGTTTCTTCAGGTGACGTTGTTTGTATTATTGAAGCTATGAAGCTTATGAACGAAATTGAAACAGAATTCTCAGGTAAGATTGTAGAAATCTGTGTTGAAGACGGTCAGGCTGTTGAATACGGTCAAACCATTATGTATGTTGAATAATTAAAAATGGCGGACTATAATATAATTATAGTCCGCCCCTAATATTAATAATATTTTATAGGAATACAAGGGATATGTTAAAAAAAGTTTTAATCGCAAATAGAGGGGAAATTGCCGTTCGTGTTATTAGAGCATGTCGTGAATTAGGCATCCCTACAGTAGCAATATATTCAGAAGCAGACGCTGAGTCACTTCACGTTAGACTTGCAACCGATTCTTATTGTATCGGACCTGCTTCAAGTGCTAAAAGTTATCTTGATATCTCAAGAATTATGGCTGTTGCAGAAGTTTCAGGTGCTGACGCTATCCACCCCGGTTACGGATTCTTATCAGAAAGAGCTGATTTCGTTGAAATGTGCGAAGAAAGCGGGTTGAAGTTTATCGGACCGTCTTCTGAAGCTATGAGAAAAATGGGTGATAAGGCTACTGCCAGAAAAACAATGATTGAAAACGATGTCCCTGTTACTCCGGGTACAAGTATCGTTAAAACTCCTGAAGAAGTTAAAGAGTTTGCAAACAGAGTTGGTTACCCAGTTATCCTTAAAGCTACTGCCGGCGGCGGCGGTAAAGGGATGAGAGTCTGCAGAAACAACGAAGATGTTGATACAAATATGCCATTGTGTCAGTCAGAAGCACAAAACTTCTTCGGTAATCCTGATGTGTACGCGGAAAAATTCTTAGAAAATCCTCGTCACATCGAGGTTCAAGTATTGGGCGACAGCTTTGGTAACGTTATCCACCTAGGTGAACGTGATTGTTCTATCCAAAGACGTCACCAAAAACTATTAGAGGAAGCTCCTTCTCCTGCTATTGATGAAGAAACCCGTAAGGAAATGGGTGCTGCAGCTGTTCGTGCTGCTAAAGCTATCAATTATGAAGGTGCAGGTACTTGCGAATTCTTGCTTGACCACGACGGTAAATGGTACTTTATGGAAATGAATACCCGTGTTCAAGTTGAACACTGTGTTACTGAAATGATTTCAAGAGTTGATATCGTTCGTGAACAAATCAGAGTTGCTGCAGGTGAAAAACTTAGCTATACTCAAGACCAGGTTCAATTGAGAGGTCACGCTATAGAATGTCGTATCAACGCTGAAAACCCTGATAAAGACTTTATGCCTTGTCCGGGTAAAATTGACGGCTACTTCGCACCGGGAGGTTTTGGTATAAGAGTGGATTCTCACGTTTATCCGGGTTATTCTATACCGCCATACTACGATTCTATGATTGGTAAGCTTATTTGCTGGGGTGAAAACAGAAACGAAGCAAGAAGAAGAATGTATCAAGCACTTAAAGAATATGTTGTAACAGGTATTGCAACAACTATTCCGTTCCACCAAGGTATTATTGAGGATGAAGTGTTCATCAGCGGTAAATTCAATACAGGATTTATTGAAGAATACTATCAACGCAAAGGCTTGAAATAGGGGATATTATGTTTGAATTAAAAGCTCAGATGTATTTTTCTGCTGCACATCATTTGTTGAACTATGAAGGTGAATGTGAAAACCAGCACGGTCATAACTGGCTTGTTGAAGCGTTTGTCAGAGGCACAACTCTTGATAAGAGCAATATTCTTATTGATTATAAAGTCTTAAAGAAACATCTTAAAGCGGTTCTTGATTTGTTAGATCATAAAGATATCAACGAACTGCCTGATTTCAAAGGAATTAGCCCTAGCAGCGAAATACTTGCTAAATACATTTATGATAAGATGAAAGAAGTTGTTCCACAAATCAGTAAAATTTCTATTTGGGAAACAGCAACATCCTGCGCAAGCTATTTTGAAGAGTAATAAGAGGGATTTATGCAAATTTTTGCACTGTTAAAAGTAATAATTATGGGAATTGTTCAAGGCTTGAGCGAATTTTTACCAATCTCAAGTTCTGCCCATTTAGTATTTACTTCTAATCTTTTGCAAATCGTTGCTCATAAACCGGTTGAAGACCCTACAAGCTACGATATCGTTCTTAGTATGATGTTGCATATAGGAACATTAATAGCTGTTTTTGTTTTCTTTAAAGACGAGATTGTAAGTATTGTAAAAAGTACTGTTGCAGGGATAAAAACAAAAGATTTTTCTAATTACGAGACAAAACTCGGAATATATATAATCCTTGGCACAATTATAACAATGATTGTAGCATTATTTGTAAGCGAAACCGCTGAACGATTGATGAGTTCACCTGCTATTGTCGGAGTTTTACTCATAATCACCGGCGGCATTTTGTTCTTTTCTGAAAAATATTCTGACAGTGTTGAAAACAAAGAACAAGAAGTTAGCTTAAAGACTTCTATAATAATGTCTGTTGCTCAAGGTCTTGCAGCTCTTCCGGGTTTATCACGTTCCGGTTTAACTATTGCAGCAGGGTTATTTTCTAAAGCTGACAGAGTTGCGTGTGCAAGATTCTCGTTCCTTTTGAGTATTCCGATTATACTTGGAGCTTCTGTTATTTACCCGCTAAAAGAAATTGCGTTTTCAGAACTCGCATCATATAACTGGTTTAACATTATGGTAGGAACTGTTGTTTCTGCAGTTGTTGGTTATCTGTGTATTAAATATTTCTTAGAATTTTTAGGCAAATATTCTTTACGCGTTTTTGCATATTATTGTCTTGTTGTTGGATTTACAACTGCAATATTATTCACTTTTATATAAAATGATACTATTAAGAAAGGAGAACATTATGGCAGTATACGTATGTACAGTATGTAATTGGGAATACGACGAAACTCAAGGTTACGAAGAAGGCGGAATCGCTCCTGGTACAAAGTTTGATGATTTACCGGATGATTTTGAATGTCCGCTTTGCCACGTTGGTAAGGATATGTTTCAAGAAGCATAGCGAGCAGAGGGCGAAGTGAACAGGTTGTCTTGTTGACGAACAAGACAAGCAGGTTCACGTAGACCCGTTTAACGCGAGCGTAATAGAATAAAGGCTCTGTTTTAAACAGAGCCTTTATATTTTGCATATAAATCCGGTCTACGTTCTTTTGTACGCTTTAACTGCTCATTAAACCGATACTCGTTTATAAGAGCATGGTTTCCGTTCAATAACACCTCCGGAACCTCTAAACCTCTATACTCTCTCGGTTTTGTATACTGAGGATATTCCAAAAGCCCGTTTTCAAAACTGTCTTCTTCCATAGATTCTATCTTGCCGAGTGTACCTTCAAGTTTTCTGCTTATACTATCAATAAGGCACAATGCAGGCAATTCTCCGCCCGTTAAAACAAAATCCCCTATAGATACCTCTCTCGGCTTAATAATCTCGCGTATACGCTCATCAAAGCCTTCATAATGACCGCAAAGAATAACTACCTGTTCATATTGTGCAAATTCTGCACACAACTTGTTATCAAACCTTTCACCCTGCGGGGTCATCATCAATGTTACAGAGTTCTTACAACGGTTTATACTCTCATAAGCATCAACATAAGGTTGTGCCATTAAAACCATACCGGCACCGCCGCCATAAGGAGTATCGTCAACCTTTTTATGTTTATCAAGGGTAAAGTCCCTCGGATTGATAGTGCTAATATCAATAACACCCGATTCAACAGCACGTTTCATAATACTATATGAACACGCTTGCTCTATCATCTCAGGAAAAAGTGTTAATACATCAAACTTCATTACTCAATCAACCCTTGAATGTTATCAACAACAACTTCTTTTTTCTTAATATCAACATCTAAAACAATAGCCTTAACAAAAGGTACAAGAGAAACTTTCTGCGTATTAGACTTCACGGACAACAAGTCATTAATCCCGTTGTTAGAAACCCCTACAACAATTCCTACCTGTTTATCTTCACACAAAACCTTCATACCAACAAGCTCATCAATCAAAAACTCGTCTTCATCAAGGTTCTCACGAACAGTTGATTCTTCAACAAATACAAGACAATTCTTATATTCAACAATCTCATTAACAGTATCAATACCGTCAAATTTTAAAATAGCAAACTTGTTATTAAACTTGATACTTTTTACAACAAAAGGCATATAAACATTGTCTTTTAAGATAAATACATCTTTCAAAGACTTCATAAACTCTTGTTGGTTACGAGAATAACCAACCTTAGCTTCGCCCCTGACACCATGAAAATTTAATATTTTACCAACAGAAATATAATTACTCATCTTCAGTTTTTTTAGGTTTTCTGCCTCGTTTCTTAGGAGCTTCTTCTACAGCCTCTTCTGCAGGTTCTTCTGCTGTTTCAGCTTTAGGCTTTCTTCCGCGTTTTTTAGGTGCTTCTTCTTCCACAGGAGCCTCTTCAACCGCTTCAACAACTTCTTCCTTTACCGGTTCTTCCGCAGAAGCTTCAGTTTCTTTAGCAGGTTTTTCTCTTGGAGGATATTTAGGAACCATATAATCAGCCGGTTTGTCAGGTCTGTCTTCGTTCCATCTGTCCAATCCCATTTGTGCACGGATAAGCTTAATAGCAACGTGAACACGCCATTCATCAACTCTCAATTGAGCAGCAATAATCTTGTGACATCCAATAGGAGGTAATGGTAACAACGGAGTATACAAACTCTTAATAGCTGTCATCTGATCCACTGTAACCGCCAATTTACGTTTCGGGAACGGTAATTTAGGCAACATAAGTTTTTGTCTTACCAAATTGATACCAAAGAAAACTTTTCTTGGTTCAATACCTAAATGAGTACCAATTGTTTCGTGGGCATCAGGGTTAGGCAACGGTAACATTGTCTTATATAATGCTTCAATTTGTTCCAACTGCTCCTTACTAATAAGTAACGGTTTAGCCTGTTTTCTAGGCTGTGGTCTACCACCAGGTCTTCTGTTGCCGCCTTGTTGGAATCTATTATTAGGTCTGCGTTGTTGACCGCCAAATCTGTTATTATCACGATTGTCACGATTATAACCGCCATTATTTTGTTGATAACCGCCTTGAGAACCATAATTACTGCGGTTTTGATTATATCCGCCGCCATTGTTGTTATATGGTCTACGTTGTTGGTAACTACCTCTATCACGGTTTTCGCCATAATTGTTATCATATCTGCGGTTATTGTTATATCCGCCTCTACTATTGTTATTTCTATTATAGCCTCTATTGTCGTAAGAACGTTGAGGTCTGTCTCCGCCTCTATCCTCTGTTGAATATGAACTATAACTCTTTAACTGTTTGTCATCAGAACCTTGAGCATCACTTGATGAACTCTTATCTGCGTATAAACAATTAGGGCAAATAACTCTTTTAGGGTTCTTGGTTTCAAACTCCACACCACACTTAATGCATTTATTTACATACATAATACAAGCCTCTTAACTACGGTTAATAATATAATAATTTCTATCCTCTTATAAAAACAGGGTTATAACATGTATATTCTACAACTAAAATCATTTTTTTTCAAGTCATTGTCGTTTCTTAACAAAACTTAACCAATTGGATAATAAAAGTTTATCCGTTTGGATAACTAATTCTTACCAAATTCGGCAATTCTAAAAAAACAAAAAATTGGTTATCTTGTTAACTATGATATTGAAACAAAATTATCAAAGTACTACTGAAATAAAGAATGCTAATATACTAATCGTAGACAACAACATCTCTAATATACTGGAGCTTCAAGAGCTGATTCAAGAGTTTGGAAAAATTGATTATAACCAGAACCCCGTTGAAGCTAAAAACAGTCTCAACAACGTTAAATACGACTTGATTATAGTAGATGTTTGCATGAACGAGATGACTGGTTTTCAGTTTGCTCAAAATATAAAACAAAGCTACCTGAACCTTATGACACCTATTATGTTCATAAGTTCGGTTTCTGATGCACAAACTATCGTAAATTGTTATAAATACGAGTCGGCGTCGTTTATGAATAGACCCTTCAATCCAATCATCGCAAAAACCCAAATCTACAATATTCTTAAAACAGAAGCACTAAAACACTCTATAGAAAAAGAGAAAGAACAGTTTATTGCAACTCTTACACACGATTTAAAGAGCCCGATAAATGCTGAAATCTGTGCGCTTAAACAACTTTTAAAACAAGATAAAAATGAGATGTTAGAAGAGCTGCTTAATTCCGCAAAATATATGAAGCTCATAACAGAAAACATTCTTTGCTATTATAAACAAAAGAATAAAGGTATTTCTCTAAACAAAGAAGTTGTTAACTTTGAAGAACTAATCTCATCTTCAATAAACGACTTAAAATACCTTGCAAACGACAAGAACATCAAAATAAACTTCCATACAAACATCAATAAACCTTGTATAGAACTTGATGTACTTGAAATAAAAAGAGTAATAAATAACCTGTTATCAAACGCTATAGAATACTCTTTCAAAGATAACTGTATAGACATTAACCTGAATACAAACAATAACGCATTTATTTTTGAAATAAGAGATTACGGTATCGGGATAAACACAGAAAACCTGAACAACATCTTTGATGAATATATGAGCCTTGCAAAACAGCATAAAAAAACCGGATTTGGACTGGGTCTCAACATCTGTAAAAACATCATCGAATTACACAACGGTGAAATCTCAATAGACAGTACCTATGGTAAAGGTACAAGTATTCAATTCAAGATACCCGCTTAAATAATACTTTTCTTAAGACGTTCAGAACGGTTTTCACTAAGCAAGTTTTTCAACTTCATAATCGCTTGCGCGTGGATTTGGCAAACTCTTGATTCAGAAATACCAACAGTTTCACCAATCTCTTTAAACGTCATATTCTCGTGATAGTAAAGAACCATTACCATACGTTCTCTTTCAGGCAAACGTTTCAACGACGCTTCCAACTGGTTCTTAACACTCTTTTCTTCATACTCTTCGTGAGGTGTCTTGTGTGAAGAATCCTTGATAGTATCAATGATTTCTAAACTGTCATCACCCGAACCTTTTTTATCATAAATAGAGGTTACAGTTGTATCGTCTGCAAGGATTTGGTCTACTTTTTCCGTATCCATACCCAACAAATTCGCAACTTCACTATTTGTAGCAGCTCTTCCAAATTCTTTTTTAAGCTTTTCTTGAGCTTCTTTAACACTTCTAATCTTCTGTCTTACAGTTCTAGGCAAGAAATCCTGTGAACGAATCTTATCGATAATATTACCTCTGATTCTCACAAGTGCATAAGTCTCAAATCTTGCCCCGGTTCTCGGACTGTATTTTTCTACAGCGTCAATTAAACCTTCAACACCATAGCTTGAAATATCTTCAAAAGTAAAAGTAGGAGGCAAAGCAACCTTAACACGACCCACTACATAGCGCGTCAAATAAATATACTGAACAATCAAAGTATCTCTTAACTGTTTATTACTTTTGTCAGCAAGATACTCGTGCCAGACCTTTTCGATTTCTTCATCAGAAAGGCGCTTTATATTATTGTAGCTGCTAAAATTATTCTCGTTCTCCATCCCACTATCCATTAGTGTGCCTTACATAATATATTATATACATTTGTAAAAACAATTTATCCTGTAAAAGTATGAACTTCTGAAAATTTACTAAAGTACTTGATGGAGTTTTACATTAAAAAAGAGGGTGTCCCCTCTTTTTTAGTTTCTTGTTGACATATAATTATAAATCATCTTTGATGCTTCTTGAATATATAACCTGCCATTGATATTATTATGTGGTCTCAAAGCCAGGATTACAACAATATATCTTTGACCTGACGGCAAATAAACAATCCCTGCATCACCTAACATAGTTCCTATATCACCTGTTTTGTGGATAAAGTTAACATCCTCCGGTAAACCAGCTTTAATAAGCAAAGTATTTTTAACCTTACTCATAATACTTATAATATCACTTTGCGAATTGATATTTAAGAACTTGTTGTCATCCTTTCCGATATTATAAAGCATTTGAGCGATATCTTTAGCCGTTGTATAGTTGTTGCCTGTTATATCAGGAAGCCACGTTTGAAGATGTGTATGCTCTATTCCCCATTGTTTCATAGCCGCATTGACATCATTCATAGAACCAACCTTGGATATCAACATATTTGTAGCAGTATTATCAGAATCCTGAATCATCAATGTTGCCAAATCATATACAGAATAACTTCTGCCTGCCTGTGAATATTGCATGTGACCTGAACCTTCCGAACGATAATATTCAGTTAAACACATTCTGTCTTTAGGCCCAAACTGTTCATCCTCTATAGATTTATACATCTGAATCAAAACAGGCAACTTGATAATACTTGCTGAAGGATAAATAACATCAGCATTTATATCAACAAAATTACTGTTATCCATAGACCATACAAAAACAGCAGGTTTAATATTAGCGTATTTTTTGTTTAAGTTCTTCAACGAATTTTCTAATTCTACTAATCTGTCACCATAGAAAAGCGGTTTCATCTTAGTATCTTTTTTAGCAATAGGATACTCAATAGTTTGGTTTAAGAACGAATAGTTTGATAAGTATTTCTTTGTCGGAAGCATATACTCAGAAAAATTCATTCCTCCATATTGAGTTGTATGGTATGACAAGATTGTGTCTTCAGTATTAGTTGAAGCTATAGGTGTGTTGAAATAAGATTGCTTAACCAAACTATACGAAGTTGGAAGAATAATAGCTGAAGCACCGGCAAGAATTGATAAAAGTAACATCCCTGCAAGCAAAGACGCTTTTTTCTTTTTCTTCTTAGGTTTCGGCATTGCAGGCTTTTGAGGTTTTGGTTTCGCAGGCAAAGTCGCCGCATTATAATAACCATAACTCGAGCTCTGCTTATATTTCAAATTATCTCTTAAATTCACAACCCCTCCAACATAAAATAAATAGTAGTAGTAATAAAATTATTTCGCAAAAAACATTTGTAAAAAGTTTAAGAACAGTAATGCAATGATAGGAGAGAAGTCCAAACCACCCAATGGCGGAATGAACCTTCTAAACACATCTAAATATGCATCTGTAATAATCCTTACAAACTTAACAGGCTGTTTTTCCCAGTTTATACTAGGCAACCATGACATGAATATTCTAAGAACAATCAAAATACTATAGAAATATATCAATGTAGCTATAAAATAGTTAACTCTCGATAAAATATTCATAATTATCTCCTATACCCTGGACATTTCTCTTGTCTTAGCACAAGCACAGTGTTCTCTTTCATCAGGCATATTTTCTATCATAGTGAATAACAGCTTTTTAAGGTTTTCAACATTGCTGTTAAACACCTGAATAACTTCGTGGTGAGAAACAGGAGGAACATCTCCAACAAGTCCTGCATCATAATCAGTAATTAAAGAAATATTCAAAGGACACATATCCATTTCTTTAACAAGATATGCTTCAGGGAACGCTGTCATATTGATAACTTCCCAACCTTGAGATGTAAAGAACTTAGATTCGGCTTTAGTTGAGAAACGAGGTCCGTTGATAACAACAACAGTACCGGTTTCGTGGATAGTGATACCTAAATCTTTACCTGTTTTAATAGCTAACTCTCTTAATTCAGGACAATAAGGCTCTGCAGCTGACGGGTGAGTAACGATAGGTCCGTCAAAGAAAGTAGATTTTCTACCGTCAGTCCAATCAACGAATTGGTCAGCGATTACAAAGCTACCCGGAGCAACGTGTTTTTGAAGGCTACCTGCTGCACATGGTGAAATAACACGTTTACAACCGACTTCTTTCATTGCCCATACATTTGCTCTAAAATTGATTAAATGAGGCAAAATAGTATGGTTACGACCGTGTCTTGGCATAAACGCAACCTTTTTATTCCCGATTGTACCTATAAACAAGTTGTCACTAGGCATTCCGTAAGGAGTTTCTATCTTAACTTCTTCAATATCTTCTAAAAACTTATAAAACCCTGAGCCTCCGAAGACCCCAATACTAGCTAATTCTTTCATATACACCTCTTTCTTATTATTAATTTAGCATAAATTCCAACAAATGTGGAATTGTTAAGATTTATAAATACGAAAGAGTTTCTATACTATCTTCCTAACAGCCATTTAAACCCGAAGGATAGCATAACGCCGTTTCTGCCGCCGTTTCGTATCATCGCCTGACCGAATCCCGTGAACCTTTCGCCCCATCTGCGTTGTAAGCCAAGTCCATACTCTACATACGGATCGATTGACATGTCCGGAATTGTTACGTCCTGTAGTGCAAAGTGGGTCTTATCAATAATGTTCCACCTCATATTTACATTGAAGTATGGCTGCCAGCCGTTCTTCAAGTTTGCAATGAACTTAATTCCAGGTGCTACCTGTATTGCATTCAGCGGTGATGAGCTCACTCTATGGCCCAATCCGTTGTCGTGTGCAAACGTATGAATAAACGAGTATGAAAGCAATAAGCTTGGTTGTACTATAAACTTACATTCCTTGAACTCAAAGTTATATCCGGTCTTGCTTGCGATACCGGTCATGAACATCGGCATATTTTCTCTGCCAAGGTCTGTACTTGCTTGTGCTACATTAGCGCCAGCGTTGAGTGTTAAACCCGTAAAGAAGTTGTTCTTATACCATACTTCTGTTACGCCCACTGTGCCGCCATTCTGGTCGATTGATTGTCTGTCGTAATCCTGTACAGAGCCGTTGTAACCTACATACGCACTGAACTGTCTTCTCCAGCCGTTGTTGAGTTGTTTCATATCTGCGTCGCCGCCAAAGTAGTTTCCGTATCCGATATTGTTTACCTTAGGGCCGTTGTTTAAGTTTACGCGTTCAAAGGTTGCGTAAGGTCTGTTCCAGAGTCCTTTGCCGTTGTATTCGATACCGTCTTTGTTTTCGCAGCTATAAGTTTGTTGCATTGCTTCGCGTTCAGAACGCGGTACAAGCATATTCATATCCATATTCATGAATGCCTGGTCGTATGAGTTGATTTGGGTCAAATATCCGCCAATCTGTGCTGCTACAGGCGCTGCTACAGCTGAAGGTTTTGCTTTCTGACCGTATGCTACTACTCTGAGTAGTCCGTTTTCGTCGTAGTATGATTTTAATTTGTACGTTGCTTCTGCTGATTCTGCTGTCTTTGCGCTTATACTGCTTACGATAGAGTCCTTGCCGACATTGATTGTTACAGGTGTTTTGGAGTTGGTTACAATATTTACAGAAGAGACGTTAAGTGTTCCTTCTCCTGTTACTGTATCTGCCTGTATCTTATCAGATGTCTTGTTCTTCAAGCTTGCGTCAATTTGTATATTCGCCTTATCTTGAACATTCAAGCTCGCAAATCTGGTTACAGTTGTTCTGTTATTCTGAGTACTAATAGTTGCGTCTCTATTGATTGTAACGTTCTGGGTTCTGAGTGCGTCCTCGTTTACTATCGAAACCGTACCCGTGCTCGCTATATTTATCGTCGCAGTAGTTTCTGCTACAATTGCGTCCTTAATAGTTATCTTTCTGCCGTCCGCTGCTACAAGGTTAAGAACAGAGTTATCACCCATATATATCGAATTAGCTGTTTTACCAACCTTATTACCGCTAAATGTTACATCCTTCAAGATTGCGTTAATTGTTACGTTACTGCCTTCATCCATATATATCGCTGCACCCTGTTCGGTTGCAGTGTTTTTAGAGAAAGTAGAGTCGTTGATTGTCAAATTAGCGCTCTTTCCGACATAGATAGCGCCGCCTTTTTGTGCGCTGTTGCTTGTAAATGTTGCGTTATCTATCGTAGTGGTTGTATTATCTGCAAGGTACAGTGCGCCGCCGTTTTCTGTTGCTTTATTTGTCTTAAATGTTGCATAGCCTACGTGAAGGGTACCTGCGTTGTAGATAGCGCCGCCATTGTTTGCTGTATTACTTGTAAAGCTATTATTGTAATACTTATGTTTCTCTTTATTCTTACTCACTGTTACATAGTCGTATCTATCAACATCAAGGTTGCCGTTGTTGTAAATAGCTCCGCCCGCTAAAGCGTTGTTCTTACTAAAGCTTGAACCTTGAACCTTTGTTTCGTCAGCTGTGTTGTTGTTATTGTAGATAGCACCGCCGGATACTTCTGCTTTGTTTGTGCTAAAAGTAGTTCTGATTACGTTTGTTTTGCCGTCGTTGTAGATAGCTCCGCCGTTGTTTGCACTGTTATTCGTGAAGTTTACACTCGTCGTTGTCAGTTCGCCTTCGTTGTAAATACCGCCGCCGGTGTCAGCATGGTTTGAATTTTGCGCTTTCTTAGTATCCTTCTTACCAAATGTGCCCTTATTGATAGTCAAAACACCCGTACCGGAATTATAAACCGCTCCGCCCTCTAAAGCTGAGTTTGCATACAAAGTTGAACTGTTTAACTGCAACTTAGCATCATTATAAATAGCTCCGCCCATAACATTCGCAACATTACTCGCAAATGTAGAGCTTGTCATATTCATATCACCAACGTTATAAGCAGCCCCGCCAATCTCAGCTTCGTTAGAAGTGAATGTGTTTTTATTAGACCATAAATAGCCGTTAACGGAATTGTAAACAGCTCCGCCAATTTCTGCTTTATTACCCGTAAACTTAACAGAATTCAATCCTGCAACATCTGTCTCAACCTTCTTCTGAACCTTCGTTCCTACCATACGGCTATCATTAAATATAGCCCCGCCATTAAGCGCAATATTATATCCGTAAGAAGAACCTGAATCAGTAACAGTACCCTTATTATAAATAACTCCGCCGTCTTCCTCTGCTTCGTTATAATAATATCTCGTAACAGTTGTCGTCTTGCCGTCAACCTTTTCTCTAGTCTTTACAGCTCCGCCAAAAGTGTTCTTACTCAAAGCCAAAACAGCGTTTTCATCGTTATAAACAGCTCCGCCCTGTTTTGCAGTATTATTATAAAACTTAGAAGATTTTACAGTTGTCTTTGTTGCACCGTCAACTCTTGCCGCGTTATAAACAGCTCCGCCGTTTTCTGCCTTATTACCTGTCTTAACCTTGACGTCGTTCTCTAAATCATACTTAGCAGTACCGAAGTTAGCCTTACTAACAGTAACCATACCTTCACCAACATACAAAGCACCGCCATTAACAGCACCATTATTAGTAAAAGTATCAGAAGTCATAGTAACTGCAGAAGTCTTAATATTATTAGCTCCAACATAAACAGCACCGCCTAATCGAGCGCTGTTATTATCAAACGTATTCTTACTCGTCTTCAACAAACCGGTAGTATAAATTGCACCACCCTTATTATCAGCTATATTATTATAGAATCTTACAGCTGAAATATTCGCAGAAATAGGGAAGTACTCAGTTTCAAAGTTTGCAACAGCACCACCATTTAACGCATGGTTATAAAGTCCGTCCTCACTGCCAAATTCAACATACTTAAGCGTTAATGTGCCCTCGTTATAAATCGCACCACCGTCATACGTAGAAAGGTTAGAATTAACTTTTACATATTTCTTCGATGAGCCCTTAAGTGTAACTGAACCTTTGTACTTAATATCATTTAAGACATAAATGTTATTCTGTATAGCAGAACCGTTGCCCTCAGTCTCGTTACCTAAGAAATTAACATTCGTCAATGTAACCTTACCGCCATTATTTCTAACAGCACCGTCAAAACCGGTCATCGTAAAGTTCTTACCAATAAACTGTTGTTTATTCGGAACAATACTAAATGTAGTAACACCATACTCATCAGTTTCAGCAACACCCTTAAGAGTAATGCCCTCCATTGAAACAGGAGTTGATATAGTTGAAATAGTATCGCCCGTAATGGTTAATTTCAATGCCTGTAACTCTTTATGTCGCAATACCGTATTCAAACCGTCAGAAGAGCTGTTGTTATCATAATCATATATGATTTTGTTTGTCGTAAGCTTATATGAAACAGCTTTCTTAGAGAAAGTATCAATCTTTTCAAGTAAATCTGCAGAATCATTATTCAAGGTCTTGTCATCATTATAAATTATAAGTTTACCATTCAAGCCCAATCTGACATAATAATTATCAAGACCCGTATCAACCTTTATACCCGTAGTTAAATCGTCAATATAATTAGTAACAGTATTTCCCTCCTCATCAGTTGAATCGTAAGCCAATCTGATAAACTTAGAAGTTTCACCAATCATATCAATAACTTGAACCTTATTGTATCTTAAAGGAGAATTCAACTTAATATCCATTGAATCTTTGTTCAGAATAAACGTAGTATACCCGAGAGAAATGTCGTCATTAAACACTTCGTTAGGAATCAAACGCTTATGGTCTAAAACAACAATCTTATCGTTTGTATAATTATCCATATCAATAGCAAAGTTATACAAAGTATTCTTCGTAATCGACAGGTTATCCGTATAAATTGATGTAGTTCCGTTGCTAACATTAAACGTACCGCCATTAATATTAATAGCCGCTAAAGGTTTGTCTTTTGAACCAATAGAACCTTTTATAGATACCGTACCGTCATAATCTTTTTCATAACCGGTATTGATATTAAGAACCAATCGGGTATCTTTATCAAAGTCAATCCCCGAAGCAAGAGATACAACGTGACCTGTAGAAGCATTTAGATTAAGGTTCTGTTCACCATCCTCTTCAAAATTCTTCGCAAAATATATATCGTTAAAATTCAAATCAGGCTGAGATGTCTGAGCCGCATTCTGCATATTACCCTTAAATACAGAATCAGCGTTAATAGCATATATTGAAATGTCTGATTTTGTATAAACAGCACCGCCCAATCCCGTAGAATTATTGTTTTCGATAATAACATCCTTGAATATAATCTGAGAATCAGATGCTAAAACATTGAGTAAAGAACCGTTACCGTCAATATAAGCGCTTCTTATATCAACAGAATCAAACTCAAATTTTTGAGGAACGCGAATCTCATCATCTTTATTATCAACGATAGTGAATCCACCGTATTTATTATCAAAATCAATTGTAGAGCGTATCTCTTCACCATTACTGTTTTGACCGATAGCACCTCTTATAACCATATTGCCTTTAGTAACACCCATAGAAACTGGATGTGTATCAAAATCATCAAGAGGAATAGTGCTCAAATCAACTTTGTAAAGCTCATTTGCATCTGTCGTCACAAACTCTTTTGTCGGAATCTTATCGTAAGCATTAACATAATATAACGTATCTAACTCCTGCTGCTTACTCATATTAGAAGAAATATCAAAGTGAAGCTGGTTATCACCGTTAATCGATAACTCATAGAACCATTCTGTTACAACATAAGAAAAACTCTCAGTCCAAGAAGTAACAGGACGAACAATGATATCATTGCTGCCACCTACTGTCGTTGTAGTTAAACTGAATTTGTTTCCTGCCAACTCATCCACAAGAGCAAGATTCAAATTGTTGTTACCAATATTTGATGCGATAATATCAACATTAAACTCAAACTCAGGGTTAATTTTTTCATCAATTACAAGGTTTCTTGCAATATAGTTAACCAGACTGTTTAATGAATCTTTTACGTTAATATCAGATAGACGAATAGTTCCTTCACCAGTCTCAGCTGCAATGATGTCTGAATAAATCAAACGACTGTCTGAAATATCGATTTTTAAACCGTCATTAATTGCAGCAATATCTATACTTGAAAAATTATTAGAATCCAAAATAACATCAACACCAAATGTTGTATTAGAATTCTCATCAATATTCAAAGAATTGAATCTATATAACTCTGTTGTACCATTATTAAGTTCAACAACACCTTCGCTATTGGCACCAATAACCATATCAAAGTTATTAGCTTTTTCAGGGTTTATATTCAGTACACCCTTAAAAACTTTATCAGAACTGTCACCACCAAGCTGAACAGTCACGCCCTCAATCTGTGTTGCTAATGTAGTCGTCTTGTCTCCAACAACAATAACCTTAGCTCCTTCAATATCAGACTTAAGTGCTCCGCCTAAATATACATTGTTTAATTCAACATTGGCATCACTAGATGCAATATTCAAATTCATGCCTGTAACTTTGATATCAGACAAATTGAGTTGGGTATTATTATTTAAAACAACTTCTTTATCATTAAAGTTCAAAACATGGTTTAAATCTTTTGAAGTGATATCAATTTTACCTGCAGTAACATTTATAACTGAATCCGTATCGAGAGTATAGTTGCTAACAAGAGTAAACACCCTATCCTCACCAGCTCCAACATTAAGTTCAAGCATAAGCTTCAAAATAGCACCCATTGAAACACTTTTTTCAGTATCTTTCACTTCAAGTGATTTAATAATATAGCTAAGTCCTCTTAGTGATTCATCAAGAAGAACATCTCTATAAAATGCTGTAACATAAGTATTGTCAAACATTTCATCAGTTGATTTGAAACTATATGTATTATCGGTCTTATAAGCGTCAAAAGAATCTGTTCTGTTATAATACCCTGTAACAAAAACCTCTTTATTATTTGCATTATCAGATATACCTAACGTAAGGTTATTACTTTCATCCCCCACAAAATCAGAGAACAAGACTTTAACGCCGGCAGAAATACAATCCACAGCACTATCATACTTAGATAAAATTAGTTGTTTAAAACTTTCATCAACAACATTAGAAACACAGTCCAGTGAATCAACAGTAATAACTGTTCCGTCAGTAGTCTGTATCTTTGAAATAACATCTTTAACATTATTATTAAGCTTTAAAGAGTCTAACTCGTCTACAAAATTGATACTATTAATCTTAATAGCGCCACCAAGTGAATAACGACCCACATTCCAAGTATCAGCGTTCAATGTAATGTCACCGGCAGAATTCACGACTTGCAAATCCATTGAATAATCAACAGATTTAGAAGATATCAATTCTGAAATATTATAAGAATTGACAGCATTGTCTACAAGATTGATAACACCGCCTTCAGCGTGCAAACTCACGGATTCATCAGAGAATGTGTCAGGATTAAACGCTAAATCACCTTTGTTTAAGGTCACTACAGCATCCGTAATTTTGCCGTTAATTGTGGTAATATCTTCACCGCTAATATTTATAGCAAACTTGCCGAAACCTATAATATCGCCGTCAAGATACGAATCCTTTAAGTTCAATTTAGCCTGATGACTCTTAGAAGTAATCAAAGTATTGTTACCTGATAATTTAACGTTTTCAAGATTCAAAACAGAACCTGAGATAAGTTCAAATCCGTCATAACCCGCTAAATCAATAACAGAATCTGTTGAAGAAAGACCTCTTACAGTGAAATTTCCTTCTGTTTCACCTAAATCATACGTCAGAAAATATGTATCTGCAGAATCAGTAGAGAAAGTCTTAGTATCAATTGCTGCTCTATTCATTATTACGAGTGAATCATACAACATTTCTGTTGTCGTATTGTAATTATAAATAAACCCGAACGATTTTTTATCATCAGTTATACCAATATAAGGATTCTTTGTTCCATAAGTATAATATACAGGGTCTAAAACATCAGACCATTTGGCATTTGCCGGAACTTCCAAATCCATTTCGCTTACACGTTCCGGTGCCAAATTCAAATCACCAACAACTTTTGCTATCTCTGATTTCAATCTGTCACTCAACTCAAGAGTAATCTGAGAGGAAGCTGTATCTAAAAGTTTAACAGTCCAATGATTATCAATAATAGTTTTTATATCAACTCCTGAATAGTTGACATTATCAAGAGTTAAAACTCCGTGCGAATATTCATCAAGCTTTATAACGTCACTTTTTAAAGCACCGGTAACTTTATCTAAAACAACATCAAAATCCAGAAGCACATTATTAAAACTGGATGAAATAAACTGATATTCAAACGCTTCACCGTTTAATAAATCCAGTCTGACATTTTCAGCATCAACATAAGCATTGTTAATACTATTATACAATCTGAATCTGTCATTTTGAGGGTTAACCCCTTTTATTTCAACAAGATATCCGTAAGTACCGTCAATCTTATCGTTTAAAATAACTTCGCCACCGTCTTTTATATCAAAGGTTAAAGTTACTAACCTGTCATTCTGTACAAATATAGCTTCGCTATCTTTTGCCCCTGATTCAGATAAAACGTAGTTACCGCTAAACTCAATAACCCCGCCTTCAGCTACAAAAGTTATATTAGAATTTGTATAAATAGCTCCGCCGCGGTTCCCGTCAACACCGGAAGAATAGTTTCCCAAAAACGAAGAGTTTCTAATTGTATTAATCTTACCGGTATTATAAATAGCGCCGCCGCCGGCTTGTGAATAGTTGTTGATAAATGTTGATTCGATAGTATCAATTATACCGCCGGTACTATTATAAATCGCACCACCGCTACCGGTTGAATAATTACTTACAAAATTAGAGGTAATTGAATCAATATCTGCATTATTATAGATAACCCCGCCGGCTGAAAGAGCATAATTACCCACAAAATCAGAGTTTATACGCTTAATCACATTGTCGTTTCTAATGACACCGCCGTTTTGAAGCGAATAATTACCCATAAATACAGAGTTTATATAATCTATTTGTCCGTCATTCCGGATAACAGCACCGTCAACAGCAGAATAATTACCGATAAAATTTGATGTAATAGAATAAACAGAACCTGAATTAGAAAGAACCGCAGAACCGGTATCAGAATAATTATTCAAAAACTCAGCATCAACTGTTATATTTGAAGCACTGTTTAAAATTACACCGGATAATGCTCCCGTAAATACACCGTCAATAAAAGTATCATCCGTAACTATCTCTAAAATACTATCAACAGGTGCAACACTAATAGAATAATTTAAGTATAAAGGTGCATTAAACCACAAAATGCTAAGCGAATTCTCATCAGGTTGTTCAACAATTGAATAAACAACATCGTTTGATTTCGTCAAAGAATCAACATTCAAATCAACCTTATAAAACTTTGTAATCAAGCCGCCATTTTGCTTATCATAAGTTGATGTAAAGTATGAATAGTTTTCATTAGAACCCGATGATACATTATATAACGCATTACCGGTTGGTTTAAACTCTGAACTAGCGTTCACAGGAGCGAACCCTAAAAGAAGAACCAGAAGCAGTAATTGTTTCCAATACTTACATAAATCGCCAAAATTGTTCTTCCTCATGCGCATACAATCCTTAATCGTCAGGGACAGGTGCTTATTATGATAATAAACTCATCCTCAATATTATTATAACCTATTAAAACCGTCTCAACAATCCTAAATCGCATTTTGTAAATAATTATTACAAAAATTTGACAAGTCCTGAAAAAAACACTATCATAGCTGTATTAGGTTAATTGAAGTTATGTGTATTTAATATTATATTAGGTGTGACTCTTTACTAAAAAAGGGGGAAATTATGAAAACAGCATCAGAAATCAAAGAACAAAAAGCATGCTTCAATGATGAGTTCGAAAACTATCTCAAAAAACAATGTATTAAGACTACTTTCAATGGCAGTGAACTTGAAACTTTTTCTTGGTATAGAAAAGTTTTAGGACTTATCTAAGAAACTATCAGCAAAACTTAATGGGAATATAAATCTGTCTATTTTAGCAGCATATAGTGCCGCGTATTTGTCTTGCGAATCTATATCTGCAAACAAAGTTATTTCAGTATTCTCGTAAACCCATTTTGCATACTCTATTACTACTACCTTCTCAGGATTGGTAGAAATGGATGGTGTTGAGATTATTATATAATCCGCACCACTTTTTATTGCTTTTTTTACAGAATCCTCATCTGTACAATAATACCCGATTATCCTGTCTTTACCCAATAGTTCTTTTGTGTCTTCAATACTCAAGTCTTCATCATTTAAAACAATCCCGTCCGGCTGAACAAAGAAACTTACGGCAAGACTACCCTTAAGTACTAACGTCGCCTCATACATTGCTGTTAATTGAGAACATTTTTTTGCAAGTTCAAGAAAGCTTCTATCAGAACATTCTCCTTGCTCAAATTGAATAAATCTTACATCACGTTCCAATAAGCCGGCTATTTCATCCAAAAGTTCCGACTGTTCTATGTAATCACTCGCAATCACTTTGACACAAAACTTTTTATTAGCTATTTTTAGTCTGTTAAACTCTCGTTTTAATTTATCATTCATTTATTTATTCCAAAAACTACTATTAAATAACAACTTACAATAATGTCTATTTGATTATATAACAAAGACTATTCATTTTAACGTCAAATATAGATAAATTAAAGTAGTGGAGTTAGTCTATGCCAAAACAAAACTACAAAAAAATACCGCAATATCTCTTAATAAAGATGGCGCAAGAAAACGATATGAAAGCTCTTGAAGAACTCATTAGAAGAATTCAGAAAGAGATTTTTGGTATTTTTATGCACCTTTGTAAAAAACGGGAGGTTGTAGCAGATTTAACTCAAGAAGCACTTGTTAAAATAGCTAAAAACTTACCTAAGCTTAAAGATATAAGCAAATTCAAAACCTGGTCGAACAGAATTGCTGTTAATTTGTTTTATGACGAACTAAGAAAAAACTCCAAACATCTTGAAAGCGTTGATATCAACGATGAAAACCAAACAGAAGAAATAAAAGACGATAAAAGTTTACCGCTCGATAAATGTCTTGCAAGCGAACTGGGCTGTATAATAAAGAATTCTATACTTTCGTTACCTGTAAACTCGAGAATTGCTCTTGTTCTGAGAGAATTTGAAGGTATGAGCTATGAAGACATAGCAAATCTTACAAAAACAAGTATAGGAACTGTCAAATCAAGAATTTCAAGGGCACGTGTAAAGCTTCAAGAAGTTTTACACGATTATTTATAGAAAGGCTTACTATGAAAATATCATGTAAACAATTTGAAGAACTAATAGCGTTTTATATAAATGATGAACTTAGCGAATCGTTAAAAAACGCATTCGTTGAACACCTTCACAACTGTCCTAATTGTCACTTAAAGTTTAATATGCTTAATTCGATTGTAAGTGACTTAAAAGACGCTTATAATCAGCTTATATACGAACAAAATAATACAGATATTTCAGAAGTTATTGAAGACAACAACGAAGACTTAACAAATCTGTCTGCATATATCGATAACGAACTAAACGACGATGTAAATATCCAAATACGCAGAAATATTGTCGCAAAACCGGCTCTTAGAAAGAAGATTGAAAGATTATACAATATGCGTAAAATATTGACAGATTCGTTTAATGATGAAAAAAACAGACTAAGAACGGATTTTTCAAGAGATATTGTTAAACGTGTACAGGCAAAACCTGCACAAAACGAAAGTTATATACAATGCTTTATATTCCTTGCATTTGTTATCAGTATGACTATTATTTCTGTGATTATTTTAAGAAGTATTTTATGAACGACCTTCGAAACGTTTGTCGAATTTGTGGTGTTTGGTGCTAAAGTTGTCAACTTCGTACCGGTTATCAGGATAAAATATTACCCGCAGCGCGTTCATCCTGTCCGTCCGAACTACCCTTGTGCGCTCCAGTATCTTCATCGTCACAGGTGAAGGATGTCCATACTTATTGTACCCAACAGATACCAACGATGCCTTCGGATTCAACCGCTCCAACAACTCCTTATCCACAACTCCCCTCGCTCCGTGATGTCCTACCTTCAATATCGTAACTTCTTTAGGCAAATTTGCCTTCCTCAAAGCCCTTACTCCTGCGTCACCCGTGAACAACATACTATTGTCCCCGTACTCAGCTATCGCCATTACAGAATTCTCATTATCTGACCGTTCCGCATCAGTTCCCCTTAAATCAGGCTTAATCAGCCGTATCCGAAAATCAGCCTCGCTGCAAATAACTTCACCGTCTCGTGCAAGTACTCGCAAGGTATTTGTTTCGCTTGTTGCAGTCTTTATCATCCGCGACAGGCGTTTCTTGTTGCTCAAAGTGTTCACGTAAACCCTCTTAATCGCCAGATTCTTTATCAAGTCAACAGCACCGCCCGCGTGGTCACTATCGTAATGTGTGATTATCAATCCCTCTATATCCTTGATACCTCTATCTTTCAAGTACTTTAACAAAATTATCTCAGCCTGTGACCGCCCGCCGTCATAAGCTAGTTTACCGCTATCGATGATATAGTAATGGTTCTCTGGAGTCCTTAGTAAAAACGTATCCGCATTCCCCACATCAAACGCTATCACCTCAAAGTTCCTCTCAGGTACCTTTATCGTCGCACTTAAAAAGAGTAAAATTGATAGCGCAGCGATTGGTATCAAGGTCCGTTTCTTAAGTCTATCAATATACAAAACAACCAAAAGCAATATAACATAGTATACAAGTATCTGAATTATCGACGGATGTGTCGTTGTATAAAGTGAATGCGGCTGGTTTGAAAAGAAATTCGATATATTAACAAGAACATTCAAGCAAGGGTTCAAAATATAGTCAAATAATCTGCATACAATATCCGCTATCGGCGGTATCAATGCAAACACAGAGCTTATAAACCCGCCAAAACTTATCACAGATAGAAAAGGCATTGACAATATATTAGC
>CAXHNV010000001.1:0-665659 GCA_964017965.1 uncultured Gastranaerophilales bacterium | reverse complement strand
GCGTTGTCTGTCATTTTCTTTGAAATCAACAAGTATTGTTTAGTCGTTTTCAGCTATTCTATTTTCAATGTTCGAGAACACTTCTTTTAACTATTTAAACCTATCTTTAAATTAGTCTAGTGTAATTTCGCTGTATTAACCAGCGCATTTTCAATACTACATCTGAAAAAAAACAAAGTCAAGAGGCATTTTTCATGATTTACAAAAATTAACATTAATATTATAATCTTTTTATGAATTACTTTAAAGAATCTTATTTTGTTACAATAATCGGTTTAATCCTTGCGTTTTTATGGGGTGAACACGTACTTAAAGGCTCAGGTCTAATCTGTGTCTTCATCGCATTCGTATTAGGCATTCTTGAGGTCAGTCTCTCGTTCGATAACGCTGTAGTCAACGCTACCAAACTCAAAACAATGACTCCAAAATGGCGGCACAGATTTCTGACATGGGGTATCGCAATTGCAGTGTTTGGTATGAGGTTCTTATTCCCGCTTTTAGTTGTATCAATATTTGCACATATTAATATACTAAAAGTCGTTGACATTGCGCTCCATAACGCACAACTCTACGCGCATTACCTACACCAAACACACGCTACAATAGTAACTTTTGGCGGCACATTCCTTATGATGTTGTTTTTAGGATTCTTCCTTAACCCAAACAAAGAGACCGATTGGATTAAACCCGTAGAAAAATTCCTTAAGAAAGCACCTGAATCAAAAATTTTAGACACTTTGATAGTCTTAGCAATGTTAGATATATTACAAATGTTCCAACCCGCACCTATCCGTATGAGTGTTATAATCTCAGGACTTGCAGGTATAATAACCTACCTTGCAATCGAAACAATATCTCATAGACTTGAAAAACTGGAAGAAAAAACATGTTCGGATGTCGCTAAGCCGATCGCTTGTGCAGGGTTAGTCGGATTCTTATACTTAGAACTTATCGACGCATCGTTCTCATTAGACGGGGTTCTGGGAGCATTCGCGCTGAGTCACGATATCGTAATAATAACTATAGGACTAGCTATCGGAGCGGTATTTGTCCGTTCATTAACTATTATGTTCGTAGAAAAAGAAACTCTGGAAGAATTCATCTATCTGGAACACGGTGCTCATTGGGCTATCGGGTTATTAGCAGCGTTGATGTTTATTTCAACAGTAAAATCCGTACCCGAAGTCGTAACCGGTCTATCAGGACTGGGCTTAATAATTGCTTCACTTATCTCATCAATAAAAAACAAAGAAAGTAAATAAATGAATACACTATCAGGACTTACATTAGAAGAAATTACAAAAATAACAGACGAACTAAAAGGTTCAAAGTTCAGAGCTAAACAAATCCATAACTGGATTTACTTTAGATCAGTCTCATCAATCGATGAGATGACAAACCTTTCAAAAGATTTTCGAGAAGAACTTAAAAAAGTTGCAACCGTAACAGATTCAAAAATCAAAACCAAACAAACAAGTTCTGACGGAACCCTAAAATACTTAATTGAATATCCTGACGGACAATGTGTAGAAACAGTACTTATGAGATTTGACAACCGTGCAAACCTGACAGCTTGCGTAAGTTCTCAAGTAGGCTGTGCCGTTAACTGTTCTTTCTGTGCAACAGGGAAACGCGGGTTCATAAGAAACCTTACCTACAAAGAAATAATCGAACAGGTTCTTACAATTCAACGTGATACAGGCTTAAAAGTCACAAACATAGTGTTTATGGGACAGGGTGAACCGTTATTGAACCTTGATAACGTCTTAAAAGCAATCGATATATTTAATAATGATTTTCAAATCGGTGCAAGGAGAATTACAATCTCCACAAGCGGTATAATTCCGCAAATAAACAAACTTGCAAGTCACGAACTTCAATCAACACTTGCAATCTCACTTCACGCACCAAACCACGAAATACGAAAATCCATTATGCCGATTGAGAACAAATATCCTCTACCGGAGCTTAAAAAAGCGTTATTAAACTATGTGGAAAAAACCGGAAGACGAATAACAATAGAATATATATTAATAAAAGACTTCAACTCTGACATCAACGCAGCAAAAGAATTAGCGATGTTCTTGAAAGATATAAAATGCAACATCAACCTGATTCCATACAACGATGTAACAAACACAGGTTACACAAAACCGTCAAATAACGAGATTATGAAATTCAAGTACCTGCTTGAGCATTCAGGCAAAAAAGTAACTGTTCGATTAGAGCGCGGTGCAGATATTGACGCAGCCTGCGGTCAATTGAGCGGAAAGGTGCAAGGATGAAAGGGTTAATCCAAAGAGTAAAAAACGCTTCTGTCACTATTGACGGAGAGCTTTATTCAAAAATTGGTGCAGGAATCCTTGTTCTGCTCGGTGTAGAAAAAGGCGACAGCAAAGAAAACGCTGACAAACTCGCTGAGAAAATATCAAAGCTCAGAATCTTTGAAGATGAAAACGGCAAGATGAACAAATCCGTTCAGGATATCAACGGCGAAATCCTTGTAGTTTCACAATTTACGCTCGCCGGCGATTGTAAAAAAGGTACAAGACCGAGTTTTGACAAAGCGGAGTTACCGCAAAGAGCGAACGAATTATACGAATACTTTGTAAAAAAAGTCCAATCTATCGGAATCCCGACCCAAACAGGCTCATTCGGTGCAATGATGGATATTGAACTAATCAACGACGGCCCCGTAACCTTTATGCTTGAGTTTTAATAACAAATCCTATCTTTTCCAACAAACATTTCGTTTGATTACCTTTGCCGGCACGCCACCTAATATTGTATTCTCTTCATCAAATGATTTAGTCACAAGACTACCGATACCTATAATAGTATTATCCGGTATAGAAACATCCTTTAATATTTGAACATTTCGTGCAATCCATACATTATTACCAATACTTATACCGTTTTTAGGAGCATTTAACCTTTCCCCCGTTTTAACATCATAAATATAATGCCAATCACTCAACAAAAAACTAATATCTTGCCCAAACATACAATTATCACCAATAACAACAGACAAGTTATTAAAGCATGTATAGTCAATTTTTAAGAAACCAGTTTGATAAAAATTCTCACCAATATAAAGGTTATTATTATCTTTAATATTTATTACTTTTAAAGAATCTATACTTTCTTTTGTTGGTTTTATAACTATATGATTATTATTTCCATTTATCCTAATTATTGACTTATTAAATATAAATCTTCGTTTAAAATTATATGGTTCATATATTTCTACAATTGAATTTTTACCTTTAAATTTAATTGTAAGACCTTTTATAGAGTGTGCATTTACTACAGTACCGTCTTTTTTATGAATAAGTATTTTATTATTACGTTTCATTTTATAGAACCTTTAATAATCAATTATTCAAAGCAACTTTAAGTCTTGCTTTTGCTCTTGCTAAAGCAGCTTCTGCACGCTTTGAATCAATCTCAGCAGACTTATCCGCCAACCTTGCTTCAGCTCTTTCTAAAGCTGACTTAGCTCTGGCTACGTCAATATCATCGCCTGTCTCAGCCGTATCAGTAAGAAGTATTGCATTATTATCTTTAAACTGAAAAATTCCGCCCATTGTAGTGAAAAAATGAACATCTCCACCCTTAACAACCTTAGTAACTCCAACGTCCAAAGCCGTCATCAACGGTACGTGGTTTTCCAAAACTCCGAACTCACCGTCTACACCACGGGTATATATTTCGTTTACATCTTCATCAAAGATAATTCTGTCGTGTGTTATCAATTTAAAACGCATATCTTACTCTCAATTATAAAGTCTTTGCTTTTTCAACAGCTTCTTCAATAGTACCAACCATATAGAAAGCCTGTTCAGGTAAATTATCGTGTTTACCCTCAATAATTTCCTTAAAGCCTCTGATAGTATCCTCAAGTTTAACATACTTACCTGCAATACCTGAGAACTGTTCAGCTACGAAGAACGGTTGTGACAAGAACTTCTGAATCTTTCTCGCCCTGTTAACTGTTTCCTTATCTTCTTCTGATAATTCATCCATACCCAAAATCGCAATAATATCTTGCAACTCTTTGTATTTTTGAAGTATCTCTAAAACTTTTCTTGTAGTATCGTAATGTTCATCCCCGATAATATTCGGATCCAAAACTCTTGAATTAGACGCAAGAGGGTCAACCGCAGGATAAATACCCAAAGACGCAATCTGTCTTGAAAGTACGGTTGAAGCGTCTAAGTGAGAGAACGTAGTTGCAGGAGCAGGGTCAGTCAAGTCATCCGCAGGCACATAAATCGCCTGAACAGAGGTGATAGAACCGTCTTTTGTAGAAGTGATTCTCTCTTGTAATTCACCCATTTCCGTAGCAAGTGTAGGCTGATAACCAACAGCAGAAGGCATACGTCCCAAAAGCGCTGAAACTTCTGAACCTGCCTGAGTGAATCTGAAGATGTTGTCAATAAACAAAAGTACGTCCTGTTTAGAGAAGTCTCTGAAATACTCAGCAGCAGTCAAAGCTGACAAGCCAACTCTCATTCTTGCTCCAGGCGGCTCGTTCATCTGACCGTATATAAGCGCAACTTTATCAAGTACGCCTGATTCTTTCATCTCGTTCCAAAGGTCATTACCCTCACGGGTTCTTTCACCAACACCGCCAAACACAGATACTCCTGAGTGTTCCTGTGCAATGTTATGAATTAATTCCATAATCAAAACTGTTTTCCCAACACCGGCACCACCAAACAAACCAATCTTACCACCTTTTTGGTAAGGTTGAAGTAAGTCAATCGCCTTAATACCGGTTTCAAGAATCTCAATCTCTGTATTTTGGTCGGTCAACTTTGGTGATTCTCTGTGAATCGGTAAATAATCTTCCGTATGAATTTCGCCCATTTGGTCAACAGGTTCACCAATAACGTTCAAAATTCTGCCTAAAATAGGTTTGCCTACAGGTATCTTTATAGGTTCACCCGTATTAACAACCTTCATCCCGCGTTTCAAACCGTCAGTAGAAGACATTGCAACTGTTCTGACTTTATTAGCACCCAACATCTGCTGAACCTCAGCGACCACCTTACTTCCGTCGTCAGTAATAATCTCTAACGCATTATAAATCTCAGGTAATGTTCCATGAGGGAACTCAACGTCAACTACAGGTCCGATAATCTGTGTGATTTGACCTTCGTTTAATGCTAACTCATATTCTAAAACAGTCATATTAACCTCTTTATCTAAACGTAATACTTATGGAACTATTCTAAAACATATTTGAATTTTTAGCAATAGTTTAATATAATGATTTTATGAAAATATGTTTTATTCCGATAGATAACAGACCCGTTTGCTACAACCTTGCAAAAGAGATTGCTAAAATAGATGAAAACATAACACTCTACATCCCGCCGCGTAAATTACTTGGCGGATTAACAAAAGACGCAGATGTAGTGGGGCTTTATACATGGATAAATCAGGTTCCGCAGGTCGATGCAATTGTACTGTCACTCGATACAATCGCCTACGGCGGACTCATACCTTCAAGACGTTCACCTGAATATTTTGAAGACATTCAAACCAGACTTCTTGAATTCAAAGAAATTCTTAAAACCAAAAACGCAAAAATTTACGCAGTTTCAAGTATAATGCGGATTTCAAACAATAACTGTAACGAAGAAGAAAAAGAATACTGGTCCAAATATGGCAAAAAAATATTTGAATACTCTTACGAAAAACACAAATACGCAAGCAGCTTAGGACTTGAAAGCCCGCTAAAACGTATTATTCCGGAAGACATACTTAACGATTACAAACAAACCCGTCTGCGTAATTTCAGAATAAACAAAATGTATCTCGACTGGCAAAAAGAAGGGTTCTTTGAGACACTGATTTTCTCAAAAGACGACTGCGCAGAATACGGCTATAACGTAATGGAAGCTGAACAGCTTAAACGCATGGGCGGCAAAGTCATTACAGGTGCAGACGAAATCCCGTTGAGCCTCTTAGCTAAATCTATTCAAGGCGAAATGGCTGTTTATCCAAAGTTTTTAGAACCTGATACAAGCTTAATATCCAACTATGAAGACGTAAGTATTAAAAAATCAGTCAAAAACCAGCTTGAATTTGCAGGCTGTACAATAGTTGACAACGAAGAATCGGCAGACATCGTATTAATAGTAAATAATTTTAAAGAACGTCAGGGCGAAATAGTTATGAAAATTGATACAGAACAGTTTTCAGGCGAACTAACGTTACCGGATAAAAACTATATGATAGCCGACGTCAGAAATGCAAACGGCTCAGATAACAATTTTGTAAACAAACTGTTTGAGAATTTTGATTTAAACCATTTCTACGGTTACAGTGCATGGAACACAAGCGCAAACACACTCGGAAGCTTAATCTGCTGTGCAAAAATCAAACATCTTGCACAAAAATATAACGACACAGCATTCAAAAAGGTACAAATGGTAAGGTTCTTGGACGATTGGGCTTATCAAGCAAACATAAGACAACAAATAAAAGAACCTTGCAACATAAACCCGTTGATGAAACCGTTTGAAGAAAAGGTTTCTGAATTATTAAACCTGCCGATTAGAAACGAGTATTCGTTCCCGTGGAACAGGTTGTTTGAAGTCGAGGTAACCGATGAGCAATATTGAAATACTTATACTCGCTTTCGCGTTATCGATTGATGCGTGCGTGGTTTCGTTTTCTTACGGACTTTGTACAGGAACAAGAAAACGTCTGACAGCGCTAGCACTTGCAGTTACAACCGGATTCTTTCAAGCTTTCATGCCTGTAGTTGCGTATTTTTTCACAAACGCTATTAAAACATTTATTCAACCTTACGCAAAATGGATTGTATTCATAATCTTTGCATATCTGGGAATAACCTTTATTAAAGAAGCTTTTAAAACTGATGACGAACGAGCTTTGTGCGTAGATTTTAAAACCTTAATACTTATCGGGATTGCAACAAGCATAGACGCATTCTCAGCAGGAATAACATTATCCTTAACAGAAAGCCCGCTGTTATTCAGTGTTTTAACAATCGGGGTTGTAACGTTTGCCAACTCATTCTTCGGGTTTGCAAGCGGATATTGCTTAAAACGGTTCAACTCAAAAGCGTTAGAAATCTTTGGCGGTGTTCTGCTCATCGCACTTGCAATAAATTCATTATTTTAAAAACAGATAATAAAGAGGCGCCGATGATATCGGCGCCTTAATCATTTTGCATACTCGTTTTTCTCTTAAATTCTGTCGAGGATTGCTAATGCTGCCTCGTCAGATAAGCCTAATTCTTTAGCAAAGTCGAACGCTTTTTCGAAATCAGCCATAAATCCGCCGATTCTTGCTTCTTGAGCGGCTGCGTTGTTAACTTTTGCTTTTGCAGCTACAGCTGAGCCTGCCATAAAGTTGAATACTTGGTCTGCTGAGTATTGTTGTTCAGCAGGTTTGTTGTCCTTAACTTCAGGTTGTTTTGCTTCTTCTTCAACTTTTGCTTCTTTGTTACCTTGTGCTTTATTTAATGCTGCTGCGTTTTGTGCGAATAAATTGATGTTGTTAAATTCCATTTTAATTTCTCCTATAATGTTTCTATCTATGTCTTGTATTACGGCATTATTTTTTGAAACTTTAGGAATTTATTTTACATCGTTACAAAAGTTTACATTTTACTTAATAATCTGTTCATAGCTTCAATAGTCTTTTCTTTGCTGCCAAATGAGGTCAGCCTGAAATAGCCTTCACCGTTGTTACCGAAACCGCAACCGGGAGTACCAACGATTTGCATATTATTTAATAAGTAATCAAAGAATTCCCATGATTTCATGTTGTTTGGACATTTTAGCCAGATATACGGTGAATTAGTACCGCCTGTATACCAGATATTGAGTTTATCGAGCGCGTCAGTTATGATTTTGGCATTTTCTTTGTAGTAAGCTATGTTTGCTTGAATCTCTTTTTGACCTTCTTCTGAAAATACGGCTGCAGCACCTTTTTGAACTATATATGGTACACCGTTAAACTTTGTTGTTTGGCGGCGCAGCCATAATTTATTTAACTCTGTATTGTCATAAACAAGAGTTTTAGGGACAACGGTATATCCGCAACGTGTACCTGTGAAGCCGGCTGTTTTTGAGAACGAGCAGAATTCTATTGCACATTCTTTTGCACCTTCGATTTCATAAATACTGCGAGGGAGGGTTTCATCCGATATAAAACTTTCGTATGCTGCATCGAAAAGGATTATAGAGTTGTTTTTCAGTGCATAATCTACCCATTGTTTCAATTGCGGTTTTGTATAGACTGCACCTGTCGGATTGTTTGGTGAACAAAGATAGATTATATCAGCCTTAACTGTTTCATCGGGCATAGGAAGAAACCCGTTTTCTTCGTTGGAGTTTGAATAAAGGATTTTTCTGCCTGCCATAATGTTTGTATCGACGTAGACGGGATATACGGGGTCCTGAACGAGAACTGTATTATCGGTATCAAAGATATCGAGGATGTTACCTAAATCGCTTTTAGCACCGTCACTTATAAAGATTTCGTCTAAATCGAGAGAGACGTTATTTTTAGCATAGTAGTCTTTTATGGCTGATTTAAGGAATTCGTAACCTTGTTCGGGACCGTAGCCTTTGAATGTATCTTGAGCTGCCATTTCATCAACTGCTGAGTGCATAGCTTTTATGACTGAATTACAGAGTGGCAGGGTTACATCGCCGATACCAAGTCTAATTATACTTTTATCAGGGTTCTTTTCAGAGTATTCTCTTACTTTTGCTGCTATGGTAGAGAATAAGTAACTTGCTTCAAGGTTAAGATAATTTTTATTAATATTCATATAAGTCCTCTCGTTTTAAGTAATAAATCTTAGATAATTATAGAGCTAAAATTAAAACTTGACAAATGTTATTGAGATAATATTATAGAGTTATAAACCGTTGGGGTATCGCCAAGTGGTAAGGCAGCTGGTTTTGGTCCAGCCATCTCGGAGGTTCGAATCCTTCTACCCCAGAAAAAAACACCTTGAACAGTTGTTCGAAGGTGTTTTTTTATTGAATAGGATGAGAACCGTAGGTGAGAATCGCGCGAGGAAGCTGAGGGCGAAGCTATTTTGCGAAAGTGACAAAGTCACGATAGCAAAAAGCGTAGACCCGTTAAACGCGACCGAGCAAGACACTTCTACCCCAGTTTTTTAAAAGACTCTCGAAAGAGGGTCTTTTTAGTTTCTATAAAAAATATCCATAAAGGTGATTGCAGAAATTCTAAAAATATAAAACCATTCTTATATGGGGAAATATTTTACACAAATGTTATCATCTTTACTGCTTATAATTATTCTTATAGGCTCAGTTTTCTTAGTCAGATACATAATACTTAAAACAAAATATACACACATAAAAGCCGAATTCACAGAACTAACGCCATTCTCTACCAAAATGCCCGTTTATTTTAAAGGGTTTAAAATCGGTAAAGTTACAAAAATAGAACCAAACGAAGACTTTACATCCACCTTGATGTATGTAACTCTCTTCCCCGATAAGCTGAAATTCCCGCAAAACATCACCCTGCACATAAAAACCTACAGAAAAAATATCACATACGCTGAAATAGAACTTCCGGAAGAACCGTCAGAAAAACTCCTAAAAGACGGTAACATCATCCAGGGTAAAACTAATATGTCATTCGATTCTATTATGGAAAAACAAGCAGAAAACGGCTCATTCGAACTAATAATAGTAACCGTAGGTGAAATAATGGTTAATACAAACAACACAATGAAAGAATTAGAAGGACTTATTAAAGATGTTCGAAGAACTTTTAGAAACAATGAAAACTATATTTCTATATCGACACGAAATCTTTCACATGCTACAAGTAATCTTTCAAGAACTTCGGTAAATATAAGCAGCACAGTCGACCAAAAAACGCTCGATAGAACAATGAAAAATATAGAAGCTACCTCACATAATCTGAAAAATATTACAAGGAGTGTAGATTGTGCAACACGAAACCTTTCAGAAACAATGGAGCACGTAAACGGTATCAGCGAAAATATTGACGGTATAACAAACAGCGTAAACTGTACAATGAAAAACCGATTCGGAGGTCTAAGACTAATCTTTGGTAAAGCAGACCAGAATTGTAAATGCAGAAAGAAATATTAAACCATAACCTAAATCTCTTCCTAAGCTTGTAATTGAGCATGTTTTTGCTATAATAGAATCCATTGAAGGCATTTAGATAGGAAGAAAATTTATGAAAAGAGTTTTATGGTTAATGACAGCATTCTTAGCAACTATCCAAAACGCATTTGCGTTTGATGTTGACAGGTTTATGGATACAACAGTTGCTCCGGTATCTGATGCCATAGCAAAAGTCATCTTCACACCTGTAAACTTTTTCGGTAACGAAGTCCCTATAATCATTTTCTGGGTACTGTTCGCAGGGATTTTCTTCACAATATATTTCAAAGGTATATCAATCTGGGGATTCAAACACGCAATCGATGTTGTAGCAAAACCCGCTGAAAGCGATAACTGTGGTGAAGTTTCATCATTTCAGGCACTAGCGACAGCTCTTTCAGGTACAATCGGTATCGGCAGCATAGCAGGTGTTGCAATCTCTATCTCAATCGGCGGACCCGGTGCTGCATTCTGGATTTTTGCAGGCGCTATCCTCGGTATGTCAATAAAATTCGTTGAAGCAACCCTCGCTGTTAAATACAGAAGATTTAACCTCGACGGTTCTGTTTCAGGCGGACCAATGCACTACATAGCTCACGGGCTTACAAGAAAGAAACTCCGTTGGTTAGGTCAACCGCTATCTGTTATCTTCGCTATCCTTTGTATTGGTGGCGGTATCACAGGCGGTAACATGATTCAAATCAACCAAACAGCTCACCAGCTTATCTTCATAACAGGCGGTCAAAATAGTTTCCTTCACGGTTACGCTTGGGTTATAGGTCTAATCGTTGCTATCCTGATCGGTATGGTTGTCGTTGGCGGTATCAAAAGCATAGCTAAAGTTACAACTATCTTAACCCCTACAATGTGCTTACTATACATTATCTCAGGGCTGATAGTTATCTTTGCTAACTGGGCTAATATTCCGCACACAATAGCACTAATCATAAAAGAAGCGTTCCACCCGACTGCTGTTGCAGGCGGATTCTTCGGAGTGCTTATCCTCGGTTTAAGACGTTCCGTTCAATCTAACGAAGCAGGTACAGGCGCTGCTGCTATTGTTTATGCAACTTCTCAAACTAAAGAACCGGTTTCTCAAGGTTTTGTTGCACTTCTTGAAACATTCTTAACAGGTGTGCTTTGTTTATTCACATCATTCGCTATCGTTTCATCAGGCGTTCTTAACCAAACCCACATCGGTCAAATCTCAGGTATTGAACTTGCGTCTAACGCGTTCCAATCAGTGATTCCGTTCTTCCCGATTATTCTTTCAATAATCGCTGTCCTGTTTGCTTTATCAACCCTTATCTCTTGGGCATACTATGGACAAAAAGCATGGACATTCTTACTCGGTGAAGGTAAAAAACGTGTATTAGCTTTCAACCTAATCTACTGTGCATTCATTGTTATAGGTTCTGCTATGAACGTTCAATCAATCATCAATATCACTGACGCAATGATGATTGCAATGTGTGTTCCGAACATCATTGTTCTTTATATCCTTTGCCCTGAAATTAAAAAGGATTTGGCAGAATATTGTAAGAACCACAAACTTTTCTGCAAAGAATAAAGTTTGACAAATGATATAAAAATCTATAAACTTGTCATGTACATGGTTGCATGACAAGTTCTTTAGTGAATACGTACAAAAAACCCCATAATGTACAGGAATAATAGTGCTTTCAGGCAATGTAACATTATGTAAACCTATTATAATTAAAAGGCAATTCCAAACATTGAGGCTGCTTGTAAAAAATGTGTAGTAGGAGAAAACCAATGGAAAACAAATTTAACAACTCAAACGTAAGCAAACCAAACATTGAGCTAAAAGACTTTTTCGAGTTTCTTGACCCGAAGGTTGTTGAAAAAATTAAATCTACATCTGAAGAATCTCGTCAAAGAATTATGAACGATGTTAAAGAATTAATTGACAATTAGAAAAAAATAATTAAATCATTTAGAGGATATTCATCCCAATTTGTTAAAGTGTATTTAATGAAGGTCGTCAATATACGTGTATTGAGGATGGAGGGACTATAAATGTTCTCTGAAATGATTCAAGGATTATTACAATCAGGCGGTCAGGCAAACGCTATGAAGCGTTACACTGCAATGAACAACTACATTAACGGTGTTCCGCCAAAGGCTAAAGCTGATGTACTAAAACAAGAGGGTATTCAACTTCCGGACTCTTCAAAGATTCAATCGTTTGATAAAGTTTTACAATCTACTGCACAGGCTCAGTTTGGTTCATTATTAAAGAATAGAGGAATAACAAGCGTAGACGCACAGCTTTATACAAACCCTGCTGTAAACTTCACCAAACGAGCAACAAAAGATGAAATCATGTCTATGATAGACGTTACCTCAGAAAAATACGGGGTAGACCCTAAGCTAATCAAGGCGCTGGTAAAACAAGAATCAGGTTTCAACCCTAACGCAAAATCAAAGGTCGGTGCACTCGGTCTTATGCAGCTCATGCCAGCAACTGCAAAGGGCTTAGGAGTAAAAGACCCGATGGATCCGCAACAAAACATAGAAGGCGGAGTTAAATATGTCAAATCAATGTTAGACAGATTCAACGGCAACATAATCCTGGCGCTTGCAGCTTACAATGCGGGTCCTAACGCAGTTAAGAAGTATGACGGCGTACCACCGTATAAAGAAACCCAAAACTACGTTAAATCTATCCTAAAAAATTATCTATAATAAGAAAGCGCCATTTCATCGGCGCTTTCTATTATTCGTAGATATCTACCTTATTTTTGCCTGATTCTTTAGCTCTCACAAGCGATACTTTCAAGCTGTTCATCAGCTGTTCAGGCTCTGTGAACCTTGAATAGTTTGCACATAACCCGACACTGACTGTAATGTTTGCGCAAACATTATCCTTTTTAAACTCATACTCAGCTATCTTTTGTTTCAAACGTTCAATCGGAATAATCGCTTTTGTAATAGGTGTCATAGGCATAAGCACAATAATCTTATCCCCGCCGAATCTATATAACAAGTCCGTACGTCTGAATACTTCTTTCAACAGCTGAGACAATTCATAGATTACAAAGTTGCCGAACTTTTCACCGTACTTATCGTTTATACCGTTCATATCGTCGATATCAATGAACGCTAGCGTAAAGTTATAGATATAACGTCTTGCTCTGTGGAATTCTTTTTCAAGGTTAGATTCAAACTCCTGTCTGTTGAACAGGCTTGTCATAGGGTCTAACAATGAATAACGTAACTGTTCATTGAACATATACTTAAGCTGAAAAATAAGTTCCAACTCGTGAGAAATCACATCAAAGAACAGTTTTTCAAACAGGTTCATCTTCTTGTTAGCTAACAGATATAGTCCGCCTGTGAGGTTTTCAGAGAACTGAAACGGCAGAATAATTTCTGTTTCAAACTTTCTGAGCTTAAAATTGTCAGAAACATCGCCTGATACAAGCGCTGTTTGAATTTCGTTTATACGTTTGTATTTATCAAACCCGTCAAAGAACTTGTTAGATAACTTTTCAATCTGGTTGATTGTAAGGTTTTCGTTAGGCAAAGACAGGTTTAATACGTTTCTTGAGCTTTCGTTTGACTCGTTAAAATAAAGTCCGCAAAGATCATAAGAAACATACTTATCAATCAATTTAAAGATATTAGAAGAAAGCGCATAAGCATCATTCATGTAATTAACAAGAGCTTTCATATCAGAAAGGATAGAAGATTGTAACAACATCTTATCCATAATTTCAGTCGATAGAGTTTTTAAACAACTGTTTGTAAGTTTAAACCCTAAAATATTCTTCTTTTCGTTCTCCGTTACTTTGTGTGTATTAACGAGGTTATCGAGTTCTTGTTTTGTTTCGATTTGGGTAAACAAATCAAAGCTTGTTTTCAGGTTCTTATTCTTAAGGACAGCAAAAGGGATATTACGGGTAACATCAAGTTTTTTAACAACATTTTCAAAGTAGTAGCAATCCTGAAAGGTGGTGGTGGCAAGGTCGGTTAGTATGACGTCCGGAGCAACTGCAAACACGCGCTTGATTGCTTTATCGACTTTCTTTTCTACTACGACTTCATAGCCGTTAAATAAGTCATTATCATATTTTTTACTTCCAAGAACCAAAACTTTTTTCATAACATCTCTCTTTCACTAATATTCTATTCAGATACGTACCCTAAAGATTTTAGGACACTGTCTTTTTTACGCCAGTCTTTTTCGACCTTAACTTGCAAACCTAAAAACACTTTTTTATCAACAATCTTTTCTAAATCCTGCCTTGCTTGAGTACCTATAGTCTTGAGTAAGCTTCCGCCTTTGCCGATAAGAATACCCTTCTGGCTTTTGTGTTCGCAAAGGATTGTTGCTCTGATTCTATCGATATCTTCGTCTTCCTTGTACTCATCGACTTTAACGGCAACGGAGTGCGGAATCTCATCCTGAGTATTGATAAGAATCTTTTCTCTGACAATCTCTTCAACGATATCGCGCATATTCTCTTCTGTCACAACATCCTCAGGATACAACATCTCACCCTCAGGCAGATATTTTTTTATAGCATCAACAAGTTTTTGTTTGTTTTTACCGGTTTTAGCAGAGATTCTGACTGTTTCAACCGCGTCACCGTAAAGCGTTTTATAAGACAAAATATTCTCATCAATAGTCTTAGGAGAAGCCTTATCGGTCTTGTTCAGAACCATAATCACAGGTGACTTAATCGCAGATAGAACATTTTCAACAATCCACCTGTCGCCTTTACCTGCAGGGGTTGAAACATCCACAAGGAACAAAACAACATCCGCATCAGGAACTGCAACTTTTGCTTCATCAAGCAAAAACTCACCCAGTTTATTCAATGGTTTATGAATGCCCGGGGTGTCAACAAAAACAATCTGGGTATCATCAGTTGTGTAGATACCTTTAATACGTTTTCTGGTAGTCTGAGCCTTATTCGTAGCAATAACAATCTTTTGTTCTAAAATCTGGTTCAAAAGCGTTGACTTTCCAACATTTGGTCTTCCTATAATCGCTGCAAATCCCGTCTTCATCATCTAGCCCCCGAATTCCTTACTTGTATAAATATCTTTAGGCTCGATAACCTTATCCTCAAACTTATAGTTCAAAAGATAGTCAACAACATCCTGCGGGGTCTTAGCGTTATAGTATAAATCCTTAGCACTTTCTCTTGCAAACTGCTGTTTTATGATATTGTCAAAAAACTCAAACAACTTATCATAAAACCCGTTTGTATTAAGGAACACAATCGGCTTATTGTTATAACCGAGCTGTTTTTGAACAATCATCTCAGAGACTTCTTCTAACGTTCCAAATCCGCCCGCCATAGCAACAACAGCGTCAGAAACATCATCGAGTTTCTGTTTTCTGCTTCTCATATCCTGTGTTTCATAGAACTCATCACAATAATCGGAAGCAACTCCGAAACTGCACAGTTTTATCGGCATAACACCAACAATCTTAGCACCGTTCTGTTTTGCGGTATTAGCTACAACATGCATTGTGCCGACACAGCTGCCGCCATAAACAAGTGTGAACCCGTTCTTAGCCAACAGTTCACCCAACACCTGCGCATCATCATAATAAGATTTATCAAGAGTATTAGAAGAGGAGCAATATACACAAACATTCTTTGGCATTATTTTTTAACCCCTTTTAAATACTGATAAGAACAAGCTAACCCCGTTCCCTGACGGGTACAATCAGCCTCAACCGCCATTTCTTCCCAATCTGAGCCAAACGGCATAATCTTGTCCTTATAAACATTCAACCCGTAAATATCTTTACCCCAAACATTCGGGCCGGATTTACCGTTAACGTCGTACATAATCTTAGCAATAGCAGCGTCAGGTGCTGAAACAGAATCACTATTCAACCACTTAAATGCAACCGTTGCACCGTTATTAGTAAGGTACATCTCTTCAAAACAATAATCATCCGCAGGGCAATCACCGTTCATATACTTAACCTTATATTTAATAACTTTTTTCAAAGGATAAGCCTTAACAAGTGCAGACATAAAATCCTGTACATTCAACGGTTTGTCGGATTTATAGTTCTCTGAATTCATCAACGAAATAGGGATAGTAGAGAACCCTATCTGAGACTGTTTCCATTTATCAATATTTTTAGACAAAATAACATCGTCAACAGAGAGCGGTACAATAAGTATCGCAACAATAATAAAGATTATAAATAATATACTAACTTCAATAAGTGTAAAGCCGTCTTTCATATTCTTATTATACTCCGCCCAACGCATTATGCCATATCCAATCGTTTTTTCTCTTGAATAAGGTTATCGTACACCCATTCAGGTACAAAGTTCTTACCGAGGATAATCTGACCGTTCATAATATTCGGTGCGTGAAAATCAGACCCGCCCGTAACAATCAGACCATACTCTTCCGCAACAGTAGAGAAATGTTCGATATAAGGCGCAGAGTGTTTTCTATGGTAAGCCTCAATCCCTCTCAAACCGCAGTTAACAAGCTCAGGAATAAGCTCATCCGCTACAGGCACATCGTAAGGGTGAGCAATAACAGGCACCCCGCCCGCATCGTAGATAATTTCTACAACATCAAACGGTGAAACAGTCTTTCTCTCCACATAAACAGGTGATTCTGTATGGATGTACTTGTTATAAGCTTCCATAACATTCGCCGTACCGCCTGCGTTTGCAATGGCTCTTGCAATATGCGGACGACCGATACTTCCGCCGTCTGCAACAAGTCGTTTCACATCCTCATACTTAATCTTGATACCTTCTTTTTTCTTTAGAAGTGTCAAAATCTCTTTTGTTTGTTTAACTCTGGCTTGTTGTTGGGATTTTAGCATATTAACAAAGTCTTTGTTGTTAACATCCATAAAATACCCTAAGATATGGACTTCCATACCTTTATACAGAGTATTTACCTCAATACCTCTTATAAGTTCTAAGTTTTCACCTTTTTCTTTTACATATTTTTGTGCCACATCGTAAGACAAAATATTATCGTGGTCGGTCAAAGCAATCGCTTCGAGCCCGTGTTCTATAGCTAAATCAACGATTTTTTCAGGTGAATATATTCCGTCAGAATAATAGGTATGAATGTGCAAATCTGCCTTCATTCAACCCTCCTAACCTCAAACGCTGTTTTCAACGCTCTCCTCCAATCTTTCTTTACTATCTACATTAAAATTAATCCTTTTTATTTCAGTTGCTTCTCCATTCAACAAGGAGACCTCAACTGCATTGATTTGAGCAACATCGCCTGCTGCAACCTCATAACGTTCGGGCATAAGTGTCAACAAACGTTTGATAGATGTTTCATATTCCATACCGATAATACTGTCATACGCACCGCAGAACCCCGCATCAGTAATATAAGCCATACCGTTAATAATCTTTTCATCAGCAGTCTGAACGTGGGTATGGGTACCGACAAACATTGATACCCCGAGCTCTGATAAGAACCTTCCAAAACACAGTTTTTCAGCAGTAGCTTCTGCGTGAAAATCTACAATAATATTAGGGGTAATCTCTTTTAATCTTTCAACCTCAGCCTTTACAATCTCCCACGGAGAATCGATAGGCTGCATAAACACACGACCCAGAGCGTTGATAACACCGATTTTTTTACCGTCTTTTTCGATAACACGTGAACCGACACCGATTGTACCTCCAGGGTAGTTTATCGGTCTTACTAACCTATCGGCACTGTCAATATAGCTAAAAATATCTTTCTTATCCCAGATATGATTACCGGATGTAATACAATCAACACCCGCATCAACAAGCTCATGGTAGTTCTTTTCGGTTAACCCGAACCCGTGAGAAACATTCTCACCGTTAACAATGACAAAATCAGGCATCATATTATCTTTTTTCAAATCAGAAAGGTAGGCAAATACGGTATTTCTGCCGCATTTACCTACTAAATCTCCAAAAAATAATATTTTTACAACTTTATTTGTCATTTGACATCCTTTACTCCGGATTATTGCTCCACGCCTTCAAGTCGTTCACTTCTTTTGCCTTGCAAAATTCCGTTCACTTTTTCGGCGTTACTTCGGCGTTCCACTCGCTTTGCTCGTTTCAGCCTACGCAAAATCCGCTATTTCGCAATTTCCATAGCTCTGAATTCACGAATAACGGTTACTCTGATTTGACCCGGATAATCGAGTTCGTTTTCAATCTTCTTCGCAATATCTCTTGCAAGCTTGCCTGACGCTAAGTCATCAAACATCTCAGCTTCCACGATAACACGAACTTCACGTCCTGCTTGAACAGCGAAAGATTGTTTGATACCGTCATAGCTGTTAACGATTTCTTCAATCTTTTGAAGACGTTTGATATAGATTTCAAGAGTATCACGTCTTGCACCCGGACGACCTGCTGAGATAGCGTCAGCTATCTTAACAAGAACAGCTTCAATAGTGTTTGCCGTAACATCGTCGTGGTGCGCTTCGATTGCGTGGATAATCTCTTCTTTTTCACCGAATTTTCTTGCAAGTTCTACACCAAGCTGAATATGTGTACCTTCTTGAGTTTGGTCGACAGCCTTACCGATATCGTGCAACAACCCTGCACGCTTAGCTACATAAACGTTAGCACCAAGCTCAGCCGCTAACATACCTGCAATATTACCAACCTCGATTGAGTGGTTAAGTACGTTTTGACCGTAACTTGTTCTGTAATACAAACGTCCGAGGTCTTTGATAAGTTCTTTGCTTAACCCCATAACACCCATATCAAGCGCTGCGTTTTCACCTTCACGGTAGATTTTCTTTTCAACTTCCGCTTTGGATTTTTCAACAACCTCTTCGATTCTTACAGGGTGAATACGACCGTCCTGAATAAGTTTTTCAAGAGCAAGCTTTGCAACTTCTCTTCTTACAGGGTCAAATGATGACAATACAACAGCTTCCGGAGTATCGTCGATAATCAAGTCAACACCCGTAAGTGTTTCTAAGGTTCTGATATTACGACCTTCACGACCGATAATACGACCCTTCATCTCATCGTTTGGTAACGAAACAACAGAAACTGTAGATTCAACAACCTGCTCCATCATACAACGCTGCATTGTTGTTGAGATGATGTCTTTAGCTTTAGCTTCAGCATCTTCTCTAATCTTTGCTTCGTTTTCTCTGATAAGCTGGATTTGTTCCTGTGCCAAATCCTTTTTAAGTTGTTCCATTAACATATTTTTAGCATCTTCAACAGACAGCCCTGAGATTCTTTCAAGCTCAGCTATTTGTTTTGAGATAGCTTCTTTCAATTCACGTTCCTGATTTTCAATCTCGTCTTCACGTTTATCAAGGCTTGATTCTTTATCAGTAACTGATTGGATTTTGTTTTCAAGCTCGTCTTCACGTTTAGAGAGTTTATTTTCTAAGTTATTAAGTTCTCTTCTTCTTTCTCTTTCTTCTTCGTTAAATTTTTCACGTTCGTTTTGCAACGATTCTTTAGCCGCAATCATAGCTTCTTTCTTGATTAGGCTTTCTTTTTCTGCTAAATCAGCAGCACTAACTTTTGATTGCTTCAATAGTTTTTGGCAGTATACAAGCAGCGCAATAACTGCAATCGCCAAAGCAATTACAACAACCAAAGCAACCGGACTAATTGTGTTCATCAGCTTTTCCTTTACTATTCATTTTTTATTATAATACATGCAATTGCACGGCACATATAACCTACCGGCTCACTATTTAAAATAATTTTAAACAATTTTATCGCATATATATCCTAAAAATTTTATACTACTAACTAGTATAATCTTATCATATTTTTCAAATTTTGTATAGTAAATTAATTTACCTTAACAGAAGTTGAAACAGCCATTCCGGGAACGATGTTATACTCGGAATAATCCTTAGTAAACACTATTTTCACAGGTACGGAATCCGAACCCAAACAATCGTTTGCTCCGTCCATTTTAGCAGCAGTCTCAAAATCATTTACACTAAGAACCATACCCTTAAAAAACTTTCTCGGATAATCTTCGATTCTTATATAAACAACTTGTCCTTCGTGCATTTTATCAGCCTGAGCGGATTTGTAGTTTGCAACAACCCAAACATGTTTTGGAATAAGGTTAACAAGGTCTTGCCCGACTTCAACGGAATCACCAACCTGAACATTTCTTGAAGAAATAATCCCGTCCTGAGTAGCATAAACCTTTGTATACGAAAGATTCAGCTTACAATCGGCAACCTTTGATTCAAGCGCTTTTATCTGCTCACGTAATTCTACCGTATCTATAAGCGCATAATCCTCTTCTTCCTCTTCATCTTCTACCGGAGGCAAAACATCCTCCGGACTTTTAGGAACCTGAGCATTCTGAAGAGTCGGAACCGGTTTTTTCTTCTTCTCAATAGGGTTCAATTTGTCCTTACGTTTCTGAACATTACCCGAAAACATCTTTGCAAACTTGTCTAAATCACTACGTGAAAAAACATATTTTGAATCAATAAGACTTTTAGTATGCCTTCTTTCATCAGAGATAACTATCTCTTCTCTATCCGGTCTTTCACACATCAACAACCTTACTTTTGCGTTGTTAAGCTCAGCTTCCGCTTCTTTGAGCTTTAGTTGATAAACCTGAGGGTCAATCTCTAAGAGTAAGTCTCCTTTTTTAACCTCTTGATTATCTTCAACATACACATTAACAATATCGCCTTTAACCCGTGAAACTACTGAAATAAGTTTGCCTTCAACTACTCCGTCCTGTGAGGTTTCATAGCCCGTAAAAAAGAAGTAGCCCGCAACAAATAGCAGTATCACTCCGAGTATTAACATAAACGAATCTGCGTTATCTTTTCTTCTATGTTTTTTATTATCTGTCATACTTCACCTAAACTTTTTACTGTTTCTTAATCTTACAAAGCGTTTTCTTTGAAATAACAGGAATATCCATTTCTTCCGTGAATATTTCTATATAGTTCATCTTATTATTATTTTGAGCGTTTTTCAATGCGTTGTCAAACTCTTTATCCGTTCTTGCCTGAGCAACTTCAACCTCACCTTCAAACACGGCAGGGAGCTTTGAATAATCCCATTGAATAATGTTATTAAAACTATCATCAGGATGAGCCGAAAGCAACCTTTCAATTGTATAACCGTGGTTGTTTAAAACAATTACAACAGGTTTAAGCCCGCGGTGCATCATGTTGCTGACCTCTGTTGCGGTTAACTGGTGCGACCCCTCACCCGTTAACAGCACAACTCTTTTATTAGTATTTTCAAGCGCAACCGCACCACCAAACGCGGCAGGGGTCGCCCAACCTATCGAACCCCAGAGTGTCTGAGCGTTTACGGTAACGTTATCGGGCAGCCTTGAACCTGCAAACCCATGTTGGATAACACCCGTTTCTATAAATATACTGTCGTTTTCTCTGAAGAATTCTTGCAGACGCGGATAGATATAATCAGATGTGAGTTTTTCACATTTAAGCTCGGATTTTTCATATCCTATCAGCGAATCAACCTTGCAATCACGCTCGGGTAAAACTTTTATCAACTCTTCAATAACGTCTCTCATCATAACGTTATCGTATTGTTTGTGGTTAATAATTGTGTATGAGCCGTAGATTGCTATGTAATCTTTGTAATCGTATGGCAGACTGAACCCGAACGAGTTCAAATCACTGTAGACTACACCAAACGAGATTAAACAGTCTGTATCTGATAAAATTTCTTTTGCGGTCTCGTTACCGTAGCTTGCAAGGTATGTACCGGCGTAGTTTTTCGATGACGTGTTTATTGCACCCATACCCATTAGAAAGTTCGATGTCGGGTAATTTGTTTTTTGTGCAAGTTCTCTAAATTTTTCAACACAATTGTAGCGCTTAAGCATATTATCCGCCAACAAAACCGGACGCTTTGAGTTTTCAACAAGTGTTTTTATCTCAGAAACGACTGTTTTCAAGGTTTCTTCATCACTTGTCGGGTATTCAAACCCGATTGTATCATCGATTTCAAGTTGAGTTATATCGATTGGAATCGCTATATAGACAGGTCTTCTCTCTTTTAAAAATACTGTTAAAACTCTGTCTATTTCGGATTTAGCGCTTTCTTTTGTTAGGTAGGCTGTTGTTTCAGTCACGTTTTTGTATGCCTGTTCAAACGCGTAGTAGTTCGGGTTCAAAAAATTGTGGTGGATGAGGGTTTTGTTCTCAATTTTTCTTGTCTGAGGCACACCTACGATACTTATCACAGGTACGTTTTCGGCATAAGAGCCTGCAATAGCATTTATAGCAGATAGTTCACCCACACCGTAGGTTGTTACTACCGCACCGAAACCTCTTTCACGTGCGTAACCGTCAGCGGCATAACCTGCGTTCAGCTCGTTTGTACATCCGACCCATTCTACGTTCGGAGTACGGTTAACTGAATACAAGATTTCAAAGTTATAGTCACCCGGCAAGCCGAAAACGTGGTTTATACCTATCTTTTCAAGACATTTAATTAAGTAATCAGAAACTCTCATACAAACGATGATAGCATAAACTTTTTTCTAAATTAAGACCACGTTGTCATCCATATCGGCTATTTTAGAAAATATTCCTTTGCGAGTTTTTGCTCATCTTCGAACGACAGAGCGGGGGTTTCGAGCTTATGTTTAAGGATATGGTCGAAACATTTCTCGAATTGGGGCGAAGGTGAATAACCCATTTCTATCAAGTCTTTACCTGTGAGAGCGGGCTTTATGTTTTTTATTTCAAAGTAGCGCAGACCTTTATCAGAACCGGTAACCATTGTGTAGAGCAGGATTGATTCTTTTTCGCGTTTTTCGAACAGCTTGTATGTTTCATAATCGGTTGCAGGCTCAGCTAAAGCGACAAGCGCTTTGTAGTCATCTATTATTTTCTTTTCGGTTTTTGTTAGCGGCAGGTTTTCGAGGTTCATGTAGCCTAAGTAGACCAGCCAGATGTTTTCGACGGGATATTTTTTTATTAACGGTTCTATGTTTGCGTATCTTTTTGGTGTATCCGGTGATAAAAACTTGTAGATTTTATGGTCGAAGAACCTGTCATAAGCGGATTGCAGGTTAAGGTTAAAGGTTTCTGTAAGCTCTTTTTTTAGGCGTTTGTAGCTCATATCGTAGTTTACGTTTTGCAGGTAGTCATCTTGCAATTTTTTTGTATTTTCTTCGAGCTCAAAATTAAACCGAACTGAGAATTTTAGGGCGCGTACGATTCTTGTCGGGTCGTCGATAAAGCTGTTATCGTGCAGGACACGCAGGAGTTTTGCATCTATGTCTTTAAGCCCACCTGTGTAATCGATTATTTCGTTTGTTTTAAGCGATTTAGCTATGGCGTTTATTGTAAAGTCACGACGCAGGACGTCTTGCTTCAGAGAACATCCGATATTTTTCACAACGGGTAAGTGACCTTTGTGGGGATAGTCTTCGTCACGGGTTGAGGCAAGGTCTATGATGTCATCTTCTATGCGGATTTTTACGGTACCAAATTCTTCGTTTATTTGAAGGATTTCGCAATCTATGGTTTTAGCGTATTCTATTGCGTCACCTTCATAGGTTATATCGATATCGAAACAGGGACGGGCAAGGATTTCGTCTCTGACAATCCCGCCTATATAAAACAACTTCTCATCATTCAATAACATACACCTATTATAACACAATCAGTCAAGAGGAAGGGGGAGGGGGAGGAGGGTGTTGCCTCTCACATCACAAAGATTTAAAGTCTTTATCAAGTTTGTCTATGTCGTAATCAATACGGAAGCTGTTAATCATTAGCGGCATAATGAAAATTATCTTTAGCAGTTTTATTATGACCTTGAAGATAAACTTTAGAATTTTTAGTATTACTGTTTTCATAAAAATACTCCTTTACTGTTACATACGTGTAATGCTTTGACAAAAAATAAAAGGTATTATTATGAATGCTTACAAAATTATGGAGGTATTATGAAAGAGAAAAAACTAACAACAACAGAAAGAATACAGACTGCAATAAGAATGCTTATGTATCTATGTGATGAAATTGAAATTAACCAACCTAAAAAAGAACATTTAATTTGGTTTATTAACTCTATTATCAACTTGTTAAAATTTTAAAAACTACAACATTGCACTTTAACAAAGAATAACCTATAATTTAAAAATGCAAGAAGATATAGCAAAGTCAATGGAACAAGTTATAAAAGCGCTTTCGAAAATAATTGAAAGACGGAGAGTTGCAACAGGCAAGTCAATATACAAGATAGCTGCAGAGAGCAGTCTGTCAAAGTCTACTTGGCGTGAAGCTGAGCTTGCTGAATGCAAGAACATAAACTTATCAACTCTTTTGCAAATTGCTTATGGGTTAGAAACACCCTTGCATGAAATTATACAAGAATTAGAAGATAAACTCGGCGAAGACTTTACCCTGATTGATGAATAATTTTTAGACAATAAAATATGCCCTGTTGTCACAGGACATATTCTACAAATTATTTAGATTTTTAACCCCTACACAGTTAAAATGAATCCGCCTTTTTCTGCGTTAACAAGTTTGTCGCCGTCTATCTTTGCTCTTAAGTTCTTAATGTACTTATATACATAATCCCTTGGTAAATCCAATAAAGCAGCGATATCCTTAGCGTAAACAATCGTATTTCTTCTCTCTATCAAATAGTCAAATACAATCTGTTCCCTATCTGTCAAATTCTTCTTAAGCACAATGTTAACTTCATCTCTCAAAGTCAACGGCTCTTCCTTAGGCTTAGCTTCAGTTTTAACATCAGCAGGGATAACCTTCTCAATAGCTTCAACAATCTTCTTTGAATCCATAGACTTCTTATCTTCTGCCTTAGTCTCCTGCATAGTTTCACCCGGTGCTCTAAATGAGAACGGTGTATGTGAAAGCTGTCTTTCTCTTGCAAATGCTCTTTGCGCTATCTCAGAAATCTTGTCTGATGTGTCAGCGTGTGAGCTTGAAACACTTTCACCGCTATATATAATATCTACCATATCGTTAGTAGGTCTTGAATCCGCAACCTTCTTACCCAATTTAGCCGCAAATTCTTCCAAAGTTATCTTCTCCAGTGAGCTCCTCCACTGTTTAATCTCTTCTTTGCTTAAATATTCAGCCATTCGAATCTCCTATTCAAATCCCTAATCTATTTTCTTAATTCTTGATTTATGACATTATCGACTATATCATAAAACTTTTTAAAAAATATCAAAATATTTCAAGATGTAAATTTTTATTTTTAATCTTTACAAAAATTCAACAAGCCTTGATTTTATAATTTAAAGATAGTTTGCAACCTGTCAGGACCAACACTCACAATAGAAATAGGACATGCCAGCAACTCTTCCAATCTCTTAAGATACTTTTTAGCGTTCTCAGGAAGTTTGTCATACTCTTTAATTTGTGTAATATCCTCTTTCCAACCCTCGTGGGTTTCATAAACCGGTTCCAGATACTTGTGCATATAAACATCTGTCGGATAATAATCGTAAACCTTGCCGTCGCGCTTATCCCTATAAGCCGTACAAACCTTTATCTCATCAAACCCGTCAAAAACATCAATCTTAGTAAGCGCAATCGAAGTCAGACCGCCGACAAGCACAGCATACTTCATAGTAACAGCGTCAAACCAACCCGTTCTTCTCGGTCTTCCCGTAGTAACCCCGAACTCGTGACCAACCTCTCTAATCCTGTCCCCAATCTCATCATCAAGCTCAGTGACAAAAGGCCCTTCACCAACACGTGTAACATACGCCTTTGCAACCCCGATGACTTCATCAATCATCTTAGGTCCATAACCGCTGCCGACACAAGCTCCGCCACCGATTGGGTTTGAACTTGTTACAAACGGATAAGTCCCGTAATCAATATCAAGCATAACCCCTTGAGCACCCTCATATAAAATAACGTCGTTCTTATGCTCGTTCAAAAGGTTCTGCCATTCAAAACACACAAACGGTCTGAATATCTTCGCATACTCTTCACACATTCCCAATAAACAATCCCTTGTATACGGATGTAACCCGACAGCTTGCAGCTGTTTATTCTTCTGCGGAAGTATTACGTCCAATTTCTCATTAAGCGTCTCCAAATCATACAAATCCTGTATCTTAAGCCCTATTCTTGCGTATTTATCAGTATAAGTCGGACCAATCCCTTTTTTAGTAGTACCAATCTTACCCTTAGTAGCGTTGTCTTCGCTATAGCCGTCAATCTCTGTATGATAAGGCATTGTAATAGAAGCAAGCGGAGATATCTTAAGGTTAGAAACATCAACCCCCTGAGAGATAAGTTCTTCAAGCTCAAACTTAAACGATTCCGGCAGAATAACAACGCCCGCACCTAACATACAAATCTTGTTTTTATAAAGAATCCCTGAGGGAATAAGGTGGAATTTATACGTCTTGTTATCTGCAACAACGGTATGACCTGCGTTACATCCGCCTTGATACCGGATAATAAAATCGGCTTTCTCGGCTAAAAGGTCAGTAATCTTTGCCTTACCTTCATCACCCCACTGAGCACCAACAACAACAGTATTCTTCATAACTCCCCCTATCACTATAATCCCGATACCCGTTTATTATACTACAAAATAATTCATATTTTAAGCCCATTGAGCAGAATTGAAAAATACGCTATAATCATTAAATAAAAAAGAATATGAGGTGAAGTAATGAGTGAATTCAGTATAAAGTTTCGAGGTGTAAGAGGCAGTTATCCCGTTGCAAACAGAGATTTCTTAAACTATGGCGGCAACACATCCTGTATAGAAGTCAATGTCGGAGGACACTTGATAATCCTTGATGCAGGAACAGGCTTAATCGATTTAGGCAACGAACTTATGCAAAAATACATCGAATCCGGTACAACAATAACCGAACGCACCCCGATAAACGCGACAATCTTGCTTTCACACATCCACCAGGACCATATTTTAGGTATCCCGTTTTTCAAACCAATGCACCTTGCATCAACAAAAATCAACGTATTTGGCGGGGTAGCACAGGATGAAAAACTTGAAACAGAGCTTTCAAAACTGTTATTCACAAAGACATTCCCGCTTGATTTGGGTGATATAGCTGCAGAGCTAACAATAAACGACCTGAATGAAGCAAACTATATCGTGCTAAGACACGGCGAACCGCCTATGATAACAAGGGTTTTAGACTTCTATTCCAATCAGTACAGAGAAGACGATGTAATCATCTCTTGTTACAAATCGTTTGCCCACCCTCAAAACGGGGTTTTTGTATACAAAATAACCTACAAAGGCAAAAGTTTTGTATACTCAACAGACAAAGAAAGCTACGAAGGCGGCGACAAGAAGCTCATCAAATTCGCACGCAACTGCAGCGTATTAGTCCACGACGCACAGTATACAGCGGAAGACTATTTGAGTATCTACACGCCAAAACAAGGGTTCGGACACTCAACATTCGATATGGCTATTGACGCGAAAAAACAAACAAACGCCGAAAAACTCGTATTCTTCCACTATGACCCGTCTTACGATGACACTAAGCTTGACGGATTGGCAAAAACCTATACAAAAGATGATATAATAATGGCAAAAGAAGGTTTGGAACTGGAACTTTTATAATATGAAACAGTTAGTTATTATAGCGTTATTATTACTATCGTTTGTGACAAGCGGATACAGAAAGCCGATAATGTCCGGTTCTTTCAACATTAACGCGGGCAACAATGCGGTGTTTCATAACGCACTCGGTCTGCGATATCTGCAGGAACACTGTTATTATGCTGCCGTTCAGGAGTTTAAGATAGCTATCAGCTTAAACGAAAACAGCCAATCCACCGCCGTAGCATATAATAACCTCGGCAAAACCTATTTTGAACTGGGTTTTGCAGAGCGTGCGCAAGACTGTTTTGAACGCGCCATAAAACTCTACGGGTTAAACTTTGAATACTACAAAAACCTTGCGGAATGCTTAGCACTGCAAAAGAAAACTAAACAAAAACTTGAAGAATACAAAAAAGACACCTCAAACCCTCTGAACAGAATAATGGTTGGGTTGCTTTATATAGCAAACGGTGACAGGCGTGCAGGGATAATAACTCTTGACGCATTTTGTATGGCAGAACCGGACTTAATAATAACAGGCGGAGTGCAAAACTATCTTAGAAGCCTTACTACAGTTGAGGTCGACCACTAATTATAACAAGTTTTCGCCGTACATCATTACCTTGTTGATGTTTTCTTTCGGCAAATACATCATACCCGTAAGTTTTGGAGCATTAACAAGTGTTCTTTGCTTTACCCAGTTTTCCATAACTTCGTTCATCTGAGAATCAACGAATCTGAAACCTAACTTATAGAAGAACCCTGCAGGTGATGTTTTTTCATCGATAATCTCAGCGTTTACAACAACTCTGCCTTGAGTATCTTTATCAGCTAAACTTCTTTCAACAAGAGCTTTTACAGCCTTTGTACCTTCGCCTTGATATCTTTGAGGTGATTCGATTAAATCTATCTTGTAGCAATTATTCAAATACAAAGATTTTGACACAGGGTTTTTGAAAGTAATCAATCTGTATCTGTTTCTGAGCTCTGCCATTTCAGGTGAATTAGTGATTTCTTTAACAACTTCGTAAACATAATCTTGTTTCCAATCACCATAAACAGTGTATTTATCAGAAGCTTTTATCTTACGATATTTAATCTTTGCTGATTTAACAACAATTTTTTCTTCTCTTTTTTGAGGTTGGGAAGCAACTTTAACAGCATTAGATACACCCATTGAAGATGACATATTCGGATTTATTGCTACATTATAGTTTGCAGAACTTACCATCTTGTGTACCTTTATCTTAATTCCCATGTATATAAAGAGTTTCAGCCTATTTTAATTGCTTGAATAATACCGCTTTATTAAGTTTTGTAAACATCCTCAATTCCTTTGTTTACATGGAGTTAAGCCGTTTAAGTTTCCACTTAATAAAGTATTGTAAAAAGTATATAATTCCTGTATGCTTGTAATAAACATTACACAAGGAAAAAAGAATGACTGTAAATCAACAAATTAAACCGATAAGTATAGAGAGAAAAGAAAATTTATATATTGGCGGATGCGACACGGTTGAACTCGCCAAAACATACGGAACACCGTTATATGTAATAGATGAAGCGACTTTGAGAGGTATTTGCCACGATTATAAAAATGCGTTTAAATCATACCCGCATACAAGAATGATGTACGCTTCAAAAGCTTTATGTACAAGCGCAATTGTAAAAATCCTTGATTCAGAAGGGTTCGGGTTTGATACGGTTTCTATCGGTGAGATTCATACCGTATTGAATGCGGGTGTAGAGTTATCACACGTACTATTCAACGGTAACAACAAAACAGAACGCGAGCTTGATTACGCTATCAAAAACGGCATAAGCAGAATATCCGTAGATAATTTTCACGAGGTAGACCTTATCTCTAAAGTTGCGGGTCGATATAACAAGACCATTGACGTTCTGTTAAGGATAACACCGGGTATTGAATGTCATACCCACGAATACATAAAAACAGGTCAACTTGATTCAAAATTCGGGTTTGATATAACCCAGCTTGATGAAGCGGTTTCAGCGATTATACACAAGCACCAAAACCTCAGAATCAGAGGTTTGCACGCGCATATAGGTTCACAAATCTTTGAACCAAGCTGTTTTCACGACGAGATTGATGTTTTAACCCAGACAATCGGTGAGATTAGTACAAAATTCAACATCAACCTTGATGAAATCAATATCGGCGGCGGCATAGGTGTAAAATATGTTGATAGCGATATGCCGCCGTCTATAAACGAAATTGCGGATGTTATCATTGAATCTTTAAACAAACACATTGCAAAATACAACATTGAACCGCCTACATTGTTCATTGAACCAGGCAGAAGTATTATTTCTACAGCTGGTGTAACTCTTTATACAGTCGGCAGTATGAAACAGGTTCCTAATATGACAAAATATGTCACTGTAGACGGCGGTATGGCGGATAACCCGCGTCCGAGTATGTATCAGGCTGAATACTTTGCAGAGGTTGCAAACAAGGTTGATACAACTGAGACAGAAAAAGTTACTATTGCAGGCAGATACTGTGAATCAGGAGATATCTTAATCAACGATATTGAACTGCCTAAACTAAAAACAGATGATATCCTTTGTGTTTACAACACAGGTTCTTATAATTATTCTATGGCAAGCAACTATAACAGGGTTGAAAAACCTGCTATGGTACTTGTAAATAATTCACAATCTGATATCATAGTAAAAAGGGAAACTCTGGAAGATTTGGTTTCTCATGACGTAATTCCTGATAGGTTAAAATAATGCTCAATATCTTTTCAAAACACATTTCACATCTTTTTAATATCTTAAACGATTTCGGTAATACCATACAGATATTACTCATTGTCGGGATTGTGTTAGTGTTTTACAAAAGATATATTCAGCATACTAATTCGGAAAAGTTTGTCCGCGGATTATTGTTCTTGTTTTTTGCGTGGATATTCAGCGAAATTTTGATAATGTTTAACTTCAAGATTTTGGGAACGTTTTTTGAATACATCCTTGCGCTGATTGCGTTGAGTTTGATTGTTATCTTCCAACCTGAATTAAGAAGGTTCTTAGGCTATCTCGGTCAACCGGGGTTCTTTAGCAAAACCTTCTTAGGTTTAAACCACCATAACTCTAACAAGAATGAAAACATTGACGTTGTAAAAGAACTTGTTGAATCTGTTAAGTATTTAACAAAAACTAAGACAGGTGCATTGATAGTATTACAAAACGATGTCAGCCCTAGTGCATATTCTGATGTCGGAACAAAGCTTAACGCTGATGTTTCTGCAGAACTCATATTAACAATTTTTCACCCGAATACACCGTTACACGACGGCGCTATGGTTATCAAAGACGACAAGATTCTGGCTTCCGGAGTGTTATTACCGTTGACTGAAAACCCGCAGCTTAGCTGGAAATACGGCACACGTCACAGAGCTGCTATCGGGCTTACTGAGATTAACGGCTCTGCTTGTATTGTTGTATCGGAAGAAACCGGTGATGTTTCAATATGTATGGACGGTACGCTTAAAAAATACGATGATTTGGTTACGTTTAAAGAAGATTTAGAAAAAATATTATGCATAAATAAAGGCGTAAAATCAGAAAGAACAGGGTTTTTCAACTTTATTTAACAGATAACGGAAAGTAATAATGGGTATATTTAACATCAAGAAAAAGTGCAAACCTGAACCTGAGCAAACCTATGCTGAGAAGGTAAGGGATATTGTTTTTAGGTTAATAAGCCTAACTCTTGGTGCTGTGATTGTTGCGTTTGCCTTAGAGTGTTTTTTGATACCTAACAAGATTATTGACGGCGGAGTTATCGGGGTTTCAATGATGTTGAACACGATTACCGGTGTGAACCTTGGTACGTTGATTTTTTGTTTAAACCTACCGTTTATATTTTTGGCTTATACGACTATCGGCAAGACATTTGTGTTTCAGACATTCTTTTCTGTTACGATGCTTGCGTTGTTCACCAATCTGTGTGAAGGTGTGACAGCGACTAACGACCCGTTTCTTGCAACGACATTTGGCGGGATTATTCTGGGTGCAGGTGTAGGGATGATACTCAGAAACAGTGCTTCTTTAGACGGTACTGAGATTCTTTCAATCAAACTTGCAAAACGGTTCTCTTTTATGAGTATCGGCGAGTTTCTAATGGGATTCAACCTGTTGATTTATACAGCGTCAGGGTTCTTATATTCCTGGAATAATGCAATGTATGCGATTATCACGTATTATATAGCGTCGAAGACTATTGATGTAGTTATTACAGGGTTTAACAGCTCTAAGTCTGTAAGAATTGTTTCAGAGTTCCACAAAGAAATCGGTCAAAAGATAATGAAAGAACTTGATGTCAGCGTAACTTATATCAAGACTAAGGGCGGATATTCAGGTGAAGAAAAGATTTTGACTTATTGTGTTGTATCAAGGTTAGAGATGTCAAAAATAAAGACTATCGTAAAATCAATCGACAAACGCGCATTTTTGGTAATTGAAGATGTACACGAAGTAGAAGGCGTAAGAGTAAAACATAAATAACGAACTTTTCACTTACCTAAATTTATGTTATGATAAACAAAAAGGGGATTAGGATAGTGGGAAAAACATTAGTTCTTATTGACGGTCACGCACTGGCGTTCAGACAGTTTTACGCTCTTGAACGTACAGCCATGAAAAACTCTGATAACCAACCTACGTGGGCTGTTTACGGGTTCTTTAAAGCAATCTTTGATTTATTGGGTAAGATTCGACCTGACTCAATTGCTGTTACTTTCGATGTTTCACACCACACATTCAGAACCGAAATGTACGATGAATACAAAGCTAACCGTCAGTCTATGCCTGATTCTTTGCATTCTCAGATAGAACTTATTTGTCAGGGCTTGCAGGCGTTTGATATCCCTATTTATACAAGAACAGGCTTTGAAGCGGATGATGTTATCGGAACGATTGCAACACGTGCAAAAGAACTGGGTCATAAAACATTGATTCTTACCGGCGATCAGGATTCTTTTCAGTTGGTTGATGAAGAAGGATTTATTACTGTTCTTATCCCGACAAAAGGCGAATTGCTGGAATACAACTGGAACAAGGTTTTTGATAAACTCGGGGTTTATCCTAATCAGGTTATTGATTACAAAGGATTACGCGGTGATACTTCTGATAATATCCCGGGAATTAAAGGTATCGGTGAAAAAACCGCTCAAAAACTGCTCGCTGAATACCGGACACTCGATAACGTACTTGCGAACTGTGAAACTATCCAGCAAAAAGCAGTCAGAGAAAAGATTTGCGCAGGCAAAGATATTGCAAAACTCAGTCAGCAGCTTGCAACTATTGTCAAAAACGTTGATATCGAGTTTGATTTTGACAAAGCTGAACTTGTTTTACCTGATATTAATAAAGTTAGTGAGTTTTTGCGTGGAATGCAGTTCTATTCTTTTATCAAGAATATCAACAAAATCCTTAAATCATTTAACCCTGAGGCAGAAGTTGTAGAAGAAATAAAAATACTTGAACAAAAACCGCAAGAACAGGTCGGAGGTCAATTAGGGCTGTTTACTCAGGCAATAAAAGAAACCATTGAAGACAGTGAATGCGAAAGCAAAATTATCGGTTCAGATACTGAAATGACTGAACTTATCAACAATCTAAAAAATAAAAAAGAGTTTGCAATCAATTGCTATACTGATAAATCAGGGATAATCGGGTTTGGGATATCTGACGGGGAAAACTATTTTGTTAAATCGGAATACCTTGAAACTCTTAAATCGTTGCTTGAAGATGAGACTTTAAAAAAATACTTCTACGACGCAAAACACAATTATAACGTTTTAAAAGAAAACGGGGTTAATTTACGCGGAATAGGTTATGATATCTTGCTTGCAAGCTATGTCAAAGACCCTGACAGAAGCCATTCTATAGAAGCGCAGGCACTGGATTTTCTAAACCATATTATGACAACAAAAGAAGAGCTGACAAGAGATTTACTCAACCAGAGCTGTCATTATGCTTGTGATGAGGTGTTCTCTATCTTTAAACTGACGGAATACTGGAAGAATAACCTGTCTGAACAAGAGACAATGCTCGTTAATGATATTGAGCTGCCGTTAACTGTTATCCTTGCAGAAATGGAATACACAGGTGTTGCAATTGATACGGTTTATTTAAAAGAGCTTTCTGATTATATGACAGAAAAACTTGCTGAACTGGAAGACTTTATCTATCAGCTTGCGGGCGGACCGTTCAATATCAACTCGCCAAAACAGGTAGCAGAAGTGCTTTACGATAAGATTGGAATTAAGCCGAAAAAACGTAAACGTTCTACTTCGGCAGAAATTCTGGAAGACTTATCCTGCGATTACGAGATTTGCGAATTTATCTTACAGCACAGAAAATTCTCAAAACTTCGTTCAACATATACTGATTCATTACCGTTGTTGATAAGCGAGCGCGACGGAAGAATTCACACAACATATAATCAGGCAACAACGGTTACCGGCAGATTATCATCATCTAACCCTAATCTGCAAAACATCCCTATCCGCTCGGAAGAAGGAAACAAGATAAGAAACGCGTTTTGTCCTAAAGATAAAGAACACTATTATATGTTATCAGCGGATTATTCGCAGATTGAATTGAGATTATTAGCTCATATCGCTAATGACGAACACTTGATTGAAGCGTTTAATAACAATGTCGACGTCCATACGCTCACAGCTTCAAAAGTTTTTGGCGTACCGATGGAAGAAGTTACCAAAGATATGAGAAGAAAAGCTAAAGCCGTAAACTTTGGGATTATCTACGGTCAATCAAAATACGGGCTTGCAAAATCGCTGAATATCTCAAACAATGAAGCAGAAGAGTTTATCAATAAGTATTTTGAATCATACCCGCAGATTAAACGTTATATGGACGGAAAGATTGATTTCGCCCACGAACACGGATATGTAGAAACAATGTACGGCAGAAGAAGATACTTAAGAGCCGCTTTATCAAGCGCTAATTACCAGATTAGAGAGTTTGCGGAACGTGCCGCAATCAACCAGCCAATTCAAGGAACAGCTGCCGATTTGATTAAGCTTGCTATGATAGAAGTTGATAAAAAACTAAAAGAAAAAGGCTTAAAATCAAAAATGGTTATGCAAGTGCACGATGAACTCGTGTTTGAAGTGCCGAAAGAAGAAATTGAAACACTTAAAACACTTGTAATCGAAGGAATGGAACTGGGTCAGCCGTTAACTGTACCTTTAGATGTTGACGTTAACTACGGAGAATCATGGAAAGAATAGTCAAAGTATTTTTTGTATTTATTTTTTCAATTTGCCTCTGTCTACCGACAATGGCAGATACAGTTGTTCAAACAAAAATGGCAACAAGCTCGGATTGCGTAAAAACATTCCCTATCGGGTTTGAAAAATTATATTATTTGACCCTCGCTGCAACAAACCAATACAACTACAAAATTAAAGAAATGCAGACTAAAAGCGGATTTGTAATATTTACAGATAATAATAACAAAACATTTTTGGCATCGATTATCTATGTTTCAAGCGCAAAATCAATGCTAAAACTAACCCCTTGTGACAACACTTATAACTTTACTGTCGGCACACCAAACAATATGTTTAGCTATATCGAAGCAAATCAGTTGAAAAATTATTAAGCCATCTTAAAAACCACTTGCACAGAAAAATTGTTTTATGTAGAATGATTGTACTCACATCCTCGTAACGATGAACTTGAACTCATTACTCAAGGAATTCGGTACAAATATGAAAGGTAATTACAATGGCAAATATTAAATCAGCAAAGAAAAGAGTATTGATTGCAGAAGCAAACAGACAAAGAAACGTAGCTTTCAAATCTTCTATCAAAACTGCTGTTAAAAACGTTTTAGCGTTAGCAGAAGGCGAAGATAAAGAAGCTTTGAACGCAGCTTTATCAAAAGCATACCAATTATGCGACAAAGCTGTTTCAAAAGGTATCTTACACAAGAACACAGCTGCAAGAAAAAAATCAAGATTAACTCTTGCTGTAAAAAAATTAGCTAAATAATTAACGAAATTATTAAGAGAGACGGGGTTTTGCTAAAGCAAAGCCCCGTTTTTATTTTCTATAAATCTTCCGGTAGATAAAAGACATTGTTACTTAGTATTTCAGCAGCGTTAGAGCTATCAAAACCTTTCATTCGCTGTTGGTATTCCTTGATAATAGAAATTACATCGTTAGATGATAATCTGATAGTACGACGCTTGCAGTTTTGTGTAGTGATAATTTGTGCCATAAAACCCTCCTGTATTCCGAAAGAGTTTACGACATAATCCGACTAGAACTTTAGCAAAATCAATTAAGCGGTTTAAAAATAAAGTTTCAAATAATAACATTTTTCTGATATTATATAGCTGAGAAGTAATAAAAAACGGAGATATAACTATGAGCGGACATTCAAAATGGTCAACTATTAAACATAAAAAAGCAAAAACAGACTCAGCAAGAGCTGTAGTGTTTCAAAAATATTCAAGAGAATTGATTGTAGCAGCGAAATTGGGCGGACCTGATCCTGCAGGTAACTTTAGACTAAGAACAGCTATCGAAAAAGCAAAAGCAGCAGGACTTCCAAACGACAATATTAAACGTGCTATTGAAAAGGGTGCCGGTCAATCAAGCGCTGATAACTATGAAGAAATCGTATACGAAGGATACGCAGCAGGCGGTGTTGCGGTTGTAGTTGAAGCTATGACTGATAACAAGAACAGAACCGCAGGCGATATCAGAAGCTATTTCTCTAAGTTCAACGGAAACTTGGGTGAAACAGGCTGCGTAGGCTGGATGTTCGATAGAAAAGGCTGTATTACATTTGATAAATCAGTAGATTTTGAACAGTTGTTCGAAACAGCTATCAATTTTGACGCAGAAGACATTATTGATGAAGAAGACGAAGAAAACTACAAGGTAATAACTGCTTATGAGAACTTGCAATCCGTAACGGAAGGTCTTGAAGGAGCAGGCTTCAAATCTATTACGGCAGAGTTTACCAGAATCCCTCAAAATGAGATAGAAATAACCGATGAAAAAACAGCTCAAAACATTATGAGATTGTACACTCGTTTAGACGAACACGATGACGTACAGAATGTGTATATGAACTTTGATATCTCAGATGAACTAATGGAAAAACTCGATTACTAAAGTTTACAACAATAGTCAAAGGGCGGGACATTGTCCCGCCCTTTTTCTCTTACATGCCAACATCTTTACAAAAGTTAATACACATAAAAACCATGGAAACATGCATGGTGCATGGGTTTGCATGATACAAAACCATGCAAACCATGTCATAGAGCATGATACATGATTTCAACAAGCCTACGAACCTGCTGCCATAAGGGTTTGAGCACCCTGCTATATCATGTAATAATCGTTTACAATACACTTGTAATCGGGTGCTTAATACATATAATAGGAATATGGGATAAACCTCACGGGCAACTATCGCTAAGGGTGAGGAAGTTGATACAAATCAAAATAACAATTAATATTTAATTATCTTGGAGGAGAAAATTGTTTAGAAGTCGTGATATGGGGAGAGCTGTGGCTGTAAGACGTTGGACAACTACGGCTATTGAGTGTTATAAAAGAGGCTGCAACTGTGAAGGATGTTTTTATAGTGACTTTTTCAGCGGATCTTCACAAAAATGCCAGATGAAAGCTTCTGTTTTGGAATTGGTTAGAGTTATCGGAACTCCTGATGTTGATTTACCGCAAGTTATCGGTGAATAATATATAACAAAATAAGGCAAAGGGTTTAAAATTTTCTAAATTTGTTGTATTATGAAAGAGGTAGAATATTAGGAGGCATAAATGCACATTCACGTAAATGGAAAAAACATTGAAATTACAGATGCTATCAAAGCTTACGTAAAAGAAAAATTAGGCAAAGTAGCTAACCACTATGATCAAGTTACAGCTATCGACGTAATTTTGACAGTAATCAAAAACCCTGCAGCATCAGGTAAACATATAGCCGAAGTTTCTTGCAAATTGAATGGTAAAAATATCCACGTTGAAGAATCTGCAGAATCTATGTACGCAAGCATTGACCTTGTTGCTGATAAATTAGACAGACAAGTTAAGAAATTCAAAGATAAATCTCTTTCTTCTGATAAAGACTCTATCAGAAACGTTGTAGAAACAGCAGAAGAAGAAGTTACAGAAGAAGTATAAGATAATTCTATCTAGTTAAAAAAGCAGGCATTTTGAATGCCTGCTTTTTGTTATAAAAGAAAAAGTTGCTAAACTTTGGCTTAGCAACATTAAATAAACACGAGGATATTAAGAGAGAGTATAAAAAGAATTTGTTTTCTTAGTCTATTTTATAGATCTAACTTATTCCCCGATTAGTTTTATTAAATTTTAATTCCCGTACTTATATAAAGTTTCACTTCCCCACAAAATTGATTTTTTAATCCAACTTTGTTACAGTCTGAAACATAGTATATACCTTGTATATACGCTTATACTACAGTATTAAATGTTGAAAACGGGTTAGTTGATTGAGCCAATTGTGCTTTTTGCGCTTCTTCAGCTTCTTTAGCTAATCTGTCTTTTTTATCTTTATAGCCTTCACCCATAATACTATCAGTAATACCTGAGAGAATAGCACCGCCGAAGAAACCGCCGACACCGCCAAATGCAGCACCTAAAGCACTACCAAGAGCGAATGAGCCCATTTTGATGATTGTTTTACCTGTTTCTTTCAAACATCCGATGATACCTTCATCCTTTGTTCTTTCAATAATGTTAGGCAATGAACCCGCAATCCATAAAATGTTCCCGGCAAACGGAAGAGTTTTACCAAGCGGCTTAAAGAACTTGCCTATTTTACCTAAACCTTTGCCGCCTTTGAACCCTGCTGCCATATCACCGGGGATAGAACGTAAGGTCTGCCATGTTTTTTGAACAAATCCCATTTTTGCTAGTTGAGCATTATCTTTTTTAACACCGTGTGCAAAACCTTTAGCAACAGCACTAACAAAACTATCAGAATTTCCAAAACGGTTTCTTGCTTTAACAGCAGTTCTTATACTTCTACCGACGGTATTTGAACCTGTACCGAAGATAAAATTAGCACCTCTGTCAGCATATCTGCCAAACGATGAGACTACACTACCGAGACTTGTACTCATAATAAACACACCTTTTAAAAAAACCTTACATGGATATAAAGTAAATTTTTTGGTAAAACTTGCGGTTTTGTAAACAAATATTACACAAAATAAAGCGGGCGGCTATGAAGCCGCCCGCCTGATTAAACCTTTATAGAGAACTATACCATTTGGTGTTCTCTGATGATGTTTCTGTTAGCAATTTCTACAAGTGATTTAGAAACAGCAATCATAGAGATTTCTGAATCTAACTTGTTAACACAAGAACCACAACCGATAGCAGAAGCGCCTGCAGCGAATGCTAATGAAGCAGTTGTAGGGTTAATACCTGTAGCTGTCATAACAGGGATTTCAACGTTTCTTGAAATTTCGATTGTGTTAGAGATAGTTAATTCTGCTCTTTCAACAAGACCTCTTACACCGCTAGGAATTTCTGTGTTTGAGTAGTGACCTTCTGTTTGGATAAGGTCGATACCCATAGATTCTAATTCTCTAGCCATTGAAATTTGTTCAGAGATATCAAGGTTACCAGGGATAGTAACTGAGAAGAAGATATCTTCTTTGTTAATCATGCTAAGAGTTTCTCTAACAAGGTCCATAACTTGAGAACCTGTCATAGAGATACCGTTTTTATAAAGTGCATCAAAGTTACCCAATTCAATAGCATCAGCGCCCATAGCGATAGACATAGCTAAGTCTTGAGGTTTGATTGAAGAAACGAAGATTGGCATATTAGTCATTTCTCTAACCATAGAAATGATTTCTCTGTCTGCACAGATATCAACAGCGCTAGCGCCAGCTTGTTCAGCAGCCATAACTACGTTTCTAACTCTATCTGCGTCAAAGTTATCGATACCTGCGATAATTTTTACAGCTCTTTTTTCGTTTAATGCTTGTTTGAATGAGTCTATTCTTGACATTTTATTCTCCTTTTTTAGTTGTACTTATAAGATAAATCTTAAATCTCTCTTGTGTATTATAGATTAAAATTATAATCTTGACAATACTAACCGTTAAAAAATCATTATAACAATGGAAAAGGGCAAATGAATAGATGATAGTACATGGTATGAAAAAACTAGTATTGATGGCGATAATAATATTACAGATGTTCATGCCTGTATTGGCTTACGACAGAGATGAGATGACGAATATCAGTGTATACGAGAAAATAAACCCTGCCATAGTATCAATTGATGCTAAGATAGCGAAGGGTACTTCAAGCGGTACGGGGTGTGTTATTGATTCTAACGGTACTATTATAACGAGTTCACACGTTATAGCTAACAGTGACGAGATAATTGTAACTATATCAAACGGGGAGAAGTATAGGGCAAAGGTTATAAAGAGCCCTGAGCTCAGCAGTGACATATCTTTACTCAAGATTGATACAACGAAACCATTGAAGACGATTACATTTGGAGATTCGAAGAATATTAAGGTAGGACAAAAGGTGCTTGCTATTGGCAATCCATTTGGGTTTAACGGAACGTTGACACAGGGCATTGTTTCGAGGATAGATTATAAGCGCAACAAGATACAGACGGACGCTGCTATAAACCCGGGTTCATCGGGCGGACCTTTGTTGAACACGGCGGGCGAGGTTATCGGGATAAATCAGGCGATTTATAACCCTGATAACAACACGTCAAATATCGGAATAGGCTTTGCTATCCCGATAAATGTCGTCAAATCTGTCCTGAGGTAAGTGGTACCTAGCCGGATATAGCATATCCTTGAGCACCATCACTATTTATCTTAATTTTACCTGTACTTGTATCAACAGTTACAGAATATTCCGGTTCATTATTTGTTTTACTTCTGGAGCCGGCATCAGATAATGCAGCAGAATATTTATATATTGGATTACCTTGACTATCAAATCTACCTGTATAAACAATTACCCAAGTACCGCCACTTTGTGCACGTTCTGTACCATTTGTAGAAGTTTCTTTTACATCTGTAGGCGCAACAAAGCTAATAGCTTTTGGATAATCTATACCGTCTTTTTTAACTGTACCGCCAAGATCAGCATAAGAATTTATTCCTGCAGCTGTTAATGTTGCTCGTTGTTGAGTATTCGCATTTCCCACGCGAGTGTTATAGGTAGCTTCGTTTATACCTGAATTTGCTAAAGTTACAGCGTTATCTCCTGAACGAGCAGATTTTACATCATAAGTAGCAGCAGAATTTTTACCGTCAAGTATGAAGGACTTGTGTTGTTTTTCATTATCCTGCATTATACCATCACCGTTTGTATCAACCCAAACAAAGTCATTGACAGCATTTAACAAGACATTTCCTGTAGCAGAGCCTGCGCCGGAACCTGAGCCTGCGCCTGAGCCTGAACCGGCACCAGAACCTGAGCCTACGCCTGAGCCTGAACCGGCACCAGAGCCTGAGCCTACGCCTGAACCTGAACCAGCACCAGAGCCTGAGCTTACACCTGAGCCTGAACCGGCACCAGAGCCTGAGCCTACGCCTGAACCTGAACCAGCACCGCCAGCACCGCCAGCACCACCAGCACCTGTAAATTGTATAGGATTATACCAAGTGTATTGAGGGTCGATTAGATATCCACCGCTTCCAGGGGTCCATGTGTTACCACCGCCACCAAAAACATTACCAAAAATACTACCGCCGGCAGTGAAAGCTTGAGCACCTGCATTGTTACCCCTAGACAACATCCAAGCTGCACCTAAATTTGCAAGTCCACCAAAAATATTGCCTGCCAAATTTAACCAGCCTTGAGTTTTTATAGCAGAATTTGAAGGTCCTTTGAAAGTAATATTAGTATTATGATTAATTCGAATATTAACCGGTCTATATTCCGGTCCTGGATGTGGAACATATTCAAACGAATCATGATGAAAATTACTGCTAGGCCAACTCATAGTATTGCTCCTTATTTTCTATCTTTTATATATATAAAGTATATACTCTATAGAAAATTGCATTAATTTTGTTTTTTGTAACATGTTGTAACATGTCAAAACATGGTCACAGCATGGGTTTCGGCATTTTGCATTATAGATATTATATTTTTAATAATTTTTGTATAATGTTTTTATTTTTTATTTTTTTACACTTAGTATTATATGCTTTTATTAACCCGGTATCACTGCTAAGATTTGAATTAAACCAAATAAATCCGTTGTTTTCAAGTGTGGTAGTAATCGATTCATGACCTTTATAGTGCCACTCAAGTATAAGAATATCTACATACTTAAATAATCCTTGACTATCAATATCTTTTATACAGTTATATTCACTGCCTTCAATATCCATTTTTAATACAATTGGCAAATGTTTATTTTCTTTAATTATTGATTCTAGAATTTCTCTCGCACGAACAACAGTTATTTTTACATAATTATTTCTATCTCTGATGGTTGATTTAAGAAATTCATTCTCTATTGAATTTACAGCGCTATGATACATATCATCAACAGCAGGAATATCCATAATTTCATTTTTATCACCCCAAGCATATGGATATAAACTTATTTTATGTGAAAGTTGTGGATTTAAGTTTAGATTCATACATGCAATGTTATATGTTTGTGGAAATGGCTCAAATGCATACACACGAAATATATTATTTTGCGCAGCAGCATACAATGCTGAATCACACGTATTTGCACCTACATCAATAAATATACAATCATTTAATCCTCCAAAATCATAATCAAAACGAGAAAAAATCTCCATAAATCCATATAGACAAGGAGTTTTAACAAACTTTATTCCATCTATCAGAATATAATTATCCTCAGGATAGTCTTTATAAGTTAATGGAAATTCCATATAATATTTTTCATTTATCTCTTGCATATTTATTCCTTTTTGTATAATTTTTCATTATTTATAACATCAACAATTTTTTCTATTGTATTTTCCCAATCATTCATCTTCTCATTAACAAATGGTTGAACTGATTTATACCAAACAACATCTTCCCCTGTCAAATCAAACCAGCGAAACTCAGGTCGCCAATTAAATATTCCATACGTTTTTTTTCCGAGAACACCTGCTAAGTTAAGAATACAATTATCAGTTGAAATTATTAAATCACAATTTTTAATTGCAATTGCCGTATCTTCAAAATTATCAAAAATTTTTCCTAAATTAACAAATTTATTTTTTGTATTTTGTGGTAAATATTTATTATCAAACTCTTTATTTAAGATATAGAACTCAGCATTATTGATATTGTCAAAAGCCCTAAGTTCTTCTAAAGGTAGATTACGTTCTTTACTATTAACATTGCTACCAAAACAAGATAATCCAATTTTTAATTTATTATTATCAAAATATAACTGTTTATATTTATCAACCTTTTTCGGATTCAACTTTATAAAATCTGTATTTACATATAATGTATTTCTATTAACCTCTAATATTTTTAATATATCAGTAGACGGAATATAGTAATCGAAATTTAAACTGTTAGTATTAGTATCACCTATCGGCAAAACTTTAATTCCAAAATTATTATTTATGAATAATGGATATAGAGAATTTTGTACAACAAATATTATCTTTTTTGCTAATTTTTTTATCCTGTCAAGATATCCTGAATATAATAATGTATCTCCATAGCCTTGAATACAATATATTAACAAGGTTGAGTTTGATATATCTTTTTTACCATCCCATTTTTGACCTTTTAATTTTGGAAAGAAAACTTTTTCAGATTTATAAAATCTTGAATCAATATATTTAAAATACTCTTCAAAATTACCTTCCTCTAAACAAAATGTCATATATTCCCAAGCATCGTTATTCGTTAACGAAAATTTACTTAGAATTTCGTTCCAATATTTTCGTGCAGATTTCAAATCTCGTTTTACTTTATACATAATACCCATATTCATAATATACAACTTATTGTTTGGATCTTTGTCATAAGCATAGTGAAAAAATCTAAGAGATTCATCAAGAAAGCGCATATCGTAATCTTTGTGATATAAAATGCTATAGTATACTCCTAACCAGTTATAATCATTTGCCAACACTTCATTTTCAGGTTTTGAATAAATATAAGCTTCCATGTATTTAATAGCATTTTTATAATCTTTGATAAGGCTGAACATTTCTGCATAATATTTGTATAAAGATTTATCGTTATTTGTAATCTCATGTAAATATTCCAACATATCAACACACAAATCTTTTTGATTAGTTTTTGCCAATGCTTTAACATAATTTTTAATTGCATCAACATGAAATTTATCAAAATTAAACATAATATTAGATGTTAGAAGCGCATTACTATAATCTTCTTTTTCAAGATAAATTTTGTTTTTCTCAAACAATGTTGTATAAAAAAGTTTTTGTGTAAATTCAATCTCTTTTTGGACTTCTTTATTACGCTTATGCTTATATAAATTCGTCATATAGTTATTAAAACTTTCATAAGCTTCAAATATTTTATCTTGATTAATAAGCGCTAACCAAATACACCTATCAAGTTTAAACATAAAATCTTTCATAACATAAATTCCTAAAACTGAGATAATTCTAACATATTTTTCATTAAATGTGAACATTTTCGTGATACAATAGCGTTAATGAATATTATCCACTTAGACGAAATAACATCAACAAATGATTATGTAAAACAGAACATCCAAAATCTTGAACACCTATCCGCTGTCTACACAGACAGGCAAACCTCAGGACACGGAAGACTCGGACGCAAATGGGTCGATACAGGTGATGAGAACCTGTTCCTTACCCTTGTTCTTAAACCATTCAATACCCTCCACCCCATATACCCCAATTTTACGCAATACCTGTCAGTAGTGCTTTCCCTCGTTTTAGAAGAAGAATATAACCTAAAAGCCCAAATCAAATGGCCGAACGATGTACTAATAAACGGTAAAAAAATAGCAGGAATTTTATCGGAAGGAACTACAAAAGGAACAGAATTTTTAGGTCTCGCTCTCGGGCTCGGGGTTAACCTCAATACCACCCCACAAACCCTCGCCCTCATTGATAAACCGGCAACTTCTATCTACGCTGAAACAGGGCTAAAAATCGACAAAGAAATCTTTATAAAAAAACTTTTAAACAGGTTTTGTTTGTTGTATGATAATTTCATTAAAGACGGGTTTTTATCCGTAAAAGAAATGTACGTTCAAAGAGCTTTTTTTCTTAACAAAGTTATTACCATAAACGTACTGGGGGCAATACATACAGGACTGGCTGAAAGTATTACGGATGACGGATCTTTAATCCTAAACGAGAATAACAAAAAAAATATGTATTTAATAGGAGATATATTATGAATTCAACATTGATTGAAGGCGCAATGGTTATGGCAATGGGTATGGGAACTGTTTTGACATTCTTATGCTTAACTATTTTATCAATGGTAGTTATGTCAACCGTTGTAGGTTACCTTAACAAAATCTTTCCTGAAGCGGTTGTAGAAACTGCAGGAGCGAAAGTAAAAAAAGCTTCATCTAACGATGAAGAAATCGCAGCAGCAATAGTTGCAGCACTATTTAGAAAATAACAATACATAAAGGGGAAATAAAATGACTAAAAAACTTATTAAAGTTATGGATACGTCTTTCAGAGACGGGTTCCAATCAATCTACGGGGCGAAAGTTTTAGTAGAAGACTTCTTACCTGCTTTAAAATCAGCAGTAGACGCAGGTCTTAACCACTTTGAAACAGCAGGTGGTGCAAGATTTCAAGCACCTATCTTCTTCTGTAACGAAAACGCTTTCGATACTATGGACAAAATCAGAGAAACTGTTGGTCCTGACGTAAAATTACAATCATTAGCACGTGGTGTTAACGTTGTTGGTCTTAACTCTCAACCTCGTGACATCATCGACTTACACGCTAAAATGTTTGCTAAACACGGCGTAAACGTTGTTAGAAACTTCGACGCTCTTAACGATGTTAACAACCTTGTTGATTCTGCAAACAGTATCAAAAAATACGGTATGAACCACGAAGTTACTATCACAATGATGGAACTTCCTTACGGTTGTGAAGGCGCACACGATGTTGCTTTCTACGAAAAAGTGCTTAGAAACATCTTAGACTCAGGTCTTCCGTTCGATAGCCTTGCATTCAAAGATGCTTCTGGTACTTCTAACCCTAGAAAAGTATACGAAACAGTTAAAATGGCTCGTGAAATCCTTGGTTCAGATGCTCACATCAGATTTCACTCTCACGAAACAGCAGGTACAGGCTTAGCTGCTTACTTAGCTGCGCTTGACGGTGGTGCTGACGGTATCGACTTAGCTATGAAACCTGTTTCTGGCGGTACAGGTCAACCTGATATCATTTCTATGTGGCACGCACTTAAAGGTACTGAATATGACCTAGGCTTAGATATCAAGAAAATTATGGAAACAGAAGAAATCTTCAAAGAATGTATGAAAGATTACTACATGTCTCCAATCTCATTAGCAGTTAACCCTATTCTTATTCAAGCTCCGCTTCCTGGCGGCGCTACAGCTACAACTGTTAACCAGTTGAAAGATATGGGTATGCTTGATAAGTTCCCTAAACTTATCGCTAATATGAAAGAAGTTGTTGAAAGAGGCGGTTTTGCTACATCTGTAACACCTGTTTCTCAGTTCTACGCTCAACAATCTTTCTTGAACGCAATCACAGAAGAACCATGGCAACAAGCTAACCCTGGTTATGCAAAAATGTTACTTGGTTACTTCGGTAAAACACCTTGTGAACCGGATCCTGAATTGGTAAAATGGGCTGAAGAAAAAATGCAAATGGCTCCTACAACTGAAAAAGTTGTTGATATCAATGAAAAAGATGCTGACAAAGGTATTGAAGCTGCTAAGAAAAGACTTGAAGAAGCAGGACTTCCTACAACTGATGAAAACATCTTCATCTCAGCTGCTTGTAAAGACGGCAACGTAGATAAAGGTATCGAATTCTTGTTAGGTAAAGGTCAAGTTTCTGTAAATAAAACAGCAGGTCAAGCTCCTGCAGCTCAAGCATCTGCAACAGGCGAATACACAGTTAAAGTTAACGGTAAAAACTACGCTGTTAAACTTGACGGTGATAAAAAAGCTGTTGTTAACGGTAAAGAATTTGATATCGCTGTTAAAGCAGGTATCGAAGCTAAAGCTTCAACAGGCTCAGGCGACGGCGAAGCTGTAAACGCAGCATTACCTGGTAACGTTTTAAGAGTAGAAGTTGCTGAAGGTGACGAAGTTGCTGAAGGTGATGTACTTTTAGTTGTTGAAGCTATGAAAATGGAAACAGAAGTTAAATCACCTAAAGCAGGTGTTGTTCAATCTGTTGAAGTTTCTCAAGGTGATAAAATTGTAACCGGTCAAGCATTGGTAGTTATCGGTTAGTATAGGGGGACTTAAATTATGATGAATATTCAAGACGGTTTAACATCCCTATGGAACTCAACAGGTATTATGAACTTTGTTCAACCTGCTGACCCTTCTTTGAGTGGATTTGAACAAATCTTACACATGCACGGCAGCTGGATAATGATTTTAATCTGTTTATTCCTACTATGGTTAGGTATCAAAAAACAGTTTGAACCACTATTATTGGTTCCTATCGCATTCGGCGGATTATTATCAAACATCCCTATGCCACCGGGAGAAGCTATCGCAGGCCCTACAGGTTTCTTAGGCATTATCTTTGAAGCAGGTATCCACAAGGGATTATTCCCATTGATTATCTTTATGGGTGTAGGTGCTATGACTGACTTCGGTCCATTGATTGCTAACCCTAAAACAGCACTTTTAGGCGGTGCAGCACAGTTCGGTATCTTTGGTGCATTGCTTATGGCATACTGTTTATTCGGGTTCTCAATGCCTGAAGCAGCATCTATCGGTATTATCGGTGGTGCTGACGGCCCTACTTCTATCTATGTTACAACTAAGTTGGCTGAAAACCTTTTAGGACCTATTGCTGTTGCAGCTTACTCTTATATGGCATTGGTTCCGGTTATTCAACCACCTATTATGAAGTTGTTAACTACAGAAGCTCAAAGAAAAATCCAGATGACACAGTTGAGAGAAGTTTCAAAAAGAGAAAAGATTGTATTCCCATTGGTGATTCTTCTATTATGTGTAATCTTGTTACCAAGCGCATGTCCTCTATTGGGTGCATTATGTTTCGGTAACTTATGTAAAGAATGCGGTGTTGTAGACAGACTTTCTGACACTATGCAAAACGCCTTAATCAATATTGTAACAATATTCTTAGGTTTGTCAGTAGGTTCAAAACTATCTGCAGACCAGTTCTTGACAGTACAAACATTGTTCATCTTGTTATTAGGTATAATTGCATTCTCACTAGCAACAGCAGCAGGTGTAATTATGGCTCACATTATGAACTTGTTTAGTAAGACTAAGATTAACCCGTTGATTGGTTCTGCGGGTGTATCAGCTGTACCTATGGCAGCACGTGTTTCTAACAAAGTAGGCTTAGAGGCTAACCCTCAAAACTTCTTGTTAATGCACGCTATGGGTCCAAACGTTGCAGGTGTAATCGGTTCTGCCGTTGCAGCGGGCGTTCTTTTATCACTTTGTCACTAAGATTGATAAATATAATAAAAGAAAGAGAGTCTGTAATGACTCTCTTTTTTTAATGTTATAATTTATATTAATGGAAGATTTGAAAACACTTATAGATAAACTATTGGATTATATTTATAAAAAACGATGTTATTTCTGCGGACGAAGCTATGAATGCGTTAAGATGTGCTCAAAATGTTATGACACTCTTGCATTTTCTGACCTTAGGGTTAATAGAACGGTACTTGGCACTGATGTATATGTTGCAGGGATTTATGAAAAGACTATTCAAAAAATGATTCGTGGCATAAAATACCATAAGCAGAAGAGCTTAGCTTATTATCAGGCAAAGTTTATGTGGGAATATTTTCTGGCATTATGTGATGAAATGGGGATAGATAAAGAGTTTCAGGTAGTACCTGTACCTTTATATAAGACCCGTGAACGACAACGCGGATATAATCATATGAAACTGGTTGCAGAAGAATTTTGTAACCTTAGCGGGTTTGAACCTAATTATGAGCTGATAAAAAGGGTTAAACATACAAAAGCCCAGTATAAATTATCAAGACCGGAGCGTTTAAAGAATCTGCATAAAGCTTTTGAGGTTGATAAAAGTAAGTTTATTGAAGGCAAACCGGTACTGATATTAGATGATATCTGTACGACGGGTTCAACATTTGAATCAATGATATCGGAGCTGCAAGCTAATGGTATAGATGATATATTATGTTTTGCGACCTCAAGTCCAAACTAAAATTAAATAAAAAAGGCGGTTAAGGAAAACCTTAACCGCCTTTAAATTTATGTCTTGTGTTGTTTAAAAATTACTCAACAATTTTATCTACAACACCAGCACCAACTGTTCTACCGCCTTCACGGATAGCGAATCTCATACCTTGTTCGATAGCTACAGGAGCGATAAGTTCAACTTCCATAACTACGTTATCACCAGGCATTACCATTTCGCCGTCGAATTTGATAGAACCAGTAACGTCAGTTGTTCTGATATAGAATTGAGGTCTATAACCAGGGAAGAATGGAGTGTGACGTCCGCCTTCTTCTTTTTTCAAAACGTAAACGTTAGCTGTGAATTTTGTGTGAGGTTTGATTGAACCAGGTTTACACAAAACTTGACCACGTTGAATTTCAGTTTTATCAACACCACGTAACAACGCACCAACGTTATCACCAGCTTGACCTTGGTCAAGAGATTTTCTGAACATTTCAACACCGGTAACTGTAGTTTTCTTAGTTTCGCCTAAACCAACTAATTCAACTTCATCACCAACTTTAACGATACCACGTTCAACTCTACCTGTAGCAACAGTACCACGACCTGTGATAGAGAAAACGTCTTCAACTGGCATCAAGAATGGTTTGTCCAAATCACGTTCAGGAGTTGGGAAGTAAGAATCGATAGCATCCATCAATTCCCAAATTTTATCAGTCCATTCGTTATCGCCACGAGCGATAGAAGGGTTAGCTTGAACAGCTTCTAAAGCTTTTAAAGCTGAACCGTGGATGAATGGGATATTGTCTCCGTCGAATTCGTATGAAGAAAGAAGTTCTCTAACTTCCATTTCAACTAATTCTAACAATTCAGTATCATCAACCATATCACATTTGTTTAAGAATACTACCAAGTTAGGAACACCAACCTGTCTAGCAAGAAGGATGTGTTCACGAGTTTGAGGCATAGCACCGTCAGTTGCAGCAACTACAAGGATAGCGCCGTCCATTTGAGCAGCACCTGTAATCATGTTTTTAACATAGTCTGCGTGACCAGGACAGTCAACGTGTGCGTAGTGTCTTTCAGCTGTTTCGTATTCTACGTGAGCTGTAGAGATGGTTATACCTCTAGCTTTTTCTTCAGGAGCAGCATCGATTTCATCGAATTTCTTAAGTTCTGCTTGACCTGCTGCTGCTAATGTAGCTGTAATAGCAGCTGTTAATGTTGTTTTACCGTGGTCAACGTGGCCTACTGTACCGACGTTAACGTGAGGTTTCGTACGTTCATACTTTTCACGTGCCATGAGATTAATCTCCTTTTCTTTTACTATATACTACTAACTTTATAAAGTTTAACTCTCTATTTCTAAGTTTAACTCATATTATATATTTTATACTCTCAATTTTAATTGTCAATCACTTTCGAATTCTCAGCAATTATTGAATCTACTGGATTTACACCCCTCTATACTTTCTTCCTGCAAATCCATGTTTACAAAACTTAATATTTAAAGACAATTTTGGCAATTCTTGAAACACAAAAAACTTTATATAAGTACGGGGATTAAATTAGGGGATATTTAAAATGGGTAACGGAAATTTTTGGACAGGCGTAGCATTCGGAGCATTAACATTCGGTGCAGCGTATTTAGCTACAAGCAGACCTTGCTGCACATTAAGAAACATTGGTTTTGGCGGCGGTTATAATACCTACGAATTCAAGGGTCTTTGTAATAGACACATATTATACGGAGAAACTCCTCTCGAGTCTTTCGGGGTTTCTAACAGAGTTATGTCTCGACTTCCTTTAGGCTGGTATATATAAAAAATTTAGAACTTAATAATATTCTTTAAGTTCAAATTAAAACAGATTTATATTTTAAATTATTACCCCTCCCCCACCCCAACCCCCAAATTAAAAAAGCAGGTAGCCCCACTACCTGCTTTTTCACATTTTATCTTGTTCAGATTAGTATCTGCCTAAGTATTTATCGAGTTCCCATTTTGTAACTGCTGTTCTATACGAATCCCATTCTTTTTCTTTAGCGGTTACAAACTCGTTCATAATATGTTGACCCAACGCCGCATTAGCAACTAAAGAACGGTCTAACAAGTCAACAGCTTCTTTTAATGTACCCGGTAGAGAATCGATTTTTTGTCTTTTTCTTTCTTTAGTAGACAACTTATAAATATTAGATTCTACAGCAGCAGGCGGTTCAATTTTGTTTCTGATACCGTCAAGACATGCTTCCAGGATAGTAGCAAATGCAAGATAAGGGTTACAAGCAGGGTCTGGCGAACGAAGTTCAACTCTTGTTGCAACACCGCGTTTTGCAGGAACTCTTAAAAGTGCACTTCTGTTTGCTAATGACCATGCCAGATAAACAGGTGCTTCATAGCCCGGAACCAAACGTTTGTAACTGTTTACTGTAGGGTTCAAGATTGCAGTAATACTTCTTACGTGTTTAAGCATACCGCCGATTGCATATTTTGCTGTATCTGATAACTGGTATTCAGCGTTTTCATCATAGAACGCATTTTTGCCGTCTTTAAACAATGAAACATTACAGTGCATACCTGAGCCATTAATGCCAAAGATTGGCTTAGGCATAAATGTTGCATGCAGATAATGTAATGCAGCGATTGCTTTAACAACAACTTTGAATGTTACAACGTTATCTGCAGCTGTTAAGATATCTGCGTATTTAAAATCAACTTCGTGCTGACCGTCAGCAACTTCATGGTGAGAAGCTTCGATATCGAATCCCATATCCTGCAAGGTTGTTACGATATCTGAACGAACGTCTTCACCTAAATCTTCGGGTCCAACATCATAGTAGCCTGCGTTATCCTGAGTTGAAGTAGTAATATTACCGTCTTCATCTTTAGAGAAGAGGAAGAACTCAGCTTCCGGTCCGATATTCATTGTGAACCCAAGTTTTTTCGCTTCGTTCATAACTCTTTTTAAGTTACAACGAGGGCAGCCTTCGAATGGTGTGCCGTCAGCGTTATAAATATCACAAATTATTCTTGCTGATTGATAGCCTTCTTCTGCCCTCCAAGGTAATACTTCGAAAGTATTTTTATCAGGATAGAAGAACATGTCTGATGTTTCAATACTTCTGAAACCTTTGATAGAAGAACCGTCTAACATAATCTCGTTAGCAAGAACTTTATCAATATGCTGTGCAGGGATTGACATATTCTTAACCTGTCCATTAATATCCACAAACTGTAATTTTATAAATCTGATACCTTTTTCTTTGATAATAGCCTTAATATCATCACTCGTGTAGTTTTTACCGTCTAACCTTTTGTATGTAAAATCTGACATACTTCCTCCTTTTTATGTGTTCAAATAAAGTATATCTTTTTTTTAAAAATATGGTCAAGAATTTTATATTTTATTAATAACAAAAGCGCTTGATAGAAAACCATGTTTATTCTACACTTTGGTTGTGGTTACTAAAAAAGGAGAAACAACTATGTCAAGACGTCCAATTATGGCTGGAAACTGGAAAATGAATTTATTACAAGCTGATGCAAAATCACTTATGTCAGGGATTAAATCAGTATTACACGATATAAGCGCAGACCAATTACCTGAAGTAATTGTAGCACCTACATTCACATCATTAGCAGTAGTATCAGAAATGATTTCAGGCTGCAAATGCGGTAAGATTGCTTTAGCAGCGCAAAACTGTCACTGGGAACAATCTGGTGCATATACAGGTGAAATTTCTGTTGAAATGTTAAAAGATATGGGTTGTAAATATGTTATCATCGGACACTCTGAAAGAAGACAATACTTCTCAGAAACCGATGAAATGATTAACAAGAAAGCAAAAGCTATTTTAGCTGGCGGATTATTACCAATCATCTGTTGTGGTGAATCTTTAGAACAAAGAGAATCAGGCGTAACTGATGAACACATTGCAAGCCAAATCAGAGCAGCATTATCTGGTTTATCTAACGAAGAAATTGCAAAATCAGTAATTGCTTACGAACCAATCTGGGCAATCGGCACAGGCAAATCTTGTGATGCAACAGAAGCAAACAGAGTTATTGCAATGATTAGAAAAGTTGTTTCAGAAGTATCAGATGCACAAACAGCTGATTCTATCAGAATCCTTTACGGCGGTTCTGTAAAACCTGCAACTATCGAAGAACAAATGTCAATGTCAGATATTGACGGTGCTTTAATCGGTGGTGCAAGTTTGAAAGCAGACAGCTTCACTGAAATCATCACTAACTCAATGAAAGTTGCAGTATAATTAACTTAAAAAAAATTATTAATAAGGGGTTTGCAATAATATTGCAAACCCCTTGCAATTTCTGAAAAAAAGTCTATAATGAAGTATGCCTATGGCGAGCGATTTATTATATTAGGAGAAACTGCATGTACCAAGACGAAACATTGATTTGCGAAGATTGTTCGGCTGAATTTGTATTCACAGCGGGAGAACAGGAATTTTACGCAGAGAAAGGACTTACAAACAAACCGAAAAGATGCCCAGAATGCAGAAAGAAACGCAGACAGAAGAACAGAAAAAAACTTTACGATGCAGTTTGTACCAAGTGTGGAGCTCAGACACAGGTTCCATTTAAACCGAAACCTGACAGAGAGATATTATGTAAAGCGTGTTTTGACGCACAAAGAGGATAACAAAAAGCCCTTGCAGATTGCAAGGGCTTTTTAAGCTATTTATAGTTCTAGCAAGTGAACGATGCCGAGCAACCGCCGCCACCGGAAGAGCCGCCTGATGAGCAGGAGACAGAACCGCCTGAGAACGATGCACCACCTGACGAGCCGCTAAACCCGCCGGAATATGCTACAGAACCTGCTGTTTCAGTAGAGCCCGAACTTGATGCAACAAACGTTGCATATTGACTATAATCTATACTTACAGATACAGAAAACGCGTAGCTGTCACCAATACTTTGGGATAGCAGGCTACTTCCATAACTGCCGTTATCTGAACCGTAGGCTACAGAACCTGCCGTTTCATTTTCTGTATTGCTTAATATCAGGGAACCAAAAGGTTGCTCCGATTGTGAATAATGCGAAGTAAATCCAAGTGCCATATTATTTAATATCCTCTAATACTTACATTAATATAAAGTTTTTTATTTTCTTCTAATTTCAGGCTTTAAATTTTGTGTTACATATCTTAACAATCAGGGCAATTTTTCTAAACAAAAATCCTTTATATAAATGTAAGGTTAATTTAGAAGGTTATTTTAAAATATGCAAAAGGTTATGAACTAGGATATAAACAAATTTTGAAATTATAATGTGTGTAAGTGTGTAAGTTGCGGTATGATTAAATACCGTTTTTTTTTGCAAGCGAGCAGAGGCACGAGCGATAGCGAGAGGTGAGCAAGAATCAACGGAAACGTTTGAGTTTTCGTTGTGATTGCGAACGTTGCCGTTTAACGCGAGCGCAGAACTAATTCTCAATAAGCTCATCTACACCGAAAGGAATACTTGTCGGAACACCTGAGAACATGCCTTGTGTTCTTCTGTAATTATTCTTTTGTGCATTGAAAGCACGTTTAAGTCTGTCACAGCGTTTGTTTACGTCTTCATTAAAACTTGTCCCAAACACGTGTTCTTCGAGTCTATTTAAACGTTCTGACATAGTAAGGTTTGTATAGTCTTGTTTAAACCATTCTTTTTCGATACGAGACAGCATATAATCGTATTTAGAGTAATCTTCGTCCCATACCGGTTTTTCAGGTTTATTGAATGATAAAAAATCAAACCACTTATTAGTCTTATAGGGGTTAATATTATTAGGGGTATAAACTTGCGGCAAAACATCGTTTGCACCTGCAGTTGAGGCGCAAACTAAACATAAGAAAACCATAGTAAGAATTCGTTTCATAATATCACCTTGTAACAGGTTAAATATTACAAACGAATCTTACTATTAGTCATTCGGCTAAATTAGTTAGACTGTTTCAAGAATCAATCTTGAGAAAGCAGTTGTTGGTTCAATAGTTTTAATCGGCTCTGTCGCCCACAAGTGAGGCTGTTTTAATGACTCCATGCCTTCCGATTGTAACTGTTTTGCCAAATTCATCATTGCAACTTCATCTTCAAAGGTATCATAAACATTAAGACGCATAGGATTCCCTCCATAATCAATCCACTAACACATAAAACACTAAAAGGTTTAACTATTATAGCAGTTTTTTGGAGTTTTGCAAGGGGGAATTTAATATAATCTTTGACCGGCGAAAATCGGCTGAGGACGCTCGAAAACAGGTTGGCTGAATGCAAAGTTTTGAGCAAAGCCAAAAGAGTTTACTGCGGTTCTTCTTTTTAAATCGCAAAGTCCTACTACAGTTGAATCGTTTTTGAAAAAGTTTTTTAATAAATCCATATGACACACCTCTCATTTTGTTATATAATTTATTTAATGATGATTTTATAAATGTCAACGTAAGGAGTAAAGAATATGGAAAGAAAAGTAACAAAAGATATGGCAATATTAGATATCGCACAACAATACCCTGAAGCAATCGAAGTATTTGCAAAATACGGTTTAGGTTGTTTAGGTTGTGCTGCTGCACGTTTTGAAAACCTTGAAGCAGGCGCAAGAGTTCACGGTTTCGACGCTGATGAAATGGTAAAAGATATCAACGACGCTATTGCAAGAGCAGAAGCATAGAGCATGCCTGAACTTTTTTATCTCGGACCGAAAACTTCATATACCGATGTTGCAAAAGAACAGTTCAAATCAGAGTTTGAACTTGTTGGGTATGAAGATATTGAGAAAAAAACTATTACAGCAGTTGCAAACGAGTTATCAAACCTAAAAGATGATGATTCGTTTGCTGTTTTGCCTATAGAAAACTCCATTGAGGGTGTTGTAAAAGAATCTATAGACAATATCTCAAGGATAGACGATAAAGAAATAAAGATTCAAGCAGAATGCGTTATTCCGATAAACCACTGTTTAGTGAGTTATGCTGATAATATCTCTGATATAAAAACTGTCATCTCTCACCCTCAGGCAATTTCACAGTGTTTTGATTATATATATAAAACCTTTGGCAACGATATCGAATACAAATCAGAGAGTTCGACTGCTAATTCTATCAAAAACCTTTCACCTGATGACAAGACTGTTGCTGCAATAGGAAGCAGATATTCGGCAGAATACTATAATAAGCCTGTTCTTGAAGAGAACATTAACGATGAAAAGTTCAACCAGACAAGATTTTTACTTATTGGTAAAAAAGCATTAAAAACAGACAGAGATTACAAGACAAGCATATATTTTGCCACTGAAAATAAATCGGGTGCTTTGAGTAAAATATTACAAATACTTGAAAAACATGATATTAATATGTCACATATTTCATCCCGTCCGTCAAAGAAGATTCTGGGTGAGTACACATTTTATATAGATTTTGACGGTAAAATAACCGATTTAAAAGTATCAAAAGCGATTTTTGAAATACTTCAAAACGTCAAGACATTTAAGCACTTAGGTTCTTATCCTGTAGCTACAAAAATAATGTAAACACAGGATAAAACCGTAATGAATACATGGTAAAATCAGCGTATGTCAAATACGTATGAATCACTATGTAAAGCAATCGAACTTAGCCCGAAAAATGTCAAACTTGTTGAAGAACTTGCACCGCGATTTATAAAAGCAGGTCTTCAGGAAGAACTTATTAAACTGTATAAGATTGCATATATATATAATATTGAGCCTGAGTATTTTGAAAAAATCGGCGATTTATACAATGATATTGAAAACTATGAAGAGGCTATAAACTATTATTTAAACTATTGTGAAAGCACAGAACCCGCTTCAAGAATTTATTATAAACTTGCGGAAATCTTTGAGAAAAACAACGATTCTGAAAGCGCACAAACAAGCCTTGAATTTGCAAAAAAATTGGAGGCAGAAAATGGATAAAGAGCGGTTAGCGGAACTCATTGATTCATTTAAGGCTCTTGCAAGCCTTTCTATGCTTGCTGTTGCAGAGAACGATATTCAAGGCGCTATTACACTGAATTCATCACTTAAAAGAATCTTTAAATTATTGGAAAAAGATATCACTGAAAAAGAGTTTAAGATTTTGGACTCATACAAAAAACTGCTGGCGCTTGAGTATGCGAAATTGAAGAGCGATAACCCTGATGAGCAGTTAAAAATAATCCGATTATGTATCGATTTTGATTACGCTGAGAGTTTGCACAGTATAGCCTTAGCTCAATTATTCCAAAAAGAGAAACGGTACAAAGAAGCAATATTACTGGCGGAATACCTTACAACAGTTTGCAATAGTGCACCGCCTTATCTTGTGCTTGCAAAATCTTATAGAGACTTAAAGATGTACGATATGAGTATTAAAGCTTATAACTCGTATTTGATTCTAAACGAAAACGATAAAGAAGCTAAGATTGAACGAGACGAAGTTTTTGAGGAAATGTTAGGTTTAAGATAATGAAAGATACAAAAGAAAAGAACTTATATTTTTTAAATAAATTGATATTGTCTGCCTTTAACAGTTCTCATAGGGTTGATACAACATCTGTAAAAAAAGAGTTTAAGACATTAGAAAAACAGGTTGATAACGAGTTCCGGACTGCATTAGAAACAAAGTTGGATTCTGTCAAAACCAAACCTGAAAAAGCAACCGAAGCAAAAGCTTATGCAGCGATTTTGCAGGGAAACTTCGCAAAGGGTGCTGATATGTTTGCTCAACTATATAGAAACGATAAGAACAAGTTTGAATACATTCAACATCTGAGCAACTGTTTGCTGCATTTGGGAAAACCCGAATTTGTATATAAGTATTTTATTAACGAATTAAAGAAACATACTGATGATATTGAGGTGCTCAAGATTGTTGCAACAACATATTTTGGCATGCCTGAACATTTTGCTAAGGCAATCCCTTATTATGAAGAGTTAATCAAAAAAGAGACGGAAAACTATTCGTTGTATTATCAGCTATCGTTCTTGTATGAGCGGGTTTATCAGAATAAAGAAATGGAAAAACAGATTGAGTATGCCCAAAAAGCGCTTGAGCTTGCACCTGATAACAACCTTGTACGAGCGTTTCTTGCAAAACTTTATTACCGGAACGGTGAAAAAGAAAAATCTAAAACCCATTTTGAAAAGATGATGTTGAACAACCCGACCCCTGAACAACAGGTCTTGTTTTCAAGATATTTCTTAAAAGAGGGCGATTTAAAGACGGGTTATGATATGTATAAGATAAGGTTCAAGACTTCAAACGTAGCATATCCTAAGGAACTGACAGATGAAACTCGTTGGGACGGTAAAGCAGATTTATCGGACAAGACTGTTATATTACACTATGAACAAGGTTTTGGCGATTCTGTTATGTTTGTGAGATATATTCCTAAGCTGGCTAAATTAGCAAAGAAAGTTATTCTTGTTATCCAGAAGAACCTGATTCCTATTCTTAAATCGTCCGGGTACGACAAGTATTGCGAGATATTATCTCACGAAGCCGATATTAACCCTAATATTAAACTGGATGACACAAACTCTTCTGTTATGTATACGGGAGCGTCAGGTATGAGTAAGATACCTCACGATTATCACGTTCCGATGATGGATTTACCATATTTGTTTGACGAAACCCCTGACAAAATGGAAGAAGCAGAGGGCTATTTGCAGGCTGACGAGAAAAAAGTCGAAGAATTTCGACGTAAATATATTAAAGATAACGACAAGATTAAAATAGGTTTGTCGTATCACGGTACAAAGCAGTCTAATTCGACTTATCGCGATATACACGCAACTGAGTTTTTACCGTTGTTTGAAATGGAAGATGTAGAATTTTATTCGTTTCAGGCAGACGAATACGCAGAGGAACTAAAAGAACTGCCAAAACACGTAAAAGTACACAACCTCGGAAAAGAGTTCAAGAACTTTGAAGACACAGCATGCGCAATGAAGTGTATGGATTTGATAATTTCAACAGATAATGTCGTTATGAATCTTGCAGGAGCAATGGGGATAAAAACATTCGGTTTATTCAACGTATTTTCAGAGTGCCGCTGGTACAAAACAGAAGGCGAAGATATTGGCTGGTACAAAAGCGTAAAACCTTTCAGGGCAAAGGATTATAACGATTGGACTCCTTTAATCGAAGATATCCAAAAAAGAATAAAAAATTTTAAAAAATAATTGTTTCTTTTAAAAGTGTTTGTTATACAATATATAGTGTATAACCATTACCGTAATAAAGGAGGAAAACTTAATGGAAACTTATGGTATAGAAAATTTAGGAATTAAAAATCCAAAAGCAGTTTATCGTAACTTAACACCTGCTCAATTAACAGAAGCAGCTTTAAGATTAGGCGAAGGTACTTTGTCTAACACAGGTGCTTTAGTTGTTACTACAGGTAAATATACAGGTCGTTCACCTAAGGATAAATTCGTCGTAGATACAGCAGGTATTCACGACGATATCGCTTGGGGTAAAGTAAACAGACCTATTTCAAGAGAAAAATTCACTTCTATCAAAGAAAAAATGGTTAACTACCTAAACGATAAAGAAGTATTCATTTTCGACGGTTTCGCAGGCGCTGATAAGAAATATCAACAAAAATTCCGTGTAATCAACGAAATGGCTTCTCAAAACATGTTTATTCACCAATTGTTAATCAGACCAACAGCAGAAGAATTAGCATCTTATGGTGAAGCAGATTACACAATCATTTGTGCACCTGGTTTCAAATGTGACCCTGAAGTTGACGGCGTAAACTCAGAAGCTTGTATCGCTATCGACTACGAAGCACACGAAATCATTATCTGTGGTTCACAATACTCAGGCGAAATCAAAAAATCAGTATTCGCAACAATGAACTATGTAATGACTAAGATGAACGTATTACCAATGCACTGTTCAGCTAATATGGACCCAGAAACTCACGAAACAGCAGTATTCTTTGGTCTTTCAGGAACAGGTAAAACAACTTTATCAGCAGACCCTGCTCGTAAGTTGATTGGTGATGACGAACACGGTTGGTCACCTGACGGTGTATTCAACTTCGAAGGTGGTTGTTACGCAAAATGTATTAACTTATCAGAAGAAAACGAACCTGATATCTACAATGCTATCAAGTTTGGTTCATTGATTGAAAACGTTGTTATGGATCCTGAAACACGTGAATTCGACTTTAATGACGGTACATTAACAGAAAACACACGTGTAGGATATCCTATCAACTACATCAACAATGCAGCTATTCCTTCAATGGGCGGCATTCCAAAAGTTGTTGTATTCTTAACAGCTGATGCGTTTGGTGTATTACCTCCAATCTCAAGATTAGACAAGAACGCAGCTATGTACCACTTCGTAACAGGTTTCACATCTAAGTTAGCTGGTACAGAAAGAGGCGTTACAGAACCACAACCTACATTCTCAACATTATTTGGTGAACCATTCATGCCAATGGACGCATCAGTATATGCAAAGATGTTAGGTGACAAATTAGACCAATACGGTACACAAGTATACTTAGTAAACACCGGTTGGGCTGGCGGCAGCGCATCAATGGGCGCTAAGAGAATGAAATTAGCTTATACAAGAGCTATGGTTACAGCAGCTCTTAACGGTTCATTCGACAACGTTGAATTCAAACACCACGACGTATTCAACGTAGATTATCCTACATCTTGTCCAAACGTACCTGATGAAAAATTAGATGCAAGAGGAATGTGGGAAGACAAAGCTGCATATGACGAACAAGCTAACAAATTGGCTCAAATGTTCGCTGATAACTTTGCTGAAAAATATCCAAATATGCCTTCAGACATCGTTGCAGCAGGTCCAAAACCATTAAGCAGAGTATAATAATTCTTATACATATTAAAAGAGGATGACTGAATAGTCATCCTCTTTTTTAATAAAAAAAAAGAGCCGAAAGGCTCTGAAAATTTGTGAAGTGTAGTGTGTGTAGAAAGAAACATTTACTGTCTTAGTCCTCGTTCCGTGTGTTTTACGGATTTCCTCGTGTGTTTCTTATTTTATACTCTATACATATATAAAGTATATACTCATGAATTAATTGATTAATTGGATACATAGTCTTTTACAAATCTTAACATACTTTCTATCGGCAGATACTCCGCGCTCGCATTAAACGGCAACGTTCACAATCACAACGAAAACTCAAACGTTTCCGTTGATTCTTGCTCACCTCTCGCATACTTCGTATGCTCGTGCCTCTGCTCGCTTGCAAAAAAAAACCACTCTTTTGATTGAGTGGATTGCTTTCTGCATCCTAATGGTCTTTTAGTGTTTATTATATTTCTTTTTTAGGAGTTCAAAACAATTGCGTTTTAATATTATTTAGTGTTTTATATACACTTAAAGTGTGTACATTTATTATTATGTCATATCAAAAGAAAAAGTCAACATTTTCTTTTAATTTATTAGACTTTTTTAAAAAATTCAGTCTTTATGCAGGTTCTGCGCTTCACATTTCTTAATAAAATAGGGTTAATTAGTGTACATTTCACAATAGTTAATTTAGATTTTCTTCTTAAGATAGTTTCTAGGCTGTGAAAGTACATCACTTTCTTGTTTACGAATGTTTTTATAATAGTTCTTTAAATATGTAAACGGCATCTTTGGAAGCCAAGTAAAGTTCATTATTACAGAAACCGCATCGCCACCTTTTGCAAACATAAGTTCATCAATGGTTGCTTCATACGCTGGCGATAATGATGAAAACAGCTTTAAAACATAGTCTGTGAAAGTTAATACAGAATAACCGGAAATTGCACCTGTTTTTACCACTACTTCACCAAATGAGTTGTCATCATCATTTTTAGAAGGCGCTACTTCAAAATTCACACCGTCTTTTTGGACAACATCAAGTTTATACCATTCACCTTGATATTGGATAACAAGAGTTTTTTTATCAGGAATGAATATGGAATCGAAATTATTACGTAAAACAACTTTTCCGGATAAATCAACAAGACCGTATTTATAGTTTTTACAGGTCAAAAAGAAGTCTTTTGAAATACGTTCAATCAACGAATATTCCGGCGGAATAATAGCAACACCGTTATCGTTATAAACACCGTAATCGTTGTCGTTACCGAGTTTAACAAGGTTTGCACCAACTCTGTCAGCCCAACGGTATTTTGTCGGCACTAACAACTCACCTTTGTGATTCATAATTCCGTATCTGTTCTTTTTTTGAACAATCCAGGCATTGTCACCGAGTTTAATAATTTTGCTATATTCAGGTTTCGTGAGCTCAATGTTTCCGGATTTAAGTCCGAACTTTTTCTCAACCTGATAAACCTCTGCCCTGTCATTAGCAAACGCTATCGGGCATAAACAAATTATTAGTAACAACGTTAATAAACTTTTTTTCATAGCTCCAAAACTATTCCGACTATTTAGCGTTATTCTTGATCAAGTCGTTCTTCGAAATCGTCGTCTTCCTCTTCTTCTTTTTTGATTTCTTCGACAACCATTTTAGCCATTTCGACTGCGATAACTTTTCGTGTATCTTCAGGGCAATTTTGCAACATGCTTATTGCTGTTCTAAGTGTTTCATCAATATCGTACCAACGGTTACGTTTTTGGGTTGATAAATCAACTTCTGTTGCGTTGATAATATCTGACACTTCTTCGTAAGATGATTCTGTAAGATTATGTTCTGTAATAATCTTAATAAGATTCAAAGCAATTTTGATTTGGGTATCATCATTTGATTCTTCAAGCGTTTTCATAGCAGAAGACAAAACAGGGTCTTGATCGTACCAACGTCTTGTGCTTGTAGTGAATTCTTCTTTCATACCCGTTCTCCTATTACGATGCATATACTTATATTCAAATTATACAATATTCTATAATATTTGTAAATTGTTTATATTTACGTTACACTTTTGATGTTAAAAACTTATAGAGGATGAAGAAGATATGCTTATAATCATGCGTGAACACGTAAGCGAACAGTGCGTGGATAAGGTAGTAGATTTTATTGAGAGCAAGGGGTTTAAGGCACATATATCTGTTGGTGAATTACAGACAATTATTGGTGCTATAGGTTCAACTAATATCGACCCTAGAAATATTGAGCTCTTAGAAGGTGTTCAGGAGGTTATCAAGATATCATCGGGGTATAAGTTAACCAGCAGGATTTTTAAGCCTGAGGACACTATTATTGAAGTTAATGGTGTGAAATTTGGTGGTGGTCATGTCGGATTGATTGCAGGACCTTGTACTGTTGAGAGTTATGAGCAAATGGATAAGACTGCTGAAGCGCTTAAGAAATCCAATGTTAAGATTTTGAGAGGCGGAGCGTTCAAGCCAAGAACATCGCCTTACGCTTTTCAGGGAATGGGCGAAGAGGGTTTAAAGATAATCAGAAGTGTGGCGGATAATCATGGAATGGCTGTGACATCGGAGATTATGGAGAACTCTCAGATAGATATGTTTGAGAAATATGTTGATATTTTTCAGATTGGTGCAAGGAATATGCAGAATTATAACTTGCTTAAGGATATGGGTAGGGTTGGTAAACCTATTATATTAAAACGCGGGTTATCGGCAACATTCGAAGAATTATTGTTGTCTGCTGAGTATATTGTATCAAGCGGGAACCCTAATGTTATTTTATGTGAGAGAGGGATAAGAACATTTGAGAAATACACGAGAAACACTTTAGATTTATCGGCAATACCTGTTATAAAGAAATTGAGTCATTTGCCTATTATTACTGACCCAAGTCACGGAACGGGGTTGAGAGATAAGGTTGCACCGATGTCGAGGGCGAGTGTTGCTGCGGGGTGTGACGGATTGCTGATTGAGGTACATTATGATGCTGATAACGCAATGTGTGACGGGGCACAATCATTGTATCCGGATGAGTACAAAGAATTGTACGAAGATTTAAAGCAGATAGCACCGGTTGTACACAAGACTATATTATAAATAACAATCGGCGGGCTTTTCAAGCCCGCCGATTGTTTTATTACTCTTTGAAATTCTTTTTTTGGTTATGTTGTTGCTTCAGCTTTAATCGCGGCAATCTCTGCTAATTTTGCGTTTACAAGGTCTAACTGACCAGCAATTACATTCTTCATTCCAACATTTGCATCTGCATATGTACCTGTAAACTGAGCACTAGCATTTTCATATTGACCCTTTTCAGTTTTACGAGTAGTTTTAGCATCGCTTAATGCTTGTTGTGCACCTGCATTTTTCTTACGACCAAACATTCTTTGGAAGACATTTCTTCCTTTCTTATTATCAGCTTTAGCCGCACTCAAGTCGCGTTCTGACTGTTCATATTGACTTTTTTCAGTTTCAACGGTGATTATTTGATTTAATGCAGAAGTAAGACTATCCCTCGCTGCAATCAAATCGGATTCGCAGGCTGTAACAGCAGATCTTTTTGTAGCAAGCTCTGACTTTTTCCGTTCAATCTGCTTGGCAAGCGTATTGTCACCTGACAGACCTTTATCATCTTGAGCTTGATCGAATGTAGCTTTACCAGCATATACATCGGCAACTGTTTTCGTCACTGCATTTTCGCCTTCGCCAACAGTTATTGTTTCTTGACCTTTTGTATTAATTGTTTGTTGCACATTTGTTTTAAGCGTATTAAGAGCCGATAAAATATCATCAGCACTATTGCTTTCCGTCATAGGTTGTTTAGTAATACCATTAGGTACACTCAAATTATTATATGTAGTGAGTAAGCCTGTTTTTATTGTAGTTCTTTGAACAATAGCATTATCTATTTTTTGAGCAGCAGCAAGGTCATTCAAATACGTTTGATTTTGACCGGTAGCACCATTTTCAGTTGATTGTGGATATTTATCAGCAGTGATTTTAGAAGCAGCACAAGGTCCTGTTGCATTTTGAAGATCAATACCAGCAATTAGATTTTTTCCTGTTCCACTAAGACCATTAGTATTAATCATCGCTTCTTGAACTGCTAATGCACTTTTTGTATTCGTTATTGTGTTAATTGCAGTTTGAATACCAGGAAGAGAATCCTTTAATGCTTTAAATTCTGTATATGCTGGGCTGCTGGTGAAGTCAGCAAGATTTGGCAAATCGGCATTTTCAGCATTAGCTTTTCTAGCCTCTAAAGCTGTCAGTTCATTTTTACATGTTTCATAAGAACCCTTTGCGGATTCAAATTTGCTACAAGCCATCTGTGATGAAGTTGCCAAACCGGATAAAGTTGCAGTTGGGGCAGAAGTTGATCCACTAGCACCACTAATATTTGAATTACCAGCCATAGCTGCCATACCAATAGTTGCTGCGACATTGAATATGCCACCTACTATCGACGCAGCATCAGTACCGCCGGCGTTAGCAATACCAGTGGAATTAACTAAATAATTACTTGTATTTCCGCTATTAATATAACTTTGAAACGCATATGTACGGTCTGTAATAGCCATAATAGTCTCTCCGGGTGTAACACTGTGTAAAACAATCTGCGATTGTTTTTATTTTGCTCTCATCTTGTTTTACATGTATATAAAGTTTTTCCCGAAACCCTGATTTCATCATGGTTTACATGTTTTACAATTCGTTACAATTGCAATTTGTTTAATTAACATGTTTGTAATATCATTAATTTGATTACACTGGTCGATAGGCTTTGCCCTAGTCTTTAATAAAAAAGATGGAGCAGTATAATCCGTAGTAAAACACATTAATATAAGGAGAAATGCTATGGCAGTAGCATCATTAGTAGAATTATTAGAAGCTGGTGTACACTTCGGTCACCAAACAAGACACTGGAACCCTAAAATGAGACCTTACATCTATGGTCCTCGTAACGGTATCTACGTTCTTGACTTAAGAAAAACAACTGATTTATTAGATAAAGCTTATGAAGTTGTTAGAGATTATGCAGCTAAAAACAAAAACGTGCTTTTTGTTGGTACTAAAAAACAAGCTGCAGAAGTAGTTGCTGAAGAAGCAAAAAGAGTTGGCGCTTACTACATCAACAGAAGATGGTTAGGCGGTATGCTTACTAACTTTGACACAATCAGAGCTCGTGTTAATAAACTTAGAGAATTAGAAGAATTCGTTGAATCAGGTCACGTTGAAAAATTACCTAAAAAAGAACAAGCTCAATTAGCAAGACAATTAGCTAAATTAAGCAAAACTTTAGGCGGTATCAAAGAGATGAGAGGTCTTCCTGACATCATCTTCGTTGTTGACCAAAAGAAAGAAGCTATCGCTATCGCTGAAGCTAACAAACTTAACATCCCTGTTGTTTGTTTAGCTGATACAGACGCTGACCCTGATAACGTTGATTACCTAATCCCTGGTAACGACGACGCTATCCGTTCAGTAAAATTGATTACTTCTAAACTTGCTGACGCTGTTGCAGAAGGTAAAGAACTTCGTGCAAACAAAGCAACTGAAGGCAAAAAGTTAGAATCAATCACTGCAGAAGACGCAGGCGTTAAAGCTGAAGAAACTGTAAATGCTTAATTAAATAAAAAATGGAGAAATTATAAAATGAATATTACAGCTACAATGGTAAAAGAACTTCGTGACAAGACCGGTGCAGGTATGATGGCTGCAAAAAACGCTCTTGTAGAAGTTGACGGTGATATGGAAAAAGCAATGGAAGTACTTCGTCAAAAAGGTATCGCTTCTGCTGAAAAGAAAATGGGCAGAATTGCTGCTGAAGGCAGAATCGCATCTTATATCGATGATTCTTGCGGCGCTATGATTGAAGTTAACTGTGAAACAGACTTCGTTGCTAAAAACGATGAATTCATCGAGTTAACAAACGGTTTAGCAGAAATGGTTGCTAAGATGAACCCTGCTGACGTTGCTGCTTTAGAAGCTATGACTTGCCCTAAATGCGGTAAAGCTATCTCTGAAGTATTGAAAGAAAAAATCTCTTCAATCGGTGAAAAAATCACTATCAGAAGATTCGTTCGTTATGAAGGTAACGTTGCAACTTACATCCACAACGGTAAAATCGGTGTATTGTTAGAAACTTCTGCTGCTGATGCTGAATTAGCTAAAGATGTATGTTTACACATCGCATCTTCAGCTCCTGAATTCGTTTCAAGAAACGAAATCCCTGCTTCTGTTCTTGAAGAAGAAAAGAGAATCGAAATGGGTAAAGAAGACCTTGCTAACAAACCTGAACAAATCAGAGAAAAAATCGTTGAAGGCCGTGTTAACAAACTTATGGCTCAAAGATGTTTGTTAGAACAACCATTTGTTAAGAACCCTGATTTAACAATCGAACAACTTATCTCAGGCAAACTTAACGTTGTTAAGTTCGAAAGATTCGTTCTTGGTGAAGGTCTTGAAAAAAGATCTGAAAACTTCGCTGAAGAAGTTATGGGTCAAATCAAAGCTTAGTTTATATAAACAAGACTAAAAAAAACCGGCTCCTCTGGAGTCGGTTTTTTAAATCCTAATTTCTTTTCCTTATAAGTTTTCCTTGCGTTGTTTTTTGTCATCAAAGATGACTTCCTGTCCAATAAATTCCTTAGCCCTAGTCTAATAAAGCCGCCAATTTCTCTGCATTTTCGTTCGCCAATGCAACGTTTCTTACTCTGTTTTTGTGCATATACGTACGTAATGCTTCTCTAATCAATTCTGATCTTGAGCGATTTTCGCCTGATGCTACTTCATCAATCTCATCCAAAAATCTCTCCGGCATTGAAATCAATACTCTTGCCATTCGTTAATTTCTCCTTATAAAATTTTTCGTTCGTCCTCGTGTATATATAAAGTATATACTAACAGAAAAATTGATTTTTTGACTACATGTTTGTTTACATTCCGTTACAAACATGTCTGAAACGCAATCAGTTCAATATTTTTGTTATAGAATAACAGTATGCGAAAATGTTCATTAAAAACTACCAACACCGTTTCAGGCGCACAATATTTGGTTAATTTACTCACAGAAAGCGGTATAGATACTGTTTTCGGGTATCCCGGTGCACCTATTTTACCGGTATATGACGCACTTTCACATACAAAAAAGATTACTCATTATCTTACAAGACACGAACAGGGCGCAATTCACGCAGCAGAAGGCTACAGCAAAGCCAAAAACAAATGCGGGGTAGTTCTTGTAACCTCAGGTCCCGGGTTTTCTAACGTAGTAACTGGGTTAGCGAACGCATACCTTGACAGAACCCCTCTTGTAGTTATAACCGGTCAGGTTGAAAACCGTGAACAGAACGAGTTTCAGGATATTGATATTATAAATATTGCTAAACCTTGTACAAAAAACTGTTATGAAATAAACAGCGCCGATGATATAGAAAAGACGATTAAAACAGCTATTTCAGAAGCAACAAAAATACCGCAGGGTCCTGTAGTAGTAACTGTTAAAAACTCTATTCTGAATGAACAGACACAAAATACTTATGATTACAAGGTTCAGCAAGAAATAAAAGTCGGAGCACCGCATTCTTACGTTAAAGAAATGCTTAAATCATTGAGTAACGCAAAATCACCTGTTATGATAGTCGGAGGCGGAGCTAAAGGTGCAAAACAAGAAATCCTTGAGTTTGCAAAGCTTTCGCATATCCCTGTTGTTAACACTATGATGGGGACAGGCTGTGCTGATGAAATCTCACTCGGAATGATTGGCTCAAACGGTGATGAATATCTTAACAAAAAGATTGAAAACGCCGATATAGTAATTGCTGTCGGAACAAGGTTTACTAATAGAACAACATCAAATAAGCCGGCATTTCTCAAAAAAGCCAAAATCTACAATATCAATATAGAAGAAAACAATTCACCAAACGTCAAAATTGAACGTAACCTTATAGGTGAATCGAATGTTATTCTTCAACATATAATCGGAACAACAAAAGCTCAAAACATCCTATTTAACGTGAATTATCATTGGATAGAAAGCTTCACCAAAGAAACTGTGACTATAGAACCTTCAAAATTCACAACAGAAACCGTGCTTAACACTATCCACGAGTATACAAAAAGATATTATCCGACAATAACGACAGATGTGGGTTTACACCAGATTGAATGTGCAAAAACCTTTAAAACCTCAGATTCAAGCCATTTCTTGACTTCAGGCGGTCTTGGTACAATGGGATTTGGATTACCTGCTGCAATAGGTGCTCAAATCGCAAACCCAAACGCTTTAGTAATGAACATCACAGGTGACGGTTCATTCCAGATGAACATACAAGAGCTTGGAACAATTGCGCAATACAACCTGCCAATAAAAATATTTATAATGAACAATTCCTCGTTAGGAATGATTTCAAAAACACAAAAACTAAACTATAACAAAACGTATCAATCAGATATGCTTAACCCCGATTTTTCAAAAGTAGCAAGCGCTTATGGCATACAAAGCTACAAAGTTTCATCAAAACAACAGCTTGAAAACGCACTAAAAGAAATATTTATCTGCAAAAAAGCTGTATTGTTAGATTGTCAAGTTCAGTAAATTTCTTGCACAAAAACCTTGTTTTTGCTACTCTTATAGTGGTAGATTACGTATTTTAGTAATATTAAACATATAAAGGTGAAAAAATGAAAATAGATTTTGAAAAACAAGAACAAAACATTGCAAAAGTTGATATTGAAATCCCTGCAAAAGAAGGGCTAGAAGCTTATAACAGAGCTGTTAAAACTTATGCTCAACACGTTAACATTCCGGGTTTCAGACGCGGTAAAGCGCCAAGAAACATCGTTGAACGTCAGGTAGGTAAAGAAAGAATCATCACAGAAGCTCTTGAAACACTTTTACCAAGCGCTTTCAGCAGAGTTATAACTGAAAATGAACTCGACATCTTAACTCAGCCAAAAGTTGAAAACTACGAGTTTGAAGTAGGCAAAGACGTTAAAGTTACTGCTACAATCGAACTTAAACCGGAAGTTAATATCAAAAAATACAAAGATATGACAGTTGAAGTCGAAGAATACGAAATTCCTGAAGACGCGTTCGACAAGTCTTTAGAAAACATTATGAGCCAATCTGCAACATTAGAACTCGTTGTTGACAGAAAAACTAAAGCTGATGACGTTATCGTATTTGACTTTGACGGTTATGTAAACGGCGAAAAAATCGAACACGGCGACGCTAAAAACTATACAATGGATTTGGCTAATTCAAGCTTCATCCCAGGTTTTGCAGAACAGTTAGTTGATAAGGAAATCGACAAGGAATTCGACATCAATGTTACATTCCCTGAAACTTATCACGAAAAGAAACTTGCAGGTCAACCTGCTGTATTCAAATGCGTTATCCACGAAATCAAAACAAAGGTAATGCCTGAGTTAACAGATGAGTTCGCTCAAAAAGTCGGTCCTTTCAAAACAGTTGACGATTTGAAAGCTGATATTCAAGACTATTTGAACAAACAAAAAGAATCTTCTGACAAGAAAGCTTCTGAAAAAGCTATCTTAGACAAGATTCACGAAAATACAGAAATTGATATACACGAAGCTATGATTAAAAGAGAAGCTGATTCTCTATTAGCTGACTATAAACAAAAACTAAAAACTCAAGGTTTCACATGGGAACAAGCTATTGAAACTCAAGGTTTAGATACAATAATGGATACACTAAATTCAGATGCTGTATTCAGAATCAAAAACTCTTTAATCATTGACAAAATCGCTAAAGAAGAAGGTTTGAAAGTAGATCAAGAATCTATGAATGAAAAGTTTGAATCTCTTAGCGCTATGTACCAAATGGATAAAGAAACATTTAGCCAATACTTGTTACAATCACCTGGAATGCTTAATAACATTTCTCAACAAATACTTAACGAGAAAGTTATCAATTTCTTGGTAGAAAATAACAAAGTAAAATTTGTAAAAGCAAAATAAGAAGGTATAATTTTAAAAGAAAGGGAATTATAAAATGAGTTTTGTACCTGTTGTAATTGAACAATCAAGCAGAGGCGAACGTTCGTTCGATATCTTCTCAAGATTATTAAGAGAAAGAATCATCTTTTTGGGAACACAAATCGATGATATGGTAGCTAACTTAGTAGTAGCACAGTTATTACTATTAGACAGCGAAAACCCTGAAAAAGACATTATGTTATATATCAACAGCCCTGGCGGTAGTGTAACAGCAGGTTTAGCAATCTACGATACAATGCAGCACATCAGAGCAGATGTTAGCACAATCTGTTTAGGTCAAGCAGCATCTATGGGTGCGTTCTTGCTTTCATCAGGTACAAAAGGTAAGAGAATGGCTCTTCCTCACTCAAGAGTACTTATTCACCAACCTTTAGGCGGTGCTCAAGGTCAAGCTACAGATATCGAAATTCAAGCTCAAGAAATCTTGAGAATCAAGAAAACATTAAACGAAATCTTGGCTTCAAACACAGGACAAGATATCGCTAAGATTGAAAAAGATACTGACAGAGACTATATCATGACTCCGGAAGAAGCATTAACTTACGGTATGATTGATAAAGTTATTACTAAAGAAGTATAATTAGGAGAAAATCATGGCAAAAGATAGCCGATTAAAATGTTCTTTTTGCGGAAAAACTCAAGATCAGGTAAAGAAACTTATCGCCGGTCCTGAAGTATTTATCTGCGATGAATGTGTAGAACTTTGTAACGAAATTCTGGACGAAGAGTTCTTCGACAGAAAAGAAAAAGAAGGCGACAAAGACAAAGAGGCTAAAACTGAGGGTTTAGAACTTAAATCAGTTCCTAAACCACACGAAATAAAAGCTCACCTTGATGAACATATTGTTGGTCAGGATGACGCTAAGAAAGTACTATCAGTTGCAGTGTATAACCACTACAAACGTTTAGAACATAACAAGAACGAATCAGATGTAGAGATTCAAAAATCAAACATCTTACTTGTAGGTCCTACTGGTAGCGGTAAAACATTGTTAGCACAAACACTTGCTAAGTTCTTAGATGTACCGTTTGCTGTTGCAGATGCTACAACTTTGACAGAAGCAGGTTATGTAGGTGACGACGTTGAAAATATCTTGCTCAGACTTTATCAGAACGCTGATTTTGACGCTCAGAAAGCTGAGAAGGGTATTATATATATCGACGAAATCGATAAGATTGCACGTAAATCTGAAAACACATCTATTACAAGAGACGTATCAGGTGAAGGTGTTCAACAAGCACTGTTAAAGATGATTGAAGGTACTGTTGCCAATGTTCCGCCACAAGGTGGAAGAAAACATCCGCATCAGGAATTCATTCAAATCGATACTAAGAACATCTTGTTTATTGTTGGCGGTGCATTTGTTGACTTAGACAAGATTATCGGACACAGGGTTAAAGAAGGTTCTTCTATCGGTTTCGGTACTAAGGGTGCGGGAACTAAGGCTGAAAAAGAACTTGAATCAGCAAGAATGCTTAAGAAACTTCAACCGGAAGACTTACTTAAGTTCGGTTTGATTCCTGAATTCATCGGTCGTATACCGATATTTGCAGTACTTGATCCGTTGGAAGAAAAGACATTGAAGATGATTCTTACAGAACCTAAGAACGCTGTTGTTAAGCAGTATCAATGTTTGTTGAAAATGGACGGTGTTGAACTTGAGTTTGAACCTGAGGCAATTGAACTGATAGCTAAAGAAGCTATTAAACGTAAGACCGGTGCAAGAGCATTGCGTTCAATCGTTGAAGAACTTATGCTTGATATTATGTACGATATTCCTTCTAAGGGTGATATCGACAAATTTGTTGTAACCAAGAAAATGGTAGAAGACAGAAACAATGCAGAAGTTGTTCAGTTACCAAAGAAAGACAACGCAGAGATTGCGTAAGAAGATATTTAAGCAAACGGGGCGAGGATTTCATCCTCGCCCCGTTTGTTTATTAACCATTCATAAAATGGCTCAGAATAACCATTAGAATAATCACTGCTACCATAAACACAAGAGAGCTTATTACCCCTGTGCCATGACTTTCTGAATATCCGTCCGGTTTTATTTCATTTCTGTTTTCTTGCATAATTGCCTCCTAAACCTTAGCTTGATGTATTGCACAGGCTATTGCAAGAGCTATCTCTTCATCATTTGATGATTTTTTCGCTCTTGGCACATTGGTTTCAGGTATTTCTTCCGGAAAATATTTATTAAGAATCCGCATACAAAACGACATTAGTTTCATTGCAAAAATCATAATAACAAGGAATAAGAATACCATTCCCATACCAATAGCCATTACAAAGAGCCCGTCATACAGTAACTCTATATTCATAATTTTCTCCTCTATTTTTATAATATTAACTGTTATATAAAAAGAGAAAAACTAAGGTGCCCTTGTGCAAATCTCATTTTTTAAATAGGAAGATATATTATGAGATTTGATATATATATTATGACTTTTAGTTAATAACGAAATTTTATTATTATAATCATTAAAGATTGGAACATCGCCCACAGAAAAAACGTTATAGGTATCGTTTTTATCTGTAACAGAAACCTCTAAAGAAGTATTATTCCAAGTTGCCATAGAGGTTTCAGAGTTCGAATGCTCAACAGCAATACTTTTGTATGGTAGAGATTTAATAACAGCACCGGAACAATCGGCAGCGTTACATACATTAAATAATAATGATGTAAAAACTATTGATATTAAAGCTAATATCCGTAGAAAATTTCTCACAAAAATATTTTAACATAAACAAAAAAGCAGGCTATTGCCTAAAACAATAGCCTGCTTTAATTATATTTTCAGAAACTTACTTAGCTTCTACAACAGCTTGAGCTGCAGCAAGTTTAGCTTGCGGAATTCTGAACGGAGAACAAGAAACGTAGTTCAAGCCGATTCTATGACAGAATTTAACAGAATCAGGGTCACCACCGTGTTCACCACAAACACCGCCAACTAAGTTAGGGTTAACTGATTTACCCTTAATCATTGACATTTCAACCAATTGACCAACACCTTTAATATCAAGTGTTTCAAATGGGTTAGAAGGCAAGATTTTGTTTTCAACGTATCTGTTCAAGAATTTACCTTCTGCGTCGTCTCTTGAGAACCCGAATGTCATCTGAGTTAAGTCGTTAGTACCGAATGAGAAGAATTCAGCGTATTCAGCAACCTCATCAGCTGTTAACGCTGCACGAGGAATCTCAATCATAGTACCGAATTTGTAATCAACTTTTACACCCTTTTCAGCCATAACAAGTTCAGCAACTTTTTCAAGGATTTCCTTAGCTACCTTCAACTCGTTAACGTGACCGATAAGCGGAATCATAACCCAAGGTTTAACATCCAAACCTTCTTTTTTCAAATCACAACAAGCTTCAAAGATTGCTCTAACTTGCATTTCATTGATTTCAGGGTAAGTTAAACCTAAACGGCAACCTCTAAGCCCCATCATTGGGTTAGATTCTGACAAACCTTCAACTACGTGAAGCATTTCTTCTTTTTCTTTAGCGTCTTTACCTTGAGCCTTTAATGTAGCAACTTCTGCGATTAAAGTTTCTTTATCAGGCAAGAACTCATGAAGAGGCGGGTCAAGAAGTCTGATTGTCATGTGGTGTTCACTGCCTAAAGCTTTGAACATAGCATAGAAATCGTCGTATTGCATAGGTAATAACTTATCTAAAGCTTCTTTTCTAGCTTCAGGAGTACCAGCAATAATCATCTTTTGAACCCAAGGAAGTCTGTCAGGATCCATGAACATGTGTTCTGTACGACAAAGACCAACACCTTCAGCACCGAATTTTATCGCATTAGCGATATCTTTAGGTGTATCAGCGTTAGCTTCAACTTCCATAGTTCTGATTTCGTCAACCCATGAGAAGAACTTGTTCCAGTTATCATCGATTTGAGCTTCAACAAGCTTAACAGCACCTTCCATAACGATACCTTTACCACCGTCAAGAGAGATAACATCATCTTTGTGGTAAACAGTACCGTCACAACCTGTAAGAGTTTCATTTGCAAGGTCAATTTTCATATCTTCACAACCTGAAACGCAAGGTTTACCCATACCTTTCGCAACAACCGCTGCGTGAGATGTAGCACCGCCTCTAAGTGTAAGAACACCTTGAGAAACAGCCATACCGTGAATATCATCAGGACAAGTTTCAACACGAACAAGGATAACCTTTTCGCCAGCTTCACCACGTTGAGCAGCTTCTTCTGTATCGAATACAATTTTACCAACAGCTGCACCCGGAGAAGCGTTCACACCTTGAGCGATTTTATGAGCTTCTTCTAATGCTTTAGCATCGAAACAAGGTAACAAGATTTGGTTTACTGTATATGGGTCAACCAATTGGATTGCTCTTTCTTTTGAAATAATACCTTCTTCACACATTTCAACAGCGATACGAACAGCTGCTGCAGCAGTTCTTTTACCGTTACGTGTTTGAAGGATGTATAATTTACCGCGTTCGATTGTGAATTCCATATCTTGAACGTCTTTATAACCAAGCTCAAGTTTTTTCGCGATATCAACGTATTGTTTGTATAGGTCAGGCATTTCAGTTTCTAATTCAGCGATAGGTTTAGGAGTTCTGATACCTGCAACAACGTCTTCACCTTGAGCGTTTGTTAAGTATTCGCCATAGAACTTGTTTTCACCTGTAGCAGGGTTACGGGTGAAAGAAACACCTGTAGCACAATCGTCACCCATGTTACCGAATACCATAGATTGAACGTTAACCGCTGTACCGAAGTTGTGGTCGATTTTGTTCATGTTTCTATATGCTACAGCACGAGGGATGTTCCAAGAACGGAATACAGCTTCAATAGCTTCTTGAAGTTGTACGTAAGGGTCTTGAGGGAACTCTTTACCTGTAACTTCTTTAATGATGTTTTTGTAAACAGGGATAAGAGATTTCAAACCTTCTGCTGAAATTTCTGTATCTTGTTTAACGCCTTCACGTTCTTTAACTTTTTCTAATTCAGATTCGAAATATTTTTGTCTGTCCATTTCCCAAGCAACAGAACCGAACATAGTTAAGAATCTTCTATATGAGTCATAGCAGAAACGAGGGTTGTTAGTAAGCTTAATCATAGCTTCAACGGTTTGGTCGTTAAGACCTAAGTTAAGAATAGTTTCCATCATACCAGGCATAGAAACACGCGCACCTGAACGAACAGAAACCAGGAGCGGATTTTCAGCATCGCCGAACTTTTGACCTTTTTGTTCTTCCACTACTTTTAAAGCAGCTTTAACTTCGTCCATAAGTCCTTCAGGCATTTTGTTGCCGTTGTTGATGTAATCCATACAAGTTTCTGTGGTGATAGTTAATCCCGGAGGAACAGGTAAGCCTAAGTTAGTCATTTCAGCTAAGTTAGCACCCTTTCCGCCTAAGAGATTACGCATATCAGCGTTACCGTCTTTAAAAAGCCAAACTCTTTTTTCTGCCATTTTTTTCTCCTTATTTTTATATCGTAAATTCCAAAAAAAGATATAAAAAATTGTAGCATAAACATAGGAGATTACAAAATAAAAAAGGTAAAGAGAATTTGTGCTTGAAATTTTAGAATGGTTATGTAATAATCGTTTTATAAACTTTATGGCAAGGTAGCTCCCGTGAGCAAAGCGAACACAATATAAAATAGTGAGAGCGACGCTCGAGCCGGCTGAGCCGTAACAATTAAATAAGACGACATGGCAAGGTAGCTCAGCTGGTGAGAGCGCACGGCTCATACCCGTGAGGTCGAGAGTTCGAATCTCTCCCTTGCTATTTTTATTGCTTAATTTAGCTCAACTCGGGAATGAAAAGTCTGAACTTTTATTATCTAATACCAATATGAAGATAATAAAACTCACAGGCAGACAAATAATAGATTCGCGCGCTAACCCTACCGTAGAAGCAGAAATAACCCTCGAAGACGGCACAACAGCAAGAGGAGCAGCGCCCTCAGGTGCTTCAACAGGCGTATTTGAAGCATTAGAATTACGCGATAACGATAGCTCAAAATTCAACGGCAAAGGTGTCACCAAAGCCGTCTCAAACATAAACACCAAAATCGCAAAAACCCTAATAGGTATGGATTCAAGCAATATCTGTGCCATAGATAAAGCCATGCTTGAGTTAGACGGAACTAAAGACAAATCCCGACTCGGCGCCAATGCAATCCTCGCCGTCTCCATAGGCTGTGCAAAAGCCGCAAGCAAATCACTAAACATTCCGCTCTATCAATTCCTCGGCGGGATAAACGCAAACACTCTGCCCGTTCCCATGATGAACATCCTCAACGGCGGAGCCCACGCTGCCAACTCAATAGATACTCAAGAATTTATGATTATGCCCGTCGGTGCACCAAATTTTCACGAAGCACTAAGGTGGTGCACAGAAGTGTTCCACACCCTTAAATCAATCCTACAAACAGAAAACCAAACCACATCAGTAGGTGATGAAGGCGGGTTTGCACCAAACCTCAAAAATGATGAAGACGCAATCGAACACATCCTAAAATCAATCACAAAAGCAGGCTACAAGCCATACGAAGACTTTGTCCTCGCACTCGATGCAGCAAGCTCAGAATGGAAATCACCAAAAGGAACCGGATTCTACCGTCAGCCAAAATCAAACAAAGAATTCACATCAGATGAACTAATCGCACACTGGGAATCCCTAATCAGCAAATACCCAATCTACTCAATAGAAGACGGGCTCGACGAAGAAGACTGGTCAGGCTGGCAAAAGATGACCGCAAAACTTGGCACAAAAGTTCAACTCGTAGGCGATGACCTATTCGTAACAAACACCGAAAGACTAAAAAAAGGCATTGACCTGAAATGCGCAAACTCTATCCTCATAAAACTCAACCAGATAGGCTCCGTCTCAGAAACTCTTGAAGCTATTAAACTTGCTCACAAAGCAGGTTACACAGCAATAGTCTCTCACCGCTCCGGTGAAACAGAAGATACAACAATAGCGGATTTAGCCGTAGCACTAAACACAGCTCAAATAAAAACAGGCGCACCTTCAAGAAGCGAAAGAGTTGCAAAATACAACCAGCTTCTTAGAATCGAAGAACAACTCGGATGCTGCTCCAACTATCCGCAAAAGAATGCGTTTAATTTTTTCAAATAACTTATGATATAATAATTACAATATGTATGAAGAGTTGGAAGAAATTAAAGCAAAATGCAAGTCCTGCACAAGATGCCCGTTATCACAAAGCAGGCATAATGTAGTATTTTCAGGCGGTATCCCAAACTCAAAACTTATGCTTATAGGTGAAGCTCCGGGTTATTGGGAAGATCAGAAAGGCGAGCCTTTCGTAGGTAAAGCAGGTCAACTGTTAGACAAAATCTTTGCCTCAGTAGGATTATCACGTCACAAAGACGTATACATCTGTAACACCATAAAATGCCGTCCACCTGAAAACCGTAATCCGTTACCGGAAGAAAAAGCACTCTGTAAAGAGTTTCTCGATAAACAAATCGATATTCTTAAACCGCAAATTATCCTAATCTGCGGTAACGTCGCACTCAACACAATGCTCCCTCAAGAGACAGGAATAACAAGAGCGCGTGGCAAATGGTTTAATGGCCCCAACAACTCAAAAATGATGCCAATTTTTCACCCGTCATATCTCTTAAGAAATGATTCCCGTGAAAAAGGCTCTCCTAAATGGCTAATGTGGCAAGATATTCAAGAAATTAAAAAAGAATACGATAAATTGTAAAAAATCTTAAAATTTATAGCAAATTTTTCTTTCACAATCGTTCTATATACAGAAGGACTGAAAGGAGTTTTTTATGATTGAGTTAAATGTAGTCAATAAATTAGACAACAACAAAGTTTTGATAACAGAAAAAGACCCTCATGTAGAGAAAAAACCGACAAGATATTATATAGCAAACGAAGATAAAGCAGACGAATTTATCAAAAACAGAAAAACTCTAACCAAACTTGACAACTTCCAAAAAGTCATGTCAGGGGCATTGGCAGCAGTTGGAGGTATACATTTTGCTGCCAAGTCAAAATTCGGTATGATAGGCAAAATTGCAACAGGTGTCCTTACAGCCGGAGGTGTTTTTGCCGGTGCACAATATCTGGATAAATCTGTAGATGAGCTTTCTCAGAAAAATAATAAAAAACGATTAGAAGTCGAAGAAATAACAGGCAATGAAGAAAAAGTGAACGAAGCTCTTAATTACAAAACTGAAGAATAAAAACATATACCTATTAACAAGGAGAAAATTATGCAATTAGCAACAAGTATCAACAACACAATGAATTTATCCACAGTCAGCATGACAGGCTTTGGAAAGAAAAAAGCCGATAAAAAAGAAAACACAAATCCGCAATTGCCTTCACAAAATATTCCTGCTAATGTGTTCAGAGCTGCATACCTAGCAGCAGCATTAACAATGGCGTCTTTAACATCTTGTGAAACAACAGAACCGGATTTGCCGTTCTTCAACTACTGTCCTAAAGTTGAAACTGTTCTTCAAACAACAGAAACAGCTTCGGGCAAAATGGAACACATCTTTAAAAGCTTAAAAGTTATGCCACAAAACATGTCTTTCGACGATGTACATAACTTCAAAGTTACTGACTTAGAAAATAACACTTATTTCTACGAAAAAGACGAAGAAAACTCTACAGACAAAACTCTTCGTTTTCATCTTACAAAAAACAAAGACGGTGAAATAACCGAAAAAGATATCAGATTCACCGGTTACTATAAGAGCTTCCAAATGGATGGCGATGGCTCAAGCCAGAGTTTCGTAGAAGCTCCTTATGAAGACAACTGCTTCTATAAAAACAGAGGGTACTCTACTTCTGATAACGATAGCAGATTTGAATGCAAAGTAAAAGCAGGTAAAACCCCGGGTGAAATCAATTTCTTGTATGAAAACGGAGACCAAAAAACATTCTTCATTGATATCAATCAATAACTAATAAAACCAAAGGCGGCTTGCAAATTGCAAGCCGCCTTTTAGCTTATAAACTTAATCCTATAACTTAAACGTATTTTCAGCATCAACAACAACTCTTTCTGTTAATGCTAAAAACGAATCTAAAAGCGTTGGCTTTTTAGGAAGTTTTGCTTCCTGAAACGGTGCAACATAGCTATCTATCAGAACCAATGATTCTTCACGACCTTTTCTTGTTCTTTCACTAACTTTCTTTATTGCACAAGTTTCATGTCCCCATTCTTTAACTTTTTTTGCCTGTTTCCAAAAAGAATCACATGCTTCGTGTCCTCTTTTATACGCTGCATAAAACAACTCATCGTGCAAAGCTTTTGGCACATGAGCCGTAAAAGATTGTCTTTGTGTCACCGGTTTTGATTGAGCAACTCCATAAACTTGCATAATACACACCCCTTTTTAATAAACACTATCTGGTATAGAAATTTTAAATCACTTACACTTTTTTGTCAATCAGTTATAATAGTATTATGCAGGTTTATACAAACAAAATATTTAATAACCCGATTGATACAATTGTTGCATTTGATACAGCAGAACTCAAAACCGCTTTTGAAAAAATAGAGAGTTATAAAGACCGGTATTTACTGGGTTACATACGTTATGAAGCCAAAAATAAAAACTACCGCTCAAAGCTTCCGCTTGTTTATTTTGAGGTATATGAAGACTACAAATCGTTCAAACCTGAGAAAGTAAAAAATAGTTTACTCGCAACAAAACCGCTTGTAACAGAAAACGAGTACACTCAAGCACTTAATAAGATAAAATCCGATATAGCTCACGGAATCACTTATGAGGTAAATTATACTTATCCGACGGAAGTGTTTTCTAACCTAACTGAGTTTGAGCTTTATCAAACACTTTTAGAAAACCAGACAACACCGTATAATACTTTTATCAAAAACGATTACGAGACTTTGTTATCGTTTTCACCTGAGCTGTTTTTTACGATAAAAGATAATAAGATTACAACCAAGCCAATGAAGGGAACGGTAAAACGCGGCACAACACCGGAGCTTGATAAACAAAACATAGAGTTTTTAAGAAACGATATCAAAAACAAAGCTGAAAACGTAATGATAGTTGACCTTCTCAGAAACGATTTAAGCCGGGTCGCTAAGACAGGAACGGTTAACGTTGAAAAACTCTTTGAAATCGAAACCCACAAAACCGTACATCAGATGACATCAACAATCTCTGCAGAACTCAAAGGAGGCACAACTTTATATGATATTTTTGAGAGTATATTCCCTTGCGGCTCAATTACAGGAGCACCTAAGGTTTCTACAATGCGTGTAATTGATAAAGTCGAAAGTTTTGAGCGTGGTATCTATTGTGGAGCAATCGGGTTTATATCACCTGATGAAACCGTTTTCAGTGTACCGATACGAATTCTGCAAAAACCTAGCAACAAAAATAGCTACCTTTGTCATACAGGCGGAGCTATCGTTTGGGATTCGGATATACAGGATGAATGGGAAGAAACATTTATTAAACGTAAGTTTTTAAACGAAACAGAATTTCATCTGATTGAAACAATGAAGGTCGAAAACGGTGAAATACTATTTTTAAAAGAGCATTTAGACCGACTGAAAACTAGCGCAGAATACTTTGGATTCAAGTTTGGAATTGATAATTTGATTGCGGAACAAGACGGGATTTTAAGACTGGTTTTGAGTAAAGACGGAAGTTATACAACAACATACAAAACCCTAAACCCTAACACAACGACAAAAGTTACTATTGCGAAGACTGCAACAAACAGTAAGAATCCGTTTTTATACCACAAAACAGATAATCGTTATTGGTATAATGAGAGTATGGAAAAAATTCGAGCTGGTGAGGTTTTTGACGAGATTTATCTCAATGAGCGCGGTGAAATCACAGAGGGAGCACGCTCAAATATTGTTATCGAAAAAGACGGAAAACTCTATACACCGCCTGTTTCATCGGGATTATTAAACGGCATATACAGACAAAGTTTAAATTTGGAAGAAAAGGTTTTGTATAAAGAGGATTTATTACAAGCTGACAGAATTTTTTGTATAAATTCTGTTCGCGAAATGGTAGAGGTGAAACTATGCTTATAATCGATAACTACGATTCATTCACCTATAATATAGTTGAATATGTCAGGATTTTAGGCATAGAACCTATTGTGATAAAAAACGACGAGTTAACAATTGATGAGATAGAAAAGCTTAAGTTTAATAAAATAATCATCTCGCCAGGATATGGCAACCCTGATAACAGCGGGGTTTCAATGGATGTAATCCGCAAATATCACGGCAAGAAAGCTATATTAGGTGTTTGTTTAGGTCATCAGTGTATAGCGCAATATTTTGGTGCAAAAATTGTACAACTGAAAGAGCCATGTCATGGCAAGACGTCAAATATCTTTTTTGAAGAATCAAGACTGTTTCGTCGGATTCCGCAAGGGTTCAGTGCGACAAGATATCACTCTCTGACAGTTGATGAATCAAGCTGCAGCTCACCGATTAAGATAACCGCCCGAACAGAAGATAATATTATTATGGGCTTAGAGATTGAAAACAGCCAAACATACGGGTTGCAATTTCACCCCGAAGCAATCCTGACAGAACACGGTCTGCAACTCATTAAAAACTTTATAGCTTAAAATCGCCGTTTTTCTTAATATGTTCTACAAGACCGCCGTCTTCCAACATCTTTATCATAACAGGAGGTAACGGCTCAATTGCTATCATAACGCCCTTAGTCACGTTATTGATATAACCTTTCTCGATATCCAAATCAAGTTCGTCACCCGCATCAATCGCATCCGTGTCACACTCAATAGCCAACAATCCGATATTGATAGCGTTTCTATAGAAAATTCTTGCAAACGATTTTGCTAAAACAGCGCTAACACCTGATATCTTAATAATCTGCGGTGCGTGTTCTCTGGATGAGCCCAAACCAAAGTTATTACCCGCAACAACAAAATCGCCTTTCTTCATCTTTGAAGCAAACTCAGGGTCAGCATCCTCTAAAACGTGTTTTGCAAACTCGGGCAAATTAGACCTCAAGTGAAACAATCGTCCCGGTGCGATATGGTCTGTTGAAATATTATCCCCGAACTTAAATGCTGTACCTCTCATATTTACTCCCCTTTCATTTAATAAGCGGGGTTTGAACCCCGCTAAAAAAATTCGAACTACATAATGAAGAATTATTCAAATCGAATATCTTCAGTGGCTTGAAGCTGTTGTTTTCTGATTGAATGCATTGTTGCATCAACTAATAATTGAAATGAGCTATCGCTAATTTCAGGAAAATCTTCCCTAATTTCTGCGCTGACCTTCGCTTCCAGCCTTCTGTCGTCAGCTATTGATTGTAGTTCCACATCAGAAGTCAACATGTCTACATAATCCCTGCGGTTTACTTTTTGTGCTTGACTAAACGCCGCCCACAATTCCTTAGGGTTTACGCTGCGAATCTTTTCAATAGATTTCTTCACATTTCTGAACATGTTATAACTCCTACACACTTGTTATACTTTATCTAAGTATTATTATAGAAAATTATTAACATAATTTAGCTATAATTTTACAAATTTTTACAAACTATTTAACGAAAAAGTAGATTGTAACTCTTGCGTTCAAAGTCATCGTACCAACTTCGATATTAGTACCGCCTGCTTCCATTGCACTATCAGCAGAGAAGTTAGCTGTCTTTGCGCTCATATACATTCTTGGCATTACAGATTTACCTGTAAATGAACAGCTTCCGTCAACTGATTTAACACCGGCAATCTCTGTACCAAGTGTTCTTACAATGTTTTCTGCCTGTTCTTTTGCTTTCAATGAAGTTTGAGCTAATAACTTGTTGCATTCAGCATCATAATTTGATACATCATAAGATACGTTATTAACTGATGTAGCACCGTCAACCATTGCTGTATCAATCATTTGACCCGCTAATGCAATCTGTTTTGTATGTACTTTTACATTATTTGTTACTTGATAATAGTCTAAAGTTTTCTTGTTGTTATTATATCTGTATACAGGAACTGCACTGTAGTTAGATGTTTTTAAACTATCCGCTTTATTTTTTTCAGTTACTTTTTTAAGGTTTTCATAAACCTTTGCAGAAATTCTTTTGTTTTCTGCGATAGCTTTCGCCATTGATTCTTTTGAAGTAGTTACAATCTCAACATTGAAATTAACAACATCCGGTGTTAATTCAACTTGAGAAGTTGCACTGGTTGAAATATAACCTTGTTCTGCAAACGCTTTTGAACCAATCAAAAAGCATGACATTACTAATGATAAAACTAAAACAACTGTCTTTTTCATATTGATACTCCTTTTTTTTAAATAGCATACCATAAATATACGAAAATATTTAGTGTATAATATATGTTATGAAGAGGGTTATTATTTTTCTAATAATGTTTCTGGCAAGCGTGAATCTATGTTTTGCTGCGGATTTTAACGTTACAGTTCAGACTTCAAGTCATATAAATAAAACTGATGATTGTATCCTTTATTCAAGAAACCTTGAAGAAATCCTTGCAAAAGACCTGTTAAAGAACTTTACAGGCACCAAAAAGCTCAATAATAAAGTTATAAATATTACTGTTAAATACTCCATAAACGAAAACCAAAACAGTAAACTTCTGGAGAAAATGGCTCTAATAACAGACCACACAACTATCAGACTAATAACAAAAGTACAGCTCACAGACACTGATAACAAAACTCTTTGGGACAATGTTTACTGTAAAAGCATAAATTTTGAAACCGTAAACAAAAAGAACTTTACAGCAATAACAAACTATTATGAAAAGCTCTCTCAAACAATAGCAGAAGAGATTAAAACACGTTCAGGTATCCAACCTGTTGACTATAAACAACCGGAACAAGTTGTAGAGCCTATAGTTCCTGTTACAACAACAGTGGAAATACATCACGAAACCCCAAAACCTGAGCCTGTAAAAAACACTAATATCAAACCACAACTTCAACTGCAAGAACACGTTTCAGAGAAAAAACCTGTCACAAAACAGCCTGAGAAGAAATTCAACCTGAAAAACATCCAGTTGAAGCTCAAGTCTCCGACCCCGCAAAAAGAGGTTAAACCGGAAGATATCAAAACAAAGTCTCAGCCTGTACAACCGACATATACAAACATTCACGTCACACCGAGAAAGAACTCAAGAAACTACACACCAAAGTTCGATAACTCGGTTAACGACATATAATGTCAACAAGTTGTTTAAAATCATATTTCAAACAACTAAGTTCTTCGCAAGAAGTCATTCTGCGTTCCCAGAGGCATGGTTTTAATTCACAGCTATCATTGGTTTTCAGCGCTGTAACAAACTCGTTCTGAGGTATAAGTTTTTTATCATCAGTAGGTCCGAAGAAAGCAAAAGTCCTTGTTTTCAGAGCAACTGCAATATGTAAAGGCGCAGAATCCGAACATACAAACCTTTCAGCCGCATTTATAAGCTTCGCTAAATCCTGCAAATTCTTTGTCTTGCCGTACAAATTCTCAAACTTTTGACTCTTAGAATACTGAACAATCTCTTCAATACACTGTTTGTCATCAGGTCCGCCCGCAAGCAGTACGTGCTTACCGCGCTCAGCAAGCATATCAATCAACATCGCCCATTCTTTAGACGTAATCGATTTGATACAACCCTTTTCCTTACTCATCAAGCTAACACCAGGGTGAATAAGCACAGTATTAGGTATCTTATTAACCTGTGCCGCCTTAACCTCAGGCAACTCAGTCTTATAATCGGTAACCTCAGAAACCAAATCGTGATACATATTTCCGGCATACTGGTTCTTGTTCAAAGGTATAGCCTTTGTTAAAAGCCAACGGCTCAACTTGCCCGTATCGTATCCATATCGTTTAGGAATAAACGTCATCGCCTCAATAACGGACATCATAGGGTTAGCGCCAGAAGCAATAACCATTTGAAAGTCACCAAATATAGCCCGCGTAACAAGCCCAAAAAGCTCCAAATACTTGTTCTTACGTTTTAAATCAACAAGTATTACATCGTCAACAACATCAGTAAGTTGTTGAATAGCCTTGCTTCTGGGTTCAAGTGCAAGCGTGATTTTAGCGTTTGGGAACTCTTTTTTCAACGAAATAAGAGCAGGCAAAAACAAAATCTCATCACCTAATCCACCAAAGTTAATCGCTAAAATACGTCTAATCATCTACACCTTACCTGTTGAACCGAATCCGCCTTCACCGCGAACAGTATCAGAAAGTTCAGTTACAACCTGAATCTCTGCCTGATCAACACGTGTAATCAACATCTGAGCAACTCTTTCATCAGGCTGAATAGTATAGCTTTCGTTAGAAATATTAACTACAGGTACACAAACTTCGCCTCTATAGTCTTCATCAACCGTACCGACACAGTTAATCAAAGTGATACCGTGCTTAATAGACAACCCTGAACGTGGTCTGATTTGTGCTTCATAACCGTGTTCTAATTCTATTTTCAACCCCGTAGGAATCAATGTTCTCTCTAAAGGTTTTAATTCAACAGGCTCAGATATAGCAGCGCATAAGTCCATGCCTGCAGCTCCTGCTGTTTTATATTCAGGTAAAATTCTATTGTGTTCAAGTCTTTGGATTTTTAATACAGTCATTTCATACTCCCCTTTTTGAAACTATTATACCTATTCAAAAAGTTCGTGCAAGCGGGTCTTGATATCGTTTTCATCAAGTTCCCCCGTAATCCTGTTCAAATCCATAGCGCGCTGGTAATATTCCGCAGCTTCTCTGTTTTCACCCAACGCCTGATAAGACCTTGCCGCATTAAAATACGCCAACGTATAGTTAGGGTTAAGTTCAACAGCGCGTAAGAAATAACCGAGCGCTTCTTGCGGTGCAGTGAGTCCGTCTAAGTATACTACACCTAAATTGTTTTGTGATATTTCGAAATTAGGGTTCAAATCAATGGACTTGTGGAACGAGACAACGGACTCTTCAACATAATCTTTTTCCCACAAAGCCAATCCGGCTTTTGCATAAGCCATAAAGTTATCGGGGCAAACTGTTATCCCGTCGCAATATGCTCTAATGGCTCTATCCAATTCACGTTTAACCATCATCAAATCGCCTAAAGATAACAATAAGTCGTAGTTTGAAGAATCAAGAACCAACCCTGCCTGATAAGTAGCCTCAGCAGCGTCAAAGTTCCCTTTTACTTCACCGTAAACCGCACCCAAAGCATGACATACAATAGATGTCCACTTAGCATCAGGGTTAAGTTTAATCGCACGTTGATAATATTCAATAGCATCATCGTATAATTCCGCTCTTACATACGAATACGCTAAAGAGTTGTTATAATAAGGGTTGTTTTCATCATAAGAAAGTGCAAGCTTGAAAGCTGAAACAGCGTTCAACTTGTCGTTCTTACGCATATATAGATGACCGAGTTCGTAATAAATCTTGTCGTTATCGATGTTGAATTCCAACAATCTGTTGTAATAATCAATAGCTTCATCGACTCTGTCAGGGAACGCTGATTGTAAAAGCGTAGCCATTTTAATCAAAATCTCACGGTTGCAAGGTGTTTCTTCCAACGCTTTTCTGTAACAGTGATACGCAGACATCATATCTTGACCGTTCACAGACAAATCGCCCATTTTCTTATAGAAAATCTCGCCGTGCTTAGTATTTTCCATAGCGGCAGAATATGTTTTGAACGCGTTATTAAACATCTTTGCACGTTCAAAAGTTTCACCTATTGTCTTATAAGAAAATACGGATATATTATCCATAAACGATTCAATCATCATCTTAATAGCAGCCTTGTCGCAGACAAGAAGCATGCTTCCTGACAACAAATAATAAACATACTTTAGCATGCCGGTAAATGTTTTACCTTCAACAAGCATTTCCTGACGGATAAGGTTAGACAGGAATAATCTAGGACGCGCGGAATTGAAGTTCGCAGATTTTATAGCAAGGCTGAACTCTTTTTGTGCGTCTTTAAAGTTATCTGCCATTGACAAGAAATAGCCCATGTAGATGTGAGCATTGGCATTGTCAGGCTCAAGCGTAATCGCTGTTTTACACTGGTCAATAGCTGTTTCTACAGATATTTGACCTTTTTCATACATCAAACTCGCCAAACGATAATATGGCTCAGATACTCTTGAATCCATACGGATAGCTTCTATATAATATTCAATAGCGTTTTCAAGGTCTCTTGTCTGCTGTTTAATTATATAACTCTGGTGTGCTGTACGTGCTTTTTCAATTACATTCGAAAATTCATCAGCATTCGTTTCAAGGGTTAACTCTTGGGGTAAAATTATTTGTTCTGACATTTCGACTCCAAATCAAAATTGGGTGGGATAAACTGTACATGTCTTGACGAACTAAAATTTTAAAACTTTAACCGCTTTTTTTGAAATCGTACAAATATATTATTTTAAATTTGAACCATGATTTTAACGAAGTTCAGCAAGCTTTTTATAAAGCTCAACCTCTTTTTCAGACAAGTCTTTAGGAATAACTATCTTCATCTTAACTTTCAAATCACCAAACTTGCCGTCTTTATCAGGTAAACCGAGGTTCTTTAATCTAAGCGCCTGACCGGATGAAACTTTTGGCGGGATTTTAATATTTATTTTACCGTGGAGAGTTTCAATCTCTTTTTCACCGCCTAAAACAGCTTCTGTCGGATAGATTTCGACTTCTTTTGTAAGTGTGGTTCCGTCGATTTGGTATTCGCTGTCTTTTATGTGTACAACAAGGAACATGTCGCCGTGACGACCGTAAGAATCGGTTTTACCTTTACCTTTGAGTTTGATTTTTTGACCTTCAGTAACGTTTTTAGGCAGCTTAATTTTAACGGAATCAGAGTTATTAACAAACCCTGTACCGCCGCAATGAGAACAGAACCCGTTTGGCGGGCATTGAGTACATTTTTCAAGCTGTGAAAACTTAACTGTTATCGGTTTATCTTCAAACAGGTCTTTAACAGAAACATCTAAATTCTTTGTAACATCAAGGTTTTCGGACTTAGGTGCTTTTTGACTTCTTCTGGTTTGCGCACCTTGTTGTTGGAAGTTAGCATATTGATTAAACCCTGCGCCTCCTGTTTGGGCGCCGCCCATAAAATCTCCAAACAACGAGCTAAAGAAATCAGAGAACCCGCCGGCGCCGCCGCCAAAGTTAAAACTTTGTGCACCACCTTGATTGAAGTTAAACGCGAAGTTTTCATAACCCGGAGGAGGAGTATAGTCTGCACCGCCTTGCCAGTTTGAACCTAAACTGTCATAACGTTGACGTTTCGCCTCATCACCTAATACTTCATAAGCCTCGTTAATATCTTTAAACTTTTCTTCGGCTTCTTTTGTTTTATTTACATCGGGGTGATATTTACGCGCAAGCTTTCTGTATGCTGATTTAATTTCAGCCGCTGTTGCTTCACGTTTTACACCTAATATCTCATAATAATCTTTATATTGCATTACTGTCTCCTACAATAATGATAATATAAATCCGTGAGATATTATAAGAACTTAATTATTTTTTAACAAAGTTATTAAATAAGATTCTTATATTATTGAAGACCAAGAACCAGATCTTTTAACATCTGTATACTGAGCTGATGCTTCAATTATTGATTGGGTGTTATTCATGGAACTCGTGCTTGGTTTTGTTTCCGATTTTTTGGGGGGTTGTATTTTGGGTTGAAGCATAAATACTCGGACATTTTTTCTTAAAATCATCTCCGCTTATTAGTTTACCTTGTGGGTTATAGTATACCCAAGCACCCAGGCCGGATTGCACAGCATAGTATCCGTTTCGACCTCGAATAGTCGGCATACTCGTTTGTTTTTTATAACCACCGGTACCATTGGCTTCAACACCATACTTAGATTTTATCCAGTTCATAGTCGGAATCTTGATTGCCTGAACCTGTGCGTCAGTAACTCCGGCTTTTAATTTACCGTCTCCGTTAAACACTTCAGGGTTTCTCCTGATGATTTCACCCAGTAGTTTTGCCTTGTTTTCTTCTGATAGGATTCCATTCATCTTAGTCGCTAAGACCCTATCAAGCACATATCTTGCAGCACTTGTCTCATTGCCGGCTTTAGATTCAGAATTTTTTAAAGTTTCAGTTGAAATATCAGCAAAATTTGCACTTGAGTTATACCAGCCCTGTGTTGACGGTTTACCAACATCAGATAAATCAACGTCATCAGAAACCATGTTCGCTGTTGTAACGCCTTCACTTACCGCAGGAAAATCAAGCTTCGTCCAATCCGCATCAAGCCAAACAGCACCGGTTTCTCTATCAAATACGCTCGGGTTAAACTTAATAAATGTTTGTAACAACTTTTCTTTTGTTTCACCTTCAGCAGTGAGTCCTTTTTTCGCAAGAATAGCATCTAATACCTCGGCTGCAGTTGTTTTAGTTTTGATGTCGGCATAACCTTCATCTCCGTTTGCAATAGCTTTACCGACATCACGCTGCATGTGCCAGTTTGATGACAAATGTACAGGGTCATATTTCTGTTTATTTCTACGTGTTGCAGCAGAAGCTCCTGAACCTGTAGTTTCACTTTGGAATGCTGCATTATCATCATAAGTATATGTATTCTTACCGACAGTTACAGTCTTACCGTCACTGCCAAATGTAACTTCATCACCGGTTGCCAATTCATTATAAGCTCCTACTACAGAACTCAATGTTTCAGCATTCTCAAACCCTAAGGTTTTTGCAAATTCTGATTTAGCAGCAAATTCAGAATCAGATATCGTCTTATCCGCACCTGCTAAGTTCTTCAAGAAAGCTAACAAACCTGCTTGTTCTTTGACATCAAGTTTATTTTCACTATCTCCGGTATTATTTGTATTAAACTTATCAAATATACTGCCGGCTTTTTCTTTCACAGCCGCATCATTGAATTTAGCTAAAAATTCTTCTTTTGTAATACCTTCAGTTTTCACCTTACCGTTAAAACTAATATCAGCCATGGAAAAAGTCCTCTCTATTTTAGTATCACTACATATATAAAAAGGACTTTAAACCCGCGTGATTTCATGCTTTCACAAATTTGTTACATTCGTTACAATATTTTAATTATCAATTGATCTTACAGAAATAGCGTCACTGCCTTCTGAAACTTTTTTCAATTGTTCATTATTGTATCTCAACAAATCAGTGTATTCTTTCGATAACTGCTGTTGCATTTTGTAACCGTCAGAATATTCAGGCAACTTCAAGCCTAACAAGAACTTATAAATCGTATGCAATGCGTTCAAACTACCTTGTTTTTCTTGCAAATCTTCGTTTACATATTCTTGTATCTGTTGAACAACTGAGCCATGTATACTACCAAGCATTAAGCTTCTTTGCATATCAGGGTTTTCTTTCAATGCTTTTTTAGCCTCATCCATTGCTTCCATATATGCTTTCACAACAGTCTTGTTAGCTTTCTTACCCTGTAATTTCTTCAAGATATTTTGCTTAGAAGTTTCAATTGCGTCATCTGTATCTTCAACAGTATCGATTATAGACATCAATGCCTTCTGTTCTTCAACAACAGCTGTTTGGAATACATTTATAGAACGTAATTCATTAACCAGTTTATCAACCTGTTTTCTTGGTTTTTCTTCGTGAAGAGCCTTTGTTTCAATCTCCATAACTCTATCACCAAGACCAAGCTTTTCTACAAACATCTTAGCCGGTTTTGTATTATCTTCCATTAACATATACTTAACCATATAATCAATAGCTTCGTCGCTGTTCATACTAACATGTCCGGCTTGATCGATATGGTATTCATCAAAATAATCCTTAACGTGAGCAGTGTTACCTGTCTGAACAGCTTCCATTAAAGCGTCCTGTAAATCTACAAACCTTGTTAATGTCAACTCATCAGATAACATACGTTCGTATATTTTAACGTTTTCTACTGACTTAGGATAATTTTCTTTTGCGTCTTTAGAAGACAACAATAAATACGTATTCAACAAGTCTGTCGGATTCTTAGTAATGTGATACTTGTAAAATTCTTCTTCAAACTTGTCTCTTGCATCCATTACATCGTCTTCAGTAACTTTTCTTCTGTTACCACCATGTAATTGCTTACGTGACCAGTCGGAAATATTCGCCTTGATATTATCACGAGAATCTTCTTTAATATATTTATTAACATATTTTTCTGTCATCTCAGCAATCATAGCTTCACGTTCCTGAATCTTAGCTTTATCAGGTGTTTGAGCTGACTTCAATCTCTTAGTCTTCTCTACCATATCAACAATTTTGTCAAAACTGTTAATCTGTTTTTCAGAGTGAGGCGCAATAGATGCATTATCTATCTTGGCTTGAAGTCGTTGGATATTCTCAGATTCAACCTTTGCACCAACAGCATACTTCAATTCAAGAGACTGCCATTTTAATGCAGATTCCTTAACCTTTCTCTGATATCTAGGAGGTATACTGATATCGATAATTGTATCGGTGTACTTATCCATTAATGTTTTTCGAGACTTCAAATAACTGCCAATATCTACACTGCTGTTAGCTTGTTTAACAACATCAAATTCTTTAACCATAACGTCAACATTAGATTTTAATTCATCATAGCCAACGCCTCGTTTCATCTCAAGGATGTTATAAGCCGCACCCAATGAATCAGCAATACTTGAATCATCCATATTCAATGTAATGAATTCACCCGCAAGTTTTTGAGCGTGTTTAAGCTGCGGACCTGTTGGTGTCTTTTCAGGGTTCAACTGAGCTGTATAATTACCCAGTTCATCAACTATCGCATAATCTCTCTGGATAGTCTTCTTCTGAATAATTTCAGCCATTGATTCCCCAACTTTTTCATATAAGCTATTAACTTCACCCTTGATTGTCTTGTTATTGCTCAAGTCTAATGTCGGATATGCAGGTAATGCACCGTGTTTTCTAAAGTTCATATCTTTCCATTTGTTGAACATTTTGTCATAAGTTAATGTTGACAATGAGAAATTCATTGAACGATACAAATCGTCAAATGTTCTCTGCCCTACATATACAGCGCCTCTGGTTTTCTTGTTCAACTTGCTGCATTTGTAAGTTGTTTTGGTTTTGCTTTGCGCCATATCTTTTGTGTATTCTTCGTAGAACAAGATATTTTTAACCGTTGATTCAGCTTCATCATTCGCTGCATTGAATTTTTGTAATACATCAAAGCCTGTAGAACCTGTCATACCTAGTTGTTTATCAGTAATACCTTCTCTGAGTTTTGCAAAATCTTCAGCATTCATATCTTGAAGAGTGTTGTAAACCTGTACAAACTCTTCATCTGTTGCAGGGTTAAACTTTTCATCTATCCAGTTTTCGATACCCTTTGCTTTTGCACTTTCAAAATTCATATCAGCTTTATTGAAATACAAAGCTTCTGACAACAGATTACGCATGCCTGACATAATCTCCGATTTAGCTTTCTTAGAAGCTATTGTTACCTGCATGTTTTCATCATATTGTCTTGAAAGTTTATCCAAAACTAATTCAATAGTATCTTTCGTGCTGCCTGTAAATTTAGCTTTTTCGTCCTTATCAAGAACAACAATACTCTTAACTACAGCTGCTGCTTTATCTTCCGGTAAACCGTTATTTGTAAATGATTTTACGACAAGATCAGCAATAGGTTTAGCGTGTTCTTGTGCTAAATATGTCATTACATCAGGTGATTTTCCGAACGCATAATCAAAGTTATCAACAGCACGTCGTTTTTGTTCTGCTTTAACCTTCATAACAGATTTCATATCAAGAGCTTTACCAAGTTCATCATACATTGGAGCATCCGGATATGCTAATCTGATAGCCGCTTTTTCAAACGTAATCTTGATAGGGTCATTATCAGAAAGTTTGTTATAGTCTTCTAAAGTATTGATTCCTTTAGAGAAAGCGTCACCTTTCAATCGTTTTTGGATTTTATCAAACTTAGCGTGATAAGCAGTACCTGCTGTTTCGTTTCTAAAGATAGCTTTTTGAATCTCTTTAGAAGTCATGCCGTTTGCGTGTTTTGTAATATCCGGTAAGAAAATTGAATCCGGAACAAAGATTGTATCCTTGATTTGAGCGGCAATATCTTTATAAGCAGGGCTGTTACCTGTTACAATAATGTCTGAAATAGTAGAGAAATCGTATTCGCTACCAGCAGGTTTCAGTTTTTTATAAGCTCTGCTGTCAACATCGTGCGGAGTTATATGACCTGCTTTTTTAGTAAGGTTGTCTACGTAGTTACCGTTTCTCCAATCATCGTTGGTGATATAACCTAAGTCACCACCACGTCTATCTGAATAGTCGGTTCTTGTCAAACCTTCTGAATCTACCCAGGTATTTTCGTGTTCGGACGCACCCCACGTATTATCGTGGAAGATTGCAGTTCTGCCGTCTTTTCCTACCTCTGTAGCGTCTGCAATATATTGAGCATGCCAGCCGTGGTCGTGGCTAAATACACTTGTTGATGAGATACCTGAATAAGCAGAGTTTTTAATGATATCAACTGCCTCATCAATATCAGATACCATTTGGTAAGGTCTGTCTGTCAACTGTTCAAGTATTTTAACCTGTTGAGGACCTGATATACCGCTGTGACCGTCTTTTGATACCCAATATGTACCTGCATTAGTACCAATATACATTGCTTGTTTTTCTATTGCGCCTCTGATTGATTTGAATACACGGTTGTGTTCTCTTACAACATCAGAGTACATAGCGTTAACCTTACCGCCAATTTTCTTAACGGCTTCTTTTTCAGGTTTTGTTAATTTATATAACTCAGGGTCTGAAATTTTACCCTGTCTGCTTGAAAACTCGTCAGAAGAACGAAGTTTATCTATCTTATTGAATCTTGTTTGAAGTGCACGCATATCTTTTAACGGAATGAGCTTACCTTCGTTTTCCATTTTCTTCATAACAAGTTTTTGACCGTCAACAGTAAAATACATTGAACCGTCTTCATTAGGAACATTCAATATAGCTGCTGCATTTGCCATTGATTGTGCAAATACGTTGAATGTTTGACCCACTCCATTTATTGCCTGTTGCAATTCTTCATTTGAACAATCCTGTGCTAAACCATTTAAGTTCTTAAAGTTTGCAAGATAAACAGATGATTCCATTTCATCTTCACTTTGGAGTTTTTCAATAAACATTTTATGAAGGTCAACAAAGTTAAGCATTTCATCTTTTGAACCGATTCTGTTTAGCGCATGTTTATAAGCTTTTTCATCGCTACGGTCTGAAGTTAAACTTTCTTCAAGCTTAGCAAGTTCAGCTGTAACACGTTTTTTGTCTTCCTTAACGTTCATTGTTTGAGCCATTCTTTTCAGTTCATCTTTATCACCGTTTTCCACAGCTGATTTTGTAGCTGAAATTTCGCTCAAAAGCACGTGTTTTCTGTCACCGATACCCATTGAATAATAAAGGTTATCTAGACCTTCTGTTTGGATATAATCAACAGAATCCTTTATCTTTTGAAGATTGTCAACAATACCTTCTTTGTCTTTAGGGTCAACACCAAACATGCCCGCAAAATGATTCATCAGTTTTGTATCATTTTTCTTTTCGATACGGTCAATCACTGTCTGATAACCCTGTGAAATTCTTGATTCGTTATCAGGAAGATTATAGTGGATTAAGTAATCTGTTAAATTATCATTATCTCTTAATCCTATTTCAAAAGTTGCTCTATAAGCTGCTTCTGCACCATATAGTTTTCTTGCATTAGCAATTTTGCCTGACATTGAGCTGGTATCTGCTAAAGCTTTTTCTAAACCTGACACTGTTTCAATATTTGATACTAAGTTAGAAACTGTTTTTTCAACGTCTGTATTTGAAACTCTGTCAGCATATTTATCTGTAAAGTAGCTTTGTACTTTCTTTTCTTTTTGAGAAGACTCTTCATTCGGGATGAAAGTATATTGTCTGATTTTCACATCTCGTTTTGCTGCTTTTTCAGATGTCGGAGCATATAACTGCATTAAAACTGACATATCTTCATCAAGCTCAGATTTTGAAATATCAGGAACAAGTCTTTTTAGATTTTTTCTTGAGTCTTCGTTATATTTTTGAATCAATTCAATGTTACTGTCATGGCTTTGTTCACGTTCGACACGTTTTACTTCTTTAAGCACATTACTTGCTTTTACATTTTCCAACTCGTCTTTCGCTTTTACCAGAGATTGAAAATGGCTTTGCTTACCTCTCACTTCATCATCATTGATGCTCTTTGCAAAGAACGAATCGTGGAACGCATCAAGATTATCTCTGTCAAAAGCGAAAAAGTCATTCAACTTTTCGTTCTGAGTACCATACATATTTGCAATACCCATCCATTGAAGAGTAGAAGCGTCGATAATTCTGTAACCTTTTTCTTGTGCATAGTCGAAGTCGACAAAAGTTTTTTCAACCGGAACTCTTTTACCGGAGCCGAGGTTGTGGCGGTCATACACCATAACAGAGGTTGTGTCGTCAAGTTCTGACAACAACGCGTCCACGTAATTTGCCTTATCTTCGTATGCTACAGCTTTTCTTACAATTGAAATTGCTGCACACATGCCGTGTGTTTTCTGGTTTACTGCTTTGATATTCGGAACTTTTGATTCCGGAGTATTGATTACCATATCGTTCATCATCTCAGCAAGCACTTGAGTTTTCTTGTCTTCAAGCTGAGGGTTAATTTTGTAATGAGGACTCATCATATAGTCTAAACGTTCCATTACATAAGCTTTTTCAGCTGTCGGAGTTTCTGTTGAAGCAATGAAATAATCCATATTGGATTCTAAGTTTCTAATATTTTCGTTAGGATTTGATTTCAAACTGTCCAAATCAGCTCTATACATAATGGAATCTCTATGCATAAGTATCTTTTGTTCTTCTTCAGACAAAGGTTTTGATTCATCAAATACACGTTTAATTTCCGGTTCATATTTTTCTTTAAGAATCGGATCTGAAATAGCTAACGAGCGTTCAGTCGCACTCTTAAGTTTTGAACGCCAATCATTTTTAGTTGATTTAGCATTCGGAATATTTGTTTGATATGTTAAATTTTCACCAACATTCAACAAGAACCTGATGTTTTCTTCACCACGCTGTTCAGCAAGTCTCTCGATTGCCTGATTAATTTTTCTCTGGTTCGGCTCTGTTAATGAATATGAATTGGTAGCCTTTAATTGTGCTGTTACATTTCTGTCTTCTCTAGTACCTTTGAATTTGGGAGTAGTTGAATTGATTGAATTTACACGCATAGTTAGTCCTTTATCTTTTTCAGTTTTTTGTTTTAATAAGCAAGAATATAAAAATTTGTTAGTTTCCGAAAAAATTGTTACAATCGGTTAGAATTCATGCTATTATTAGATAATGAGACATGAAGAAAATATTCAATGGAGAGAATCAAGTTTTAAGGCAATAATCCCTTTTATTGTATTTATTGTGTTTTATTTCGGGTTCTCGTTATGGACTAAGGATTTTTCAAAGGTACCGATGACTGTTGCGTTTTTGATATCATCTTGCACGGCACTGACATTGAACCACAAAGAGAAATTAAACAAAAAGATAGAACTTTTCGCGCTTGGCATGGGGAATAAGGACATTATGATAATGTGTCTTGTATTCATTCTTGCGGGAGCGTTTACGGCAAGCGCAAAAGCTGTCGGCGGAGTTGAGGCTGCGGTTATGATAGCACAGCATTTTATCCCGGGACAGTTTATGGTATTGGGCTTGTTTATAATTTCAGCACTTATATCACTTTCTATCGGTACATCTTGCGGTACTATTGCAGCTATTATACCGATTGCAGTTACTATTTCGCAATCTTTTGGGATAAACCCGTCGTTTGTACTGGGTGCAACTGTTGGCGGCGCTATGTTCGGCGATAATATGTCGTTGATATCAGATACAAAGATTGCAGCAAGCAGAACCCAGAATGTTGAAATGCGTGATGAAATGTTAGCTAATTTGAAGATTATCACTGTACCAGCGATTTTATGTATATTACTTTATACTTTACCTATTTTTGCAAGCGCAAACTCTGTTGTTACACAAGGTACATTAACTTTTGATAATTACGTAAAAATCAGCCCTTATATATTATTATTGATTCTCGGGATATCGGGGGTTAATGTAATGTTTTTACTATTCTTCGGCACAATATTGAACGTAATTATCGGTTTATCTTATGGCATGTTCGGGATATTTGACGCGTTTGGTTATATTGGTGACGGAACGATTAGTATGGCAACAACCCTTATTGTAGCAATGCTTGCAGGCGGATTACTTTTGCTTGTGAGATATAATGGCGGTATCACTTATATTATTAAAGAGACGGGCCGTTGGATTAAGGATAAGAGAACCTGTGAGGTCGGAATATGTTTTTTGGTCGGGATGATAAACTTGTTTACGGCTAATAACACTGTAGCGATTATTACTTCGGGTTCTATTGCAAAAGAGTTATCGGCTGAACATAATATTTCACCTGTGAGGACAGCGAGTTTATTGGATACGACATCTTGTGCTGTACAGGGGTTGATTCCTTACGGGGCACAGATATTAATTGCAACAAGCTTGGCAGCTTCTATCGGCGCAAGCTCGTTCACTATTTTAAAGGGCATGTTCTATCCTGTCTTGATGTCTCTAGGACTTTTGGTTTCTGTTTTGCGGACTAAGAATAACTAAGTTGTAAATCTTTATCTCTTTTAATCTCAGAATAAAGTTTCATCCCGCCCATAAACGAATAAACGTTATTGAACCCGTTTTGGATAAGTATTCTGGAAGCTAAATAACTTGTGTAACTCGCGTTACAAATCAAAATAACTTTTTTATCTTTTGGTATTTCATCAAGCCTGTTTCTCAATGTTCCGATAGGAATGTTGATTGCACCCTCGACAGTTTTAGCATTATAACTTTCAGCAATCCTTACATCAATTACAAAAGAACCCTCTAAATCCTCGTAATATGCAGGTTTTACAAACCCTCTCAACACGTTATCCGCACACATTCCCAAAATATTCACAGGGTCTTTAGCGGAAGAATACGGCGGAGCATAACAAAGTTCGCTATCTAACAGCTCTTGCACACTTCCGTTACTTCTCATAATTGAAGCAATTACATCAATTCTTTTTTCTACACCCTCTTGACCGACAGCTTGAGCACCCAAAATTCTGCCCTCATTATTAAATAATAATTTGTACAGAGTTGAAGTCGAGTCAGGATAATAGCCTGCATGTGAGTTCCCCAAAACAAATATTTTCCAATAAGGAATATTTTCTCTGTTTAAAAGTTTTTCATTGTATCCCGTGCAAGCAACTGTATAATCAAAAACTTTTAAAACAGATGTGCCCTGAGATTTTTTATAAGTTGAATCAATCCCGCAAATATTATCTGCAATAATTCGACCTTGTCTATTGGCAGGTCCTGCCAGAGGGATTAATACATCATTATTGGTTACAAAACTTTTTATCTCAACACTATCGCCACCTGCATAAATGTTTTCATCAGAGGTTTGCATTTTGTCATTAACCTTGATACCACAAGCAACTTCCAAACCTGCTTTTTGTGCTAAAGTTGTCTCCGGTTTCACTCCAATCGCTAAAATCGCAATATCATATTCGATTTTTCTGCCTGAATTCAATTCGATTTCTTTTTCAGAAAAACTTTTTACCCCGTCAGATAAGATGAGCTCCACTCCGTTTGCTCTCATCTCATTTTGTGCAAAACAGGCTACTTCATAATCAACAGGAGCAAGAATTTGTTCAGACATTTCAACAACTTTAGTGTCTATTCCAAGATGAGCAAAGTTTTCAGCCATTTCAATACCGATAAAACCTGCACCGATTACAACAGCGGATTTAGCATTATTTTTCGAGATATTTTCTTTAATTTTATCCGCATCAGATAAGGTTCTAAGCGTAAAAATGTTTTTGTTATTTATTCCTTTTAACGTTGGAATAACGGGGTTAGCACCCTGTGCTAAAACAAGTTTGTCATAACAAAATTTTTCACCGCCATCAGATAAAACATACTTTTCTTTTCTGTTGATTTCAACTGCTTTTGTATTTAATCGAACGTCAATATTAAACATATTCTTAAATTTTTGAGGATTTGAAACGAGAATTTTTTCTCTGTCATCAATCACATCCGAACAGTAATACGGCAAACCGCAGTTTGCAATTGAGACTTCGTTAGTACGTTCAAGGATAGTTATTTCACAAGTTTCATCAAGTCGTCTTAATCTTGCCGCACAACTTGCACCACACGCTCCTCCGCCGATTATAACTACCTTCATAACCCCTCCGTTTTTAATATATATATAATAAAAATATGCCGCGTCTCGGAATCGAACCAAGGACACAGGGATTTTCAGTCCCTTGCTCTACCAACTGAGCTAACGCGGCATATTCTATATAAGTCTATAATACAATATCAAGTTCTATAGTCAAGAAATAAATTTTTGACTATACAGGTGCCAAAAACAACGTTACGTTTCTGCCTTCCAACTGCGGTTTCTTCTCAACTGCAATCGTATCACCAACTAAATCTTCCATAAATTTATTCGCTAAATCAAATGCCAAATTAGAATGCTGCATTTCTCTACCTCGCAACATTACAACAATCTTTACCTTGTTACCCTGCGCAATAAATTTGTTAATATTCTTAATCCTCACCTGATAATCGTGAGTATCAATCTTATATCTTACCTTAACCTCTTTAACATCAACAGTATGCTGTTTCTTCTTAGCTTCCTTAGCCTTCTTCTCCAACTCATACTTATACTTACCGTAGTTTAATATCTTCGCTACAGGAGGTTCCTGATTAGGACTAATCAACACCAAATCCATATCTGCTTCTTCTGCCATAGCCAATGCCTTCGATGTGGCTACAACCCCGTGATTATCACCGTTCTGGTCTATCAATCTAACTTCTGCCGAACGGATTCTCTCGTTCATAATCGCTTTATCTTTATTATCACGGCCTCTATTTCCGAATCTCTTATCCTCTGGTGCTATGACTAGTCTCCTTATATTATTAAATGTCTCGTAACGTAACTATATTAACATATACTAATAATTTTTCAACCCAAAACAGCATTTTTCAAGCCATATTTCAACTATTTAGATGAAACACCACTCAACAATCTCTCAAAAATTATACCCGGTACAACCTCTTTCATCCGACCAAAATACTTCTCCTTCTCAGCAACCGAAATATATAATCTGCGTTTCGCCCTCGTAATAGCAACATACAACAGCCTGAAATCCTCTGCTATAATATCCTGTTTCTGTTCGTACTCGTTTTTCTTCTTATAACCACGCTTCAACACCCTCACATCTTCCATAAACCCTGACGATTTCTTCAACCTCAATTCCCCAATATCAAGCGTCAGATTCTTCTCGCTCATCTCAGGCAAAAACACATAATCAAACTCATCACCCTTCGACTTATGCAATGTCATAATCTGAATCTTGCCGTAACTCTCTTCATCCTCATTCTCAGGCGCAAAGAACTTAAACCCGCTCAAAGACGGCTTACCGGACAAATCTTCTAACCGCTGCAAAGTCTGTTTAAAATTTCCGTTCCCAATCTTTGCAATCAAGGTCGAAATCAAGAATATATTCGATTTTTCAATACTTCCCGCAAAATAATTCAACCCCACCTTCAACGCCAACTCATCAATAGTCAAATCCGAAAACGATAACCAATAGTTCATATCCCAATGGAATTTTGATAACTCCTTCTCTTCAATATCATCATTTTCCTGAGCCAAAAAACAGCCCGCAAATGATTTAATCACCTCATCTGCACCAGTTTTAAATATTCCGCACTCAGCCATTGTTTTATAAGTCTGTGCCGCAACCACGTTATCAAACGGTGATTCAACCAGCTTAAGAATCGAAAAAATAACCTTAAAGATATTCTTCTGCGCCAAACACTCATTCCTTGTAATAGTGCTCAACCCCGAGTCATTTATATATTGCGCCCACGCATTCACCTGATAATTATTCCTCAACAGAATCCCAATCGTAGACTTAGGGTTCTGTCTCAGCAGGTTCTTAATCGTATTAACAACCTTAATTTTTTCTTCCGTCTCGTTCTTATAAAAATTAGAAAAGACAGGTTCATTTTCAACAGGGTTCCTACCTTCAACAGGGTTCATATAAATCTTGTAAAACGCGTTAGGCAGAATCTTTTCACCCAAATCAACAAGCTCATTGGCAAGTTTCCAAACCCCCTCGCTGCAGCGCTGTGAACGGTTCATATTTACCTGTTGTGCTTCATCAATAAACCGCTTAAACCCTGCTATATCAGCGTTAGTAAACGTAGTCGTAATCGCCTGATTTATATCACCGCACCGAATCAGATTATTATGTTTTGCACACAGCATATTGATAAGTTTCTGCTGGATAAACGACGAATCCTGCGCCTCATCCTCAATCATATACTCACAAATCCCTTGATAATAGTCCAAAACATCGGGGTTTTGTTCAAGCAATCGAACCGCAGAAATCAAGATATCGTCATAATCAATCAACCCCTGAGACATCAGCGTTCTTTGATACGAATAGAAAAAGTTCAGGAATCTTGCCATTTTGGCTTCTTCAACCGTACCTCGTTTAAGCCCCATTAACCGTCTCATCTCAGGATTTTTCTTATAGTTCAAGTCCGCACCGCAGAGCTTCAAAACAGAAATGGCTCTGTCGAAATCCTCAACATCATCTTCTTTAACACTTTTAGCCAGATACCTGATAATCCGTCCGCGCTGAATATCGTCGCAAATCTCAAAATCAGGGTTCAACCCGATTCTTTCATAATTAGAGTTTTCTTTGATAATCCTGAGCGCCAGCCCGTGAATTGTACTGATATTAGGCAGTTTTGAAGATGACGGATAAAGCATTTTAATCCGTTCCTTAAAGTTCCTTGCCGCCGATTCCATATAGGTCATAACATAGATATTTTCAGGCTTAATCCCCCGCTCTAGAAGCTTAACGATTAAAGCAAGCAAAATAGTGGTCTTACCGGCACCGGGAACAGCTGATATTGCCATACGTCCCGACTGGTATTCAAGAACGGGTTTCTGGTCGTCACGCGGAATAATCTTAAACTGCTGAGGCTGTGTCTCAGCAACAGTTTCCTCAGTCGTAATATACTCTTCTATCCCGCCAAGGTTCTCAACACCCTGAGTATCGAACAAGCTTGAATACGCAAAAACCCTCTCACCGTTAAGATACAATTTCCTCAAAAACCTGCGGGTCTTTTGGGTCGTAAACTCAATATTATCCTCAACCGTGTATTCATCCTTACGCCAGTTTTTCTGGAACACCCACGCGTTATACAAAGGTCCGCTGTCTGTTCTTTGCCATTCAGAAGACGAAATATCAAGCCAAAACTGATACTTTGTTGAAATCTTGTTATCAATAATCTTTTGCGGGGTAGAAACCACTATCTCATCATCCTGAATCTCAAGCACTGAATAAGGGTTTTCAGCAATAATAGTGTTCTCCAGCTGAACAATAACCTCTTCTTCAATCTGCGAATCGTAGCTTGCCTTAAATGTCTTCTCAAAATCCTGCAGCTCTTTTAAAAAGAACGTAAACTTTGACATATTAAGCTTATTTGTCGTCTCTACAAGTTTTTCATAGATATAAAGCGCTTTTTTCGAGAGCTTGTAATCAGACTCGCCCAAGAACTTAACAGCATTGAGTAATCTCTCGTATTTCTCCGTAAATGTACCGGCTTCGCATTCTGTTAACATACCTGTTTTTGTAAAAGTTTCAAGTATCTCGCGGCAGTTTTTAACCGGAATACCGAGACAGTTCGAAAGCACAAGCCTCAACTCATACTCATCAACCGGTTTTTGCTGCACGAGTTTAAGTATTATCAAAACCGATTTAACCAACGGGTTATCGACCAACTTTTCGTTACCTGAGAGGAACTTAAGGTTATAACCGTTCAACCCTTCTTTTAGCAGACACTTAAGCATACTATCTTGAACAGGTGAAATTATTGATATATCTGACGGTTTTACGTTATTGTTTATAAGTTTAATAACCTGCTGAACGACTTCATCAATCATATCGAGACGTTTTGAAGCCGAAAAACTTGTTATATCCTTAAACTCAACCTCTTTTACTCCTTCATAGTCTTGAATCTTTTCGTTAAAGATTTCTTCAAACTTTTGCGGAGCTTCAAGGTCAGCACATAGATAACCGCACCGGCTGCAACCCTCTTTATCCAACAGAATCAACTTGTCTTCAAGCTGAGTAGAGATTGTTTGAATAAAGTTGATTAAAAGCGGGGTCGCTTCATCCCCGTCTTCGAGTATCAAGTACTTTATATTCTCAAAATACGATGTGTTTTTATAAATATAGCCAAAAATTTGGGCTTGACGAATATAGTCAAAGCTACGTAAATCAATGGTTTTAGACTTAAAAAGATTGATAATATTATTAGCGTCCTCACCAAAAGCTTCTTTAAGAATTTCTGATTTATGCTTGATTTCTGTTGCCGAAAGGTTATTGTTTACAATAAGCGAATAGCGCCTGAACATCTGATGAAGCAGTGATTTTTTAGAGTTGTAGCCTTTTACAACCTGTTCTTTTATAATCTGTTTCAATAAAAGCTGTGAAACCTCTAAACCCACAAGGTTAGGGGAGATTATACAATTTTCTTTGTCTAACAAATCTTCCAGCTCACACCAGTTATTAAGGATTGTGTTATAAATCAAGCCGTTAAATGAGTAGATTTTGAACTCGGATAAAAGTTTAGTTTTTACGGATTTAAGAATACTTTTTTCAACGTTTTTTTTATTGGAACAGATAACTAAAATTTCTGACGGAACAGCACCTGCTTCAAGGTATTTCAGGTATTGTTCGGTTATAATTTTTATGTTATTTTTATCAGAAATTTTGTTTATTATCATAATAATTAATATTATATTGCATAAAATGATTTTTTAAAATAAGATATAAAAGTAATCAAGTAAAGGAGTTAATCAATGGCATTATTAAAGAAAAAAGCAACATTGGCAGCTGATGCGGATATTCAACAAGAAATTATCAATGCAGCGGGAATGATTTACAACTATTTGTCAGACAAAGGTGAAGTTTCTATTTCTAAACTAAGTAAAGATTTAGGCTTGGTTGAAAACTTTGCTGAAATGGGCTTAGGCTGGTTATCAAGAGAAGACAAACTTGAATATACAAAGAAACTAAGATCGGTAACCGTAAGACTAAAATAAATTTTAAAGGGCGGATATGAATTCCGCCCCTTTTTAATTATTAATTATAAAACACTTGCTAAAACTTTATCGGATTTGAATTTTTTGGATGAATGTTTTGAAATGTAATCTTTCAAGAGATTAAAACAAACCATACAAACCTTTTCATTAGCTTTTTTCTCGTAATCGTTTTCTGTATCAAACCCCGTATTCAACAACGAAACCAGAAAGTCTCTGACTTTATAAGGCATTTCAACCGAATGGTTACCTCCGGTATTGCAGCAGGTACAGAATATACCGCCTTTTTCCACCGAGAAATACATACCCTGAGTTGTTAACTCTCTTCTGCAGCCAAGACAATAGTTCAATTCCGGCATAATCCCTGTCAGATACATCATCTTAAGCTGAAACTTTATCGCTGCCAGAATAACCTGAACCTTAGTCTCAGCACGAGAAACAGTCTCTATTGCAGAGTAAATCAAGTCGTAAACCTCATTAGAAGTCGGGTCGTTTTCCATGCCGTAGTTTGCCACAATCTCAGAAAGATACGAAGAGACCATAAGCTTCGAGATATCTTCTCTGATAGTCTTGAAGTTGTTGATAGTTTGAGCCTGACAGACAACATCCATATTCCTGCCTCTGCTCATCTGAACATTGTTTGCCATGAGTAAATCAAGCCTTGAGCCGAGCTTGCTTTTCGGACGTTTAATCCCTTTGGCGACACTTCTCATCAAGCCTTTTTCTCTTGAATACATAACAACTATCTTGTCTGCGTCGTTCAAATCATACGATTTGAGCGTAATCGCATCTGTTGTGTAATGTTTTTCCACAACACCCCTCCACAAGTATTTTATAACAGGGCTAAGGTTATGTCCAGTAAAAATTTAGTCTAAATGAATGGTTGAAAATCGATAAAAAATCATTAAAATGATAATGTATAACAAGAAGAGAAAATATAGGAGATTACCCCAAATGGCTAAATTTAACGGCTCATCATTGTTTGCCGGTATCAATGCCGGTGTTACCAATTCATACGCAATTCTTTCTAACCTTTATTCAGACGGATTGACACAAAAAAATCTTTCAAAAGCAATGTCAAACAACAACGTACTTGGCAGTCAGTATGGTACAACATTTGCATCATATCTAACCCAAAACTTTGGCAACCTTGATAAAAACAGCGACGGAACATTATCTGCAGATGAAGTGCAAAACTTACTTAGCCAAATCTCATCACAGGGTTTAACAAGAGAGCAAATCCAGTCATTAGGCGGTATGAGCGGAATCTCTGCTGAGACACAGGCAACCGTACTTAACCACTTCAACGAAATCGATACAAACCACGACGGTTATGTAAGTAACGCTGAAATTCAAGGTTATACATTACAATCAAAACTTGAAAACCAAAAACAAAAAGATATTACCAAAATGATAAACAGAACATCGTTATTCTACGGTAATGAAAACGCAAGCGATAAAGCGTCAAGCTTGATGTCATACAAATGGCTTCAAGACGACGACGAAGAATAACTATTTACTATTCTCAGGATTTATAATAATATTGAAATATGAATAGAAAAGAATTTTTAGACGTACAACGTATTGTTATAAAACTGGGTACTAACGTATTACGAAACGAAAACGGCGATGTTGCACTTTCACGTATTTATTCTTATATCGAAAGTATCGCAAAGCTTGTAAAATCAGGCAAAGAAGTTGTCCTTGTGACCTCCGGTGCAGTAGGTTTGGGTAAGAAAAAACTCGGACTTACCAACACTGACGGTATTGCACTAAAACAAGCCTGCGCTGCTATCGGACAGGGTAAACTTATGTCGCTTTATGAAGACGGGTTCGACGCTTACGGTATTATAGCCGGTCAAATCCTTCTGACAGAAGATGATTTCTCTCAACGTAAAAAATACCTCAGCTTGAGAACTACCCTTAACAGATTACTTGAAATGCACGCTGTACCTATCGTTAACCAGAATGATACTGTTACAGTTATAGAGCTTGATGAAACTCTTGAACCGGTTCAGATGTGTTTTACGGATAACGACAAACTCTCAGCACTTGTAGCGAGTGAGCTTGACGCTGATTTATTGTTAATCCTTTCTGACGTTGACGGACTTTATAACGACAACCCTAAAACTAATCCAAAAGCAAAGATAATAAAAGAGGTTAAGGGTGTTACAAAAGAGATTATGGCACTCGGAACAGACGCTTCAGAAGGCGGGCGCGGCGGTATGAAAACTAAACTAGAAGCTGCGCGTTTAGTTACCCGTTTCGGCGGTAAGGTTTTAATCGCAAACGGCAAAATACCTTACGTTATCGATGAACTGTTTGATTACAAAGAATACGGTACAGCCTTTATTCCTAACGATGAGTACCTTTCAGAGAAAAAGCGCTGGATTGGTTACGCTACAAACATTATCGGTAAACTTATCGTAAATAACGGTGCTAAAAATGCTATTCTCAACAAAGATTCAAGCCTTTTACCTATCGGGGTTATCAGTGTTATTAACGATTTTAAACGCGGTGAAGTCGTTTCAATCCGTGACGAGAATGATGTCGAGTTTGCACGTGGGATTGCTAACTACAACTCCGATGACTGCAAACGTATTATAGGCAACCACTCAAAAGAGATTATGAATCTCTTAGGGTTCAAAAACTACGACGCTCTTATCACAAGAGACTACATAACTATTTTATAGAGGATATTTTTATGGATATAGATTTTATCAAGCTCGCTCAGAATGCGAAAAAAGCGTCTGTTAAAGCGCAAAACCTGTCATCAGAAGTTAAAAACAAAGCGTTACTTGAGGTTGCAAACGCACTTGATAACAATAGAGACAAGATTTTTGAAGCAAATAAAAAAGACCTTGAGTTCGCACAGGAACTTGTGAATTCAGGTGAACTAACTCAGGCAACTTTCAACAGACTTAAGCTTGATGAAAACAAGATGAGAGATATGATTCAGGGTATAAAAGATATCTCAAAACTGGATGACCCTGTTAACAAAAACCTGTTTGTACGTGAGCTTGATGAAGGATTGACATTATACAAAGTCTCTTGTCCTATCGGGGTTTTGGGGATTATTTTTGAAGCAAGACCGGATGTAATCTCTCAGATTTCAGCACTTGCTATCAAGTCTTCAAACGCTGTAATCCTAAAGGGCGGCAAAGAATCTAAGAACACGAACAAAACTATCTTAGAGGTTATCAATTCAGCACTTGCAAACATTCCTGAGTTTCCTAAAAACTTCTTAAATCAGGTTTATACAAGAGAAGACGTTGCTAAAATGCTTGAGGCTGACAAGTATATCGATTTAATCATCCCTCGCGGCGGCAACAGTCTTGTTAAGTTCATAAAATCAAACACAAAAATTCCTGTACTTGGGCATGCTGACGGGATTTGTCATATCTATATTGATGAAACTGCCGATATTGAAAAAGCTAAACGTGTTGTTGTTGACGCTAAAACCCAATATCCCAGCGCTTGCAACACGGTTGAGACACTCTTAATCAACAAAAACTTTAAACACGATAAAGAGTTATTAGAAGCCGTAAAAGCTGCAGGCGTTGAACTTATAAACAATCCTGACGACTGGCACAAAGAGTATTCTGATTTGAAACTCGCTTACAAATACGTTGATAATGTTGATGAAGCAATCGAACACATCAACGAATACGGCTCAGGTCATACAGAATCTATAATTACAGAAGATAAAGAAAACGCGCAACTGTTTATGAACCTCGTTGATTCAGCAGGGGTTTATCATAACGTTTCAACACGGTTCGCGGACGGGTTCAGATACGGGTTCGGAGCAGAAGTCGGTATCTCTACCAACAAAACCCACGCAAGAGGACCTGTGGGAATCGACGGATTGGTAATTTATAAATACAAACTCGTCGGTGACGGTCATATCGTAGCTGAATATGCTAACGGAGTAAAGAGTTTTCACCACAGAGACTTATAAATCATACATATAACTGAACTTGCCTGATAAAAAATATGCTATAACTATTGTGTAGTACTATATTTTTTAGAGTTTATGGCAGATAATTATCAAAACAAAATAGGTAATGTCAGTTCTGCGCTTGTTAACGCGCATAACAATCTTTCTGCGCCAAAACCAACATCACAACAGCAGGAGAACACAGAACAACCTGTTGAAAAGAAAGTGAGCGTTCCTTCTTCAACGCGTTTGAACGCTATGGATTCTGCCCTGTTAGAAAACGAAGCTTATCAGGATATTGAAGACGATAACTTCAAAACGGAATACCGGATAAATACGCTTGAGCAACGTATTCGGTCGCTTGATAACGATATTTTGAATGCTAAGAGTATAAACGATTTGCAAAAAGTCGATATTTTGACAATGCGCAAACATTCTTTGCAAAACGAGCTGCGCAAATTACAGGAAAACTACGGTAATGCGGATATTACTACAAAGCTTTCTGAAGATATAACCGGTCTTCTCAGCTCAAAACCAACGATTTTAACGAAAGCTGTTGCAAAGGTCAGGAACTTCGTTTCAAACAAAATATTATCAAAGGTCTCAAAGAGTTTCAACAACAATCAAGATGTAAAAATGGCGCTTGCAAAGCTTACAACTCTGAACAAAAACGTTGATGAACTAATCAATATGCAGACCCCTTACGGTGAAGCAGATGAGTGGTACGACAAGCTGTCGGATTATTTGAACACAGCTAATGTTATCCATTTTCAGATATCAAAAACAGTAGGTACACCAACGTTTTTTGACACTATAAGTTCGATTGATAAGGGTAAACTCGGTAAAGACCGCAAGAACAGCAGCAACTTTAACAACATGGCAGGCAAAAAACCGCCACTAATCTAAATCTAAATCACGACTTCTGTAAAAGTTAGCCTTTTTCTTACGTGCACGTTCGTTTTTTCGTTTTGTACGATTTGATACCCCTTTATAAGCGTTGTCGATAGAGAGTTTGACAAGCTCTTTCTTTGTCATCCTGTCTTTGAAACTCAACCAGTACGTACCTTTGACATCGTGAACAGAAAACGAAATCTTACCGATAAGTCTGTCCCCGACTTTTATCTGTTCAAACATAAGGTTTGTGTTCCCGAATACAGACGGGTAAAAAACCTGATTAAACTCGTTGCTCAAAGTGATATCCATGCCTGAGAATGTTTTATCTGAAAGGTTCTCTATTCTTAGGGTAAGTGTAATTGTATTAGGTTCACCAAACGGGTCTTTTTCGTATTCAACATTGGTAATAGCTACATTAAACCCGTCATAGTTCAACTCTTCCTGAACAAGCGCCTCATCCTTATAAACCGGAAGCGTAACAGAAGTCTTTAACCTGATTTTAATCTGATCGCCCGGGGTAATAAGCGCATTCTTACCTTTTCGCCATAGTGACATAGCAAGCCCTACTGTTCCGCCGATAGCCACCCCACCCGCAACAGTGTAACCCTGAGAAGCAATAGCCGCTTCTATCCCGAACAGATTAAGCGCGTACCAACCGCCGACCACACCGCCGACAGTAGTATATCCAATATCGGTCGCTACAATCTTACCGAACTCTTTTACAGGGTTAAGCTTCGTACTCATCCCGCCTTCAATTGGAATCTTCCTGCCGTCAGGAGTTATTAAATAATCAAAATTTAACGATATTGTGCCGTTTCTACCCAGACGTTTCGCTTCTTTAGTCTGATAAATTACCCCGTGTGCAACAGTTCCCTTTGGCAAGACAACACCGTTTTTGCCCACATCATTGGTTACCTTCGCAAAGAACTCATCACCTTCTATCGAAAAATTGGTATCGATTACTTTGTCAACAGTAAGCTCGATAACCTGTTTTTCATCAATCTTTTTGTATTCACCGGTAAAAGTGTCTTTCGGCAATTGTTGTTCAACCGTCTCCATTACGCTTCCGCGCAAAACATCAGCGTAACACGCAATATTGCTGAAACAAAACATTATAGATATAAATATGGCAAATAACTTTTTCATATCCCACCTTTGCTAAATATTATACACGCTTTTGTAACGAAAATACATATTTATTTTTAATATTTGACTTTAATATGGGTTTTGTCGTAATATGATTGTAAAAGACATGTCAGGAGTAATTTTATGGCTTCACAACAAAGTAACATATATAGTTTATTATCAGAACTGGAAGCGGTTCTGGATAGAGGTTTTCCTTTACTGTCAAACTATCTTGTTGTTGTAAAACGTGATACCGTTGAATCTTTGGTAGATAGTATCTACGCATCATTACCAACCGAGGTTCAAAACGCTAAATCGTTACTGAAACACTGTGATGAAATGCAAATGGAAGCACAACAACGTGCTCAAAAAATGATTGCAGACGCTCAAGCAGAAGCTGCAAAACTTCTTAGCGAATCTGTTCTTCTTCAAGAAGTACAAAGAAAAGCAAAAGAGTTTCAAGAACAAGTTATTGCTGATTGTGAAGAGCTTAAAAGAAAAGCTATGGAAGAAGCAGACGCTATTCGTATTCAAGCTCGTGAAGAAGTTAACCGTACTAAAGAAGGCGCAAGTGTTTATGCCGAAAACGTACTTGCTAACTTAGAACAAAATTTAAACCAGTTACAACAAATTGTTAAAAGCGGGCAGGTTCAATTAGAACGCCAACGCTCAAGCGTCGACCCTAATAATTATGTTGAAATGTAAGTTCTTATAAAAACAGATAAAGTTGGATTATTAACTTCTGAAATTTCAGAAGTTTTATTTTTTCTAATGTAATTATACTATTTTTGCAGATTATATTAATCTTTCAAATTTGAATGCCGTCTATCTCAAAACGGTATATTTATAGGAAGATTATTATGAGTTTGAACGAAGATTGTTTATTGAAATTTTTATTGAACCCCGATGAATTACGTACAACAACCGAAATTCTTAAGGCTTTTAACAATAGTTTTGAAAAAGATTTTGTTAATAATAATGTTTCTAATAAAATAAATACTATATCTTTTAAAAATAATGAGGTGTAATCTTGAAAAAATACTTATCAAAACAAAAGCTGTTTGATTATCTTGCATATTTCTTAATCACAGCGTCAATATTGTTCATAATTTTTATGCTTGCAAACAACAAAATGATAGTTAATTTCTTTAACGATTCAGAGAACAAATCGTTTGACTATCGCCAATCACTGCTTGTAAAACACCGACATCTGAAACCGAGCAAAGATATTGTTATTGTGGCAATCGATGACGGAAGTTATGAATATATACTTGACAAATACGGCGAATGGCCTATCTCAAGAGATGTTTACGCAAAGATTATTGATAGATTAGAACAGGATAACCCAAAAGCCGTTGTGTTTGATTTGATGTTTATAAAGTCCTTTAAGTCAAACCCCGCTGCTGATACAAGATTAGCAGATACAATGGCTAAGTATAAAAATATTTATACAGCGATAAACTTTGATAATCAGTCTTATGAAGTCAGAACACCGGTTGAACTTCCCGAAAGGTTAGCGGTTAACGTTGAAAACAGGTCTAAGGTTGATTTTAAGACTAACTTCGGGTTCACTAATTGCCGTAGTATAATCTCTCAGATTTTGGATTCTGATACAAAAGTCGGTATGATAAATATTAACCGCTCAGAAGACGGTATTATCAGAAAAGTGCCGGTGTTTGCTTACTATAACAACAATTTCTATCCGCATTTAACTTTATCTGTTGCAAACGATATTTTGAACAACTCAAGCAAAGATTTTGTTGTTGATAAGGGTTCAAATCTGTTAATGGGCGGGAAAAAGATTCCTTTGACCTCATCAGGTGAAGCCGTTTTAAACTGGTACGGTCCTTCTATGGAGACTTATAAAAATATTCCGTTCTATAAGCTGATTAAATCAATTGAATCAGGCGAAGTGAATGACGGGTTCGATTTCAAGGATAAGATAGTTTTCATCGGTACAACCGCATCAAGCTTGTTTGATACTAAGAGCGTACCTATTGATAAGATTTATCCGGGTGTTGAGATTCACGCAACTTATATGAATAATTTGCTTGATAACAGTTTTGTAAAACACACTTCAAAGTTTGTAAGTGCAACGATTATATTGTTGCTGGTACTTATTGTAAGCTTTATTGTGTTTAAATCAACATCCGCTATATTTGCAACAACTTCAACAGTGCTTCTGGCAAGCGCATATTATCTTGCGTCTTATTATATGTTAAAGTTCTTCAATCTCTGGATAGAGGTTGTGGTACCGTTATTTGTTATATTAATAACGTTTGCTATTTCGTATCTGACTAAGTATTTGATTAAGTCGAAGGACTTTGAACATCAGTATAAGCTCGCAACAACTGACGGTTTAACAGAGCTTTATAACCACAGATATTTTCAGGATACTCTCAGAAAACAGATTGATTCTGCGAAACGTTATGAACAGAAGTTTTCGCTTATTATATTGGATATCGATTTCTTTAAAAAGTTTAACGATAAATACGGTCATCAGGTCGGTGATGAGGTATTGAGAACTGTTTCAAAGATTTTGAGAAAAAACACCCGTGCAACAGACTATGTATGCAGATACGGCGGTGAAGAGATGAGTATTATTCTACCTCAAACATCTAAGAAAGAGGCGCTTATTAACGCACAAAGAATCTGTGATGCTGTAGCTCAAACACCGTTAAAGATTTCTAATAGTGAAGAAGTTAAGATTACTATCAGTTTGGGGGTTTCTACGTTCCCTGAGAACGGCGAAAGTCCGCAGCAGTTGATAGAGTATGCCGATCAGGCTTTATATAATGCTAAGGAAAACGGCAGAAATCAGGTAGGGAATAATGAATAGTGATAAGGTAGTTAATGTAGTAGGCGGTGGATTGGCAGGTTCGGAGGCCGCGCTGCAGCTTGCAAAGCGCGGCGTTAAGGTTAGATTATATGAGATGAGACCGAATAAGACTACGGGAGCTCACGTTAGCGGTGATTTTGCGGAGTTTGTTTGCTCTAATAGCTTGGGTTCGTTTGATGTTACTAATGCGAGCGGACTTTTGAAGAAGGAAATGGAACTGCTTGGCGGCGAACTTATTAAGGTTGCTTATGATTGCGCTGTTCCTGCGGGGAACGCTTTGGCTATTGATAGGACACTGTTTTCAAAGACTGTGAGTGATAGGATTCGCTCTAACCCTAATATTACTGTGGTGGAGGGTGAAGTTGAGAAGATACCTGAGGGGTATACTATTATGGCTTCGGGACCTTTGACGAGTGATGTTTTATCTGAGGATATCCAGCGGTTTACAGAAGAGGAGCATTTGCACTTTTTTGACGCTATTGCACCTATTATTGAGAAGGACAGTATAGATTTTGACGTGGCGTTTTATGCCAGCCGGTATGATAAGGGTGAGGCGTCTTATATCAATTGTCCTATGAATCGGGAGCAGTATGAGAAGTTTTATGAGTTTTTGATTAATGCTGAGCGGATTGAGTTGAAAGAGTTTGAGAAGGGTGCAAAGTTCTTTGAATCTTGTTTACCGGTTGAGGTATTGGCTTCAAGGGGTGTTGATACTTTGAGGTTTGGACCTATGAAACCGGTTGGGCTTGTTGATAAGCGGACAGGGGAAGAAAATTATGCTGTTGTGCAGCTTAGACAGGATAATTCAGCGAAGACTTTGTATAATATTGTTGGGTTCCAGACTAATTTGAAGTGGGGCGCACAGAAGGAATTAATTTCATTGATACCCGGGTTAGAGAACGCTAACATTATGAGATACGGGGTTATGCACAGGAATACGTTTGTTAATAGTCCTGAGGTATTGCTGCCAAGTTTACAGACTAAGAAGCGAGCGGATTTATTTTTCGCGGGACAGATTACGGGTACTGAGGGGTATACGGAATCTATTGCTACGGGTATGTTGGCGGGTATTAATATGGCGAGACTTGTTGGGGGCGAAGAGTTACTGGAATTACCAACAGAGACTATGTTGGGCGCTTTGACACATTATATCAGTTCACCTGTACAGAAGCATTTTCAGCCTATCAATTCTAATTGGGCAATTGTTAAGGAAATGGACATTCCGAAAAAGATTAGGAAGAATAAGAAGGAGAAGAACAAGATTTTATCAGACAGGGCAATAGAGACATTGCGAAACATTTTATAGGTTTTAAAAAAAGTGCTTGACTTAGAAAATTGTTTTAGTACAATAGAAGATGTCAGTAAGCCCCCATCGTCTAGAGGCCTAGGACAACACCCTTTCACGGTGTAGACAGCGATTCGAATTCGCTTGGGGGTACCATTTTGAAATCAGGAGGCAATAAGCCTCCTTTTTTAGTGAAAAACCAACTATTTGAGGCAGTTCGAAAACTACCATTTTCATATACTAATCCTTTAGGGAATACCAGTTGTTGTAAACGTTGTTTTGTGTCTAAATCGCTTTCCAGCCATAGCTTTTCAAGATTTTCTAAAGAGTTAAACACATAATTAACGCACTTTTCAAAATCATTATCTGGCAAACTGGTTTGTGCTATACATTGCTTTATGTATTCTTCTTCTGAATCCAGTTTTTCTGATTTGAATAAATAGTCTTTTTCTTGTATTTTACCGTCTATATAAATATCTAAAAGTTTATCTTTTTTGTTTTGAACATCTGATAAATCTTTGTTCAGCTTTGTAAGACTATTTTTAGTGTTTTTGACAGCATTGTCATAAGAGTTTTTCAAACATTTCTTAAATTCTTCGCTATATTTTTTGTCTGGTTTGATTTCTTTAAGATAATCAACAAACATTGTTTCAAGTTGATTTTTGGGAATTCTAACCTGTGTTTGACAATCTTTGTTATAGCAATGATAATAAGCATATTTTTTATTTCTGCTACCAGTAGATTTACTGGCGGTTAACGGCTCATTACAAAAAGGACAGCGTATAAACTGTTTTAATGGGAATTCTGGATTGTTTCTTACATAAGAAGTAACCATATCAATATTACCGCTTATTAGAGCCTGTGCTTTTAAAAATTCATCTTCTGTAATTATGGGTTCAAAATCACCTTTAACATAATCATTGTGTATTTTTTTGCAAAACATTTTACCACAATATAAACTTTGTCTAAGTATAGAAAACATTAACCCAGGTTTAATAAATATGTTATCTTTTTTGAGTATTTCTCTTATTTGAGACTGTTTGTATAAACCAGTATTAAAGAGTTCATAAATCCTTTTAACAACAGGTGCTTTTTCTTCATCTTGAAATAAATCACCATTTATCATTTTATACCCGTATGGTGCTTTCCATAACCATTTACCCTCAAGAAATGCTTGTTTCATGCCTGCTAATACACGTTCTGATTTTTGGTCGTTTTCAAATTGTGCAAATGCACCTAATAAATTTCTTGTAAGTTTACCCGTTGCACTATCATCATTAGTTTCGGTTGCTGAAAGAATCTCTATACCAAGTTTATTAAAGAAAGCGTTTAGATAATAGTAATCTTCCATATTTCTGGATAAACGGTCTATTTTCCATAATACTAAAGCTTTAACACCATTCTTTTTATTTGAACAATATTGCATTAAAGATTGAAGTTGTGGTCTTTCAGTTGTTTTAGCACTTTCACCCCTTTCTTCAAACACTTCTATAATATTGTAATTATTGCGTTTAGCAAATGTAATACAATCTTCTTTTTGTCTTTGTAAACTGAACCCATTATTTGCTTGTTCATTAGTAGATACCCTTGTATAAATAATACAGTTCTTCATATTACACCTGCCTTTCAAGGTATTTACATACCATTATTTCTGATAACTTTAATAGCTCGTCATTTATATCAATTTCATAAAAATTTTCTGTATTCATTTTTTATTCCTTATCTTCTTGAATAGAGGTACTATAATTCATGTAACATCTACACTACTATATGTCAACCCTATTCTTCTACTACTACATCACCTCTTTTCGTAAATATTTAATAATAGTGAATAACATTTGACATATTTGTATTTAGGCTATTTTGTTAATGGCTTTTGTTCAATCTGCTAAATAATTGACATTATTGGATTTATAAATGCTTTTTATTATGCTTTTAACAAAACTTTATTAACTAATAGCTAAAACTTAAATATATCTTGTTATAAAGACGTTATGTAAAACCCAACTTCCACTCTTTGTATTCTTTATACAACTTGTGTTCGGATATTATGCTGTAAATACTGCTTTTACCTAACTTCTGTTTAAATTTTCGGATTAGCTTTTTTATGCTCATTCCTTGAACGTAATGAAGTTCTAAGATTTCAATGTTCAGATTTTCATTACAACGTAATGTATACTTCGCCATTCATCACCCTCCGATATTCTCTAGATTTAGTAGTTTTCTTTGAATGTTCTTTTGTTATAAGCGGTTTTAAGTTATCAACGTTATTGTTTAACGGGTTGCTATCTATGTGGTCTACTTCATGTCCTAAGATATTGCCTCTTATACAGGCAACTAACCTTTGGATACAAACGTATCCGTTATTATTGTTTTTACCACTATACTCACTCATATATAAACCGTTTCTAAGCAATTTATTAAATGTTTTTGGGGCAAGTGTATTTTTTAAATCAAATTTCTGTATTCTTTTGTAATCAGTAGTTAGAACAGGTAATTTGATTACATTGTCTTTGTGAGAATTTAATACTATCAAATACACATCTTTTGAATCTTCAATAACCCCAAAATATTCATCATCAATAAAGTTGGTATACACGTTAATAGGTTCTTTCATCTCTTGTTTAGTGGTGTTGATGATACTATTCATTTTTTCTTCTAAAAATAATTTGTAATCTTCTATCAATATTTTCTCCTTTTTTGCACTATACACCGAGCCTATGTAAAGCGTGCAAATACAATACAAGGCTTATTTATACTGGAATAATCCAATTGCAAAACAATCCACCCTAAATAAAAGGTTTCTGGTTACCTTTATTTAAGACTTTGTTTTTTATGATTAGATTCACCAGAATCATCTAATATTTGGGGGGGGTAAACACACATTCACCTTTGTAAACAAATTGTAACATAAAAAAGAAACTTTGTCAATACAAAACGCAAGTAGTGACTAGGTTTGAGGCAAAAAAGTGATGCCACTTTTTGTTAAAATTCGTTCATGGAAACCCTTGCTATTACTGGGTTTCACATGTGTCAAAAATTTAAGTGCATTTTTGGCATATCTAGATTGAACGTTTTTGATGTTCTATATGATAATGAACGCATTTACATCAAAACGTTCCAAAATGAACCTGCTAATAACCTTAGCTTGAATGTTTTATATAAATAGAGTAGCTTGTGTAGAGTGGTGAAAAACATTCAAAAAAACATCAGGAATCGTACTTAAAAATTACAAAAAAGTAGTTTTTATGAATAGAATTTACGAAGTTTTTCAAAATTTGGGTTTGTTTTCATTTTTGCAAAGGTATACCATACGGATGTTTTGTCTTGTTTTTTCAAGAAGTTTTCAAAATCAGAATCGGATATGAAATAAAGTAATTTAAGAATTTCTTTAACCCCTGATATAGATAATTGAGATTTACCGATTAGTTTTCTGACACATTCTAACCAATTAACGTCATTACAGCTATACATTCTGACGTTGTTTTCAATACGAGTTGGAACTACCAGTTTTTCTTCATCATAAGTTCTAAGTCTATCAGCTGATATGCTCAGCATTTTTGCGACCTTGCTAACTGTTAATATTGGTGAATTTTCATCTAACATAATAAACCTCATTTCAATGATATTAGTTAATTTATTATGTTTCAATTTAGGTATTTAATAATTATTAAGCGATTTGTAACTAATATGTAATATTAGGTATAAAAAGATTAGTCAATGTGGTAATATAGATTTCAATAAAAGTATGAAAAAGAGGATAACAATATGGATATTGAACAATTACGAGCAATCGATAGAGATTTAAAAAATAGAAATGAATACGTGTACTTTAAACATGAAGACTACAAAGAAAAAGAAGGAAATTCATCATTGGCTGGTTGGACTTTTGTTATTTTGGCTACATTTTTCGGATTTCTATGTTTTTTGATGGCACAAGAAGGTGAATCTGTCGATTTTGGAGGCGTTTTTGGTGTTACTGTAATTCTTTCTGGTGCAATAAGTTCATTACTTTATTGGATAACTACTCCTCACTTTCAAAATGAAGAATTAAAAGAAATGAAAGCACATCTTGACCAGCATAATAGAGCATATGTTAGTAGTTATATGGAAAATTGGAAAAATGAGCAATTAAAAGAGTTTACTAATATTGACAAAGAAATTGAAATTCTGAATAAACATACTACATATTGGAATGAAATTAAGAAAATAATAATTGATGATAATTCTAAAATGTTTCACTATCTTCAATTAGGCTGGCATACAACGAAGTTGGAAACAAATAAAAATTTAAAATCATGTCAATATTCTGAGATTCTTAAATATGAAGTAGTAGACAAAACAACATCTAAACAAATTGCCACTTCAACAACAAGTTCAAATAGTGGTAAAGCGTTGGGTGGTGCAATTATTGGTGAACTATTGTTTGACGAGGCTGCTGCTGGTGCTGTTGTAGGTGGTAGCGGAAAACGAACAACAAATACTACATACGAAACTAAATATTCACGTAATTATGATGTGAACATTTTTTTAGATAGGTTAAACGATTCAATTATAAAAATAAATACAAAATCAAAAGATAAAGTTTCAGAGATTGTATCAGTATTAGAATACATTTTAAAATCTAATGCATAAAGAAAGGAAATTTGTTATGAAAAAATTTTTTGAAAGTAATAAGGACATAATCGCAATTGTCTTAATTTTTGTTAGTGTTATAAGTATATTGGTTTTTACTAATGTGCAAGCGACAAAAGATTTATATGTGTCATTGCAAAATGATATAAATAATAATTTGTGGCAAAATGCGAAAGAAAAGGTAGAGAAGTTAGGAGATTATAAAGATTGCAAAATTTTAGCACCAACTATTTATTTTAATTATTATTTACAAGTTGGAGATGAACAGTTTGTTAATAAAAATTATGACAGTGCTTTAGAAAATTATAAAAAATCTAAACAATATAAATCTAGTGATAAGGATATTGATAAAAAAATTAAAAATGCAGAAGTTCAAATTGAAAAAGAACGTATAAAAGCAGAACAAGAAAGATTGAGAGCAGAAAGAGAAAGACAAATTGAAGAGCAAAAAGAAAAACAACGTCGAAAAGTAGAATTATCTGAGCTTACACGAATGGTAAAAAGAGCATTTGCATATACAGATTTTTTGGATTGTGGCGAAAATAGTGGTACTGGTTTTAACTTTTATGTATATCCTGAATGTTGGAGCCAATTAACATATGAAGAAAAACAAAATATTTTTAATTCTTGTGCAAGGTATGTAGAGTTAAAATTAAATGTTAGTTCTAGTCATGCATATAGATATACAAGAATCATTAATGTATATACTCGTTCAGTGTTATGGTATGGAAATTAAAATTACGGAAATATTTTAGGATAAATCTTTATGAATAATATGTTGAAAATAATCGGTTTTATTTTATTGTTACTAATGTTTAAAGGTTGTGTTAATACATCAGATTATAACAATTCACAGACAAAAGTTGAAGAATCACGTTATAACACTATGTCACCGTCAGATTATCATTCAGAGATGAAAAGTGATAATTTGCAATATGCTGATATTGCTTGGCACGCAAAAAATACATATGGTTGGAACTGTGATGAAATTGTTGATATGAGTGAACCGATTGCTACAAGTGGTAAGGAATTAAGAGACCCTATGTTAATTTCTGAAATTGTTGGAAATTACAGTATAGCAACTTGTTCATCAGGTTTAAAATTAAGGGTATATCCAAGACGAGATACATACCCGATTATTACTAACATAAGCGGAGGCTGGGATTAACAATGCAAATCTGTAATAGAATCCTCATAGTTTTACTGAGTATATTTGTACTAACAACAATTTGTTATGCAAAAGTAAATCCAAATAAAGAAGCGGAAATATATTATAGACAGGGTATTTCGATAAATAAATCAATAAAGCAAGCAAAACGAGTAAATCCAAACATAGATACTTCTACATTAGAAAAAGAAGCAATGATGAAGTTCTCAAAAGCAATAGAGTTAAATCCCAATTATTGTGACGCATATTATCAACGAGCAGAGTTGGTTTATAATGACTTGAAAAGTCTAATTTTAAGTCAGGATGACATGTTTTATCTTATGCACTTTGCTTTTGATTCACAAGTCATAAATGATTATAAAAAAGTTATTGAATTAAATCAAGAGAACTTAGATGCATATTGTAAAAAAGTTTTTTTGCAGTTATATCTATATCAAGGATTTTCATTTACAGAAAAAGAATATAATCAAAAGGATTATGAAACATTAGTTCATAATACATTAACTGAAGTTTCAGAAGATATAGACACAATTATTAGTAAAAATCCGATGTGTGCTGATGCATATCTTATGAAAGGATTACTGTGGGGATTTTTATATAAAGAGTATGATGTTAAAAAAAATAAAATTATCTTTGAAGAAATAGATGAAATGTTTGTTCCTGAAAAAGAAAAAGAGGCATTCCAATATGAACGAAAAATAGCATATAAAACGGCAATCGAAAATTTTTCTATCGCATTATCAATAAATCCTAGATTAACTATAGCATATGTATATCGGTCATATTTTAGATTTAAATTAAATGATTATCAGGGTGGAATAAATGATTTAAGTTCTGCCATAAAACTTGAACCATATAATGCACTATTTTATTATTTAAGAGCAAATAAAAAGTTTTATTACTATGTTGGTGATGAGGATAATAAAAACGACTATAGAGGAGCATATAAAGATTACATTATGGCTAGAAATTTATCTATCAATAAAAATGCTGAATTATATGCAACTTGTGTAGAAATGATTGAGTGTTTAGAAAAATATCACTCTAATAAAATTTGATGTAAAATTAGAATAAGGAAGGTAATAATATGAAAAAGATTATAGTTATTAGTTTAGTATTATTTTTAAATCTATTTTTTGCATTAGGAAGTTATGCGGATACAGTTGTTTACAACGTTAAAACAGGTAAGATACACTCCCCAAGTTGTCAGTATGCTAAAAAATGTACGGTTAATTGTATCAAAATAGAACGAAAAGAGGCTGTACGTCGTGGAGGAGTACCTTGTAAAGTATGTGGAAGCAGATAACTAAAAAAGTCTTTTGTACAACATTCGTTGTGATTCTTATATCTACAACCTGTTACGCTAGTTCGTATACAACGACAGAATATGACCGTTATGGTCGAAAGGTTTCAACATATACCACAAACGGTAATACCACTGTTAAACGCAACAAGTATGGGCAAAAAACTTCTACATATAAAACTACAGGGAATATAACAGTAGAACGCAATAAATACAGTCAAAAAACCGCAACATACAAAACAGATAGAAACGGCAATGTTACAAAGTACGACAAATATGGTCATAAAATGGGTACATATAAACAAAGATAAAAAAGACCTGCTAATTTGAGCATTATTAAGAGGCTTTGCAGGTACTATTAAGTATATTATACCATACTTAGTAAAAATATACCTCTTTTTTTATAAATTATGGGTCAAGCATGGGTCAACATGTTTAATACGATTCTAATATTTTAATTATATCAAGGGTTTCACAGGGCAAACCATGGGTCAAGCTTGGGTCACGTTATTTTTTAATTATAACTTCTCCTACCATATATGGTGCATTAGATAGAGTATAAAGAATAAATTATAAGAGAAAGCCAAAAATAAAAGTTAACCCCAGGGGCAAAGGAATTCTAAGCATTTCGCCTACTCTTATTCAAGAACCCAGCCTGTGTCCTTCACGAGTTAACCTAACATCATAATATCATATGTTATGTATTTTTTAATTATTTGTAAAGCAAAATGTCTAAATTTGATACATATGGAGTATGTTTAAGGTACATGGAGTATTTATTGTAAATAACAATTTAAAAAAGAAGTGGGGGTGGTATTTGATTATAAATATTAAGAAAATGTTTATTAAACTCTGACTTTAATAAATATCTGCTACAATACCTGTATATAGAGTAAACAACCATGGGAGTAGTAGATGGAAGGTGATAATTTAATTTCTAACTCAGATTTATATAATATTAGAATTGCTGGAAATGAAGTTACAAATGGCAATATGCTAATAGAAGATTATACACAGTATCTTCAAAATATAAACCAACTTTGTCAGAGTGCAAATAGTATTTTAAATCCAGGCTATGAATTAAACATTCAAGTCAATAGTAATATTGAACATGGTTCAATGATAAATTTAGTAAGGTTTATAGTAAAAGGAGTTGGACTATTTACAGGGGCTTCAGTCCCATATACTTCTGAAGATATATTAGCATTGCTTGGTTTATTAGAAGAAAATGGAAAAGGTTTAATTCAGTTATTACTATCTAAAGGAGATAGTGAAATAGAAAGTATTATGGATATTGATGGCGAACGTGTTAAAGTACAGTTTAAAGGTAAAAATGCTGGAAAAGAGTATGTAGAAACAACAAAAGAAGTTCTTAATCTATATAAGGATAAAAATGTCCGTGATAATCTAGAAAAAACAACTGATATTTTATCAAAAGAAGGTTATGATAAAATTGGATTTAAAAGAGATAGAGATAAAAAATATAATTATATTGATAAAGGTAATATTATTCACTTGAAATCAGATGATGATGTTGAGATTCAATTAAATACAAAAATATATACAACTATTGTAGATATAGAATATATAACATTGACGAATTTAAATAATAAATGGAAATTTAAAGAAAATAACACTCCTTCCTATTGGGCTTATGTAAAAGATGAAAAATTTAAAGAAGATATTAAGAAAAATGGAATCAAACCACCATTCTCATTGAAAGTTCAGATAAAACAAACTGATACGTATTCAGATAACAGAATAATTCAAGTTGAAAAAGAAATAATTAAAGTTGAGCAAACTTATTAAAAATTCTATTTATCACTTGTTTAAGTACTTTTATCTACCATAATTTTATTAAAATTTTAAAAATTATATAAAGTATGATATTCTAATTTTGTAGAACAGGGAGTTTAATATGAATGGACACGGTGGAAAAAGAGCAGGTGCAGGCAGGCCAAAGTCAAACCAGCCCACAACAAAAGCAACAATATACAAATCTGATAGAGATTTGATAAATCGTTATGCCTTGTCACTAGGTATTCCAGTAAATGAACTACTACACCGTATATTTAGAAATGAAAACTTTGAAGAATTTTTTAAGACATTGAAATAGGAACAATATATGCCAGAACAAAATATAATAGATGTATCTAATAATAATGAATCGTATGTTGATTTACTAGATAGAAAGAACTTAGCTAAAAATTTGTTAAAAGTAATTAAACTTCAAAATGCTAATGTTTATAGTATCAATGCTCCTTGGGGTAGTGGTAAAACGTGGTTTTTAAAATTTCTTGAAAGTGAGTGCGAAGAACAAAATATCCCCTTTGTTCAATTTAATGTATGGGAAACAGATTATGCAAAAGACCCATTTCAAGCTATATTATGTGAATTATTAGAACTATTAAATAGACAAATTGAAGAAAATAATACACAATTACAAAATATTCTTAAGTCTATTTCTAGTAAAGCAAATGATTTATATAATATTATGAAACGAGCAAATTACAGTATTGGACTTAATGCTAAAATCGTATCTGCTGAGGTAACGTTGAATCCTGATGAATCAACATTGAATGAATATAAAGAAATGAAAAATAGGAAAAAGGAATTTATAACTGAATTAAAAAATTTTGTGACCCAACTTAATACAAAACTTATTATTGCAATTGATGAATTAGACAGGTGTCGTCCTGATTATGCAATAACTACATTAGAAATAATTAAACACTTTTTTAATATAGATGATGTTGTTTTTATACTGGCAGTAGACAAAGAGCAGTTACAAAGAACCGTTAAAACAATGTTTGGAATGGATACAGATACAGACGCATATTTAAGAAAATTTGTAGATATTCAATACCATTTACCAAAAGCAGATTTAGACAATTTTGTAAAATATTTAGTAGAGTACAAATATCCATTGATAAAGAAAGTCTTTGAAAGAATGGTAGGTGATAAGTATATAGATATTACTAATAATGAATTTACCGATTATGGAGGGAATTATCAAAAATCATTAACAACATATATAAACTATTTTAAAAATAGGGATTTGTCTTTAAGAGATATTGACAAGTTTTCATTAAAAATAAGTTTAATATTAGCTTTAATTACAAATAAAGATATACTTTTATCATTGGATTTTTTACTACCATTAGTTGCGTTAAATACTAAATATAATGATATATACATAAAGTTAAAAAAATGGGAAACAATGTCAATAATTCAAAATGATGAATGGAAAAAATACATACATAAAACTTCTTTTAGGTTAGTATATTCAAAAATGCGTGAAACTATAACTACTCCTAAAAATATTATACATAGATATGATGTATTTGATAAGTATGCTGATAATTTATCAAGATATTTTTCAATTATTGATTATGCAGAAGATTTTTCATAATATTACTTTAATTTCTATGGGGAATATATTACATATAGAAAACACATATTTACAATTCTTCATGAAACCATGATTTAGTATTGAATTGTGTCATGACATACATTATAATGGTAATGTACCCTTGTCAAATTGAAAGGGCATAGGCTTACCAGATAAGTCCCCTTGGTACAAAAGCAAGTAAGTGCATATGTGAAAACATGTGCACTTTTTGGTTTTTAATTATGTTATAATTACTCTATGCTTGAGAAATATTATTTTGAATTTTCTAAAATTTATAGTAGATTAATGCGTTTAGAAATGCAAATAAAACAGAGAGTAATTGATTCTGTTATACCTTGTTATAAAGAAAATGTTCTTTTAGAATTTAAAAAATTCTTTGAAAATAAAAATCGTTTAGAAAGATATAATAATAAAAATGGGAATTCTTTTCGTGCAATTATAAAAAATCCTCAGATAACTACATCAACTCAAAAATTTACTCGTTTGATTAATATTATGTATTTATCTGATGTTTTATTTTTAGTATTATGCTGTAAGCAGTTTCGTAAAAAAGAAATAATTGATAAATTTTATGTTAACGTTCCTGAAAAATTTGCTAAACTTACAAGTTCACGATTATTAATAACTGATTTAAGAAATGCTATTGCACATTATAATTTCAAGGATTATGAACAAAATAAAATAGAATATATAGATGCATTATTTTTATTTGAATACTATATTGGCAATAATATAAAAGGAATAAATGAATTTCCACGATTTTCATCTAAACCTTCTGTAAGGAATATTTTGTTAACTATAAAAGATTTAAGACCTGATTTATTGGATATTGATATTAATAGAGATGATGAAATGGAGTATTATTATAATAAACATCGTATTTTATTAGATTTGTGCGATGATATTGCCATATATAATGGTTATACCCCGAAAGATTTGCCATCACCGTGGACTATTCTAAGAGAAATGTATGAAATTAAGAAAGAATCTAAAACAGAAGTAAGTGCAAACATATATGACTTACCATTGTTTCGTTCCTTAGATAAATAAACTATTTAAATAATTGTTCTGTTTTTTAATACATATTGAAGTTTATATAAAGTATCTATAAAACTTTTCCAAGCCTCATCTTCTAGGGGTACCATAATAAAAAAAGAGGTTCGGTGAACCTCTTTTTGTTTTAGTCTATATCTAAACCTTATTTTACATCTAATTTTGATGCGTCACGGGTTTTGTTATATAACCAAGCAATTACACCACCGCCTCCTGGTAATAACGCTCCTGGTAAGGTTGATATAACCTGTTCACGTTTAATCTGTTTTACGAAATCTTTATCCTTTTCAGGGTCTAAATCATATTTCTTAGCAACTGTCTTGTCTGAACGTAAGCCATAGTACAATGTACTGAATATTTCACCAAATACTGACCAGCCTGCTGCCTTAGTCTTTGCTTTTTGTAAAATTTCTTGTTTATCTTCTTTACTCAAAGCTCCAGCACCGTCTTTCTTCGAAATCTCTACAGAATCACTCGGTGCATCTTGTTTTAATAAGTTTGTGTTTTCTACTTTCTCTGTCTTTGATTGAAAATTTACTGCATTAACGCCCGGATTGAAAGATACACTGTTCATAAACTAATTCCCCTTTCGTTTATAATTAACTTACACACACACTTATATAACATCCCTACAAATTAATTTTTGCTACTTTGTTGCCGATTTGTAACATGTTTTTGTTTGATGTAAAATACATTCGTACTATTTATTGTTATGAGGATTCCCGATGAAACTATTTAATTCATATTCAAACCAACTTGAAGAATTTAAACCCATAGAAGAAAACAAAGTTAAAATGTATGTCTGCGGTCCAACCGTCTATGATAATGCTCACCTCGGTCACGCACGCTGCTACATTACCTGGGATGTCCTCTACCGCTACCTCAAGTTCAAAGGCTACGACGTAACCTACTGTCGTAACGTCACCGACGTCGATGACAAAATCCTTAAAAAATCAGAATCAGAAAACAAAACCCCGGAAGAAGTCTCAACCTACTGGTATAACCAGTTCACCGAAAGTATGAAAGCTCTAAATAACCTCCAACCCGACAAAGAACCGTTTGCAACAAAAACCCTCGGCGAAATGATAGGTATGGTTAAAGAACTCATAAACAAAGGCTTCGCCTACGAAACCAACGGAGATGTCTACTTCCGTGTCTCAAAATTCTCAGACTACGGCAAGCTCTCAAAACAACCGATAGATTCACTAATGAGCGGTGCCCGCATAGAAGTCGGCGTCCAAAAAGAAAACCCGCTCGACTTTGCATTATGGAAGAAAGACGAAAAATTCGGCTACAAATCACCATGGGGCACAGGTCGCCCGGGTTGGCACATCGAATGCTCTGCCATGAGTAAAAAACACCTCGGCAAAACAATCGATATCCACGCAGGCGGTGCTGACCTCATCTTCCCGCACCACGAAAACGAAATCGCTCAATCAGAATGTGCTAACGGCTGTAAGTTCGTTAACTACTGGATGCACAACGGATTCGTAACCATAAACAAAGAAAAAATGTCTAAATCACTGGGCAACTTCTTAACAATAAACGATTTATTAAAAACCTACGATTCAAACACAATCCGATTCTTCATTCTCACAAACCATTACCGCATGCCTGTAGAGTTCTCCGACGAAGCACTCCAATCAGCTGCAGCAGGCGTGAAACGTATGCTTAACGCTAAACAAACCAAAATCGATGAATCACTCGACATCACCAAAACAGATGAATATAAACAATTTGTAGAAGCCATGGACGACGACCTGAACACATCAAAAGCACTCGCTGTCCTCTTTGACCTGACAAACAAAGCAAACAAAGATGTCGAAGGCGCGTTCACAATCCTTTATAAACTGGCAACTACACTGGGTTTCACCTTCGAAAAAGCTCAGCTCTCAGAAGAAGAAATCTCAAATATCCTCGCAACAGTGAACGCAAAGCTTGGTAAATCATATTCCTCAATGGAAGAGCTAATCGAAGACCGTAAACAAGCCCGCGCAGAAAAGAACTGGGATTTAGCCGATAAAATCAGAGTTGTGCTCGATGAAGTCGGCATCATCCTCAAAGACTCAAAAGAAGGTACAACGTGGGAAACAAAATAATTAAAACAATCCTAACCCTCTTCATAGCATTATTAGGCTGTGTTTCGACCTACGCATACCCCTCAAATGCTATGGTTAACGTAGGTATAATGGACGCTAAATACACAACCGTAGAAAAAACCTCTGTTTCAATCTACGGAACAGAAGAAGCTCTAATCAAAGCGCCTGATTGCGAAATCGAGATATTAAAAGGCAACTACGCTCAAGTAACACGCTCAGAAGACGAGTTCAACATAGACATCTTTTCACCCGACTCGGAAAAGGTAGAATCCTACCTAATAAAAGGCGATTTTTCATTCATTTGTATGAGTGGTGTCCTGGGTATAAAGGACTTTACTAGAGGGGGCAAACCCGCTCTATATCGGGGTGAGCTGAAAATTACGGGTTTGCCTAACAAACCGGATAAGTTTTTATTAATCAACCGTTTGGATGTTGAACACTACCTCAAAGGTGTTGTTCCTTCAGAAATGCCTGTCGGGTTCGGGTTAGAAGCGTTGAAATCTCAGTCAGTAGCTGCAAGAAACTATTCTCTTGCCTGCAAAAACAACAACGGTCGCTATTATGATGTCGTTGACAGTGTTGCAAGTCAAGTCTATCACGGCTACAACCGAGAATCAGCAATCGCAAACAAAGCAATCGAAGAAACTCACGGAATCGTAGCATTATACAATGATGAGATGATTCTGGCTGTCTTTAGTTCAACTGCAGGCGGTTATACAGAATCTTATTCAAATACATTCTCTGAACCAAAAACTCGCGCATTCCCTGCGCCTGAAAAGAAATATCTAATCGCAAAACCCGATTTGCCAAAATTTAAACCTCTGAACGATGAAGAAGAAGCATATAAGTTTTATTCAACAAGACCAATATCTTATGACATGTTCTCACCGCTCTATCGTTGGACGAGAAAATGGACAAAAGAAGAGCTTGAAAAAGCGCTCAAAGCAACGCTTATCGTTCAATCGAAAACAGGGTTTGTAAACCCTGCGCTCACTCATTCCGATGAATTTGGTGAGCTTAAAGAGATAAAAGTAACAAAACGCGGCGAATCCGGCAAGATAATCTCTATGGAAGTCGTAACTGATAAAAACACTTTCGTAATCGAAAAAGAGCTTGTAATCAGACGTGCTTTCACAAAAGACGGTAAAGCATTACCGAGCGCGAATGTTGTTTTTAAATATGAAATTGATGATGAGGGTAACTGGTCCGATATCGTAGCTTACGGCGGCGGATTCGGTCACGGCTGCGGCTTGAGCCAGTTTGGTGCTATGTATATGGCGCAAAAATGCCGTATGAATTTTGAAACTATCCTCAAACATTATTATAACGAGATTTGTTTAGGTACAAACCCGATTGAACTAAAAGACAAATACATTTCTCAATCGTTCTATGCACCTAAAAAACAGGCTATTCTTGTTATTCCAAACAAGAATGATACAGAAGTTTTACAGATGAAAATAAACAATGAGATTGTGAATCTTAACCTTGAGAATGCGGGCAAAAAGCAACGATGTGAGATAAACATCAGCAAATACATAAAACAGGGTGAATTGAATGTGGTAATCTTCACTCCGCCTTGTCAAAACAGGCTTGATTTACGCCGCATGGATAGGGTTAAACCAATGAAGATGTATATTAAACTATTATAGGTGAAAAAATGGTAAGCGAAAAAACAATAGCGCATATAAAACAGGCAGAAGAGATTTTGCGTCCTCAGTTTGAGGAGCTTGAAGAGATACGTGATTACAATCAAGAGAAGGTTTTAAGGGCTTTTATTGATAACAAGGTTGCACCGGAACATTTTTACACTGTTTCAGGTTACGGTCATGACGATTTAGGCAAAGAGGTTTTGGATAACGTGTTTGCTCAGGTATTCAAGGCAGAAGCAGCGTTAGCGCGTAACCATTTTGTATCCGGAACACACACATTAGCGTGTGCGTTATTTGGGAACCTTCGCCACGGTGAAAAGCTTGTGTCAGTAACCGGTACGCCTTACGACACTATGCAAGAAGTTATCGGTACAGTTGGTGGCGGCAAGCGTGAATCGCTTATCGGACACGGGGTTTTATATGATGAAGTAGCGCTTAAAGAAGACGGTACTGTCGATTTGGAAGCGATAGAAAAAGCTATCGACAGCAGCGTAAAAATGGTTGAAATCCAACGTTCACGCGGGTACTCATTGCGTCCGTCAGTTGATATTGAAACCATAGGCAAGATTTGTGAAATAGTTAAATCCAAAAACCCTGACTGTATCTGCTTTGTAGACAACTGTTACGGCGAATTTGTAGAAAAACAAGAACCGTTAGAGGTCGGAGCGGACTTAATCGCGGGTTCATTAATCAAAAACGCAGGCGGCGGAATCGTAGAAACAGGCGGATATATCGCAGGCAAACTAGAATACGTTGAGCAGGCAGCTATGGCACTGACAGCTCCCGGAATCGGACGTGAAGGCGGTGCGATGTTGAACCAGTTACGATTGATTTTTCAAGGTCTGTTTATGGCGCCTTCTGTTGTTTGTGACGCTGTCAAAGGCGCTGTTCTGGCAGCAAAAATATTTGAAGATATCGGATATATTTCGACACCTAAGTATTATGAAAAACGTACAGACTTAATCCAAACAATAGCGTTCAACAAGCCTGAGCCGTTAGAAGAGTTTTGTCGTACGATTCAGGCATTATCGCCTATCAATTCTTACGTAACACCTGTTCCCGATGATGTTCCGGGTTATGAAGACAAGTTGATTATGGCAGGCGGAACGTTTATTGAAGGCTCTACAATCGAACTTTCAGCCGACGGTCCTATGCGTCCGCCTTACGCTGTTTATATGCAGGGCGGATTAACGTATTCTCACGTTAAAATAGTACTTAGAGATATTTTTGAAAAGGTAAATAAATAAAAAAGAAAAGAAAAAAGAAAGAGGGGGGCATAATGTCTACACTTACATTATTAACTATTTTAGCAATCGTGTTCTTTATCAAAGGGATTGTGATTGTTAAGCAAGCAGAAGTTATTATCATTGAAAGACTCGGAAAGTTTCATAAAGTCTTAGAATCAGGGTTCAATTTCATAATCCCGTTTCTTGATAATCCGAGAAATATAACCTGGAAGACTACTCAAAAAGGTATAGACGGCAAGACATACTATGTAATCAAAGACATCTCAAGAATCGATTTGAGAGAAACAGTATACGATTTTCCAAGACAAAACGTTATCACAAAAGACAACGTAACAATCAGTATCAACGCGTTGTTGTATTTTCAGATAGTTGACCCGAAATCAGCAGTTTACGAAATTCAAAACCTGCCTGATGCGATTGAAAAGTTGACACAGACAACATTAAGAAACCTTGTTGGTCAGATAGATTTGGATGAAACCCTTGTTTCACGTGACAAGATAAACCAGGAGCTCAGAATAATCCTTGATGATGCGACAAACAAATGGGGTGTAAAGGTTACCCGCGTTGAATTACAAGACATTATTCCGCCTGTAGAAATCCAAACAGCAATGGAAAAACAGATGAAGGCTGAACGTGACAGACGTGCTGCTATTTTAGAAGCAGAGGGCTTGAAAAAATCTGCTATTCTAAAAGCTGAGGGTGAGAAAGAATCAGCAATCAACATCGCAGAAGGTGAAAAACAGGCAGCAATACTTAAAGCTGAAGGTGTAGCTCAAGCCAGAATCGTTGAAGCTGACGGTGAACAACAAGCTATCACTAAGATTATAGAAGCCTTAAACGACAAAGGTCAGCCTGATAAGTACTTAATCGCTATGAAATATCTTGAAACCTTAAAGACTATGACAGAAGGTCAGGATAACAAGGTCGTTTACATGCCTTATGAAGCGACAGGAATCCTGAGTTCCGTTGACGGTATCAAGCAAATGTTTGATAACAAATAAGAAAAAGGGGTTGGCGATTGCCAACCCCTTTTTTATTTCTTATGCTTAAGCTTGTGTGCTTAATTCTTTTGCTACCTTCATAGGAACTACTGTTGCCTGTGCAGGTTGCTGAGCCTGTTTCTTTTCGTCTTTACCGAAAATGTAGTTACCAAGCTTACTTGCTAACGGAGTAACAACTACCGGCGCGATATATCTGTACATTACTGAGAAGATTAATAATCCTTGAGCGACTTTAAAACCTTTCATATAACTTGATAAATTAGGATTACCTTGGTTAGCTTCTCTGAATTTATAACCTAATTTTTTAGTCTTCTCGCCGAGCCAATCGTTGATAGTATACGCACCTAATGTTGATAAGCCTGTTACCATTACCTGATTTAAAACGAGTGTCTTAGCACGTTTCTTTTGTTCTTCGTCTTTTCTTAAAGTTTTAAGAGACGCACCTGCATAAGTCGCAGTTGTAACAACAGAACCTGCTGTTGTCATGTGACAAGCCATTTTATCGATATTCTTTGTTTTTTCTGCAAAATCACCGATAAACTTAGAGTTCATAACAGGTGCTAAAACAGGTTTTGTAATATACTTTTCAACTATTTCGCCATATTTTTTGTTCCAAGCATTTCTGAATCTTTTAATAGCACCCGGAGCTTTTTCTGTAGCGTCTGTTACAGTCGCTGCTACTCTTTGAACATTAGCTGCGTTCATTCTTGGAGCGCCCTTGAAGTTAGGTGATGTATATGACATTGTAGGATTGATTGCTGATATAGTCATTTACGCCCCCTTTCTCATAGCTGAGAACGGTGATTGTAATTCTTTCATTCTCATAGCTAATGTTACAGGTTGTGAATTATTTTCTTGTTGTGGAGTTGCTGCACCGCCTTTTGGTGCTTTTTGGATACCTAAACCTTTTAATATTGGCGGAATAAGTTTGATTGTTAAGTATGCTCTTGGTATTGCAAGGATAGTATCCGGTACCATATTTATAAACTTCTTAACATTTTCTTCTTTCTTAACGCCCATTTCCATTTCTTCTGTTATCGGAGTAAGAGCCCTATCAGAAAGTGTTGACATAGGAACTATTTGCTTAACTTTTTCTCCATTGATTTCTTCTACTATTTCACAAAGAACATTTCCTTCTTTATCAATAGACAAACCGTCTCCTTGTACAGCACAACCGACTTTGTTGCCTTTTTCATCAAGCTTGAATTGTCCCTTTTCAGTTTTGAATACTGATTTTGAGCGAACTGTACCGTTTTTATCAACAAAAAAGCCGGCATTTTTTGCTTCAAACGCGGCTCTCTCTACATCTCCATATATCATAAACGGTTCTATTTCTTGTCCTAATATTGTTCCATCAGTTCTCAACATTTTGCCTTTTGCGTTAGTGGCAACCTTCTCTCCGATTTTCTTGCCTGCTTTGTCGAGTTCGTCGACAATTTTTACGTCCGGATAGAATTGTTTAATTCTTGAAGGTTTGAGGTATTTTTGAGGGTTCTTAAGGATCTGTCTCATACCTATCGCAATCGGTGTTGCAAAAATCATCGGCCATACAAATCCCATTACACCTGATGCGATTGAGTGGGATGAAGCATAACCTGCGTCCTGCTTATCCTTTGTGACCGCAAAGTTTGTTATCGGTCTTGCGATACAACATAACGCTAAAGCATAAGTTGCGTTTGTCATTAACTGATTTTCGTTTGCAGTTTTCAGTACATTATGTAAAACCGGATTCTGCAAAGCTTTTTTAAGTCGTCCACCCTTTTTACCTGCATTGTTTGCAAGTACGCTTGTCGCTTTTGGGATTATTGAACTTGCTACCCTATTGATCATCATACGTTCCTTTTATATTGTTGGAAATTTAGCTGTCGTACGTTAGAAATAAACACTAATCTTTCAATGACTTCTATTAGATTTTGCGTTGTATGGTTTTTAAATTTCATAGTTTCCAATCTAAATTTCATTGTTATTTAACCTACACTCATATTAAATCAAACAATAATTTTTTTTGTTAGTTTGTGACAAAACTGTTACAATTTATTTTTCATGTTATAATTAACGTATCTGTAAGTATGGTTTAAGGTATTTATGTCTAACAAATATTTTATAAAGTCAAAGGATTTGATAAGTAAAATAATTGAGAAGATAAAGCGTGCGAGTTCTTTTGTTGACAGATACAAAGAACTCGGCAAAATTCCTGCCATGCCCTCAAACGCGTTTATAAACATGGCATCATCCATGTATTCAATGGGCAGATTACAGGAAGCCGAAGACCTCTTAAGAAGCGCCGTTTGCTTTCCGTCAAAATCATCTAATGCCCTATTGAATCTCGGTGTCATAAAACAATCCACAGGCGATTATAACCAGGCAATAAAGTTCTATCTTGCAGCCTATAAAAAAGACAAATCTAACGCTAAAGCACTGGTGTTGTGGGGGAATTGCCTTGCAGTCATGGGGAATTCAGATGACGCTATCAGAAAATATGAGCATGCCATAAAAATTAACCCCGATGATTCAGAAGCTTATCTTTCTTGGGGTGCTCTGCTTATTAAACAAAAACACTATCGTTCTGCTAAAGAAAAGCTTGAGCTGTCTATGGAACGTAACAAGAAAGACATAAGACCTTTATACATGCTCGGAATCGTTGATATCGAACTCGGGAACTACGAATCAGCGCTTTCTTGCCTGAAGCATGTCGCAAACTGTACAGAAAACAACCACGAAGCACTTCATAATATCGCATATATATATTTCAAAACCGAAAAGTATGATGAAGCTATATCGTTTGCTAAAAAAGCACTTACTATATTCAAGTTCAAAATAGAAACTTATCTGTTACTCGGTGATATTTATGCAATGAAAAACAAAGAAAAAGAATCCCTAACGTTCTATAAAATGGCTGAGATGAATGGGCTAAAAACTTATTACCTATATCTTTCGTGGGCAACATCTCTGCAAAAGTTCGGACACCACGGTGATGCAATCGAGAAACTTGAAAAAGCCAACGAATTCTTACCGAACAAAAACAGTTATGAAATATATGCCTGCTTAGCTCTATCGTTCTGGAGAACCGATAATAAAGAAATGGCAATGACTAATATCGCAAAATCACTCGAAATCAATCCGGATAATCATCTTGCAAACTTTCTTTATGCAGAGATTGAAATGGATAACCAAAACTATGAACACGCAATGGAATTACTGAAAAAGTGTGAGAAAGATTACGAAACAAAAGGCAAAAACTATATGTTCAAAGCTATTTGTTATCTTGAACTCGGAAATGTTGAAAAATCCAAAACCGCGTTTGAAAAAGCACTTGAATACTCTAATGAATCCGAAGATATTATCTTAGAGTATATGAAATTCCTGATAAAGAAAGAGAATTACGAACTCGCCAATACAAAGTTCAAAAAAATAATGAAAACAACAACGAATGAAGCGTTGTTAAATAATTATTTTATTATTACTTATAATCTTGCAAAACAAAATAGTTATAAGTATAATGTAGAAAAAGCATTAGAGGTTGCAAAAAGGATAGAGACATTAGGTTTAAAACTACTCTATAACGACGAAAAGACTGAACTGGAAGGGCTTTTGAGGGATTATGAATAGAAAAATAATTGTTCAAAAATTTGGCGGAACATCTGTAGCAGATACATCAAAAATTAAAAATGTTGCAAATACTATATTAAGAGAAAAGAACTTGGGTAACGACGTTGTAGTAGTCGTTTCTGCAATGGGACACACAACAGACCATTTAGTTAAAATGGCAAAAGAAATCTCACCAAACCCTTCAGGTCGTGAAATGGATATGTTATTGTCAACAGGCGAAGGGATTTCAATCGCGCTGCTCGCAATGGCTATTCAGGCAGCAGGCGGTGATGCGGTTAGTATGAATGCTATGCAGGTAGGGATTATTACCGAAAACGTACATTCAAAAGCAAGAATTGTAGATATTAAAACAGACAGGATAAAAAACCACTTGAACCAAGGTAAAGTTGTAGTAATTGCCGGGTTCCAGGGTGTAACACCTGAGGGTGAAGTTACAACATTAGGCAGAGGCGGTTCAGATACCTCTGCAGTTGCATTGGCTGCAGCGCTGGAAGCTGCACGCTGTGATATTTATACCGATGTTGAAGGGGTTTATACAACTGACCCGCGCGTTGTCCCAACAGCTTCAAGACTTCAAACTATCTCTTATGAAGAAATGCTTGAGCTTGCAAGAGTAGGTGCTAACGTACTTCATCCGCGTGCTGTTGAAACAGCAAAAACTTTTAACGTACCGCTTAGAGTACGTAGTAGTTTTAAACTCGAAAATTTAGGAACATTAATTGTAGGAGTAGAAGATATGGAACTTCAAAGACCTGTTACAGGTGTTGCCGCAGACCTTACACAACTCAGGATTGTTGTCTGTGACGTACCTGACGTACCCGGACGCGCTGCTCAGATATTTAACAAGCTTTCTGAAGCTAATATATCTGTTGATATGATTATTCAATCGTATGCAAGAAAGATAGAAAACACCAACGATATCGCGTTTACTATCGATAAAGCTGATTTGGATAAAACACTCAAAACCCTCGATAATATGAAAGAAGCTATCGGGGCAAGCAGATTTCAGGTCGACGAAAATATTGCCAAAGTTTCAATTGTTGGTGCAGGTATGATTGACCGACCGGGTATAGCTGCTAAGATGTTTAATACTCTTGCAGATGATGATATTAATATAAAGATGATTTCTACAAGTGAGATTAAAATCAGCTGTCTCGTTGATGAACTTGATGCTAACAAAGCAATCGTTGCTTTACATAAAGCGTTTAATCTCGAATGTGACGAAGTCGCAGATGTTAGGGGGACTTTACCGGATGTTTAAAAATATCAAGAATTTATTCGTTAGTTTATTAGTTATGACAGTCGTTAGCGGTGTTGCTTTCGCTGCAAGTACATCAGCAGAAGCTCTGAACTTCTTTCACAGTTATGTGAATGCTGCAAACAATTATAGCCCGACTCTTACTACTATGTACGCTCCTGACGCTAAGATTATCAGAGTTGTATTGAAAAAAGACGGAACAACTGTTACCAGAGTTACTAATACTCAAAGATATATCAGCGAGATGAAAAAAAGTCAGGCTATCGCGAAAGTAAGACGTTATAAAAACTATTACTCAAACGTATCTGTTGCCCAAACAGGAACAGATACTTACAAAATCTCTTCACTTCGCCAGCCTTCAGGTGAAAATTATAAGTTAAAAGCCTATATGGTAGTCAAAAAACAACCAAACGGCAAATGGCTGATTACAGAAGAAATGATGCAAACAAAAGTTCAAATAATTGCAACAGCAAAATAAACTAAAAAAGATTGGTAAAAAGCCAATCTTTTTTTATGGTCTTTGAACAGGGATAAGAGTGTCTTTTGGCATAAATGCACTTCTTAAACCCGAGTTTGCAATCACAAAAAAGAACTCTAACTGTTCGCCTGACTGAATTCCAATATCGTTAAACGGAATACGAATACTTAGTTTTTCATTATATGTTATATTTAATCCGTCTGAATCTACCAGTTTCCACATATTATCAGGCATAGCAACAGATAAGTATGACGGGAATAACTTGTTATCAAGCAAGGTTATTGATAGTTCATTATGGTATTTTTCTTTTAAGATTGGGAATACTACATCCGTCTTGTGAGATAATCTTATGTTTGAACCGTCCCTGTTTGCTTTCGGGTTTCTCATATATATACAGAACTGATGTATCTTTGATTTTTTATTTTCAAACTCATCAAGTTTTGCATTTAATTTAAGCTCAAAATAAATATTGTCGTTATCAAACCCATAGCTTATATTATCAAACAGTTTACTCTCGTGGAACACAGGTCCGTCAATCAAATTAATGCTTTTTGTATACAACATTTTTGCAGACGGTGTCGCATAAGGATTGTAATTGTTCTGTTTTGAAGCCGATTCAATAATTGAGATGTCAAGATATTTTGGCGGGTTTACACCTAAAATTTTATAAGTATTTTTCAGGTGCTCTCTGAACAAGAAATCAAACACGTTATCTTGCCCGGAGTTATTAGGTTCACCATACCACCAGAACCAATCGCTGCCTTCTGCGATATAGATTTCTTTCATTACCTCATCTTTTTTGTCAGGCTGAGATTCTAAAATATTTAAAACATCGTTTCGAACATTGCACAGGTATTGCCAAGCAAGGTTTTTAACAGGTTCACCTATCCAGAAGTTAAAGTTTTTGTTTATCCAAGAACCCGGGTGGATTTTTGTTAGGATTTTCGGGTTTCTGTCTGCTGAGATATAATCGCTTATCAAGACTGTTTCTATGGAATCGTCTGCTGTTATTTTTGAATATATGCTTTCTAAGAAGTCGTTACCGTCGTTTTCGTAGTTTTCCCAACAGTTTTCACCGTCGAGTGCTATTGTTAACAGGTGGTTTTCATCAGGTGAAACCAGTAATTTGTTTTGAACAGATTTGATTTTGTTATACAAATCGTTAGACGCTGTTTTCGCATCAACATTACAGTATTCAAAGTTTATGAGATTTGGCAGATGCGAATCACGGAAGATAATGTTTATATCAGAATCTTCTGTGTTGTAATTGTAGGTTTTGAGCAGATAGTATGGGTCTTCGAGGTTACCTTTAAAATCTCTTACGAACTCAAACCCGATACTTTTTGAAAGAATAGTTTCATCGGAAATCGTCCAATTCAGCCCTTCTTCAGCAAGAAGCTTAAGGACTTCATCTGTCAGACAGTATTCAGACGCCCAAAACCCTTTTGGTCTCATACCAAGTGCTGATTCTATCTTATCCAGAGCCAATTTTACCTGTTGATGAGCATCTTCTTTGAGGTCGAAGTTTACCGGCAGATTTTCTCTATCAGGCAGGTTAGCTGTTGTTGTTTCATAATCGCATAAGATAGGCATTATCGGATGATAATATGGGCTTGTTGTAATTTCTACTCTTCCTTCTTCGATGTATTTTCTATAGGTCGGGATGATATCACGCATTATTTGCTGGTGAATGTCGATTATTTTACGACGGTCTTCAAGCGTGTAGTTCTCACCTTTTGCGATAAGTTCACTTAGACCTTCATACCTGTTATGGTGAGACGGGTCAATCCAGGAGAGGTTAAAAAGCGCAATGATATCAGAGTATTCCTGATCTGTAAAATCTTCCGGTCTGCTTTTTTCTTCAAAGTATCTTTTGTAGGACAAATCTTTATAGCGCGGGTATTTACGCACCATTGTCTCGTATTTTGAGTTGAAGAAATTGTTCAGAATATATTCTTTTTCACTGTCATCGAGATCTTCTATGGGGGTTAGGGTTATAGTTGAGTGGATATCGTTGAACCCTTTTTCTGTGTATTGAAGCATATCGTCAACGAGTGCGGGAACAACGTCGAAGTTGAGTTTAAGCTTCGGGAACTTTTCTAAGATGTTAACCATATCGAGATAGTCTTTTACAGCGTGAAGTCTAGCCCAGGGCATATAAAATACGCCGTCAAGCTCGTAGACCGGCTGGTGCATGTGCCAATAGAATGCGACTGATAACTTCTTAGCTATATTGTTCATAGGACTATTATATCAAATTTTCGATTACTTGCAATACGGACTTTTTGAAGGAAGGGTAATCGGAATTGTTTTCTATTATGTAATCCCAGTCGGTAACGTTATCCAGTCCGGTTTCTGTGATATCGTCTTCACCTATTAGGGTACCTCGTTGGGCGCGGACGTCTCTTGCAGCTTCTATGCGGATAGAGATAGCGCCGGCGTTTTTGAAGACTTCGTATTCGTGGGGAACACGGACATCTGTTACTATTATGTTACCTGGGGTTTCTATTATTTTTTCGAGCCAGTAGTCAGGGGATTGGCTACGACCATAGTTACCGAGTTCTATGAGACCGGCACGGTAGAGTGGTTTATTTTTTTCGATTTCTTCGTAGGTGAGGTTATGTTGTTTACCGTATTCGAGCTTTATTATGTCGCCCATGGCACAGCGTTTAAAGTTGGGCATGGCTTCCAGGAAGATTTTGCCTGCTGTGTCCTTGCCGGAGTATTGTTTACCTGAGAAGATAATTATTTTGTCTGCCATGATAGTCCTATGCTTGTTACGAGATAATTGCCGATGGGAAGGCAATTTTACTACAAATTTTTGAAAAACTTGCCGATGGGGAGATTCGAACTCCCGACCTACTGATTACGAATCAGTTGCGCTACCACCTGTGCCACATCGGCATAATAATATTATACAACAAGAAAAAATATACTTGACATAAGAAATTTATTTAGTATTATGGATGTATGAATTGCGGGGGTAATTCAGTGGTAGAATGCCTCCTTGCCAAGGAGGATGTCGCGAGTTCGAGCCTCGTCTCCCGCTCCATTTAAAAAAGAGACCTACGGGTCTCTTTTTTTGCTGCTTTTTTAATGTTTTATATAAATGTATTCAAGCGCATTGCCGGATTCAAGCATGTATTTGTTAATATTTATTTTACCTAAGTAAATTATGCCCAATGTTCTGTTATAGTGGTCTTTGCCGTGCCGTTCTAAGTAGAGCTTTTTGTTTGCGTTTGTTTTAAACAGTTCTATAAGTGCAAGTTTAGCTTTTGTACCTTCTGCTATAACTTGCTCTATTGACAGTTTGTTTTCGTAGGCTTGTTTGTAGGCTCTGTTATTTGCAGAGGTTTCGTAACAGTCTATACCTATTAGACGGATGTTTTCTTTTGCTCCAGTCTCGTTTATAACTTCTATTGTGTCGCCGTCATAGACCCGTGAGAGCGTTACTTGCACTCTCTCTGCAGCATACACTGCTAACCCCAAAACCATAGCCAGTAATAAAATAATCTTTTTCATAATTTACTCCTTCGATACTACTCTTTATACTATGAGAAAATAATCATTATTTATATTATTATAGGCAAACAACGCCTATATAATAACCATGAAAACAAGTGGATTAAAATAAATAAACAGCCTATTATATTACTATGAATGGTGAAGATATTAGAAAAAATATAGGTATTTCTATAAAAGAGATAAGAACTTCTAAGGGATTAACTCAAGAAAAGCTCGCAGAACTTATAGGTAAAGATACGGGAACGATTTACCGCATTGAAGCCGGTAAAAATTATCCAAATAGTGAAACCTTAGCTAAACTTTGTAACGCACTTAATATACATCCGGTAGTTCTTTTTTCTTCTAAGCCTAATGCTCTATTAAAAGAACATCTTGATTATCTGAGTGCAATAACTGAAATTTTGCAAACATTCCCACAAGATAACCTTAAGGATATTTATAAAATTTTAATCTTAGCAAATAAATATTTTACATAATAACCTCCATTGTGGCTGGTTTTTTTCAGAACATACAAATATGATAACAGGTATGCTGTAAATATGCAACCAGATGAAGAAAAGTTGAATAAGTTTAAAGTTTCAAGCGGTGTGATTTTTGAACAATTACGTAAAATAACCGGTAAATCACAAAGACGATTCGCTGATGAATATGATATTGACCGTGGAAATTTAAGTAAAATTGAACACGGAATTGTAGGTTGTAGTTTGTCAACTGCTTGGAAAATTGCAGAAGCTGCAGGAGTTAAGTTTTCTGATTTTGCTAAAATGCTCGAAAATAATCTTGGCGATGATTTCACCTTGATTGATGAATAGTTTTTATAAATATGAATAAGGATTAAAGATGGATAAGAAATATGTAGCACCCCAAATTGATTTAGATGCTTTTAATTGCCCATATTGCGGAGCATATGCCCGTATGTATTATTACGATGACTGCTCTTTTTTAAATGGTTCTTATTATAGCGGTAGCTTAGGAACAAACCTTTCAGCCTCCAAATGTTCCTGCTGTGATGAAGTAATAGTTTGGAATGGTCAAGAGATGCTTATCCCATCAAATTCTACTGCTCCTATGCCAAACGATGACATGCCGGAAAACGTCAAAGAACTATATAATGAAGCACGTGAAATATCCAATAAATCAGCAAGAGGTGCAGCAGCATTATTACGACTTGCACTTGATAAATTGTGTGATGAAATTTGTGATGATTGTAAACAATCAAAATATAATGGAAAAATAAGTGATAAAATCGGGATATTAGTTGCTAACGGATTATCTACAAAGTTACAAAAAGCATTTGACTTTGTAAGAGTTACAGGAAATGATGCTGTTCATGAATTGGGGTTAATTGATATTCAAGATAACCCCGAAATTACCAATGCTTTATTTTCATTATTGAACTTCATTGTTGAAAAAATGATTACTGAAAATAAACAGATTGACGACTTATATAACCTAATTCCCGAATCACGTCGAGACAAGATAGAAGAACGAGATTTAAAAGCAAGAAAAAGTTAACACTACCAATATAAAGAGGGAATATGTTTTTATTCTATATTGATGAATCAGGAGAAATTGCATATAATTCAGGCTCAAAGTATTTTGTATTTAATGCTTTAGGTATTAACGCTAATGATTGGAAATCTATCAATCATCAAGTTAATGAATTAAAAACAGCTATCTTCAAAACTAATACTGCACCAATTTTAGAAGTAAAATCAAATTGGATAAGATTCCCAAAGGAAAGAGAAAAACATGAGTATCTTGCAAATTTATCAAAAGATGAATTGAAACAACTTTCTTGTGGTTTAATGGATATTATTGTTAATAACAATTGCACTCTAATTTCTACAGTTATTAACAAAGATTCTCTGCTAAGATACTATGGAATAAATAAACCTGAACCTAATATCTTTGCCATTCAGTACTTATTAGAAAGAATTTCTTTATTTATGGAATATAATCATCATGATAAGCAAGCTATTGTTATTATGGATAAATGTTCAGATAATATTGAAAAAATGTTAAATCGAACTCACACACTACAAGTTGAAGAAGGTTATTCGTGGAAAGGAATTAAAAAAATTATTGAAAACATTATGTTTGTTGATTCTCAATACAATAATTTTATTCAGCTTACGGACCTATGTGCATATAATGTCAACAGAGCCTTTAAAGATGATAATCCTGAATATCCTTTCTTTAGAATACTATTGCCAAAATTTGCTTATTCAAAGCAAACAGGAAGTTTAAATAACATAGGTATAACATATAAATTAAAAGAATTTTGTGAAAAAGAAAATCCTAATATGTATAACTTTTTAAATACTTATAAAAATGAAAACAGTGTACTGCCAAATGGCAAATACACCGCTTAATTATATTATACCCTATTTTTCATAAATTTTAACAAAAAATCATATAAATGATTTACAAAAATTAATCCAACAACTCTATATTCTCTACATTGTGTAAACCTTTGCTTTACAAAGTGGCAAAAATGTAGCTGTACGGGTTTTAGTTAAGTATGTTAGTTAATCTGAATACAGTCTCATCTATAAAACCTCTCAATCCGCTCTCAAAAAGTGTCGGATTTAAAGGAGCTGTGCAACCAAACGATTCGTTTCAATCAACTCTAACTCCCGAAACAATCGCTCGCAAAAAGTTCGACTCACTCTTCCCCAAAAACGAAATAGATGAAATCTATAACAACATAAACAAAGATTTTCAAATCGATAACCCCGCTAAACTAAACTTCGTCTATGACGAAACATCACAACTAGGCGGCGGTTTCACATTCAACAAAAACGAGATAGAGATGAACCTCTATGACCTGATGACAAGTGACAAAAAAATCGTAGGCATCAAAAACGGAGTCAAAATCCCACTAATATCTCCCTCCGATAAGCTGCCTCTTTTCATAAACAACGAAACAGCAAACCAATTTGTTGAAGCCCAAAACAAAAACGGAAGCCTCGGCTTCGATAAGCTAATCGTAGAAGATGTCTCACCCAAAGAACATCGCCGGTTCATCATCCAAAAAATCGCCCACGAATGTGTTCACGCTAAACAACACCAAATCCTTAGAGAAACAGAAGGTATTGACGACAAAACCATTATCAAAGCCTGGACTCACCAAAAACCCAAAAACATGATTGAAGAAAAGTCACTAAACGACTACGCTGAAAAACGCTATTCAACTTCTCCATGGGCAAATATCCCGCCTGCCGAAACCAAACACAAAAAAGGCAGCCCAACCTACCAAAAAGCAATGATATATCTGAATTGTATTCAAAACTATCCACCCGTAACATCACCGCTCTATACAAAAATCCTGCTGGAACGTGAAGCGTTCGATATCGCTGCTATCTATGTTAAAAAGTTCCCGGTTTAAAAACTTTTTTTATTACTTAATCTCGCCACGAATAACAGCTTTCAAATTCTTGATATCCATTGGGCTTACATACTTATCCTTATGAGGTATAACCAATGGCACATTCGTACCGTTTACATTAACAATAGCGTGTGAGCCGCGTTTGTACATAACATCATAACCCAAATGTTCATACACACCCTTAATCTCATCGAACGTATATTTCCATTCCTTCGGGTTCTTGCTCGCCATCAGTTTCTTAATAAGTTTTTCCTGTGCTCTGCCGCAAAAACTCGGAGTTTTAGCACTCTGATTACCTAAAGACTGTAGTCTATAAAAATTCGTCATTGTTAAAAAACTACACTTCATACTTCCTAAAAACCGCCTAAAAAAATTTTTTGCTACCCGCAAAAAAAATCTTTTTCATGTTTTTAACTATCCATAATGCAAATAATTCCAACTGTAAACCTTCAATATCAACCACTCACCGTTCGCTATAATACGGTCACAAACCCGCAGAGTATAGACAACAAAGGCTTGAGCTGTGATAAGTTTCAGCGCACAACACCGGTAACACAAAACGTAAGTTTTCAATCCAGTGTTACAGAAGGTCAATTCTTAAGAGGGCTATCAGGAATCCGTGACCCATACAGCGACGTTATTATCCTGAATAACAAAGAGATGAACCAAATCTATCAAGATCTCTCCAAAACTCGTACAAGTCGTGACAAAATCAAATACCTGTCTCAATATACAGAAAGCATGCTTCCCGTTGAAGAAACAGTATTCTATATGCTTGAAACCGGTTTACAAAAAGAGCGTCACGCTTCACTAAACGAAATCTTGACAGAAGAAAAACCTCAAGCAATCCAAAATATAATTAAAACTCAAGCCAAAATCTTAGATAAAATGGAGGAACTTTCAGCAAACCTTTCAGATAGCAACAGAAACAAGGTTTATGGCTTAATAGACAAATCCAGACCACAAATACTTCTTCCTAAAGAAGACAGTAACCACTTCAAGAAGCACAGATTAATAAACGATCTTGTCAGAATTTCACAATACGAAACTCTTAAACAAATAGAAAACAGCATTCGAAAACTTCCGGGAGCTCAAAGAAAACCGGCTATGAAAAGGTTCCGCGAAGCCCACAGCCTATTTCTCGATCAACCTTATAACACTAACGTCAAAGGCAAAACTCCACTTGAACGCATATTAGAGCTTCAAGAAGAATTCATCCCTGAGACCCTTGGTGAGCCAAACGAGCTTGAACCGATAATAGATTTAGCAAACACTCTGCCAACCTCAAAAGACAGTGTCGATGCGTTCATTGTTGAAATGGCAGATAAAGACGATAAAACCATTGCCAAAAGACTCGTAAGTGAATCTCTTGGTACAATTGAACACATCGTTCCGGAATCAAAAGGCGGGGTAAACGAAGCCTACAACTTCATCTTTGTAACAAAATCACGTAACGAAGAACGCAGCAATACTCCGATGAAATATTTTATGCGCAAATACCCTGATATCCCGAAATATTGCAAACACTATATAGAAGATATTATGAAAGCCGGACAAACGTCCAAACTCAGAGGACGCGAATGGTATCCGTATGTCATAAAAGAAACTATGCACGAAGAAATGGGCGTTGATGTAAACATCAGCTCTTATAGAGTTTCACCCAAAAAGGCATTTAAAACATTCCCTGAACGGTTAAAAGAAAAATACCCACAATTCAGAAAGTATTTTACAAACGCGCAATAAAATCTTGCAAAGCTATCCCAATTTACATAGAATGTTGTTATGGGCAGGATTAAACAGTTAAATCAGCATACAATAAATCAAATAGCAGCAGGGGAAGTAATCGAGCGTCCGTCATCTGTTGTAAAAGAGCTTGTTGAGAACTCAATCGACGCGGGTGCAACTCGTGTAAGCATTGAAATCTCTAACGAATGCCGTAACATTAGAGTTGCCGATAACGGCTCCGGAATCCACCCCGATGATATCGTCTTAGCGTTCTCAAAACACGCTACGAGCAAAATCTCTACAGGCGAAGACCTCTACAACATTCACACCCTAGGGTTTAGAGGTGAAGCGCTTGCAAGCATAATTTCTATTGCCAAAGTAGTTTGTACAACCCGTACACAAGACAACGATTACGGTACAAAAGTTGTCTGCGAAAACTCCGAAGTCGAACACTCACAAACAGGCTGCGCCATAGGCACGATTATGGAAATAAAAGACCTTTTCTACAATATCCCCGTAAGGCTAAAGTTCCTTAAAAGCGAAAAAACAGAGTTTTCGTACATCTCAGAACTTGTAACCGCGATAGCAATCTCAAACCCTGACGTTGCAATCGAGCTTAAGAACAACGGCAAAACAACACTGAAAACAGACGGTGTCGGAGGGCTTGAAGGTGCTATCAAAACTGTGTTCTCTAAAACACTTTTTTCAAACCTCAGACCCGTATCTAACGATGACCCAATCTCAAAAATATATATCTCAGGTTACGTAAGTACACCGGATTTCACCCGTACAAGCAAAAAAGATTACCATATTTTTGTAAACGATAGACTTATAAAATGTCCCGTTTTCATAAAGGCAATCGACATGGCATACAGAAACTCACTACCAAACGGCAAATACCCGTTTGTAGTCTTAAATTTGAGCATGCCGCCTGAGGATATCGACATAAACGTCCACCCTACGAAAAAAGAGGTTAAATACAAAAACCCTAACCAGATATTTAATTTCATAAGAACGTCAATCGAAACAGCATTGATGAATCTACCTCATATAACAAGAAAAGAGAATGTGTATTCTGTTAGTCAGGACGTCTTCAAATCACCTGAACCTAAAGCACCGGAAATGGATATGATTGAAGAAAACACTGTTAATATCAGCAAGATTTTGAGCGCGTTTGATTCAATAAACACTGAAGATGAAGAAAGACCCGTTCAATACACTAAAGTTGAGCACGTTCAACAAAAACAATTGATTAAAAAAGAAGAAGTCCAGCGAGAAAACATTATCGGTCAGTACAAAAACACTTATATCTTAATAGAAAAAGAAGACGGGCTTGAGATTGTAGACCAGCACATTGCTGATGAGAGATATATCTACGAAACCTTACAGGCGCAACATGAACCGGCTTCACAAATGTTATTCATCTCTGATGTTTTACCTGTTAGTGCTGAAGAAGCAGAGATTATAAAGAATAACCTTCCAAAGTTTGAAAAATTTGGCTACGGTATTGATTTTATGAACGATAACGAGATTATCTTCAGAAAAATTCCTCAGCTACTTGCAAAATACAGCCCTAAAGAGATTCTTGCCGATATTATGGAAAATATTGAAGGCGATATAAATAACCTTGAAGAACGAATCCTTATAACTACCTCTTGTAAAGCGGCGGTTAAGGCAAACACTCCGTTGAACCTATTCCAAATGGAAGAGATTATCAAAAACTGGAGAGGCTGCAAACTACCTTATACATGCCCTCACGGAAGACCTATTTCAAAAGTGCTGAAACATAATGAAATAGCGAGTTTCTTTATGCGTCCGGAATAACCTTAAAACAGTACCGACATAGCTAATAGTTTAGATTTTTAGGTTTATCTATCCTAAAACTATGAAAAATATTTTATGTTTTGGTGATAGTAATACTTATGGTTTCAACCCTGAAAACGGCGGCAGATATGATAATTCAACCCGCTGGACAGGTGTTTTGCAAGAACTTTTAAAAGATGAATACAACATAATCGAAGAAGGCTACAACGCAAGAACCGTCATCTTTAAGGATTATGGCGACTATAAAACCTGCAGCATAGATTATCTGCCCGACTGTCTTCAAAAATATTCTCATGCCGATTTGGTTATTATTATGCTCGGTTTGAACGATTTTCAAACAATCTTTCACGCCTCAGTTGAAGCTGTTTTGACAGGTATAAAAACACTTATCAATATCATAAGAGGCTCAGAATACCATTATGATACCGAAATTTTACTCTTGCCACCTGCGATTATAGGTAATAACATCGACCGCAGTAATTTCGGATGTATGTTTAACAGACGCTCAATAGCAAAAACTGTTGAATTCTCAAAGAAGCTAAAACTTCTCGCTAAAGACGAAAACTGTGAGTACTTTGACGTTAATCGTATAATAAAAACCTGCAACGAAGACAGTATCCATTTTAAGACCGACGCTCACAGAAGAATTGCTGAAACGCTTTCTGTTCTTATCCCGCAGATTGTTTAAGCCTGCTTTACAAAAAGTAACAAACATGGCAATTTTGTTGCGCATATCGACTTAGTATATATATAATATATAAACACAGGAGATTACTATGTCGATTGCTCTGAATACAGACCAGTATCATTTGAAGACTCAGTTAAACCTTTCAACATCAAGGTGGCAGAGTTACGCTGATAAATCGATTGATGATGTTATTAAAGCAGAAGCAGAAAGCGGGAATACCTTAGCAAAAGACTACGGGCGCAAGCTTTTTGGCAACGCCGATGAACTTATCAATACGTTTAAGTTAACAGAGCCGTCTAATAAATACAATATTATCAATAAGCTGTCTGCTGAACAGCGTGAGAAAGTGTTGTTGATGTTGGATTCAGAAGATATGGTAGTCGGCTTGAATTTCTTCACTCAGGATAAGCTGCAAGAGCTCTTGCAGTATGCCTCAGCACCGGAAGTTTTGAATGTGGCATTGGAATCGTTCCCGTTGGCACAAATTATTAAGATGATGCCGGAAGAAGAACTTGAAGCATTCTTTATGAGTGATGATTTGAAAAAAGAAGTTATAACAGCACAGTTACGTAATCTTGACCCTGAGATGTTAATCCAGATGACAGAAGGGATTACGGGGCAGGCTGTTGATACAAAAGACATCTCCAAAGTACTCAATCAACTGACATCACTGCCTGACAAGCAGTTTAAAGAAACAATGGCTGCATTGGACCCTGAGGTGCAGCAGGCTATTATTATGCAAATGGCTAATGAAGATATGAGCGTGATGTTGAATTTCAGCTCAGAGTCTTATATCAACATGGTCGGTCAACAGCAAAAGCCTGATATGGTTAAATCAATGATAGCATTGAACCCTGAATCACTACAGATTATGACAAGAGAACTGCCTGAAGACTTGTTCTCAATCGTGGCATCACAAATTGACACCAAACAGCTTGCACAGTTCTTGATTAACAAGTGTCCGCAGGTACTTGAGCAGTTTGTATCTATGGGTAACTCAGGCTCTATACATTAGGAGTTGTCAGAAATTCTTTTAACATCTCGAGTGCGCATTGGGTGAACTGATATTTCATCTTGTCGCGTTTTAGTCTCGGATTTAGTCTGAATTCTTGTACGATTGCTTTGTAGTTTGATTTAATGGCAACGTACATTAGTCCTACGGGTTTGTTTGGTGTACCGCCTGTAGGACCTGCAATACCTGTTGTACAGATTACGATATCAGCGTTTGTCTTTGCGTGCAAACCGAGTGCCATTTCAGCAGCACATTCACGACTTACAGCACCGCAGTTTTCAAGAGTTTGAGCGGTTACACCAAGCAGGCTTTGTTTAACTTCGTTTGAATAGGTTACAAAGTTGAGCTTGATGTATCGTGAACTGCCTGAAACATCTGTTAAGCGAGAGCTTAAAAGCCCGCCGGTACAGGATTCTGCCGTTGATATCACTAACGAGTTATCAAATAGTATTTGAGCTATTTCTTCTTCTATTTTTTTCTTTTTTCTAAACATAACAAATATAATTTATGCTACATAAAAATATTTGTCAATAAATAATTTAGATGAGATTAAATCCCTACACTCAGACCGGCACAAAGGTTAATCGATTGACCTGTAATCCCTTTCGCTTCGGGCGATACAAGGTATTTAACAAGGTTAGCCACTTCAACCGGTTCCACAAACCTGCGCTGAGGTATGGTTTCAAGAATCTCTTCTTTTGAAAAATCACTGTCTTCGATAGATGAATTGCCAAGTTCCGTATCAACCCAACCCGGATTGATAGTATTTACGGTTATGTTATACTCTGCAAGCTCAAGCGCTAACGCTTTTGTTAGTCCAATGAGCCCTGATTTTGTTGATGAATAAAGGCTTGCATAGGCTTCGCCCATAACACCTGAGATTGAACCTATGTTTATTATACGACCAAATTTTTGGGTTTTCATATAGGGCACAGCTGATGAGATTAGCTTCATCGGCGCGATTAAGTTGGTTGCGCAGATGTGTTCAATCTGTTCGGTGCCCATTTTATCAATCGCGCCGTAGATATATTCACCTGCGTTGTTTACAAGGACATCGATTTTGTTATTTTTAACAAATTCGGCTAATTTATCAGGGTTAGCTGACAAATCACATACACAATAGCCGGCACAATCAGAGCACTTCAAGAGCTCTTCATTTCTTCCGGTTAGGTATACGTTGCCGATACTTTGAAGCGATTCGGCAATAGCTTTACCGATACCTCTTGTTGAACCTGTGACTAGAATATTCATCTATTTAACGATGCCGAAGCCTAATAAAAATACACACACTACAAATACGATAGCTACTATTGTAGTTAACTTATTCAAGTTCTTTTCAGCACCTTTTTGAGATGAGAACATTTGAGCAGAGCCGCCGATTCCTGCAAGTCCGTCACCTTTAGGCGAGTGGATTAGTACTAATCCGATTAGTAAAACTGCTGATATAACTTGTATAGCCCATACAAAACTTAACATTATTCTGTTTTCTCCTTTTTAATAAAGTGGGCACGTTTTGAATTAAGGCTAATGTGTTCAAATGTATAAAGTCTCGCAGGACGTTTAGAGGTAGATTTAGAAAATTCGCCTAATTCGATAAGCCCTTCTGTTTGAATAACTTTCTTTCTGAAATTTCTCTTATCGAGGGTTTTGCCCATGATTAGTTCGTAGGCTTTTTGCATTTCGGTAAGAGTGAATTTCTCGTTCAATAATTGATACGCAACCGGACAGAGTTCAAGACGTTCACGGGTACGTTTAAGTGAATACTGGATAATCTCTTTGTGGTCGAATGCGAGGGCAGGCAGGTCATCGACTTTGTGCCATGCAACGTTATCATCAGAGATTACGTCAACATCTTCCGCTCTGATTAGTGCAAAGTATGCACAGGTAATAACACGGGAGATAGGGTGACGAAGCGGGTCACCGAAGGTATATAATTGTTCGAGGTAGATGTTATCTACGTTTGTTTTTTCTTTAAGAACACGCATAGCAGCTTCGTCAAGGTTTTCAGACATTTTGACGTAACCGCCGGGGATTGCCCATTTGCCTTTGAATGGTTCGTTTTCTCTTTTAACCAATAAGACTTTTAGACTATTGTCTTTAAGCGTTAAGATAACTGTATCGACAGTTATTTCATGTGTTTTTGTAACATTGAACATAATATACCTCTAACTGTATTATAGTATAAAACTATAGAAAATGTAAATATATTAATACATATATGGGGTTAAAATTGTATCTAAATATTAAATTATCGAATCAGGTAGTTGCGAAAATAGAAAAATTATGATAGAATAAGCATGCGTAAAATATTAGTGTGTAAAGGGAACGGATGTTAGTTTCAGCAATTGCAAATTTTCAGGCTATACATGCTCAACATAGAGCGGGACTTGCTATGATGCAAGCGAATGAAGCGATGTTAGGCGGTATCAGACAGGCTGGGATTTATGCAGGAAATACAACCAACTTTAACGCATTACATCAACAAGATGTTAAGAATGAAACACAGGCTGCTAAGGCACAGTTTATGTATCAGGTGGCGTCTGCTTGGAAGAAACACACTGAAGCGCAAATGAAAAAAGAAGCTAAATTAGATTATATGGCTTAGTTTTTTAGACAAGATTGTGGATAATTTTGTTTGTTTAATGATTAGAGAGCTTTTTGTATATTATATTTTTGCAGTTTAGCGCAAAAATATTTTTTATGTGCTTTATAATATTATGAAGGTAACATTTAACAACATTACTCCGTATAACCAACAATATAGATATAACAGACAGGCACCTGTTTTTTGTGCACAGTCACCGGATAAGTTTGTAAAGACGGGGTTAAGGACAATAGCAAACGTAGGCCGCAGCGACAGTTTGATGGCTGATAAACCAATGTTGGTTGGTGATTTTTTACGAGCAATGTGTGATACAAGAATGTTTCGGGATAACCAAAAAGAGTTGGTTGAGTATGCGAAGGCATTAAACGAGACAGAAGTTAAGGATGTTAAGATAAAGCAATTAATAGGTTATGGTTCATCTGCATTGGCTTTGGAGACTGAATGCGGCAAGGTATTGAAGTTGACTAGAGAGAACCATTTCCCTATGAATAGACCTGTTGAGGATTTTGATGCTGAGGTATTTTCAAGGGGCAAGGTTGGGAGAGTACATTATTATTTTGTGGAAAAATGCACACCTTGTGAGAGTGGTTGCGGGTATGCAGAAACTATGAGGGAGAAGATACGGGAGAGAGGTTACAGACCGTATGATTTAGGTGACTGGGATGATTTTCAGGTAGGGTTCAATTCGCAATGCGAATTAAAGCTACTTGACCCTGAGTGCGCTCAATACAAAACCCCAGTGCATAAATTAGTTCAGGTGATTGGTAATTTATTTAAAAATTCATAACAAAAAAGACACCTTTCGGTGTCTTTTTAAATGGCGGGAACGACGGCGGATTTTCGGGAGAGTGAGGTCGAAGACCGAAACTCGTAACGTGGAGCAGAACCACGCTTCTGCGACCAGCCGAATAATCCAAGACAGGCGAGAAGAGCCGAGTCGTTCACTAAAAAAAGAGGGTCAATGACCCTCTTTTAAATGGCGGGAACGACGAGGCTCGAACTCGCGACCTCATGCGTGACAGGCATGCGCTCTAACCAAACTGAGCTACGCTCCCATATTCACTTATCACACGCAGGCTAACCGCTCGCGTAAGACTATTCTAACCCAACCCTAAAAAAATTGCAACAACTTTTTTTAATAAAAAATTTACTTAAAAACTACTGGATATTTTTTTATGTCTTAGGTATTATATTATTCATAATTAATGTTTATAAACATTGAACTGGAATAATAATGGAAAACGATAATAACAACGACGGCATTTCCCGTCTCATATCCAAAGAAGTCAACTCCACTGACAAAATCTATAAACCTGATTTTTCTCAAAAAACAGGAAGAGAACTTCTCGCGTTTTATTTACAAACCAAGTTCAAACAAATTCTTGCCTTCGATAAAAAAGCAGAAACCCCTGTCTTTATCGAACTCAAAAACGATTTCATAGCTCGATTCACCAAAAGGTTAATAAATAACCCGCAAAAACGTATCCTGATAGGTATAACCGGTGAATCAGCCTCCGGCAAATCCACAATGTGCCACGAGATAACAAACATAATCAGAAACCTGTCGCTTCCGGTCTCAATCGTAACAACTGACAGCTACTTCAAAGACATCTCAGAACTAATCAAAAAATACGGAACCTTCGACGCTCTCCGTGATAACGGTTACGATATCGATTCTCCGACAAGTTTTCAACTCGATGTCCTAAGAGCAGACCTCGAAGCACTAGCCCGCGGCGAAGACGTGAAAATCCCCGAATACCTCCCGAACGGTACCGGAATCTCTATCCCGCACTCGAAAGATATAGCAGCAAATAAAATAATCGTGGTAGAAGGCATAGCTACAATGTACGAAGGGATTCAGGACATATTCGATGTCAAAATCTATATAGAAGCCGATAACGATATCCGAAAAGAACGCTTCATGAAACGTGCCTGTCAAGAACGAAATCAAGACTACGAAAACGCCCTCAAACACTGGGATTACATCGTAGACGCAGGTCAAAAATACGTTATGCCGACACGCTCAATAGTAGATATGGTCCTCGATGGCAACTGCAAGCTCCCTTACTTCTCCCACATCCTCGAATACATTCACACAATAACCAACAACTTTGAACAAGCCTAATTTATACAGGTATCAAAAACGCAATAGCAAACAATACACTAAAAACTATAGTCCCCACAACACTGAATACCAAAAAAGTTATATGTGTTGCGCTCTTTTCAAAATGTCGTATCGCATAATACATTAAATATATATATGACAAATAAGTCATTATACCCAGAAAAATCATCAAATTAATTAAATAAATAAGTTTAACGTACACTTATAATCCCTCACTTTATAAATACATTAATGTTTAAAGAAATTTTTTAAAATTAGACACCAGGGGGAAATAAATACTTGATACTTTAGTAAATTTTATGTATGATACAGTTATGCGCATATAAAAAGGAGAGACTTATGTTCGAACGTTTTACAGAAAAAGCGATAAAAGTCATCATGCTCGCTCAGGAAGAAGCAAGAAGACTTGGTCATAATTTCGTTGGCACAGAGCAGGTTCTTTTAGGTTTAATCGGTGAAGGCACAGGTGTTGCAGCCAAAACTCTAAAATCAATGGGAGTTAACCTCAAAGACGCTCGTGTTGAAGTAGAAAAAATCATCGGCAGAGGTTCAGGCTTCGTAGCTGTTGAAATCCCGTTCACACCACGTGCAAAACGTGTATTGGAACTATCTTGGGATGAAGCAAGACAATTAGGTCACAACTACATCGGTACAGAACACCTTCTTCTCGGCTTAATCCGTGAAGGCGAAGGCGTTGCTGCACGTGTACTGGAAAACCTCGGTGTTGATTTAAACAAAATCAGAACTAACGTAGTTAAAATGCTTGGTGAATCTAAATCACAAACAGTTTCAACAGGCGGCGGAAGTTCTTCATCAAGCACAAGCAAAGTTAAAACTCCAAGCCTTGATGAATACGGTACAGACTTGACAATGGCAGCGTCTGAAATGAGACTTGACCCTGTTGTAGGTCGTGAAAAAGAAATTGAAAGGGTTATCCAAATCCTTGCAAGAAGAACCAAAAACAACCCTGTTCTTTTAGGTGAACCGGGTGTTGGTAAAACTGCTGTTGCAGAAGGTTTAGCGACAAGAATCGTTAACGGCGAAGTACCTGATATCCTTGACGGTAAAAAAGTTATCCAGCTTGATATGGGACTTTTAATCGCAGGTACTAAATACCGTGGTGAGTTTGAGGAACGTCTTAAGAAAATTATGGACGAAATCAGACAATCCGGAAACGTTATCCTTGTAATCGATGAAATGCACACCCTCATTGGTGCAGGTGCTGCAGAAGGTGCTATTGACGCTGCTAACATCTTGAAACCTGCGCTTTCAAGAGGCGAAATTCAGGTTATTGGTGCTACAACTCTCGATGAATACAGAAAATACATCGAAAAGGACTCAGCTCTTGAACGTAGATTCCAATCCGTTATCATCGACGAACCTTCTATTGATGAAACAATCGAGATTATTCGCGGCTTGAAGTTCAAATACGAAGAACACCACGAGCTTATCATCTCTGATGAGTCAGTAGTTGCAGCTACAAAGCTTTCATCAAAATACATAACAGACAGATTCTTACCGGATAAAGCTATCGACGTTATCGATGAAGCAAGTTCAAAAGTAAGACTAAAAGTTAGCTCACTTTGCCCTGAAGGCAGAGAGCTCGATAAACAGCTTCGCGAAATTGTTAAGGATAAAGAAGACGCAATAAGAAACCAAGATTTCGAAAAAGCATCAGCTTTACGTGACGATGAAGCTAATATGAAAGAAAAAATCAGAGAAGTTACTGAACAATGGAAGAAAGACAACGAAGCAAACAGACCTGTTGTAACACAAGAGGACGTAGCGGAAGTTATCTCAACAATGACAGGTGTTCCTGTTACTAAGCTAACAGAAGGCGAAAGCGAAAGATTGCTTAAGCTTGAAGATACACTTCACGCACGTGTAATCGGTCAATCTGACGCTGTAACGGCTATTTCTAAAGCAATCAGACGTGCAAGAGTAGGTTTGAAAGCTCCAAACAGACCAATCGGAAGTTTCATCTTCTCAGGTCCTACAGGGGTTGGTAAAACTGAGCTTGCTAAAGCGTTGGCTGAATCTATGTTCGGCTCAGAAGATAATATGGTTCGTGTCGATATGTCCGAATTTATGGAAAAACACTCAACTGCTAAGTTGATTGGTTCTCCTCCAGGATATGTTGGTTACGATGACGGCGGTCACTTGTCTGAAATCATCAGAAAGAAACCTTATTCAGTTATTCTTTTTGACGAAATCGAAAAAGCTCACCCTGATATCTTCAATATTATGTTACAGATACTTGATGACGGTAGATTAACAGACGCTAAAGGTCGTCACGTTAACTTCAAGAACACTGTTATCATTATGACATCTAACGTAGGTGCGAGCATGATTACCACTCAGGGTAAACTCGGCTTCACAACCGCAGAAAATGCTCAAAAAGATAAATACGAAAAACTCAAAGATACAGTTAACGAAGAACTTAAGAAGGCGTTCCGTCCTGAGTTCTTGAACCGTATCGACGATATCATCGTATTTAACCACTTACAAAAAGAAGAAATCAGAGAAATCGTAGACTTGATGATGAAAGACTTGTTCAAGAGACTTTCTGAAAGAGAATTGTCTATCGAGGTTACTGATGAAGTAAAAGATTTCTTAGCCAAAGACGGTTACTCAGAAGCTTACGGTGCAAGACCTTTGAGAAGATTGATTCAACGTAAGATTGAAGACCAGCTTGCAGAAGAAATCTTGACTAACGCTTATGAACCGGGCGACGTTATTGTTCTGAAACTTGAAGACGAAAAGATTGTCTTTGAGAAAAAGAGTAAAGCTGTTGTCGCAGAATAGGATATAAACAAAAAGTGGAGCTGCAAATTGCAGCTCCACTTTTTTAATTGAAAATGTTTTTTAGAATAACCCCATTTCAATAACTTTTTTACAAAGTCTAACGGTATTAAGAGCTGCGCCAATTCTTAGGTTATCAGCTACACACCATAGAGAGATACCGTTTTTGAACGCAAGGTTCTTTCTGATTCTGCCGACGAATACAGGGTCAACGTTCTCAGCGTCTCTTGTTGTAGGGTATTCAAAGTTTTGCGGGTCGTCTATTATTTCGACACCGAAAGTTTCTTCTAATATAGAGCGAACTTCTTGCGGTGTAATATCTTGTTCGAACTCGATATCAACAGCTTCTGAGTGACCGGTAAAAACAGGCACTCTAACTGCTGTACAAGAGATAGGTGTTTCTTCATCAAGGTGAAGAATTTTCTTTGTTTCGTTAACCACTTTCAACTCTTCTTTTGTGTAACCGTTTTCTTCAAATACGTCGATTTGAGGAATTACGTTGAAAGAAATAGGTTTTTTAAACACTTCGTTTTTAAACTCGGTACCGTTCAAATATGCTTCTGTATCAGCCTTAAGTTCATCAAGCCCGTTTTTACCGGCACCGCTGACAGCCTGATAAGTAGAGACAATCAAGCGTTTAATATTAGCTTTTTCGTGTAACGGTTTCAAAACCAACATCAACTGAGAGGTTGAACAGTTAGGGTTAGCAACGATACCTTTATGGTTTCGTAAATCATCGTCATTTACTCCTGCGATAACTAACGGAACGTCTTTTTCCATTCTGAAAGCGCTTGAGTTATCGATAATTACACCGCCGCGCTTAACGATTTCAGGAGCAAATTTCTTACTTGTGCCGCCGCCTGCTGAAGCTAAAACGATATTTACACCGTCGAATGATTCAGGGGTTGCTTCTTCCACTGTGTAGGTCTTACCTTGAAACTCAAGCTTAGAACCTGCGCTTTTAGCGCTTGATAAGAACTTGATTGACTCAAATTCTATGTTTAGTTCTGTAATAATTTCTGCGATTTTTCTGCCTACAACACCTGTTGCACCTAAAATAGCTAAGTTTGGTTTTCTCATATTTATACCTTTCTATTACATTATATTGTCTAAGCCGTAAACGAACCCGCCGTTATCAACTGCATATCTTGTTGCAAGAAGCACACCCGGCATATAACATTCACGGTTAGTAGAATCGTGTCTGATTGATAGTATTTGACCGTTTGCACCGAACACCACTTCTTGAGAAGCCATATAACCCGGCATTCTTACAGAGTGGATATGGATGTTATTATAAGAGTTTGCACCGCGCGCACCTTGAATAGTTTCTGTTTCAGCGCAGTTACCGGTCGTAAAGTTTGAGTTACTTTCAGCCATAAGCGCCGCTGTTTTCACAGCAGTACCTGACGGCGCGTCTTTCTTCTGGTTGTGGTGAAGCTCGATAATTTCTGCGTTATCAAAGTATTTTGCTGCAGTTTTTGCAAACATCATCATCAACACAGCACCCGTTGAGAAGTTTGGTGCTATAAAACACGCCGTATTATTGGTGTTTGATAACTCTTCCAACTCTTTTATCTGCTCATCAGATAAACCAGTTGTTCCTATTACTATGTTTATTTTGTTTGTCAGACAATATTTTGCGTTATTATATATTGAGTTTGGCTGGGTGAAATCGATTAGGACATCGATTTGTTTTGATTTGTGAGCCTCTTCTATTGAAGCGAATTCACCTTCAAAGATATCGATTTTTGCAACGAGTTCCATATCGTCAGCGTTGGTTACAGCGTTAACGACCTCTTTACCCATTTTTCCGTTTGCACCACATACAGCAACTTTTATCATAATTTCCCTCTTTTCTTTTTGTTAAGTATTACACAACTACGATGAAAAATAAAGCCTTAATTAATAGCTTACCGGGGAAGGCTTTATAATATTAAAGGTGTAAAATTAGACTAAAAAGGAGAGAATATGATTGAACTATTTATGTTAGATTATTGCGGATATTGTAAAAAGGTAATAGCGTTTTTAGACGAGCACAACATCCCGTACAAAAAGATAGATATTTCAGACAAGGCTAACGAAGAAGCGCTTATTCGTATCGGCGGCAAGCGTCAGGTACCGTTCATTGTAGATAAAGACCACGGTATCGAGATGTACGAATCCAACGACATTATTGAATACTTAAAGACGAAAATATAGACTGCGTAAAAGATAACATAGTACAAACGAAAATATAAACGAAACACAAACAACGGATACTGTTTGAGGGATTTGGTAGCTTAAAAAAAATCACAAATCCCGAGTTTATCCGTTTTGGCGTTGAGTGCTAATATTTTCGATTTGTACTCGGCGTGCCTTTTCTTTCTTTGGTTCTGTTTCTTTCTTTGGGCTTCGCAACTTTGAAAAGAAAGAAATGAACATGAAAACTATTTAAAATCAAACAAATCTGCTATATCAATATCCAATGCTTTTGCAATATTATAGAGTTTAGAAATTTTGAAATCGTATTCAGCTCTTTCAATCATACCCATATATGAGCCCGAAAATTCACACGCAAATGCAACATCCTCTCTTGAAAGTCCTTTACTTTCACGAAGTTGTTTTATACGTTTACCTAATTTCTTTCTAAAATCTAAAACCATATTTATATTGTCGTGTTACAAGCGGGGCTTGTCCACAAGTCCGACTTGTGATATAATTACTGCAAAAAGAAAGGATAAAAATGTAAAAATTTATTCATTTAATAGTACCAAGAGCAAATTATATATTTTCTTGAGTTTATCCGGTTTGAAAGACCGCAATAGACGCTTGATTTCACTATAATACTCTTGCTCATCAGGGTTATAGATATTAACCTTTTTTATGAAAAATAATGAAGGATCTACCTCAAAATAGTTCGATAGTTTTTCAAGAACCTCACAAGAGATAAATGTCTTACCGTTTTCAATCGCTGTAATACTTCTTGGTTGAAGTTCAAGATACTCAGATAACTTTTCTTGCGTAATGTCTTTCTGAACTCGTAACTCCCGAACTACTTCACCCAGATTCTTTTTAATATCGCTCTGTCTAACCATATAAATATAATAATGTATTTTTTTTGCCTTTTCTATCCAATGTAATGACAGAATTAAGAAATTAAATTGTAAAAAAGTCTAATAAAAGTGTTAAATTACAAAATTAAAATGTATTTTTATTGAAAGGAGTAAATTATGAAAAAGATTATTTTGTTACTGTTTATGGTTTTGGGTTTGGCAGTGTTTGCTGCAGAAAGAGTGCAGGTTAGGCTTAGTCGGGTCTATGACGGTGACACAATTGAAGTTATAAACGAGAAGAATGAAAAAGAAAACATTCGACTAATCGGTATCGACTGCTTTGAAACTAAAGAAATCCACAGAGCTTACACTCAAGCCTACAAAAACAAAATGACAATCGAAGAAGTAACTGCAAAAGGAATCCAACAGAAAAAAGTTCTAATTAAACTGTTTGAAACCAACAATAAAAAACACTTATACCTACTAAGACAAGGTAAAGACGCTTACGGAAGAACACTGGGAACTGTCTACTTAGGCAACCTCAACATCAACAAATACATGCTTGAATCAGGCAACGCTCTTGAATACATTTATATAAAACATTGAATTTTTTATATTTATAAAGTAGTGGCGTTGGGGTCGATTTTGGCTTCATTAAAATAACCTGCGTGGTGGTATTCAAACCCTTTAATATCACCGTTCTTTTTATAAATCGGGGTAAAAGCAACGCCAAAAGCTCTTTCACCTGAGTTTTTTCTGTTGGCAAACTCGACAGCTCTGTCATAATATCTGCCAACAGCGTAAGAGGTTTCAAATGTTCTTGTAGAACCTGCGCGTTCTAACCCTTCGCGTTTTGCTACACCTATTGCTTTACCGAAGTTTTCATCGACAAAATCTGCGTCCTTACCGGTTACAATCCTTACAAACCCGTCGGTACGCTCTTTTATACGTTTAAACACCGCTCTTATCCTCGGATTATAAGCGTAATCAACATCGCCGCCGATACGTCTGTTATTAATGACCTGACCGGAGCGGAACGTGTCGACCAAATCCATATTACATTGTTTAACACGTTTTGAGTTGTTCAAATGCGCTTCAACATAATGAAGACATTTCTTCATATTCTCATCAGAAACAATTCTCTTACCGTCAGGAGTATAAAAATACATCCTGTAAGAGCCGTTAAAACTTTGCTGGTTAGCTTGAATCTGCATAGTCTACGCTCTAACCGTTATGACCTGAACCCCAGCGGTGGTCAACATTAGCTTTCTTTTCAGAAGCGTTTAAGCTTGCTTTGAATAGATTGTAGCCTAAAACAGCAAGACCTAAAGCACCTGCTACAACCTTACCCTTAGTTGATAATACTTTTACAGCTTTTTCTGCAATTTCACCAGCTTTTGTGTCTTTAATAATCTTTGAAGCACCCTTGATAGCGTCAGCGCCTAATACAGCACCGGCTGCAATACCGCCAAAGAATAATCCTTTGAATGTGCCCTTTGCATATTCATCAGCGACAACACAGGATTTCTTGAAAGAAGACATCCCATCTTTAAACTTTCTTATAAAACCTTTTTTCTTCTTAGGTTCTTGAGTAACAACTTCGTCCTGTGCTTGAGGTTGAGTTGTAACTTCTTCATTAGCTTTAAAACTTGGTTTATTTTGAACTGTACGACTGCGCATACTGTCAAATGCGGTATTTTGAGTGTTTAATGTAACTGACATATTTCACCACCATATTCACTACACATATACTACAAAACATGAAAACATAAATTATTGCTAGTGTTTAACAAAATTTTACAATAAATTAAGCAAATTTTTCTTATATGTTACAATGTATTGTAGAAAAAGTTTTAGGAGTATACATGAATACAGTAATAGTCGTTGGTAGAGTCGGCAGAGACGCTGAAATAAAAGATTATGAATCAGGCAGATCACGTACAACATTCTCGCTTGCCGTGAACCGCTGGGATAACAAAACCTCTTCCGAGGTAACAGATTGGTTCAACTGTGAATTGTGGGATATTACTAACGATTTAAACTCATCCGGCAGACGTTCACGCGCAAGAGTAGCGTTTGAGAACATCAAAAAAGGACGTATGCTTGTTGTAGAAGGCCGCATAAGGTCAAACTCATGGCAAGACCAAACAGGTGAAACCAGACAGTCTTATATAATTACCGTATCCAATTACAAATTATTAGGGGCAAAGAGAGAGTCTAATGAAACTATCTAACATTGTCGGTATAATCGCCGATGACTTAACAGGTGCAAACGATACAGCACTTCAATTCAAGAAATGTATTGCAGAGACGAAAATTTTATTAAATCCGTCTATTCCGCCTGAGGATGATTCAAACACAGAAGTATGGGCAATTTCAACAGAAACAAGAAATGTCAGCCCTGAAATTGCCCGACAAAAGATTATAACAACTATTCAGAATCTCACCACTAATCTTAATCTTGAACATTTTTATAAAAAAATAGATTCTACAATAAGAGGTAACATTGCGGTTGAAACGCTTGCTATGCTCGAAGAACTCGATTATGATGTTGCGATTATTATTCCTGCATTCCCAACTGAAGGCAGAATAACAGTGGGCGGCTATCACCTGTCCAAATGCGTACCTATCGGCAGAACAGAAATGGCGCGCGACCCGCATTCACCAATCACAGAATCTCACGTTCCTACATTGTTCAAAACCCAACTTGGTGAACAGGCTGAACTCGTTGCTACGCTTGATTTAAAAACGATTATGAACGGAGCGGGTCCTATACTTGTTAAGATAAACGAACTCGTAAAACAGGGTAAAAAACTAATCGTTGCAGACGCAGTGAGCCTTGTCGATATTGAACAAATCGTGCTTGCAATCAACAAATCAAACTACAAAATACTTCCTGCAGGAACAGCTTCTACAGGCAAAATCCTTGCTAAACAATGGCTTGAAGAACAGGATGAAACCGAATGTGAAAAGGTAACAATACCGAAGCTTCCGCGACTAATTGTATCAGGAAGCGCAACACAGATTAACGCGACTCAGATTGAACATCTTGAACAGAGCTATGATTACGATAACCTCGTTTTCTTGTCTTTGACCCCTCAAAACATACTTGAAGGTGTTACAGACGATATTATTAACCATATTGTTGATAATCTTGCACGTGAAAACACTGTTATTGTTCACTCTTCAAAACTTTTAGAAAACTTTGACGGGTTCTCTGATGATTCATTGAAAGAAGAGCTTACACGACCTAAGTTTGCAAGCAAGATTACCGATTATCTTGCAGAATTAACAAAACGTGTACAGGAAAGATTAAACATTTTATTGATATTATTAGGCGGGGAAACATCTTTCAAATGCTGTAATGCAATCTCAGCAACTGAACTAACTATGCTGGATGAGGCTGCACCTGCTATTGCACTTTGCAGAGACGAGCATAATCAGTTAATCATTACAAAATCAGGTAATTTGGGAACCCCTAAAACTCTGATAGATATATTACATTATATTGATAACCATGAAGTATAGTAACAAAATAGCAATAACAACAGGTGATATAAACGGAATCGGTGCTGAGATAACTGTTAAGGCATTGAACTGTCTTGATTTGCCTGAAGATAAAATTGTTATTATAACGAATAAAAAGTCTCTGGAACTTTATCCGAAACTCAATAAAGACTATGAGGTCATCGACATCGATTATGAAGGAGAGGTTGAGTTTGGTAAACTCACAAAAGAATCGGGCGAATTCTCGTTTCAGGCACTGAAAAAAGCCTGTGAAATCAGACCGCAAGCGATTGTTACGGCACCTGTTTCAAAAGAGGCAATGCACCTTGCGGGTCACTATTTCAACGGTCAAACAGAGGTACTTGAACATTATCTTGCAAAAGACGGGCAAAAAGCAGAGATGTTATTTGTTTCAAACGGTTTCAACGTCTTGCTTTTGACAAGACACGTTGCTTTGAAAGACATAGTTATTACAAAAGAGATGATTATAGAAAAAGTCAAAAGGCTGCAAACATTTTGGCAAACCCATTATCATAACAGCAACCCGAAATTTGCACTGTGCGCGTTGAACCCACATGCCGGTGAAGGCGGAATTCTGGGCAAAGAAGAGATTGAGATAATAATCCCTGCGGTTGAAGCTTTACGCTCTGAGGGAATCGATATAACAAACCCGTTACCTGCTGATACATTGTTTATTGAAGCGGGACAGAATTATTTAAAAGGTAATAATGCACCTTATGATTGTTATATTGCTATGTATCACGATCAGGGTCTGATACCGATTAAGACCGTTGCAAGCGAAAAGACAGTTAATATGACTATCGGTTTAGACATCATAAGAACCTCACCGTGTCATGGAACAGCGTTCGATATCGCCGGCAAAGATGTTGCAAACCCTCAATCTATGGCAGAAGCTATTGTTGCGGCTGCTCCTCTTGAAGTTCTCTAATCATCTGCTGGATACCTTTTGGCGCGTCATTAATACATGCAGGATGAATCTCAACATAAGTTAACAGTTTTTCATTAGTCATATAATTGTATTTATCCATAAAAGCACGAACTTTATCGTTTGCGTTCAAATACAATTCACCTGCAGTGTTATTATCCATAGCATCAAAGAATGATAATATTTTTGGTTTAAACTTGTCAGGAATATTGGCATAGTTTTCTACAAGAGTATTCATAGCTGTTGTAAAATTATTCTTCATAAAAGATTTGGCACGCTGGTATTCCGCCATTGTCATGCCTGTACCTTTGAAGTCACGATATTCTTGAATAGTAGTAAACTGTTGTCTATATTGTTCAGGAATAGCGTTATCATCATTCATCTGAGCTTGTTGAGCCTGATACGCTTGAGAAGCTTGACGTAAATCAGATACATAACTGATTTGTACCACATTTTGTTGGACCGGGTTTGAAACAGGCTGAGCACCAACATTTCTATTAGTATTTTGGGAGCCTGAATTATTATTGCCTTTAACTATCTCAGAAGAATTAGCAACTATGTTATTCAACATAGATTTACGTGATTCATCAGTTGTATTTGCAGCAACAGTTCTTGCTACCTCGTTCAACGCGTCTATTTCATTAGCGTTATTTTGGTACAACATCCTGATGTGTTCTTCATCAACATTTTCCATTACAACATGGAATGCTGCTTTTTGAAGTAATGAATCTTCTGTACCGTCGCTTTTGTGAACCTCAGAATAGGTTTCAAGTAACGACTTAATTTCATCATTTGTAACCTTACGGGTTCCGCCTAAGAATACCAGAAGGTTTTCTATATCTTTACCGCCGCCGACTTCTGATTTGAATACCGAGCGCATGTATGATTGAGCAAGTACTGAAAAGTCTTCGTCATTCTCTTTATCAAACTGGTCATGAGCAATTGCTATAACAGTTGAAACATAACCTTGAGCAACAGAAAGTTTGGCTAAGTTTTCGTAATCTTCTTCTGAAAGATTGTTGAAATCAAACTTGGAACCATACATTTCCCGTTCTTTATCGGTAATACCTCCGGATTTTAAACGTCTAAGAGCTTTGTTATATCCGCTATCTTGGTTTTCAGTGTCTAAGTCGGCTCTAAACCTTGCGTTCATTGATTCAGCAAGGATTGTACCTTTTTGAGCCGTGTTTGCAGCTTCCCATTTTTCTTGATCAATACCGAGCATTTGAACAATTTCATCAACATTCTTGTCGGTAAACCTTGTGTCTACTTTTTCAAAATCAATATACTGCCCCATGAGTTTATGCATGATTTCGTGTTTTTGTTCATGTGACAGTCCTTTAAACTGTTCCAACAGTTTTTGGGTATCCTCGTTTGTTACATCAATACCGAAAGCAGCTAACATCTTAGCCATTTTTTCTTTTTTAGCAGCCTTTGTAGGTGCTTCTGTCTGAGTATTGTTGTTCTCAGGTTGTGAGGTTTGAGTTTTCGCTATCTTTAACTGCTGACCCGGGTGAATAGTTGAATTTATACTTTTTCCGATAACATCAACGTTAGCGTTATAAAGGTCTAATAATGGTATACCAAAATCCTTGGCAATCTTGCTCAAAGAATCACCGGCTTGAATTGTATAGACACCTCCAACAGCGGTTCTTTTTCCGGAAGCGCTGGTTATATCCTGTTGCTGCTGATTTGATGTTTCGCTCAGGTATGTGTCAAACTCAGACTGACTTATGGTGTTATCACCGTCTTTATTATATTTAGTAAATAAACTGTTTAAACCTTCTGCATTAGCTTGTTCAGCGGTCAAACCAACACGAAGTTTTCCGACACCGTTTTCGTTTTGAACCGGTGAAGAAGCGGCAGATGAAGTATTTTGACCTTGAATTGCAGCCATAGTAAAGCTCTTTTTTTCTTCTAATACATATATAAAAAGTGTTCAAAACCCTCTGAATTTCATGGTTTCAGATATTTGTAACATGAGTTTACAAAATGGTTATGAAACTTGTTCTTTTTTAATATCTTCAACCATTCGCTGTACATTCAGAGGCGCATCTTTCAAATCTGAAGGATGTCTCTCAATGTATGTCATAAGCTTTTCGTTATTCATATAACCGTATTTATTCATAAATGCGCGTACATCATTACTTCCGCCGAGGAATAATTCGCCGCGCATATTATTGTCTAAAGTATCGAACAACGTCAAAACCTTTGTTTTAAACTTATCAGGTATTGTAGAGTAACTCTTTACAATATCATCAACTACTGTTGTAAAATTACTTTTCAAGTTAGATTTCGTTTTCTGGTATTCTATTAAAGTCATACCGGAACCCGTAAAATCACGATATTCCTGAACAGTTTCAAAAGAGTGCTGCAAATCCTCTGGAATTACATTTTTTGTTCATATTGAGCCTGAAATTCCAAAGCAGCTTGTTTCAAATCGTTGATATAGTTAACTTGTGCACTGTTTTGAATCGGGTTTGAAACCGGTTTTTGCTCAAGCGGCGCAGGCTTTACTGTATTTTGTTCAGATGAATCCGTTTGACTTTGAGAGTTTTTAACTATCTCAGCAGAGTTTTTTACAACATTATTCAACATAGCCTTACGGGTTTCATCAGTTGTATTGTTTGCAACATTCTGAGCAATTTCATTCAGTCGGTCAGCTATTTGAGCGTTATTTTTATACAAGAGTTCAATATACTCTTGATCAGCGTATGTCATAACATCAGTATGTACAATTTCTTCTAACTCTTCGTCAACACCTTCTTCGTGTTGATAGGTTTGAGCGTAAGCATTAACCATTGTACGTACTTGTTCTTCAGAGAAACTCTTGCCCGCCGCGTGTGCAATTGCCATAATTGCGTTAGCCAAATCTGCGGTGTTACACTGGGTTTTCATTAAAATTTGTGCAGATTTTGCAAAAGCATCAGCATCATTATTTTCTATAGCAGTCAATATAGGATCAATCATATCGACGGTATATTTTGAAAGAATAGCCTGTCTCGCTAAATTCTTAGTTTGTTCATCATTTAGATTATCTAAATCAATTCCTTGTTCTTGATAATATGAACGTTCATCTTCTGTAAACTCTTTATTGCGATACCGTGTATAAAGTTGATTGATTAAACTGTTTTCATTAGTCTCATCTAAATCATTATCAATATTCCGGTTAATTGTTTCAGCAGCAGTATCAATTGATTGAGCACTATTATCCGTTTCGGTAACAATTGCTTTAGCCTTTGTCTCTTTAACATTAACTGACGAAGTAGCCTTAACTGCTGATTGCATTCCGCCTGTAATTTTGTTCGAATCCAAATCGGATAAAGTTCCATTAGTTTTCTTTACTACCTCCTTTGCAGCTCCTGCCAATGCACCACCAATACCAATACCACCATTTCGCAAATCGGAATATGTCTCTTCACTATATTTCTTAAATTCTGCTTCATCAATAACACCGTCATGATTTGCATCGTATTTAGTAAATAAACTGTTCAAATTTTGAGCTTTAGCTTGTTCAGCAGTTAAGCCAATACTAATTACACCTTTTGGCTGGACTTTGGCAGGTGAAGAAGCAGCAGATGAAGTATTTTGACCTTGAATTGCAGCCATAGTAAAGCTCTTTTTTTCTTCTAATACATATATAAAAAGTGTTCAAAACCCTCTGAATTTCATGGTTTCCATGATTTGTTACATTTGTAATATTTAGTGATAAAATAGATAAAAAGGAGTAATGAAAAATGGTTAAATCAATAATTTTGGCAGCAGGTAAAGGTACAAGAATGAAATCTGATACCCCGAAAGTGTTACACGAAATTTTTAACAAATCACTTTTGGGCTACATTATCGACGCTGTAAATAATACAAATCTTGCTGATGAAAACTACGTTATTGTAGGTCATCAGGCTGAACGCGTTGAAGAATACGTTAAATCTAATTATGATAACGCAAAAACAGTTCTTCAATCGCCTCAACTTGGTACAGGTCACGCTGTTAGCATGGCTTGCCCTTATCTTGAAAACTTTGACGGTGAAGTGATTATCCTTAACGGTGATATCCCGTTGATTACATCAGAAACTATTAAAACTTTTATCGAAGCTCACAGAAGCCTAAATTCCGATATAACCGCTATGAGCGCTGTCTTCGAGAACCCTACCGGATACGGCAGAATGGTTCGTAACTCAGACGGCTCTTTAAACGCTATCGTGGAAGAAAAAGATACAACCCCTGAACAAAAAGCTATTAAAGAAATCAACGCAGGTATCTATTGCTTGAACTGGGCAAAGGTTAAACCGGCATTCTCTCAACTCAAAACAAACAACGCTCAAGGCGAATACTATCTGACCGATATTATCCAATGGGGTAACGAAAACGGACTGAATGTAAATGCCCATATTTTAGAACGTAACGAAGAAATCTTCGGTATCAATTCTAAACTTAACCTTGCCGAAGCAACAAAGATGATGAACCAAAGAACCTTAAACCGTTTGATGACAGAAGGTGTAACTATTGTTGACCCTGATTCAACCTGGATTGATGAACAGACCCAAATCGGCAAAGACACAATCATCTACCCTTCAACTTATATCGAAGGTAAAAACAAAATCGGCTCACACTGTAAAATAGGACCTTTTGCACACCTTAGAGGTGATGTTGTATTGGAAGATTACGTCAAAATCGGGAACTTTGTTGAAGTAAAAAAAGCGACGATTAAATCACACACAAACGCATGCCACTTAAGTTATATCGGTGACAGCGAAATCGGCGCCGATGTAAACATCGGCGCAGGAACAATTACAGCAAACTATAACCCGTTGAACAAGGTTAAGAGCAAAACCGTTATTAAAGATAACGCAAAAATCGGTTCAAACTCAGTACTTGTAGCACCTGTAGAGGTTGGTGAAGGCGCAAATGTCGGCGCGTTGAGCATTATTACAAAGAATGTGCCTGAATGGTCGCTTGCTATCACCCGCTCACCTTTGAAAGTGTTCAAAGACTGGGTACGCACTAAATTAGGTAAATAATGAAACAGCTAAAAGATTACAAAGAAGAGATACACAGATGTTCTAAATGCGGAATCTGTCAGCATGCCTGCCCTGTTTATCAACAGACAGGTAACGATTGCACGGTTTCACGCGGTCAGTTTATTATGCTCAACGGAGTCATCAAAGGTGATTTGAAACTCGATAAGAACGTTAACAAGTACCTCGATTTGTGTCTTAAGTGTAATAAGTGCAAATCTGCATGTCCGACAGGGATTGATGTTGTACAGATTATTCTCAGCGCAAAACACGAGTATTTTAAAAACTCCTTAGAAGGCAAGATTTATTCGTTTTTGGAATCTAAGCCTGTATTTGATACGGCACTCAATTTCATCGGTAAAGTTTTTCGTATGTTTAAACCGAAGAAGAAACTTACTAAACTTGAGAACCCGAAAGCAAAAGCTGTTTACTTTGGCGGTTGCCTTGAAAAGTTTCACCCTGAGGTCAGGGATTACGTTGTTGAACTCTTACATAAGATGAACATTGAAGTTCTGGATGTTGAGTTTGGATGTTGCGGAATGCCGTTTTTGACAACGGGGAACCTTGATAGGTTTGAAGAACAGAAAGCCGAGAACCTTAAAAAACTCGAAGGGTTAGAGTATGACTATTTTATAACCGATTGTGCAAGCTGTGAATACATCTGGCGGGAGCTTTCAGATATTAAGGTTACTAATATTTATGAACTCATTGCAGAAAGCGAATTAGCGTTTGTTGCTGAAAGACATGCAACTGTTACTTACCATAAACCGTGTCACGAAAAGAACATGGAATATATAGAACAAGTTCTGAACAAATGTCAGAACATAGATTATAAAGAACTCGACGGATATGACGAGTGCTGCGGGTTTGCGGGACTGGAACATCCAACAAGCTTAGGAATCTGGTCTAAGGTTAGCAAAAAGAAAGCTAAGAATATCGAAAAAACCGGCTCAGATTATGTTTTAACAACATGCGCAGGCTGCACTATTAGTATAGGTTTGGCAACACTTTTCAAGACAAAGGTCAAACGTTTAATAACCTTCTTGAGCGAAAACTGCAAAATCTCATCTAAATAGTTGATGACTTTTTAAAAATAGTACAAGATAATGTATTTAGGAGAAGGTGTAAAGATATGTTGGATTATAATATATTATCTAAAACTCAACTGGAAGATATAATCACTCAGAACTCAGGTTCTGAAGATATCTTTGCTAAAACCGTATCTTATTCCGGTATCCAAAATAACTTCCATATCGATATCCCTGAAATTCTTAAATACGAAAAACAGCTTCAAGAACGTAAAAACGATATCGAAAAATTCACAAACCTTGCTATGAGTGATTGGGAGAACCTTTCTCATAACGATATGGTTATGGAAATCTTTAAAGAAAATATCATTTTATCAGAACTGTCAACAAATGAAGCTTTACTCCATGATTTAGGTATCTAATTCTAAAGGATTAGTTAAAAAGTATTGTTTTTGTAACAAAACGTAACAGGTAGTTTTACTCTTAAAAAACCGTCTCAGAGCGAGTTTGATTAAGTTCCAGATAAATTTTATTAGATAAATATTGAAATTATGTTATGTTGTTGGTATAAGTGATAATGTTCTATACATTTTTGTATAGTCCCAAAGTATTATTAAGAAAAAGTAAAGGATTTTAAATTATGTCATTACCAAATGTAGCATACTTCTCAATGGAGATTGCACTCGATCAATCACTAAACACTTATTCAGGCGGTTTAGGATTCTTAGCTGGTTCACACATGTTATCTGCAGGATACCTTCAAATGCCAATGGTTGGTGTTACTATGTTATGGTCTTATGGTTATTATGACCAAAGAATCGACCACTCAGGCAATGTAGAAGTTGCTTATATCAGAAAGTACTACGATTTCTTAACAGACATTGATGTGACTGTTGAAGTAGAAACATTCGGAGAAAAAGTAAAAGTTAAAGCTTACAGAGTAGAAGCTGATTTATTTGGAGCATGCCCTGTATACTTATTAACAACAGATATCGAAGGAAACAGCGACTGGGCTAAGAGAATCTCTCACAGATTGTATGACGGAGATGAAAGAATCAGAATCGCTCAAGAAACAGTTCTTGGTGTAGCAGGTATCAGAGTACTTCAAGCAGTTGGCTACGATTTCGAAGTAGTTCACATGAATGAAGGTCACGCACTTCCTGCAGCGTTCGAATTGTTAAGACAATACAACGGTGACTTAAATCAAGTTAAGAGAAAAACTGTATTCACAACTCACACACCTGTTGCAGCAGGTAACGAAGTACACTGGGTAGACACATTGTTACAAGGTGGTTTCTTCGCTGGTGCTTCAAGAGAAAGAGCTGTTGAATTGGGTGGTGAAAACTTCTCACTTACAGTTGCTGCATTGAGAATGTCAAGAATCGCTAACGCAGTATCTCAATTACACGGTCTTGTAGCTAACAAGATGTGGGAATGGGTTGACGGTGCTTGCCCTATCAGAGCGATAACCAACGCTGTTAACTTACACTACTGGCAAGATAAGAGAATCTCTGGTGATGATTCTTCTGAAAAACTTCTTGCTACAAAACGTGAAATGAAAGAAGAATTATTCAAGTACATTGCTAACGTAGCAGGTAAGAGATTCAACCCTGACGTATTAACAATCACTTGGGCTAGAAGATTTGCTGACTACAAACGTGCTTGGTTAATCTTGATGGATAAAGACAGAATCAACAAATTGTTAGACGAAAACAAAATCCAAATCATCTTTGCCGGTAAATTCCACCCGGATGATGTTATGGGTAAAGAAATGTTCAACAAGTTGTTGAATCGTTCACACACATTAAAGAACGTTGTAGTTCTTCCAGGTTACGAACTTCAATTATCAGGTATGTTGAAGAGAGGTACAGATATCTGGTTGAATACACCATTGAGACCTTTCGAAGCATCAGGTACATCAGGTATGTCAGCTAACGCTAACGGTGCATTACACTTGTCTATCTTTGACGGTTGGACTGTAGAAGGTACATTTGACGGTATCAACGGTTACACTGTTGAATATGACGGACTTGATGATGAAATGCCATGGGAAGAAAGACACTGGAAAGACCACGAGTGTGTAATGGATATTATCGAAAACAGAATTATTCCTACATACTACAATAACAAAGAAGAATGGGCTAGATTGATGAGACAAGCAATCAGAACAGCTAACGCATACTTCAACTCAGACAGAATGGTTGTAGAATACTATAACAGATTATACAAACCAATCGCACACGATGATGTATGTTCAGAAGAGAAGAAAGAAATGAACATTTCTGAAACTCCGACATTCGACGCGTGGACTTATTCAAATATTAAATAATTTAATTATATGAATAAAAACAGGGAGCCGGTTGGCTCTCTGTTTTTTTATTGTCTAATGTATCTATATTCTAAAGCATTGCCGGATTCAAGCATATATTTGTTGATGTTTATTTTACCTAAGTATATTATGCCCAGTGTTCTGTTGTAGTGGTCTTTGCCGTGCCGTTCTAAGTATAGTTTTTTACTTGCGTTCATTTTAAATAGTTCTATGAGCGCACGTTTAGCTTTTGTACCTTCTGCTATAACTTGCTCTATTAACAGTTTGTTTTCGTAGGCTTGTTTGTAGGCTCTGTTATTTGCAGAGGTTTCGTAACAGTCGATACCGATTAGTCGGATATTTTCTTTTGTGCCGGTCTCGTTTACGACTTCAATAGTGTCACCGTCATAAACCCGACTAAGCGTGACTTGCACTCTCTCTGCAGCAAACACTGCTAAACCTAAAACCATAACCAGTAACAAAATAATCTTTTTCATAATTTACTCCATAAAATAATAACTCGCATAAAATGGACTACTAGTCCTGTTAATAATTAGAATGATAGTCCAATAATAGAGTATGAGTCAAGATGTTAGAAAAATACTTGCAAAAAATATTGAGAGTTTGAGAACTAAATTAGGTCTAACCAGAGAAAAGTTATCTTTGGAGTTAGGGCTTGATAATAGCTATATATCTAAGTTAGAGAATGAACAGATAAATATAAGATTAGATACTCTTATAAAAATTGCAGAAAAATTAGATGTAAAAGTTAAAGATTTATTTAGTTAATAAAACTTTATATTTTGGATTGTCAATCCTGTTAAAAACCAAAAATAAGTTTCAAAATGTTGATTATGAGTCAAGTTTCAAGAGCTAATTTAGCTAAACATGTTAAAAGAATGAGAGAAGAAAAGAAGATGACAAGAGAGAATTTGTCACTTACTTTAGGGTTTGAAAACTCTTATATTTCGAAACTTGAAAAACAAAAAATGAACATTACTATTGAAAGACTCGATATTATTGCAGACTTTTTTGAAACAGAAACTTACAAACTATTAAAATAAACTTCTTTTTTCAATTTTTCCAACATTGATTTATTTGTAAATTTTTATTAATATAGTATTAGCATGGTGGCAAAAAAATTTATTTTGTTTGTTCATATATAGTATGGAATATATTCAAATATAAGGGGCGTTCTGTATGGAAATTAATAAAGCGAATTCGTTGAAAAAAGTTTCGTTTCGAGGTCATCAACACGAGAAAACCGAAACAGGTGAAGAAGCATACAGATTTAATTGTTTATACGATAAAAACAGATATGATTGTAAAGTAGAGTTTTTCAAGGTATCACAAGATAAAAAGAATAACTTGTTCATAGAAAAAGGCTGCGACGGCTCAATGGAACCGTTCTACTCAGCAGACGTTGAATCCGGCGGGGTTCAGGTTGATGCCGAATACGACTTAGAACTCAAAAAGAACGAACCTTTTGCATACAGATTTGTATTAACCGAAAAACCCGACAAAAACGGTAACGGCGGTGGAGCAAAATCATACCCTCAATCAGACGGGTTCAAGCTTGACGGCTGCTCTGTAATAACCCGTCGCGGTACATCGGTTACAAAACAAGGTCCTATGTACCTTGCAATCGCAGATACTTTCGCTCCCGGCTATGTTTATGCAGGTTTCAACGACCCTGATACAGGTGCTGTCAAGGGTATGGAAACCCCTGAACAAAGAAAAGAAATCGCTGATATGGTTCGTAACTCAAACCGTACCTTCTCAAACACAGTAGGCGGTACTATGGCAGGGTTACAGGCTAAAGTTCCTGAATTACGTGAAGCAGGGTTCAAAAGAATCATTACCTGTCCTCTTAAAGGCGGTGACAACGCATCTTCACACAAATACTGGAACGAAAACAACTTCGTAATAGCAGGCGGTTTAGGCAGCCTTAATAACTACAACTCACTCCAACGTGAAGCATTCAAACACGGTATGAACCTCGTTGATGACGGTACTTTCACATCAGAAGGGCTTCAAGGTGTTCACTTCCAACGTGCTATCAAATGGATGGACCCTGATAACAAACCTGATGAATACTACATGTTCAGAATGTCAGGACTTCAAGACGATAGTCTCGGCTTGGGTGTTGTTCCTACAAACTATGAAAACATGAGATTAAAAGTTGTTAACGGTGTATCTGATTACGTTAAACAAGCAGACGGTTCATACAAAATTGTTGAAAACAAAGATTATGACCCTAAACAACCTACTTATATTCAATTGTACGACGATACAATGGTTTCTGATGAACAAAGAAACGATAAAACACAAATAATCAAGAGTTATGACAAAGTAAGTACAGATAACAAACTTGGTGCAAACACCCACGACGATACACCTGTACCGTATACATTTGAAGCTCATAACCCTTATGAACTCGACAGAAACATCAAGAGCTTAAATGAAGTTAACGCAATGAGAGGCAGTTCTGAAAGAATCGATATCGATTCAGCAGCAGGCGCGATGTTTATGGGTTCATCATCAGGTATCAAGATTGCCGAAAAAGAAGAAGGCGGATTCGTATGTTGGGACGCTAACACTGACATGGTTAAGTTGAACTACTTCACATCAAACTATGATGATGAGTTGTTAGCAGCAGAAAAAGACCCTGCAAAACGCGCAATCGAAATGGACAAATACAGACGCGCAAACTATCAGGTTCAAGATATGACACTTTCTGCAGGTCGTTACTGGACAAGACAGGTTCGTAACACTCACAATGAATACGTAGCAAAGACTATCGGTGAAATCTCATCTAATCCGTCAAAAGCTCACGATAGGATTGAAGCTATCTTGAACTCTCAAAACCCTAAAAAACCGGTATTACCGGAAGATGTAAGGGTGTCAAAAACCGTTGTTGAAAACGTACTCAACGGCGACTACATTATGAGAGACAAGTTAGAAAACTACGATGATTTAGTAAATTCAGCGATTATGGATTTACCGCTTGATTCATTAGAGTTTTCAAACGATACAATCGGTGCGTTGTCTTCACCTTATATCTCAAAACGTTCATCTGATGCTGACCACTTAGGTCAATCAAGATTCGACGCTATGAACGATTCTACTTATAAAGTACCTAAGAAATACGCAAAAACTTATAACAAGATGAACGAAGTTTACACAAGAGATATCAAGAACTTTGCAGACAAAGTTTTGAAACAGGTAAACGAAAACTCAAAAGAAAAACTGTTCGATGAAAACGGCAAAGCAACAGAATACGGACAATACGTAATTCCTATGGTTGCAGGCGATATTGCAAAATACGCACTCATCAAATCATTGATGCCGGAAGTTCAGTCAAAACAAATCGAAGGCGGCGAAATCGCTTACGATTACGACACTATGAAAGACAAGGGTTCATTAAGAAACCTTGGTATCAACGGCGACAGTCAAGAAAACGAAGCTAATCAGATTATCAACAAGATTAGCAAAGGTGTTAACGCTCTTGCAGGCGGAGATATCGATTTTGTAGCGACATCTATCAACAAACGTATTAAGAACACAAACGCCAACAGCTTCAAGCTTGCTGAGGTAATGGTTGACCGTTCAGGCTTAGGTCTTGACTGGAGACTTGACGCAGCAAAAGACGTTGCGGATATGGATTCTGTCAGAAACATGGACCAAACATTCGACAAAGCCTGGGATAATGTTATCAAGTTCTGGGGCAACTTCGTTGATGTTGTTAAGGAAGAAAACCCTAACTCATACCTTGTTGCTGAGATTACCGATATTGACAAGTTGAACGGCAGCCAGCCTAAAGACAAAGCTGACGTTACTTATGACAATTATGACAAGATTATGAGTTCTTTATTTAATATCGCAGGTATAACTTCAGAAGCTAATTACTCATACTTTTTTGACGGTATAACAAGTATGTTCGCTTATGACTTTACTCACGGCGGTGACAATGTTGGTAATAAGGACAGCGAAAGAGTTAAGAAGTTAGAAGATAGCCTTAAGGGATTTGTTAAGAACCCTATCGATTATCAAAGAAACTCTTATGTGTTTGCGAGCAACCACGACAAACCTCGTATGATACATTTTATGTCAATGGATATGGGCTTGTATCATTCAGATTTGAAACCTGGTAAGGATGAACACCGAAAGATTGCATATTTGATTACTCACGACAAGTTATCTATCCCTAATGAAGAAATGGGCAGAGTTCTGGGTGATAACGATATGTTCAATAATGTTAGTGCTAAAGCTGTTGCAAACGGTGCTTTGTTACGTAACAGTATCGGTGCTATCAACGAAGATTTGAAACAGGCTGAGATTAAGAGAATCAATGAGTCTGACAAATCTGAACAAGATAAAGAAGCTGAACGTCAAAAAACTTACAAAAAATATGACGATATTTATGCAGCGTTATCAGGTGCTGTGGCTGATGTTGTTAACGGTAAGTATTACAAGAATGTTGACGAATCAGACAAGAATAATAAGAACCCTGATTCTGTTAAGAAGATAAACGAAAAAGAGGGTTTTGGTTCTAAACCTATCCCTACAGCGTTTGATATTGTTTACGATCAGGCTGTACATAATAAACAGTTGGACGAACTTTTATCAGGCGAAGAAAAAGAAGCATATAAGGACGCTGTATATTTGAAGGCTACTGAGGTTGGTCGTGCTAAGGACAGAATTATCACAAGATATCAAAGCGCTTTAGCCGGTAACCCTACTATTTATGCAGGTGACGAAGGCTTGGCTATGACCGGTGGTGAAGATAAGTGTCAAAACACATTCTTACAAAACCGTAACGCTTTGGATTGGTCTTTGGTTGACCCTGAGAGCCCTTATTATAATGAAGAAATTGCTAAGTTCAAAGATACTATTTTCGGTATAACAAAGGTTAGAATAGACGATAACGGTAACAGAATGGAAGCTTTGAATAACGGTACAATGACTAAGTTGGTTACTCAAAGCAGATATCTTGATACAAGAGGTAAATCAGATAACAAATATTGTCCTGCATTGATTTATCAGGCTGGTAATGGTGCGATGAGCGTATCATTATTTAACCCGAATGGTTTGACGACATCACCGAATGTTAAGGTTGATGATTTACATCCTAACAACTTCACGTTAGAGGGTGGGATTAATCTTGAACATGAAGTTGACGGCAGACGTGAAAAGATTACTCTGACACCAGGCACTAAGTTTAAGAATGCTAATAATGACAAATACAATTATGAAGTATTCCAACATGATAACAGCTATTGTATTAAACAACTTAATGCAAACGGCAAAGAAGCACCGATTGAGTTGAACGAAGAAACTGCACCGGACGGGGTATTGATGTTGTATCACGTACCTGATGATGTTGCTAAGGAACGCACGGAACTTGAGACTAAAAAACGTGAATATTATAACAAACAGGTTAATATTCCGCCAGCAAATGCGTATCCGCAAGCTAAGGCAGAAGAAACGGCTCACAACTTAAACGTTACATCAGAAGAATAGATAGAAAACGGTTGGAAAATATCCAACCGTTTTTTTATTTTGCAAAAACACTTATTTAGTATATAATGGTTTTACATGTCGGCGTGGCGGAATGGTAGACGTGCACGTTTGAGGGGCGTGTGGAGAAATCCGTGGGGGTTCAAGTCCCCCCGTCGACAATTTTGACCCCTCTTAAATTTTTGAGGATTAAGATATGTCAGTAAAACCAATTGTCGAATACGGTACACCGTCACTTAGAGAACCGTCAAAAGAGGTTCACAAAGTTTCAAGCAAAATAAAAACCCTAATCCAAGATATGTTCGATACAATGTATCAAAATAACGGCGTGGGTCTTGCAGCCCCGCAAATCGGAGTTAATCTACGTGTGTTCGTAATCGACTGTTCTACAGGCGATGAACCGCTTAATCCAATGGTTTTCATTAACCCGAAAATAATCAAAAAATCAGGTGCCGTCGTTTCTCAAGAAGGCTGTCTCAGCTTCCCGGAAGCTTACACAAGCGTGAAACGCTACGAAAACGTTATGGTTAAAGCAATCGACCGTAACGGTAAACCATTCGTTATGGAAGCAAAAGAAGGTACACTCCTTGCACGCTGTATCCAGCACGAAAACGACCACCTCGACGGAATCCTCTTCATCGACCACTCAATCAACCGTTTTGAAACCGACGAAGTGCTTAAAAAACACAACCTTCCACCCGTTGAAGTCGATAAACTCCTGGATGAGCCCGAGCTCGATGAGGGCATCGCTAATGCAAAATAAAATCAAAGTTATCTATTTCGCAACACCGGATATAGCCCTAAACTCTTTGGAATACCTGTATAATTCCGACAAAATTGGTGTGCTTGCAGTAGTAACTCAACCCGATAAACCCGCAGGACGCGGCAAGAAACTCAAAATGTCGCCCATAAAAGAGTTTGCACTCGAACATAACCTGCCGGTCTATCAACCTAAATCTATACGCAAAGAACCTGAGATTTTGGATGAGCTCAGAAAATACGAACCGGATTTCTTCGTAACATTCGCGTTCGGTCAAATCCTGTCTCAAGAAGTTCTTGATATCCCAAAATTCGAAACAATCAACCTCCACGCATCGCTTTTACCAAAATATCGCGGTGCTAACCCGATTCAACGCGTTATCATTAACGGTGAAAAAGAAACCGGTATCTGCACAATGATTACAGAGCTCGGACTCGATTGCGGGGATGTTTGTATGAGACAGAAAATAGAAATCCCTGACAATATGACCTGCGTTGATTTGTGGGAAAAGATTGCAATAGATTCACCAAAACTACTGGAAGAAACCCTCATAGGACTTTATGAAGGCAAGCTTATACCAACCCCTCAATGTGAAGACGGGGTCTGTATGGCAAACAAGCTCACAAAAGAAGAATGCCAAATCGATTGGAACAAAAACTCGCAGCAAATCCACAACCTCGTTCGAGGTGTTTATCAGTCACCGAGCGCGTTTTTCTACCATAACGATAAGCTAATAAAAATCCTAAAAACTGAGGTTTGTAACGATTGTTCAGGTGAATGCGGCAAGATTATTAAAGCTGATAAAGAAGGCGTTTATATAGCTACCGGTGACGGCGCGATTAAAATCGTGACCGTAAAACCTGAAGGTAAAGGCGAGATGTTGGCAAAAGACTGGTATAACGGGGTGAAAAATGCTAAGTAAAGGTATAAGGGGCGCAATAACCATTGAAGAAAACTCGGTTGAAGCAATAAAATCTGCAACATTAGAATTATTAAACGAAATGCTTAAGCAAAACAATATAAGCACCAACGACATTTCACACGTTATTTTTACACCGACAGATGACTTGAATGCAGCGTTCCCTGCAAAGTTTGCCCGCACTGATTTAGGTTGGGAAACTGTTGCTATGATGTGTTTTCACGAGCTTGATGTACCAAATGCATTAAAGATGTGCTTGCGTGTATTGATTGTCGTTAATTGTGATGAAGAATTTCTCCCAAAATTTGTCTACCTTAAAGGTGCTGAAATCCTCAGAAAATAAGGATTATTAATTTCATATTAATTCGCTAAAAAAAGTGCTTGCAATTTATTTTTGGGGTATAATTATTTGTAATAAGTATGAACTATGACAAACCGAAAAGGAGACATAAAAAATGGAAAGTACTTTAGAAAAGAAATCTTATGCCACTTCTGAATTTGTAGGCGGAAAATGGCAATCTGAAATCAACGTACGTGATTTCATCCAAAAAAACTATACATTATATGAAGGTGATTCATCATTCTTAGCAGACGCTACACCTGCAACAACAAAATTGTGGGAAGAATGTTCTGAATTATTCAAGAAAGAACGTGAAAACGGCGGTGTTGTTGATATGGATACAAAAATCGTTTCAACAATCACTTCTCACGGTGCAGGATACATCGACAAAGACTTAGAAACAATCGTAGGTCTTCAAACAGATGCTCCTCTAAAACGTTCTTTACAACCATTCGGCGGTATCAGAATGGCTGAAACTTCTTGCAAATCTTACGGTTATGAAGTAGACCCAGAAGTTTCTGAAATCTTCACAAAATACAGAAAAACACACAACCAAGGTGTTTTCGATGCATATACACCTGAAATGAGAAAAGCTCGTCACGCAGCTATCTTGACAGGTCTTCCTGATGCTTACGGTCGTGGCCGTATCATAGGTGACTACAGAAGAATTGCTCTTTATGGTATCGATAGACTTATCGAAGACAAAAAAGAACAACACGCTTCACTTGACGGCGAAATGACTGCTGAAAAAATCCAGTTGAAAGAAGAAATCGCTGAACAAATCAGAGCACTTAACGAAATGGCTGAATTAGGTGAAACTTACGGTTTCGATATCAGAAAACCTGCAAGAAACGCTAAAGAAGCTATCCAATGGTTATACTTCGGTTACCTTTCAGCTGTTAAAGAACAAAACGGTGCAGCTATGTCTATCGGTAGAACTTCTACATTCTTAGACATCTTCATCGAAAGAGACCTTAAAGAAGGTATCATCACTGAATCAGAAGCTCAAGAAATGATTGACCACTTCATCATGAAGTTAAGATTAGTTAAATTCGCAAGAACTCCTGAATACAATTCATTGTTCTCTGGCGACCCTACTTGGGTAACTGAATCAATCGGTGGTGTTGGTATCGACGGTCGTCCTTTGGTTACAAAGAACTCTTTCAGATACTTACATACTTTAGAAAACTTAGGTACAGCTCCTGAACCTAACATGACAGTATTGTGGTCAAAAAGATTACCACACAACTTCAAACAATACGCAGCAAAAATCTCTATCGCAACATCATCTGTTCAATACGAAAACGATGATATGATGAGAGTAACTCACGGTGACGATTACGCTATCGCTTGTTGTGTATCATCAATGGTTGTTGGTAAAGAAATGCAATTCTTCGGCGCACGTGCTAACTTAGCTAAATGTTTACTTTACGCTATCAACGGCGGTGTTGACGAAAGATTAAAAGAACAAATCGGTCCTAAATTCAGACCTATCACATCTGAATACCTTGACTTCGATGAAGTTATGGAAAGATACGAAGATATGATGGAATGGTTAGCAGGATTGTATGTTAATACATTGAACGTAATCCACTATATGCACGACAAATACTGCTACGAACGTTCTCAAATGGCTTTACACGATAGAGACGTTAAGAGATACTTCGCAACAGGTATTGCGGGCTTATCAGTAGTAGCTGACTCATTATCAGCTATCAAATATGCTAAAGTTAAAACTATCAGAGACGAAGACGGTATCGTTGTAGACTACGAAGTTGAAGGCGATTATCCAAAATATGGCAACGACGATGATAGAGTTGACCAATTTGCAGTTGATTTAGTTAAGAAATTCATGAACATGATTAGAAAACACTATACATATAGAAATTCTATCCCTACAATGTCAATCTTAACAATCACATCAAACGTTGTATACGGTAAGAAAACAGGTAACACACCTGACGGTAGAAAAGCCGGTGTTCCATTGGCACCAGGTGCTAACCCAATGCACGGCAGAGACAGCAACGGTGCTGTAGCATCATTAGCTTCTGTAGCTAAACTTCCGTTCAACGATGCACAAGACGGTATCTCAAATACTTTCTCAATTATCCCTAACGCTTTGGGTAAAGATGAAGTATTTATGGGTGACCTTGCAATCAACCTTGATTGCGGTTGCTGCGAAGGTACTTGTCAATAGTTTGTAAAATATTGAGTGGGTGCTAAGCACCCGCTCAAATTTATATATGATGAAAGGATAAAATCATGGAAACAACACAACAAGAACAAAATTTGATAAATCTATTAGACGGATATGTAGAAAAGGGTGGACACCACTTGAACGTTAACGTTTTCAACAGAGAAACTTTGTTAGACGCTCAAGCACACCCTGAAAAATATCCTCAATTAACAGTAAGAGTTTCAGGTTATGCTGTAAACTTCATCAAGTTAACAAAAGAACAACAAGACGATGTTATTTCAAGAACATTCCACGAAAACATCGGTTGTGGTTGCTAGTTTTTAAAAGATATTTTAAAGAAATGGCGGGTTAATAACCCGCCATTTTTGCTTTACAATACTTTAGAAACTAGCAAGTTTTATTTTTAGGCGGGTTTAAACTGATATACGTATTTTTATGGAGTAATTATGCAAGCAATAACATCAAATCCCGTTACGGTAAACAGATTACACTATAACAGTTCTAAACAGGCAGAACCGGTATCACAACAGAAAGAAAGTAATTATACAGCATCGGGAGCTATGATACTTGCAAACCAGAATATTGCTTTTATGTCTAAGAAAGCAGATTCAGGTCTTCCTAAGTACGATAAAAAGATTGTTGCGGATGAAGCAGAGGGACATTACTCTTATTTTTTAAGAAACAATCCTGAAGAGTTTTACGTAAGGAACGGGTTTCAGATAAACAATTTCTTAAGAAACGGCGTATTGGAACCAATTTTGGAGACTGAGGACGATGTAGCTGATATATTCAAAGAGCTTGTCGCTCAGGATGTACGTGAGAAAAAAGATTATAACCGTGCTATTGTGGACAGCGTAGAGATTTTAGACTCTATGATGGTTGAAAAGACTAATGAACCAATGATTGTATACAGATATGCACCTACATCGTGGTTGGATACGGAAGACGAAGGAATTATAAAGGACAAGGGATTCTTCTCTACTACGACTGTTAAGGGCGGCTCTCTTGAGGGGTATGTAGACGCCAAGAACAAGACTTGTTTTGAGGTATTGATACCGGAGGGTACTCCTTATATCGACTTATCGGATAGGGGCGAATATGAGATATTATTCCCGCGTGATATGGAATTTAGGATTTTAGATAATAAAAGCTTAGAAATGCTTTCAAAGGAATAAAAAAAAAGAACCTTTTCAGGTTCTTTTTTTTATGGTGGGCGTTAGAAGACTCGAACTTCTGACCCTCTCCTTGTAAGGGAGACGCTCTACCAACTGAGCTAAACGCCCTCGCAGATATATAATAGAATAAACATTACCACGTGTCAATCACTTTTTTTAAATTCGTAACGCACCGTTTCTAAAATCTTCAAACGTATGTCGCTGTGTATGAATTCTGCCGCTCTCAACAGGTTTCACAGGCTGCTGTGGTAAAGGTTTTTCGTTAACAGACAATTTCTCCATTACACGTCCCTGACGCTTCGCAGCTATCTTGTTTCTCAAAACCGGTGTAATAATATTACTCGATAAAACACCGCCAACAATTGCAGCAGTTGATTCAGCAACCGTCTTAAAGTTGTTATAAGTTTGTCTGCACTTATGAAATCCTTCAACCTCGGTAACATTGAAATCAAACTTACCGCGCTCAGACAACAAACCTTTCTCACCCAAAAACTTATGTATGCTCCTAGGTGTCAATTTACCGGTCTCAACCATTTTAGTAGTTAATGACTTTAATGACTTTGTAACCAGCAAGAAAGAACCGATATTCACAAACGCATCAGCCAACTCCTGCGGAATCATGAAACTCTTCTGCTCTTTTGTATAGTTCTTGTTGAAATAAATACCCGCTACCTGCGCAAGAGAAGACGCTAACCAGCCACCCGCAGACAGTAAGATAAGCACATTCGCAGTGTTATATGTACTCTGTTCAGCTATTATATCAAGTGCTTTTTGAAAAATGGAAGCTTTTGACATTATGTCACCTTCCCTTCTTCAGCCTGTTTTGCTTTACGGCGGTTATTCAGAGTCTTAGTAATCCATGATGTAAAAGGAACATCAAACAAAGGATTGGTTATAAGCATAACACCCAGACCAAGAGCCGTCGAAAGTACGTTCTTATAACTCTTGAACCAGTCCATATTGTGCTTAGAAATTACCTTCTGCATTCGCTCACTAGGCATCAATAACTTCTTCCATTTCGGCGCATTAGGATCCATACTCGTACAAGCGTTCATTAAATAATAAACACCCGAACGCACTATACATCCTACTGTAGTACCTGCAACAATCTTACCGATTGTTCTGCACATCGAAGTCTCTGCTGTCTCCTTATCAACATCAGGGTTATGTTTGTCTATAAATGGCTGGGTTAGAATAGCTGTAGCTCCCATTATTGCTCTATTTACGTCCGGACGGTTAATAAAATTCCCAAAGTTGTTTAACGAAGGGCGGTCTTTTACCAGCATATTCGGAACCATCTCGAATAAACGGCGCTTGATACCAAGCCCGTGGCATGCCGGTGTGATACTATTTCTTATACCATTTACATTCATTTTCTAACCCTACTCATATAAAGGTATTTTATAAATTTAATTTGCTATTTTATTACAAAATATTACAGTTTTTTAAAATCCTCTTTTTAGCATGGTTACTGATTGTGAGCATGTTTTTATGTGATATAATTTTCTTGCAGAGAAGAATAAAAAGAGGGTAAATATATGAAATTTCAAGAAATAAAAAATAACGTTTTTTATTGCGGTCTAAACGACGCCGACAGAGTAATCTTTGATGAGCTTATCCCGCTCGATAACGGTACAAGCTACAATTCATACCTCGTAAAAGGTTCTGAAAAAACCGCAATCATAGACACAATGTACCCTCCAAAAACAGAAGAATACATCAAAAACCTTGATGAAAACGGCGTAACAAACGTAGACTATATCATCGCCAACCACGGTGAACAAGACCACACAGGCGCTTTACCGGAACTAATCAAAAAATATCCGCAAGCAACGATTATAACAAACCCGACCTGTAAAACTAACCTTATGTCTATGTTGTTCATACCAGAAGAAAGAATCCAAACAATCGAAAACAACGAAGAACTTTCTTTGGGTGATAAAACCCTAAAGTTCATCTTCGCACCTAACGTGCATTGGCCGGACACAATGTTTACCTATATCGTAGAAGATAACATACTGTTTACCTGCGATTTCTTAGGTTCTCACTACACATTTGACGATGTTTTTGCAACACCTTCAGACAAACTCATCAAAAGCGCTAAAAAATACTACGCAGAGATTATGATGCCGTTCAGGGTTATGTGCAAAAAATATATCCAAACAATCAAAGATATGAACGTGGATATGATTCTGCCAAGTCACGGCCCAATTTATAAAGACCCGAACTTTATCCTTGACTTATACACAGACTGGACATCAGATTTAGGCAAAAACCTTGTATTGCTGCCTTATGTCTCAATGTACGGTTCAACAGAAGAGATGATAGACTATCTTTCAGCCGAGCTCAACAAACGCGGTATCGAAACACTTAAACACGATATCGTAGAAGACAACCTAGGTGACTTAGCTATGGCACTCGTTGACGGAACTACAATCGTTATGGGCACATCAATGGTAGTGGCAGGTCCGCACCCTGCATCAGTGAATGTTGCATACATAGCGAGCATTCTTAAACCAAAAGCTAAATTTGCGTCATTTGTCGGCTCTTACGGCTGGGGCGGCAAACTTTTCGATTGCTTAGGTGACATCTTAGGCAAGCTCAGACTTGATGTAATCGAACCCGTTCAAATTAAGGGTAAATTAACACAAGAAGGTTATGAACAACTTGACAAAATGGTTGAAACTATCGTTGAGAAACACAAATCCGTAGGATTGTTATAATTCATCTTCCTCTTCTTGCTGCCGCATGAGCTCTTCTATGAGCTCCTGTTCTGCCTGCTCTTCTCTCGAACGGATAAAGTGACGCTGTACACCCAGCTCAGAGAACTGTTTGAGCTCGGCTTTCTTCTCTTCTTCTATATAAATCTCTTTTTGTTTCTCTTTGTGTTTTTCAAGCACCTTAACATTCTGCTCACAAACAATGAGCTTTTGAATCTCAATCTGCAGCTCATCATCAGCGGCTTTACGTTCCTGTTCTAAAACCTCAGCCTTATCCCAGAGGTGATGTAAATATTTGTCATAGTACTCCATCATAGAATAATCCGCGGTTCGCTTTGCAGTCGAAACCTGAACAATCTCAAGCTTGTTCTCTTCAACCTTTTTTTCAGCAAGCCGAAGCTTCTGGCGGGCTCTGCTTACAACCGCCTCTTGCTCTTCTTTCTTACGGATTCTAAAATCGAGTACTTTTTGTAACTTGTATCTAAAAGGCATTATCTTTGATTATCTAACTCTTTTTTAATATCTTCCACGGACACTCTTATTATTTCTGAATCATCATCTTTTTTAAGATACACTTCAACTATTCCTGATTGAACAATAAACCTTTTGCAGAGTATACAGATGAAGTTATGACCGTAGATATACATAGTAGAACCTTTACAACGGTCTTGACCTGCCTGAATAATAGCGTTTTGTTCCGCGTGGATAGAGCGGCATGTTTCATAACATGTGCCAGACGGAATGTTGTTTTCTATTCTGTAGCAAGCACCTCTTTCGTAACAGGATTCAACACCGGAAGGTGTTCCGTTATAACCTGTTGCTTTAATCTTTTTGTCATCACCGACAATAACCGCCCCAACCTGTGCTCTCAAACAGTTTGAGCGTGATGAACACGTTTTTGCCAAATCTAAGAAATAATCTGTCCAAGCCTTTATAGCCATACTTCCGTCTCCTATTCCTAACAGATTATATCATGGTTTCATAGAATAGACTATATATTCATATCAAAGATTTTACCGATTTTACACATATTCTGATGAAGATTATGTCTGTTAGTAGCATAGTTGGCTGCTTTTTGCATAGTATCTAATACTGCAGCAGCAGTAGTTTCTTTATTATAAAACGTAGTGTCACAAACCTGCGCTGTATAATATCCCGGATGCGTTATACTTTGTGTAATCGGCACAGGGTTTGACTTTGCACTTTCAACTATTGCACTCATATTCTCAACAAACTTTTTGCGTTCTTCCGGACTGATATGCTCCATAACCTGTCTAAAATGCCCTATTACTTGCCCGTCGGGTTTATTAAATGCCATACCGAAAGATGTTTGATTTTTATATGCTGCGTCCATAATTTCTCCTTTTTTATGCTTATATAAAACCTGTAAAAATATTTTTTGCTAAAAAAAATTGAACCGTGACCGATTCAATTATTAGACTAATGATAAATAGATTTATGTGTGTTAAAAAACTTTAGTACAAGCCGTTCAAGCGTTTTTGAAGGGTGTCGGTGCTTTCGCTTGATTGTTGATAAAGTTTAGACAGGGTCTCAAGGTGCGCAAGCTGTGATTTTAGCTTCGCGTGAGACACAGGGCTTGTCATTGGGCTTGTTTCTGTTCGGGTTGCCTGTCTTTCAACAATATTTGATAAGCTTCCAAAAACCGCTTCCGGCTTATTGTTTACGATTTTGTTTATGATTTCTGTTTCCTGATTATTGTTACTTAATAACGAGTTAAGTGTAACTGTTTCAGGGGTTTGAAGTGTTTGTAGTCTTTGAAGGTAGTTTGCTCTGATGAGCGATGTATTTTTAGGGTTAGAATAGATAGGTGTTGTGTAAGGTTTTGCCAGACCTTTTGAACCGTAGCCTACCATGTGCTCTTTGAACTCTGATGTACGTTCGATGTCTTTTTCCAACATAGATTTTTCGTGGTTTAGTTCTTTATATTTTGATTTAATGAATCTTATTTCTGCAACGAGGATACCTACGAGTACCAGTAATAATGCGCAAGGAACGGTTTTGTTTTGACCTGCAACACTACCGAGCGATGCGATAGCAGAGACTGAATCTATGACGTTGTCTTCAATTTGTTTTAATGATGTTGGGGCTTTGAAAGTCACATCTGAGTATGCGATGTTATCGCCTTGAAGCATAATGCTCACACTGTTTTCGCCGAGTGATTCGACAAGGACGTTGTCTATAACGGCGTTTTTATCGTATTTTGTTGCGATGTTGTTAGAGGCTTTGATGTTATCGAGGGTAACGAGCACTCTGTTTGCGGAGATGATTGTTTTAGACATTTTCGCAGGCTCGTCTGCTGTTAGTTCTATGGTGTAGGAATTTGTACCGCTTTTAACGTCAACACCTCTGAGCACGTTCTCTGACGCGTTCACAGCTATTACGTTCATCAATAAAACAATAACCGAGATAAGTATCTGTAGTACTTTCTTCATTTTCCCTCTCTCCAATATTAAAATACTATTTTTTATAGAAATAGACATCAACAATATGGATGAAAAATATATAGACCGTTCGGTTAATGTTTTTTTTAATGTATTTGACGATATAGGAAGTAACAGCAGGGGGGGGGAGGTGAGCTTACAAAACCTATTCCTTAACGTATTTAACGATATAGGAAGTGACGGCAGGGAACAGCGATAGCACCATTAAAACATTCGTAATGCCATATCTCTGCGCGCATAACCCTATCAACGACAAACAAACAGCCACAACACCCCACGCAAACCCGTTCATAAACCCGGCAACAATACTCTTGAACTGTGGCAGCGCCTTCTGCCCCAATACCATCGTAACCGGCTGCGCCAACATCGTAGTATACCCAATTACAACAAACATAACTAAAGATAATACAGGATGATTCACATAAGTTAAATGAAACAACACAATCATCGGTAACGTAGCAATCATCGAAAAATAAAGTAAAGGCTTAGTCCCAAACCTTGCCTCAAACCTATGGCTCGTCAATGAACCAATCCCGCCCGCAATAATAAACAAAAATAACGCCACCCCGATATAAATCGGTGAATAATACATCTCGTTCTTCCACAAGAAAGGTAACAACGTACAACAACTCGTAGTAACAAGTACCTTCATCATCGAAAGTAACATCAATATATTCATCTGCTTGTTAGTCAAAATAGTAACAAAAGTCTCACCAAACTTCTTATACTCAGGTTTCGGACACTCCTTAGATAACTTAGGCACGCAAGAGAACATAAATCCTGCAAGAATCCAGCCCCAAACAGAAGTAAATGGCATCTTCGTCATATCAAAATACTGGGTAACAAACGCAGCAACCAAAGGCCCCGTCGCATACCCAATCGAACCCATACTGATAAAAAATCCCATATCCTTAGCAATACCGGCTCTATCAGATTGATTGGCATGTTCAGAAAAATAGTTTACAAACCCCGAAGACTGCGGATGATAAAAACTGCTGCCCAAGCTCCCGAGTATAATAAACAGTATCAATACATAAACATTCGGAGCCAAAGGAGTCAAAGGTAAAAACGTAGAAACCAATATCAGCCCCCAAAAAATAAAGAACCGCTTAAGCATATTATCAGCAAAGAACCCGAAAATCGGCTGCAACATAGATGAAAATATATTAGAAATACTCAACACCAGAGTAGCCATAGCCATAGTAATCCCGAGCTTTGCAGCTATAAAAGGCATTATAGGGTTTATAAACCCCGTATAAGAGTCACACACAAGATGACCCAGCGACAACCATTTTATAGCTTTTCTCGTTTGCATAATTCACCCTAAAACTTTATAAGTACCTTCAAAGTTTCCTTAGACTTGTTAGCCTCAAACGCCGCAATAGCGTCATCAATATCATAAACAGCAGAAATAAACGGCTTAAAATCAATCCTGTTGTTTTCCAAAAGTCTGAGAGCCGGCGGGAACTGACCGCAACGTGAGCCCAGAACCGTAATCTCGTTAATAACAATCGGCGCAAGGTTAAGCTCCTTACCCGTTGCAATAGTACTCTTAAGAACAAGTACCCCTCTAGGTTTAACAAGAGCCAACGAAGTCTCAAACCCTGAAACAGAGCCCGTAGCCTCAACAACAACATCGTAGCTGTTTGTTACAGCAAGTTCCTGTAAAAGCTGAACCTTAACCCCTTGTGCTTTTGCGATATCGAGTTTGTTTTGATGTTTACCAACCAAAGTAACATCCAACCCCTGAGCGTGTAGTGTCAACGCCGTCGTAAGTCCCAACTTACCGTCACCAAGCACAACAACCTTGTCTATCGGCTTGATATGTAACTGTTCGGTTATCTCACACGCTGCAGCAAGCGGTTCTACAAAAACAGCCTGCTCATCAGTCACATTCTCAGGTACCTCAAACAACACATTCAAAGGCATAGTTAAATATTGAGCGAAACAACCGTCTTTTTCAACAATCCCCAGTGTATGCCTATTCGGGCAATGTCTGTAATTCTTCTGAGCACACCACTCGCATTCAGGATCTTCACAACCGTAGCTTATCTCTGCCACAACACGTTTACCCAGTAACGATTTATCGTCAGAATTCACCTCTTCCACAACCCCGACAAACTCGTGTCCCAAAACACCGTTATAGCCCATATATCCTTTTGTTATCTCAAAATCCGTATTACAAATCCCTGCAAGACTAACCCTAATAAGCGCCTCATCCTTTTGCGGTACAGGTTTTGGATAGTTATTATCTAATCTCAACCCGTCTTTATCGTTAAAAACTACTGCCTTCATATTTACCCCCAATTTTACTTAATTATAACATAAGAAAAGAGGCACTTATAAAGTACCTCTTTGTAGAATGTTTAATATTAATTTATTACATTGTTTTCTGACCTTTAAATGATGTAAATGTTTCAATACCGGATTTGTTATTAACAAATTGTTGGTTATCTTGTGTAAATACATTATTTAAAATCATTTGTTGTTTTTGAGCCTGACGTTTTTTCTGAGCTCTGTTTGTCATCGCAATATTAAGTTTTGGAATACCAACACCGAGAACTGCGATAGTATAAGCGTAGTTAACAGCCTGTGCAATGTTCAACAATCTGATATTCTTTCTTGCTGCGCTGTTCTTAGGAAGTTCCTTAATCATTTCGGTAAGGGTTTTAGCAACTCCGTTTTCTTTAATAGCGGATTTGCCTTCACCTAACAAGCCGTTAACAAGAACTTCTCTTCTTGAAGCGATATTACTGTTAGCGAATCTTGCAAACGCACCTTTGATACCTTTTTTAGCCTTGTCAGCAGCACTAACCTTGATTACAGGGTTTTCTTTATCCTGTGCAGCCATAAGCACACCCTTGTTGATAAGGTTACCGACAATCAGCCAGTTAACGAAACCTAACATATCTTTTCTGTTAGTTTCATTAAGTTCGTCTTTATCACGTGCAACAAGCTGTCTTGACATAATAGTTACACCGAACAATGCTTTAATCTGGTTCATTGAAGGAATCGCAGATTTGAACATGATTCTGTCCATAACCTGAGAAGGTTTAGCTTTCATAGTAGCAAGAGCAAGAGCACCCATACCGACTGCAGATGCAGCTTTCATCATCTTGAATTTAGCTGAGTTATCTTTTTGTCTGTCAGGCATGCCTGCAAACCCGTCAGAACCGGTTCTTTTCTTAGTCAAATATACGTTAATAGGCTGAGTAGCACTTGAGATACCCATTGCAAGACCCAAGCCCAACAATGCACGCCATTTACCAAACGATTTAACTTTTGATAAGAACTTGTCAGTAGCGGTTTCTGATGTCTTTTCTCTCAACGCTTTAGTAACTCTGTAGAAATCGTCAAGCATAGTAGCTGAATCAGCTTCAATCTTAGTTTTGCCGTGTTTCAACATCATCTGAGTATCAGCACCGGTTGCTTCTAACAAGCGTGCTTTAAGACGTTTAGTAACTACTTTTCTGTCTTTCTTAGACAATCCTGTATCAGCAAGAGTTGTCAAATCTTCTTTAATAGCTTTCTTATGTTCGTCAGCGATAGGAACATAGCCTCTTTGATTAGCTTTCTTATCTGTAGGGTTGAAACCAAATAAGCTGTTAACATAATTATTGATAAATTTATCCAGCTTACCGCCAACGTGTTCCCATTTAGCTGTATGTAAGTCTAAAGATTCGTTTGAAGCAAAAATTCTTTGAGGGTCTTTAAGCCCGATAGGTTTAAGCATGCCTGCGATAGCTGCACCGGCTAATAAACCGTAAGCACCTACAGCCGCGTCATTACCGGTTGATGTGAATTCTCTGAACCCTGTTTCAAACCCGCCGCTGAAACCTCTGTTCTTAGCGTCAATAATCGTTCTTGGACCGCCCATAGACACAACGTCAGTAGCTGTAGCACCCCAAATAGGGTTTGTTACCAAATAATCAGCAACCGCTGCTACACCTTTAAAGTTCGGTGTGTTGTTTTGGTTCTTTTGATTGTTATTTTCTTTTTTGCTATTTAAGTTTCTTACTTGTTGTCGATTGTTTAATAAATTAATATTCATACCGTTTAACTTTCTACATGTTCTTTAAATGTTTGAAAAACTTTTGAATTGCTAGTAAAGTGAGTTTTTGTTAAGTTTTGTTTCGTATCAATTTTATTCGAAGTAAAATTTACGTTGTTATTTTGCTGATTTTTAGCGAGTTCCAGGTCTTTTTTATGGTTCTTAACCGTCTTCATTCTTGTATACACCGGAACAATTGCACCGAGTATCAATAATGAAGAAGCGAGGTTCGCTACCTGACACTTAGTTCTCATGTGTCTCATTTCTTCTAATGAGTGAGTTGCGTCTGCTACTAATTCATCGGTTGATTTGAGGTGAGAGTTTACAACCCAGTTGCCTATCTTCTTGAATACGTTAGCGTTTTTATCAAGAGGTTTTGTTCTGTTGATGAGTTTAACACCTTCTTTGTTTTCTAGGTGAGAAGCATAACCCTTAGCAGCGTAATCGCCTAAGAAATACATACTTGAGAAGGTAACGATGTCTCTACCTGTAGCTTCTGCAAGTTCATTCTTATCATCAGCAACAGCCATACGTGAGCCGAATGTTACTGTTGAGATTGCTCTTGCCTGATCCATTGTAGGGAACTGACCTTTGAACTGGAATATGTTTTTCAAAGTTGATAATGTAGGTAGCTTCATCATTGATAAGCATGCCACACCTACCATAGAACCAACTGAAATGAATTTTTGTTTTATTAAATCTTGTTTTTCTTTCTTTAATTGTTCAGGTGTCTTAACGATTTTGTTTTCTTCTTTTCCGTAATCGTTATAGATAGGAGCACCTTTAACGCCTGAAGATTTTGAAGTAATCCATCTATTAATATATTGAGCAGAAGCTGCAAGCGGAAGGATGATTGCCATAGCAACACCACTCTTCACATTGACTAACTTCTTAGCACGCTTAGCGATTGAAGCGAGTTGTTCAGGGGATTCAGCACCGTCTTTTATGATACCTCTCAAAAGTCCTGAAGTATTAGACATAGCTGATTTCAAGTTAGATGAGAACTTAGCTTTGCCGCTGCCAAACGAAATATTTTCTGTTATATGAGTAGCTTGAGCTGTTTGATGATAAGCAGTTTCAAGAGTAGAAGGAGATTTTTTCTTGAACAATCCTTCTATACGTTCCATAATGCTTACTTTTGGTTTTTCTTCGAACGTAGCTTCTGTTAGTTTTTCAGCAGTTGAGTGCATATCTAAAGCAGCTATTTCAGAGAATTTCTTAGTTTCGTTACCGTCAACACCTGTTGCTGATGACAATATATTATAATGGGTAGCAAAAACTCTTGCTTTTTTAGGGTCGTTATATTTCGCTAACCCTGTTTGATAAGCTTCTGTGGAAGGAGCGTTTTTGTAATAATCAGTAACAGCATTTATACTGTCTTTATCTGCCCAGCAAGATGACATATCAGCCTTGCTGCCCATAATTGTTTTGTTAGCAAGCTTAGCTGCACCAAGAGCAATGAATCCAGGGATTAAACAGTTGATAATAAGTCCTGATGATTCTCTTCTGAATGCTTCAAATCCTGCAAAGATATTTGTAAAAGATTCCCAAATAGAACGCGGAATAATTGCAGTAGCAAGGTCAATAACCGCTACATTGAGCATAGGGTTCTTTTCACAATGTTGTACCCCTTTTATAAAGCTGTCACCTAAGCCTTTGAAACTGGTGTTATTAACCGGTTGCTTATCTGACTTTTTTCTGTTGTTTAATTGAACGTTTGAATTTAAGTTTGAATTAATTTGTCTAATCATATATACACATACTACAAAAATTGAATACTGTTTGATTATAACAGCGACATATTCCTTTTAAAAGCGCTGAAAAACCAAATTTGCTATCAAACTTTCAATTATAAAGTTAATATAAAGACGAGAATTGATTGTTTTTTAAATAATGCATATAATTTATTTTGTTTTAAAACTATTGATATAATTATTATTTAGCGTGTAAGAAATACATTTAAAAAAACGTCGTTTTTTGCATGATTTCGATTGTAAAAAATTGTAACGAATGTTATAATATTAATATGCGTAAGATTAGAAGATTGAATTTTTTCGACAAACCGAAGCTTAAAAAATTTATGACTTTTCTTCAAACCAATGGCGGTACGGAGTTTCTCGACCTTATGACGAATGTGTTTCCGGGTCATTTGCATTATTTACTACCGCTAAAATACAAGTTTTTGAACGAATCTTATCTTTTGACTGAGGAGAAGAACGTACTGGGGTTGATTACGACAAATACGTTTAACGGTAACCCTTATAAGATAAACCTTACACAGTTGATGTTCAGAGAAAACGCTTATGATGACGCACAGCAGATGATAGAGTTCGTAATTGCGCAGTATGGGGCGCTTGGGGCGCATACGTTTTTCGCGTTAATTGATGAGCGGTTCACGGAGCTTGCGGGTGTGATGTCAAAGAACTGCGGGTTCAGACAGTGTTCATCGGAGCAGATTTGGGAAGTTACAAAAAAACGTTATAAAAAACCCAGGACATTGAGTTTCAGACGGTTTAAGAAGTCTGATTCAAAAGCGGTTGCTGAGATTTATAACGATTCTTTGATTAGCCATTTCAAGCCGACTTTGACAAGAGATGAATCTGAGTTCTGCGAGGGCTGGTTCTCCGGATTAAGATACCAGACTGAATACAGATACGTTATCGAGGACAATTCAAGGATTATTGGGTATTTCAAGATTACGACACCTGACAATCAGAACTATACTGTTGACTTTAACTATTCAAACGGTTACGAGATTGACTTTGATAATATTATGTATCTTGTAAAACGCGAGATATTGAAGCGTCAACGCAACTTCAAGCTGTTTGTGAAATTGAAGAACTATATTAATACCAACGATTTACAAAAGAGTTATTTTGAGCGCAAGGGTTTTAAGTGCGTGAGTACAAAACTGTTGTTGACGAAGGATTTCTTCAAACAGGTTCGTGAGTTCTCGCACGAAGAACGGTTCTCGCTTATGGGCGGGCTGAACAACAGCCCGACATTCTAATTCTGTTCCATATTAGTTTCAACAGAGGTTTCAGCTTGAGGCTGCGCGCCCTGAGTTATAAAATACATGTGATAACTTTCGCCGTCACCGTCTGTAGTAAAGTTTACCTGGGTATTAGCGTCAGATGTTACGGTAAAGATATTACCGAGCTCACCCATTTCAACGTTACCGCTGATTCGATAACCTTCAAAACTCAAACCGGAAGTCGAGATTAACATATAAGTCTTAGCTCCGGACGGTTTATCTATCTGAACACTTGTATCGCCAAATGTTGCAATGTTTATCAACAATACAACAGGGAAGAACTTCTTAATCGCCTTGATAGACAATGTCTTGAAGCTAAAGCTTCCGTACATACACTCTAAACTGCTCAACTGTAAATGGCTCGGTAAATAAGCAAGTAACTTACCACCCTTAATGATAAACTTGACGTCCTCATTAGGTCTTATAGTCTGGTTTGTTTTCTTGTATTTATAATCATAGATATCATAACCCTCGTCAGTCTTTGCAAGGATTACATCACCCTTCTTAAGCTGTCTTGTAGCGTCATATACAAACCAGCTGTCAGATTCTGCAGAATAGATATATTCATAGCTATCGTTTGATTTAAGGCTCATAATCCCTTTTCTTACCCCTGAGAAAATGTCTGAAAGTTCAGAACTATCAGGTTTTATAGCCTCAAGTGATTTTTGGTATTCATAAGGATACATCTCGTCAAACTGTGATTCAGAGATACCGTTTGCAGAGTTTGCAAGATGTGAGAACATAGTCTTTAACTGTGATTCAGGGTATTTTTTCATAAACTTCTTATCACTTTTTACAAAGACTTTCTTATTCAAATAGACCATATCGGTTCTGTCTGATGTAAACGCATAAATAAACGTATACGAGAACAACAAATCCTTAACCTCATCAGAGTATCTAAAGTCCTTGTTAGAGTTCATAAACCTTTCATAATCACCGATTCTTTGAGCAAGTCTATACGGTTTAACAGCCAAAGAATCTTTGTACATAACGTTTTCATAATAGTTTGCACGGAGCTTAAGATACTGTGCAACATCAGAAGTTACGTATTTACCGAAACGTTTATTGGTAAAGCGGTTGTCTTCTTGAAGATGATATTTTGAATAACCTTCATCCGCAACAACCATTAAACCAACAGGTGCAAGGATTTTCGCATACTGTTTTTCTATCTTCTTAAACTCTTTTTCGTTTCGAGGAATTTGATACTGTACATTTTCCTGTAAAAGATTAGAGTTATTGAATCGTTGCATTTTCAGGAGTTCTTTTCTGTATTTGTCGAAAGTATCCATTTTCGCTTCAACATCGTCATCGGAATAGTTCATATACAAAACTAAGAACGATTGAACTTCTTTCAAGTTATTAATTAACCCGCTCAAAGTTTCCGGTTCAACAAGCTCCGGAATCATAGAAGGGTCTTCAACATATTGTTGATACTTCATCTTATCAAGGCTCAAAATATCGCTTGAAAGATATGACTTCGCTAATATCAGACCCAAAAGCCCGAACATTATGAGAAACATTGTCATAACACCTTTTAAGAAACTTTCACCAAACGAAAACTCGCGTTTTGGTTCGTTTTGTTTTTTATAAGAGCTCTTATAATAAGAATCTTTGTATATATTTTCTTCTGAATTATTAACTTTTGTTCCGCAAAATTCGCAAAAATTAGCGTCATCAGGGATTTGTTTACCACAGTTTCGACAAAACATATCTTACTCCTTATCGGTTTTTACAAACCTATTCTATCACATAAACTGAAAATTAATACAAATATTACCCGAACGTCTAATATTTCAGGAGAATTTACAAAAAAAATTACCATAGTAGTTATCCGGTTGGCTAATTTAAAACAACGAAAACAGGATATCCTGAAAATGTAGACAATAATGGAGTATCGAGTATGTTAGAAGTATTAAATGAAACAAATTTTAAAGATTATGTAAAAAACGGACTAAAGCTAATAATGATAGGCAGTGATATGTGCCAGTATTGCAGAAAAGAAGAACCGATATTGCAGGAACTTGGCGACAGCGAAGTTGATATCGGCAAAGTTGATGCGTATAAGGCGCCCAAAATCACTCAAGAATACGGAATAACCTCCTTCCCGACCTTCATATTGTTCAAACACGGTGATATTCTGACGCAGTTCGCAGGTTTCAGAACGAAATCTGAACTGCTCGACACCGTACTGCGATATGTGTAACTCTAATCCGCGGGAATGATAAACATTCCCGCGTTATTATGTTATAATACAGATTACAAATATATGAGGATTAAACATTGAACCAAAAAACGTTATTTGATGTGATTTCACCGATAATGGTAGGGCCGTCAAGCTCTCATACAGCGGGCGCTATCAGATTAGGGCTTATGGCAAAGAATATTTACTCCAAACCTGTGAAGAAGGTCTTATTCAGACTTTATAACTCGTTTGCACAAACGGGTAAAGGTCACGGTACCGAAAAAGGTCTGCTTGCGGGGATTTTGGGTTATCCAGTTCACGACAACAGGATTAAACATATCTTTGAGATTACGAAAGATATCGATTATAAATACGAATACGCAAACGATATCAGCCGTCACCCGAACTCTGTCGATATCGAGATTAACGACGAGATGTATATTTCAGGCGATTCTGTCGGCGCGGGCGAGATTAAGATAACATCTATTAACGGGTTCTCTGTCGGGATTTCAGGGAGTTATCATACTATTTTGCTTATATATAAAGACAAACCCGGTATGATATCTACCGTTAGTAATATTATCCAGACACGGAATATTAATATAGCGTCACTTCATTGCGACAGAAACGAAAAGGGCGGTAAAGCCTCTATGTATATCGCGCTCGATGTGGACGCTGATGAGAATATTGTAAAAGAAATTGCACAAATTTCTGATGTAGATTATGTAACTTGTATAAGAAAGATTGAACAATAATGGGTATATCAACGTTTAAAGAACTGAGACAGGCATGTGTTGAAGAGGGTAAGACTATCTGGGAACTTACGCTTGAAGAAGACTCTCAACACTCCGAAAAAAGTATTGAAGAGATAAGAGCTAACGTTTTACATCACATTGAAGTAATGCGTGAGACTATCAAAACAGGCATGGCGTCGACTGAAAAATCAATAAGTAACTGGTGCGGCGACGATTGTGTTAAGCTGATTGCAAGATATAAAAATAAGAGAGCATTGTTTGGCAAGTTGTTTGAGAAGATTATAACTTATGCTCTTGCGACATCTGAAGAGAACTTGAGAATGGGCAGGATTGTTGCTTGTCCTACTGCTGGCTCTTGCGGGATAGTACCGGGGGTACTTGTAGCTTACGCGGAAGAATACAATGCAAGCGTAGATGAGCAGGTTAACTTCTTGATAACAGCGGGCAAGATTGGTAGTATTATCTCTAACAAGGTACAGCTTGCGGGCGCTGTTGCGGGTTGTCAGGCAGAGTGCGGGGTAGCTGCTGCGATGTGTGCGGGCGGACTTGCACAGATTATGGGCGGTGATATAGATGAAATTCTTAACGCTGTCGCGCTTGCTATGAAAAACCTTTTGGGGCTGAGCTGCGACCCTGTTTGCGGGTTGGTTGAGGTGCCTTGTATAAAACGTAACCCTATTTTAGCAATACACGCTGTTACTTCTTGCGAGCTTGCGCTTGCGGGGATTGAGAGCAAAATTCCTTTAGACGAAGTTATTGACGCTATGAGACAGACAGGTCAGCTGATGTCGCCTATGCTCAAAGAGAGCTCTCAAGCGGGGCTTGCAACCACTAAGACTGCGTTAGAGCTTAAGGCTAAAATCTTCCCTGAGTAAACAAAAGGTGCTATTTATTACTCTTGACCAGTCTTTTCAAATTTATCGCGAGATTAGAATATCCTCCTTACCTGACTATTTTAGTAATGTAATCCAAACATAACGGAACAATAATTTATTAGTCAGTTTGGGGCGACGCCCTAAAAAGGAGGTTAAAATGACGATTAAAAAACTTACTGTGGCAGCTGCACTTGCCGTTGGTATAACAACGTGTTCATTCGCCAATGCTATGGCAGCATGTCCATGTAATCAAAGACCTGTTGTTACAGCACCGTCATGCGGCTGTGCACAGGAAAGACCTGTAGTGACAGGTCAAGCTTGTCCTTGTGAAGCGACAAGACCAACTTGTAGCGACCCATCAGTTTCTACATTATGTCCTAACACTTTGGAACTTGAAAAATCAACTATGCATCAAGTTTACGCTTATCCAAACGCTATTTATGGTTATAACAACTATACAGGCGATATGGCTAACAGCATTTTTCGAGGTGACGGGTTTTCAGTTCAGGCAAGGGGACTATCTGAGACAACAAGTGGTGCAACAGTTGCTACTGACGGCTCAATAACCGGTGCTGCATCATCTATTCCATGTCTTAATGATATAACTTCACGTAACGGAGTTCCTATTATCAGAGACGAGATGAGAGTAGACGGCAACTGTACTCCAATCCAAATGGAAACTCAAAACTCATTAGAAGCTGTAAAAAAGACTTTAGTACCATACGACCTTAACAAATCAGGTTGTGTAACAGGCGGTGCTGCTGATTTGGCTCAATACCACAATTCAGCATTCCCTGACGTACCAAACGGATACTGGGCTTCTTGTGATATCACAAAATTAGCTATGAACGATGTTGTTGTAGGTTACCCTGACAGAATGTTCAAACCTTCAAGAAACATCTCAAGAGCTGAATTTGCTACTATATTAATTAAAGGTTTCAACAAAGAAAACTGTGCAAGTTCAACAAACGCATTCCGTGACGTGCCTTCATACCACTGGGCAAACAGCATGATTGGTCAAGCTGTACACGAAAACTTGTTGAAGGGATATCCAAATGGTTTATTCAAACCTTCAAACCCTGTAACAAGAGCAGAAGTAATGTGTGCTATTGCAAAAGCATTACCATGTGAAATCGACCAATGTAAAGCAAGCGAAATCTTGTCTAAGTACTCAGACGGTAAGACTGTACCTGCTTGGGCACAGATACCTATCGCAAAGGCATTGGATCAAGGTATCTTAAACAACACACCTAATCCTAACGTGATTGCACCGTTCAGAGATGCGTCAAGAGCTGATGTTGCTTCAATGATGCAAGCAGCAAGAATCGCAGGCGGTTTCGACAAGAACCCTACAACAGCTAACAACTGCTGTCCTGTTAAAGATGACAGAACTGCTTTTGTAGAAAATCAAGAAATCGTTAAGATTCCTACATTACAGTTAGAGTTCAAAGATCAAGTTAACGCTAAGTCATCACACGTAGGTCAAAGATTCTCAGCAACTACATTAGAAGACGTTACAATTGACGGCAACTTATATCCATGCGGTTCAAAAGTAATGGGTAAGGTAGTTGAAGTTATCAGACCTTCAGGATGTCAAAAGGGTGCTTTAAAACTTGCGTTCACAGAGATTGAACACTGCGGATGTAAGGCAACATTACCACGTCAAATTTTGACAGCACAGATTGACAAATCTAACACACCTAACATCATTTCAAGAATCGTAACAGCACCATTCACTTGGGCAGGTTCAATTGTAGGTGTAGTAGGTAGAACTACAGGCGGTATGTTATCAAACTTAGGTAACGCTGTAGAAGACGTAAGTAGTGGTGTAGGTATTGCTTTGGGTGAAACATTACAAGGTCAATTACCTGCAGCAGGCAGAAGCTTAGTTGATGCTGCTTATGACACTATCAAGGCTCCTGTTGACTTTACAAGAACAGCATTGTCAGGCACAATGGGCTTGTTACAAACAACAGGTGACGAAGTAGCGTATATGGTAGACGCTAAGGGATACAAAATCTCTGCAATTAACCCGAAAGAACACGTAACTATAGCTTTCGGTTGTAGCGAATAGTAAGTAAATCGTTCGCACAAGCATAAACCGCCTTAAATTTATAAGGCGGTTTATTGCTGTTTATATTTACAAAAGATTCTTTTCTGTAATTTTGTCGAAGAAGAGCATATTGTCAACCGATACCGCTAGCTCTATCTCGTCGCCAACCTCATAATCAGGCGAAAGTTTAGCTGAGCACTTCTTACCCTGAATCTCAAAATATGCTATCTTCTCACTGCCCAACATCTCAGTTATATCAACTCTCTCACGGAACCTAACATCGCCCGACATCATATTCTCAGGTCTAATCCCTATCAAAACCTCACCCCTGTCACCGACTTTCTCACGTATCTGTTGAGGCAACTCAAATCTCACACCCTCAAACTCAACGCAGCCGCCCTCTACAGAAGCCTCAATAAAGTTCATCTGTCCGATAAATCCCGCAACAAAAACATTCGCAGGATGTGAATAAATCATATCCGGACTATCTACCTGCTGAACAACACCCTTGTCCAAAACAACAATCCTATCGCCCATCGTCAACGCTTCTGTCTGGTCGTGTGTTACGTAAATAAACGTAGTGTCCAATTTCTTATGCAATTTCTTAATCTCAGACCTCATCTGAACCCTTAACTTAGCGTCCAGATTAGATAACGGCTCATCCATTAAGAAAACCTTCGGTTTTCTAACCATAGCACGACCAAGAGCAACCCTCTGACGTTGTCCGCCCGATAACTGTTTTGGTTTCCTGTCCAAATACTGTGTTAAATCAAGTATCTCAGCAACCTCTCGAACCTTCTCATCGATAACCTTCTTATCGTACTTTCTCATCTTTAACCCGAAAGCAATGTTATCGTAAACATTCATGTGCGGATACAAAGCATAGCTCTGAAAAACAAACGCAATATCTCTGTCCTTAGGGTGAACGTCATTCACAACCCTATCCTCAATAGAAATAGTGCCCGATGTAATATCTTCAAGTCCCGCAATCATCCTGAGAATAGTAGACTTACCGCAACCCGAAGCGCCAACCAGCACAATAAATTCCTTATCAGCTATCTCAAGGTTTATATTATCTATAATCACCTTCGTTCTGTCATAAGACTTGCAAAGGTTCTTCAAGCTCACATTACTCATGATACTCCCTCGATATTACAATATTAAACACCGGTCCCATAGGTCCGCTCTCAACCCAAACAACACCGCCAAGCGTTTTTGATAAATTCTTAACCGTACCAAGCGCAAGCGCTCTGGTGATAGAGTTCCGGTTCAATTTCTCAATCGTTGCATACGGATTAAACAAAATCGGAAGCTCGTTATCCGTAATCTGCAGATTAGTGCTAGACACCGTAATCAATACAGACGGCACCGTCTGAATATTTCTCGCGTTCAAAAACTCTTCCGTCGTATCAGACAAAGTAATCAAAATATTCCCAATCTCAATCTCGCGAACAACCGATTCAATAACATTCTGAACAATAACCTTAAACACCGGTTCATTCTGATAAATCATACGTTTAAGTTCTTGTTCGACATTAAAACTAATATTCAAAGACTTTGTCTCATAGTTATCTTTAACCGACTTAATAGTCTGTTCTACAAGCCCGACCACATCAAAGTATTTAACATCCTTTTCAAACAGCCCGCCCTCAGATTGCGAAAGCTCAACGAGCTTATTGAAGAAATAAGCAAGTTCTGCAGAGTTGTTTTTGATGATATTAAGGTACTTGTCCTGTTTAACGGTAGTCTTGCCGCCGAGTCCGTCAATAAGCCCCTGAGAGAACCCGATAATCGATTGTAAAGGCGGATTAAACTTGTTTGCAAGCTTAACCAAAAACTCGTTTTTATCTTTTGTAATATGCTGTGAACTCTCTTTTTCAGCCAATATTCCTGAGATACGCTTATAGTTCTGAGTAGAATCCCTCAGGATAACAACATAACCGCCCTCAACCTGTTTTGAGGTAATTTCGTAATACTCTTCTTTGATAGTTGATTTAGCAATAAGCGCTTTTTTACTCTTTTCGGCGTTTGAAACAAGTTCAAACCCGTTTTCTAAGATATCGTTCACGGTGATATCGACAAACCCCAACTGTTTTGAAACCTCAAACATCTCGCAAGCAAGGTCGTTACCCCATTCAACAAGCCCTGAATTCGCTATATACAAAACAGAATCAGGCAGATTGGACGCAATATCGAAAGTCTTTTGTTTTGTTAATATTTTTCTGATATCCATTAAGTTTATTTTAGCATAAAATATTTGAAAAAATAGCATGTTTTTAATATTATTAGTGTATGACTATTAAACTTAACGATTTTGAGATAGGTGGAGACACCTTAACGATATTAGCAGGGCCTTGCGCAATCGAGTCGCAAGCCGTATTGGATGAAACAGCACAAGGGTTAAAAGAAGTATGTGAAAAACTGGGTATCAACTACGTTTTCAAATCATCTTTTGACAAGGCAAACCGTTCATCTATAGACTCATTCAGGGGTCCGGGAATGGAAAAAGGGCTTGAAATGCTTGCTGAAATCAAGTCAAAGTACAATCTTCCGATTGTGACAGACATCCATACACCTGAACAGGCTGAACCTGTGAGCAAAGTTGCCGATATTCTTCAAATTCCTGCGTTTTTATGCAGACAGACGGATTTACTTGTTGCAGCAGCAAAAACAGGCAAGATAGTAAACATCAAAAAAGGTCAATTCCTTGCACCTCAACAGATGAAAACATTGATTAAAAAAGTTGAAGACGCGGGTAACCGCAATATTATGCTAACTGACAGAGGCACAAGCTTCGGTTACAACAACCTCGTTGTTGATTTCAGAGGTATTCCTATAATGAAAGAATTCGGCTACCCTGTAGTAATGGACGCAACCCACAGCGTACAGACACCGGGTTCAAACGGAACATCAACCGGCGGCGACAGAAGATTCGTACCTGAATTGGCAAAAGCTTCAATGGCAGTCGGAGCTGATGTGTTGTTCTTTGAGGTTCATCCTGACCCGGATAACGCACTATGTGACGGACCAAACATGCTCGCACTCAAAGACGCTGAAAAAGTGTTCTCTATCTGTAAAGAGATTTTTGAGGTGGTTAGAAAATGATTCTAAAAACTTTTGTAGTCGGCGATATGGGAAACAACAACTACCTGCTCATCGATAACGGTGAAGCTATTTTGATTGATTGCACAGGAGTTATCCCTGAGCTTGAATCAGTGTTGAAAGAAAACAACGCCGAGCTCAAATACATCCTGTTGACCCACGCACATTTCGACCATATTGGCGGTGTTGTGGCTACACAAAAGAAATTCGGCGCAAAAGTCGCTATCCATATCGATGACAAAGAGAACCTTGAAACAACAAATCAGTTTATGAGAATGGTTGGACTTCCTGAAATCGATGTTCCGACAGCGGACATTTTCTTAAAAGAAGGTGACACAATAAAATTCGGCAACGAAGAGATAAAGGTTATACACCTTCCGGGTCACACCGCAGGCGGAGCAGGGTTTGTCCTTAATAATAAAGATAATAATATGGTGTTCTCAGGTGATACAATATTCTTAGCGAGTGTGGGAAGAACGGATTTGCCGACAGGAAACTTTGAAACCCTTGTTAACAGCATAAAAACAAAACTGTTCACAATGGATGACAACACAATAATCTACACGGGACACGGTGCACAAACATCGGTCGGTAACGAAAAGAAATATAATTCTTTCATATAAGATACAGGTGAGGTAATGAAATGCAAGAGAAATTAAACAACATATACGCTTTAGCAAGCGCAGATATCGAAAAAGCAACATCAAGCAGCGACTTAGACGAAATCCGTCTAAAGTATTTGAGCCGTAAAGGTGAGTTTAACTCAATCAAAAAAGGGTTAAAAGACCTTTCTGATGAAGAAAAGAGAGTTGTAGGTTCGCTTGCAAACGAGATTACCCAAAAGCTTGAAACAGCTATCAAGACTAAATATTCAGAGTTTTACAGAAAAGAATTAGACGCAAAGCTTGAAAAAGACAGAATCGATATAACTTTACCGGGTCAGTTCTCACCTCGCGGTAAGGTTCACCCTATTACATCGACAACAAACGAGATTGTATCAATATTTCAAAACTTAGGGTTCTCGCTTGTTCCGAGCGAACACGCACCTGAGGTTGAAACGGAATACTTCAACTTTGATATGTTGAACGTACCTCAAAACCACCCTGCAAGAGACGTTCAAGATACATTCTATACAAAACTTGCACCGTACACAGTTTTGAGAAGCCAAACTTCTAACGCTCAAATCAGAGCTATGGAATCTATGACACCACCTATCAGAGTAATCGCTCCGGGTCGTGTTTACAGAAACGAAACCGTTAACGCAAGAAAAAACAACTTCTTCCACCAGATTGAAGGGTTGTATGTTGATAAAAACATCACTTTCGGCGATTTGAAAGGGGTTTTGAACGAGTTTATCAGATTGTATTTTGGCTCAGCAAGACCTACAAGGTTCAGAAGCAGTTTCTTCCCGTTCACGGAACCTTCTGTTGAGATTGATGTTCAATGTATTATGTGCGAAGGCAAAGGCTGCAGAACTTGCAGCGGTACAGGCTGGTTAGAGGTTCTTGGCGCAGGTATGGTCGACACAAACGTACTTAAGAATGTCGGAATCGACCCTGATGTTTATTCAGGTTTCGCGTTCGGTATGGGGATTGAAAGACTCTCTATGCTTAAGTATGCAATCGACGATATAAGATTGTTCTTTAACAACGACAAGAGATTCTTGGAACAGTTCATGTAGACAAATCAAATTTACTATTGTAAAATTGAATAAAAAGTGAGGAAATAATAATTATGATGGATCAAATAGTAAAAGTTGCGTGGGAATTAAACGACAACAGCGAGAACAGATACCAATTAGTGTATGAAATTGCTGAATTGGCAAAGAAATTGGTTGATGAAACTCAAATGAAAAAAGCAAGAGAAGACTTCGGTTATGAAGAATTCGTAGCTTCTGATAAACAGTTTAAAAAAGAAAATCCTGTAGAACACGCTATCATGGTAAAAGCGTCTGAATCAGATGATAACGAGTTAGTAGGATAATATAGATTTTTAATAAAAAGACAGTATTTTTTGCGGAGTACTGTCTTTTTTTGTAAGTAAGGGAGCATTCTAATGAAAGAGACAGTAAAGTTTATTGAAGAGAAGATTAAGGGTTTCAAGCCTGAGATAGTGATTGTATTGGGTTCAGGTTTGGGTGAACTTGCCGATGAATACTGCGAGATTAAGATACCTTATAAAGATATCCCGGGATTTCCGGAATCAACCGTAAAAGGTCATAGCGGCAACCTCGTTTTTGCTGAGATGAACGGCAAAAAGGTTGTTATGATGCAGGGCAGATACCATTTTTATGAAGGTCATTCAATGGAAGTGGTTACTTATCCTATCAAGGTTATGAAAAAGCTCGGGGTTAAAACACTTGTTGTTACGAATGCGGCGGGCGGGGTTAACCCTTACTTCAAACCTTCATCATTGATGTTGATTAAAGACCATATCAATTTTATGGGAACTAATCCTTTGATTGGACCGAATGACGACAGTCTGGGCGAAAGATTCCCTGATATGAGCGAGGTTTATACAAAGAGATTGAGAGATGTTGCACACGATTGTGCAAGAAAACTTGATATACCTTTACAGGAAGGTGTTTATATGGCTTTGACGGGCCCTACTTATGAGACACCTGCCGAGGTTAAAATGGTTAGTCTGCTTGGCGCTGACGCTGTTGGGATGTCAACTGTTCCGGAAGCTATTGTTGCAAGCTATATGAAGATGAACGTTGTAGGTTTAAGCTGTATCTGTAACTCTGCTGCGGGGATTTCTACGGTTGGGCTTTCACACAAAGAAGTTCTTGAAGCTGCTGATAAAGCTAAGACTAACTTCAAACGTTTAGTACTTGAGATTATTAAGAATATTGGAGAATAATATGCTAAAAGGGCCGTTTTTGGATAGAAATTGGATGGGGCAAAACCCTGATTATGAAACAGCGGATATAGTAATGTTGGGTTTACCTTTTGACGGAACGGTCTCATATCGCTCAGGTTCAAGGTTTGCACCAGAACAAATCAGGCTTGCAAGCTGGGGATTGGAAGAGTATTCTCCGAAGTTCGATAAAGAGATAAGCGACTGTAACTTCCACGACGCAGGGGATTTAGAGTTCCCTCTCGGTAACACTGTTAAGACGCTTGATGTCATAAAAGAGAATGTTCAACAGATTTATAAAGACGGTAAACGCGTGTTTGGTATCGGGGGCGAACATCTGGTTACTTATCCTGAAATCGTTGCGGTTTCACAAGTTTACGGCGATGAGCTTGCGATTGTTCATTTCGACGCTCATACTGATTTGAGAGATGAGTATATGGGCGAAGAGCTTTCTCATTCCGCTGTTATAAAGCTTTGCTCTAAGTATGTTAAGCCTGAGAACATCAAACAGGTTGGGATTCGTTCCGGTATGAAAGAAGAATGGGAGTTTATGCAACGACATAACACTTTGATTCACGATTATAGCGGGCTTGATTGTTTATTGGGCAAAAAGATTTTTGTTACTGTAGATTTGGATGTTTTAGACACTTCTATTATGAGCGGAACAGGCACTCCTGAAGTTGGCGGGATGAGTTTTGACGAGCTTATGGGCTGGTTTGAGTACCTCAAGAAGTTTGATATTGTGGGCGCTGATGTTGTTGAACTGGCACCTGATTATGATACTTCCGGCTGTTCGACTGCTGTTGCCACAAAAGTTATCCGTGAACTTTTGATGATAATGTAGTTGTGATATAATTTATTATAAATCAGAATTCAGCAGGAGAAGATTATGAAAATTTTTGAAGAGTTACAGGCACGCGGACTTATTGCTCAGGTTACTGATAACGACGAAATCAGAGAGCTTATAAATAACGGCGGTGCTAAGTTCTATATAGGTTTTGACCCGACAGCAGACTCTTTGCATGTAGGTCATTTTATGGCATTGTGTTTGATGAAGAGATTGCAGATGGCAGGCAACAGACCGATTGTTCTAATCGGCGGAGGTACAGGTCATGTCGGTGACCCGTCAGGCAGAAGCGATTTGAGAACAATGATGACAGCGGAAAAGATTCAACATAACTGTAACTGCTTCAAAAAACAAATGGAAAAATTCATCGAGTTTGGCGACGACAAAGCTGTTATGCTTAATAATGCTGACTGGCTTTTGAAGCTAAACTATGTTGAACTCTTAAGAGAGGTTGGCGCATGTTTCACGGTTAACAATATGCTTAGAGCGGAATGCTATAAACAAAGAATGGAAAAGGGTTTAAGCTTCTTAGAGTTCAACTATATGATTATGCAGGCTTATGATTTCTATCATTTACACGAACACCACGGCTGTAATATGCAGTTTGGCGGTGACGACCAGTGGAGTAATATGCTTGCGGGAACAGAGCTTATCAGAAAGAAAACCGGTGACGACGCTTACGCTATGACAATTACATTGTTGTTGAACAGCGAAGGCAAGAAAATGGGTAAAACAGCGAGCGGTGCTGTTTGGTTAGACCCTGAAAAGACTTCTCCGTTTGAGTTTTATCAGTATTGGAGAAACGTTGACGACGCTGATGTTATGAAATGTATCAAGATGTTGACGTTTATTCCTATGGATAAGATTGAAGAGATAGAAAACTGGGAAGATAGCAGAATCAACGAGAAAAAAGAACTCCTTGCTTATGAACTGACAGAACTTGTTCATGGTAAGGAAGAAGCAGACAAGGCAAAAGAAGCTGCACACGCATTGTTTAGCGGCGGCGGTGACAGCGCTAATATGCCTACCACTACTTTGACGGCTGATGATTTGGTTGACGGAGTGATTGGCGCTGTTGGATTACTTGTTAAGAGCGGACTTTGCTCAAGTAACGGCGAAGCTAAGAGACTTGTTCAACAAGGCGGTGTAAGTATCAACGACGAGGTTGTTGATATGGCGAAAAGATACAGCGCTGAAGATTTAGCAAACGGGTTAAAGATCCGTAAGGGCAAAAAACACTTCCATAAAGTTGTTTTATAACAGCTCTTTTAGCATATAGAATGACCCGCAGACTACTGTCAGAATATCGGTTGAGAACTCATCGAACGAACTAAAGCGTTTGAGTGGATAGTTTGTTGCGCTTTGAAGGGTTTCATAATCGCAGGAATCACCGTTTTTGAACTCGAATACATAAATATCTTCTAAATCGGTGTCTTCTTGTATGGCTTCGAGCATGGATTTGTAGTCTTTCGTTTTTAGACAGCCGAACACGTATCTGTGCTTCATATCCGGGTAATATTGTTGGAGGTTACGGACTAAGGCACGCATACAATCGGGGTTGTGCGCACCGTCGATTATCATGTTTTTGTCGGGGAAGTATTCAAACCGACACGGGTGTTTAACTTCTTCTAAGCCTTTTATGATTATGTGTTCAGGAATGTTGTTGAATTTTAGCTCGAGTGCTGCAAGTACGAGCGAAAGGTTTTCTATCTGGTTTTGCCCGTTAAGCGCAAGCGCTTTGGCGTACTTTGGCTCTACGCAGGGGTTAGCTAGGACAAATAGTGCACCGGCTTCGTCGGCTTTATCTTTAACGACTTCGAAACCTTCGCTTGTTATTACTGCGCTGTCGGGTTTTATTATACCTGCTTTTTCGGCGGCTATTTCGTCTTTTGTGCTGCCAAGCCTATCTGTATGGTCGTAATCGATGTGGGTAATTATGGCGCAGATGTTGCGTTTCAGGACGTTTGTTGCGTCAAGTCTTCCGCCCATGCCTGTTTCTATTATTGCGATATCGATGTTGTTATCGGCAAAGTATTTAAACATTATTACCGTGAGGATTTCGAACTCTGTTAGGTGAATATTGTTATCATCGGCAGCTTTTGTAACAGTCTCAAAATATCGTGCAAACTCGGGTTTAGGGATATCTTCGTTTGATATTTTTATACGTTCTGTGTAGTCGAAGATATGGGGACTTGTGTAGAGCCCGGTTTTGTAGCCTGCGGCACGAAGTATACTTTCGAGCATGGCACAGCAGGAGCCTTTACCGTTTGTGCCTGCTATTTGGATAGCGTTGAGTTTATCTTGAGGGTTCCCCAGAAGCTCAAGCACACGGGTTATACGGTCTAAGCCTAAATCTATATAGAACCGCCCTTTTGAAGTCAGCTCTTCTATCGCCTTTTCATAGTCCATAATATACCTTTTAGCTTAGTTTATACGATACGGAAAGTCCGGCAGGAAGGTCTAATATCTCTGTCTGAAAATCCTCATCCGCATAAACAGCGTCCAAAAACGTCTGTACCTTCTCCCTGTGTGAAGTGATATTATCTGCAGCAATAATAGCGTTAGGTAACAAATGCGGCTTAACAAGCTCAAAATACTCGACATACTCGCGTTTATTAGCGTCAATAAACACAAAATCAAACATTTCATCCTCACCCAGACCCTTAATCAAGTCAGTGGCAGAGCCCAAAAGCCCCGTATACATTCCACCAAACCCGCACTCATCATAGTTCTTTCGTGCAATACTCTGTCGTTTATCGTAATACTCGATAGTAGTCAAATGTCCGCCGGTTGCCTCGAGCGCGCTCAAAAACCACAGCCCCGAATACCCGTTAGAAGTACCGACCTCAAGCACACGCTTCGCACCCCGAATCTTTACAAGCATATTCAAAAAGTTGCCCGTAGCTCTCGATACGTTCCAAAAATCCTTCTGTGTCTTCTCCAATTCAGCTAATCGTGATTCTAAAACTTCTCTGTTCATTAGTTTATCTTCTTAACTTTCTTCCCGATAACAATATCATTAACAGGTAACTCAGTAGAATTTGACTTTATAACCCTGTTTCTGTCAGTATCGAAAACTGTATAATGACTTAACTTAGTATCAGTGATAAGCACCAAATTACTGTCAGGAATAGGACAGAACTTAGTCGCAAACCCCTCTTTTGAAACCTTAATCGTTCCCAAAGGCTCAAGGTTCTTCACATCAAACACCTGCACCTCGTTATTAGCAGCACCGAGTACATACAATAACCCGTTTCGTATAATCATATCGACAGGTTTCTCAATAACCTCAAACTCCGTCAAAAGCTGTTTTGTATCATAGTTCAATACAGCAACCCTGTTCTTAGTCCTGCTGCTTAAGAAAATGTTATTGTTCTCGTACAGAATCTTTGAGATATTAGGGAACTTACCAAAGTTCTTCAACTGATAATTACCGCCCAGCTCAACCGACCAAACAGTATCAGACAACTTGTCTAAATAAACAAGTTTGTTATTATAAATAACCGGTTTTTCACATCTGCCGTTCACCTTAATACGTTTTGTAAGTGTCATCTTATCCACATCAAGCACATAAATAACCGATGCAGAAGGGCAGGTAATATATGCCTTGTTAGTACTGTAGTCCATAAGAATTTCACCACCCTGATAAGTCAAATCGAGCTGTTTAATGATTCTGTCATCAGCCAGCGAAATAACATTAACAAGAGTACTGTCATAAGCCGTAACAAGCAGGAACTTGTTATCCTTAGTAAGTTTAGCGTCAATCGGTGTTGAAGTCTGTGCAAGCGCGTATTCAGCTCTCAACTGTTCACCGTTTATAACAGCAATATTCTTCGTATAAGCCGAAACCATATACAACGATTTGTCTTTCAACTGGCTAACCGTCGCTACGTTAGAAAGCTTTTTCATATTCCTGTTACTGTCGCTTGTTCTTGCCGACAACAAAGAGTTCGGTTTAACCTTGATATCAATCTCAGGTGAAAGCTCAATATTAAGGTTCCCGATAATCCCTTTTATGTTTTCAGGGATAATCAAACCTTTCGGAACGAGCATATCCTGAGGAAGCAAACCTGTTTTAACAACAACAGGCGGCTTATCGAACCTCATAACCGTTTTTTTGCCTTCTTTTGTAGGCATAAGTTTCATCAACACATAATCGTTGTTGAAAATTATAACATCCGGACGAGCTGAAAGCGCCGTATTCTTAGGATAAGTTTCTGCCACCTCTATTTTTTCAGGCTTCTTCATAGAAGCAGGGTACAAAGGAAGGTACATAACCCCGTCAGGACAGATTATCATCCCGTCAAATCTGATATCGATACCGGAGATGTTCTTTTTCAGATAGCTCTGAAACTCCTGCGGAAAGTTAGCCGCAAATGCGCTTGTCACAGCTAAACATAACCCTAATACTATCCCTAATAACTTTTTCATAAATTTACCCCTACTTAAAAGCTCCCTTGAGTTTTTCTTTCACAGTTTTTTTGGTTTTTTGTCTACCCATTTGGATTTCATAAAGTTTTTCATAAACCGCTTTTTCTTCGTTAGAAAGATGTGTCGGTGTCAGAACATTCACGATAACAATCTGGTTACCGCGAACGGAAGAGTTCGTAATACTAGGTACACCGGCACCTTTAACGGTAATCTTATCCCCGCTTTGAAGCCCTGCCGGAATAGAAATTTCTCTCATACCGTCTAACGTCTTTATCTCAACGCTATCACCCAACGCTGCTTGAGCAGGCGAGATTGTGCACTGAGTATAAACATCCATTTCTTTTCTCATAAAATAATCAGAAGGTCTTACGTGCAATACAACGTATAAATCACCTGCAGGTCCGCCGTTAATACCGATATCGCCTTCGCCTGACAGTCTCATCTTTGAGCCGTTATCAACACCTTGCGGGATTTTGATATTGAGTTTCTTTTCAACGTTCTTTCTGCCTTCGCCGTGACACTCAGGGCAAGGGTCGGTAATAATCTTACCTGTACCGTGACACTTAGGGCAGGTTACTATTTGTGAGATACTGCCCAAAACAGTTCTTGTAGACTGCTGAACTTGACCGTGACCGCCGCAAGTTGGGCAAATCGTCGGCTGCGTACCTTCTTTTGCGCCTGTACCGTGACAAGCTTCACAGGTTTCAAGGTGGTCTATCTTAACCTCTTTTTCAACCCCGAAAACCGCTTCTTCAAACTCGAGTTCTATATCAAGTCTGAGGTTTTCGCCGCGTTGAGGAGCGTTAGGGTCGACCCTGCGTGAGCCGCCAAACCCGAATCCGCCGCCAAAGAACGATTCAAATATATCGTTCAAATCACCAAACCCGTTTGCAAACGGACCTTGTGAACCAAATCCTGCGTTGTTCAACCCGTCTTCACCATAACGGTCATAGGTTGCACGCTTATTATCATCCATAAGTGTTTCATAAGCCTTGCCAAGCTCTTTGAATTTCTCTTCTGCATTAGGCTCTTTGTTCACATCAGGGTGAAGTTTTCGTGCCATTTTTCTAAACGCACTCTTTATCTCGTCTTTTGTGGCGTCCTTCCCGACACCTAATATTTCATAATAATCACTCATCTTTTTCTCATTCGTTCTATTCTGCGGTCGCTACGTTCACTAAAGCAGGACGCAATACTCTGTCTTCAAGCTTGTAACCCTTTTGTAACTCGTTTATAACGGTGTGTTCAGGGTATTCGCTTGTAGGTGTTTGCATTACTGCTTCGTGGAAGTTCGGGTCAAACTCCTGACCTTCTGCTTCTATCGTTTCTAAACCGACTTTTGATAATACATCAAGCAACTGTTTATGAACAAGGTTAAAGCTTTCTTTTACCTTTTCACAGTCTTCAACGGTTTCGTTTGCTTTAGCTCCGCGCTCAAAATTATCAAGTACCTCGATAATCTTTTTAAGCGTGTTTTCAGCACCGTATTTGAGAAGGCTTTCGCGCTCTTGAGCCTGACGTTTTCTGTAGTTATCAAAATCCGCCGCTAATCTGATATATTGATTATTTAATTCATCATATTTCTTCTGAAGTTCGTTGTCTTCCGCTACAGCTTCTTCTGTTGCTTCTTCAACGTTTTCAATATTATTTTCCAAGTTTTCGTCTTCGTTTTGAAAAGGATTAGACATATTTTCTCTCCCCTATAACATTTTACAATTATTATTATAGCCTATCAAGCGGCCCTTAAGCCAAAAGTTTATTTTTTCTTAATTATTTAAGCTGAGCGTTGATACGCGCAATCACTTCTGTAACAGCGGTTTCAGGAGCCATTTCTTCTTTTTCCAAAGTAGCTCTTGTAACGAGTTCAACGTTACCGTTTTCGATAGTTTTGCCGACTGTTATTCTGAACGGGAACCCGATAAGTTCAGCGTCTTTGAACTTAACACCGGGACGTTCGTTTCTGTCATCAAGCACAACCTCGATACCTTGTTCAAGAAGTTTGTTATAGATATCTTCTGCAACCTTCATCTGAGTTTCATCTTTTGTGCTGACAGGCACAACGATAACGTGATAAGGTGCGATTGCAACAGGCCATTTGATACCGTTTTCGTCGTGATGAGCTTCAACAGCAGCAGCAGCGGTTCTTGAGATACCGATACCGTAACAACCCATAATATAAGGTTTTGCCTTGCCGTCTTTGTCAAGATAAACAGCGTTCATCGGCTCAGAATATTTTGTACCGAGCTGGAATATGTTGCCAACTTCTATACCGCGTGTAACTTTCAGCGGCTTACCGCATTCAGGACAAAGTTCACCGGCTTCAACAAGTCTGATATCCGCAAACTCTTTAACCTGAATGTCATCAAGGTTAGCAGCTACCATGTGTTTGTCGTTTTCGTTAACACCGACAACAAAGTTTTTCATATCTTTTACGGTTTCATCAGCAATGATTTTGATATCTTTCATACCTATAGCACTGATGAATCCTGCTTTTGCACTGAATCCGTTGTTTGCCATAAGTTCTTCGATTTCTTCAGAAGAGGCGATTCTGATATCTATAGCACCGAGCGCGTTCATAAGCTTTGTTTCTTCAACCTGTTTGTCGCCTCTGATATAAGCAAGTACAGGTTTTTTGTCTGCTATATAAACAAGACATTTACAGATAACGCTTTGAGGAACGTTCAAGAAATTAGCGAGTTCTTCGATTGTTTTAGTGTTTGGTGTATCGATAACTTTCTTTTCTGTAAGCCCGCATTCAGCACCGTCAACAGTTGCTTGCGGAAGCTTTGAAATTGCGTGGTTTGAGTTAGCTGAATAATCGCATTCACAGTAGAACACATCGTTTTCGCCTGCATCGGTATCAGTAATTACCATAAACTCGTGGCTAACGTTACCGCCGATTGCACCGCTATCGGATTGAACCATTTTTGTAGGCAAGCCGCAACGGTTGAAAATGTTTCTGTATGCTTGTGCCATATTTTCGTATTCTGCGTCAAGCTCTTCTTGAGATGTTGAGAAGCTGTAAGCATCTTTCATGATGAATTCACGACCTCTGAGCAATCCGAAACGAGGACGAACTTCATCACGGAACTTTGATTGGATTTGATAAAGGTTAACAGGCAGTTGTTTGTATGATTTCAGACCTTCACGAGCTATATATGTAATGATTTCTTCGTGGGTTGGTCCGAGGCACATTTCTCTATCGTGGCGGTCACGAAGTCTCATGAGTTCACGTCCGTAGACTTCCCAACGACCTGATTCTTCCCAGAGTTCTTTTGGTTGAACAAAAGGCATAAGCAATTCTTGAGCGCCAGCTTTATCCATTTCTTCACGTGTAATATTTTCAACTTTTTTCAACACTCTCCACATTAGTGGCAGGTAGTTGTAAACCCCGCTTGTGAGCTTTCTTATGAACCCTGCTCTAACAAGCATTTTATGAGAAACAACCTCTGCATCTGAGGGGAATTCTCTGAGTGTTTGAACAAAAAGTTTTGACATTTTCATATTAGTTAAATCCTTATATTTTCTATTTCTTATCTTAATTTTAGCACAAACAAAATATTAACTTATGTAACAAAAATAGAAAAACAGAGGAATATTATTAAAGATTTGTTGGAGGGTTGCCGTAAGAATAAATGTAATTAGGGATTAAAACTATGGCAGAAATGTTCAACAATTTGAGCGGCGATTCATCCGCTGCACAATATAATAATTATAACAGCGTTCAGGGCGCAAAGGTTAACGTTGGCAACAACGAAGCCGGCTATTCACACGAGTGGAAACGTGCTCCAAGACCGTTCGGACTAAATGTCAGAGTGCCAAACGCGCCGTCTCCTACACGTTCTCAAAAACTTGTTGCTGAGATTATCAAGGAAATGGCAATGGCGCCTATTACACCTGTTATCAACTATTTCAAGGCTAATGAGAATGTGTTTAACGGTAACGTTGCAAGAGAAATAGAAAGCTTGAAACAACAACAGAAGATAACAGTAGGATTGTTACAAGACGCAGATGACATCGTTATGGAGGAAGCCCCAAGTTTCATGATGGATATGTAGCGGATTTTATGCTACAATCGGGTTATGAATATAAAGACACGTATAACCGAGATTCACTACGACAAAAATGCGAAAGGCATTTTTGTCGATATGTTAGAATTTTTCTCAGTGTTCTACGGCGCTGTTTCAAAGCTCCGCAACACGCTTTACGATAAAAATATACTTAAGACCGTCAAGGTAAACGCAAAAGTTATCTCTGTCGGTAATATTACAACAGGCGGCGTAGGTAAAACCCCTGTTGTATCTAAGCTTGCAAAGTATTATTCCGAGCAGGATGAAAAAGTCGCTATTATCTCACGCGGTTACGGCGGCAAACTTTCAAACAAGAAAGTTAACCTTATCTCTGACGGGATAAATGTTTATTATGACGCTAAACAAGCAGGTGATGAAGCTTACTGGCACGCTGTTAACACTCCTATGTGTGCTGTTTTAACCTGCAAAGACAGGGTTAAAGCTGCTCAGTACGCTGTAGAAAAGATTGGTTGTACGGTTATTATCCTTGATGACGGGTTCCAACACCGTCGTATACATAGGGATTTGAACCTTGTATTAGTCGACGCTGAACGTGGGTTCGGTAACGAAAAACTCTTGCCGGTCGGACCGCTCAGAGAAGGTAAAGAAGCGTTTGACAGGATTGATAAGATTGTTGTGGTTAATAAAGGTGACGATAACAAGCGCGCTGAGCGTTATGCAAAAATATTAGAGAAGAAACTCAGGCACAAGGCTTATGTCTGTCAGACTTCACCGGATTATATCTATAATATCGTTTCTGAAGAAAAATTGGCTTCGGGTGAACCTGTTAACGCTGTTTGTGCTATCGGTCAGCCGGAATCGTTTTTCAAGTTTTTGGAACCAAATTTTGAGATAATAAACAAGGTTGTTTTTGACGACCACCATTTGTATAAAAAAGAAGAGATTGAGAGAATCAAAGGTATTATTGTTACTACTGAGAAGGACGCGGTCAAGATGTCCGGGTTAAAGCGTAAAGATATTTATGCGATGAAGCTCAAGACTGATTTGGATATAGCTGAACTTTTGGCGGAATAGGTTTATGAAAAACATTGACGAAATAGTGGAAGGGTTAAAGACGGCAGAACAGCCGAGAAGCGAGTTTGTGCAGCTAATGGAAGATTTCAAGAACCCGTATCTTGTTTTGATTGGCTGTATTTTGAGCTTGAGGACTAACGACAGGACTACTTACCCTGCTACTTTGAGGATGTTGGAGTTGGCGAAGACACCTGAAGAAATGGCTAAGGTTGATGTTAAGGAGCTTGAGAAAGCTATTTATCCTGTGGGGTTTTATGCAAATAAGGCGAAACAGATTATTGAGCTTTCAAAAATAATCGCTGACGAGCTGGGCGGACAGGTACCTGATACGATTGAGGAGTTGTGTAAGTTCAACGGTGTGGGGAGAAAGACGGCGAATCTTGTTTTGGCTAAGGGGTTTGAGACACCTGCAATCTGTGTTGATGTGCACGTACACAGGATATTTAACCGTTTGGGATTGGTTAAGACAAAGACTCCTGAGGAAACGGAGTTTGCGCTCAGGGAGAGTTTACCTGTTAAATATTGGCTGGATATAAATACTTTGCTTGTTACTCACGGGCAGAACGTTTGTAAACCTATAAAGCCTAAGTGTGACGAGTGCCCTATTTCACAATACTGCCAAAAACTCCCATTTTCGAAATAGTTTACAAAAGTTAATTACAAACGGTACTAAGCACTTGAATTTTTCAAAAAATAGGTTAAAATAAAAATATAGGGAAAAGACCTAAAGAGGTCGGAGTCTCTAAAGGTCTTTCATAACTTCCCTACTTAATGAGTTTAAGTGCTATGATTATCAAAAAGATAAGCCATAGCGCTTTTTCTGTTATACAGAAATTCATTTTCTCACCTCCTTACCTGTAAGTTTCTACATAACAAGTCTGTGCAGGCGGAGGAGTAAATAGGTAAGCTTACCCATTTGTATTATAACACAAAATTTGTAGTTTTAATATATTTCCGTGTAAAATCAATAAGTATCAAAATTTATTCATCAATCAGGGTAAAGTCATCGCCGAGTTTTTCTTCAACTAATTCAATAAATTCTGAACATTTCATTCCTAAGGCATTTGCAACTTTCCATATAGTAAGTATACCTGTATTTTGTTTGGCATTTTCTATTTTACTTAAAGTTCCTTTGTGGATTTCATAGGAATTTGCAAGCGAATTCAAAGAAAAAGACTGTTTGCTATTACGTAAGTCTTTAATAACAACACCAATATTTTCCAATATTTGTAAATCTTTATTATTCCTAGCTTGCATAAATCAATATTAATTGATATATTGTATATAACTGTTTCCGATTCGCAACTTACAAGAGGTAAAAATGTTATTAAATACAAGTTAGCTATCTTTGCCCATTTAATAATAGTATAGAGATATTATAAATATCATTTATTGTTTTTTCACTGCATAATGATAACAATGACTTGATGTCTTTGATAGTTTTTTCTTTATCTTCCGTTTTTAATTGTATTTTAGGCATAAAGAAAATTGCAGGAGAAACATCAAATACATTGGCAAATTTAGCAATTACATCGCAAGAAACAAATGCTCTGCCATTTTCGATATTAGAGATTGTACGTTGTTGTAATCCTACCAGCTCAGCGAGGTATTCTTGACTATAACCTTTAAGGATTCTTAATTCTCTAATTATCTGACCAAAATTATTCTTTATTTTTTCACTATTATACATACCTAATATGATAGTTTCTTTTTTTGGTCTTTTCTACAATTTATAAAAGTATAATATCTTGTTAATAAATCATAAATACAATTTAGGATAAACAAATTTGTATTTATTAAGTAATAAAAGGAATAAAAATGAAAACAATAACCTTAAACGAAAGCCAAATACAAAGCTTGATACGAGACAAGAGCTTAGCCTTGAATGAAACACAGTCTTTGGATATCTTCGACAGTGAACTAATCCTAAACACCAACGGCTACACTTCAACAGTTACCTCTGTAACCCTAGACTTTGAAGACCGTATAGTAGAAAACAGAGGAGTTATCGACTACATAAAAGACCTAATTTGTTTTCAACTAAACCTTGAACCCTGTGAGGTTATCTTTATCAGCCGTACACAAGACGAGTTTCAGTTTAAACTCCGTACCGGTAACACCCTAAACAAAATAGTAGTCTACGAACGCCGCAAAGCAGAATCAAACGCTGCCGCCAACGAAGACAGTACCTACAACCTCAATACCAAAACAATCGGACCCTACAAGCAACTCTCGGATTCTGCATATTTCTTCCGTTGGTTAGAAGAATAAATAATTTCGAGAATTTTTATAACCAAGGATTTTTAATTATTTTATTATCAGGAGTATTTATTTCATCATCAAATAAACAATTATATAATTTTGATAATCGTAAACGCAACACAGATACCCCAATATCTTGAAATTCTGTTGTATTATAAATAAATTCTGATTTAGTTACCATTCTACCAAGTTTTTTATCATATTTTGTTTTTTCTATTTTATCACTCGGAGCAACAAGAATTAATTTAACATCAGGACAATTATTTTGAATATATTCTACTGGTGGTATAAAGTCACTATCTGTACTAAATAGAAAAATTTTATTATATTTTCTGTCACGTGCTATATTAACTAAGTCTATAGCAATTTTCACATCCGTCTTTTTTTCTTCAACTTTTTTAATACATTTAATATTGTTTGCATCTATAACATTACCGCATTTAACACAATGGATAGTATTAGGAATTTTTACCTCAAACTTATGAATAAATTGTTCATGTTGACAGTTATTGCAAGTTGAATAAGTATTTAGAAATTCATCTCGAAACTTAAACTTACCTTCAATAATCTCAATATTTTTTGTTTTAAGTGCTGAAGTATAAATTTGATGACTAAAAATACTTTTATGAGGTTTACCATTATTATCTACTTTGTAAGTATTATTGGCAGTATAGAAATTTATCTTTAATTTATTAAAAGGATGATTTTTTAATAAGACATTCCGCATAAGTTTATCATAGTCTAACCATTTTAAACATTTTGGATAATGTACCTTCTTCATATGCTTACAAATAGCATGATAAAAATTAAATCCGTCTATCAACACAGCTACATTGTCAACCATTCCATACTCCTTATTAATATGCAGAAGGGACCTAACAAAGGTCCCTATCATGCGGCTTCGAGTCATTGACTCTCAGCGGGTCTAATTAAATATTATCTAAATAAAAAGCATTTGTCAAATCTATTGTAATAGTCGTTGTAATTTTTTAAATCAATCAGTTGGAGTAATTTGGTATCTACTGGTATTATAATCTATGTTTTTACTTTTTCAAGTGTTTTAGAATAAAAACTTTACAATAAAATTTTTTCTTAAATCCCATACCAAAGTTGTAGGGGTTTTATATTTTAGTCTAATTAAAAAATCTCCCGCGATAAGCTAAAATGAAAATGTAATGAAAGTACTGAAACTTAAAGTCACAAGCATTGACAAGTCCACTGTCACGCAAATACACGATATGTTGTCGCAATCCAATGAAGCCGTAGCGCTCGATTTGGATAACGTAAAATACTGCGTAAACGAGTTCTTTGAGATGTTAGAAAACCTGCCCACAATCTCACTGGTTAATGTCGACAGCACAATCCTTGCAGCACTCTATATAACCGGTTACGACAGATTCGTCAAAGTGTTTGAAGACCCGCTCTCGCTCGAATCAAACAGACACGAAATAATCAACCGACGGTTTGCCCTGGTCTAGCAAATATCCCAGAGTTCCAAAACCTCATCGTCAATATTATCCAAGAACCTCGACGGTTTTGAAAGCACCATATTGCTCGCATAATCGTACATATCAACCGGATACGTAATATACAAATTGTTCTTAGCCCTCGTTGTAGCAACGTACATAAGCCGGAGCTCCTCATCCAGCTCCTCAGGTGAATTAAACGAATATGCCGAAGGAAACCTTCCGTCAACAGCCCCGATAATAAACACGCTGTCCCACTCCAAACCCTTCGCAGAATGTATAGTAGAAATCGTCAAACACTCGTCCTTAACGTTCTTCTTATACATCCCCTCAACACTCTTATCAGGCGGTTCCAAAGCCAAATCACTCAAGAAGTTTTCAAGCTTACTATACTGTGTTGCCAGATACTCAAAATGCTCCAAATCCTTCTCACGCTTCAAATAATCGTCGTACTTATCCTTCAAAATCGGACGATAATACTCAATAACCTCTCTGACAATATCGCTCAGCTCCTTCTTAGAGCCCTGTAAGTCCTGTAAAACTTTGAACAACGGTTCAATACTCGTAGTCTTCTTTACAGGCAAAAGCTTCACATCAAACTCAGCACTACTCTTCATCACAGGCAGAATATTGTTAACAGTCTGCGTCCCAACCCCTTTAAGCAAAAGCAGAATCCTGCTCATACTAACCTCGTCATCAGGGTTCAACAACACCCTCAAGTGCGCCACAACATCTTTAATATGCGCGGTCTCCATAAACTTCGGCCCGCCAAACTTCTGAAACGGAATAGCGCGTTTTGAAAGCTCTATCTCAAGGTTAAACGACATCCTCGCGTTCCTTGCAAGCACACAAATATCGCCCAAATCAATGTCTTCATCCATAAGCTCAAGCACCCTTTGACAGATAAAATCCGCTTCCATCTGGGTATCTCTTGCGCAAATCAACGCCGGTTTAACATCCGATTCAATGTCCGAAAACAACGTCTTTGCGTACTTCTCCTTAGCTCTTGAAATAATGGTATTTGTCAGCTTAAGAATATTCTGTGTGCTCCTGTAGTTCTGTTCGAGTTTGATAATCTTCGTATCCTCAAACATCTTAGGAAAATCCATAATATTACGATAATTAGCGCCCCTGAAAGAATAAATACTCTGTGCGTCATCACCGACCGCCATAACATTGTTATGTTCACTCGCAAGTAACTTAATAATATCAGCCTGCAAAGTATTCGTATCCTGATACTCATCAACCATAATGTATTTATACTGATTCGACAGCTTCTTCTGTATATGTTTATGGTCTTCAAGCAAAAACTTCAAATATAACAGCAAGTCGTCATAGTCCATAAGCGAGTTTTCACGTTTATAGTTAACATACGCTTTATGAATCTCTACAATTTGGTCTTCACAGTGTTGAAAATGTGCAAACTCTTCAGCAATAATCTGTTTGGTCGGAATCTCTTTATTAACGCTCTTAGAATAAATCTCTAAAATAGTGTGTTTTTTCGGGAACCGCTTATCTTTTTTCGGATAAAGTCTTCCTGTAATATGGTTAACAACATCCTCAGCGTCGGCACTATCCATAATAGTAAAGTTGTTCTTTAACCCCAGAAGCTTTGAATACTTTCTTAAAATCATATTCGCGAACGAGTGAAACGTACCGCCCGCAACATTCTCGCACCTATCATCAAGCACGGCTGTTGCTCTATTCAACATCTCAGCAGAAGCTTTTTTGGTAAACGTCAAAAGCAAAATATTTTCAGGCTTAACCCCGTCTTCAATAAGTCTTGCAACACGATAAGTCAAAGTCTTTGTCTTACCCGAACCTGCACCCGCAATAACAAGAATAGCACCCTCTTTTGTTTCAACAGCAGACAACTGCTGAGGGTTCAATTCTTTTGCATAGTCAATTTTATAGTTGGTAGCATTAGAAGTACGTTTTTTTAAAACATACTTCTTGCGTTTAACAATATCGTTTGTCATAATCCCTACTCCACGTTAACAAGCGGATATTTAGCTTTGAACTCGTCATATTTTCTGCTGAAGTCAACGTTTTCCATAGAACGCATTCTGTTGATGAGTTCGTGTTTTTCAACAGCACCTTCTTTAATCTGTAAAATAGAAGTTGCAATATTAGAACAGTGGTCTGAGATACGTTCTAAGTCGTTGAACAAATCAGAAACCATTAAATCGAGTTCAATCGTACAGATACCGTCTTGAAGGCGCTTGATGTGGCGTTTCTTAGACTTTCTGATAAGCCTGTCAACAACCTGTTCAAGCGGCTCAACATCAAGCGCCATAACTTCATCAGAGTTCTTATAAGCTGTAGTCGCAAGTTTCAGAACATCCAATACAGCATATACTATTACTCTGATATCCTGAACGGCAGCTTCTGAGAAACGTAAGTTTTTCTCGTTCATCCTTTCAGCAATCTTTAAGATACTTGCAGCGTGGTCGCCGATTCTTTCAAAATCACCGATATTCAATAACAATCTGCCGATAGAAGTGCTTGCTTCCTCTGACATATCTCTGTTTGAAGCTTTTATAAGGAAGTTTTCGAGCTTGTCTTCATAAATATCTATTTTCTTTTCGTTCAAAGCAACAACTTCCGCTTTTCTTGTCTCAAAACGTTTAAGCAGCTTTGTTGCATAGATAACGTTCTTTTCTACGATACCGGACATTTTAACTGCCTGATTAAAACATTCCGCAATCGCAAAATCAGGTGAAAGTAAAAGTCTTTCGTCGAGAAGAACGCGTTCTCTGTCTTCTTTACCTTTTGATTTGATAACAAAGTTAGCGATTTTTTCAAGCTGTTTAATGAATGGGAACAACATAATTGTTGTTGTTATATTAAATATTGAGTGAACCACCGCAATCATAGCAGGGTTAATTGTTTCGTTAACAAATTTGAGATGAAAAACAGCGTCAGCACCAAGGTATGCGATTAAGAAAACGGCAGTACCGATAACGTTAAAAGAAACGTGAACAACAGCAACTTTTCTTGCATTAGCGTTTACACCGATACTTGAAAGAAAAGCTGTAATACAAGTACCGATATTTTGACCCATAATAATAGGTAGTGCCATACCGTAGGTAACGTTTCCTGTCATTGATAGTGCTTGAAGTATACCAACTGAGGCAGCTGAGCTTTGGATTATTGCTGTAATAATTGTACCGACAGCAAGCCCTAAAATCGGGTTATTAAACGCGAGCATATACTGTTGGAAGTTCGGGTCTTTGGCTAAAGGTGTCATAGAACCTGCCATAAGCTGCATACCATACATAAGCACGGCAAACCCTATCATAACCCGTCCTATATCCTGACGACGCATTTTTTTAGAGCCGATAACCATCATTATCCCAAACAGTGCTAATAGCGGACAGAATGATTCCGGTTTAAACATTCTTACCCAGAAGTTATCGGATTGGATACCTGCAAGGCTCAGAATCCATGCCGTTATTGTGGTACCGATATTAGACCCCATAATAACACCAATGGCCTGAGTTAACTTCATAATACCTGAATTAACCAGACCAACTAACATAACTGTAACAGCAGATGAACTTTGTATAAGAGCCGTTATACCCGCACCCAGTACAAGACCTTTTAAAGGGTTTGAGGTCATAACCTTTAGTAGTTTTTCGAGTTTACCTCCGGCTATCTTTTCCAATCCCGATGACATAACTAATATCCCGTACAGGAAGAATGCTAATCCGCCGCACAGGGTGAAAATCGAGAATATATCAAAGTTTTCCATTAAATCTCTCCAAATAAGCTATAAATTGATTATAGTTTTATCATAACATAAAAATAAAAAAACAGACGAAAAAGAGATACAAAAAACTGTATCTCTCTTCGTATAAAATTTTGTATAACAAAAAACTAAGCTCTGTTCTTTGCTTCGATAGCTAATTTATGTCTGCCTTTAGCACGACGTCTGTTGATAACTTCTTGTCCGCCCGGTGTAGCCATTCTTGCTCTGAAACCGCTAACTTTTTGTCTTTTTGCTTTTGTTCCTTCTAGTGTACGTCTCATTTTTTTATTTCCTTTTTTGTATTTTTAGTATTATACTTGTATATGTTATATAAAACAAATTTATTAGTCAACATGAAGGTTAAATAATATGAACAAGAAAATCGGATTCATTGGTTGCGGCAAAATGGCAAGCGCAATCATAGGCGGTGTAATCGCATCAAATTTTGTAGCTAAAGAAAACATTCTAGCAGCTGAAATAAATGAAGAAAAAGCTTCTGAAAAATCAAAAGAACTGGGTATAAAAGTTATCACAGACAATAACGAACTGGTTAATTCATCAGACATCGTGTTCGTTGCAACAACACCTAATTTTGTAGAAGATGTTTTGAACGGGATAAAATCAAGCGTTACAAAAGACAAGCTAATCGTATCAATCGCGGCAGGCGTAACAACAGGATTTATCGCAAGTATCTTAGGTGAAGATAAAAGAATCGTGCGTGTAATGCCAAACACTCCTGCTCTTGTTCTTGAAGGTATGAGCGGAGTTGCAGGCGGCAAAAACGCAAGCGACGATGATGTGGAAACAGTGGTTGAGCTGCTTTCAAACATCGGTAAAGCAATAAAAGTAACCGAAGACCAAATCGATATCGTAACGGCTATCTCAGGTTCAGGCCCTGCTTTTTATTATAAAGTCATCAACGATATTGCAAGAGCCGGCGAAAAAATGGGCATGGATTATGAAAAAGCATTGACTTTGAGTATTCAAACAGCAATCGGGTCTGCTAAAATGCTTTTATCAAGCGACAAATCAGCAGAAGAACTCATCGCAAGCGTTGCTACAAAAGGCGGTTGCACAAGAGTCGGCGTCGATTACTTAGAAGAAGTTGATTCGGCTGATATGTTTTATAACCTGATAGAAAAGACGGCACAAAAAGCAAACGCTCTTGGGAGATAGAAAATAAGATGAAAAAAGGACTATTCATAACATTTGAAGGTACAGACGGTTGCGGCAAAACAACGCAGATAGAGCTTTTAAAAACCTATCTTGAATCTAAAGGTCACAAGGTAATCCTTACACGTGAACCCGGTGCAAAAGGGCTCGGTACAAAGCTTCGCGAGATATTACTAAACTATGACGGCGAGGTATCTTCAAACTGTGAATCGTTTTTATTCTTAGCAGATAGAGCTCAGCACGTTGATACCCTTATTAAACCCGCTATTGAGCGTGGTGAAATCATACTCTGTGACCGTCACACAGATTCAACCGTTGCTTATCAGGGTTATGGCAGAGGACTTGATTTAGAACAAATAAACATGCTCAATAACATCGCTACAAGCGGGCTTAAGCCTGATATAACGTTTGTTTTTGATATCGATATCGAAACAGCGCAACAGCGTGTCGGCAAATCAAAAGACCGTATGGAATCAGCAGGGCTTGAGTTTTTCAAACGCGTGCGACAAGGCTACCTTGAAATAGCAAAAGCTGAACCTCAAAGGGTTAAGGTGCTTGACGCTACTCAAAAAGTTGAAGAAATCTCTCAAAAAGTTATTGAATACATAGATAAACTTATATAACGTATCTGTTTTCTGACCCGTTAGGAGCTTTTTTACAGCCGGTTTTTTCATAAAACGGTTTTGCACTCTCTACTGCATACAGTTCGGTCTCTTTCTTAGTTGCAAACCTGTTTCTTATAAAATCTATACAAGCTTCTCCTATCTTTGAGATACCTTTTCTTTTACCGATAAGATTAGGGTTACGTCGGTGTTTAGGATGAACATCAAGATATTGCAATGTATAAACCGTTTTGTTATCGTCTACTTCAAAAAGTGCCAAAACTTTAGAAGGGTTAACCTTTTGATAATCAGCATCCTGAGTAGATACCGCAAAGAACCGTGCATTTTTATAGTTATCAGGTTGATAGAATTTTGCACACATAAGGTCAGTCAGATGAGAATCCCATTTGTCCGTTACTTTTTGAACACTTTTGACATCACGTTTATCAAGCTCGATGATTGCTGCTCTAAGCTGTTCGCCGTTTTTAAAAACTTTTGCGGGTTTAACGTATGTTCCTGTAAAGCTTATGTTGTTCATACTTATATAAATCCTGTGAAAATAATTTTTGCGTAAAATAATTTACCATTTATAATAAGATTAAATATATATTGGGAGGCAAATATGAGCGAAATTTTAGGTAACATCCATTCATTAGAAAGCTGCGGAACAGTTGACGGACCGGGGATTCGGTTTGTTGTGTTTATGCAGGGTTGCCCTATGAGATGTCAATATTGCCACAACCCTGATACATGGACTACTGATGAAAACAAAAGAGTTTCTGTAGAAGAGATTCTCAAACGATTTGACAGTGTAAAAGAGTTCTTGCAAAACGGTGGAATCACCGTAACAGGCGGCGAGCCGATGATGCAAACGGAGTTTGTAACGGAACTGTTTAAGGCTGCGCAGGCTAAAGGTATCCATACAGCGCTCGATACATCAGGGGTATTGTTTAACAGAAACAATACCGCAAAAGTTGATGAACTTCTGAAATATACAAGCCTTGTACTTTTGGATTTGAAACATATAGATGATGAAGAACACAAAAAACTAACAGGTCATTCAAACAAAAACATACTTGATTTTGCAAAGTATTTGTCTGAAAAAGGTGTTCCGATGTGGGTTCGTCACGTAGTTATCCCGACAATTACGTTCGATGAAAAATACTTAGCTGAGCTTGGTAAGTTCTTACACGGACTAAAGAACATCAAGGCGATTGACGTATTACCTTATCACAATATGGCTATACCAAAGTATGAAAACTTGGGTATGGATTATCCGTTAAAGGATATCCCGCCGTTAACAAAACAGGAAGCGCTCAAAGCCCGCGATATAATTTTCACTAACATGAAACAAGGTTAGAGAATTTATCCTAAAACTCTATACAAAGCGTCGACTACGATAGGGTCCCATTTTGTGCCGGATTCCTGATTGATAATAGCTAAAGCCTGCTCTTTTGTCATAGCTTTTCTGTGCGCTCTGTCTGATGTCATAGCTGAATACGCATCAGCTACAGCAATGATTCTTGAGCCCAACGGAATAGACATACGTTTCAAGCCCTCAGGTTCACCTGAGCCGTCATAGCGTTCTTTATGATAGCAAATATACGGCACAACTTCTGATAAGAAGTTAATCTTCATCAAGATATTAACCCCGATATTTGCATAGTTTTTAAGCTTATCCCAATCCTCTTGAGAAAGTTTTCCGCGGTTAGCAAACAACTCCTCAGGAAGCGTAATCTTACCGATATTCTGCAACAATCCCGCATAATAGATAAGGTCTTTTGTTTTTTCATTAAGCTTAAGCTCTGCTGACAACTCACGTGCAAGCTCTGCTGTATTTTGTGAGTGTGCAACACTGTATTGACCCTTGATATCAACCACTTTTGCCAGTGTTTTGATAAATGTTTCCTGATTGTCGCCCAAATCACCTATCAAAGCTGTCAACTCAGCTCTCATGTGTTGTAATTCGGTTATCTCAGGGTTATCAAGTTCCAATAACTCATTAACGGAATTGATTGTGTTCTGCAATGAAATTGATGTCCCGAAAAGCTTTGACATAGCTTCAACTACAGAAACATAATCTTTTTTAATAGGTTTATCAGAATAGTTTTCCAAAACAAATACACCGACAACATTTGCGTTATTGTGCATAGGAATAACTATATATTGTTTAATATTATCTTCGTTCAATTCAGAGAACTTAGTAACTTCACCCATTCTGTCAGGCGAAACACTCAATGTTTCAATATTCTTAAGCGACTGAACCATAGGCTCATCATCGTCAAAGTTGAACCCGATATTCTTAACAAGCAGGTTATCTTTTGAATCGATAGAAGTACCTGCAAGCACAATATCTTTTTTAAGATTATCAAGTCCGCAAGCAAAATCTTTTGTTAAGAAGATATGACACGCATCGTTTTCTACAATCTGTGTCATGGTCTTTGCAATAGAGTTATAGACGATATAGTCGTCTTTTGAGTTGAACCCGATTACAGAAAGCGTGTTGTTCATTGAATATACAGAAACAAGTTCTGATAACTGGTTCTTTAACCTTGCAACTTTATTTTTATCGCTGTTGCCTATCTTTTTTGCCAAATCTTCTGAGATAAGGTTTTCTGATATAAAGTCGCCTAAGTTAAGTGCAAAAATCTCTTCTAAAGGATCACCTTCAACCAAATCTATTGAACGACCGAAAAGTGATGCTCCTTTTTCTTCTTTTGTCATAGTTGTATACCTTCTTGATAGTTAAAAATCTTTCTTATACTTCAAGTTACGGCACAAATTTGAAAAACTTTAATCTTTTTTACAAAATATTATACTTTGGTTGTAGATAGTCATACTTTGGTTGAAATATAAGTAATTTTGCGATAACTTAGTGTTATGATTAAGACTGTATCGATAAAGAACTATATTTTGATAGACGAGCTTGAAGTTGGGTTTGATTCAGCACTGAATGTTATAACGGGTGAGACCGGCGCCGGTAAGAGTATACTAATTAACGCCGTTGATATAGTGCTTGGCGGCAAATGTTCAAAAGATGTCATCAAAACCGGCGCCGATAAAGCGAGTATCGAAGTCAGTATCGATTTAACCAACAAAAACGCGCTTGAACTCTTAAAAGAAAACGAGATAGATATCGAAGACGAACTGATTATTTCACGTGAGATTACACAAAGTTCTTCTAAATACAGGGTTAACGGTGTTCTTGTAAACCAGAACCTGATTAAAGATTTGCGCGATTATATTATAGATATCCATTCACAGCACCAGTCTTATACGTTTTTGCAGCCAAAACACCATATCAAACTACTTGATTCTTACGCAAAGAATACCTGCGGAACTATGTTAGAAGAATATTCAACAGGCTATAAAAATTATCAAGAGTTAAAAGCGAAATTGAACAGGCTGCAGACACAGAATCAGGCAACTGATTCTCAGATAGAGTTCTTAAAGTTCCAGATTGATGAGATAGAAGCTGCAGCAATTGAGGATATCGAAGAAGACGAAAAACTCAATAAAGAACTTGCCGTTTTAGAAAACGCTGAAAAACTCAAAGAGCTTACGGGCAGCTCATATTGGGCACTTTCAAGCGATGATAACTCTATCCTTGAAGCGCTTTCACAACTAAAGATGAACATTTCAAAAGCTGTTCAGCTTGACGACAGTTTGTCTGAGGTTGAAACGACGTTTATTGAGGCAAACGAGCTTTTGAGAGATGTGAGCTCGACTTTGCGCGATTATTCTCAAGGGATGAATAACGACACCGAGCGCTTGAACGAGATTCAGGAACGATTGTTCTTGCTGGATAAGCTCAAACGTAAGTATGGCGGAACGTTAGAAGAGGTTTTGAACAACTTTACAAAACTCTCAGAAGAGTATTCAGGTATAGAAAACTCAACTATCGAGATTGAAAAGACCGAACAGGCGATTGTTCAGGTAGAGTATGATTTGACAAAGCTTGCAAAAACAATCTCAGAACAGCGTAAAAACTATGCTCAGGTACTCTCTGCGCTTATTGTTGAAACCTTGACGAAGCTTGAACTTCCTAAATGCCGGTTTGAGATTATGGTTGATGAGATTCCGCTTTGTGAAAACGGGATTGATAACGTTGAATTTATGATATCGACAAACGTATCCGAACCATTGAGACCAATGGCAAAGGTTGCCTCAGGCGGCGAAATTTCAAGGGTTATGCTCGCGCTTAAATCAATCTTTGCACAACAGGATGATATCGACACTGTTATTTTTGATGAAATTGATACGGGTATATCAGGCAAAACCTCTCAGGCTGTTGCCGATGAGATAGCGGAGCTCGCTAAATACAGACAAATCATTATGATTACTCATCAGGCTATACTTGCAGCGAAGGCAGATAGACATTTCTATGTCAAAAAAGTTCAAGGTGACAACACTCAGGTCGGAATCTATCAGTTATCTGATAAAGACAAACTCAACGCACTTGCTGAACTTGCAGGCGGTGAGATTACCGACGAATCTCTCAACTTCGCAAAAACACTAATTGCCCAGTAGTTTGGTTAAATCGTTATACATTCTGTCAAAGATTTCGTCCCAATCGCCGACTTGTTTTTGGCGGTAGAGCTTAACGCTTTCATACCAGTCGCATTTGCTCAAATCTAAATGCCAGCGCCAGTTGTAGTTATAAGGTAAAAGTATCCAGCACGGGATATTCATAGCACCTGCAAGGTGTGCTAAAGATGTGTCGTTACAAATAACCAAATCCAAGTTCGCAAGAGCACCAGCCGTATCAGAGAAATTCTGAACGGTCTTACCTATATCAACAATATCGTAATCGTTAACTATCTTGTCCAAATCCTCAGCACCCTCAAACGTCTGAAACGAATAAAACTTCGTATTCTTTATCCCAAAAAGTTTCAAAAACGAGGTTATCTCAATAACCCTATCCATTTCATAATGGGTATTGCCGCGCCATTTAATACCTATCTTAAAACAATCGTTATCAAAATAATCGCGTCGATATCGTTCAACTTTCTCTGGTAACGCGTGCAAATACTGTTTCCTTCCGACAAACATATTGCTCTCATCAAGCCCCAACACATAAGGCAGGCTCAATATAGGAACGTGATAGTCAAACTCCATATTAGATTCGTGTTCAAACAGCTTCATCACCTCTATATCAGGAAAGTTCTCCTGCAAGAGTTCCGCAAGCGGAACCTGAGGTTTAACGATGAGTTTTTTACACTTCGATTTTAACATCGGCAGATACCTTGCAAACATCAATACATCACCAAACCCCGCTTCATAATACGTATAAAGCGTTTTGTCAGAAATATCGGTCTTGCCGTCCCATAATGGCGCCTTCTGCATAAGGTTAGGATAAGTATTCATCTGGGTAAGAATAGCGCTCTGTCTGCATAACCGGCTCTCAAAATACTGTAATCCGTTCTTGTAATCTCTGTTTCTAAAATACGTAATCCCCGTAAAATATCGTGTCTCAGTATCATCAGGGCACAGTTCAACAGCTTTTTTGTAATACTTAATCGCCCGCTCAGGCTCTGAAAGATTATTAAGAATCAACCCCATATTATAATAAGAGTCCGGATTCTCAGGTTCAAGCTCTATTGCGCGCTCATACATCCGAATAGCGTTCTCATAATCGCGCGCCACCTTATAAGCAGACGCAAGGTTAAAAGTATAGTTGAAATTATCAGGCTTCTGTTTCAAAAGCTCCGTATATAACTGAACCGCACGTTCGGAGTCTTCCATTTCAAGATAGACTTTTGCAAGGTTTTCATAAAAATACTGCTCCGGACTAATCGCAATCGCTTTTTGGATAAGCTCTTCGGCTTTTGAGAGCTTAAACTTTTGCAGGTTAATAATCCCGAGAAAGTTCAGCACCTCAGCGTTTTGCGGGTCAAGCTCCAACACTTGTTCATAGAGTGATTCCGCTTTATCAAGTTTACCTTGTTTATGCAGCTCAAAAGCTTGTTGAAAAAGTTCTTTCACCTCTATCATAAATAGTTAGTAATCCTGTTTACACAAGCTTCTGGTGATTTTAACCATTCACGGTATGAGAATCTGCAAACCTTGAATCCGCAACGTTCAATAATAGCCTGTTTTTTCATGTTCTTAACAGATGTTTTTACGTTATCTGCGATACCGTCGCATTCGATTACGAACTTGTTGTTCACAATCAAATCGGCGCTCACACCGCCAAGGTCAACACCTGCGCGAATATCATAGCCCAGAGTTCTGAGTTTATCGGCTACCTCGCGCTCAAACGAGTTTTTATAAGTATTCTCATCGAGTTCGTGGTTAACTATCTTTTCGTGTTTTTCTTCGTATTCTTTAATGAACGAAACATAGCTTCTGAAAATACCTTCAGGCAGCTCTGAACAGTCTCTTGAGACAAAGTTTATCATCTGTTTTTTAGCTCTTGTAATCGCAACATTGAATAGGTTCGGTTTTTGCAAGAACGTAATACTTTGTGGGAAGCTGTTGTTAGCAAACGCCCACGAGATAAGGATTATATCTCTTTCATCACCCTGGAATGTATGTGCCGTACCAATCTCAATCTTGTGTTTTTCCAACATATAGTCAGAAATAACCTTGCTGACAGAGATTTTCAACTGTTCAACCTGAGCTCTGAACGGTGAAATTATCCCGATAGTTACAGGGTTATCAGGGTTTTCGCGTTCGTTATCAACGATAATTTCGTGCAAACGTTTAACAAGCGCTTCAATCTCAGGCAGGTTCCTCGTAGCGTCAGCGTCAACCTTACCGTCCGGTACTTCCACAATCTCAAGTACTTTTTCGTTAGGGTCATCCTGTTTCATTACCCTGATTCTGTTGCCGTAAAACTCTTTGTTAGAGAAGTTGATAATCGGCGGCAAGCTTCTGAAATGCTCATCCAAAAGCACCGGTTTCATAGAATAATAGTTTGCAATATCAAACATAGAGTTCGTTCTGAACCTCCACATAAGCTGATATCTGTCCGCAACCTCGTATTTGCTCATAAACGATTGTTCTTTAGCTGATTCAAGGAATGACAAATGCGGCAACTGCTTGTCATCACCAACAATAACCGCACGTTTTGCACGGTAAAGGATAGGGAAACAGCTTGCAATATCACATTGTGAAGCCTCATCAATAATCGCAACATCAAATAACCCCGGTTTCATAGGCAATGAACCTGAAACAGCGTAAGTTGTAACGCACCAGCAAGGGAACGCTTCCAATAACGGTTTGAAATCTTCCGCTTCCAACAACCTGTTTTGAAGGCTCTTTTTACGTTCAACAAGCGATTTTGAGTGAACATAAAGTCTTTGACGTTTGGTCTGATCGCGCATTAAGCCTTTCAAAGCAGTTCTGCGCTTGTTGATTAGAATATCTTTTACGAGTTTGTTTTGTTTTTTCTTCAAGGTTCTAATCTTTTCAGCGATAACGTGAACGTTACCGAGGTTTTGAATCTCTGATTCTATATCGCCCGCTCTGCAAACAATATCCGCAAGCTCAAGCTCATCGTTGAGTTTTAAAATATTAGCCTGAGTTGGTGTGAAGTCAGCTAAGCCCAAAAGTTTTTTCATCTTGTTAACAGAAGTATAGTTGTTTACAGAAGCGAAGAACCCTGATTTTTTAAGGTTTTTCTCCATATCAAAAGATAACGATTTTAGCTGTTCAATCTCTTCGCGGGTAAGCTTAGACTTGATAAATTCAGCCGTGCCGGACATTTTTTTCTTCTCTGCAGCTTCCTGACGAACCTCAGTCCACTCTTTTTCGAGTTTAATTATCTTTTCAGCTTTTTCTTCTAAATCACGAACGGAATTAAGCAAATCATCCATATCAGAAACGTCAACGAGCACGTTGTTTTCAACATCTTCATCAAGGTCAACTTTGTTAGACAAAAGGTCTTGCAGCTGATAACTGAGTTGTTTTTGATAATTGAGTCTTCCTGCTCTGAGCGCAAGATAAGGCGCACCAAGTTCGTTAAGCCTGTCAGCTACAACGTCAACAGCTTTATCCATTCTTGAAGCTACAAGAACAGTCTTACCGTTTGCAATCAAGTGAGCGACAAGGTTTACGATTGTTTGTGATTTACCGGTTCCGGGAGGTCCGTAAACCGATACAAGCTTACTCGTATCAATATTTTCAATTACGCTTGCCTGAGAATCACTCAACGATAACGGAGTTATCGGGTTAAAGTGTTCGTCTTTCTTTTGCGGGATAGGCGCTGATTTTGATTGAACATATTCTTCATTGATTACGTTCAAAACAGTCTCTCTATAAACCCCGCTAGGTTTTTCAGAGATTTGCATAAGCTCGTGCAAAACACCCGCTGTCACAGAAGGACGTTTGGTTAATATGATTGCACACTGATTAGTAAGAGTAACTTTCTCTACTTTTGTGTGTTTTGGAGCTGAATATTCATCAGTTTCGTCGTCTGAATCAGAGCTGTCATCGGATTTTGAACCTGAATCTTTTGTAACGTTATCTTCGTCAATATCATCAGAATGGTCTAAAACCACGTTTATATCAGGGATAATGGATTTTAACGTAGTTAAAAAGATTTCCATTTTTTCTTCCGTAATAGGAAGAGAAGGAACAACATCCAACAAACCTTCTAAGAACGATTCTGTTTCTTCTTCGTCACCTGTTTTTTTGATTAAAGAAGCCAGTGCACCTGTATTGAGCGAAAGAAACTCATCTGTAAGCATACAGTTGATATTCACACCGTTACGCTCTAATCTGCATGGCATATAAAGCAGCGGGGTCAAAAACTCTGATTTTTTCTTGCTCTTAGGGTTACCGCCAACAAGGAACATATAACCGTAAATCAGGTATTTTTCTTTCTGGTTAAGTTCGCTTTGAATCATCAACTCTGTGATTTTGCTGTCGCTTCCGTCGAGTTTAAGGTATTCGATATCGGTTGTAAAAAGCTTGTCATCTTCTTTTAAGAATATCCACTTGTTGTCCTTGTCAGACTTAAGGTTCCTGAATGTAGAACTCTTTACCTCTTCACGCACGCAATCGTGCAAATATAATGATAATTTTTTAACAAAACTGTTATTGAATGCGGAATTAATCGCTCTCGTTGCTTCTTGTAACATAAATTAAGTACTCCAAACTATATATAGGTAAATTATAGCACAGATTTTATGATAAGTGAAGGATTTGACTTAGGTTTGATTTTTTAGTATTTTAAATTAGTAAGAGCTTTATGAGGGGTATGGGTATGTATAATGTTGCGATTGTTGGTGCAGGACCGGCAGGGATTTTTACTGCTTTGGAGATAGTTAAACTGCGTCCTGAATGGAAAGTCGTCTTAGTAGAAAAAGGTCAACGTATTGAAAAACGTAAATGTCCGATTCGTGAAGGTTCACCAAAATGTGTAAACTGTAAACGCTGCGGTCTATTGTGCGGCTGGGGCGGAGCAGGTGCGTTCTCTGACGGTAAACTCACACTAACCCCGGATGTCGGCGGTCACCTTGTAGACTATATGAGCCGTCAAAAAGCAGAGGAACTCATCAAATACGCTGATGATTTGTACCTCAAATACGGTGCAACCGACGAGGTCTTCGGCACCGATATGAAAACGTTTGAAGAAATAGAACATCAAGCAACATTAGCAGAGCTTAAACTCGTTCATTCACCTGTAAGACACCTCGGTACAGAACGAAGCCTCGATGTACTAAAAAGTATGCAGGACGATTTAGAAAACAAGATTACAATCATAAACAACTCTGCAGCTAAACAGCTTATCGTTGAATGTGAACAAGTAAAAGGTCTCGTTCTCGAAAACGGTGAAGAGATTAGAGCGGAATACACAATCATCGCACCGGGTCGTGAAGGTGCCGACTGGTTAACAAAAGAGTTTGCAGACCACAAAATCGGTATGGTTAATAACGCCGTCGATGTAGGGGTGCGTGTAGAGCTTCCTGCACCTGTGTTTGAACCGATTACAAGTAAACTCTATGAATCAAAACTTGTTTATTACTCACCAAAGTTTGGCGATTGCGTTAGAACATTCTGTATGAACCCGAACGGTGAAGTTGTTCAGGAAAACTACAACGGTATCGCAACAGTAAACGGTCACAGTTACGCTAATATCAAGACCAAAAATACAAACTTTGCACTCCTTGTTAGTGAACAATTCACAGAACCGTTCAAAGAACCTATCGCTTACGGTCAACACATTGCAAGATTGGCAAACATGCTTGCAGGCGGTATCCTTGTTCAAAGATTCGGTGATTTGTTAGAAGGCAAACGCTCCACACCGGAAAGGCTCAAATCAAGCATAATCGAGCCAACCTTAAAATGTGCGACACCGGGTGATTTGAGCCTTGTTCTTCCTTACCGTCAGTTGACAAGTATTATAGAAATGCTGTTCGCTCTCGATAAGATAGCACCGGGTACAGCTTCACGTTACACATTGTTATACGGTATAGAGGTTAAGTTCTACTCTGCAAGAGTTAAACTAACAGACGAGCTTGAAACAGAAGGGGTTAAGAACCTGTTCGCAATCGGTGACGGTGCAGGGGTGACAAGAGGCTTAATACAGGCGTCTGCGTCAGGTATCCACGTAGCTAGAACTATTTGCAACAGATAAATTAAGTGATAGAATATTCTTATGAAGATTTTCTATGGTATGTCTGCGCAGAAGAAATTAATTATTATAGGGCTGTTTTTCAGTACCCTGTTATTGTTTCTGATTTCTGCTCTTGCTGTATTCAGTATTAAAGACAACCTTAATATGTGTTACAAATACTTCGGTCAGGTAATCTCCAAATCCTTAGCGATAGAAACGGTTTCACTAACCCGGGGATTATCAAAAGAAACAGTCTATAACACACTGAGAACTCATTCTATTTCGATTATCGAAACCAACGAAGATATGGCGTTTATTGAGTTTCGCGACAGTAACTCTAAAACAATTTATTCTACCAAAAACGATAATATCTGTATGAACCGCAAATCACGTGTTGTTGTTAGTTCGCCTTTAATAACTTTCAAAGACGGTCACCCGACAGCTATCGGTTCCGTTACTATCGGGTTAACCGGAAGTATAATAAACGAAGTATCTTCAATGACAAGGTTATCACTTGCGATTGCTTTTTTGATTGCGTGGCTGACAATTGCTCTAATTATCATTATGAACACGCTTATCGCAACGAAAGAGCTCAGAACACTTTGTGACGGGGTTAAAAAACTGTCTTCCGGTGAATTCGGGTACAAGATTTATATGAAAGGTTCAAGCAAAGAAGCAAGAGAGGTATACAAAGCTTTCAACGATATGTCTGAAAGACTTCATTCTTACAATGAAAGCTCTATCGAGAGCTTAATGCTTGAACGTAACAAGTTTGAAGCTATCCTGATGAGTATTGCAAACGGGGTTATCGTATGTGATAACAACGATGTTGTTGTGCTCGTTAACGAACACGCTAAACAAATGCTTGATGTTCAGGAAGACGAGATTGTTAATACAAAGATTCAACAATATTGCGATTCCAACGGTATAGACGCATTCGAAAAGAAAATCGAAGAGTTTAAAAACACCCCTATAAATGAAATGGTTGATAAGCCGCTGGAATTCAATATCGAGGTTTCCGATAAGATTCTTAAAACTGTTATTTCACCAATGTTTTTGAGTAACGGCGACTATGTCGGTTATATCGTTGTCTTGATTGACTTTACAAAAGAAGAAGAGATGAACAGAATGCGTTCACAGTTTATCTCTAACGTTTCACACGAACTGAGAACACCTGTTACGGTTCTGAGAAGCTATAGTGATACATTGGATTCTATGGGTGAAGAGTTTGACCTCGCTACCCAAAAAGAGTTCATCGGAATAATGAACAAAGAGATTATCAGACTGCACGATATGGTTAATGATATCCTCGATTTTTCAAGATATGAAGCTAAAAACGTACATCTTGAAAAAGAAATGAGCGATATTTCAAAGCTTATTCAAGAATGCGTAACAAGAGCAAATATACTTGCAGAAGAAAAAGAGATAAACACAATTGTTATGATAGAACCTGATTTACCGCAGATTCCTATCAACTATGACAGTATAACAAGAGTTGTTATGAACCTTTTGACTAACGCTATCAAATATTCACCTAAGGGTAAAAAGATTAAGGTTAAAGTCGAACAAGTTAAAGATTTTGTAGAGATAACCGTTGAAGATGAAGGTATCGGAATATCTGAAGAGAACCAGAAGAAAGTCTTTGACAGATTCTATCGTGTAGAAAACAAAACACATACCGTAAAAGGAACAGGGCTGGGCTTACACCTTGTTAAGATAGCTGTAGAAAAACACCACGGCGGACAAGTGTTTGTAAAATCTAAACTCGATGAGGGTTCAACCTTCGGTATCCGTTTACCTGTAAAAATAGAAGCAGAAGAATACGTTTAAAACAATAAAGGCGGAGCAATATGCTCCGCCTTTATTATATGTTAATGAAATATTATTTTCTTACACCCAAAAACGCAGAAGATAGTTTGCCTGCTGTTTTTGCTTGGTTAGAAGCGTTTGTGCTTACCTGTCTTAAACTCTTTAATTCAGGGCTCAAAGCTGCTGCTACAGACGGTGTCTTAGCTACATTTACAGATAATGTTGTAGCTTCTCTTGTTAACTTGGTATATTCTACCATTGAATTTTTCATATTAACTGCATAACCGTTAAGCTGTGCTCTTTTATCAGCAGATAAAGAGTTAACTTTCTTTGAAATATTAGCTTTTTGTGAATCCGCTGCCATATAAGCTGCAAGTTTATCAGCTGCAGCAGCTGAATTAGCTGCTGAATTACCTCTAACCTTTGCTAATTCATCTTTAGATAACAACAACGATGAAGCACCGTTAACTGATTTATTAAAATCAGCAGACAACTTGTTAGATTTTGCTGTTACATTTTTAATTTGTGTTCTATATGAATTTATAGCCTGAGTATTTGCAGGTGTTGTTTGTTTTGGTTTTGAATTAGCCAAACTTGCTTGAGCGCCTGCTTTCAACCCCGCTTTAACATCGATTGCCGCATTAGCTGATAAGCTTAATGAAACCAATGATACCAACGATAAAGCTACTAAAATATTTTTCTTCATAAACAATCCTCCTTTTTGTTCTATATATACTATCAAATTTTGTCTGACTGTGCAATAAAAATTTCTATCCTATTAAAAAATAATATGAAAAACGAGTTTTGAGGAGATTATAATGAAATTCAAAAAGTTTTTCATACTATTTTTATTAGCAATAACACTGTTTACAAATACAAGTTATGCGTTTGAACTAACAGAAGATACAAAATACCCTGACTATGCAGAGCTATATCTCGGTAAAGACAAACTCGAAAAACTAAACAGAAAAGTTTTCAACTTCAACCTGAAACTAAACAACTACGTACTTCGTCCGGTGCATATTCTCTGGGCTTCAATAATGCCGCAATACGGAATGGATAGAATCTACAGTATGACAAAAAACATAGAATACCCTATCCGTCTTATGTCAACTCTAATCCAGCGTGATTTCAAGTCGGCAGGAACCGAAACAGTACGGTTCTTAACCAATACAACAATAGGTCTTGGCGGGATGTTTAACCCTGCAGAAAAACTGTTCAATATGTGCGCAGTTGATGAAAATATGGAGCAGGCGCTTGCAAAATGTAAGGTAAAACAGGGGCTTTATATGGTTGTACCGGTACTAAATTCAACCACCCCGCGTAATATGTGCGGAAAACTGCTCGATTCGGTATTCAACCCGTCTTCATACATAGGAACACCGTTAATAGCTGCCGTAAAAGCTGTTCTGACAATCAATAGAACCTATTATATGCAGCCATTAGTTCACATGATTGAATCAAACTATGCTGACGCTTACGATATAGCTAAAAAGCTCTATGGACTTGAAAACTATATTAAATGTTCAAACTATGACAGGCTAAAAATAGTTAAAAACTGGGCGTCAGGGATAAAAATAGCAGATAAAAAACCGGAAAACAAAAATATTAAAGAAGTAAGCGGAAAAATTAAAGATATTGAGCTTGACGAAGCCAACGTCTTGAAAGGTAGTGCAGAAGAAACCGATATAATACTTCAAAACCGTAAAGGTGAAGACGACGGCATTGCTTTAAAACCCGATGTAATACTCTCAGAATTCAACCCGCAATCACCCGTAATAGATTCAATGCGAACAGCTATGTTTGAGATTTCAGACAACTATAAATCAATCTGGGCGGATTTTTCTATCTGGAATAAAGCGTTTTATAAACGCTTAAAAACAGCTTCTATAAGTGTTTATCCCGATTGTCCGAAATACAAATACAGATACCTTTTACAACATAAACCTTCACCGGTTGCAGTCATCTATCCCTCAATCGGAGACGGTGCAATGTCAACTCACGCAGCCAAATTTGCAAAAATATTCTACGATAAAGGCTACTCTGTAGTAATACTCAGCAGTCATTTCAACTGGGAATTTGCGCACAGTATGCCAAAAGAATATTATCCCGGCAACCCCTCAGTTGACGTCGAATACGTAAAATACACAACCGACAAGATTCTTGCTGAACTCGAAAAGAAAAATAACTCTAAATTCAGCTCAAAAACAACAATGGGAACCTCTTTCGGCGCACTAATGACACTCTATTTAGCAGAAAAAGAATACTCAGTCGACAATCATAACAAATATATAGCAATCTGTCCGCCGGTAGAACTTTTATACGCAATGCGTCAGGTCGATAAGATTTCAGAACATTGGAAAAATAACCCTGATTCAATAAAAGACGATGTAGCCATGACAGCGGAAAAAGTTATTGAAATAGCTAACCTTGATAAATTAGACAAAATAAAAATAAAAGACCTGCCGTTTACTGAAGAAGAAGCCAGACTAATAACAGGGTTCATCCTGCACCAAAAACTTTCTGATTTGATTTACACAAAAAACAACAAACAAAATAGCGAAATATACAAAAATATAAGTAAGACAAATTATAACGACTATGCACAACAAAACCTCATAACCGAAAAATATAAGACAATGGAGGAATTGAACAAAAACTCAAGTTTACATAAACTCTCAACATATCTAATAAATGCAAACAACTACAGAATCTATCATTCAGTAGACGATTATTTAACAAACACAAAACAACTCAAACAACTCAAAATGTACACAGGTACAAAAAGCACATATTTCAGTAATGGTGCACATTTAGGATTCTTATACAGACCTGAATTTATAAATAATCTAAAAGAAGAGATAAATTATTAACTTTTGTAAACAAATAAATAGAAAATAAGCAATTATTTATTATATATATACTTTATATATACAAGGATAAACTATTACAGGGTATAACTTAATTAGGCAAAACAGAGATTGTAAATCGTAATTACATTATGTTGCGCGAAAAGCAGTCTCAAAAATATCAAATCAGGGACTGCTACTAAGTTAGTACCGCTGTAATATGCCTTGAAAAAAAATATTAGGAACGGAACACAGGAAAAGGGTATAAATTTATGGCAGTTGGCGCAAGAGATTTTATTGATAAACTATTAGTTGAAAAATATGCAAAAGAAAAAGTTGATAACGCCGAAATTGGAGAATCAAAGATTCCGCCGGAACAAGTATATGAAGTAATGAGTTACGCATCAAACAATGCAATCAATTATTTCAAGCTTTCACAAAGATTAGCCATTGCCTGTTACGCCGTTAACGCCAAAGCTGCAAAGTACAGAAGTATACGTCCGGTTCATGCTTAATTCGTTACAAAAAGTATTGTAGAAAATATGTAGAAAACCGGTAGAAAACGTTTTTGTTTTCTACCGGTTTCTTTCATAATTATTTTTTTGTTTTAGTTTTCTACAGTTTTCTACAATGGACGGATTAGTTTTTTACAAAATTTTCTACAAAAATAATTAAAACTATAACTTGCTTTGAAATAGTTTTCTACAAATATTGAGAGCTTATGATGATGATGATTAATTAATTTAATTAATATTATTAATACTTATAACATATAGAAAACTTTTGCTTTGTAATTCTCGCGATTTTAGTATACAATGTAATTGAACTTAGGGGGAATTGTATGGAAACTTTAACTAAAACAAATTTATCTTTTCAAATAGAAAAAGAAGTTATATATAACGGTCTAAAAATAGTAGAACGAGCTACTGCTCAAAAAGGTTTACAGCCTGTATTAGCAAATGTTTTGTTTGAAACTTTAGACAAAAACACTATCAAATTATCAGCTACGGATTTTGATTTGGCTATTACAACTACTGTTGAAGCTCAGGTTGCTACAGAAGGTGCTATTACTCTTCCTGCTAAAAAGATTATTGATATTATCTCAAGATTAAATAACGGTATTATCAATTTTGAGCTTAACGGTACTACAATGACTATTACCAATAACAAGTCAAGATTCGATATTATAGGTATTTCAGCTAACGAATTCCCTAAAATTGAATACCTTTCAGAAGACGAAAAAGAGATTGAAATAGATTTAAAACCGCTTGTTATAGCTATTAAAGAAGCAGGATTCGCTGCAGCTTCTTATGAATCTAACAACAACCTGTTATCAGGTGTTGTTTGTGATATTTCTAAAAACGTTTTGGAAATAGCTTCTACAGACGGTAACAGACTTGCTCGTGCAAGAAAGATTATTGATAATAAAAACGATAGTACTGAAAAACTTATCGTTCCTTCAAAAGTTTTACACGAATTCTTGAAAATTAGCTACTTTATCGATGAAGATACTGTTAAATTGTACCCAATCAATAATAAGATGATGATTAAATCAAGCAATATTACAATCATCTCTAATATTATGAACGGTCAATACCCTCAATATAACCAGTTGATTCCTCAATCATTCCCAAAAGAAGCTAAGATAAACGTTCAAAAGATGATATCAGCTCTTGAAAGAGTTTCAACAATGGTTAACGAAAAAACAAGTATCGTTAAGTTCGAGTTCTCACAAGGTACTTTGAACCTTAAAGCTGATACTCCGGAAGCCGGTAACTCTCAAGACGAGATTGAAATTACTTATAACGGTGAAGATATGGCTATTGCGTTCAACTACAGATATCTTCTTGATTGTTTCAAAAATATTGAATCAGAAGACTTTATTATCTGTATGAACACTAACCTGTCTGCAACAGTTATTAAACCTGATAACGAAGAAGACTTTATCTATCTTGTTATGCCGGTTCAGATTAGATAGTTATAACAGTTTTTCTATTATTTCGTTAGTATTATCTACATAATCTTCAAAGTTAGGGTTTTCAAAAACTTTCGAATCGATTGTTTTTTTGATGCAGTAGTTTACTTTCTGAATATTACAATAATCTTCAGGACAGTTGTGTTCCAGTAGCCTAATTATCTCTTTAAAATCATATTTATAAACTGATGTTTCAGAATCTGTTTTTAAATTGTTTAAGGCTGCAGATAATATTTTGCCGGAAATTTTCTTTTCATAAGGCTGTTTAAAACAATCAAACACAAAATACATCTTTTCTAGCGGATTAAACTTCCTTTTACCTTCTTTATATGGTCTGAAATCTATTGCAGTCAGTGATTGTGTTTCTTTATCATACAATACGTTATTCATCGCGAAATCAAATTCCATACCGACTTTGTCAGCTTCTATAATCTGATTAAGCAGGTTTTGGTAAGCTTTGACCGGTAAGTTTGCTACTTCGTTTATCTCATCTATATTTGAAGCCGGTTTACCCGCTACTTTTTTCATTATAACAATACCGTTTTTGTATTTCTTTTCAATAAAATTTACTCTGTCTTGTTCAGTTACTTCTTCTTCTACAAGGTCTTTTTTTAGAGCTAAGTTATCTATTTTTTTTACCGTTAAACATTCTTTTTGGTACTTTAACGACATAATCAGAATCTTGCATTTCGAATACTCTGCCTTCAAATCCCGCACCTAAAAATCTATCTTTTTTGACAGAGTTTTTTATAGCGTTAAAATCCTCTTCTTTATAAATAAGTCTCAATGACGGTTCAAAAACATCTTCTTTAAGTTCAGGTATTGTTGAATGGAATTCAACACCTTTAAAGTTAATATTATTATTAACGCGTATTGGTTTTATGAATGGGGTATTTAAAAATATGGGAGCTAGCATTATGATAGTATAACGTATCGTGAAAAAATTTTTTGCTAGTCTAATAACATAATTGTCGGCCAGATAAATATCATACCTGACATAACCCCGATAATTGTCATGTGCCAATCACCATATTTGTGTGAAAGCGGTAATAATGTATCAAACGATATATAAACCATAATCCCTGCAACCATAGCAAACAATAGTCCTATAAACATTTGCGGTAGAATAAGTTGTAATAAAAGAACCCCTATAATAGCACCTATAGGTTCAGATATACCTGATAAAAATGCATAAAGTATAGCAGTGCGTTTTTTACCGGTAACGTAATATATAGGAAGTGCTACCGCAATACCCTCAGGTATATTATGCAGCCCGATAGCAATAGCAACAGGAATACCAAGTGTAAGGTTCTGTGATGATACAAAGAATGTTGCCATACCCTCAGGAAAGTTATGTAAAGCTAAAGCTATAGCAGTTATTATCCCGGCACGTTTGATACCGTGGTGTCTTTGTATATTTTCTTCACCGTGTTCTTCCGAAAAATCGTTGTCTTCAATATGGTCTGGTATAAAATAGTCTATACAAAACGCTATTATTGCACCTATAATAAATCCCAAAAACGTCAGCCACATAAAATTGTTAGGAAAATACTGTGCAAGTAAAGTGTCTGCACCTTCTTTTATCTCTGTTAATGACAAAAATATCATTACACCTGCTGAAAATCCTAACCCCAACGATAACATTCTTAGATTATCTTTTTTAACAACAAACGTAATAAATCCGCCGATAACAGTTGCTAATCCGGCTAAAAAAGATAACATTACAGGTACTAAATAAATATGAAAATTATTAGATGTCATATTTTTATATTACTCTGTCAAAAACCATTAGCAAGTTTTAATTATCGCTTGATTTAAGAATATGTTTGTTTTATTATTTATGAGTACAAATTACTATGAAGGTGGTGAAAAACGAATGCCAGAAGTTAAAGTTGGTGAAAACGAAAGTATAGAAGTAGCTTTAAGACGTTTCAAAAAGAAAGTTCAAAAAGCAGGTACTCTATCTGAAGTTAAAAAACGTGAAAGATACGAAAAACCAAGCGTTAAAAGAAAACGTAAATCTGAAGCGGCTCGTAAGAGAAAATCATAATTTATTTATGTATATAAAAAAAGGGTGCTATTCAAATAGCACCTTTTTTGTTTTCCTATATTTCTAATCCTTAATAATTTCTGTTTTCCTTGCGTCTTTGTTTTCTGTCCTTTTTGGTAACTTATGCTGCTACCAGTTCTTTTAAGAACTTCTTCGAATCCTTTATCGTTTCTCTTACGAATCCGTTGAATAGTTCTTTCAAAGGTCGTTTCTCAATAGTTGAAAAAACGTGATAGATAGGGTCTTTTGCGTTGCAGAATCTCATCTGTCTGTCTTTTCTTGCTAAATATATTCTTTGAAAATCATCAGGTATATCAAGTGACCCGATAGGTTTTTTATTACGTTCGATTGCATCATATAACATACAAAAACTCGCTTTCTCTCTCTTAAATATCTCTTATGTATATATAAAGTATTTAAGTTATAAAAAATTGATTTTTTTATGTTATTTTTGTTAACTTTTGTTAACTATTCAGGTAAGAGTACTGATATAACTGCGTTATTGATGTTTAAGTATTTTGTTGCAGCTGATTGTAAATCAGAGATTGTTATACCTTCAAGTATAGGTAAGTAATCGGATACAAGTGCCAAATCATCACATACAGTTAGGTAATAACCTATGTTTTCGCCTATTTCTGATACTGTTTCAGCGTTTGAAGCGAAACGTGATTTGATTTTCTTTTTAGCTTTTTTAATCTCGTCTTCTGTTATTGTTGATTTAATACTTTCAAGCTCAGCTTTTACCAGCTCAATAGCTTTTTCTTTGTATTGTGGGTTGAAGTTTGCCTGTACAAAGAAGTTACCACCGTCGCGGAAGATGTAGTGTTCTGAATCTATCATGTTGAAGATTCTTTCATTACTGTTTTCGATTAGGTTTCTGTATAGTCTTGAGCTTGCGCCCTCACCTAAGATTAGAGACAACATATCAAGCATAATACAGTTTTTGATATCGGTTGCTACAACGCCAAGGTAGCCAAACATCAAGAACCCTGAATTGAGGCAGGCTTTATTTTCGATGTATTTGGTTTCTTGTGTTGGTTTATCTATCTCGTAGACTTGTTTTTCGATGTTTTTTCTGTCACCAAAGTCGAACAGGGTTTCTAGTTTTTTAAGAACTTCTTCGTGGTTGAAATCACCTACTACGATTGTTGTCATATTTGAAGGACAGTAGAAGGTTTTGTAGTAGTTCATTATTTCTTCTTGTTTTACTTGAGAGATAATCTGAGGTGTGCCGATAACGTCTCTTTTGTAAGGGTGAGAAGTGTACATATTGAAGTTTGTAGCGTTGTAAACCTTTGTCCAAGGTTGGTCTGCGCGCATTCTTATTTCTTCTATAACAACGTGACGTTCACGTTTTGTGCCTATGTTTTTATTGTTCAAATCAAATGGTGCGCCTATTTCGTCGTAAGGCAAAACAGGGTCAATCATCATATCTGCGTGAAGCTCGAGTGCGAGTTTGAAATCTTCTTCGTTTTCACCTTTCGGAAGAGTTACGTAGTAGTATGTATAATCTTTCCAGGTAGCAGCGTTTACGATTGCGCCTTTAGCTTCAAGGGTTTTGTCAAACTCACCTGCAGGGTGCTTGTGAGTGCCTTTGAACATAAGGTGTTCCAAAAAGTGTGATATACCGTTGTTTTCAGAGTTTTCGTTGATAGAACCGGTACGTACCCACGTACTGATATTTACGAGCCCGCCGTCTTTATGAGCGAGTACTATCTTGTGTCCGTTTTCTCTTTCGTATATTTCGACATCCTTTGATAAGAATGGGTATTTCACTGTTGTTTTAGATAAATTCATACTGCACCTCTTCTGGAATATTATATCATAAACTATCTGATTAGGCAGTTATCTTTTATTATCGGTTAAGTTAGGATTCCATAAAAGGAGGAACTTATGTTTTATAATGTATTAAAATTAAAAGATTTGGTTGAACTTGATAAAGACGAGTTAATGGATAAAGAGATTCTGCTTGAGAACGAGAGTTCTATTTTAGCAGCAATTGCTTTGAAGAAAGATGAAATTTTAGACTGGCACGAATCAGACAGAAACGCTTGTGCGTATGTTTATGATGGCAAAGCGGAGTTTCATTTTGAAGCGGAAAAGTTTGAAGTTAAAGAAGGCGAACTTTTGATGTTCAAAAAGAACGATATGCACAAAGTCTTAGCTCTTAAAGATACAAAATTCTTGCTTATCAGAATATAATAAAAAGCCGGCAATTTATTGCCGGCATATTTGTATAGATAAATTTTATAACTATATTTTGGTAATCAGTGACGGAGCTATCTGGATGAATTTTCTAACCAGAGTTTCGTCCCACTGTTTACCTGCTCCTTGAGTAAGGATATCACACGCAACATCAAGTCCTAACCCTTTTCTATAAGGTCTGTCACTAACAAGCGCGTGGAATGCGTCCGCTACAGCAACAATCTTAGCTGATAACGGTATCTCATCGCCCTTCAAGTGTTCAGGGTAGCCTGAGCCGTCGATATGTTCGTGGTGATATTTTACGATAGGAATCAAATCTCTCAACGCTTCGTTTGGTTCAAGCACGCGTTCCGCACCAATTACAGGGTGCTGTTTCATGATATTCCATTCGTCATCTGATAACTTATCAGGTTTCTTCAACACATTCTCAGGAATACCAATCTTACCAACGTCGTGTAACAACGCACCGAGTGAGATTCTTTCAACTTCGTTTTCAGGAAGGTTTAACGCTCTTGCTAATGCTTCTGAGTATCTTGAAACAGAAGTTGAGTGACCTTTTGTATAAGGGTCTTTAGCATCGATAGCACCTGCTAATGATGTTGCAATCTCAGAAAGGTGGTTTTGTGAACTAATCTGTTCTGAGCTGAACTTGTGTAACAACTCGTCTTCAAAACTTATGCCAATCTGTGAATAACGTTTTGAGATAATCTCAGCATAAGATTTAAGCGCGTTATCATCCCAGAAATCAATATCTGTTGAACTGATAATCGCTGACATGCCGTCTTTGTAACCCTTAGCCTGAGAAATATACATAGCTTGTTCAGCTAAGATAAGAAGTTTTTCTTTTTCTTTTGAGCTTTCAGGATAAGTTGCGATACCTACAGCAACCTTAACAGGTCCTACATCGTCTACAAAACAGCATGACAAGCTGTATGTCAAATACTCTGCTATGTATTTTGCACTTGTATCGTTTGTATTTGGCAATATAATTGCAATCTCGTCACCGCCGTAACGTCCTGCGATATCGTTCTTTCTAAGGTTGTTCTTAACCTTGTCTGCAACAAGTTTGATAACCTCGTCACCTTTTTTGTGTCCGAGTTCTTTGTTTATCTTTGAAAGATTATTGATATCTAACATTACAACAGACATTTGAGTGTTATTCTTTTCTGCTGTTTGAATTTCTTTTTCAAGGTGTTCCTGGAACCCTCTGTGGTTATATAACTGGGTTAATCCGTCAGTGTTTATATGTTCATTAGCTTTTTCTAACAGATTAAGGTTATCAATTACAAGCCCGATGTGGTTTGCAATGAAATTGTATAATTTTTCTGTCGGTTTTACGTGTATATCTGCAATAAGTATTACGCCAATACATCTGTTTACTGATATCATTGGTAAGATACTTACTTTGTGGTTGTTGAAATATGAAATATTCAAAAAGTCTGAGTTATCTTTTACGATAAGCTTTCTTGTATAGAAACTTTGTGAGACAGGGTTTGAACTGTCTGCACTGAATATCTTTGAAGAATAAACGTTATCGAGATTATCGATAAGTTTAAGATTGATACAGTTAGAAGTCTCGTTGAATAACCCGTAAGCTGTAAACGAACAGTCAATATATTGCGTAAGTATTTTGTGGATTGACAAATAATAAGAATTTATATCATCAACAAGGTTAATATCAGCGATTTTGTTGACCATTGATTGATAATCAATAACATATTTATACTGGAACACATCACTTTCTTTAGCAGGCGCAACAGGAGGAGTGACTAAGGAATTAACCTTAGCAACTAACCTTGCAGCAGATATCGGAGATGATACCCCTGACCTATTAAAAGGCGTACTTTGACCTTTTATTTTTTCAGTCTGTTGTTGTTCCAAAATTTACCTACACAATTATTATACAGTATTAAACGTATAAAAAGAATATTTTTTGACAAAATAATTCAAATTATTAACAAAAATTTATAAAGGGGGAAACTTTGTTCCCCCCATATTTTTATAAAGATTCTTTATAAATCGCTGTAACAGCTTCTCTTGTAGCTTCTGTCGGAGCTATAGACAATAATCCGTCTAAAGAAGGTGTTGTGAACGCGAGTTCTGTCAAGGTTTCAACATCAGCTTCCGTGAATCCTTCGTCTTTAAGCTTGTTAGGAACATCGACTGATTTTAACCATTCATAAACACCGTTTGCTGCTTTTTCAGCATCACATGCTTGTGGTTTCAAACCTTTAACGATAGGCTCTAAGATATAAGCAAGCGTGTTTGCTTTTGCTGCGTAGATGTTTTTAACAACAGCAGGTAACAGAATTGCAAGCCCTAACCCGTGTGAGAACTCAGGTTTCATAGCGCTCAACGGGTGTTCAAGCGCGTGGGTGTAGTGTAAAAGTCCGTTATCGAAACATACACCGCCCATCATCGCTGCATAACACAAGAAATATCTCGCTTCTAAATCCTCAGGGTTTGCAATGGCTTTCGGTAAATACTCTGCTACAAGCTCTATAACCTCTCTTGCAAGAGTTACAGCATACGGTGACGCAACTTTTGAAGTCGCAGCTTCTACAACGTGGTTAACCGCGTCAATTGATACGTATCTGGTTTGTTTTGGTGAAAGCCCTTTCATCAGTTCAGGGTCATCAATAGCGTAAACCGGATAGATACAATCATAAGCTATTGCCGGTTTGTAGTTCTTTTCTAAGATAGTTGCAACAGCAAACCTGTTGGTTTCTGAACCGGTACCGTGAGTAAGGTTGATTGCTACGATTGGTGCAGCTTTTTCAACGTTGAATTTGAACTCGTAAATATCAGCGCCGGTTTTGTCAGGGTATTCCATAAGGATAGCTACTGATTTACCTGCGTCGGTTGGAGAGCCGCCGCCGATTGTGATAACCGCTTTTGCACCGAATTCGATAGCCATTTTTGCCGCTTCATCAATAGCGTCAGTTGTTGGGTTTGGAGTTACTCTATCGTAGTTTACGTAACCTATGCCGTTAGCTTTTAACGCTTTTTCCACAACATCCCATGCCCCTGTTGATTTGTAAGCGTTTCTGCCTGACATTACGATTACTTTATCAAGACCTTTTGATTTGAAGTCTTTTGCGATATCTTCCATTTTATTGATTGCACCGCAGCCAAAATATACGGTGGTTCTTGTACGAATCTCTTTTACTTCGTTAATGTTCATGTCTTTTTCCCACATAGGATGCTCCTTTCTATATTAGTTTTTGAACCAATCGATTAGTGACCGGCTTGGTCCAAACTCCAGTTTGTGACTTTTTGCTAACTTTGAGTTAGTAACTTCTAATAGACCTAAATTTTCTTTTACGGGCTCTGTTACGAGCTCACCGTTTTCATATACCTTGCTGTAACAGAGCCCTTCATTTACACATTCAGGCACTTTTACAGTCTTTTTATCAATGAGATATGCAAGCCCGAATGTTCTGCAGGTTATCCCGCGATACTTATAAACACTGCATTTTTTATCGATTAAGAACGGGCATTTGTAGAACATGTGGGTTAATACCCTGTTCTTTTTTATGTTATCGAGGTTGGTTTTGACCTGAATCTTTATATCGTTGGGCAGGTTTTTGTAACCTTCCATAAGATACATCATCTCAAGCTGTGTGAAAGGATAGTCTCCAACCTCGCAGCAGCCTGAACAACCTTCTTTACAGCAGATGTGTTCAGATTGTTGTGTGAAATATTTTTTGAGTTTTTTATCAAACTCTTTCAGAAAGCGCTCATATTTCTTTAGCATAGAATCATTATAGCACAATTAGAACTTTTCTGTACGGAATATTGTCTGGTATTTGTAGTGTCCATAATAGATGTCTATGAGTAAGAAGTTGTTGTCTAAATCTGTTAGCTCAAGGTTTGTTTGGATTGCAGGCAGACGTTTTGATTTTCTGATGTATTTACCCCATGAGTTCAGGAACTTTATATGCCAGCGAGCTGAGCGCGACATATCGAGTTCTTTTAGGTGGGTATGGTAGTAGCCTGCTTCTGCGTAACACTGGTTGAAGACGGGGATTGTGTATTTCACGACACCTGCTTCTTTGAACAGGATGTACCATTTGTTTTTATATTGACGCGGGGTCAGGAGGTAGTATCCCGGCGGGATTACGAGGGTCTTGAAATATAGCGGCGAATTGAGCCTGAATAACGGGTAAGGTGACCACGTTGCGTCTTTCATATCGTAGTATTGGTCGGGGTCAATACCGTGTACGAAGGTGAAGGTCGGCACTTGCATATCCCTGTAAGCTTGTTCATAATCGTCTTGCGAGTAGTGTTTTTGTTCAGGGGTGGACATGCCGTTTTCGGGGATTTCGCGGTTAGTTTCCGGCGGTAAGATTTCGAACGGGTCTTTTGGCTCTTTGCGTTTTAGTTCTTTATGACCTTTGAACCTTTTGTTTGTGTTATTTATTACTTTTGTGGGTGTTTCTTCGGTTCCGTTTTCGAAGTTAACGGAGTTGAGCCCGTCTTCTAAGTTCGGGATTTCGTCGGGTTCTTCACCTTCTTTTAGAGGTGAGTATTGAAACTTTGGAGTGTTCTCATCGAACTTGCCGCTGTTTTTCGGTTCGGTTTTGGGTTCTTTAGTATCAAGAGGGTAGATTGTATCGTCTTGCCCGCCTTGTTTGACCTCGTCGGAGCCGGTGACGTCTTTAGCGTATTGTTGAGCGTTTTTCTTTTCACGCTGAACATTCCGTTCATCGAGGTTGAATGGCTGCGCTTGTTTAGGCTCTTCAGGTAACGGAAGAGCCTGCGCAACAGATGTGCACAACAATACAACTAATACGAGATACAAAACTTTCTTCATACAAATATTTTAATAATATTTCCCCATTAAGTCAAAGAGAAATTATAAGGTTAATGTATCGAATGGAACACCTAATGCTTTGATTAAGTTTATGACTGTTAAAAGTTTTGGATTAGCGATACCGCGTTCAATTTTTCCTAAATGTTTTTCACTGATTCCAACCTTTTCAGCTAACTCTGCCTGAGTTAACCTTAATCTGTTTCTTTCAGCACATACATTATTTCCAAATCTTGTAAGAATATTTTCATGTTCCATATATTTATATTCACATATTGACATATACATATCCACTAGCTTAAGATATCTTTAAGGATTCTATAGATTCCTTTGAGTAAATTTCATGAGTGAAAAAGATATAAGGAGAATGCATGATAAATAACTCAAGTTAAAACTAAACAATATCAATAACGTTGTTTATTTTAATTAGTTTTTCTAAGTCACAATTGTTCAGTTTAAGGTTAATAAGTTGTTTTATTTCTTCACAACTATTATTTGGCTCTGGTAAAAGTAATTCTACCGGTGAAATATGGAACTCTTTGCAAACCTTATCAATTGTTTCAGCCGTTGGTAAATATTTATTGTGTTCAATATTACGGTAACCTTGAACACTCATACCGATTCTCTCCGCAAACTTTTCTTGTGTAAGTTTATAGCGTGAACGTAATCGTTTTATTCCATTTGTAATAAGTGTTTGATAATTCATATCTATAATTGTCACTTATTTTTATGCAAATTAAAACTAATTATATAGACAACATATTACTATATTTAATTATTATACTAACAGGAGTAAAAAATGAAAAAGGTAATAATAACAATACTAAAGTTTACAGGCAAGGTTGTGCTTAAGCTGCTTAAGCTCGTATTCGCCCTGCCGATGATAGCACTCTATTTCGGCTCAACATACAACTACGATAACTTCGATAAAGAACTTAAAAAGCTCTAAACCATTTTGTTGTTATTTTACTCTAGTAATACTCGTTGTCGTCTTCTAAATTATCTATTTCGTCCAGCTCGTCAATGTCGTCTTCTTGTTGGCGTTTAAAATGTCGAGAACCCTTCTCCTCATCAGAAGATATCCCCGCTACAAACACCTCTGCCTCTTCTAATATCCTGTCTAATTCAGGATTGCGTCGATACTTCGGTAACTTAGAGTTAATCACTGACGCAACATTTAGCATGGCAAGAGAATTCAAAGTAGCATTCAACTGTGCACTGTTATCAACATACTTGTTAGCGACAGTTGCCTGTTCTTCCTCTGTTCCTATACGACCGTACTCAGTACCCTGACTAGCTCGATCATCACTTGTCTTTGCTGCTGTTCCGGATATGTCTCCGCTTTTGAAGTTAAAAGCACCAGCCACACCATAGAATCCGGCAGCCCTGTTGTCTACCATATTATACCTCTACTTGCGATTCATTTGCTCAGTGATGTGTCTCTGTTTATTTAAGCATAACCTTCCGCATATTATCTTAAATCCTCTAAATAGATTATTTTGCCAGATTATAATTGTATTTTTTACAATTATTCGTCAAAACTCAATGATAATACGAAAAACTCGTCTCTACATTTGTTTACATTTCTTGCAAATTTAAGATAATGCAGGCATCTATTATACTAAATTCACTCACGTTTTTCAAGTACAAATCTTAAGTTATGTAACAAATATATCTAAAGTATATAAAAAAAGTTAATTTTTTTCGCATAATTTACTTTACATGACTATAAAGGATAATTATGGATAATTTTCATTTTGTTAACGTAAAACCGAGCATAGAACGAAAAGAAGTCTCGCTAATCAAAGAGGCAATCTTTAAGCGTGCGCGTGAAAAAGCTGAACAAATGAATGACGAAAAGAACGAACACTACACTTCTGATGTTAAAAACGATATCATGGAGATTGCAAGTTCTGATTTTCGCTCATCCGAGTTTAATCCGTTTAACAAATTCAAAGAAAGCATGGGTCTAAACGCTCCGGCACCAAAACACGAACCTGAGCCGGCAGTTGAACAAGAACCCGTCAGCGCTACTAAAAAAACATTCGAAATAAAACCGCTTAAACACAACATCGAAAGCGTCAGTAACGGTAACTATACAGAATCCGTCAAAGACGAGACCATGACCGCTGCAAGAAACCAGTTCCGTCAGGATAGGAACCTCACAACATCACTAAACTTCCTGAACGCGCAGGCAGCAATACAAATGGCAAAATATGCCCATTCGAAAATAAACTATATGGGTTGATGTTTACAGATAATACCAGTACATGTATTTTTCGTCGTGCGGTATTTTTTCAAACCATTTAAAGATAATATGCAGAAAGTCTTGCCATAGCTGTTTCATTATGGTTATATCCCCTTTGTCTCAGCTAAGCTTGGTAGAGCGATGATTAGCGTATAAAACACTACTGCAAAGATAATAAGATTTTCCATAATAACTCCTTATCCTGTATCTACTATGTTCCTGTATATTACCTTAAAATAACACCTGCGGGCAGAACTGATACAAAAATAAATAGAGACTTTTATACACTTTTTCTTATAAATTCGAGCATATCTCTCAAAGCGTTACCGCGGTGTGAAATAGCGTTTTTCTCGTCCTCGCTCATCTGCGCAATAGTTACATCATAACCTTCGGGTCTGAATATAGGGTCGTAGCCAAACCCGTTTGTACCGTGAGCTTCCGTTATAATTTCGCCGTGACATTCGCCTTTTGAAACATGTAAAACTTCACCTTTCTCATCAAGCAAAGTCATACAGCATACAAACTTTGCCTTACGGTTAGTTTCACCTTCAAGTTCTGATAATACACGCGCAATCTTAGCCTGCTGTGTGCCTGCATATCTTGCCGAATACAACCCCGGAGCGCCGTTGAGCGCTTCTATACAAAGTCCTGAATCGTCAGCAAGGCTCATCATTTTGCTCAAGTCATACGCTGCTTTAGCTTTTATATAAGAGTTTTCTTCAAACGTTGTGCCGGTTTCTTCCGGGTCGAACTCTTCCGGCGGCAAAATGAACTCTATATCTTCGCAATCTGCAATCTTATTTATCTCAAAAACTTTCGACGGGTTTCCCGTACCTAAAACTATTTTCATACATACTCTCCTATATTTACCCCTATTATATATATTTTTTGCAAAAAGATAAAGTATATGCTAATCTATATATAAGAATAGTGTTTAGGAGGAAGTATGCTCTGTCCATATTGTAAAGGTGAAATACCTGATGACGCAAAAAAATGCATGCACTGCGGCGAATGGGTTGATTCTGCGTACAGAACTCCACAACAAGAACCTCAGGGTTGTTTCTCGTTTCTATGGGAGACTTTTTTAAATTTGATGTGGTTCTTATTCATTGCTGGTATTATCACACTGGCTATTCTACTTTATATGCAATGCCACGGCGGATTTTCGGTAGAGTGAAGCGAGTGTAACGAGCGGAACTCGTAACGTGGAGCAGAACCACGCTTCTGCGACTAGCCGAATAATCCAAGAAGTGAGATTTCTTTAGGGTAATATTTTTATAGCCAACTCGTCAATTAACAAAATGTTATGAAGAAGATTTAATATAATCATTAAATCTTTTTCATACTTCCAGCTATTCTTAATTCCAAGAGTCGAAAGACTCTTTTTTTTATGCGGTTTTGTTTGATGTATCTATATTCAAGAGCATAACGTGGTCTTTCCCTATAAAATATCAATCGGGTCGACGTCAATAGCCATTCTGATGTCTTTCGGAAGCTTAACAGACCTAAAAAACTTCGTTATAAACTGATGACCTTTTTCATAAATCTTGTTCTTCAATAAAAGTTGATACCTATAAAACCCGTTCAATCGCTCAATAACGCAAGCAGAAGGTCCCAACATCTCAAGATGTTCATCAAACCCGTATTTATCAATAAGCTCTTGCAGCCTGTCAGCTATCTGCTCCAAGCACATCTCAGCCCGCTCAGATTTATCGCAGCTGATAATAACCCTTATAATCTGTGTAAACGGTGGATAAACAAACTCTTGTCTTGAGCGTATCTCAGCGTTATAAAACCTCAAATAATCCTGCTCCCTCGCGCTATCCAGCGCGTAGAAATCAGGGTTATAAGTCTGGAACAGCACCCGTCCGCTATATTCACCGCGACCGGCACGTCCCGCTACCTGAGTCAATAACTGGAACCCGCGCTCCGCTGAGCGAAAATCAGGCAGATTGAATGTCGAATCCGCACTGATAACCCCAACCAGCGTGACATTTGGGTTATCAAGCCCCTTAGCTATCATTTGGGTCCCGATAAGGATATCAATCTCTTTATTCTGAAACCTGTTCAATATCTCGATATGAGTGTTTTTCTTCGACAAAACGTCGCTATCTATCCGCTCAATATTAACGTCCGGATAAAGCTCCTTAAACAACATCTCAACCTTTTGAGAGCCAAGCCCCGAGTTTCTTAGAGCGTCACTCTTACACTTAGGACAAACCTCAGGCATATCTTCCTCGTGGTTACAATAATGGCATTTGAGCTTCTTATCTTTCGCATGCCAGATTAAAGGAATCGCGCAATTCGGGCACTCAATAACCTCACCGCACGCTTTACACATAGTGGAAGTCGAAAACCCTCTTCGGTTAATCAAAATAATAACTTGTTTTTCATCGTCCAATGTCTCTTGAATGGCAGTCTGTAGCTGTTTTGAAATAACCCCGCGATAAGCTGCTTTTGAGTACTCCTGCATATTGATAATCCCGATATCAGCCATAGGAGCGTCATTAAACCTGTGTGGCATTTCAAACAACGTATTGTTATTAGAAGCATAATAATACGTAGAAACATCCGGAGTGGCAGAACCTAAAATTAACGGCGCATTATGATACTGTGCAAGTTTCTTTGCAACCACCTTAGCGTCATATCTCGGAGCCGGGTTAGACTGTTTGTAAGCGCCCTCATGCTCTTCATCGATTATAATAAGCCCGATATTCTGTAACGGTGCAAACACCGCAGAGCGCGCACCCGCAAGTATCTTAATCTCGTTGTTATAAAGTCTGTTCCAAACATCGTACTTTTCACCGTCAGAAATACTGCTGTGCCAGATAGCAACCTCGTTTATCCCGAACTTTCTCGCAATCCTCTGTGTTAATTGAGAAGCAAGCGCAATCTCAGGCGCCAGAAACAAAACATTCTTCCCGCTATCTATCGTATCTTTTATAAGCTTAAAATAAACTTCTGTCTTACCGGACGCCGTAACCCCGTGTAAAAGTATCGGGTTGCGGGAATTGAGCTTTTTCTTTATCCCTTCATAAGCCGTCAACTGTTCACCGGATAGCTCCGATAACGGTTCTAACTTATTGTCCTTAAAAATACTCAACGGGTTACGATAAATACATTCTTCCGTTAGCCTGATATTACCTTGAGCCTCAAGTTTTTTGATAGTTGCACGCGTCGTTTTGACCTCTTTTTCAAATATAGTCAACGACATCTTACCTTTTTCTTTTAAAGCCTCAAGCACCGCAAGCTGACGTTTTGTTGCGTTCTCAGAGTTCACATATTCAACAGAAAACTCTGTCTTAGAGTTCTTTTCAATCAATTTAACCGGAACAGCAAGGTTGATAACATTGATAATATCCGTACAATAATAGTTTGCCACCCATTCCAGCAGTTTAAAATATTTCAGGTTAAACAAAGGTTTGTCATCGAGTATAGACTTAATCTTCTTAACCTTAAGCCCGTCTTCAACATAATCCGTGAACCCGACAACAAACGCTTTTATACAGCCCTGACGACCAAACGGTACAGAAACCGCCTGACCTGTCTTGATTACATCTTTGAGGGGCTCGGGGATTTCATAACTGAATGTCTTCACCCCGAGCCCTTTTATGTTAACCAGAACATTTGCGTATTTCATTATTCTAAAGCCAATAACTCTTTCTTAGCTTCTTCGATTGCGTCTGCCAATGTATCCAAATCTTCAGGATAAACGGTTACACCTTTTTGAGTAGGTCTCCAGCTTTCGCCTTCATCTGTTGTGTAGAAGATTCTCAAATCGAGGTAAGTTTTACCTTTGTACTCTGTAATAGAAGCGTGAAGCTCTTGATTGCCGGCACGTTCTATTCTTGCTAATAGTTTTGATTCATCTGCCATAATAATTCTCCCCTTATTTTTATAAGTTACAAAACCATTCTAACACATTTTTCAAAAATTTGATAACAAAATATTCTTAGTGTAATATTGTTATCAGAGGTAAGAATGAACGACAAGATAACTATCAAAGGTGCACGACAACATAATCTTAAGAATGTTTCTCTTGAATTACCGAGAGATGAGCTCATTGTTTTTACGGGGGTTTCAGGCTCCGGCAAAAGCTCGCTTGCGTTTGATACAATCTTTGCAGAAGGACAAAGACGTTATGTAGAGAGCCTTTCAACTTACGCAAGACAGTTTTTGGGTCAAATGGATAAACCTGATGTTGATTCAATTGAAGGTTTGACTCCTGCTATTTCTATCGACCAGAAATCAACAAGTAACAACCCGCGTTCAACTGTTGGAACGGTTACGGAGATTTATGACTACCTTCGTTTGTTATACGCACGTGTCGGAACACCTTATTGCCCAAAATGCGGTGCGATAATCAAACCTCAGACAATCGATGAGATTGTTGCAAACATTCTTAAACTCGGTGAAGGAACAAAGATTCAGATACTTGCACCGATTGTTCGCGGTAAAAAAGGCGAGTTTCAATCAACATTCAAAGAGCTTCAACAGGAAGGGTTCGTACGTGCAAAAGTTGACGGCGAAGTTTATAACCTTGATGAAGACGAAATAAAACTTGCAAAGACTAAAAAACACGATATTTCTATTGTAGTAGACAGAATCGTTGTTAAAGAGAGCGCAAAATCACGTATCTCAGACAGTGTACAGATAGCGTTAGAAAAAGCCGACGGTGTTATAACCGTTGATGTAATCGGCTCGGATGAAATTATGTATAGTGAAAAGCTTGCCTGTGAACATTGCGGGATAAGCTTTGATGAATTAGCACCCAGAATTTTCAGTTTCAATAGCCCTTACGGTGCTTGTGAAAAATGTTCGGGGCTCGGGGTGGATTTTATGATTGACCCTGATTTAGTCGTTCCTGATAAAACCAAAACAATAAACGAAGGTGCGATTTATCCGTGGAGCAAATCAACCACAGGGTACTATGAAGACGTAATCAATGCGGTAAGCTCTGCTTGTAACATCGACCTGAATATACCGTATAAAGACCTGCCAAAAGAACAGCAAGACATCATTCTTTACGGTACAACAGACAAAATCCCTATGCGGATTCGTGAGTTCGGAAGCAAACGCTACAGAACAAAGCTTCAAAAATTCATCGGCGTAATCCCGTTTTTGATGAAACATTATAACGTCGAAAGCGAATACTGGAAAGCAGAGATAGAAAAATATATGGTAACCACCCCTTGTGAAGCCTGCGGCGGCGGAAGGTTAAAACCGTTCCCACTTGCTGTAAAGATTTGCGGGGTTAATATCCACGAATTCTGTATGATGCCTGTTGACAAGGCTTACGAATTTATCTCAGATTTGTATCTTGAGCTCAACGATTTTCAGCTTAAGATAGCAAAACAGGTGCTTGAAGAGATAAGAGCGAGACTTAAGTTCTTAGTAGATGTAGGTTTAAGCTATCTTAACCTTGCTCGTATGGCAGGTACACTCTCAGGCGGCGAAGCTCAGAGAATCAGACTTGCAACCCAGATAGGCAGCGGACTTTCAGGAGTTTTATATGTGCTCGATGAGCCATCGATTGGGCTTCACCAGAAAGATAACGACAGGTTGATTAAGACACTTTTGAGACTGCGTAACTTAGGCAATACACTAATTGTAGTCGAACACGACGAAGACACTATGAGAAACGCCGATTATATCGTTGACATCGGACCAAAAGCAGGTGTAAACGGTGGTAAAATAGTTGCAAAAGGAAGCTTGGAAGATATTATGGCTGAGAAAAAATCACTAACAGGTCAGTATCTTTCTGGTGCGAAAAGAATCGAGATACCGCGAACTTTGCGTGAAGGCAACGGTGAATACTTAAAAGTTCGCGGCGCTAAATTAAACAACCTTAAAAACATCGATGTTGATATCCCGCTCGGCAAGATTAACGTCCTGACCGGTGTTTCAGGTTCGGGTAAATCAACGTTGATGAATGAAATTATTTATCAATACGCAATCCATAAGCTCAGAGGTGACAAACCGAAACCGAAAGGAATCGATGAGATAACAGGGTTTGAGAATATCGATAAAGTCATTGATATCGACCAGTCACCTATCGGCAGAACTCCGCGTTCCAACCCTGCTACTTATACGGATGTATTCACACCGATTCGTGAACTTTTTGCAAAAACAAACGAAGCTAAAATGCGCGGTTATAAACCGGGAAGGTTTAGCTTTAACGTAAAAGGCGGACGTTGTGAAGCGTGTAAGGGCGACGGATTGTTAAAGATTGAGATGAACTTCCTATCAGATGTTTACGTAAAATGTGATGTTTGCGGCGGCAGACGTTATAATAACGAGACATTGGAAGTGAAATACAAAGGTAAAACAATTTATGACGTATTAGAGATGAGCGTAAAAGAGGCGTTAGAGTTCTTCGACAGCGTTCCGCAGATAAAGAATAAATTACAAACTTTGAACGATGTCGGACTTGATTATATAAAACTCGGACAGAGTGCAACAACACTTTCAGGCGGTGAAGCACAAAGGATTAAGCTTGCGTCTGAACTTAATAAACGTGCAACGGGCAAAACCCTTTATTTATTAGATGAACCTTCTGTCGGGCTGCATTGGTCTGATTTGGATAAACTTATCAAGATACTTCACAGACTGGCTGATGCGGGTAACACTATTCTTGTTATTGAGCACAATATGGACTTTATCAAGGTTGCAGATAACATAATCGATTTGGGTCCGGATGGCGGCGTAAACGGCGGTACGGTTATTGCTCAGGGAACACCGGAAGAGATTATAAAAAACAAAAATTCTTACACGGGACAGTATCTGAAAAAAGTGCTTGAAAAAGAACTTGTAACGTTATAGAATTAGGGTATTATGAAAGAATTTGAATTAAAAAACGGAATTAAATCAGTCTATAAACTGAACCCTGAAACACCAAGAATAGCCTTGACTTTTAATATGTCTATCAATGATGAAGAAAAGTACGCAGGTACGCATTCTTTGATGTCACGACTCTTAATGCAGGGTACTGAAAAATATAACAACGAGCAGATTGCAAAGATTTTGGACGAAAACGGTATCGAGATTCTTACCGATATGAAACAAGATTATTTGAGATTCAGAATCTTGTGTTTGAATGAAGATTTTTCAAAAGCGATTGAGATACTGGAAGACTTGATGAAAAATTCAACTTTCACAGAGTTTATAAAAGAAAAAGAAAAAATGCAGGGCGAACTGACTGCAGAACTTGATTCAGCAAGATTACAGGTTTCAGACGCATTTGTAAAAACAGCTTATGAAGGTCATTATTACGGTCATACATTTACTAATGTATTGAGGGATTTGGATAAGATTACAAAAGACGATGTTATAAACTCTTATAAAAAAATAATGGCTGAGAGCAGAAAGGTTATTTCTGTTGTCGGAAGTGTTGATGAAAACGAAGTTGTTTCATTGATAACAAAAGCATTTGAAGATTTACCAAACAACAACAAAGCAACAAAGACTTTTGCAGCACCTGTTTTGGATAGGGCGAAAAAAGTTGAGGTTTTGAAAGAAGACGCACAACAGGCACAAATTTATCAAGGCTGGTATGCACCGGTTTATAACAGCGATGATTATCCTGTAATTGCTGTTATCAATACTATTTTAGGTTCAAGCGGATTGTCTTCACGTTTGTTTAGAGAATTACGTGAGAAAAAAGGGCTTGCTTATACGGTTAGAACCTCTTGCGAGGTAAAAGAAAAAGCCGGATTATTCAATATCTATATTGCAACCGAGCCTTCTAATATCGACACATGCCTGTCAGGGTTTAGTGAAGAGATTGAAAAGATTAAGACTATACCTGTAGAAGAAGACGAGCTGAGAAGCGCTAAGAACAATATTTTAGGCAAACACCAGTTTGTAAGCGAGACTAATCTGCAGCAATCATCATCTTTAGCATATTACGGTATAAACGGGTTGCCGTTTGATTTCTTTGATACGCGCGCTGAAGAGATTAAAGCTGTAACATCTGAACAGATTATAGAAGTTGCTAATAAGTATTTCAATGAAAACAGTGTAATTGCTATCTTACATCCGTAAATATTTGTTAACAATATAACCGGAAGTAGCAAATTTATTCATGTTCAGCCGTTCAAGCGAGTATGAACATAAATTTTTCGCATCCAATATCTCAACCAACATTCCAACGTCGACTTAGAGAAGACGAAAAACCGCAATTCTCTAAGACAATGAACGAAGCGTTTGATTACCTCGGAATCAACACCCGTGCATTGATTATTCACGGTTCGTCGTTCCCTGATGAAGTCAGAACGCCTTATACAATGAGCGGTTATGCTGTTGACACGGTAAAAGGCAAAAACCCTCATATTGGTTCACCTTATTTTAACCGTGAATTCTTAGAGTTTGCGAAGATGAACGGGTTCAATGCTATACAGTTAGGTCCGAACGGAAAACTTAACAAAGTTAAAAACTCACCATATAATTCATCAATCTATGCGAAAAATGAGTTGTTTGTTGATTATGACAGATTAAAAACAAAAGAGTATGCAAATATTTTATCTGATGAAGACACAGAAAGCGTAAGTTATATTAGCCAAAAACACGACGGCAACTACGATATGACTGACTTTGACGGTGCAAAAGAGGTTTCAGCTACTGTACTCAAAAAAGCTTATAACAACTTCCAAACAAAACTCGAAAACGACAACCCTGACGCTATCAGATTAAATAACGAGTTCAAAGCATACAAAGAACAAAATAGCGACTGGTTAGAAAAAGCAACCGTATTTAGTCTTCTGACAGATATCCACGGAACAGATAAGTTTGTAAAATGGGATAATGAACTTGATGCTAACCTTATCGCATTAAAAGAAAGCGGTAATGAAGCTGCGGATTTTAGATACAACCAGTTGACTCAGGCACCTGAAAATAAGGCGAAAATCGATGAATACGAGTTTCAACAATTCATAACAAGCAAACAAGAAAAAGAAGACAAGGCTCTCAGAGAAAAAGAGGGTATGAAATACATCGGTGACTTATTAGTCGGTTATTCTTACTCTGATGAGTGGTCAAACCCTGATGCGTTCTTAAAAGATTGGCGTGTAGGTGCTGAGTATGGCGGCAAGAACGACGGTCCGCAAACATGGGGAATTCCTGTACTTAACCCTGAAAAACTGTTTAATGAAGACGGTTCATTGGGTGTATCGGGAAAACTATTAAAACGTAAAGTTGACAACGTACTTGACGGTGCTGAAAGCCTTCGTGTTGATAACGTTATGGGGCTTGTTGACCCTTATATCTACAAAGCGTCTGCTGTCAAATCCGACGGTACAATCGACAGGTCAAACGGCGGTTATATGTCTCATATAGCGGAAGTTGACCCTAAACATAACTATTCAAAAATCTTACATAATATTCTTTTACCGTCATTGAGAGAAAACAATATTGCCCCTAAAGATGTTGTTTGGGAAGATTTAGGCGCTCAGAGCCAGATGTTCAGAGATGTATTTTATGGCGGAAAAGTAGACGGTCAGGTTTACGAAGACGAGAAGATGAAAGGTATAATGTACAGTATCGGTGTACAAATGGAGAAATCCGCTGATAATGCTACTTATAGCTTTATGTCAACTCACGATAACGAACCTTCTGCAAGATTATTGAAACAAGAATGGATTAAATCTAACGAGGGTTGGAACCCTATGTATCTTGCGGGATTCCTTGTTCCACCTATAAACGATAAAATGGCGAAGGATTCATCTGAATTTTGTAAAAAGATAGAAACTGACCCTAATACCAAACTCAAAGCTAAATATGCCGAGTTATTCAGGGGTACAAAAAACGTTCAGGTTTCGTTTGCGGACTTTTTCGGTATCGATAAGGTTTATAACCATGCCGGTCGTGACGATATGAAAGACAACTGGAAGCTCAGACTTAATGCGGATTATCAGGACACTTATTATAAATCTGTTGAGACTGAAAATGAGCCTGTGATGAACATGCCTGAACTTTTAGGGCTTGCTGTGAACTCAAAAGCAGGTATTGCTATCGCGAAAAAAGAGATGAACGATGAAGAGCTTAATAAGGTAGTTGACTTGCAATCACGTCTTGCACATTGGAACGAAGTCTTAAAAGAATCAGAATAGTTAGGGCGTCAGGTTATGCAACAACAGACACTGAACTCCGCGCTCTCATCAACTGTAATTGTTTTGCATCGGTCTCATATGCCATGACGTTTGCTGCTAAAGTTGCCGGCTGTATTCGACATCGTGCAAAACAAAACAATGATGGCGCGCTCCGTAAAGGTCTGTTGTTTGCACAACCTGACGCTTTACTGACTTAGTTTATTCCACGAATTCGATAATTCTTTTAAAGCTTCTTTTGTTGGCTTTTTGTTTAACAATATTGTTTGCACCGTAGTGTTTACAAGAAGGTTGATGTCTTTTTGGCTGTCGTGCTGCTTCATTACAGGTTGTATATGATGTAATTGTTTTGCGCTGTATTTTCTCGCCCTTGACATAACGTCACTATCCGAGTTATAAAACGGGTCTTTCAACGCTGATTTGTTGGTTGAGATAACGTTTGTAAGCTTCGCCAACCTTAACTGGTTCTCTTTGTTAGTAAGGTACAAACAAAAATCGAGTGCCTCTTTTTTGTGTCTTGCACGTTTAGGTATAACAAAGTTCATAAGCGAAAAATCGTTCTGCCCCAATTTACCCGTAATCTGCGGTGCTACATCAGTGTTTTTGTAAACATTTGGCGCGTTATCCTTAATCATAGTAAGGAAATTCGCCCCGCCCTGAAAGAAAACAACGTTTTCTGACATATATTTTTCTAACGCTTCCTGATGAGTCTGCGTAATACTCTCAGCAGGAATAAGCTTCGCTTGATATAATGATTTAAACATCTCAAAAATACGTTCGCTCTCAGCGTTTGTCACAGTCTCCGGCGAATTCACCCCGTATTTGTTCAAAATCTTGAGCATTGTATCATTCTCCGTTATAGTCGGGAAATATGCATAACAACCGGTATTTCGACGTACTAACGCAGAAACCTTAGCCAAATCCTCATAGGTTTTCGGCATAGTTTTTAAACCCGACTTGTTGTACAAACTCTTGTTATAAATAGTGATAGCAGAAGTCGCATACCACGGTACAGCAAAGAGGTTACCCTTGTATTTAAGTGCTTCTACAATATCAGGGTTAAATTCAGCCAGTTTTGTCTCGTCAATATATTCCAAAGCACCTTTTTGCGCAAGGATAGACGAAAAATCAGGGTTAAGATTCACCAAATCGGGCGTATTATTGCTCAAGATAGAAGCGAGCGTACGTTTTTCACCCTCAGAAAACGGAACGTCAATCCATTTTATCTTGATATCAGGGTGAATCGCTTCGTAATCAGAGATTATGCCGTTAATATAATCCGAAAACCCGCTCATCTGCAGAGTCCAGACGACAACCTCTATCTTATCGGACTGTTGACGTTTAGATACCGTGCCAAAATATGACATCGCAAGACCCAATAAAACTAATAAAATAACAGCAAATTTCTTCATAGAATTACTCTTCGTTAAGGCTAAGAACCGCCATGAATGCTTCTTGTGGAACCTCTACACGACCAACCGCTTTCATACGTTTTTTACCGCGTTTTTGTTTTTCCAAAAGTTTACGTTTTCTTGAAATGTCACCGCCGTAACACTTATCAAGCACGCTCTTTCTCAACGCTTTGATGTTTGTTCTTGCGATAACTCTTCCGCCAATCGCAGCCTGAATAGGAACCTCAAACATCTGACGAGGAATAATAGTCTTAAGTTTTTCGGTCAACTTTTGTCCTATATAAAACGCGTTGTCTTCATGACAGATTACAGAAAGTGCGTCTACAACCTCACCCGCAAGCATAACATCGAGCTTAACGAGCTTAGAGCGTTTGTAGTCCACAAACTCATAATCTAAACTTGCATAACCTTTTGAACGTGATTTCAACTGGTCGTAAAAATCAGTAATAACCTCTGATAACGGGATATGATAAATAAGTTCCGCTCTGACTTTATCGAGGTAGTTCATATTTATAAATATACCGCGTTTTGTTTGTGACAAGTCCATAAGCGTACCGACATAATCGTTTGGCGCGATAATAGAAACCTTCACGTACGGTTCTTCAATAAAATCACGATATTGAGCGGCAGGAAGGTTAGCAGGGTTATCAATCTCAACAACCTCGCCGTTGGTTTTATGAACCCTGTAGATTACAGAAGGAGCTGTTGTCACAACCGATAAGTCGTATTCACGTTCCAAACGTTCCTGAGCAATCTCCATGTGAAGCATGCCTAAGAACCCGCAACGGAACCCGAACCCGAGCGCTGACGATGTTTCCGGTTCAAACGTAATACTGCTGTCACTAAGCTTAAGCTTCTCTAAAGCTTCTTTGAGCTCGTGATAATCTTCGTTATCAACCGGATAAATCCCTGAAAATACCATTGGTAACGCTTCTTTATAGCCCGGAAGCGCTTCTGTTGCAGGGTTTTCGACACTAACGACAGTATCACCCACAAACCTTGTAATCTCTTTTATAGAGCCTGCAAAATATCCTACATCACCGCAAACGAGCTCTTTTACAGGAACTCTGTTCGGGGTCAGGTACCCGAGTTCAACAATCTCGTATTCTTTGCCCGACGCCATAAACCGAACCTTGTCACCGAGACGCATTTTTCCGTCAACTATCTTGAAGAAACATAATGTGCCGAGGTATTGGTCATACGCACTGTCAAAAACTAGCGCTCTTAACGGTTTTTCGGTTGTATCCTCAGGCGGCGGCATAAAGTTTACGATAGCTTCAAGCACCTCTTCAATGTTTTCACCTGTTTTTGCACTGACAGGGATAGCAATAGAAGAATCTATGCCGAGCACCTCTTCAATCTCTTGTTTTACGGCTTCTACGTTTGCAGAAGGTAAGTCAATCTTGTTTATAACAGGGATAATCTCTAAATCCTGTGCGATAGCTAAATAAACGTTAGCAAGCGTTTGCGCCTCAACACCCTGAGTAGCGTCAACAATAAGCAGCGCACCCTCACAAGCGGCAAGCGAACGTGAAACCTCGTAAGAAAAATCCACGTGACCCGGTGTGTCGATAAGGTTAAGGATATAATCCTTGCCGTCTTTAGCTTTATAATTCATCCTTGCAGCGTTGAGCTTGATAGTAATCCCGCGCTCACGCTCAATATCCATTGTGTCTAATAATTGTGCCTGCATATCACGCTCAGCAATAGTATCCGTCGCTTCCAATAATCTGTCCGCAAGCGTTGATTTGCCGTGGTCAATATGCGCTATTATACAAAAGTTTCTTACATTATCTCTATATTTCATAGTTAATATTATACAATAAAAACTATTTTATTACAGAAACTTTATCTTATTGTCTTACGTGACGTTCGTTCTCACTCAAACTTCTTGTATATTGAAGTGATTTGAGATACTCTTCCATAAGTTCAGGCGTAGCCGCGTTTCTAACAGTGTTTTCTGAACTGCCGAGCATAGCAAGCGTATACAATTCAGAAGGTCCCTCTTCCAAAAGTTGATACATATATGTTTTACCGATAAGTCTTCTGTTTTCGCCTGCCCATTGCTTATCAGGTGTCTTGTATCCGTCGCGTATCAAACCCTCGTCATCAAGCGAAAGTTCACCGGTTTCAGAGTTTTCAACCAGATAGTTTTCCACACCTAAATACTTAGCCATAGATGTATAATAAGCGTTCTTTAACGGAACATTATGTCGTATAGACATATCGTGCCCGTAAACACTCTTATCAAAGCTTTGTGTACCGCAATCTCTCGCATCAATAGCATGACCCAATTCGTGAACTATTGTCTCAGGTGAAATTGCATCAAACGCCGCTATACCAACGGTTATTCTGTCATAACCCAAACTGAATGAGCCTGCCGATGAACCCTTAAACCCTTTGCGTTCTAAAGGGCTTCTGAACCTGTCACACTCTATAGCCAAATCGTTTATGGCTTCAGCCGGCATTTTTTGAATGGCAGCCTTAACCGCAGCCCGCATATCTAAAGGCAGCTCCGATACAAGATTGTTTAAATCAATACTGTGTTCAACCGCATCAGGTGTGTTCGCTTTTACGGTTACAATGTCATTACTGAAATTGACTGAATATGAAGTGTCACTCTTGTAAAACGATGTCCTTACCTGAGAACTGTCATTGCTGTATATCTGTTTGTATCCCGCTTGATTCTCCAGCCTTTGCATAGTTCGGCTAATGAATTCTTCCCTTACATCAGCAGGAATGTTTTCGTTTTTGCTTAATTCTTCTAAGAAATAGCCGCTGCTGTTGTATGAGTCTTTGTTATATTCTGCCAGAAGTTTGTACAACATCTTGTCAGAAACCCCGTCAAGAAAACTTATAGCCTGCAAATTGACCCAGTCAGGATTCTTAGAGTTTTTAAGGAAGAGTTTCTGTTGAATATCGTCTGCACTATACGTATTACGGGTTTTGAAATCGTAAACGCTCTTAAGTTGCCCGGTTCTGTTATATTCGTATTCAACAACTCCGCTGTTAACATTATTAACGTCGGCTTCCTCTGTGACCCGTGCCGTACCGTCATCATAAATCCGGATTCTCATACGTCCCTGACGGTCACCATACTCGCTGATAGTGCTAAATCCTTGAGAACTTGTTGATATCGACAAAACTTTCTTGCCTGTAGCCTTTTCGATAACATCCCCGTTAGTATAAGTATATCTGTCTTCAGGGTACATCTTTTTGATGTTTTCTAAAGAATAATAACTTGCATCGAAAGTCTGAGCGTATCTAAATGATTCAACATCAACAGTTTCAAGTTCGTCCTCTTCTAAAATATTATCGGTAACCTGATTGTCTGCCTGTTTTACCAGCTGGTCCAAAAGCATTTTTTCAGAGATTTGTACAACCCCGTCACCGTCATCAACTTCTTTAAATATAGAGTTCAGTTTTTCATTAGAAGTCTGATAGTCAGCCCATTTGCTGCCTACCTGAATATCTATTTGCTGTATCTGTTTGTCGTTATCGTAATAAGAGAAACTCATAACTATTTTTCTCTGATGTGTCGTTCTGTTTCTGTCATATCCCTTGCTGCTTTAAGAGATTTGAGATACTCTTCCATAAGCTCAGGTGTAACTGCTTCTTTCGGTGTGTTCTCTGATTCACCTGTCATTGCCAATAAATACAATTCAGAAGGTCCTTCTAAAACATCCGTATACATATAAGCCTTGTCTTCTAACCTGTAATACTTAGAAGTCCATTTTTTATCTTTACTCAAATAGCCGGCTTGCATAAGTCCTTCGTCATCAACCATAACGCTGCCTGTTTCAGAATCTATTTTGTAATATTGTTCAACACCTAAATACTTAATCTTTGATTTAAAATATGCTTCTTTAAGTTTCGGATTCCTCAAAATTGAAAAATCGTATTTCCAATTTTCAGGCACATCCTCATTTCTGTCATATTTTCTGTGGTCTACTGCGTGCCCGAGCTCGTGAATAATCGTTGCCGGCTTAACCTTGATACTTGTAAACCCGAAACTTATCATATCAGTTGAAGAGTCAAAAGAGCCTGCAGTATTTCCGTGAAAATCATCTCTACCAATAGGTGAACCAAATTTGTCACATTCGATAGCCAAATCAACCAACGTTTCACCAGGCATTTGCTGAATAGCAGCTTTTGCGTAAGGACGGATATCCAACGGTACATGTATCATTAATTTGTTTAAATCTATCTTGTATTCTTTAGCATCAGGCTTATTTGCTTTAACAGTCACAATATCATCACTGAAATTAACAGAATACGAAGTATCACTTTTATAAAACTCTGTTTTCACCTGAGAATTTTCGTTTGTCATCTCAGGTTTATAACCTGCGTGTACTTCAAGTTTATCTAAAAGTGCAAAAATCTTTTCTTTAGTCTCTGCAGAAACTCCCTCTGTACAATAGATTTTTGTCAATAAGAACTCTTTATTCCTGTCATAATATTTCTGTAAAAAATCTACCGTAACATTTGGTGGCATTTTGCTAAGCTCGTTCATAGCATTGTCACGCAGCCATTCAGGATTTTCAAGATTCTTAAACAGAATCTCTCTTTCTATATTTTCTCTCCAACCAAGACGAATTTTGTTTTTATGGTCATAAAGCATATTCAATGTTCCGTTACGGAATCCGAGAGTTTTATCACGATCGTCTTCTAATGAACTATGTGTAATCTGTACATCTATCCCGTTGATTTTTACATTATAAGAACTACCGTTTGCAGAATATTCATTTATATATCCGTGAGCAGTGTATTCAATTACTTTTTTACCGGTTTCTTTATCTGTTACAACAGTAAATCTACCTTCTTGAGTATATGTATATTTGTCTTCAGGATAATACGTTTTTATTCTGTCAGCTGTAAAATAACTTGTATCAAACGACTGTTTCAGCCTTGCAAATGTTATATCAAACTTTTGCAACTCCTCGTCTTCTAAAAAATTGTTATTAGCAGTCGATTCAATTTGATTGTCTGCTTGTTTAATTAAATCATCTACCATAGCTTTTTCGGTAATCTGAACAATACCGTCACCGTCATCAACTTCTTTGAAAATAGAGTTCAATTTTTCATTAGAAGTCTGATAGTCAGCCCATTTGCCGCCAACCTGAATGTCTATTTTTTGAATCTGTTTGTCATTGTCAAAATAAGAAAAACTCATAATAAAACTACTCTCACAAATATTGCTACATATTTTTAAAGTTTTTGAAAATTATAGTATTTTAGGTTAGGTAAATTTTGTTACATGATTTAACAAAGTTTTATGCTATTATAAGTTCAAGCCGTACTCCACGGGGACTTAGCGAATCTCTCGACTCGAACGCTTTAGCGAGGTGCAGAGCCTGCCGTGAGGCTTGTATGGTTATTGATAAAGGTTATAGTATCGTTGATAGTTTAGAATACAGTGGCGTAAACTGTCGAACCGTGTCAGGATGGAAACATAGCAGCACTAAGGCAACCTTTGCGGGTATTGTATCTCTAAAAAGTAGGTATTATGATTTGAGTCGGTAGCTCATACCTGTCGATAGGTAGTGGTACGGCTTTTTATTATATTTTACAAAGGAGTGTCCGATGAGAAAACTAATATCACTTATCATAGGTTGTTTGATATCGTATTACTTATACCTTCACTGGCATGGGATTATGACTTTGCTGGGTAAAGACCTTGCAATAGCTTTGCTTATCTATGTTGTGGCACTCGGGGTTATCCATATCGGCGGGATATCTTTGAAGATTCTTGCTGTCGTTTTCGCTATTATCGAACCTATCGCCGATAACTATTGCTACTGGTACGAAAACACTAGATTCTATAAATTCTTCCATAAAAACGAGAAACTTTAATGCAGAAATTTTTGATTAAACCTATCACAAACGCAGATTTACAGAAAGAACTTGAGATAATCGGCTACGACAAATCATACCGTCATAGAGCTGTTGACAAGTTCCGGTATAAAACACTTAAAATATACGGTTTGAGTGTTGGTCAGGCAAATATTCTGAAACAGACAGCGCTGTCTGTCGGTGCGGATTGTGCAACGAATCGCGATGTCGTTGTCGGAAGGGTTGAAAGTTCTGATGTTATATTGGGCGGAAGCTATTCACAGTTACAAAAAATAGCCGACAAGCTTTCTCACCAACCGTTTTCGCTCTCACAGCTTGCAGAAGATATCAGACTGCAGCTTGTAGAAAAAACTACTCAGACTAAGGTTATGGGGATTTTGAACATCACTGAAAACTCGTTTTCTGACGGTGGAGAGTATAATACTATTGAGCTTGCTTGTGAACATTTTGAACAGCTTGTAAACGATGGAGCAGATATAATAGATATCGGCGCTGAGTCGACAAAACCGGGGGCTGCGGCTGTCAGCGCCGAGGCTCAGTTAGAAAAGATTTTGCCGGTTTTAGAGTTTGCCAAAGGTTTTGGGGTTCCTGTGAGTATTGATACAAGGAGCGCCGTGGTTGCTGAGGAATGCTTGAAGCGAGGCGCGAAGATTATTAATGATGTTTCGGGGTTGAAATACGATAAGGATATGGCGCAGATTGTGGCTAAGTATAATGCGACTTTAATTCTCCAACATTCTTTGGGGAACGAGGTTAATATGTCTGAGGAACATCATTATGAGAGTGTTGCGGACGATGTTTTTCGGGATTTGTATGAACAGATTGAATATGCCAAGTTTAGCGGGATAGAGAATATTATTATTGATGTCGGGATTGGGTTTGACAAATCGAGGGAAGAAAACTTTGAGATTTTGAGACGGATTGAGGAGTTTTATGCTTTGGGCTATCCTGTTATGACGGGGGTTTCGAGGAAGAGTACGTTGGGGTTGCAGAATGCAACTAACGAAGAGAAGGATATTTATACCCTTGCATTAAACACTCTTGCTGTCAGCCAGAGTGTTGACTATTTAAGAGTGCATAATGTTAAATTACACAAACACATGCTAAACATAATGAATATCTGGCAAAACTCGTCTTTTTAGATGATGACAAACCGTGTTTTTTTGGTAGAATTCTACCTTTATCAAGTTTAAGTGATAAGAATTGTAAAAAAAGTAGTGAAAAGCGCAAGTTTTTATTTTAGGATAGTTATATGTTATATAAAGGTGAGCGAAAAAAGGTTTAATTAATGAACGAAATCACTGAAAACGAAAAATTTCTGCCTCCTGCGTTTATGGCTACGACAAGACAAAAGATATTATTAAGGTCACATCAGACACAAGTACAAGAGTATGCAATGGATTATCCACAGTCACCGGTTATCAATGCGTTTTTAGCAATTGGCAACGCAGCAGTTAGTTTATTCTCATCATCTGAGAAATAGGAGAGGGGAAGCTGTTTTTTAGTTATTCACGAAACCAGGCTTTGAAGTTGATGATTTGGGTTTCGAGGTTATTGTAGTCGCCGTCGAATTTTATACATCGGTCATCGATGTAGAGGTATGAGAGTTCTTTGACGTTGGTAATGTCTTCTATAATGGTATCGAGTTCGTTATCTATTAACCATTTTGAAGCCAGGATTTTATTCCGGGTAGTGAAGAGTTTAATTGTGAAGGTTTCGGAGAGTTTTGTCAGGAACTCTTTTGCACCTTGTTTTATGTCGGGGATGTGGTTGATATCGAAGTTACCTGTGTATTGGTTCAGAACTCCGTCAAGGTCTATAAGCAACGTTTTTTTCTTATTGTACATAATTTTTGTATACTCCTTTATTGTAAAGACTTTTAGCCTCAAATAAGCGTATCAGTCTATACAAATAATAAGCGTACTAGTCTATATTGTCAAGTATGAACACAAAAGTATTGCAAAATCTGGGTAAGAATCTAAAACGCTATAGAAAATTAGCAGGGCTAACGCAAGAGAGTTTGGGATTCAAAGTAGGAATACACCAAACATATATAGGAAAACTTGAACTGGGAAAGTGTAATCCGTCTGTTAAGCTTTTATTTTGCATTACGAGAGCTTTAAACATTAAGCTTTCTGATTTGTTTGATTTCGATAAATAGAATACGGTTAACAAGCGTGTCAGTCTATACATTGATGAAGAGTATCAGTCTATATTAGTTGTATGGAACAAGAATGTTTAAATAAGTTAGGGAAGAACTTAAAAAGATACAGGCAGGCAGCAGGTTTGACACAGGAGCAACTGGCTGAGATTGTTAATATTCACCCTACCTATGTCGGCAAATTAGAAGCAGGCAAAAACAACCCCTCAACCAGATTACTATTCAGACTTGCTTGCGCAATGAATACAACCATAAAAGACCTCTTCGACTTTGAAGACTAAAGGTTACTTGCTCTGCTGTGAAATGTACTCGTAAAGTTTGTCAGCGACGTCGTCCCACGTCCTTCTGTCCTTTTGTCGAATAACCGTTACACTCTCGTACCACTCCGTCTTTCGCTCGTTATCAAACCATCTCCAGTCCGGTGCATGACACAATAACAAATAAGTCTTAACCCCCAACGCTCCCGCCAAGTGCGCAAGCGCCGTATCAACCGTAATAAGTACGTCCAAACCCTTCAACAACGATGCCGTATCATCAAAATTCTTAATCTCACCCTCTAAATCCACTATCTGAGGATATTTCTCGCACATCCCGAAAATATCATTCATCTGGAATGAATAATACCGGTTTCCTTCCAGCTCAAACAACCGCTTAAAATAATACGGTGCATCTATCGTCCTATATACAGCGTCCCGGAACCCCATACCCTTAGCACGCCAGTTCAAACCAATCTTCAAACCCTCGCCGCGAAAATGCTTAATCCGGCACTCATAATCCTTCTCCTCATCACTCACCATATAAGGTTTTTGCATAGGGATATTATGATAAGAAATGTTCAACAAGTTCTGAACATCCATAATCATCATAAACTTATGATACGGCTTAAACACCCCGTACCTGATAACCTCAAGGTTCCGACACTTCTTGAAACTACGTTTCATCAAGTCATAAAGCGGTTCCGGAACAGCATAATAAACCTTCTTAAACTTCTTTGCCACCAAAGGCAAGAACCTTGAAAACTGGATGTTATCACCAAACCCCTGCTCAGAAGTAACATACAGAACCTTGTCAGGATAGTCCTTCCCGTCCCAATAGTTCTTCCTCTCACGGTAGTTCATACTCTGTTTGCTCTCACGTTCAGTATAATACTTATATCCGAGCTTCATCTTTCTTTGCGCCATATAAATAGAGCCCAGCGTATAATTATAGTCACAACCCGTTTTTTTCTTTATAGAACGCAGTTTCTTAAGATACTTCTCTGCACTCTCAAAATCCTCACTATGCTTACAGCAAACTCCGAGGTTATAATAAGCCTCAATATATCCGAGCTTTGCAGCCTTCAAGAAATGTTTCTTCGCCTCATCATAATCATTAACAGAACCCTCATAATAAAACCCGAGCGAATTCTCAGTAATAGCGTTATTAGGGAACTTCTTCTTTAAAGTTTCAAGCCATTCCTTCGCCTTATCATCCATACCAATCTGCAGATACTCAAACACAATCGTAGCCATCATCGCAGCCGTAGGATGTTCCTTAACACCCTCTTCAAGAACCCGAATCCCTTCTTCTTCAAGCCCGAGGTTCTTATAAGCGTCCTTACATAAAAAATAGACTATCTCGTCTTTATTATATTTTGTAAGTTCCTCGTACATAATCGCAGAATCTTCATAGTTCCCGTTAACGTTACAAGCGTTCGCCAACGATTCCAAACTCTCAACACTCTTTTCAATCTCAAACGCGCGTCTTGCATAAGCCATAGCCTTATCATACTTACGCATAGCTATATAAATCCCGCTAATCGCCGACAAAACCTCTGCATTAGACGTATTATTCTGCAACAACCGCGTCAACACAATCTTTACGTAATCGTACTTACCAAAATATATACATTTATATGCTAAATCTACAAGTTTTTTTTGTTGAAAATTCATAATAATCCCTTTAATTGTTCGGTTATTTTATCAACCTCAATAAACCAATCCTGCCGGTCCTGTTGTTTCAAAAGCTCAACAGAATCGTACCACTCAGTCGTTTTGTCGTGGTTAAACCAGCGCCAATCCGCACAATACGGTATCAAGACAATCGTCTTTTTACCCAGAGCACCGGCAACGTGTGCGCACGAAGTATCGACCGTCACAAAAACATCACAGTTTTCGATAATAGCAGCCGTATCGTCAAAATCCTTTATCTCGCCTTCCAAATCCACAATCTGCGGATACTTCTTACACCCGTCAAAGATATCCTCGAGCTGTACGGAGTAAAACTGAACATCCTCAGAAAGCTCGAACATTTTCTTGAAATACTCGATATTCACAGTCCTATTAATAGCTCCGCGAATCCCTATCCCGCCGGCTTTCCAACACAATCCGACCTTTAGCTTATCGTTATTAAAATACTTGTTCTTGAAATACTCTACCTTCGTTTCATCAGCTTTCAAGTACCCTTTTGCATACGGAATATTGTCAAAATCGAGGTTAAGATAATACGGAACATCAGACGCCAAAACGTAGCAATCATAAGGTTTCACATCCGATAAACTGTCATAAAACTCAACGTTATCGAGGTTATAATTTCGTTTAAACAATTCAAGACAAGGTTTTCTTGTAAGCACAGAAACATTCTTAAACTTTTTAGCAAGCAACGGCAAATACCTTATAAACTGCAAATGGTCGCCCAAACCCTGATCGCAATATAAAAGCAGCATCTTTTCTTTCTGTTCGGAGCCGTCCCAAAGGTTCTTGAGCAGTGCTATTTCAGGTGATTTGTCTCTATGAAAGAAATATTCATAACCTTTTTTCATATCTTTCAAGGTCAGAAAAAGCGTACCGAGAGCGGCTTTCGGGTAGGTCTCGTTCGGTAAGAGTTTCGTAATCGTTGTAAGATGTTTTTCAGCCTCATCAAACTTGCCGACCTTGATATAGCTCACCCCGAGATGATAATGTCCGATTATTCCGCCATTTTCGATTGCGGTAATATAACATTCCTGAGCAAGCTCCTCATTACAATACAAAAACTCTTGCAGGTTGCCCGCAACAATCCATATCTCAGGACATTTCGGGAATTTTTGGATAGTCTTAGCACAAAACGATTCAGCGTTTTTTAAATCGCCTTTATCAAGATAGCTCTGGGTCAAGCGCACCATAGCGTTATCGAGTTCCGGATGTTTGTCATAGAACTTTTGTGCGTAAGCAAGTTCAAAATCGTACATCTGCAGCTCTCTGAACCCGTCGATTATCTTGTTATAAATCTTCGGACTGTCTTTATCGTATTTAAACAACTCTTCATAAAGTATTATCGCGTCGTCGTATTTTTGCAGACGAAACTTACAAAACGCGAGCGCTGAGATTGAAGCCGCCGATTTACGTTTGTCATAAGATTTTTGAAGGATACGTTCAGCACTTTTATACTTGCGTTTACGAATATAGAGCCTTCCGAGAAACGCTTGCAGCACAGGGTCATCCGGTGATTTGACAAGCAAATCAAGATAGATTCGCTCCGCTTCGTCGAATTTGCATTGTTTAATCAGTGTATTTGCCTGTGCTAAAAGTTTTGTGTTATTCATGCTTACAGTATTCCAATGCTATGGTAACATTTTTGCGCACTTAGTCAATCCACCTAATACCTGATTAATTCTCTCTTGACTTCATTCTTTGTTAGTTTTAAAACATAATTGTATACAGATTGGGAAAGAGACATGAATACATATTTTATAGGTTTAATTGCCCTGTTAATCGGGGGTTTTATATCATTATTTTGCAGCGAAAAGCTTAAATTTAAAATAGTTTCACTATTCACCGGGATTGGCGCGGTTTTATGCTCAATACCTGCCATAAAAGTGATTACATCAGGTGAAACACTGTCACAAACTTTCGCCTGCTCAACACCGTTCGGGTTAGTAAACGTTGTTATTGACCCGTTATCAGCGTTTTTTATACTCGTTATCTCTTGTATGAGTTTCTTAGCAACAATATATGCTAACGGTTATATGAAACACTACCTCAATAAAGGTATGAACATCTCATCACACTGTTTGTTCTTAGTATTATTAATAGCTTCAATGCTATCAGTAGTAACAGTTCAAAACGCGCTGATGTTCCTTATCGTATGGGAAATAATGTCACTATCTTCAGCGTTCCTCGTAATCTTTGAAGACAACAAAAAAGAAGTGCTTTCAGCAGGTATCAAATACCTTATTTATATGCACATCTCTGTATTATTCATAATCTTAGCGTTTGTTCTTATGACAATAAATGCTAACAGTTTGGAATTCTCTACATTCAAAGAAGTTCTTACAAACAACCAAACCTTTTCAACAATAGTATTCTTGCTATCGTTTGTAGGTTTCGGTATCAAAGCCGGATTCGTTCCGTTCCACAACTGGTTACCTGATGCTCACCCTGCAGCACCATCTCACGTCTCAGGCATAATGTCAGGTGTTATGATTAAGACAGGTATCTACGGTATTTTGAGAATCTTATCACTTATCGTTGCACCTGCTGTATCTTTAGGTTATTTCGTTCTGATAATCTCTGTTATCTCAGCACTCTACGGCGTGCTTTATGCAATAACCCAACACGATTTGAAACGACTTCTTGCATACCACAGTATTGAAAATATCGGTATTATAGGTATAGGTATCGGTGTAGGTATGTTAGGGCTTGCTTATCATTGTACACCTGTTGCAGTATTAGGGTTCACAGGCGGTATTCTGCATATCCTTAACCACTCTATATTCAAAGAGTTGTTGTTCCTTGCAGCAGGCTCAGTTTATACAAAAACCCACACAAAAGATATCGAAATCCTCGGCGGCTTAATCAAGTCTATGCCAAAAACAGCGTTATTGTTCCTTGTCGGTTCAGTCGCAATCTGCGGACTTCCGCCATTCAACGGGTTCATAAGCGAATTTTTAATCTATTTTGGTATGCTTAAAGGTTTAACAATAAATACTCTAGGGTCTTTAATCACCCTAATCCTTGTAATCGCAGGTTTAGCGCTTGTTGGAACACTGGCTATTCTTTGTTTCACAAAAGCGTTTAGTATAATTTTCTTAGGTATGCCTCGCAGTGAAGCTGCTGAAAACGTAAAAGAAGATACAACAATCTCGTTTATCTTCCCTATGTCAGTTTTAGCAATTCTTACACTAGTTATCGGGGTTTGTCCTAAGCAGGTATTCAACTTTATGACCGCTCCTGTTTCAGTATTCACAGGTGCTGTCAATGTTCCTGATATCGTTACTTTAATGCAAAATGTATCACTGGTTTGTTTCGGTTTAATAGCGTTCATTTTGTTATTAACAATGGTTAAGCTTGTAATCGAAAACAAACGCGCTCAACATTGTACGTGGGGCTGCGGTTATGATAAACCTAACAACCACTTACAATACACGGCTTCATCTTATGCAAGTCCTCTATTATCAATGTTGACACCGTTATTCAAAAAAGTGTTCGATATCAAAAAACCAAAAACTCTGTTCCCTAAAGACGCACACTTTGAGTTACATATAGAAGACGTTGAAGAAGCGTATTTCTTGAAACCGTTCATTAAGGCAACAGAAAAGTTCCTTGTTAAGTTTGAAAAAATCCAAAACGGTAATATTCAGCAATACATCCTTTACGGGTTGATATTCCTTGTATTGTCGCTTGTTGGGGTAGTTTTATTCGGGTAGGTAATTATGGAAAACAGTTTAGTAATCATATTTAATATATTAGTCTTGTTGATTGCGCCGTTTATCGTATTAGGCATAATCAAGAAAACAAAAGCGTTCTGGGCAGGAAGAAAAGGTGTTTCTATCTGGCAGCCCGTTTGGGATTTTGTAAGACTTTTTAAAAAAGATCAGGTAATAAGCGTAACAACTTCTTGGATATTCAGGTTTGCACCGATTGTCGTGTTTGCGACAACGTTCGTTGCGGGCTTGTTTGCACCGATGTTAGCAGGTTATTCTGTTATAAACATCGAAGGCGCTTTCATCATATTCTCATACATCTTAGGGTTAGGAAAGTTCTTTGCTCTAATCTCTGCAATGGATACAGGCAGCAGCTTTGAGGGTATGGGTGCAAGCCGTGAAGCTTGTTTTACTACTATTATTGAGCCGGCATTCTTTATAATAATGGCTTCAATAATGGCTTTGACTAACAACTACTCGTTCGGTTGTTTGGGAATGATACTTGATAAAGCGGGTAACTTCGGTATCTTGATTGCCGTTCTTGCAGTGTTGGCTATGTTCATTATGCTTGTGACAGAATGTTCAAGAGTTCCGGTTGATGACCCTACAACTCACTTAGAATTAACTATGATTCACGAGGTTATGATACTCGATAACTCAGGTCAGGACCTTGCTGTTATTACATGGGCAGCAGGTATCAAAATGGTTATCTTAGAAGCTTTAATCGCTAACTTTATCCTTCCTGCAAACCTTGTCTCTACAATCGGTTTGGGCTGGTGTGCGTTAGCGTTCCTTGCTGTACTGGGTTTGATTGCGTTCGTTGTCGGAACAGTCGAATCTGCTATTGCAAGATTGAGAATGTCTCACGTGTTTGAGTTTATATTTGCTATGAGCTCTTTTGCGTTGATTATTCTTTCGTTGGTTGCTATTAAAATATATGGGAATTAAAAATGGAAAATGCACTTATAATTTTATTCGGGTTAACAATGCTCTATATGGCTGCAACAAGTCGTATGATGGCGCATATCAGAATCCTTTGTTTGCAAGGTATTCTGCTGTTTTTGATTTGTTACTTCGGGATTGAAGAACAGTCAAAACTCGGGTTTCTGTTCCTTGCGTTTGAAACCCTTATCGTCAAAGCTACGGTTATTCCGATGTTTTTAGACAAGATTGTTAAAACTACCCACGAATATAGAGACGCGGAAGCCAATATCCCGCATTTCTATTGTTTGTTCATTTCAACGATTATTTTGTTTACAGGGTTCTTGGTTTCAGATTTCAACTTCCCTGCTATAAAAATGATTAACCCTGTTTACTTCGGGGTTTCTATCGCTGTTATTATTATCAGCTTGTTACTTATCACTATCAAAAACAAGATTATTACTAATATTCTTTCATTTATCACTATGGAAAACGGGATTTTCTTGTTGTCTTTATCGGTAGTGAAAGAAATGCCTATTGTTGTTAACCTCGGGGTATTGCTTGATTTGTTCATTGCGATATTCATCTTAGGCTTAATGGTTAACAGTATCAATAGAAAGTTTGACGGTTTGGAAGTCACTCATTTATCAGATTTAAAGGATTGTGAATATGATGATTAATTTACTTTTAATATTCCCGCTGATTGCGTGTTTGCTTTTGGCGTTATTCAGAAAAGAATGGTTAAACAATACGCTTTTGGTAGGCTATGCGCTATTACATACAGGTGTATCGGTTGCATATTGCCTTAACCCTGAGCTTGTACCTGCAACAAGATATTTCTCACTCGACCATTCAAACTTCATCTTTATGATGTTATTGTCGATTGTTTATCTTGCGGTTGCTGTTTATAACTGCGGTTATATGAAAAACGAAAACATTTCGGTTAATAAACTCACACGTTATTCTTGTATGACTTTAGTTTTTGTACTTGCGATAACAGGTGCAATTTTGAGTAATAACCTCGGGTTATCGTGGGTGTTTATTGAAGCGACAACACTGGCAAGTGCTTATTTGATTTGTTTTGAGAACACAAAACATTCTATCGAAGCTGCCTGGAAATATGTTTTTATCTGTTCAATCGGGATTGCGCTTGCGTTTGTAGGTATTATTCTTTTGACAGTAGCGAGCGGGTCTGTAAACTCTCTTGCGTTTAATGATTTGTATATCCACGCAAAAGCGTTTAACCCTTACTGGTTAAAGCTTGCGTATGTATTTATATTGTTTGGTATCGGTACAAAAATGGGGCTTGCGCCTGTACATTTCTGGTTACCGGACGCTCACTCAGAAGCGCCTACACCTATCTCTGCATTGCTTTCAGCAGGACTTTTGAACTCTGCTTTTCTTATTATTATGAAAGTGTTCAGAATGGTTGTTATTGCGGATTGTGCTGAGTTTGCAACAGTTATGATGTTGACAATGGGATTTTTATCATTGTTTATCTCTGCTGTATTTTTATACTATATTTCAAACTACAAAAGAATGCTTGCGTATTCTTCTATCGAGAATATGGGCATTTTGATGATTGGTGCGGGTTTAGGCGGTGTTGCTTTATACGCTGCTATACTTCACATGATTGCGCACTCACTTGTTAAGGCGTCTTTCTTCCTTACATCAGGCAATGTTTTGACTATATTCGGCTCAAAGAAGATTAAGTCTGTTTCAGGGATTATGAGACTTGATAAGAAAACCGGCTGGTTGTGGGTGGCTTCATTCCTCGCTATTTGTGCGTTCCCGCCTTCATTATTGTTTATCAGTGAATTTTTGATGATTAAAACAATGGTTGTACAACAGCATTATGTGCTATGCGGTGCGTTTGTGGTGTTGTTAACGATTATTTTATACGGTTTGGCAAAGTCTGCTATCAAGATGAGCTTTGGTGAACCTAACGCTAAGAAGTTAGAAGTTTATAACGAAAACGTTAAAAAATTAACGTTCGGTATGTATGCTCCGCAGGTGGTTATGCTTACACTCGCGTTTGTTTTGGGATGTTTTATTCCGACTTGTTTGGATAGTGTAATTAGAGCCGCTGTTGTAGGGTTTGGAGGTTAGTGATGAATTGGTTCGTAACGACTAATAACGAAACTGTTGATATAAATAATATCCCTTGTGTTGAGATGAGTGTCTTGAGACAAGAGATTATCGATATGAAAAAACGCGTTGTCGGGTTCTTCGGTAAGCGTGAGTGGAACGGGGTAAGACTTTTTGTTACCCTTGCTGACGATGTTCAGGGTAAGCTTTATGTTTCTTCTGCGTTTTTTGATAATAACGGCGCTAAGGAATATGAATCTATAACACAGGTTATTCCTGCGTTTCACATGTTTGAAAGAGAGTTCTTTGAAGAATACGGGATTAAACCGTTGAACCACCCTTGGTTAAAGCCTGTTCGCGACCATAAGACTGAGTATCCGTTCTTTGAGGTTGAGGGTGAAGAGGTGCACCAGGTCGGTGTCGGTCCTATCCACGCGGGTGTTATTGAACCGGGGCATTTCAGATTTATGTGTAACGGTGAAAAGGTTTATGACCTTGAAATCAGATTGGGTTATCAATCAAGAGGGGTTGAAGAGTTGCTTATCCAATCACCTTCAAACCAGCTTGCTGAATCTATTTGCGGCGACAGTGTTATCGCTTATAATTTGGCTTATTCAAGAGCTGTTGAAGCTTTGAAAGGGATTAAGGTTTCTAACAAGGCTGAGATTATCAGATTAATAGCATTAGAAATGGAACGCTGTGCTATCCATATCGGTGATTTGGGCGCTATAGCAGGCGACGTTGCTTATCTTATGGGCGCTTCTATTTTCGGGGTTACAAGAACTCTGGTTATCAACACTATGTTAGAGATTTGCGGAAGCAGATTCGGTCGTGGCTTGATTACTGTCGGCGGGGTTAACTTCGATATAACAGAAGAGTTTGCAAAAGAAAAAATGCTGCCTATGCTTGATAAGGTTCTTGCTGATGTGAAGCGTACTTTTGCGGTTATGGTGAAGGCTCCGACTGTTACTTCAAGGTTAGAAAGAACCGGTGTTGTAAGTAACGCTAATGCGCTTGATTTAGGTTTAGTCGGTATGGCGGCTAAGGCTTCCGGTGTTCAGCTTGATTCAAGATTTGACTTCCCTGAAAAATGGCTGGAAGGTATTGAAGATAAGAAAATTACCGCAACAGGCGACGTTTATTCAAGAACGAGAGTTAGATATAAAGAAGTGCTTCAATCAATCTTTATTATTAAACAGTTGTTGAAGAAACTTCCTCAGTATAAGGATGAACCGTTATGCGTTGGTGAAGACGGCGATTTCAGACCTAACAGCTTTGTTATATCTATTACTGAGGGCTGGAGAGGTGAAGTCGTTCACACGGTTATGACTGATGAGAACGGTCATTTATCACGATATAAGGTAAAAGACCCTTCTTTCAATAACTGGTACGGTTTGGCTATGGCGGTTAGAAATAACGGTATTTCTGACTTCCCGCTATGTAATAAGAGTTTCAACTTGTCGTATTGCGGCAACGATTTATAAATTTAAAAAGGATAGAAAAATGTTTGATACATTAAAATTAAGATATTTTCAAGGTAAACAGTTTATAAAAGACATAGAAAATGCGCCTATGCGTGAGAGTTTCAGAGGGTTTCCGGTTTTGAACCCTCATGTTGATTGCGCAGGGTTGGAAGATGTTTGTCCTACGGGCGCTTTGAGAACTAATCCGTTATCTATAGATATGGGCAAGTGTACTTTCTGCGGTAAATGCGCTATGAAAAGTGAAGCTGTTAAGTTTACTAATGGCTACAAGCTTGCTTCTACTTCAAGAGAAGGTTTGATTGTTAAGCCTGACATGACTTATGAAGAATATTTGAAGACAGCTGTTGTTGTAAGAGACGAGATTGTCAAAGTGTTCGGTAAATCGTTAAAGCTTCGTCAGGTCTCTGCAGGCGGTTGTAACGGCTGCGAAATGGAGCTTAATGCTTGTTCTAACTGTAACTTTGATATGGGTCGATTTGGTATCGATTTTGTGGCTTCACCAAGACACGCTGACGGGTTGGTTATCACAGGGCCTATCAGCGAGAATATGGCTTACGCTTTAGAGGATTGTTATAAATCTACGCCTGACCCTAAGATAGTTATCTTATGCGGTGCTTGCGCTATAAGCGGCGGGGTATTTCAGGATGCGCACAAACTTAACAGAGAGTTTTTGGATAAGTATCCTGTTGATTTATATATCCCGGGCTGCCCTGTACATCCGCTTACATTTATCAACAGCGTATTGAGCTTTATCAGAAAATAGTTAACCTGTCTCTTCCTTACCCTTGCATAAAGTTTCTAATTAAGTTAGAATTGTAGTATTAAAAAGGGGAGAGATTATGGAACGTCAACATCCGAAAGAACAAGACAAAATTCTACGCAGAAGCAACTTTGAACCCGTAGAAGAGAACTTTACAGAAGAACAGGCACTCGCAGAAGCGTCAAGATGTCTTAACTGCAAAAATCCGCGTTGTGTCAAAGGATGTCCGGTTAATATCCAAATCCCTAAATTTATACAAGAACTAAAAGCGGGTAACCTTGAAAAAGCCGGTGAAATAATCCGCGAAACAAGTATGCTTCCTTCTGTTTGCGGTCGTGTATGTCCGCAAGAACGTCAATGCGAAGGTAACTGTGTACTCGGAATAAAAGGTGACGCTGTTGCAATAGGTGCATTAGAGCGCTATGTAGGTGATTATACCTCAGCTAAAACCCACGAGATAACTCCAACCGGTAAAAAAGTTGCAATCATAGGTTCCGGCTGTGCAGGTATAACAGCAGCAAGCGACCTTCGAGCTGCCGGTCATGAAGTCGTGGTGTTTGAAGCACTCCACAAACTCGGCGGTGTACTAAGATACGGTATCCCACCGTTCCGTCTTCCTAGAACTGTTCTTGATAGAGAAATAAACAACCTTAAAAACATGGGTGTAGAGTTCCGTAAAAACGTTATCGTAGGTAAATCTATAACCCTAAAACAGCTTGAAGAAGACGGGTTCGACGCAATATTTATCTGCTCCGGAGCAGGCTTGCCAAAGATGATGAACATCAAAGGCGAAAACCTCAACGGTGTATTCTCTGCAAACGAGTTCCTTACCCGTGTTAACCTTATGCAAGCCAACGACGACGCTTGCGCAACTCCGTTGAAAGTAGGCGAAAAAGTTGCCGTAATCGGCGGTGGTAACGTAGCAATGGACGCTGCCCGAACAGCCGTTCGTGTAGGGTTCAAAGAGGTTTATATCGTTTATAGACGTACCGAAAAAGAGCTCCCTGCAAGACTTGAAGAAATCCGTCACGCGAAAGAAGAAGGTGTTATATTCAAGTTCCTTCACGCGCCTGTCGAAATCCTTGATAAAGACGGCTACGTTGCAGGCATGAAGTTTGAACTCTGTGAACTCGGCGAACCCGATGAATCAGGTCGTCAAAAACCTGTCGGCACCGGTGAATACGTAACCCTTGATGTAGATACCGTTATCGTTGCGCTTGGTACCGGTCCTAACCCTATCATCCAATCGTCAGCGAAAGACGAAGGTATAGAGTTCAATACCGATAAACGCGGTTATTTCATTGTTAACGAAGATACCCGCGAAACCTCTGTGGAAAAGATTTATGCAGGCGGTGACGTTGCGCCTGTCGGCACTTCTAACGCCATAAATGCTATGGGTGCCGGAAAGAAAGCGGCTAAAGCTATTAATGAATACCTTTCAAAATAATTTAAAAAAAACGCTGGTAGTATCTCTGTTGACGATGTTTGTTGTCCATCCTGTTTTTGCGCTCGATTTTGACACCGTGGATAATAACTCTTCCAGAAAGAGTTATACTTCAACCCCTGCGCCTCAACCTCAGCCTGAGCCCGTTAAAGTGCCTGAACCTGTTGCAGCACCTGAACCGGTTGTTCAAACACCCGTAACTATCCAAAACTACGACAAGCTGCCGAATGTACCAAAGTTACCTGAAAAAGCGTTCAGCAAATCTGTTGCGCCGATAAACACTATGTATACAGGCAAAAATATCGACAAAAACGCTATCATACCTTGTAACAATATCAAGGTTGAAGAGCTTGTTCTCGATGATAAATATAAATCAAAAACCAAGTTTGCAAATATAATAACCCCGAAATCCGCAACCGCAAAACCTGCGAAGACAATCGTTGCGGCTAACTACAGATATAAACGTTTACCGAAAGGTATGCAGTTCAGGGTAGTAAACACTGCAAAGATGACGGACTATATGTCTCAAGGTCAGCGGATAGTGTTCAAAAGCACTCAGGCTGTAAAAACTCCGTATTTCAACATCCCTGCAAACACAAAATTCATCGGGGTAATTGAAGATGTACACAGACCGCAGATGACCTGTAACGGCGGGCTCATCGCCGTGCGTCTGGTTTCTGCTGAGATAAACGGTTACAATCAGTCTATTGACGCGAGCATAATTAAGATTAAAACCGACAGAGTTCGCCTCGGCAACCTTAAAGGTGCTCACACCTATTTCAAAACAACCTGTAAAAAAGCAAAATGGGGTCAAACCAAATTCAAACAGTATTCAAAGACCTCATCAAAGCTTGCTGATAAAGGTGCGGGCGTAATTTTAGCGCCGTTCCCTTACCTTAGCGGATGTGTATTAGCGTGTGCAAGTACTCTGACTTCACCGGTCACGGCGCTGTTAGGTAAAGGCGGCAGCCTGACTATCCCTGCAAATACGGTCTTTACAATAAAACTAAACGAAGAAGCTAAAATAAGGTATTAAAAAAGCGCCGTGTCAACGACACGGCGCCATATAGAATAGTTACTATTCTTGAATATCTTTAATGCTTAAAGCGATTCTGTGTTCTTGCGGAGTGAATCTCTTAATAAGAACCTTAACTTCGTCGCCTACCTTGAACAAGTTGAACGGATTAACGTTTTCGTTGCTCATTTCAGCTACAGGTAACAACGCTTCAACACCTGGGAAGATGTTGATGAAAGCACCAAATGTAGTGATTTTGTTAACTGTACCTGTTACAACTTGACCTTCTTCGAATTGACCTTCGATTTGTTGCCAAGGGTTTTCGCCCATTCTCTTAAGAGATAATGAGATTCTCTTCAATTCTGTATCAAGTTTGATGATTTTAACTTCGATAGTGTCACCCAATGTGATAACGTCAGAAGGGTGTTTAATTCTTTGCCAAGAGATTTCAGAGATTGGCAATAGACCGTCGATACCGTTGATGTCAACGAAAGCACCGAAGTCAGTGATTCTTACAACAGTACCCTTAACAACTGAATCTTCTTCCAATGAAGCAAGAACGTTGTCAACAACCTGGTCGCGTTGTTCAGCAACAGCTTGTCTTTGAGATAAGATAAGTTTGTTTTTCTTAGGGTCAGCTTCAAGAACTTTAACCTCGATTTTTGTATCAACAAGACCGTCGAAAGGAACACCTGTTCTCAATTGAGAAGAAGGGATGAAACCTTTAAGGTCTGCAACGTCAACAAGAACGCCGCCTTTAACTGTTGAAACAACTTTTGCAAGGATTGTGTCGCCTTGAACTTTAGCGTCGTTAAGTTGAGCCCAAGCTTGAGCGAACGCAATTCTTTTCAATGATAACATCATTGAATCGTCGTTGTCTTCTTCTTTTAATACGTAGAATTCTTTTTCGTCACCGATTTGAAGTTCAGGTTCATCTGAAGAAAGTTCTTTTTCAGGTAAGTATGCTTCCATTTTAGCACCCTTAACGCTGATTAAGTAACCGTCGTTTTCTTTCTTGATTACTGTACCTTCAACGATATCAGCAACTGCGTGTTGTTTAGCGAATGATTCTTCCAATAACTTTTCGAATTCATCCAATGTTTTTTCCATTGTAGTCATTTATAATTCCCCTTTCTAATTATTCAGTTTATTAACAACTTTTTCTATTACAGACTGCGGAGTGGAAGCGCCTGCTGTAATGGCGATATCTTCCGCTTTTTCTATAATATCTTTGTAATCTTCTAATTCAGATACGTTTTCGATGTGGATTGTAGTGGTTACATCTTTCAGTATCTCAGCTAAGTGGGTAGTGTTAGCACTCTTTTTAGAGCCTACAACTACCATAAGGTCGTTATTTTGTGCAAGTTCGCGCGCTTCTTTCTGGCGCATTGCTGTACTTGAACAAATAGTATTTTTTACTCTTAACTCTTTTGAGATAGGTGTTAAGTAATTTACTATCTCCAATAAGTTCTCAGTGCGTTGGGTTGTTTGAACAACGACGCCGACTTTTTTGTGTTTTTTAATCTTTTCTTCGTATTGTCTGAGGATATCAGAGTTGCTTGCTACAACAACGTTTTCGCTCCACAATTCAGCGTTAGCTTTAATGGCAACAACTTCCGGATGTTCAGGTTTACCTACGATTACGAGGAAGTAGTCTTCTTTTGCAAGCTCGATTGCCTGTTGTTGAACCTTTTTAACGTCAAGACAGGTAAGGTCTACTATCTCAAACCCTGCGTTTTTGATATCTTCAAATACTTTAGGTGAAGCGCCGTGGCTGCGGATTACACAGATACCGTCACCTTTTTCAGGTAATTCATCGATTGTTTTTATACCCATAGCGTCAAGTTCTTGTATAACTTGAGTGTTGTGGATAAGTTCACCTAATACATAAACATTCTTATCAGGGTTGTCTGCTTTAAGCTTTTTAACAGTATCAACGGCTCTTTTTACACCGTAACAGAACCCTGCAAACTTTGCTAATTTTATATTTCGTTGTTTCAAAAAACTAATTTCTGCTTTCTTAAGACTAGAGGTAGGTACCTCAGTAACCATGATTTAACTACAAAGGTAATTTAATTTCAAGTTTTTATTAACTGAGAGGTTAGTTTCAAACGATTATGTTCGTGTTATCATAATAAAAAAGGGGATTTTTATGTTAAAACTGTTGATGAAACTATTGGGCGGTTCTAATGAACAAAAGATAAAAAGTATTTTAGGGATAATAGACCATATAAACGCGCTTGAACCTGAATTTGAGGCGCTTTCAGACGATGAGCTTAAGGCAAAGACGGCAGAATTTAAAGAGATTCTAGCTAACCGTGAAACATCAACAGATTTTAAAGAGGACAGAAAACTTGAAAAAGCTGCGCTTGATAAGATTTTGCCCGAAGCGTTTGCGACTGTTCGTGAAGCTGCAAAACGTGTATTGAATATGCGTCACTTTGATGTTCAGCTAATGGGCGGGTATTTCTTGCATAACGGTCAAATCTCAGAAATGCGTACCGGTGAAGGTAAAACCCTTGTTGCAACGTTGCCTGCTTATCTTAATGCACTTACGGGTAAGGGTGTTCACGTTATTACCGTTAACGACTACCTTGCAAAACGTGACAGTGAGTGGATGGGCAGAGTTTATAAATTCTTAGGTCTGTCTGTAGGGGTTATCCTTGCTGACCGCTCTGAATCCGATTTTGAAGATAAACGCGAAGCGTACAGATGTGATATCACTTACGGTACTAATAACGAGTTCGGGTTCGATTATTTGCGTGACAATATGGCTACAAGCAACGATATGCTTGTACAAAGACCTTATAACTATGCAATCATCGACGAAGTCGACAGTATCTTGATTGATGAAGCAAGAACTCCGTTGATTATCAGCGGTAAGCTCGAAAAATCTGCCGATACTTATAAACTTATGGCTAAGATTGCGCCTAAGCTTACAAAAGATGTTGACTATGAGGTTGACGAGAAGAACAAAAACGTTATTTTGACAGAAGAAGGTATCGATAAGGCTGAAAAACTTATTGGTTGTAAGGATTTGTTCGATATTTCAAACCAGTTTGCACACCATTTGTTGCAAGCGTTGAAGGCAAAAGAGTTGTTTATTAAAGACACGGATTACGTTGTTCGTAACGGCGAAGTTATGATTGTAGACGAGTTTACGGGTCGTTTAATGGAAGGTCGCCGCTGGTCTGACGGGCTTCATCAGGCTGTTGAAGCGAAAGAACACGTTAAGATTCAGGACGAGACCCAGACTTTAGCAAGTATTACCTTCCAAAACCTGTTCAGACTTTATCCTAAGCTATCCGGTATGACGGGTACCGCTATGACGGAAGAAGCTGAATTTGGTAAGATTTATAACCTTGAGGTTACTGTTATCCCTACAAATAAGCAGGATATCAGAAAGAATCATCCAGATGTTATTTATAAGACTGAGCGTGCTAAGTTTAACGCTGTGGTTGAAGATATTATCGCACAGCACGAGCTCGGAAGACCGGTGCTTGTGGGTACGATTAGTATCGAAAAATCCGAATATTTATCAAAGTTGTTGAAAAAACGCGGGATTAAACATAACGTTTTGAACGCTAAGTATCACGAAAAAGAAGCTTATATTATCGCACAGGCAGGTCGATACGGCGCTGTTACCATTGCAACAAATATGGCAGGTAGAGGTACGGATATCTTACTTGGGGGTAACGCTGAGTATCTTGCAAAAGAAATGCTTGATGAGAAAGGGATTACGCCTGAGACCAATATTGACTATGAAGAGAAGAAGAACGAGGCTTTGGAACAGGCAAGAAAGATTACTGTTGAAGAACACGCTAAGGTAGTTGAAGCGGGCGGGCTTCACGTAATCGGTACCGAGCGTCACGAATCACGACGTATTGATAACCAGCTCAGAGGTCGTGCTGCAAGACAGGGTGACCCGGGTTCTACAAGGTTCTTCTTGTCGTTAGAGGATAACCTTATGCGAATCTTTGGCGGCGATAAGCTTATGCAGGTTATGAATATGCTTAACGTTGAAGAGGATATGGCGATTGAATCTCCGCTTATCTCTAAACAGATTCAGTCTGCACAGAGAAAGGTTGAAACTTATCACTTTGATATACGTAAGAACGTACTTGAATATGACGATGTTATGAATATCCAGAGAGAGAAGTTCTATTCTCAAAGAAAACGTGTTTTGAACCAGGAGAATTTGACCGAGGATATTCTTTATATGATGGACAGAGAGCTCGACAGGATTATGAAGAGCTATATTGCGCCTGAACTTAAGCCTGAGGAGTATGTTCCTGAGGATTTGGAATCTATGTTGAGAGAGTTGCATTCGATTGTGCCTCAGATAGATTATATCAAGGTTGAGGATATCAAGGATAAACGATTCCACGAGATGTACGATTCTCTCAGAGAGGCTATGGCTAACGCTTATCGCGACCACGAGAACGAGATTATAACTTTCTATAACGATATTATGACTCAGTACGAACAAGAGTTTGACCGTCAGGAGTTGTATGCGGATAATAACGTTATGCGCGGGTTGGAGCGTGATGTACTTTTGAGAGTTGTTGATAACAAGTGGATAGACCACTTGCATAATATCGATATGTTAAGAGACGGTATCGGGTTAAGGGCTTACGGTCAGAAAGACCCGCTGATTGAGTACAAACGCGAAGCGTATGATTTATATAATACGATGATGCACGAGGTTCAGGGCGAGACTGTCAAGTACCTTTTCAGAACCAAGTTCGGTGTACAATTCGTCAATCAGTAAAAGATTATATCAAACTCTTTGTCAATTTGTTCTTCGAATTTTGCAGCGTTTTTGTATAGATGAGTAATGCTGTGGTTTCGGTTTTGGACAATGGTATAGAGGTTAATGAACTCGTTGGTTTTTGATTTGAGTTTGTATTCGAGCTCAAAGTTGTTCTTTTGTTTTATGACGGTTATTGAGAGTAGTGTGTTGTAGTTTTCTTTGAGTTTCATGTATTCTAAGACTTTGAGGAAGTCGGAGGAGATTATGAGCTTCCCGTCTTCGTCTTCATCTGTGGCGTTGTAGACTATCATTTTCTCTTTAGCCTCGTCGTACGTAAGATTAAGGCTTTCTTGCAATATTTTAACTTGTTCTTCAAATGTTTTGCTCATAATGGTCCTTTCTAGTTATTTTAAATCAATAATTTAGTTGTTTCAAATATGAATAATATATTTTTACTCTATTAAACTGTAGCAATAATGAATAGAAAAATGTATAAAAAAACACTATCATATTTATATGATTAGCAGTGAAGAAATAAAGATAAATGTAGGTTTAACTATAAAAGAGTTACGTAATAATGCCGGTATTACCCAAGAAAGATTAGCTGAGGAATTAGGTTTACAACCAAATACGATAGCTAAAATGGAGACCGGTAAAATATACATAACAAGTAAAACATTATCAAAATTATGTAACTATTTTAATGTTTCTCCTGCGATATTTTTTATGCCTAAGGTTCAGCTTAATGTCAAAGATAATCTTGATTATGTTGCCAGAATAAATGAACTCTTACCGGCTTGCAATAGTAAAACCTTAAACATAGTGTACAACACTGCTATTGTTGTTCAAAACGGTCAATAGTATTAACTTGTATTACTTTTCATTATTTGTTACCTTGTTTAGCGCATATATGCGCCAACTAATATAACTATATCAGTTAGTATAATTTTATGCAATACCTAACAGAGAAACATAAACGTATATCAAAGACTTTAGCGAGGATTGTTAAACAAATACGAGAAAAAACAGGTTTATCAGCAACAAAATTTGCTGACAGTTTTGGTATTGTAAAAAGCAAATTGCTTCGTATAGAAGAGGGTTCTGTTCAATGTAAACTTGTTTCTATTTGGGAAGTTGCGAATGCTTTAGGTATGAAATGTTCTGAGCTTGTTGCAATTGTTGAATAAGAGCTTGGTGATGATTTTACCCTCATCGATGAATAATTATTTCTATTAACTATAATCACTATTGAATGAAAAAATTTTTGTGTAATAATTGATTTATAAGTGATAATGAGTGATTATCAAAACAGTAAAATATAATAAAGGAAAAGAGAAATGGCTAGAAAAACTCCATTAGAAAAAATTAGAAACATTGGTATTGCCGCTCACATCGACGCAGGTAAAACCACAACTACAGAACGTATCTTGTTCTATACAGGTAAAACTCACAAAATCGGTGAAACTCACGACGGTGCTGCTGTAACCGACTTTATGGAACAAGAAAAAGAACGTGGTATCACTATCCAATCAGCTGCCGTTACTGCTGAATGGAAAGGACACCAAATCAACATCATCGACACACCGGGCCACGTTGACTTCACTATCGAAGTTGAACGTTCACTCCGTGTACTTGACGGTGTTGTTGCTGTTTTCTGTGCGGTTGGCGGTGTTCAATCTCAATCAGAAACAGTTTGGAGACAAGCTAACAGATACGAAGTTCCTCGTATGGTATTCGTTAATAAAATGGACAGAACAGGTGCTGATTTCTACCGTGTTGTAGACCAAATCAAAACAAGATTGGGCGGTAACGCTGTTCCTATCCAATTACCTATCGGTGCTGAAGACAACTTTACAGGTTTGGTTGACTTGATGTCAATGAAAGCTGAAATCTATACAAACGACCTGGGTACAGATATCAGAGAAGAAGAAATTCCTGCAGATATGCTTGAAAAAGCTCAAGAATACAGAGCTGCTATGGTTGAAGCTATCGCTTCTGAAGACGATGTCTTAATGGAAAAATTCTTCGAAGACCCTGATTCAATCACTGTTGATGAATTAAAGGTTGCTTTGAGAAAAGCTGTTTGTGACAACAAAATCGTCCCTGTAACTTGCGGTACAGCATTCAAAAACAAAGGTGTTCAGTTGTTATTGAACGCAGTTGTTGATTATATGCCATCACCTGTAGACGTTAAAGCTATCGAAGGTGAATTGGAAGACGGTACTAAAACTGCTAGACATTCTTCTGACGAAGAACCGTTCGCAGCTTTAGCATTCAAAGTTATGACTGACCCATTCGTAGGTCGTTTAACATTCTTGCGTGTATATTCAGGTAAGTTGACTTCAGGTTCATACGTACTAAACGCTACAAACGGCAAAAAAGAACGTATCTCAAGAATCGTTCGTATGTATGCTGACCAAAGACTTGAAGAAAACGAAGTATACGCAGGTGATATCTGTGCGGCTGTTGGTCTTAAAGATACTACAACAGGTGATACATTGTGTGATGAAAAAGCTCCTATCATCTTAGAAAGAATGAGCTTCCCTGAACCAGTTATCTCTGTTGCTATCGAACCAAAAACAAAAGCCGACCAAGATAAAATGGGTATCGCTCTTCAAAAACTTGCTGAAGAAGATCCTTCATTCAGAGTTAAATCTGATACAGAAACAGGTCAAACAATCATCTCAGGTATGGGTGAACTTCACTTAGACATCATTGTTGACCGTATGTTAAGAGAATTCAAAGTAGAAGCTAATATCGGTAAACCACAAGTAGCATACAGAGAAACTATCCGCGGTAACGCAGACCAAGAATCTTTATTCAAGAGACAATCAGGTGGTAAAGGTCAATACGGTCACGTTAAGGTTAGAATCTCTCCAGCCGGTGAAAACGAAGGTTTTGTATTCGAAAACAAAATCGTCGGTGGTGCTATTCCTAGAGAATACATCGAACCAGCTAGAAAAGGTATGGAAGAAGCGCTTGAAGGCGGTATCTTAGCAGGATTCCCTATGATTGACGTTAAGGTAGAACTTTACGATGGTTCATACCACGAAGTCGACTCTTCTGAAATGGCGTTCAAAATTGCCGGTTCTATGGCGATGAAAGAAGGTACTAAAAAGGCTCAGCCTTGTATCCTTGAACCTATGATGAAGGTTGAAATCGAAATCCCTGACGAATTCACAGGTACAATCATCGGTGATATTTCAAGACGTCGTGGACGTATCGAAGGTCAAGAACCACAAGGTAACACAGGTAACGTTATCGTTCGTGCGATTGTTCCTTTGGCTAACATGTTCGGTTATGCAACTGACTTGAGATCTAACACTCAAGGTCGTGGTACATTCTCTATGGAATTCCAATGCTACGAACAAGTTCCTGCTAACGTTGAAAAAGAAATCATCGAAAAATCAGGATCAAAAGACTAATAAGTTAAAATATATGAAACGACCGGCTTTTATAAGCCGGTCGTTTTTATTTGATTACACACGCTTACGCTAAAGTACCTCTGAATGTTGAGTGCCAGCCGTCTGTTTGGCTTGATTGCTCGTATGGAGTACCGTTTGCACTGTTTTCTGCTTCTGCTATTTTTGCAATAATATTATCGAAGTTCTTTGAGATATCGTTGCTTATGAAGAACCAGCTTCTTAATTCTTGATCGATTACGGCGAAGTCTTCTCTACAATCTTCGAAAACGCCTGCTGCGATTGCTCTGTCACGTAATGCTGTTGCGATTTGTTTGCCGTATTTTTCTTTTTGGTCTGAATCAGCGTCCCACATAAATGCTTCCATAAATGATTCGCCTTTTTCTGTTGAGTGAACTAAGTTCCAGCTCTTCATTACGTCCATTACGTTGTAGCTGTTGATACCGTTTAGAGCTTGTTCCATTTGCTCGTCTTTTGTGCCCCAGCAATATGTTGCATCGTAGAATTGGTCTACTATTTGTAATGATGAGCTTTGTGGTCTGAACGGATTTGGTTGACCGTTGTTTTGTCCGTTGTTGATTGGGTTGCTGTTGCCGTTGTTATAACCATTGTTGTAACCATTATTATAGCCGTTGTTGTAGCCGTTATTGTTATTATTGTTGTTGTTTTGGTCGTAGATTGAACCATTCTGTCCGTTTTGACCATTGTTTTGACCGTTGTTTACGCCGTTGTTGTTACCGTTGTTACCATTGTTGTTGCCATTGTTTTGGATTTCGATTGGTGTGTAATAAGTGCTGTCAAGTAAGTATCTCATGTTAATTCTCCTTAATTCCTTGTAATGTTAATCGTGTGTTTTTTTTGGGGGGGGTGTGATATGGGGGGTGGGGTATAATTAGATGTTTGTGTTTAATTTTCTTCTGCTTTTGTGAGCTTGAACTTCTTCATTTGCTCTATCAGTTTCGTTTGTGAAAGTTACAGTTGTATCAGAAGGTAAACCGTAGTATTTAGGTGCTGCTGCGTCGTTCAACTTAGCTTGTTCAACTCTGATTGTTTCAAATAATGTCATATATTTAGTTACTAAAGTGTCTCTGTTAGCTTTTGCTTTGTCTGTATCTGAATCTGAGTAAGCGTATTTTGCGTCTACTAATGCGTTAGTTTGAGCGATGATTGATTCTTTTACAGTAGCGTCTAAGTCTTTTCTTTTGATGAAGCTTTGTGCTTTTGTTTTTAGAGCAGAAACTAAAGTTTCAGCAGTTGTTGGGTCTTCGAATAATTGAGATAAAGAAACTTTGCCGTCTTTTACGTCTTTGTTAGTAACGAAAGCGCCTACTACATCAAGTACGTTGTTAGCGTTTACGCCTGATGTGCTTAATTTAGCTGCTTCTGTGCCTGATTCAAGGATTTGTTTAACCCATTCGTTAGCTACTTTTTCGCCGTTTTCTTTGTTAGCATCCAAGCGTTTTTTGTATTCAGCTCTAACCATTTTTTCAACTTTATCTTGATCGAAAGATTTGATTAGTTTATCACAGTATTTAACGCCTTCTTCTAATTTGCCAGCGTATTTTGCTCTGATTTTGTTAACGTCGATTTCGTCACCGTTGTCATCTAAAATGATATATTCGCTGCAATATTTTTGGATTAAACCTAATTTTGTGTTGAATTGAGATTGATAATCATCTGCTGCAGGAGCTACGATGTCATTATTGCTGGTTGTATTGTTAACAACTGTATTATTGTTAGGGTTAGTTACGTTAGTGTTGTTATTTACAACGCTGTTATTATTTACCACTGAATTGTTTGCAACTGATGCAAAGTTGATTGGTGTGTACCAAGTGTATCGTGGATCGATTAAAAAACTTACCATTCTTATTATCCCCTTATCTTAATTCCCTCTTTTATAAAGTTTTTATTTTTTCATGAATTGACTTTTTTATTTAACATGTTTACAAAACTTAACATGGCGCAAATGCATGCTGTGCATGGGTTTGAGCATGATTCAGAAATAAAAAAAAGCTATGTATAAACATAGCGTTGATTAGGGATATGTGTATCGTCTTTTTCTCTTTAAGGAGTATATGTAAATATTAGCAGTAGTTCCTATAAAATAAATCATTAAAAAGTACGAGATTAAATAAAAGAAACAATACGCTCGGAGTATTTCTTAATCTTGCAAAAAAGATTTAAGTAATTTATACTAAAAAAGCTATTATTTAATTAGGGATAAATTGATGAATATATTAGTTTCAAACGATGACGGTATTTTAGCAAACGGTATCAGAGTGCTTGTAGAAACGCTCGGTGTTGAACATGATGTATATGTAGTTGCACCGGATAGAGAACGCAGTGCTTCGGGACATTCATTAACCATGCATACACCTTTAAGAGTGGAAGAAGTCGAAACTATGAAAGGTGCAAAACGTTGTTGGTCGACTACGGGAACTCCGGGTGATTGTGTGAAAATCGCTGTTAGCGCGATTCTTTCAGAATCTGAAAAACCAGATTTGGTCATATCAGGTATAAATCATGGTCCAAACCTTGGCGGTGATATTCTTTATTCCGGTACAGTGAGCTGTGCTATGGAAGGTGCGCTTATGGGAATACAAAGTGTTGCAATATCGCTTGCAAGCTTGAATCACGAATCTGAAAATTTTAGAGTTGCTGCTGAATTCATGCTCAAACTATTGAAAAAACTTGAGAACTATAAAATCCCTGAAAAAACAGTCTTGAATATCAATGTCCCGGGGCTTTCAAAGGACGATATTACTGATGCTGTTGCAACGGAGCTGGGCGGTCGGATGTATACAGATTGTTATGACAAACGTATTGACCCGAGGGGTAAGGTCTACTACTGGCTCGCAGGTGAATTGGTGGCAGATGATATGAATTCTAAAACAGATATTTCTGCTATAAGAAATAACAAAATCTCTATAACTCCTATTACTTATGACATGACAAGAAGAGGGTATCTTGATAGTCTTCAAACAGAGTTATGCTGCGATATTAAAACATGGTTCTAATTGAAAGCGGCGGTTTGATATTTATCAAACCGCCGCTTAATTATATATTAATTCAAAAATGTCTTGGATTATTCGGCTGGTCGCAGAAGCGTGGTTCTGCTCCACGTTACGAGTTCCGCTAACGCTTCACTCTACCGAAAATCCGCTAACCGTTAACAGTAGCTTTGAATTTTTTACCAGCTGAGAATACAGGAACTGTTTTAGCAGGGATAGAAATTTCTTTACCTGTTTGTGGGTTTCTACCAGTTCTAGCAGCTCTTTTTCTAGATTCAAAAGTACCAAAACCTACTAAAGTAACTTTGTTACCTTTAGCAACAGTTTTTTGAATTGTATCAACTAAAGCGTTTAATACTTCAGCAGCATCTTTTTGAGTAACTTTAGTTTTCTTTGCAATTTCTTGTACTAATTCTTCTTTGTTCATTGTATAAAACTCCTTTCTTATATATTACAATTCCTATTATATGTGATACATGGCAGATTGCAAGAAGTATATTTTATTTTAACAAAAGTTTATAATACGCCTAGCGGCACTTAAACTGTTTTAAATTTTTAGCGGTTTTATACAAGAATTCAATCTCTTTTTCATCAGCATTATCAATGTATGTTTTTAATTCGTTAATCAAAACATTTTTCTCATTGGCGTGTTCAAAATTAAAAACTTCTTGAAAACTACTACCCAGTGTGTTTAGAATATTTTCTAAGGTTCTGATTGTAGGGTAATTTCTTCCACATTCAATATTACTTATTGTTGCAGGTTCAACACCAATCTTCTCTGCAAGTTGTTCTTGTTTAAGATTCTTTGCACGCCTAAGTTCTTTAATTCTTTTCCCAAGTAGTTTCATTGTATCCATAACTATATATTAATCTATATTTTTCTCGATTTACACTAAATTTTACTTTATTTAGCTGATATAAAAACAGTATCATATATGATAATTTATTATTTATAAAGTATTACTGTTTTATTTTATTGAGAATAAAGAAAGATTAAGAATGGCGAATGCTGATTTGAAGAAGGCAAGACGGAATAAGAACGATGAGTTTTATACGCAATATCCTGTAATACAGCAAGAGATGAATGCTTATGTAGAGTATAATTCGGCTGTTTTTAGGGGTAAGACGGTTTTGTTGCCTTGCGATGATCCTGAGTGGAGTAATTTTACGAAGTTTTTTGTACAGAATTTTGAGCGATTTGGCTTGAAGAAACTTATCAGTACGAGCTATGCTGGTAGGTGTGCGGATGAGAGAGGCAGGCTTTTTTTACTTGAGGAGGGCAAAAAAGCTTTAGAATGGGTGTATCTTGAGGGTGACGGTGATTTTAGGAGCGATGAGGTTAAGGTTTTGCGTGATGAGGCTGATATTATTGTTACGAATCCGCCGTTTTCGATGTTTCGCGAGTTTTTGGATTGGATAGTTTCTGCCGGGAAACAGTTTATTATTATCGGTAATGTGAATGCGTTAACTTATAAGGAAGTTTTTCCGTTGATTAAGAATAATGAGATATGGTTAGGTGAGAGTATTCACGGCGGGGATAGAGAGTTCAGGGTTCCCGTGGATTATCCTTTGACAGCTGCAGGGTATAGGATAGATGAAGACGGAAACCATTATATTCGGGTAAAGGGTGTAAGGTGGTTTACTAATATTGAGCACGGATTGAGACATAAACGGTTACAGTTGATGAGTATGGAGGATAATATCAAGTTTAGCAAGCATAAAGAGGTCAGAAACGTGGGTTATGCTCAGTATGATAATTATAATGCTATTGAGATACCTTTCACGGACGCTATACCGGAGGATTATGAGGGGTATATGGGGGTTCCGATAACGTTTTTGGATAAGTATAATCCGGAGCAATTTGAGTTATTGGGGATAATGAACACGGGTGAAGTGAATGAGGGAATCCGATATCCTGACACACCTCACGGCAGACCAGTTATCAACGGCGTTGAAAAATATCTGAGAGTAATAATTAAGAGAAATAGCTCATATTAAGGTTTTATAAATAATAGTACATGTTTGCGGTATAATAGTCATGTGATTATGATTAGAGGATATGTAAGATGAAACTTAGTAAAACCACCGCACAGAACTCATTCAAATACAGCTGGTTACTGTCAAGGATTTACCCGTATATAAGACCTGTTATGTCACGGGTTATTCTCGGATTCTTAGTAGCTATTCCTGTTGGCATGCTCGACGGTGTTGTTGCCTTTGCACTTAAACCATATATGGATTACGTTATCGGAAAACACGATTTGGTATTCGATTTATTAGGTCATCACTGCGTTATATCCTGTAATCTGTTAGCTATGCTTATACCGTTCGGTGTAGTGTTCTTTGCTGTTGTTCAAGGTGTTTTACGTTACCTCAACAGCTACTTAACAGACTGGACAAGCCAAAAGATTACTAACTCCGTCAAAGTCTCATTATTCTCTCACCTTATAAAAATGGATTCTGCATTCTTTGACGAAAACCCTTCAGGTATAATCATTTCAAGATACCTTAACGACCCTGATACAGCGGCTAAAGGTCTTGTTGAAAAACTAAAAACCGCACTTGCTTCAATCTTTGGTGCTGTGAGTTTGATAGCTGTTATGCTCTACAGCTCTTGGAAACTCGCTATTGTCGGTGTTGTAGTTTTATGTGTTGCGTTCCTGCCGGTTGCACTCATAAGAAAGAAAGTTAAATCAGCGTCAAATCAAAACATGGTCGTTGGCGGTAACATCACAACTAACTTCAACGAAACATATTCAGGTAACAAAGTTATGACAGCCTACTGTCTTCAACAACGTCAAATGAACGAGTTTGAAGCACAAATCCACCGTTCTTTTGATATAAATATGTCATTAACAAAACGTACTGGCTGGATGTCGCCATTGATGTATTTCATCGCGTCAATCGGAATTGCATTAGTATTGTTCTATGGTACAAACCTTATTATGAAAGGCGAAATGACAGGCGGTAGCTTTGCTTCTTTCGTAACTTCATTATTATTATTATACAAACCGGTTAAAACACTAGGAAACACGCTTACAAGTATTCAAACAATCTTTGTTGCTATGGGTCGTGTGTTTGAACTGTTCGATTTAGAACCGGATATCAAAGAAATCGAAAACGCTAAAACTCTTGAAGCATTGAACGATTCTATCAAGTTTAACGATATAGTATTCAGCTATAACGATGAAAAAGTTATCTTAGCTAACTTAAGTTTAGATGTTAAAAAAGGTGAAACTATCGCTGTAGTCGGTAATTCAGGCGGCGGTAAGTCAACGCTCGTTAATCTTATACCAAGATTCTACGATGTTCAACAAGGCTCTATCACTATCGACGGTACTGATATTAGAGAGTTTAGCTTGAGCAGTTTGAGAAACAATATTGCAATGGTATTTCAGGATAATTTCTTGTACACAGGTACAATCAGAGAAAACATTATGATGGGTAACCCTAAAGCAAGCGAACAAGATTTAGCGGAAGCTATTGAATCAGCTCACTTAGAAGAGGTTATCGCAGATTTACCTGACGGATTAGATACTATGTTGGGCGAAAGAGGTTTAACACTTTCAGGCGGTCAAAGACAGAGAGTTGCGATTGCAAGAGCAATGATTAAGCATGCTCCGATTGTTATCCTTGATGAAGCTACCAGTGCGCTTGATAACAAGTCAGAAGCCGTTGTTCAAAAGGCGCTTGATAACCTTATCCAAAACAAAACGGTATTTGTTATTGCACACAGATTGTCTACAATCCAAAACGCTGACAGAATCGCTGTTATCAACGAAGGTCACCTTGTGGAATTGGGTTCGCACGATGAGCTTATGGAAATCCCTCAAGGTCATTACAAGATGTTGTATGAAATGCAATTCAAACATCAGGTTGAATTTTCGGTAGGGTGAAGCGATAGCGAAACCCGTAACGTGGAGCAGAACCACGCTTCTGCGACCAGCCGAATAATTCAATGCAAACGTTGTTAATCAATAAGTTTGGCAACCCAGCGTAAAAGGTTTGAAAGCTCGTAAGGCTTCGGCATATACAAATCTGCACCTGTGTTTAGGATTGTTGATTTGTCGTGCAGATTAGAGGTTGCGATTATTTTTGAGTTCGGATACATTGTCTTGAGGTTATTACACAGCTCAAGATTAATCTTTTCATCATCAATATCTATTATGAACATGCTCGGCGAGGTGTCCTTTGTTATCTCTGTTAAAACGTCATAGCCTTGAAGTTCCAGCGTTGTTCTTAGTAACAGTTCAAGCGCTTCATCAGGTTCTATTACGACAATCTTGTTAGTTTGTATTGAGATGTTTGATGTATCGCCGGCAAGCTTTGGTCTATCTACAATGTAGTTTGATTTAGCCGGTTGTTTTGCAAGGTATTTTATCCTGCGCATTTGGTCGATTATGTGCTCGGGAGCATTCATTTTGTTGTACTCGCTTGAAATAACGCTTATTAGTAACGATAAAAACTCAACTCTTCTGCCTGCCTCATCATCGCCTTGCAGGAGCATGTACCCGCGGGCGCTGTCTTCGTTTGAGTAGAACTTTGGTGCTACCGTATCGAATGCAAGTGTAAGGTATGAGGCTATTTTTTCAGCGATGTTTGAGTTGGTGATTACCATAAACTCGTTTTCTGACAGCCTGCTGAGATAATCGTTTGTGTCTATGGTCGATTTTATTATTGCGATAAGGGTTTGTACGACTTTATCGCCTGCAAAATCGGTGTAGAGTTCGATATATTGTTTGAGGTTTTCTATATTAATTAATATAGTTGCCCAGTTTGAGTTCGCGTTTGCAAGAATACGTTTGAGCGTGCGGTTTGTGTACCTTTCGTTTGGTAAAAGTGTTTTGTTATCGAGGTTGGTTTCAAGCTCACGTCTGAGGTGGGCTTTGATTCTAAACTGAAACTCTTTTATGTTAACCGGTTCACTTATGTAGTCATCGGCGCCTGCTGAGAGTACTTTTATTTTGTCTTCTGTGTTATCGGATTTGGACATTGCTACGATAATCGGGCGGATGTTATAGGTTAAAACCCTTATTTTTTCACAGAATCCGCTTAATTCTTCCGGTATACTGTCTGAGATTATTATTAGATCAGGCTCTTTTGTTTGGATGAGAGAAAGTGCGTCTTTGATGTTATATGCAACGTCAACTGTGGTGTTCTCGTCAGAGAGACACTTTTTATATTTTGTAGAAAGTACTTTTCTTATATCTATTATTAAGACGTTACAGAGCATTTTACCTGTTCCTCAATATTGTATGTCGGGAACTCTATTTTGAACTCGGTGCCTTTGTCGAGGTTCTTGAACGAGATAGAGCCGTGCATTTTTTCTACAAGTGTTTTTGTTATGTATAACCCCAGTCCGCTGCCTTGAATTTTGCGGGTTAGTGGGTTATCGATACGTGAGAATTTTTCAAAGATTTTTTGTGCGTATTTTTCGTCTATTCCAATACCTTCATCGGTTATTAAGATTATGACTTTGTTATTTTCTTCTTTTGTAGTTATGTTGATTGTTGTTTTAGGTTCAGAATATTTACATGCATTTTCAATAACATTTAGAAATACTTGTTGTAATTTTTCTGTATCAGTAGCTATTGGAGCAATATTCTTTTTAAAGTTTGTTATTATATTGTGGTTACAATATTTTTGTTTAGCTAATTGAATTATCATTTGTAAAGTTGAATTCACGTCGGTTTTTTTCAGGATAAGTTTTTCGTCTTGCAGTTTCGTTACTGAGAGAATGTTTTCTACAAGGTGGATAAGTCGATTTGATTGTTGTTCTATTATTTCGAGGAACCGTTTTTTAGAGGTATCGTCGAGTTTATCCCAAGATGAGAGCATAGTTTGTGCGAACCCGCGAATACTTGTAAGCGGTGTTCTGAGCTCATGTGATACTGTTGAAATAAAATCATCCTGATTAGTCATAGCTTTATTATAGCATAATGAATGCAAAAAAGACTCACAATGCTGTGAGTCTTTTAAATTGCCCTTGGCCAGACTTGAACTGGCACCGAGGGTGAACCCCGATTGGATTTTAAGTCCAACGCGTCTACCGATTCCGCCACAAGGGCTTGCAGAATCAATAATAATACAGACATAAAAAAAAGTCCAGCAGTTTTTTATTTCTTCCCCTCTTCTACTACTTTAGTATGAAATTGTTTATACATTTGTATAGAACTATGTTTTTTACCCGTTGAAAAGAAATGTTAAGAAATGTAACATAATGGTAGTGTTATGTTGAATAAAAAAAAACAAACATTAAAAGAAACCATGAAAAAACAAATTTAACAACATATTAACAACGAAAGGAGATGCCTATGGGTATGGCAGCATCACAGGCTCGGTACTTAGCGTTATCTGCCAGAAAGACAAACACTGAGTATGAGGGTCAACAGTTAAACCAACAAAGGCTTAACTTATCAAACCAGTCAGCCGATTTGTTCAACCAAATGCTGACGATGTCTGTTCCTACGTGTCCTGACAGTACGAATTATACTACTCTTCAATATTCTTGGAGTGACGGTATCAATACGTCTGTTGTTTCGGACTTCTACAGATTGGGAACACCACAAGAAGATTACAACTACGTTGTAACAAGTTATCACTATGAGGATGTTTACACAGGTCAGTCTAAGAAATTGAACGATCCACAAGTTCAAGCACTCAAGACAAACCACTTTACTAACAAACCTGATACTGAGTACACTGTTACCAACGCAGACTACAAAAAAGAATCTAAACCGGGTGCAGGTGACGATACTTATACCTTCACTATGGTAAGAAACGGAGTTGAATCTACCAAGACATTCAAACGTGTTCAGGCAACATCTAACCCTGATGAAGTTGATGCATTAGATTCAATTTACGGAAGAACAACACAAACAGCAGGCGGCGGCAGAGCTAACTTTACAAAAGCCGGCGATGTACCAAAAGTTTGGGATGATACTGCTGTTGAATGGAAAGATGCGGCAGCAGGTGCTGCAGCAGCGCCATTAGACCAGTGGACATTCGGTCAGGACGTTAAAATTAAACGTGCAAACCCTGATTTCGATGATACTAAACCGGAAACAAATGGTGGTGCTAACGATAGATTTATCGAAGATACTATTGCAGCAGGTACACCGTTTGTAGCGGTTGATTTAGATAACAACCCTGATTTGAAAGCACTTATTACTCAAAGCTATGGTGCAGATTTCGATATTAACGATACATATTTCGCAACACCAATTACGGACGGTGCTATACCTCCAAATATTGTTTCATACGCTTTCTTGAGTGGTAAGGAAATGGAATCTGTATCTAAGGCTCAAGGTGATATTGCTGATGTTACAGTTAGATCAGCTGATCCTGAGGTTTATTATACAGACGGTACATTCTACTTGTCAGCGTCAGAAATTGCTGATTTGAGTTTGGATCCTGCGAACCTTAAGAACACATTATTCTTACATTCAGCAGAAAACAACCCTACATTCTCTAACTTTACAGCTGTAGGTAACTGTGAATTAACAGAGTTGTTGCCTGATGACTGGACTGATGTTGATCAAAAGAATATGAGGACTGAGATTGAACAAATCTTAAAAGATATGAAAAAGAACGATCCTCAGGCTTATGCAAACTTGTCTAAGTGTTTTGACCCTGATACGGGTGAATATTTAGGCGGAATCTATAAGTTCCAAATGGGTGGCAAAACATACTATACAACAACAGCCGATATGGAAAGAGCTTGTGAAGGCGCTTACAAACAAGAGGTTGCTGAAAATGGTATTGACGGTCAATTTAAGTTGAAATATTATAACTCAACATACATCAAAACTAAGGTAGAAGAAATTAAGCACGCAATGTGTGAAACTGACGGAACAGGACGTTTCAAAACTATCCAGTTTGAAGATGACAGTGTTGTATATACATTGAACTGTGAAGCCATAATGGATGAAGACGCGTATAACGATGCAATGAACAAATACCGTTATAAACAAGAACAGTATGATAATGAAGTTGCAAAGATAAACGCTAAGACTGAAATTATTCAGGCTGAAGACAGACAGTTACAATTACGTCTTGAACAATTGAACACAGAACAATCAGCGTTACAAACAGAAATGGAAGCTTGTAAGAAAGTTGTTAGTAAAAACGTTGAAGAAAGTTTCAAAACGTTCGGAGGCTAGTTGTAAAAAATATAAGAAATTCTTTTTCGTTATTAAATATGGTAAGAGGGGTTCACGTCGTGAGATGTGGCCCTTCTTCTTTGTTTTTTGTAATTGTAACGAATTGTAAATCATGCAAACCATGATGAAATCAGGGTTTGCGGTAAATACTTTATATTTTTAAGAGAGCAAATAACAGGAGAGCTATGCTATGGGTAATAACATCGGAAGTGCAGTGAATCAAAATGGTATTACAAGAGAACAATTTCAAGCTTCCCTTAACAGAAATGGTGTTAAAGGTGATAAATTTGATAATGCAATGACAATTTTTGATAAATATGCCCAAATGAATACTGCAGAAGGTGCAGATAATAATGTACTTGATGAGCAGGAACAGGTTATGGCTCGTAATGATTTTGCAAAGTTAAACCAAGATGATGACAATAATGTTGGTAAACGCGAATATAATAAGCATGGTGGTAAAGAAACCTTTGGCGTTGATTATAACGCTGCGAAGGCTTATATGGAAGCAATGGAACATGCAGCAAGCCATCCGGAAAACGGTAATCCTGTAGGTGAAATGGTAGTTACCAAAGATAATGAGGGAAATATCAGCGGTGCTATTGTTGCTTATGGTGCAAGTACAGAAGCTACTGATGACGATGCTGTTAGAGTCTATACCAGAGGTCAGGACGGTAAGTATACTATAGCTGATCCTGAAGCAGAAACTGTTGTACCGGAAGAAGTTGTTGAAGAAGATCCGACACCGGAAACTCCGGAACCGCCTAAATTTCAAAATAAAGAAGAACTTGGTAATGCAGTTGTCAGATACATGCTCAATATGAGTCCAGAAGAAGCAATCAATGCCGGTATAAACTTTGGTGAAAACTTTGAATATTCTGTTGATGGAGACGGAATAGCAACGGTTAAGTTTAACGGTAAAGAATTTACTGCAAGAACAAACTCTGACGGCAAGATAGTATTTGAAAATGATGACGGTGAAGGTTCAACACTTCAACAGGCTGTATTGAATTCCGAATCAACAGATGCTGCTAATAATTACTATAACAGAGGTCGTAAAGGTAATCTAAACTCTACATATAACGCTGAAACAGGCAAAATAACAAATAACAGTGGTGCCGGTCGTCAAGGTGTTTCTCAGGTTCAGACATTCTCATCAATGCTGATGAACAATAACGAATCTACTACCTTGAAACTTGACGGTCAGGTACAAGCAGACGGTTCAAGAAAAGCTCTTGACGGTGCAACAATTATAGCTTCTCTTGATACAGGCGGTGAAAATGCTGACGGTGAAATCACTATGGCCGAACTGGTTAGATACTTAAATGCGGCTGTTAATGAGGCTAATGCTACTGTTGAAGCAGCAAAACCAGGTGCTCCGGGCGGTTCAAGAATATATGCGCCAAATGTTGATTTGGATTTAAAAGACCTGGCTAACCTTGGTATTGTATTTGATATGATGGACCGTGACGGTAACGGAAAATTGAATGCGGCTGAGTTAGATGAGTTGATTGCTAAACTAACAAGTGGTAATACAATGTCATCTTTAGCAGGTAAATCAGGTACATATAGATATGAAGGTGCTCCGGAAACACCTGAAAAACCGGATGAACCTGTTGGACCAGTTAAACATGAACGTACTTTTGGTGATGTTGCCACTGTTGATAGAACCCGTGCAAACACAGCAGGCGGTTCTGTAACTTATACTTATAGCGGTGGAGCAAGTGGAACTCGTAGTATGGTAGCAGATGACGGTACCGGTACAACACGTATTGTTACTAACGAAAATGTTGCTGAGTACGATGATCATGGTATGTTTGACTGGGGTAAAAAAGAGTTCCTTGTAATTCAAGGGCTTCAACCGGAAGTACGTGCTGAAGTTGTTGACGGTAAAGCAGAAGGACCTATGACTATTAAAGTTAAAGATAAAAACGGTAATGTTACGTTCCGTCAGGTAACCTATGATCCGGAAACAAAGACTTATTCTCAAGGTGAAGAGGTCTATAAAAATAAATCAGGTCAATATAGAACAGCAGCTCAACGTAAAGCTGACGGTATAGAGGCATTAAGACTTAACAGGGACGTTAAACTTCCAAAAGGGTTCTCGTTCGATTATAATGCTGACGGGGAACTGGTTTATAAATTTAACGGTACAGAACTTAAGGCAGATGTTGCAAGAGTAATGATTCTACGGGTTAATGTTCCGGCGAAAGAGTCTTAATAAACTAAAAAAAGGTGCTATTGGCACCTTTTTTTATATCTTTTTTATGATTCATACTGTTCTGTCAGCTCGAACGCTTTCTCTTCTACCTGTTTGGTATCTTCATCCAGAATACCGCGTTTTAGCTGGGTAAATGACGCTTTTTTAGAATCAAATTTCTTCTTCAAATATTCATAAGCTACCTTAGGGTCACACTTAGGTCCGCAGGTGAATAAATCAACAGCCGCATAACCAAGTTCAGGCCAAGTATGGATAGCTAAATGGCTTTCAGAAATAATTACGACCCCGCTAACTCCATACGGTGAAAACATGTGAAAACATTTTTGTACAATAGTAGCTCCACATTCAATCGCTGCATCTACCATTAAGTTTTCTATCTTATCCTTATTGTTCAAAATATTAGGGTTACATTCAAAAAATTCCGCTAATACGTGTCTTCCCAAGTATGATTCGTTTAAGCCGTCTTTTATTTCCAATAATCTTTTCTCCATTTTTTATGCACACTTATTATATCTTACAATAAACATGCAGAAAGTAAAATTAAGTCGCAAACCTGAAGTGAACAAGGTCTCCGTCCTGAACAACATAATCCTTGCCTTCTAGTCTTGTAACCCCTTTTTCCTTACAAGCTACATAAGACCCGTACTCTGCAAAGTCCTTATATGGTGTAATTTCAGCTCTAATGAACCCTCTTTCAAAATCCGTATGGATAACACCTGCAGCCTGCGGAGCTTTTGTACCCTGCTTGATAGTCCAAGCGTGAATTTCTTTTTCACCTGCTGTGATAAACGACAACAGCTTCAATAAGCTATAAACTGACTTAATCATCTTATCGATACCGCTTGTTTCGACACCCAAATCAGCCAAATATTCTTTAGCTTCCTCTTTACCCAACGCAACAAGTTCTTCTTCTATCTTTGCTGAGATAATAACCATTTGTGCGTTATGGCTGCTAGCGTATTCTTCAACACGTTTTGTGTAATCATTGCCGCTCTTCAAATCGTCTTCGGAAACGTTAGCGCAATAAATAACCGGTTTAACAGACATAAGGTTCATCAACTTGATAACACCCTGTTCCTCTTCATCAAAATGGTCTTCCGGATTGATGAATGAACCCGCTGATAACAAATCAGAAAGCTTCTTCAAAACTTTGTCTTCCAAAACGGCAGCCTTATCGCCGGCTTTAACCTGTTTAAGTATTCTTGCTTCACGTTTTTCGATTGACGCCAAATCAGCAAGCACTAATTCCGTATTGATAATCTCGATATCATCGATTGGGTCGACCTTACCTGATACGTGGATAGTGTTTTCGTCATCGAAACATCTTACTACCTGAATAATAGCGTCAACCTCTCTTATATTATGTAAGAACTGGTTACCCAAGCCTTCGCCTTTACTTGCGCCTTTTACAAGTCCGGCAATATCAACAAACTCGATAGCTGTAGGGATAATCTCTTGTGCTTTACATAAATCTTTTAATATCTCTAATCTTTCGTCAGGCACTGTTACAACCCCAACGTTTGGTTCTATTGTACAGAACGGGTAATTTGCGCTCTGTGCGTTCATTGATGAAGTCAATGCGTTGAACAATGTTGACTTTCCTACGTTTGGTAATCCTACTATTCCGGCTCTTAACATTTATATTCCTTTCCGTTATTAACAATTGCAACTCCTGAGCTTGTGCCTAATCTGTCGGCACCGGCTTCTATCATTGCCATAGCTTTTTCATAATCTCTTATACCGCCTGAGGCTTTAACTTTCAGCCCGTGCGGTTTAACTGTTTCGCTCATAAGACGTACGTCTTCGACTTTCGCTCCGACACCGTTTTTAACAAAACCGGTTGAAGTTTTTACTAAATCAGCACCTGCTTTTATACACAATTCACAGGCTATACCGATTTCATCCGAATTTAGCAAGTCTGTCTCTAAGATGACTTTAAGGTTCTTTGTTTGGCAGGCTGATTTCACTGATTTGATGTCGTTTATTATATAGTCGTAATCTTTATCTTTCAGTTTTGAAACGTTTATAACCATATCAATCTCATCGGCGCCGTTTTCTACTGCCTGTGTGGTTTCAAAAACTTTTACCTCAGTTGTTGTGGCACCGAGAGGGAACCCGATTACTGTAACTATTTTTACATCGCTGTTTTTTAGGTATTCTTTAGCGGATTTTACATAAGCAGGGTTTATGCATACCCCGAAGAATTTGTGTTCCATAGCTTCTTCATAAAGCTTTGTGAACTCTTCTTTTGTTGCGTCCTGTTTTAGTAAAGTGTGTTCTATATAATCGTTTATTGACATTTTAAACCTCATTTTCTTACAGTATTTTAACATAAATATATTGCATGCTATAATATGGTTATGTCAAATTTCAGTTTTATGGAAAAGGTTGATTCTGATTTATTCAAGATAATTTCAGACGCAGAGAAGTTATACAGAGACGAGTATTTTGAACAAAGCATTATCCAGACCCGTCGATTTGCGGAAAACGTTTGCAAGAACCTGCTTGCTGACAGATACATCCCCGACAGCACATTCGATGAATGTCTTTCAACCCTACAAGACTTATTTAATAAAAATATTCGTCAGCGTGAACTCGTAAATGACCTTTATTTTTTAAAGTCGCAGGGTAACGCTTATGCTCACGGTTCAAAAGTTAAACAAGACGGTAACGTTGCGCTTGATTGTATTCAGCGCGCGTTTGAAGTCGCAATCAACTACGTTGTTATGACAGGCGGGAACAAAAACGTCGAAAAACTCGAGTTCTCAGAAGAAACTCTCGTTATGGGCGATAAAAAACAAAAAGGTAAGCTAAAAGAAAAATACCTTGAAAAGAAGAAAACCGCCCGTAAAAATACCCAGCTTTATAAAAAGAAAAAAGCGCAGGCTAACACTTATGTATATCCAAGCCAGCTAGCTAACCCAAAATCAGCGAACAAGTTCAACTTCATCGGCGGAGCCGTTTTGTTCCTCTGTGTTGCGCTATATATCTATATCACGTTCTTTCACTAATTACTTAATATGTAAAAGGTACAAAGTAGCAAGCGTGAAATAAATACCCAGTCCGATAACGTCGATTATCGTTGCAATAACAGGACCGGAGGCGATAGCAGGGTCAATCTTAAGCTTCTTAAGTACAAACGGTGTAATCGTACCGATTAAGGTTGCACACATCATGTTAACGGTCATCGATAATCCGATAACAGCGCCAAGTCCGATAGAATGCTGCCAGCCATAAGTTACAGCCATAACAAGCGCACCGAAGATTATACCAATCAAAAGTCCGATACCTGTCTCTCTCAGGATATGGTGCATAGCCATTTTCAATGTAAGTTGACCGGTAGAAAGACCACGTACGATAAGTGTAATACTTTGAATTCCGATATTACCGCCCAAACCTATCAATAACGGCATAAAGATTGCAATAATCGGTAATATTCTCAGTGTTTCATCAAAATGGTTTGCCACGTGTACCGCTATAAATTCACCTATAAGAGTGATGAAAAGCCACGGTGTACGTGCCTTTACAGCGTTGAAAATATTACCCGTCAAGATGTCGTCTTCGTCTTCAACGAGTTCTGTTGCGATACCGGATGATGTATAGATTTCTTCTGTTGTTTCTTCTTCAACGATATCTTGAACGTCATCCCAGGTTACGATACCTTTTAATCTGTTATATAAATCCACAACAGGAAGGGCGTTGAACTGGTATTTCATAAACTCTTCTGCAATATGGTCTTGTCTGTCGTCGACGTGGAGTTTAACGATATCGGTTGTCATTACTTCGGTAATTTTTTGTCTGAAAGGAGCTGTCAAAAGTTTTCTTAATGATACAACACCTAATAAGTGTTTTTGTTTATCGATTACGTAAACGTAATATAGCTCCATATTATCTTCTTCGGCTTTTAGTCTGATTGTATCAAGAACGTCTTTGACGTTTGATTCAGAATTAACTGTCAAGACGATAGGGTTCATAATACCGCCGGCAGATTCTTCGTTATAGGTCATCAATTCACGAAGTTCAGACGATAGCTTTAACGGTAGTTTATCAAGGTATGACTGACTTTCATCGTCTTCCATATCCCCTAAGATATCGGCAACTTCGTCGTGAGGCATTTTAGCGATAATGCTTGAAGCGAGTTCTTCATCGATTTCGCTAAGGAGTTCTACCTGTAATTGCGGTTGTAAGTATTCAAGAGTATCGGCTGCGAGTTCTTCATCTATCTGCTTAAAACACGCAAGACGTTCTTTTGGTGAGAGTTCTTCAAAGATATCCACCAAATCGGCAGCGTGAAACCCTGCGAGAGTCTCTTTCAATTGAGTATAGTTCTCGTCGTCGATTATTTCACGTATTCTGTCTACAACGCATTCGATATTCATAACTTAATTATATAACAAATATTCTATAAATTATAATCTTCTTTAATAACGCGTTCAAGCTCTGTGAGCAGGTCTTTTTCAGGGATACGCGACAGTATAATTTCGCCTTTTTTGAAGATATAACCTTCACCGATAGCACCTGCAATACCGTAATCAGCGCTTGCAGCTTCACCCGGGCCGTTAACAGGGCAGCCCATAGTGGCAATCGTAATCGGTATATCAAGGTTAGCGAATTTGTCTTCTACTTTTTTAGCGAGCGAGATTAAGTCAATCTGTGTTCTGCCACAGGTTGGGCAAGAGATGAAATTTACGCCTCTTGAACGTAAATCCAACGATTTTAGAATCTCCCAGCCTGCATAAACCTCTTCTACAGGGTTTTCTGTCAAAGAAACTCTTATGGTATCGCCGATACCTTCTGCGAGGAGTGTTCCGATACCGACTGATGATTTGATAAGACCGCGTTTTAATGTTCCGGCTTCTGTTACACCGACGTGGAGCGGATAATCAACTTTTTCTGCTATCAATCTATACGCTTCCAATGTTGTTTGAACATCAGATGACTTGAGTGAGATTTTTATATTGTCGTAGTTTAAATCTTCTAAGATTCTTATATGACCGAAAGCGCTTTCAACCATTTTTTGCGCTAAAGTCAGGTCTTCACGTGCTTTAAGTTCTTTCTCCAGTGAGCCTGCGTTGATACCGATTCTGATAGGTACATTATTGGCTTTAGCGAGGTTAACAACTTTTTCTGTGTGTTCGCGTTTACCGATATTACCAGGGTTGATTCTCAGTGCGTGGATACCGTTTTCTATACATTGCATAGCCAATCTGTAGTCAAAATGGATGTCAGCTACGAGCGGTAAGTTAGATTTTTTAACCAGTTCTTTTATAGCTGCTGCTGCGTCTTTATTTAGTACAGCCAACCTTACTATGTCGCAGCCTGCCTGTTCAAACTCTTTTATCTGGTTTAAGGTTGATTCAATATCGCGCGTATCGGTGTTACACATCGTTTGAACCGATATAGGCGCACCTCCGCCAATCTTTACGTCACCTATTGAAATTTGTTTTGAAATTCGTCTCTTAATCATAACTAAATTATACAACTACAAAATCTTGTATCAAGTAGATTATATAAAAATTTTATGTTAGAATACTCTTAACGATTAGAAAAGAAGGAAGAAAGAATGGAATTTTTAATTAAATTATTAAAAGACCCTCCGATTTTGATTATCATAACAACGTTCTGGACGGGTTTTGGATATATGTTAAAGCGTTATTTAACTATTGCTAAGGATTTGAAGGCTTTACATGCTGATTTAGATACTTTTGAAAAGAGCAATATGTCATACAGATATGAAGAGTTCAAGCAAATCATGTCTTCACACTTCACTTCTGCAAGACCGTTTGAACAGTTCAAAGACGCTCTACTTTTCTCTGATACAATTGCGTTTCAGGATAGTGAAGACTCTATCGAGTTTGAAAACGTATCAGACAGAGTTTCAGGGATTCAATCTACGGTTGATATTCCATATTTCTTCAACGAAGATTCAATGATTACACCGCACTATAACAAGAACTTCTTGAACGCGTTACCTGAATTGCTTACAGGTTTCGGTCCGTTCTTTACGTTCTTGAAGATTGCAGAAGCGTTCGGTAAGCTGGACTTCTCAACACCGGAAGCGCTTACTCACTCAGTTGCGCACTTCGTAGGCGATATGCAGGTTGCAGCTATCTGTTCGGTACTTGCGGTAGGTTCTTGTTTGACATTTACAATGGTTAACAAGCTTACAAGTTCACTTGTTTTGAATACAGCTTGTGAAAATGTTATCGAAAAAATCGGTTCGTTGTTCGGTATTACGACAACAGAAGCCTTCCTTGTCGACCTTTTGAAGACTTCAAAGATTCAAAACCACGACAACGGTACAATCTTAAAATCTATACCAAAAGCGTTCTCTACAACTATCCAGAAGGATTTGGCAAACGTTATTATGCCGTATCTTGATAGTTTAATCTTTGGTGTAAACAACCTGAACGACACTATGTCGAAAAAATCTGACAGCGGTGATGAATTAGGAGGCTTGTTCTAAAACATGGGCGCAAAGGTTAGACAAAAACCACACGAAGAAGGTGGAAACATATTCTGGGTAACCATGTCCGACTTGTTCATCGGGATGTTCATGATATTTGCGACATTGTTCTTTGCATATTGTGCTAATACAGGTCAGGGTAACGGTGAAGCTGCTAAGGTTGTTTGTGAAACCGTTCAACAAATGGTAAAAGACATGAAAAATATCAATGTCGATGCAAAGGTTAAGGTTGAAAATACAGATATTCAGAATCAGGAAGTGCAAGAAAAACCTGCCGATATTGAAATTGACCCGTTCAGCGGTATGGCTAAAATCTCTGATATGGAACTGTTCAGGCTTAATAGTGCAGAACTTACTCCTAAGGGAAGAGAGTTTCTTGCGAAATTCTTGCCTGTTTATTTTGATAACGTTATGACAGGTCCTCTCAGACAACATATTACTTATGTGGTTATTCAGGGTCATACCGATTCACAATTGTTTAGGGGCGTATCATCGAAACAGCAGCAGTATATGTTGAACATGAACCTTTCTATGAACCGTGCTTATAATGTTGCAAACTATGTGTTTGTGCTTTGTAAAAACAAACCTTATTATAACGATTTGACGAAGATTCTTAGGGTTGAAGGCGCAAGTTTCAGCCGACCTATTCTTGTTAACGGAAAAGAAGATTACAAAAGAAGCAGACGTGTAGAATTGAGATTGGTTCTTAAACCGCAGAAAATGGAGATTTTACAACAATTCTTGAGAACAAGTTCAGGGAGTGAATATGAGAAGCTTTGATGAAAACCTCGTCTTAGAAACTATCAATATGATTAAGTTATACAATCTTGATATCAGAACGGTAACTTTATCTATTAGTTTAAGAGATTGTATCGACAGAGACATTGATGTTTTATGTAAACGTATACACGACAAGATTTATAAGTATGCGAAGAACCTTGTTCAATACGCTGATGAGATAGCTGCTGACTATGCTATTCCTATCGTCAACAAACGTATTTCAGTTACGCCGATATCGATTATCGGAGAATCTTGTGACAGCTATGACTATGTAAAAATAGCGAAGACTCTTGATAATGTTGCTAAAGAGGTCGGGGTTGATTTTGTTGGCGGGTATTCTGCGCTTGTTGAAAAAGGTTGTACAAAAGGCGATATAGCGCTTATTGAATCTATCCCTCAAGCGTTAGCTGAAACAAGCAGGTTGTGTTCATCTGTTAACGTCGGAAGTTCAAAAGCCGGTATTAATATGGATGCGGTTTTGAAGGTTGCTGAGGTTATCAAAAAATCAGCTGAACTTACAAAAGATAACGACAGCTTGGGTGCAGCGAAGTTTGTATGTTTTTGTAACTCTGTAAACGACAATCCGTTTATGGCGGGTGCGTATTGCGGATACGGTGAGCCTGAATGTGCTTTGAACGTTGGTGTTTCAGGGCCGGGTGTTGTTAAGGCTGCTATTGCAAACTTAGGCAAAGCCGCTGATATGGGTACTCTTGCAAAGGTTATCAAACAGACAGCTTATAAGATTACTTCAACGGGTGAACTTGTCGGAAGACATTTGGCTAAGAAACTTGATATCCCGTTTGGTGTAATCGATTTGTCGTTGGCGCCTACTCCTGCGATTGGCGATAGTGTAGCAGAGATATTTCAGGCTATGGGACTTGAGCACGCGGGCGCACACGGTACGACTGCAGCATTAGCTATGTTGAATGACGCTGTTAAAAAGGGCGGGATTATGGCAAGCTCTTATGTGGGCGGGTTATCCGGTGCGTTTATTCCTGTCTCAGAAGATGCCGGCATGATAGAAGCGGCTACAAAAGGTTATTTAACGTTCGATAAGCTGGAAGCTATGACTTCTGTATGTTCTGTCGGGCTTGATATGATTGCGATTCCGGGTGATACTCCGACAACTACTATTGCAGGCATGATAGCGGATGAAATGGCAATCGGGATGATAAACAAAAAAACTACTGCGGTCAGATTGATTCCTGCAGTTGGCAAGTCTGTCGGTGACAAGGTTGTGTTTGGCGGATTACTCGGTGAAGCTCCGATTGTTGCAGTTAACTCTTTATCATCAGCCGATTTTGTGAATAGAGCGGGTAGAATTCCGGCTCCGTTACATAGTTTGAATAACTAGGTGGAATATGAAAAAAATAGCTTTGATAAGTCACGGATGTGCGAAGAACTTGGTTGATTCCGAACTGATGTTGGGAACATTAGCTCAGAACGGTTATGAGATTACCCTTAACGAAAACGAATCTGATATTGTTATCGTTAATACTTGTTCTTTTATCCACGATGCTGAAAAAGAGTCGGTTGATTCTATTCTGGAAATGGTTAATGAGGGTAAAAAGGTTATTATTGCAGGGTGTTTAGCTCAAAAACACGGTGATGAACTGAAAAAAGCTATTCCTGAAATAGCTGCAATGGTTGGTACTACTGAGTTTACAAAGATAGTTGATGTTATAAAGTCGTTAGAGACTGACGGAGAATACAGACAGGAAGTTAGTTCTGAACCTGAATATATTTATCCGGAAAACATTGAACGTCAGCAGATTACTGTTGGTTCAAGTTCTTATATAAAGATAGCCGACGGCTGTAACTACCGTTGCGGATACTGTATTATCCCGTATTTGAGGGGTGATTACCGTTCAAGAAAAATGGAAAATATTATCGATGAAGCGAAGTTGCTTGTGAAAAAAGGTGTGACTGAGATTATCCTTATCGCTCAGGACACAACGGGTTACGGGATTGATTTGTATAAAAAACCTATGCTTCCTGAACTATTAAGAGAGCTGAACAAGATTGAAGGGCTAGGCTGGATAAGGATTATGTACGCTTATCCTACCATGATGAAAGACGACTTATTAGACGCTATCGCTGAATGTGACAAGGTTGTGAAGTATGTTGATATTCCGCTGCAGCATTCGCACCCTGATATGCTTAAACGTATGAACCGACCTGCGTTTGATTATCGAGAGATGATAGCAAACATCCGTAAACGTATACCTGATGTTGCAATAAGAACAGCGTTTATTGTGGGTTACCCGGGCGAAACGGAAGAAGAGTTTGAACATTTGTATAACTTCGTTAAGGATATGAAGTTTAATAAAATGGGGGTTTTTGAGTACTCAAGAGAAAAAGGCACTCCGTCTTATGATATGAAACCACGGGTTCCTAAAAAGGTCATGACAGAACGTCGTAACAAGCTAATGGAATTGCAACAAGGTATCTCAAAATCAATCAATGAGAGCTTTGTGGGTAAGACCATGCCTTGTATAATCGAAAGCTATACTGATGAAGGTTATGTTGTTGCAAGAACCCAAAACGACGCTCCTGAGGTTGACGGAGTAGTCTACATTAAATCTGATGAACCTCTGGTTCCAGGTGATATTGAGAATATCAGGATTGTTGACTGCGACGAATACGACCTAATCGGCGAAGTCTAATATCAACTTATATTAACTTATGTAAAAATCATCTTTACAGGGTATGTTTGTTTTTTTATGTATGGTACACTATGAATTGTAGAAAGTATCAATTTAATAAATGGGGTAGGTAATGAAATACGTAACATACAAGAAAAACGAACTTAGACACTTGAAAGTATCTGATATGAATATGTCTGTACCGGATTTGCAAAACAGCAACAAGACAGAAACTATTGCTAACTTGATAATGAAAAGTATCGATACAGCATTAAAAACAAAGATTGCTAATATTGGCGATTTGTTACCTACAAAATCTGACCTTGCCTATTATTTAGGGGTTAGCTTAGGCACTATCCAGAATGTTTTGAAGATTCTTGAGGATAGAGAATATATTTATTCAAAACAACGTATCGGTTCGATTATCAAAGACAAAAACGACGATATGTCTGAGATGAGAAAACGCACTTCTAAAAAAGATATTGCAGAAGAACGTATTAAAAACTACATCCTTTCAAACAATATGCAGATAGGTCAACATATGCCTGCAACAAGACAGCTTGCAAAAGAGATTGATATGGCAGTTAACACTGTTATGTCAGCTATCTCAAAGCTTATCACTGACGGGATTGTAAAATATGATGAGAAAAAGAACCTTATTATAACCAATAACGAGTTTATCATTAACGAAAACACTGATGAAGAAACATTAGTGAGCAAGATTACGAACGATTTGAAACAACATATTTGTTCAAACTATTCAATCGGTGACAGAATCCCTTCAAACGAAGAGTTGGCGAAAGAGTTCAACGTGAGCATGAAGACTATGCATAACGCTATCCAATCGCTAGTTAAAGAAAAGATGTTGTTAACAAGACGCGGTTCATACGGTACTGTTGTAATCAGCAACTCGCAAAACCCTGCGATTGAGCCGAGACGTGAGATGTCAATCTTTGCACCTGCTCAGGAGACAGCGTTTTATCATTACGAGAAGATTCAAAACAAGATTAAAAACATTATCATAAACAACTATGATATCGGTTCAAAGCTTCCTTCTATCAACGAGTTGTCAGAGATGTTGGATGTTAACAAGAACACTATAAGAAAAGCGCTTAATAACCTTGCAAAACAGGGTATTTTGAGATTTGCTCGCGGACGTTACGGCGGTACTTATGTAATTGGTATGCCTGAATCAAACGAACAAGCGTATAAATGGTTAGCGATTAACAATGTTTAATAAGCTTAAAAAATTCTATCTTACAAAGATTCTGAAACGTAAGTATCAGCGTATCGGCAGCTGTAAAGGCTGCGGACGCTGCTGCAGGCAGATTTATGTAAAACACGCAAAAGGTGTAATACAGGACGAGAAGGATTTTGAGAACCTTAAACATCAGCACAGGTTTTATACTTATTTGAAAGTGACAGGTAAGGATGAGATAGGGCTTATATTTGAGTGTCAGAACCTTGACCCTGAGACTAATCTGTGTAAGATACACAAGACCCGTCCGGGTATCTGCAGACGTTACCCGCAGGAAGAGATTTTCGCTATGGGCGGCGGACTGGCAGAAGACTGCGGCTACAAACTCGTACCTATAGAAACGTTTGAAGAAGTATTCTCAAACGTTAAAAAGAAAAATAAGTTTTGAGTACAGCTTCGTAGAAGCGTGGTCTAAACAAGAAAAGCGGACGGTAGAAAACATAGTCTACAAGCGATTTTAACTGGTTTAAATAGTACCAGTAAAACTTTTCTTTCGCTGTTGTGAGCTTCCACGGGGTCAACTGCAGATACTTAAAATATAACGCTCTGTGAAAACTAAACGAACCAAAGTGCCATGGTTTCTTTCTCGCTACATAATGGACTACCTTAGGATGTTTTGTGTAGCTTGAACGGTTTGTAAAGTTGCTTGATTGTACATTCCATTCATCACCGACAATCTTTATCCTGCCATTCAAAACATCATTTATAATCTGCTGATCGCCAACCGTTATTGTTTCAAAATTCTTGTTTGTATAATCGTAAAACTGTTGTTCTATACCCTGCTCACGTATCTTTTTAAGGTCAAAAAGTACTAATCCCGCATTGATATAAGACGGGTTTTTCTTAAGCATGCGTTTATTTATGTCACGAACACCCGCAATAATATTATCACCGAGCTCAGTATTAAACAGTTCAGCCAGACTTGAATTTACTACCATATCGCAGTCAAAATAGATTATTCTGTCAACATCAGGTAACAAAGTCGATAGTCTTAACCGATAATATGTTGCAATAGAAATGTATTTGTGGGTGGCAACCTTCTTATAATCCTCGAACATGCTCTCATCAATACCAACAAACTCAATCCTGCAGTCTTTGATAGATTTTAATGACAGGATTTCGTTTTTTTTATCTTCTTCAATCCCGCCGTCAAGGATATAAATATTCAAGTTGTCGTCATCATTAGCGTTAGCAAGAACAGACGCAATAACAACCCCTGCATATTTTGCATAGTTATTATCACACGCTAAGCATACATTGATATCGCTCATCGGGTTTACTCCACTACAGCGTCATAGCAATCAGAACAAATCGTTTCATAGCCCTGATGTTCACCGAGTTGACGGTATTTCCAACAACGTTCGCATTTTTCGCCTTCTGCTTTTGTTACCCAAACAGTGTAACCTTCTTCTGAGTATTCGCTAAGAACCTCAGCCGGTTTAATATCAGTAACATAAGCTTGTGAAACGATGAAAATATCGCCCAAATCAGCCTGATTCTTCTTTAATACCTCAGAATCATCAGCCTTAAGGTAAACAGCAACCTCTAATGAGCTTCCGACTTTCTTTTCGCTTCTCAAAGGCTCAATCGCTCTTGTTACAACCTCTCTTGCCTTAAGAATCTTTGTGAAGTCTTTTTCTAACGCTTCATTTGTCCATAAAGCCTGAACGTTAGGCCAGTTAGTCAACAATACGCTCTTCACACCGTTTTTGTGGTATTCAGGCATGTTTTGCCAGATATCTTCTGCCTGATGAGGCATTACAGGTGCAAGGATTCGAACCAATGTTTGTAATGTTTCATATAACACGGTCTGACAAGCGCGTCTTGATAACGATTTTTTGCCCGCAGTATACAATCTGTCTTTTACGATATCAAGATAGAACGAGCTTAAATCGACTGCCGCAAAGTTTTGCAAGCATTGGAAGTACTTGTAGAACTCGTAGTTTTCAAACGATTCTGTTACTTCTGCAATAACTTTGTTTAGTTTATGCAAAGCAAACTTGTCGATAGGTTTCAAATCAGCGTAACCAACGTAATCTTCTGCCGGGTTGAAGTCGTGGATATTACCCATTAAGAATCTTGCCGTGTTTCTTGTTTTCTTAAAGATTTCTGTCAACTGACCGATGATATTGTTACCGATTTTGATGTCGTTTCTGTAATCAACGGATGCTGCCCATAATCTGAGGATATCGGCACCGTAGTTTTTGATAATATCATCAGGTCTGATGTAGTTACCTAAAGATTTTGACATCTTTCTGCCGTCTTCACCGAATACGAACCCGTGAGTAAGCACTTCTTTATAAGGTGCTTTACCTTGTGTTGCGATAGAAGTCAACAAAGAAGACTGGAACCAGCCTCTATGTTGGTCAGAACCTTCAAGGTACAAATCAACAGGTGTGTGACCGAGTTCATCAGCGCGTTTTTCAACAACAGCTCTCCAAGAAACACCGCTATCGAACCAAACGTCCATAATATCGCGTTCTTTTCTAAAGTGTGTCTTACCGCATTTAGGACATTTGAAACCTTGAGGCAACAATTCTTCCGCTGAGTATTTAACCCACGCGTCTGAACTTTCTTTATCAAACATTTTTGCTACGTTTTCGATAGTTTCATCCGTACAGATAACCTCGCCGCAGTCTTCACAATAGAAGATAGGGATAGGCACACCCCACGCTCTTTGACGTGAAATACACCAGTCTGTACGTGTTGCAACCATGTTTCCGATACGGTTTTCACCGCTTGCAGGAATCCATTTTACACCTTTGATTGATTCAAGAGTTTCGTCTCTGAATTTGTCAACCTTAACAAACCATTGAGGTGTAGCTCTATAGATAACCGGTTTTTTACATCTCCAGCAGTGCGGATAACTGTGTTGGATGTCTTGTTGTTTTAATAATGCACCTTTACCGCTTAGCATTTCGATAACCATAGCGTTACCTTTGTAGTAAGGTACTCCCACAAGCTCATCGATACCGACGATATCAGTCCAAACACCTGCAGCGTCTAACGGTGAGAATACTTCGATATTGTATTTGCAGCCAACCTCGTAATCCTCTAAACCGTGACCCGGAGCGGTGTGAACAGAACCTGTACCGGCTTCTAATGTTACGTGTTCGCCTAAGATAATAGGTGATTTACGGTTAACAAGCGGGTGGTTTGTTGTCAAAAGCTCTAAATCCTGACCTTTGCAAGTTCCAAGAACCTTGATGTCTGATTCTTCCCATTCAACATCTTTCAAGAACGAACCCAACAACTCTTGAGCTACAACATAAACATCACCGTTATAATTAAAGAATGTGTATTCATAACGAGGGTGCATAGAAATAGCCATATTTGAAGGAATCGTCCAAGGTGTAGTTGTCCAGATGATTGCGTAAACATCTTTACCTTGAAGGTCAACTAAGTTTTGGATTTTTGAAGTTGATTCTGAATCGAACTTAAACCTTACATAGATAGATGTAGAGGTGTGGTCTGCGTATTCAACCTCTGCTTCAGCCAGCGCTGTTTCACAAGAAGCACACCAGTAAACAGGTTTAAGCCCTTTTTCGATATAACCTTTTTTGTACATTTCGCCGAATACTCTAACCTGTTCAGCTTCGTATTCAGGGTTGATTGTAAGATAAGGGTTTTCCCAGTTGCCGAGAACACCTAATCTTTTGAACTCGCTCTCTTGACCTTTAAGGTTCTTATGAGCGAACTCTCTGCATTTTGCTCTGAGTTCTGTTTCGGTGATTGCGTGACGACCGCCTTTGATGTTCTTAACAACAGCGTTTTCGATAGGCAGACCGTGTCCGTCATAACCTGGTACATAAGGAGCATAGAACCCTTTTAGAGATTTGTATTTGATTAAAATATCTTTAAGGATTTTGTTTAAAGCTGTACCAACGTGGATTTTTTCAGAGCTCAGATACGGAGGACCGTCGTGTAAGATAAAAGATTTTGTTTTGTCACGTTGTCCTACAATCTCTTCATAAATATTGTTTTCTTCCCAGAACTTTTGGATTTCCAACTCTCTTACTGTAGCATTAGCACGCATAGCAAGCGTAGTTTCAGGAAGGTTAAGCGTCTTTTTATATTCAACCTTATTATTTTCTTCTGTCATTTATTGCTCCTCATTATATTTTTTACATTCGAGCTTCTCGGCGGAAGACACGATGTAATTATTCATTTTATCATAATCAAACTCGTTTTCCCAACGTGCAATAACTACTGTTGCGACGCAGTTTCCGATAAGGTTAACGGTTGTTCTACCCATATCTAACAACTGGTCGATACCTAATAATACTGCAATACCAACGATTGGGATATGAAAACTTGTTAAGGTTCCCGCAAGCACGATTAGTGCAACACGCGGAACACCTGCAATACCTTTGCTTGTAACCATAAGTGCAAACATAACAATCAACTGCTGCTCGATAGTCATATCAACCCCTGCAAGCTGAGCACAGAAAATAACCGCAATTGCAAGGTATAACGTGCTTCCGTCAAGGTTGAACGTGTAGCCTGTAGGCATAACAAACCCGACGATTGATTTCGGTACCCCGAATTTCTCCATAATCTCCATAGCCTTTGGTAGTGCCGCTTCTGAACTTGCTGTAGAGAATGCAAGCAAAGCAGGCTCTTCAATAGCTCTCAATAGCGCTCTTAACGAGATTCCGACTATTTTGCAGGCTATGAATAATACAAACGCTACGAATATGAACAGTGCAAAATACAATGAACCTATGATTTTTGCGTAGTTTTTGAGTACCATAATCCCGTTAGAGCCAACGGTGTAAGAGATTGCACCAAAGATACCGATAGGCGCAAACAACATAACAAACTCCGTGAACTTGAACATTATCTGACAAACAGAGTTGAGTAAATCCATAACGGGTTTAGCTTTTTGCCCGATTGCACAGATAGCAAGCGCGAAGAAGATAGAGAATACAACTATCTGTAACAGATTGCCTTCTGCCATAGATTGTACAATACTTGTCGGGAACATACCCGTGAAAAAGTCACTGAAAGAATTGTGATGAACCATAGAAGACATCTGAGTGATTTCATCAAGGTTCGGGAAGTTAATAGCGTTAAAGTTGCCGCTTCCGGGATTTGTGAAGTTTGCAACCCCAAGCCCGATAAGCAACGCTATTGTTGTTACAACCTCAAAATAGATAATGGTCTTAAGCCCTACACGACCCACTTTTTTGACATCACCGTGTCCTGCAATCCCTACAACAAGCGTTGCAAACAACAACGGTGCAATAATCATCTTAACCATTCTTAAGAATATAGTTGCCAACGGGTGCATTTTTACGGCGAATTCAGGCGCTACAGCACCTACGATTATACCCGCAACCAGAGCTACTAATATCCATATAGATAACGCGTGATTTTTCAACAGCTAACCCTCATTTTTCCATTAAAACAATTATACTGTAAACATAGAAAAATAGTAAATTAATTGTTCCATCTCTTTACGTCGAAAACGATATCTTTCAAATTGATACGTAACGATTTAACGTAAGGTGCGAGTTTTTTGATGATTTGACGTTTACGGAGTGTCAGCTCCTGAACAACAACAGCGCTTTCACAAGCAACAACCATTGTGTGTGCACCTATCATCCCGTGGGGTTTGGATTTGGTGTCAAAGGGTTTGCCTACAACCTTCGACCAGAACTTATACAGGTTAGAACGTTTCATAGCCTTTTGCAACTGTGCATTTTCTGCCAGCATCTTAGACATCAAATCGTCTAACCCTTCAAAATCCGTGTATAAAATTTCTTTCATTTTGCCACCGTAAAAGTTTTGTGATATCATTATACAATGAACTATGAGAAGATTAAAGAGGCAATACAAAGTGCGAAGAAGATTCTAATCATCTCACACGTCAACCCTGACGGCGATGCTTTAGGTTCAACCTGCGGTCTTTATTCAGCGATTTATCATAACCTTAAAAAACGCTGCGATATCTGTACTCTGACCTATATTTCGCCTATCTATAAGTTTTTGCCGAATATGGAATACGCAAAACACAGTTTTGATACTTCTATTGTTTATGATTTGGTTATCACTGTTGATGTTGCGGCTATAGACAGAATCTCTGATATGAAACCGCTTTTCGACAGAGCTAAAACAACGGTTAATATCGACCACCACAAAACCAATAACAATTTTGGCGATTACAATTACGTTCTTCCGGAAGCAAGCTCAGCGGGTGAAGTGTTGTTTAAACTGTTTAAGTTATGGGGTTGGGAACTCGATTTGGATACGGCAGAATGTATTTATACCGCTATTCTGACAGATACAGGCGGATTTAGGTTCGATAATACCACAGCGGAAGTTTTTCAGATAGCAAGCGAACTTGTTAAGCTCGGGGTTAATCCCAACAAGGTCTATACGTATTGCTATGAACTTAAATCAAAGAGTTATGTCATGTTCCAGAACCATTGTATTCAAAAAGCAGTTTTTAGCGATGATAATAAGATTGCTTATACGACTGTTTATAAAAAGGATTTGGAACGGTTTAAGGCGAAGGATGATTATACAGAAGGGCTTGCTGAGAGCTTAAGAGCGATTGAGACGACTGATATTGCGTTTGTTGTCAAAGAGGTTGAGCCTAATAAGACTTCTAAAATATCAATGCGCAGCAAGATTTATGATGTTGCTAAGATATGTTCAGAGTTTGGTGGCGGCGGACACTCAAGAGCTGCTGGCTGTACGATTAAATCCGGTGTTGAGACTGCTGTTAAAAAGGTGCTTGATGCGATAAAGAAGGCGGGTTATGAAGACTAAGACTTATAACTTTTTGAAAAAAACCATACTTTCTATTATCGAGCACGATTTTTCAGGCATGGCTGCAGAGATGAGTTATATGCTTGTTATCGGGATATTCCCGTTTATGCTGTTTTTGATGTCGTTGTTTAACCTTATCGGTAAAAACTATTATATGAACCCGCTTTTCATATTCTTGCTCAAGTTTATGCCTGAGGATTCTGTAAGGTTGATTCACATGGTGCTGAATCAGGTGCTTGAGTTTGCAAGCGGTCGTTCTGTTGCTTTTTTTGCGTTGTTTGTAACACTTTTTATGTCAATGAACGCTTTGTCTGTTGTTATAAAGGGTATGAACAGAGCCTATAAGGTTGAAGAGACGAGGGCGTTTATTTATACGAGACTGTTGTCGTTGATGATGGTTATTGTTAATACGTTGGTGTTGTTTTTGAGTATTAACACTATTATCTTTGGGAAGCTGATTATCCGGTTTTTGATAGCTTATACCGCAATTACTCCTGAAATGGGTGATGTGCTGTTATTAATCAGGTGGCCGATAGCGTTTTTGGCATTGTTTATAATGGCGTTTTTACATTATTATATCTTTCCTGATGTATCGTGGAGCGAGGAGCTTAAGCGTAAGAGCGCTCTGCCGGGTGCGATATTTTTCTGTGTTATATGGTTGATTGCGTCGGGCGGGTTTGCTTTGTACGTTAATACTTTACACACTTATAACTTTATATACGGCTCGATTGCGGCGTTTGCGATGTTAATGATTTGGTTGTATTTCACGTCTATGTTATTGCTTATCGGTGGTGAGATAAACTCACAGATTCACGATAAACTCGAACAGGACAAAATTTTAGCCATACTCGAAGCCCAGGAAGAAAACGAGGAATAGATTTTAGTAGAAGATGATATCAAACTTTTTGTCAATTTGTTCTTCGAATTCTGCAGCGTTTTCGTAAAGATGAGTAATGCTGTGGTTCCGGTTTTGGACAATGGTATAGAGGGTAATAAACTCGTTAGTTTTTGATTTGAGTTTGTATTCGAGTTCGAAGTTGTTCTTTTGTTTTATTGCAGTTATTGAGAGTAGTGTGTCGTAGTTTTCTTTGAGTTTCATGTACTCTAAGACTTTTGAGAAGTCGGAGGAGATTATGAGCTTACCGTCTTCGTCTTCATCTGTGGCGTTGTAGACTATCATTTTCTCTTTCGCCTCTTCGTACGGGATTTTGAGGTTGTCTTGTAATATTTTAACTTGTTCTTCAAATGTTTTGCTCATAATCGGTCCTTTATTATGCTTAATAATTCTATAAATAAACTTTTTATTTCTTATTTTCTGTATATTAGTTCTATGTTTATGTCTAAAAAATTGTACAAATATTTAGAGAAATAAAATATCATATAAGTATGTTAGACGATAAACGTATAAAAACTAATTTAGGTAATAAAATTAAAGAACTACGTATAAACAAAAAGCTTACTCAAGAAAAGCTTGGTGAACATCTTGGTGTAGATTATCGTACAATTTCAAAATTAGAAACCGGAAGGACATTCTTATCTTGTAATCTTTTAGTAAAATTGTGCAATTTCTTTGATGTTGATTCTTCGTATTTCTTTAATAACAATGTAAAATATCTAACGGAAGATAACTTAAATTATATCAATGAAATTAAATTATTACTTCCTAATTTCAATACAGACAAACTAAAAGAAATATATAACATTTTACTTGTAATGCAAAAATAGTGTGAAAAATTCTCTTCTCATATTTCTCCTCTGATATTGCTCTAAATTTAGAACACTAACCATATACTATCTTTTATTATGAAAAAATGCAAGTGGATAATGAAAAAGTTTTACAAATAGCTTTAGGAAAGATTGTAAGAAAATACAGAAAAGAAAACACCGACCAATCCTTAAACAATTTTGCCCACAGTTTTGATATTGGCAAAGGTCATATGAGTATGATTGAAAATGGAAAAGTTTGTTGTTCTATTATTACAGCGTGGAAGATTGCGCAAGGGTTTAATATGAAACTTTCTGAATTAATTCAAATATTAGAACAAGAGCTTGGTGAAAACTTTACTTTAATTGATGAATAGTGGTCTCTGCTCGCGTTGGTCTTGGATTATTGCTCCACGCCTTCAAGTCGTTCACTTGTTTTGCTTCGCAAAATTCCGTTCACTTTTTCGGCGTTACTTCGGCGTTCCGTTCGCTTTTGCTCACTTTAGCCTACGCAAAATCCAAAAAAAAGCCTTTCGCAAGGAAGGCTAAAACTAGAATTAGGAAGGGAATTAGGGTATATAGGTTAAAATAAATTCTTAATATCTCTCTCGTGTTTATTTAATGTGTACATATATACAAAGTATATAAAAAGTATCTAATTTCAGTGCCCGTTATTTTTGTTACAAAAGTTCATAATCTGATGAAATTACGCAAAAAATCTGTTTCACATGTATTAAATAAATATCAATTAACAAAAACCGTAGGTGTTTATGAATAATATCGCTCCCGTAAACTATAATTCCTTCGCTTCATTCAAGAATAACAGTGCTAATCAGCCGAAACAAACCCTGTCTCAAAAGATAGAAGCCAATAACGATATCGTTCTTGCACACTCGCCCCTCACAATAGGGCTCATGAACGCTGCTTGCTGGTCAGTAACAGGTTTCATCTTCGACAGGCTTATCTCTAAACTGTTCAAAACCCCTACAAATCCAAAAATCTCAATAGCCCTTAACGGTGCAATCGGCGCAGGATTCGGTATCTATTCATACTGTCAGGCCGCTAAACTTCAAAAAGCTGCAAAAGCTAATCCCGCAGAAGCTTCCCAATCACCTAAAGCTTAATGCACGTTACACTTAACAGCCTGTTTTAGCTCTCTCATAGTCTCTTTTAGCTTGACGTTTCTGTCAGTGTCCTCAACCATTTTTTCGTAAGAATAAAGCATAGTAGTATGCTTCTTCTTCAAATAATCAGCAATCTCCTGATAACTCATCTGGGTCATCTCCCTCGCCAAATAAACAACATAACGTCTTGGCTCTGAAATATGGTGACTTCTTGCAGGGCTCTTTAAATCGTCAACAGTAATGTTATAAATCTCAGCCACAGTCTGCGCAATATTACTGATAGTAATCTTCTTCGTCAAAGTCTCACTTTTCAAAACATCCTGAACAAACCCCAGCGTAATAGGTTTACCCTCAATATCAGCGTAAGCAGTAACCTTATTGAAAGCACCTTCCAGCTCCCTAACGTTATTAACGAAGTTCTGAGCGATAAAGTTTAAAGCGTCAGCAGGAATCTCAACCATAGTGTCCTTAGTCCACTTTTCTAAAATAGCCATTCTGGTCTCATAAGGCGGCGGCTGAATGTCTACAACAATCCCCATTTCAAACCGTGTTCTTAACCTATCCGGTAAAGTTGGAATATCTTTTGGTAATCTGTCGGAAGTTATAACAATCTGTTTATTGAGCTGTTGCAAAGTCTCAAACGTATAAAACAACTCTTCCATACACTTAGTCTTAGATTCTATAAACTGAATGTCATCAATAAGCAGAATATCAACATTTCTGAACCGTTGTCTGAACTTAGTCATCATCTCAGTTCTGTCTTTACCCCTAAGGCTGTCAATATACTGGTTTACATACTCTTGAGTCTTAATATATTTAACCTTTTTTCTCGGAAGATTAAATAAAGCATAGTGTCCGATAGCCTGCATTAAGTGGGTCTTACCCAAACCTGAACCACCATAGATAAACAACGGGTTATATTTCTCTGCAGGGTTCTTTGCAACAAGCTTTGCTATAGCGCAAGCGTTCTTGTTGTTATCACCGACAACAAAGTTTTCAAACTTATACTTGAGATTAAGGTTGACATTCGACTGCATTTGCACCGCTTGAGCAGGATTATTAGGCTCTTCTTCCGTATTAACCTTTTTGAACTTTTGTTCAAGCTTCTTGCGCTCGTCCTTAATCTTTTTAACGGATTCCTTATCCAACATAATCTGAAACTCAACATCGTGACCCGTCACGTGCTTGAGCCCGTCTTTAATCTGTGCTAAACAATTCTTTCTGATAATCGTAATAGCAAGCTGCATATCGGTAATTACTGTAAAAGTCCCGTCCGCGTAACCTGTTGGATATAGATTGTTTAACCACGGGTATTCAGATTCAAGTAATTTGTCCTGTAAATATGATTTAGTATCTTCCCAGATTTGTTTTATTTCCAAAGAATCCATAAACAGATTTTAATATAAGAATTTTAATTTTTCAAATAATTTATTTCATGCTAAAATGTCCTAGTAAAAACGGAATGTACGGAATCTATGAAAGAGTATCTAAAATATCAGGACGATAGCAAACAAATATCATCAACCGGCGCAAGAGCACTGCTTGTCATGGTTGCTTTGCTAATGGGTCCAAAGACTTTTGAAGAGATAAAAGAGTTCTTGATAGATTGCGGGTTTGCAAACAAACAGTATTCTGTTGATACTGTCAGAATGGATTTGAACACCCTCAAAGCGATTGATTGTGAGATAACCAAAGCCATAAAAGCTAACGATTATAAATACTCGCTTCTGTCTCATCCGTTTAAAGTCAAAATCATGCCTATGGAAGTTTTCTTCCTGAAAGAAGCATACAGAAGTATCAGCAAAACCTGTTCACCTTCAACGTTGTTGAACTATCACTATCTGTTCAACAAGCTTGCTAAAATAGCAAGTTCTGATGAATCAAAAGAAGACCTGCTCGGTATTTCATTACTAAAAGGCATGGATATTGAGCTAATAAAAGATTTGGTTGCCGATGAAAAACACCATAACAAGATTTCGATACTTTATGCGGTAACCAAAAACAACGAAGTTACCTATGACATTACGCTTGAGCGTCTCGGTATGAGAAGCGATAAGCTCTATGCGTTCTGTTATAACCACACTCTCGGTAAACGTTCGTTCTTGAGAGTGTCTAAAATACGTAAGATTTTGAGTAAGTTTTTTGATAAAAATTCTGTGTTCGGACTTGATACGTTTGTTAAGTTTCAGCTAAAGAGAAGTTATCTCTATCCGCTTGAACCGAATGAATCCGTATTAGAAACAACCTCTGATACTCTTACGATTGAAGGAAGATACTATAACGATTTTATTGCTATGCAGCGTATGCTGAGTTTCGGTAATGATTGTATAGTCCTTGAACCTGCGGAGATTAGAGAACAGGTTATTGAAAAACTGTTAGAGATGAAGGAATTGTATGGTAGTAGCAAAAAAGATGAACCTCGCATCATATAGAGTGCTAAACACTCTTTTGTGCCTGTTTAAAAACAATCTTACTATGTCGGAGCTGGTTTCTCAGTTAGAAAAATCAGGTTACGGACCGTACAATAATTTTATCGTTACCAAATACATTCATACCCTCAAGGCTTGCGGTATCGATATCCAAAAAATAAATAACCGTTACTGTATCATCAATTTCCCAATCGGGATGAAGTTTTCTTCAACAGATACACAGTTACTCTACGATATAAAACAAAAGAGCGAAAAAATGGCTATGAACGACATGAGTTATACCATTGCCAAGTTTTTCAACAAGATTCATTTGTCGTTTTATAAATCAGGTACGGGGTTGTTATCAAGCCCGAATTTCAATGTTATCAAACACCTTGAGCATGCCTATAAAGCTAATACCGAAGTTATCCTTACGTACTTTGATGAGAGAAAAGAAGAGTGTTATGTTCGGGATGTTAAGGTTATTCAGGGTAAATACTTCTTTGTGACAGTTAACAAAAACGGTGTCAAAGAAATTAATCCGGATGATGTTGTTAATGTTGAGGTCTTGAACAAGAAAACCAAGATAGATTATTCAAATATGAACGTAACGTTCGAGCTTATGGGTAAGCTGGCAGAGCGTTATCAGCTAAGAGAAAACGAGCATATTATCAAGTACAAGGATAACGGTTCGATTGTAATTTTGAACGAGTACGAGGATAGACGTGTTCTAATCCAGAGATTATTGCGTTATGATAGTTTGTGTAAGGTGATTGGTCCGGCAGATTTTCTGAAACAGTTTAGAGATATTATCAGCGGGTCACTTGAAAACTACGATATTGACCCTAAACGTAAATCGCAAAAAGCGCTGGCAATAGAGCTTGCAAAACAAAAAGAAAAAACTAAAAAATCGAAGAAGGTTAAAAAAGAAGAATGAGCGAATTAGAGATTATACAGGATTTGATAGCTGAGAAGAGCTATAACGAGGCAAAAGAGAGACTTTCAAAGTATTTGGGTGAGAAACCTGACGATGTTGAGGCTATGAAACTTTTGGGTCTGGTTAATGTTAACCTTGACCTTTTCAAAGAGGCAAAAACTAATTTTGAAAAAGTTGTTGCTGTTGCTCCGGATGACGCTACGACATTGTTTTATCTTGCTAACTGCTATGATAATCTCAATAATCTGGAAGACGCAGAACGATATTATATCAAGGTTCTTGAGCTTAGAGAGAACTTTATTGACGCTTATAAAAACCTTTGTATTATCTATATGAAAACAGGAAAAGAGGTTAGCGCAATTAAGATAGCGCAGCAGGCGAAACTCATTGATTCATCGGATTATACGTTCGACTATCTGATTGGAACGGCGTCTGTTACTTTGAAACTTTATAATCAGGGGATTGAGCACTTAGAGAGCGCACTTGCGCTGAACCCTGAACATCCGCAGATTTATAACAATCTGGGTACGGCGTATTTGTTGACCGGTGCAAGAGAGAAGGCTATTGATTGTTATAAGAAAGCTATTAAGCTCAATCCGGAGGATTCGGTCGCTTATTATAATATCGCGTCTATTTATCAGATACAGAATAAACACGCTCAGGCAACAGATTATTTTAACAAGGCTTATGAACTCGATAATCAGGAGAACTATTTGATTTCGCTCGCTTTATCCGAGTTGAAAGCGGGTCAGATTAGTAACGCGCTGAAACATTATAAGTCGCTCGCTATTTTGCACCCTGAAAAAGATTCGTTCCAGTATAATCTGGCGACTTGCTATGAGCTTTTGAAGGATTATGAGCACGCGATTGCTATTCTGAAAATTTTGACGGCAAGGAACCCTAAATCAATCACTATGGCTCAGAAACTGGCTAATCTTTATATTGAGGTTAGGGAGTTGAGTAAGGCAAAAGCGTTGTATGACAGCGTTATTCTGAAAGGGTCTCCGACTTCTGAAACTCTGTATCAGTATGCTATATTGTCTACTCAGTTGTATGATACGGGAACTGCTGAGCGGATATTTAAGAAGGTTATCGGGATGAACCCTGAGAACGCTATGGCACATAAGGATTTGGGGATTATTTATTTGAACCAGAGACTGTTTGATTATGCTAAGGACGAGTTTAAGATAGCGTTGGAATTGGAGCCTGAGAACTTTGATATTTTGTTAGAGTATGCGAATTTCTTGTATTCGATTTCCAAGTATGATGAGGCTGATGAGTATTATGCCAAGACTTTGGAAATACAGGATGATGTTGTGGCGAAGTCGCTGTGGGCTTTGAATAAGATTGAGCTCAACGAGCTTGATAACGCTAAGGAACTTATTACGAGCGCTTTGGAGGATGAGCCGGAACACGAGTATATCCAGTTTGTAGCGGGACGGATTTATTTTTCGCTTAAGGATTTTGAGAATGCGAAGATTTATTTTATCAAATCTTTGGAACAGAATCGTGATAAGGAAACGAAGAATTTATTGGCGCTTACTTATTATGAATTGGGCGAATTTGATAAGGCGCTGAATATTTTTGACGCTTTGATTAAGGATAACCCGAAGAATGTTTCTTTGCTGCTTAGTAAGGCTAAATGTCAGGAGAAGCTGGAGCTTAATGATGAGGCTTTAAGCACGTTAGATGTTTTGACGGAGTTCTTCCCTGAGTGTGAAGAGGCTCATGAGATTATTAGGAGAATATCTTAGGTGCTGGGGGTTGAAGAGAGAGCTAAGATAGCTGAGGTTTTGAAGAACGACGGTGTTGTGGCGTTTGTTACTGATACTGTTTGGGGTATTGGCTGTCGACCTGACAGTGAGCGGGCTGTGAAGCGGATTTATGAGATTAAACATAGGGACGGGAACAAGCCGTTGATATTGATGTCTTATGACTGTTATCCGTTGTTGAAGTATGTGAAGCCGTTGTGTAAGCGGGCACAACAGCTTATGAAGAAGTATTTTCCGGGTGCGTTGACGCTTGTGGTTGATAAGAGCGGGCTGACGCCGGATTATTTGACATCGGGGTTTAAGACTGTCGGGGTTAGGGTGCCTGATAACGAGGTTTTTGGCGATATTTGCAGATGTGTTGAGGGGGGAGTGCTGGCTACTACGAGTGCTAACCTTTCTAATTGCCCTGCGGCATTGAGCTATGAGGAAGCCGTTGATTATATCGGTGACAGGGTTGATTATGTCGTTTCGGATTACGGTTTAAGTGCGAGGGGTACGGCATCGACAGTGGTTGGTGTTAGTGATGAGGGTGTAAAAATCTTCCGCCAAGGCGATATTGTTGTTGAGTAAAGTTACAATTATGTATAAACCTTTGGTTGCATGGGTTGAAAAATTGCGTAAGATACTTTATAATATAAGCAGGTCGCAACTATGTTGCCTAAGACCTAACGTAATTTATGATGTTTTGGCTCTTACCTTTTGCGGTAAGGGTCATTTTTTATGAGTAGGAGAATCAAGAACATCAATAATAATGATGTGTTGAACTCGTTCATAAGCATCACCCCCTTTCATAAGTGTTAGCACTGTCGGCTGATACTTAGAAAGTTTACGTTAGGTGACCTGCCTGACGCTAGTATATCATTAAAGCAAGTATAACGTATCCTTTAAATAATTGAGAGTTCTATATCCCTCTTGTTGTTTAAAAATGTTTTGTGTGTTAGAATACTAAAAATTTACATAATACGAGGTAAAAGCACATGGACGAACATATTATTAAAGTCGCACGAGGTATCGAAAAAGCCGATTTAGTCATCAAAAACGCTCGAGTTATAAACGTCTTATCCGAAGAGATTCATAAATCCGATATAGCTATAGCAGACGGTGTCATTGCCGGAATCGGCGAAAACTACGAGGGCGAAAAAACAATCGACCTCAACGGTGCCTACGTTTCACCGTCGTTCATTGACGGTCACGTCCATATCGAAAGCTCAATGCTGCTCCCTCACGAGTTTGCAAAAATGGTCGTACCTTCCGGTACAACAACAGTAATCATCGACCCGCACGAAATCTCTAACGTATTAGGGCTTCACGGGATTAGCTTTATGCACGAAGCCGTGCAAGGTCTGCCGCTCGACGTCTACACAATGCTGCCGTCTTGCGTGCCTGCTACCCCGTTCGAAACCTCCGGTTTCGACCTCAACAGCTATGACCTGTCGTTGCTTATTGATAAACCGTGGGTCTTAGGGCTTGCTGAAATGATGAATTATCCCGGTGTACTGAACCTTGACAAAAACGTTATGTCGAAGCTTGATTTAGCTAAAGCACATAATAAGAAAATCGACGGTCACGCACCGTGTCTTAGCGGTAAAGACCTTTGCGCTTATATAGCAAGCGGGGTTTCTTCAGATCACGAATGTACTATGCCTCAAGAGGCTCAAGAGAAGTTAAGGCTCGGTATGTATCTTATGATTAGAGAAGGTACCGCTGCTAAGGACTTGGAAGCATTGTTGCCGTTATTGGTGAAGGTGAACACAAGAAAATGTATCTTTGTGACCGACGACCGTCACCCTGAGGATTTGGACAGCCATATTAACGGTATGGTGAAAAAATCCGTTGAGTACGGGGTTGAGCCGATTAAGGCTATTCAGATGGCGAGCTTGAATACGGCTGAGTACTTTGGAATCAAGAACCTTGGGGCTATTGCTCCGGGGTATAGGGCTGACTTTTTGGTGTTCCCTAACCTTGTTGATTTCGAGCCGGAGCTTGTGTTTAAGAACGGTGAACTTGTTGCTAATAAGGGTCATTTGGTTAACGAGCTCGACAGGAAGGAAATGCTTGGGGTCAGAAACTCTGTTAACGTTAAATGGATTGAGTACGATGATTTCAAGATTGAGGCGAAATCGGATACGGTGAGAGCGATACAGGTTATACCGAAACAGCTTTTGACTAAGAGTGTTGAATCGAAGATTCGTGTTGTTGACGGGTTTGCGGAGAGCGATGTTGAGAACGACACTTTGAAGATTTGTGTCATTGAGCGTCACAGAGCGGGCGGCAATATCGGTAAGGGGTTTGTGAAGGGGTTTAACCTTAAATCCGGTGCTATTGCTTCTACTGTTGCGCATGATTCGCACAATATGATTGTTGTTGGTACGAATGACGATGATATGTACAAGGCGGCTGTTGCGCTGATTAAATCGCACGGCGGCAAGATTGTTGTTAACAACGGTGAGGTTGTGGCACATTTGCCGTTACCTGTTGCGGGGTTGATTTCTGACAGGGACGCTGAGTATGTTATCAGGCAGGGTGAGGAGCTTTCTGAGGCGGCTAAGTCGTTAGGTTGCGGGCTTGATGACGCGTTTATGACAATGGGATTCTTGTCGCTGCCTGTAATTCCTGAGCTTAAGATAACTGACAAGGGTGTTTTTGACACAACGAAGTTTGAGTTCATAGACATCTTCGACGTAATGGCTAATGTGTAAGTTTATTCATCAATCAGCGTAAAATCTTCACCGAGGTTTGTTTTAAGAAGGTTGATAAAATCTGAAAAATCTATCCCTATAGATTCAACCAACTTCCATAGTGTAAAAAGTTCTATACTGTGTAAACCACGTTCAGCTCTGTTTAGATTGCCTTTGTCAATATCGTATTCGGCTGCAAATTTACTTAGCGAACTGTGCCCTTTTGAAAGCCGAACTTGTTTAATGGTTTCGCCCAGTTTCTTTTTAAAATACTCTTTTTTATCTGCTTCTTGCATTTCTAAATTTTAGTTGGTATGATTAAGTTGTCCGTTGTAGGTGTGACACGAAAGGTAAGATATGAAATTAAACATTGTCAAACAAATCTTGTAGTTTGCAATTAAGAGCGTTAGCAATATCCATTAGATAGGCAAGGCTTGGGAATTTTTCACCACGTTCTATACATCCGATATAATTTCTGGTGCTGTTGATTTTAAATCCGAGCTCTTCTTGAGACCATTTTTTAGCCTTCCTTTGACCTCTAATATTTTGTCCGATTTTTTCATACGATTTCAGATGTCTGCTATTGTCTCTCTTCATACCACCTATTGTGGTACATTTGCACGGTTTTATCTACCACCCTAATGGGCACATAATAGAAAGGAGCAATCATGAAAACCGTAATACTAAAAATTCTAAAGTTTATCTTCAAGGTCATAATAAAACTGCTAAAGATAATTTTCATTATGCCGCTAATGGTTAACAGCTTCCGTATTGATTACGACATCGACAAATTGGATAAAGACTTAAAATCTTTGTGACAACTTTTATTGCATAAATTTCAAGACTATGTTATTATATGAAGGAATATTAAGTACTATATTAGAGAGGTCTTATGAGTGAGAGCAGCCATTGGATAATATCTAAAGTCATAGGCGGACACGCGATAAGCGTTAATTTCGACACAATCCTAACAATGTGGTTAGCTATGGGAATACTCCTGATAGGTGCTATCCTCATAGTCAAAAACGCCTCAGTCATCCCAACAAAACTGCAGTACGTCGGAGAATCAATAATAAACTACTTCTCAGGCATTACAGCAGGCAGCATGGGCGAGGCTGAATCCAAAAAACATAACCCTCTAATCCTGACCCTGTTCATGTTTATCCTTACAGCAAACTTAGTAGGGCAAATCCCGTTCAAAATAGTGCACCTCGCACACGGTGAACTCGCTTCACCTAACAACGATATAAATATGACAGCCGCTATGGCGATTGTCGTTGCTATATACTGTATGTACTACGGAGTGAAAGTTAACGGCTCCAAATACTTCTTCAAAGGTTGGTCCATGGGTGATTTAATTATCACGCTAATCGACACCCTTGAGCTGTTTGTAAGACCGTTCTCATTGGCGCTCCGACTCTTTGCAAACATACTTGCAGGCGAAATCATGATTGCAACATTCGTCGGTATGGTAGCGTGTTTCTTGCCGTTGCCGTTTATGCTGTTCGAGCTATTTGTTGCTCTGATTCAAGCCCTCGTATTCGCACTGTTGTCATCTACATACATAACAATGTCGGTTGCAGAAGAACACTAAAAAAGTTAAAAGTTAAACTAAAAATAAAAAAAGGAGAAAAATTATGGCAGTAGAACAAGCATTTGACGCATCAAAATTAGGTGCCGGTATTGCAGCACTTGGTGTACTTGGCGGCGGTCTCGGTTTAGGGATTGCAACTAAAGGTGTTTTAGACGCTATCGCAAGACAACCTGAAATCAAAGCCGAAGCTTTCAAAAACTTCATCATCGGTGCAGGTCTTGCCGAAGCAACTTCTATCTATGCGTTATTCATCGCATTATTGCTTATCTTTTCATAACCAAAAAAGGACAGTTAAATGTTAGAATTTAATGCAACATTCTTTGTTGCGATGTTTAGTTTCATAATCTTTATGCTGCTGATGAATTCTATTCTCTATAAGCCGTTGTCCAAAATCGTTGAGCAACGTGAGAATATTATCTCAGGCAACTATTCTGATGCGGATTTGACAAACGAAAGGATAGAAGACCTCACCAATCAGCACAAGACAAGCATTGAACAAACAAGAGCATTAGCAAAAGAACAGTTTAATGAAAAACTGGTTAACTACAAAGTACAAAAAGACAACATCTTAGAGAGTGCAAAATCGCTTGCAAAGAAAGATTTGGCAATCGCGCAAGCTGAGCTTGCGGGCGAAGAAAAGTCCGCAAAAATCGTGCTAAACTCTCAGGTACTTTCGCTTGCAAGCCAAATCGCTTCAAAGCTCTTGAATGAAGATGTCACAATAACAGAAGCTAAGAAAGAGAATATGTAATGACAGAAACATTTTTACATATATGGTCAAAAATCCTCGAATCTAACCTGTTCAACTTTGTGTTGATGTTGGTTTTGTTAAATTGGATTCTTCAAAAGACAAACATGTCAGACAAGCTGGAACAAGGCAGAAAGAGTATTGAGGACAAAATCAATAATTCTAAACAGGCGAAAGAAGCGGCTATAAAAGAGCTATTCGAGCTGCAGGAAAAATCGAAAGAAGTTAACAAGCTTGCTCATGAAATCCTTGAAAAATCTAACGCCAACGCAATAATGGTTGGCGAAAAGATTATTGAAGACGCGCAAAAGCAGGCATGTGAGTTTGGCAAAAACCTTGATAAAATAGTCGAAAGTAACCAAAAAGCTGTTCAAAACAGCTTGAAAGAAGAGACGGCTCAATCTGCCGTAAAGGTTGCACAGGACTATATCGAAGACAAGCTTGAAAATGACAGAAGTTTGCATATCAAGTTTATCAACGAAAGCATTGAAGCTTTAAACGGAGTCGAATTTTAATATGAATAAAGCTACTGAGAACGAGAATAAATTAGTTGCACAACGTTACGCAAAAGCGTTATTAGAACTTGCTGATGAGAACAAGCTTGTTTATGACGATGTGCTTCATCAGCTTCAGGATGTTTCAAAATCAGTTGAAGCTTCTCAGGACTTGAACAAGGTGATGAGCTCACCTGTTATCTCTTCTGATGAAAAGAAAAATGTACTCGTTAAGCTTTTTGAAAAAGACAACAGCAAAATAGTTGTGAATTTTTTACAGCTTCTTGTTGACAAGAACAAGTTCGGTATCTTATCCTCTGTTGTAAAAGAGTTTGCAAACGAGGTTAACAAGCTCAACAACAGGCTGTTGCTCAACGTAACATCGGCTATAGAACTGACCGATTCAGACAGAGCCATGATTAAGGTTAAGCTTCAAAAGGTTTTGGATAAAGAAATCGAATTAGAATGGGCGGTAAACAGAGATATTATTGCAGGGCTTGTGTTTGAGGCAAACGATAATATCGTTGATAACAGTTTACGACATAAATTACAAGAATTAAGCAGAAAGTTAATAAAATAAGAGGGAAAACAATGACAGTAATCAATCCTGATGAAATTAGTTCAATAATAAAAGAGAATATTTCGAACTACGAATCAAAGACAGAGGTTTCGAATGTCGGCAGTGTGCTTGAAATCGGTGACGGTATTGCAAGAATCTACGGTTTAAGAAACGTTATGTCAAATGAGCTTGTAGAGTTCGATGACGGCAAAGGTACGCTTGGTATCACGCTTAACCTTGAAGAAGACAACGTCGGTGTTGTAATCCTTGGTGAATACACTCATATCAAAGAGGGTATGACAGTGAGAACAACCGGCAGAATCGCTTCTGTTCCTGTGGGTGAAGGCTTGATAGGACGTATTGTCAGCCCTACGGGTAAAGCGTTGGACGGCAAGGGTGATATTGTTTATTCAAAGACAAGACCGGTTGAAAGAGTAGCACCGGGGATTGTTGCACGTAAATCAGTACATGAACCCCTACAAACAGGTTTGACGGCGATTGACGCTTTGACACCTATCGGACGCGGTCAGCGTGAGCTTATTATCGGTGACAGACAGACCGGTAAGACAGCGATTGCGATTGATACTATTATTAACCAAAAAGGTCAGGACGTTATTTGTATCTATGTAGCTATCGGTCAGAAGGCTTCTACTGTTGCTCACCTTGCAAAGACATTGGAAGACCACGGCGCTATGGATTATACGATTATCGTATCAGCTACGGCGAATGAACCTGCACCGTTACAGTATATCGCTCCGTTTGCGGGTGTTGCTATCGGTGAAGAGTTTATGGAACAAGGAAAACACGTTCTTATCATATACGACGATTTGACAAAACAGGCACAGGCTTATCGTGCGATGAGTTTGCTTTTGAGAAGACCGCCTGGACGTGAAGCGTATCCGGGTGATGTATTCTATCTTCACTCACGACTATTGGAACGTGCGGTTAAGTTATCAGATGAATTAGGCGGCGGCTCTATTACAGCGCTTCCTATCATTGAAACTCAGGCAGGTGACGTTTCTGCGTATATCCCAACTAACGTAATCTCTATTACTGACGGTCAGATATTCCTTGAATCATCATTGTTCAACTCCGGTGTGAGACCTGCTATCAACGCGGGGATTTCAGTATCCCGTGTAGGCGGTGCTGCTCAGACTAAGGCGATTAAGAAAGTTGCCGGTAAATTGAGACTTGATTTGGCTCAGTTCAGAGAGTTGGAAGCGTTCGCTCAGTTTGCGTCTGATTTGGATGATGCGACTAAGAAACAGTTGCTTAAAGGTCAAAAATTGACAGAGGTTCTTAAACAGCCTCAATATCAACCTTTGAGTGTTGCACAACAGGTTTCTATCCTGTTTGCCGCAAACGACGGGTTCTTGGATAACATCGATAACAAACGTATTGCAGAATACAAAAAAGGTTGGTTTGAACATCTTGAAGCTAATATGCCTGAACTTGTTCAAAAACTCAACGCGGGTGCTAACCTTGAAGACAGCGATGCTGAAGCTTTGAGACAAGAACTTACAAGATTTACGGAAAGTTTTTAGAAAATGCCTAATTTAAAAGATATTAAAAGCAGAATACAGAGTGTTCAAAACACCCAGAAGATAACAAGAGCGATGAAAATGGTTGCGGCTGCTAAGGTTAAAAAAGCCGAATGTGCTGTAAAATCATCAAGACCATTCACAGAAGAGCTTTTGACAATGTTTAAACGTATGTTAGCTACTGTCGGTGAGCTTTCTAACGACGGTGAAAAGTTTGAACGCGCGCTTGATAACTATCCGGTTTTGCTTACAAAACGTGAGATTAAGACCGAAGGGCTTGTTGTTGTTACTTCAAACAAAGGGCTTGCGGGTGCGTATAATGCAAACATCGTGCGCGCAGCGTTGAAAAAAGTTGAAGAAAACAAGGCGAACGGGATTGAGACAAAGCTTTATGTTGTCGGTCAGAAAGGGGTTTCTGCTCTGCAGCATAAAGAGGGTGCAGTTATTGTTAAAAAATACATATCTGTAATGGATACGCCTTCATCAACTGGTGCTAATATCATCGCGGAGGATATCGCGGAAGACTATGTAAACGGCGATATCGACAAGATTGAGATTATAACGACAAGGTTCAATAATATGATGTCGTATTCTGTTCAGCAGTGGCAGGTGTTGCCTGTTAAGGTTGATTATGACAAACACGCTGATAAATTGGAAGCGTTAATGGAGTTTTTGCCGAATGACAGAGCGATTTTACAAAAGATTGTTCCGATGTTTATTACAAACTCTATTTTTCAAGCTATATTGGAAGCTTGTGCAAGCGAACTTGCTTCTCGTATGACGGCGATGTCTGCTGCTTCTAATAACGCGGAAGAGATGATAAACACGCTTACTGTTTCTTATAACAAGGCAAGACAGGGTGCTATTACTCAGGAACTTATTGAGATTGTTTCGGGTGCTTCCGCTCAAGGTTAGGGGTAAATGTAGGGGTAAATGCCAAAGTTTTCAGTAATAATTCCTGTTTATAATACTGAACAGTATTTGAAACGCTGTCTTGACAGTGTTTTTGCTCAGAGTTATACGGATTTTGAGGTTATTTGTGTTGATGACGGGTCAACAGACGGTTCGTCGGGTGTTCTAACGGGTTATGACGATGAGCGGTTAAAGGTTATTACACAATCTAATCAGGGTCAGGGTGAAGCCAGAAACAGAGCACTTGAAGCTGCTCAAGGCGAGTATATTTATTTTTTGGATAGCGACGATTATATTGATGAGACTTTGCTTGAATCAGCACTTGATATATTTGAAACCACTGATACTGATTTGGTCTGTTTTAACACAGAGGTTTTGGGAGACAGTGAGAACTTGCTCTATAAACGTGCGAAAAGCTATGCCCAGCTTACGCTTGCGGGGTTGTTAGAGTTTACGCCCGATATAAAAGATACGACAAATGTTTATCTCTGGAACAAGGTGTTTAAGGCGGATTTGATTAAAAAATACGGTATCAGGTTTTCGAACCTGTGTTATGAAGATATCGCGTTTTGCAAAACGTATTTTTTGGTGTGTGACAGGGTTTGCTTTGATATGAGAAGGTTTCACCATTATATTATCAGAGATGATTCGCTTATGGGTTTGAATTTTAAATCCGAAAAGGTTGCAATCGACCATTTTCGTAACTGGCATGAGATATTGAAAACGGTTGCCAAAAACAAAGAGCTCTTGCGCAAAAGTAAAGATATTTTAGAAAAATGGTTCTGGGACTATTATTTTATGACAAAAGGGATGTTGATAACGCCAAACGATGAGCTTGAAAAATTGAAGGTTCAATACTTTGAAGATTTTCAAGGGTTGATTTAGAGTTGAAAAACATGTTAAAATAAAGATACAGCACGAGGAGAAAAAGATGTTTTTTAATAAGATAAAAACTTCTATGGAAAAAGAGATATTTGAACAACCTGAAATTATTAAAGGGATTATTGAAAAAGAGGGTGTTGAACAGATAGCGGTTCCCGAGAATGTTAATAAAATAGTCCTTGTTGCAAGCGGTTCATCTTATCATTGTGCAAGGTTTTCAAGCGAGTTGTTGGGTGAAATTGCCGGACTTGAAGCACGTGCTATTTATTCAAGTGAGTTTTTACTAAAAAAAGTTATCCCGCACGATAAGAATACGTTGTATGTTTTTATCACACAATCCGGTGAAACAACCGATACAATCAAAGCGCTCCGACGTGTGAATGAAGGGTTTGAAGATGAAAACGGCAAATATTACCTTGATACGATGTGTATTACGAACAACGAAAATTCAACTATCTGGCGCGAGACAAAGTATCATATCAACTGTCACGCAGGAATAGAAACAAGTATTGCCGCTACAAAATCGTTTACGGCACAGATGATGTGTGCTCTTGTCGTTACGTTAAAGATTGCAAGAAATAAGGGCGTTAATATTGATGAATACATAAATTCATTAGACGAGCTTCCTGAGGTTGTTGAACAGACGCTTAAACTCAGAAAAAAAGTTAAGAGTATCGCAAGGCTCATTACTAAGCATAAGGTAGTTGTTATGCTCGCAGAAGGTATTTCTTATGCGATTGCAAAAGAAGGGGCTCTGAAGATAAAAGAAACCTCTTATATGAACATAAATGCAGCTATTATGGGTGAATTTATGCACGGACATCTTGCAGCATTGAACAACAAACCGTCTGCTATCATATTTTTAGCCGTACATAAAATGTCTACTATCGCGGCTGAAAACTTGAATAAGATTAAAGAAGAGTATAACCCTTCAATTTATATTATCGGAAAAGATAACAAATACATTTCTAACTACAATATCAGTATTGACTGTAAAAACGAGATGTTACAAATGTTCTCAAACGCGGTTATTTGTCAGTTATTGGCGTTAGAAATTGCTACAAAAATGCACAGAAACGTTGACAGACCAAAAGGTCTAAAAAAAGTTGTGAAATAGTAGCAAATTATTTTTTTAGCTGTTTTATATAGGGTATGATAAGTATTACCCCAACATTTTGCAGAACAAACCCTGTTAGTTTTAAATCACGTAATGACGATGATTATTTTGCTTACGATGACGAGATATCTAAAAGTCGTCGTGACTATATTAGAGAAAGTTACGAATCACGCCACATGCCGTATTATGATATTATCGAAAACAACGGCAGGCTTAGCGAATATAACTTGAATGCCTTAATTAATAGATTATGCGGTGTGAAACCGAATAAACACCATAAGATGAAAGAAGGTACAATACTTGAACAGTTTGACGAGATGACTAAACCTGCTTCGTCTTCATCTTTATCTTCTAAGGCTAAAATCAATGGCGAGCTTATGGAAACTTTGCCTTTGCTTAATGTTAAACAAATATATACTACAGGTAATTATAGAGGAAGTACCCCTAATTCAAATCTGGAATCAATCAAAATTCTTAAACAAGCAGGGGTTAAGCATATTGTTGATTTACAAGGGTATGATAAAGTAAAACAAGCTTGTGAAGAAAACGATATAGATTATATTAATCTTCCGGTGGCAGAAGATTTGAGCGAGATGAGCGCGTTTAAATCAAAACGTGAAGTTGAGCTTGATGTAATGCGATGGTCTTCTGTGTATACTTCAAGAGAGCAGTTGCAGAAAGCAAAAGATTCTGCAGTTAACCGCTGGGAAAAAGACAAAAATGCTTATATGGATAAGTTTGTTAAGGTAATAAACTGCTTGCAGGAAGATAATACTTATATCGGTTGTGAATACGGTATAAGCAGAACAAATAACGCTATGCTTCTTAACCATTTATTCAACCCAAAAGCGTCTAAGACACCTAATTGCAGAACAAAGTTTAATAATCAATATATGAGCAACATAGTTTCTTTCTATAAAAACCTTACCCCTGAACATAAAGCTCAAATGGGTTGGACAGAAGAGTTTGATGAAAACTTTATGCCAAAACTCAAAAACTTACAAGATTCAAAGATTGAATACAACTATTAAACCAGGTCTTTGTATTTATGATAAGCTCTTATGAGTTTTGAGTTGTTTTGAATCTCATAGATTTTAACAAGTGCCCATTCTGATGTTGAAGTCAGCTGGTCTTTGTTTATAGCACCTTTCTTTTCGGCGTTTCGTAAGCTCTTATCGATTACGTTATAGAGTTGTGAAAGGTTGTTGTTTGTCATACGGTGGATAGGACGCTCATAATAGTCATATAGCCCGCCTGAATTCGCTTGAAGAGTTTTGTATAACCTTTCAAGAATGAACTTCTCATCAGAGAGCTCGTATTCCAAGAACTTTATAACCTGACCTTTTGTACCGTGTCGATATACGTAACTCTTTACTTTCTCAATGCTTTCTACCGGTGTGTCAGTGTTTAAGCCTGTAGTTGTAAGGTTTTCTATGTATTTGTTAACTTCTTTCGGTTCGATGTTTAGTGATTTAGCAAGCAGAATCTTGTCACCCTGTTTTGTGAACGAGTTTTTTATCGGGCGGAACCTTACTAACGGTCTTGATTGAAGGATTTCTTTCAACTCTGTCATGTTGATTTCTTCACCCGAGAACGATTTTATTGCAGCGGCGTTTTCTTTTATGAACTGAAGTTTTTGCGCGTCTGTTAGTTTGTTGGTTGCAAGAATCTTGTTTACGTATAGTGGTGTTATCGGTTCGACTTTTGACATAGGCTGCTCCTTTTTGTACTTATTATACTTTAAAAATAAGTATTTTTATGATATTTTGTAATTAAAAAACAAAAGAGGAACGAAAATGGAAGATATCAAAAAGAAAATAGAAGATTTACCAACGGTTTATAACGCGCAGGAAACAGAAGAAAGAATTTACAAGTTCTGGGAAGATAACGAATATTTTAAGGCTGATTCATCAAGCAAGAAGCCTCCGTATTCTATTGTAATTCCTCCTCCTAACGTTACCGGTGTTCTTCATATGGGACACGCACTTGACGGTACTCTTCAAGATATCTTAACCCGTTATCACAGAATGAGCGGTTACGAAGCTTTGTGGATTCCGGGCACAGACCACGCGGGGCTTGCTACTCAGAATGTTGTTGAAAAACAGCTCGCTAAAGAAGGTTTAACCCGTCACGATTTGGGCAGAGAAAAGTTCATCGAAAAAACATGGGAATGGACTAATGAACACAAGTCTGCTATCCTTAACCAGTTCAAGAGATTGGGCGCTTCTTTTGACCGTTCAAGAGAAAGATTTACTTTTGATGAGGGCTGTTCTGACGCTGTAAAAGAGGTTTTTGTTACTCTTTATAACAAAGGTTTGATTTATAAAGGTTCTTATATCGTAAACTGGTGTCCTCGTTGTCAATCAGCTATTTCTGATGTTGAAACAGAATACGAAACAGAACAGGGACATTTGTGGGAGATTTCTTATCCGTTGAAAGATGAACGCGGAGCGATTATCGTTGCTACAACAAGACCTGAAACTATCTTTGGTGACGTTGCTATTGCGGTTCACCCTGATGATAAGAAGTATTCAGAACTTATCGGAAAAAAGGTTCTTGTTCCGTTAACTAACAGAGAAATCCCTATTATTGCGGATGAGTATGTTGATAAGAGCTTTGGAACCGGTGCGGTTAAGATTACGCCTGCACACGACCCTAACGATTATGAGGTTGGTAAACGTCATAACCTGAAGCCTATCTGGGTTATTGATGAAGAAGGCAAGATGAAGGCTTGTGGTGAAGTGCCTCAAGAGTTTCACGGGTTAGAAAGATACGAAGCAAGAGAAAAGATTGTTGGTATGCTTGAATACAACCATTTCTTGCTAAGAGTAAAAGACCACGAACACAATGTTGGTAAATGTCAGCGTTGCGGCACTACAATTGAACCGTTACTTTCTGAACAATGGTTCGTTAAGATGGCACCTTTGGCAGAAGAAGCTGTTAAGGCTGTAAAAGACGGTCGTATCAAGTTTGTTCCTCAACGTTGGGAAAAAGATTATTTAGGCTGGATGGAAAACATCCGCGACTGGTGTATCTCACGTCAGATTTGGTGGGGACATCAAATTCCTGCTTATTACCATAATGAGACAGGCGAGATTGTTGTTGCCAAAGAAAACCCTGATCCTACGATGTATACTCAGGAACCTGATTGTTTAGATACGTGGTTCTCATCTGGATTGTGGCCGTTCTCTACTATGGGATTCCCGAATGAAGATACGGAGGACTTCAGAAAATTCTATCCTACTTCTGTACTTGTTACGGGGTTTGATATTATCTTCTTCTGGGTTGCAAGAATGATTACTATGGGATTAGAGTTTACCGGAAAGGCTCCGTTCCCTGTTGTTTATATCCACGGTCTTATTAGAGACGAAAAGGGTCAAAAGATGTCTAAGTCTAAGGGAAATACTATCGACCCTGTTGAGATTATCGATAAGTACGGTTGTGACGCTTTGAGATTCACGATGACTTCTTTATGTACTTATGGCGGTCAGGACATCAAGGTTAGTGATGACAGGTTTGAGTATGGTCGTAACTTTGCTAACAAGATTTGGAACGCGTCAAGGTTTGTATTAATGAACCTTGAAGGTGTTGACGGTAAGGATGTTGATATGGATAACTTGACTATTGCTGACAAGTGGATTTTAGACAAGTTGAATTCAACTGCGAAGCTTGTTAACAGTAATGTTAAGGACTTTAGGATTGGTGAGACTGCTCACGTACTTTACGATTTCTTCTGGAACTCTTATTGTGATTGGTATGTTGAGATTGCTAAGATTCAGTTGAGAGATGAAGCACTCAAGGCTAATACGCAAAGGGTATTGAGATATGTTCTTGATATGGCGTTGAGGATGTTACATCCTATTATGCCTCATATAACAGAAGAAGTATGGCAATTAATACCTAAGGCTGACAGTTGCAGTGCTCCTGCTATTATTGTAGCTGAACATCCTGTATTCAAAGACAGTTTGGTATTCTCTAAGGAAGCTAAACAAATGGAAGTTGTGTTTGACACTATTACGTCTTTGAGGAATTTGAGACAAAGTTTCAATATCCCTACATCAACTACTGTAAATGTAGAAATAAGAGCTGAAAAAGATGAGAAAGAGATTTTTGAAGCTATCGAATCTTATGTTAAGCGATTGGCTAAGGTTGATAAGATTAGCTATAACGAAATGAATGCTGAATTGCCTGCTAAATCAGCAACGGCTGTTGTTTCTCGTTCTAAGTTGATTGTTCCGCTTGCGGATTTGATTGATTTGGACGCTGAGATTGCAAGACAGGAAAAGAAAATGGCTAAACTTACTAATGAGAAAAACTCGTTAGAGGGCAGAATGAAGAACGAGAAGTTCGTAGCCAATGCACCTGCAGAATTGATTGAACAGACAAAAGCAAGAATTGAAGAACTAACTAATCAAGAAAACGTAATCAAAGACTTGATTAAATCATTGGCTGAGTAATTATTATTTAAAAAATAGTGAATGCCAGTTTTTTGGCATTCACTATTTTTTTTGCTCTGTATCTTTTAATAAAACTTCTCTATTTTTACAAAACGCTACAAATAAAGCCATTTTAGCTGTTGCCCAGTATTCTATAAGAGAATCAAATATGTACCCAATACTATCATCCATATTATCTAACCTATCAAACAACTTTTTCACTAATTCATCTTCTATCATAATTTTCTCCTTGTATTTACCATACAATGTTAGCTCATATGAACATTTAATGACACAATGTTAAACCTCTTGGCACATAAGGTTAAACGTTTAGTCGTCACTTTTGCTGAGTTTACTAATGTATAAAAGTGTGCTATAATCTGAAAACAGTTTTGAATAGTCAGCTATGGAGTAGTGTATGCAAAGATTTGTCGGTCTCATCGGTATAGTGGTTATTTTAGGAATTGCTTACGCAATGTCTAATAACAGAAAGAAAATTAACATTAAAACTGTCGGTATGGGGTTTTTGCTCCAGGTAGCACTGGCGGTTTTTATCTTTAAAGTACCTCTCGGACGTATGATTTTTGCTTCAATAGGCGCATTTATCGAAAAGCTCCTAACCTTCGCTATTCAAGGCGGACAGTTTGTTTTTAGCGGACTAATCAAGCCTGATTTTGAAAACATGTTCTGCGGCGGTGCGCATATCTTCACCCTCCAGCTTATCTGCTCAAGTATCTTTATGATGATTCTGGTTAATATACTTTATTACTACGGCATAATGCAAAAAGTAGTTGCATGCCTTGGTAAAGCGATGAACAAGCTTATGAAAGTTTCAGGTGCAGAAGCGCTCTGCTCTGTTGCAAACTCGTTTGTAGGACAAATCGTTGCACAGATTATGATTAAACCATACTTAAAAGAACTCACACGTTCAGAAGTTCTAACCTGTATGGCAGGCAGCATGGCTTGTATCTCAGGTGCTATGATGCCTATCTATATCGGCATGGGTATTCCTGCTGAATACGTGCTTGCGTCTTCTGTTATGGCAGCTCCGGGGGTTATCGTGCTCACAAAAATTATGTATCCGGAAGACACCGTAACCAAAACAGGTGAAAATATTGATATTGAAGTCGAAAAAACTCACGTTAACGTCATCGACTCAATCTCAGCCGGTGCCGGTGACGGTATGAAAGTAGGTATAAGCGTTACCGCGATGATTATCGCACTCGTTGCGCTTGTTGCTATGATTGACTGGATATTAGGCGGTATTGGTTCATTCTTCTACACAACTTGTCATATCGGTTTAGCGTGGCTGCCTGATTTATCGCTGAAATTTATCTTAGGTAAAATCTTTGCTGTATTTGCACTTGTTATGGGTGTTCCGCTTCACGATATTACTACTGTCGGCGGGCTTATGGGTGAAAAAATCGTGCTTAACGAAATGGTTGCATATATGGATTTGACATCTATTCCGTTCGATGAAATCTCTCGTAAAGCGTTCTTGATAGCAAGTTTTGCACTTTGCAGTTTCGGTAATATTGGTTCAATCGCTGTTCAAATCGGTGGTATCGGCGAAATGGCACCTGAACAAAGAACAAACCTTGCTCAGCTGGGTGTAAAAGCGCTCATCTGCGGTACGTTGACATGCTATATGTCTGCTACAATTGCGGGTATTTTGTTCTAGCAAAAAATTTTTTCTTAGTGTTTTAATATATCATAACTAATAATAAAGGAGTGTGTGTATGCAAGTTGGTGGTGTTAAATCTTATAGTCCAAATTTCGGGGTAAAAATCCCTACAAAAACAGTGCTGTCTGTAGCTACAGGCAGGTTTTTGGAGAATGCAAAAACTGCTCATCCAGCGCAAATGGATATGTTACAAAAAGTTGGGAACCTCAGCCACGAACAGCTTTATTCTTATCAATCAGCCGAGGCTTTAAGAAACATGTCACACATTATAAAACAAAGACACCCTGATGTTGCGCTTTCTGCTGAACGTATCAATAGAGAATGCGATATTTTAAATAGAGACAGAACTTTCTTACCTGATGATGAGAAAAAAGTAACAGAAACTATTAATAGAGTTGTTGGTGAAGAAATTAAAAAGATTGGTAAAGAAGAAATTGATATCGAACCTATGAATTTGAAAGAGTTAGGTTATGACAAGTCTGATATTCTTGCCCAATTCGGAAGAAAATAGTTAGCCACAATACTAAACACCTGACTAATTCATTTTATTTCTTGTAATGCAAAAATAGACATAATAGAAGGAGGATTTATGTCTGGTATTTTTACGTCACAAGTAAGTGTAATGAGTGAGCTAAGGGATGTTTTTATAGAATTAACTGCAAAGAATTGTAATAAACGTTGTAAGAATTGTTATATCAAGTTCCCATTAACAAAGAATGTTAAGGACTTTATTAAGTTAGATACTGTCAAAGAAACGCTTGCGCAGCTAAAGAACGAGGATTTGAACTGCATATATTTAACAGGTGCTGAGCCTATGACTCACCCTGATGCGAATACGATTTTGAGACTGTGTTTGAGATATTGTAACGTTTGTATCTGTACAAACGCTACTATGATTAACGAAAAGAAGGCTAGGTTCTTAAAACGTGTAGAGGGTGAATCTTCTAACCAGATTTTGTTTAAGCTGTCGTTTGCGCATTATGACGAGATGAAAAACGATGATGTACGCTCTCGCGGTGCTTTCAGACAAAATATGTACGCGCTCAAATGCCTTGATAAATATGGGTTCACTAATATTGTGAGCGTTGCTAATTATTATAACGAGCCTGATGAACTTATTATTCAGGAGTTCAAATCAAGGTTGCTTGATTCAGGTATCGAGAACTTTGTTTTACAGATAAACAAATGGTGTGATGAAAACGCAGCTGTTGATATGGAAGAAATCTCCGGTGAGCTTGATTGTATGACAAGCAGAACGGTTACGGCTAACGGCGTGTTTGCGTGTCCGTTCCTTGCGAACGATTATAGAGGCAGATGCGGCAGCGATTTTACTAACTACTCAAAGACCGTAAGGCTTGAAACACCTTATTGTGCTACGTGTATTAAGAACAAAGAAAAAATGTTTAGTATTGACTTAAATATTTCTTAGTAGTACTGCTATTGTTGTTGATGCGAACTGTGCCATTTTCGTTTCCACCTGTGATAATGAAAGTGGTGCAGAACCGTCAGCCAAATCAGAGATTGCACGTATGATTAGGCACGGTACATGGTTTTTGTTAGCTGTTTGAGCTATTGCGCAAGCTTCCATTTCGACGGCTGTTGCATTGAACAGGTTTGCAAGCTCTTGTTTCTTCTCGCTTGACGATACGAACGTATCTCCTGTTGCAATAACCCCTTTGTGTACATTTACATCGTTTGAATCTGTCATTGCAGATTCAAATTTTGTTATAAGTTCTTTATCGGAATAGAAAAGCGTTGGTTTATCGGGTTCAATCCCATTACACATATAGCCTTTAGCGTAACCGAGCGCACTTGCATCAAAATCGTGTTGAACGAGAGTTTCGCCTATCACGATATCACCGACTTGTAAATTTGGTGCTATTCCGCCGGCAACACCGGTGTTTATTATATAATCAGGGTCAAACTTATCGATAATGTATTGGGTGTTAAGTGCAGCGTTGACCTTGCCTACCCCGCTTTTTGCAAGGATTACGTTGTGGCTGCATATTTTGCCTGTGAAGATTGTCAGGTTAAAATGGTCGACTGTTTTAATGTCTTGCATTATCTCTTGAAGTTTTTCTATTTCGCAATCCATAGCGCCTATTATGGCAAAGATCTTATTCTTCATAGTACATCTTGTCCTCATTCCAATCTTTCAGGACTTCAAACATATCGACTGCGATTGATTTAGCGCCTTCGAGGTCGTGTTCAAGATAGTTTCCGCACTCTTCTTTGTTTGTGCCCGGAATTTTGCCTTCAAACTCTTTTATAAACTCAAGCGAATCTTTGAATAGGTTAAGTGCCTGTGTATGAGATAAAGAGTTTCTGACAAGGAAGTAGAACCCTGTACGGCAGCCCATAGGTCCGACGTAAACTATTTTGTCTTTGAATTCGGTGTTACGTGCAAAAGTTGCGAACAGGTGTTCGAACGAGTGCATTGCGCCGTTTGGTAAAAAATCGTTGTTGTTAGGAAGTTTCATACGAATATCGTAGGTTACGATATCGCCGTCAATTCTTGAGATGTACATCCCTTTTTTGAGTGTGTCGTGATTGATTTTAAAGCTTTCTATCTTTTCCATTACTCATCAGCCTCTAATGAGTCATTTTCTTCGCTTGCGAGTTCAAGCATGCGGTAAACCATATATGCACCCAGTGCTACAGCTTTGGGGTCAAGGTCAGTACTTTTTGCAGCTTCCAGAATAGAAGTGTTTACTTCAGGGTTTTCTTCTTTTATGTAGTGAATCATGTTCTTGCGCCACTGATGAACGTCTTGAAACGCTTCTGCAAAAACTAATGATGACTGGTCTTCTGTTATTAATGGTAGCATGCAACTCTCCTATTCTCTTTCATTATATACAAAATTTCTTACATTACCAAAAATGTTAAGTTTGTTAATTTAATGAAATCTGCGAAAAAATAAGTATAATATAAAGTATGAAAAAGTTTTTGGTGGTATTAACAATAATTTTTATAGGGTTATCTGCGGTTGCGAAAGATAAGGAGCCTGCGATTCCTTCTGAGAGTGTTATGAACCAGAAGGGGTATGAGGGTTCGTTGCCTGATATTCTGGATAAGTTCCAGACTTCACGACCGGCGAGTGCTACACCTGTATTTGAAGCGGAGGAGGGGTTTGATGACCCTGACAAGCTCAAACCTGTTCCGAGAGACAACCCTGCTTTTGTGAATATTATCTTGAAAAAAGACAAGACTTCTACATATATCCACGATATTAACAAGATTATACCGCTTGTTGAGGTATTGATTGACAGTATTGAGAACGAAGACAGCGTACAGCTTTTTGTTGCGAAGGCTACTAATCTGGAGTTCGCTATCGGCGGACTAAGGGATACTTTTGAGGGTAAGCCGGAGAGTTTTTATCAGTCTTATGTAAAGCTAATGGCGCTTTGTATGCACGTAAAGGCAATGGCTGAACTACGCAGAGAGGGAGCTGAGTATAACAGGTATTTAGCGTATCAGGCAGCGGGTTCTGTCTTTGCACCGGATAACGTCAACAAAGAACTTCACTACCTGCTTGATGAATTACAAGAAGTACTCGTTATCTTACGTGAGGTTGAATAAAAAAAACTCCTCTTTGTGAGGAGTAAAATTTTGATTTAGGAAGGGTTTTCTCTCTTTAATTAAACGGAATTTCTTTTTTGTTAACCATTTATTATTTCATCTTACATGTATATAAAGCGTATATACTCCAACCGATTTCAAGAGAGGTGTAAATCGTTACAATTGTTTACAATGTGTAAACGACTAATAAATCGTTGTCGAGTTTTTTTGTTTCTGAGAGTTTGAAAACCTTGCTGTCACTGATTTTTAAAATATCGTCACCGTTGAAGCATGATTTTGCACTGTTGTCGTTCACAATTTTTGGTGCAACAAAATGATAAATTTTGTCGACAAGGTTTTGTTTTAGAAACTCACCGCAAAGTATTCCACCTGCTTCAACGAATATGGATTTTATACCTAAGTCGTAAAGCCGGTCTAATAGTGTCTGTAAATCGCTGTATTCAATGGTTTCAAAGTTTTGGGGCTGTTTTTTTGTGGCTAAGATTATTCGACCTTGTTTATAAATGTTAGAGTTGAGGTCGGTTTTTAGCTCTCTATCTATAATAACCTTTGTTTTGTGTTTCATAGTCGGGTTGTCGGCGATAACGGTTGATGAGCTTGTTAAAATAGCGTCGTAATAGGTTCTTAACTTTCTTGCGTAATTTCTTGATTTTTCAGAGGTTATCCATTTTGAATCGCCTGTTTTGGTTGCTATTTTGCCGTCAATAGTTGTTGCGGTTTTCAGGGCAACAAAGGTTCTGTTTTTTTCAACGTTAGTGAAGAAGATTTCGTTGAGTTCTCTGCATTCATTTTCAAGTACTCCTACGACGACTTCTATTCCTGCGTCTTGAAGTTTTTTAATCCCGCCGCCTGCAACTTTCGGGTTGTTATCGACACAGCCGATAACAACTTTTTTAATCCCGCGCTCAATAATCAAATCAGCGCAGGGCGGGGTTTTGCCGTAATGTGAACACGGTTCAAGGTTGACGATAAGAGTTCCTTCGCGCTCCTCGCCGTTATGAAGCTTCATAAGCGCGTCGCGCTCCGCGTGGTTTTCACCGTATTTATGATGATATCCCGTCGAAATAATCTTGCCGGTTTTATCCAGTACAACACAGCCAACCATTGGGTTAGGTGAGGTTTTTCCTCTGCCCTTTTTGGCTAAGGTTATACATCTTTTCATCAACTTTTCATAAGCGTTCATATTTGTATTTTAACCCAAACAATGATAATATTTAAGGGAGGTGAATATAATGAAACTTAGATATTTAGGACATAGCGCATTTGAGATTACAACAGGTGAATACAAGATTCTTGTAGACCCGTTTTTAGTAAAAGCTCCGGATTATGATTGCAGCGGAGTAACGGATATTTTTGTTACCCACGGGCATGGAGACCATTTGGGTAAGGCTCCGCAAATCGCTATGAAAACCGGCGCTGTTATTACGGCAGTATTCGAGCTTGCAAAATACTGTTCCCGCTACGGTGTGAACGTAAACGGGATTTCTTTGGGCGGTTGGATTAACTATCCGTGGGGTCGCGTGATTGCTGTTCCTGCGTTTCATTCAAGTTCATCTGATGACGGCGTTTATACAGGTTCTCCTGTCGGGTTCGTGTTTGAGATAGAAGGTAAAAGAATCTATCACGCAGGCGATACTAACCTGAATTCTGAGATGAAGGTTATCGGCGAAATTTATAGACCTGATTATGCGCTGTTGCCTGTAGGCGGTCATTTTACAATGGATATAGCTCACGCTTGCGTGGCTTCTGAGTGGCTTAATACTAAAAACGTTATTCCAATGCATTACAACACCTTCCCGCAGGTTGAAGCCAATATCGAAGAGTTTAAGCTCGGGATTGAAAAACTCGGTAAAACTCCTGTGGTTATGAAGATTGAAGAAAGTATCGAAATATAATGAAAAAGTTAGCTATAATCGCAATATTGTTGGGTGGTTTGGTTTGTTTTGCAGATGAGATTCCAAACTATAATGAAATGGGCGTGAAATACACAGAAACTAAAGAATACGACAAGGCGATAGAATGTTTTACAAAAGCTCTGAACGATGTTGAACGCTCGGCTTATCTTTATTACAACCGCGCGATAGCTGAGTTTTATGCTGAAAAATACGATTTGGCGTTGAAAGATTTTACAAAAGCTATCTCGTTTATGCCCGATAACCCTAAGTTTTATTTCAATAAAGCGTTGACCGAAGAAAAACTCGGTAACGATAAGGCTGCGATTTTAAACTGTACAAAAGCTATATTTTTCGATGAAAAATGTTATCAGGCTTACGTTACGCGTGCAGGGATTTATATGAAACAAAAAAAATACGCAAAAGCGATAGCGGATATCTCAAAAGCGATAGAGCTGAACCCTAAAGATACAAAGTCTTACTATAATAGAGGGTTGATTTATTATAACCAGAAAGAATATCGTTTAGCGTTAATGGATTTTGATGTGGTGGTTGAGGTTGAACCCGATAACTATGAAGCGCTTGCAAACCGTGCAAGTACAAAGTTTGAAATGCGTGAGTGTAACAGCGCTATTGAAGACTATGAAAAGTCTTTGAAAATCAACCCGAATAACGAACTGGCGTGGTTTAATCTCGGTATGGTATATCTTGCTGTTCAAAATTATAAAAGCGCGCGTGAAGCGTTTGAAAAAGCATACGAACTTAATCCTCAAAACCACGAAGCACATAAGTATATGATGTATTCAAAAAGGATGATGATAAACTTTAAGAACGTAGTATAATAGGTTTATGATGAAAGTTGCGATTGTTACAAACCCGAATATCGAAAAATCAAAAGAGATAGGCTCTAATATGGCTGAAAGATTCAGTTGTGAAGGTATTGAAAACGATATTTTGGATATAGACGATTTAAAATCGGGGTATGACTTCGTATTTGCTATAGGCGGCGACGGTACTATGTTGAAGACCGCAAGGTTTTACTCTGAGTTTGGTACGGCAGTTATGGGTGTTAACCTCGGCAGGCTTGGGTTTTTGTCGTTGATTACGCCGGATGAGATTAAAAACCTTGCGTTGATGTTAAAATCAGGTGATTACGATACCCAAAACCGTATAATGCTTGAAGCGAAGGGTATTAAGGCGCTTAATGATTTTGTTATTAAAGGTTCTACCTGCAACAGAACATCAAAATTTAGTCTTTATATAAACGACAGGCATGTATATGACTGTATAGCAGACGGTATAGTGGTTTCGACCCCTACGGGCTCTACAGCTTACGGGCTTTCAGCCGGTGGTCCTGTGTTGTCACCGGAACTTAACTGTGTTGTTATTGTTCCGATTTGCGCTCATACAATGACCGTAAGACCTCTGGTTATCCCCGATAGCGAGAAGATTACCGTTAAAAGCGAATCACTTAATGTTTCTGCCGACGGTCAGCAAACAATAAACGGTTTAAACGAGATTGTTATCGGTAAATCCGAAAACTCTGCAAAACTTGCGTTTCCTAAAGACGAATTTTTCTATTCAATCTTAAAGAACAAGCTGTACTGGGGTGTTTCAGCGGTTTCTGAGTAGTTAGTGTAAGTTTCTTGTGTGGCAGATTGCGATTGCTATAGCGTCAACTGTATCATCCAGTTTAGGAAGGTTTGTTGAACCTAAAACAATCCCTACACGCTGTTCAACCTCTTTTTTATCAGCCCTGCCGTAACCTGTTAAGACCTGCTTAACCTCAATCGGTGTGTATTCCGCAAACGGAATGTTGTATTTTTGAAGTACTGTCAAAATTACTCCACGGGCTTCTGCGACGGGGATTATTGTTCGTTGGTTTTTAAAGAAGAAAAGTTTTTCTATAGAGGCGAAATCGGGTTTATATTTGTCAACTATTGTAGACAAATCGTTGTAAATCTCTAAAAGTCTCTCGGAATCCGTTAGGTTTTTGTCTGTCTGGATAGAACCTGAGGTCTTTAACGTTATCGAATCTTTCTCATATTCTATCAGGCCGTATCCGACAATTGCCATTCCCGGATCGATTCCTAAAATTTTCATAAAATCATTATAGCACAATATTATTGATTTTCCAGATTTCACTTTTTTATTTCGATGTAGTATAATTGTTCCAAAAGAGGAGTTTTTATGGTTGAAAGTTATGATTTGGGTATAATCGGGGGCGGACCTGCAGGGTATACATCTGCTTTGTACGCAGTTAGTCAGGGTAAATCTGTTGTTATATTTGAGAAAGACAAACTCGGTGGTACATGCTTGAATAGAGGTTGTATCCCGACAAAAGCGTTTATGCACGTTGCGGATTTGTATTCAGAGCTTCAAGGCGCTGATAAGCTCGGGATATCTTGTGAAGGTCTCACGTTTGATTTTGAAAAAGTTGTTGAATACAAAAACAGCGTTGTTCAAAAACTCTTAAGGTCTTTAGAGTTGATGATGAAAAACTCTAAGATTCCCGTTATAAATGCTAAAGCAGATGTTGTTGGTGAGAATAAGGTGCTTGCTGACGGTGTTGAGTACGATTGTAAAGAGATTATTGTTGCAACAGGGTCAAAACCGCGTGAGATAAAGGGGTTAGAATACGACCACGAGTTTATTTTATCTTCTGATGATATATTGAACATGACAAAACTCCCTGAAAGTATTGTTATTGTGGGTTCCGGTGCTATCGGTGTTGAATGGGCGAGAATATTGTCTGCCTTCGGGGTTGAAGTTAGTATTGTTGAGCTTGCCGATAGGCTCGTTCCGCTTGCTGATTGGGAGGTTTCAAAACGGGTTGAACGTATATTTAAGATGAAGAAGGTTAAGACTTATTTGTCAACTTCCGTTGAAAAGGTTGAGGGTAAAAAAGTTACTCTTTCAACAGGCGAAGAGCTTAGTCCTGATTGTGTTCTGGTTGCTGTGGGACGTGAGCCGGTTAAACCTGAAACTCAATATAACGTCAGATGTATCGGCGATGCTTGCGGCGAGGTTCAACTTGCACATTATGCCATGAATCAGGCTAAGGATTTGGTTCTTGGGATTCCGTTTGATAAGGATGTTGTACCTGCCGTTATCTACGGAACACCTGAGATTGCTTGGGTCGGCGAGGTTTCAAAGTCTAAAGAAGACGATGAAAATTATCAAAAATCGGTTATTCCGATATCGGCGCTCGGTAAATCACATTGCGATAATAATATAGAAGGGTTTATAAAAATTCTTGCAAAAGACGGTCAGATTAAGGGGGCGAGTATCGTTTCAAAAGAAGCGTCTTCTTTGGTTCAACAGCTTGCTATAGCTATTCAGAACGGGGTCGGTGTAAAGGAATTGCAAAAGGTATGTTTTTCACACCCGACTTATTCGGAGGGGATATTTGAAGGAGTAATGCGTTTATGAAAAGATTGCCTGATTACTTAAAACGACCGATTATTGATACGGACAAGACAAAAACTGTTCGACATATTCTGAAATCTAAACATCTGAACACGGTTTGTGAGGGTGCGAGGTGTCCTAACAAGAACGAGTGTTATCAACATAATACGGCGACGTTTTTGATTATGGGTAATATTTGTACCAGAAACTGCAAGTACTGCAATATTTCTACCGCGAAGCCCGAACCATTGGACGCTGATGAGCCTAAGCGTATAGCAGAGGCTGTGAAGGAGCTCGGGCTGGATTATTCGGTTATAACTTCCGTTACGCGTGATGATGTGGAAGACGGCGGAGCTGAACATTTTGCACAGTGTATAAAAGAGATTAGAGCGTTGTCGCCACAGATTAGGATAGAGATTCTGACACCTGATTTTAGGAGCAGGAAGTCGCGGACTGAGTTTAATCAGTCGGCGCTTGATACTATAATTGCTGCGAAGCCTGATGTTTTTAACCATAATATTGAGACTGTCAGGGGGATTTTTGACAGTGCAAGACCGTTGGGGAACTATGACTTGTCTTTGTCTGTTCTGGATTATGTGAAGAAAAACAGCGATATCCCGACAAAATCAGGGTTTATGATTGGGTTAGGCGAGACTGTTGAACAGATAGTTGAGACGATGAAAGATTTACGAGAGGTTGACTGTGATATGTTGACTATCGGGCAATATATAAGACCTTCAAAACAGCATTTGGAGGTTGAGAAGTATTATAGGCTTGATGAGTACGATTATTTGAGAGAGAAGGCTAAAGAGCTCGGATTCAAGAAATATCAGATAGGACCGCTTGTCAGAAGCTCATACCATGCAAAGATACTTTGCGAAGGGTAAGCAAATTTATTTTTTACCTGTTTTATATTGGTATGGAAGTTGTGAATATTACCCCGCAAGTTAAGTTTTCATTAGATGTGTGCAGAGGTTCTGCTGATGACAGAAGGAACCTTGCTGCTAATATTAATGAACAAATATTTAATGATGTGCTTCCTAATATTAAGGACGGTTTTGTTGAGATTAGTGATTTTGAATCAGCACTACATAAAAATCTGCCTGAGGATAAAAGAATTGAAGTAATTAATCTTGTACCTGAGGATGAAAATGAGGACGGTTGTTCAGACCTAATTGAAGACGATGACGGGAACTATATTGGGCAGACTATTGAGGTGCCGACTGTTAACGGTAGGGCTTCCGGACGCCCGATTGTTACTCTTTTTCATGAAAGCAGACATGTGCTTGATGTACTTACAAACCCTAAGATTCTTGCGCGGGTTAAATCTATGTATGCAAGGGATTTGTACACTGCTAAATATAATAACCTGAATGATGCTTTTTATAATGATTTGGAAGAGCCTACTCCCGAAAATAAAGCAAAAGAACTCAAGAAATTGAAGAAAAAATTGGATAAGTTTTTGAAGGGTAAGCCTGTAGAACATCAGCTTGATTGCCTTCAGGACTTGAGGTACACTTTGGAGACTGAGCGGAATGCTTATGCGGATCAATACAAGTTTGAATGTCGATTGCATGAGAAAGGAATCAGTACCGGTGATTACGAACTGGAAGACGAGTCACCATATTATTCGTTTGACGAGAAAATAGAGCTATTGAAACAGACAGCTGCTGACATTATTGCAAAAGAACGCTAAAAAAAAGCCGTCTTTTTTCAGAGCGGCTACTAGACTTGGGGAGGAGGTATGAAAACCATTCGGTCTTCATATTCCTGTTTACGTCATAATCTGAAAAAAGATTACAAGAAATAACAAAATCTCATCCGTCCGGTTGAGGTTAATAAAAATTATTCATCAATAAGGGTAAAATCTTCACCAAGCTCGTCTTCTAAGTCTTTTATAATTTCATGCAAGGGTGTTTCTAATCCGTAAGCAATTTGCAAGAGAGTTGATAAGGTTATATTCTTGCATTCAGCAAGCTCGGCTTCACGCCAAGTAGACTTTGACAGACTGCTCTCTGCAGCTATCTTGTATATTGACTTGCCTGTTGCAACTCTCCGTCTTTCAATTATTTTTGAAAGCGCTTTTATAACTTGTTCCATTGACTTTGCTATATCTTCTTGCATTTTTTTATTATAGGCTATTCTTGACAAAAGAGCAATTTGGAATTTAACAATTTAATACATCTATAATAGCGTCAATAAACCATATTAAGAATTCTTTTTTAGGTGGATTAGTTTCCATTTCTTCACGCAAATATATAAGCATTCTTTTTGCAGTCTGTATTCTTTCTGTTGTTGTTAGTTTTTTCTCTTTCATAAAACCTCCGTAATTTTGTAAGTATTCATAATAATACCTTTTATTTTTTGTCAAAGCATTACACGTATGTAACAGCAAAGGAGTATTTTTATGAAAACCGTAATACTAAAAATTCTAAAGTTTATTTTCAAGGTCATAATAAAACTGCTAAAGATAATTTTCATTATGCCGCTAATGGTTAACAGCTTCCGTATTGATTACGACATCGACAAATTGGATAAAGACCTAAAGTCTTTGTGATGTGAAAGGGACCACCCCCTGTATTGTACCGTTCCCTTTCTTACCACCGTCAACAAAACTAATATTAATATTATCTAAAGACTTGGGGTTTTTGACTAATTTTGCTTTGACATCAGTTTTTTTGTTTTATAATAATAGTGTATTATTTACACACTAAACTACTATGGATAAATTATGAATCTAAAACAATTATTTCATTACATAAAAAAGGAGAAAAACATGACAAAGACTGAAAGTTCAGATGTTGAAAAACTCGAAAAAGACCTCGCAGCAGGAACTTTAGTTGACAGTGCCGAATCACTCGAATTGTTGATTCAAAAAGTTAACAAAGCTCAAAGAATCTTTGCTACTTACTCTCAAGAACAAGTAGACAAAATCTTTAAAGCTGCAGCTACCGCTGCTGATAAAGCACGTATTCCGTTAGCTAAAATGGCTGTTGAAGAAACAGGCATGGGTGTTCTTGAAGATAAAATCATGAAAAACCACTACGCTGCTGAATACATCTATAACAAGCATAAAAATACCAAAACTTGCGGTATCATTAGCAACGATAAAGAAAACGGTGTTAAAATCGTAGCTGAACCTCTCGGCGTTCTTGCAGGTATCGTACCTACAACTAACCCGACTTCAACTGCAATCTTTAAAGCGCTTATCGCTTTAAAAACAAGAAACGGTATTATCTTCTCACCACACCCTCGTGCACAAAAAGCTACAATAGCTGCTGCAAAGGTTGTGTTAGACGCTGCTGTTAAAGCAGGCGCTCCTGAAGATATCATCGGTTGGATTGACGTTGCTTCTATCGAACTTTCAGGTCAATTGATGAAACACCACGACATCGCTTGTATCTTAGCTACAGGTGGTCCTGGTATGGTTAACGCTGCTTACTCATCAGGTAACCCTGCTCTTGGTGTTGGCCCTGGTAACACTTCTGCTGTTATCGACGAAACTGCTGATATCCAAATGGCTGTTTCTTCAATCCTTATGTCAAAAACATTTGATAACGGTATGATTTGTGCATCTGAACAATCTATCATCGTAGTTGACAGTGTTTATGACGCTGTTAAAGCTGAATTAGAACGTCGTGGTGCATACTTGATGAACGAAGACGAAATGAACAAACTTATCGCGCTTCCTTTCATCGATCCTCAAAGAGGTACTGCTCACCCTAAAATCGTTGGACAATCAGCTCACACTATCGCTGAATTAGCAGGCTTCAACGTTCCTGCTAACGCTAAAGTGCTTGTTGGTCAACGCGTTGAAGTTAGCTGGGAAGATCCGTTCTCTCGTGAAAAATTATCGCCAATCTTGGCTATGTATAAAGCTTCTTCTTTCGAAGACGCTGCTGAAAAAGCATATACTCTTGTTTCTAAGGGTGGTGCAGGTCACACAGCTGTTTTATATACTGATGAACGTAAAAAAGACAGAATCGATGCCTACGCTCAAAAAATGCCTGCTTGCAGAGTGTTGATTAATCAACCTTCTTCTCAAGGCGGTATCGGTGATTTGTACAACTTCCGTATGGAACCGTCATTAACTCTTGGCTGCGGATCTTGGGGTAATAACTCTGTTTCCGGTAACGTTGGAGTTTGTGACTTGTTAAACTACAAGAGAGTCGCAGAAAGGAGAGAAAATATGTTATGGTTTAAGGTTCCTCAAAAAGTTTACTTCAAACGTGGTGCTACAGACTTAGCGCTTAGAGAATTGGAAGGCTGCAAACGTGCATTCATCGTTACTGACAGATTCTTGTTCAACTCTGGCATGGCTAACAAAATCACTAACGTTCTTGATGAAATGGGTATCGATCACGAAGTATTCTTCGACGTTAAACCGGATCCAACCCTTTCTACAATCGAAGAAGCATTCGCTATCTTAAAACCATTCGAACCTGATGTAATCATCGCATTAGGTGGCGGTTCTCCTATGGATGCTGCGAAAATCCTTTGGTTGCGCTACGAACAACCTGATACAGACTTCTCTGATATCTCTATGAGATTTATGGATATCAGAAAAAGAATCTGCCAATTGCCTGAATTAGGTAAAAAAGCTAAAATGGTAGCTATCCCTACAACATCAGGTACAGGTTCAGAAGTTACTCCGTTCTCTATCATCACTGATGATAAAGAAGGCGTAAAATACGCAATCGCAGACTACGCTTTGACACCTTCAATGGCTATCGTTGACCCTAACTTCGTTGACACTATGCCTAAAGGTTTGACATCAGCTTCAGGTATTGACGCTCTTGTTCACGCTGTTGAAGCATACGTATCTTGTATGGCTACAAACTTCACTAATTCAAACGCTCTTGAAGCTGTTAAATTAGTGTTCAGATATCTAAGAAGAAGCTATAACGAAGGCGCTAACGATCCTATTGCAAGAGAAAAAATGCACTACGCTGCAACTATCGCAGGTATGGCATTCGCTAACTCATTCTTAGGATTGTGTCACTCTATGGCTCACAAATTGGGTGCTATGTTCCACGTTCCTCACGGTGTAGCTAACGCATTGTTAATCAGACAGGTTATTAAATATAACGCTACTGATTGCCCTAAAAAACAAGCGACTTTCCCTCAATACAAGTTCCCTTGTGCTATCAAGAGATATGCTCAAATAGCTGACGAACTTGGTTTGGGCGGTTCTTCCGATGAAGATAAAACTCAAAGACTTATTGATGCTATCGATGAGTTGATGAAGGATATCGAATTACCAAACTCTATCAAAGACTTTGGTGTATCTGAAGAAGACTTCTACGCTAAATTAGATGAAATGGTTGAATTAGCATTCGACGACCAATGTACAGGTGCTAACCCTGTATATCCTATCATGACTGATATGCGTCAAATCTATATCGATGCGTTTGAAGGCGTTGTTAGAGATTACTACAACAACTAGTATATTAATATATAGTAAAGAAAAAGGGCAGGTTTTGTTATAAACTTGCCTTTTTTTTTTGTATGTGTATAATGATGTTATACTATGGAGTATAACTACAGAGAGAGTATGAAGAAAGGATAGTATACTATGAAAAATCAATTAAAAGTTTTATCAGTTGCTGCATTAGCATTAGGATTAGGTGTTGGAATCAGCAATTCTGCTATGACAAACGCAACTACAGTTACATCTGTAGCAGTTGTTGATGTTGCTCAAGTTATTAATAACAACAGCCAAGTACAAGCTTTAAAAGCTAAACAAGAAAAGAAATCTGCTGAATTAAAATCTTGGGTTGAAACTGCAAGAGCTGATGTTGAAAAACAATCTACAGATGCTCAAAAAGAATCTTTGACTCAAAAATACAACAAAGAATTACAAAAGAAAGTTGAATCTCAAAGAGATGAACTTTACAAAGAATCAGCTAAAATCGATGCAAAAATCGGTGCTGCTATCTCTAAACAAGCACAAGCTGACGGTTATTCTTTAGTATTAGTTAAAGGCGCTGTATTATACGGTGGTACTGATATTACTGAAACTATTAAAAAAGCTACTAAGTAGTTCTTTTTTAAACCAATTTTCAAAAGGGCGGGTTGAAAAACTCGCTCTTTTTTATTACTTAAAAATAATTCTTAAGAGTGATACAAAGTTTCAAAAAAATTGTTATTATGAAAGTGTAAGTTAGTTGCGCGATAAGTAATCATTTTGAATGACAGACGTAATACGTCGATTAGACTTGAGGGGTGGCTAGCTTACCCAATAAAAATCCTCTAAAAAGAGGATTTTTATTTTTTTAAGGTTAAGAAGTGTTAACATGGTTGAAATTTTGTGGACTATAATTTATAATAATATTATATAGTATAGTATATAGAGTTTTGAGGACTAAAATTTAATTTATCTTATGTTATAGAACGTGTAGAACAGGACGCTGTATCTGCATGCTCATAAGGTTTGTTAGTTTTATGCGGACGTATGAAAGATAACATCAAAAAAACCTTTATAAAATATATAATAATGATGATTATGATACTCGGTATTAGCGCTAATACTGAGTCTTTTGCCGCTCCTATAACTCTTGATACTTCTACCTCAGGCTCTTGTTCTATTAATATTAATGGAACAACTTATCATTTCAATCCAACAGGCACAAATTTTGAAGGTATGACTTCTATTGAAAACAGTGTTACAACTTCGGATGCTGCTAATGCTGATTTTGTTGTTGGAGGTACATATTATAAAGTAGTAAGTCCGGGAAGGTTCTCTTCTTATTCTAATATAGATAATTTGTACATCGGTGGTAATGTTTCAACAGTTGCAGGCGGTGTAATGTTAGTTCCGTCTAATCAAAGAGGCGGTCGTATTAGTGGCTCAAATTTCGTTGGCAATTCTGTTACAGGAACAAATATCGATGCGGGTGTAATTTCGTTCCTTGCAAGTGTTCAGCATACTATCGAAAATTCTATGTTTAAAGATAACTCCGCTACACGTAACGGCGGTGTCTTAACAATGACTGATAACTCAAGACTTACTATTAATAATACAAAGTTTTTAAATAACCATGCAAATGTAAATGGCGGTGCAATATTTAATAACGGTGGCAGGGGACTTATTAATATTGATTCTACGCAATTTATAGGTAATACTGCAGGAGCTAACGGCGGGGCTATCTATAGTAATGCTGCTAATACAACAACTATAAATGTGTCAGGTTCTCAGTTTGGTGATAGTTCTACTAGCGGTGAAACCGATAGCATTTGGTTACAAAGTAATACGAACATTGTGTTTACAGGTTCTGATTCGGATGTTTATTCAAAGTTATATCTATATAATAATTCTGCTGCAACTGTAAATACTATATTAAATCTGTACGGGCAAATTATTGGTACAAATTCAACGCTTACGGTTGATACTAACGGACAATTAAATCTTAAATCCGGAAGTACTATTGGAGATACAGTTGTTCTGGCATTGTCGGGAACTCTCGGACTGGAGCGGGATTTAACCTGGAAACAGGATTATACAACAAATGGTACTCCTACCATTGATATAGCGTCAGGTTCTACATTAATATATAATGTAGATTCTTCTGCGTCAGGAACTTTAAATTTACCTAATATTACCGGTAGCGGTTCTGTTCAGACAAATGGGCTTGATGTAGTTATTAATAATATATCAGATGATACCAAAATGCTTATCCAATCAGGAAGTGCAGAGGTTTCGGCTGCTAATACTGATGCAGCAAAACTTGGCCGCTATACTTTGGGTAACGGTACAGATAGTGCAACTTTAACAGTGAAAACCACTAACGGCGGACATATTGGCGATCAGAACCAAAACTTCTTTGCTGCAGGTTCTACTACTAATAATACTGTTGTTTTTGATAATAACGGCGGTGCCGGTGAATATGTACTTGCTGATATTGCAAAAATTGGTACTGTTGAAATCAGAAATGCTACTGTATTATTAGAAAATTATGATTTATATCAAAATAACAAATATGTATTCACTAATTCTACACTTGATTTAATAGATGATACAGCCGGTCGTCATACGTTTAGTAACGTGGATTTTGGCACCGGAACAGGCTTAAAAGTTGACGTTGCGCTTTTACCTGCTGCATCAGATTCACTTGTTATTAATTCAGGTACAGGCAAACTTAATCTGCTTGAAGTTAACGTTATGGGTGATGTGAATACGGATTATTCCGAAAACTTTGAATTAATTAGCGGTTCAGCAGTTACAGCAGGAGCTGTGACTTTGACGATTGATTCATCTGTGCTTGGTGAATCTGCATTTGGACTTGGTGAAACAGCTACGGTTACTAATAATAGTAAAGTTGGTGTTCAAAAAGTTTCTGAATACGTTAATGGTACAGGTAATACTGTTGGTATTACAATTCAGGTTATACTTAAAGATACGCTTGCTGCTATAAATCAAGCAGAAGGCGATACAAGATTCTTTAATTTTGATGCTAATAACGATATTTACACTCTTAGAGAAAATACAGGTGTTACTCACGACGGTGTCTTAAATATCAATATTAATAATACAAAAACGGGTGTTGGTTTTGATGCCGGACACGCTTATTCAATGTTTGTTTTAGACTCTGCAGATGCGCGTGTTAATGCACAAAACATAACTTTCACAGGTGCTAAAAAAGGTGCTAATGCTTCTGTTTTCGATGTGAATTCAGGTATTGTTTATTTGAATAATGTTATATTCAGAGAAAACGAAGGTTATGCTATTTATAATGCCGGCGGTGATGTTAGAATCAGCGGTGTAACGTTTGAAAATAGTAATATTTATAACAATGCGCTTTATAACAAAGGCACAATGACTATTAACGGGTTAACCCAAATTTATACTAATATTCAAAACGAAGGCGGAGTGTTGACTATCTCTGCTATTGACGGTTCTGTTATAGGTAAGAATACAGACGGAGTGTTGACTACTATTGTTAATACTGCAGGTGAAGTGAATATTGCTAATGTTAACAATATCAATTCAAGTATTACGAATAGTGGTGAAATGAATATAAATAATGGCGGTTCTACTATTACAACCCAGCTTAATAGCGCTATTGATAACAGAGGAACTATGCATATTTCTTCTGCTGTTATTAATAATACTGTTACAACATCCGGCGAATTGAATTTTGATACCGGTGTATCTGCTTCTAATAAAATAATTACTGTTACATCAGGCGGTACATTGAATATAGGCGGACTTAACCTTGCTGATTCAACAATCGATATCCGTTCAGGTGCAAAAGGTAATATTACAGGAACTCTTAATACAACCGGTTCTTCAAAAGTAACAATTGCTAATGGCGGTGAAATGGCTATCTCAGGCAATACCTCTAATATTGTTGAACAAACAGGTGCAAATAGTTTATTATGGGAAATCCGTGGTGCGTTATTATTAAAAGACGGCACTTCAACATTGAAACTTGATCAGGATGATACCTGGTCCGGTACAATTACACTTGAAGGCGGCAGCAGCTTTGAATACAGAAACAATTCCGGTACACCATTTATGTTATCTTCCGGTCAAATCTCAAGTACTGATGAAACTTCTATGTTCAAAAATATGGGTGTTAATATCCAGTTAAATAATACTGACAGCTTAGCTAACTTCCTTGCTATATATTATCAATATCAAGGTAGTTTGACTTCTTCTTCATCAAGTTTATTTGGCGGTGAAAAACAGTTTGAAGGTACTAACACTACTCACGCTATAGCTACAATCACAGGCGGTTTAGATTTTTCAAAAGTTGTTTTATTAGATTATGCGGATTTGAACGTTACAGCTTCAGGCGGTACTATTTCTAATGATATTGTTACATTCAGAGGCTCTCATTCTACTGCTACTTTCGTTGGCAGCGGTGTGGCTAATACTACTTATGAATTGTTGCCAATCTCTATGAGAAATGATACAAACTCTATAATTATTCAGGATGCTACTGTTATCTTGAATAAAGTTGCAGGCGGTGACTATAACTTTGACAGCGGTATTTATAACTTCAACGGTGTTACTTTAAAACTTCAAGATGACTTAAACGAAATATCTACTTATACATTTAATTATTTACAAATAGGCGGTGCAAATAATACATTAAACATTGCAATTGATTTAGATTTAACTTCTAAAACAGCAGATAATTTATCAATAGGTCATACTGATTTCAGCAAAAAACAAACTATTGTTATCACTGATATCAACGTTATGAATATCCCGGACACTGCTTTAACAGGTGCACCTGTTAAAATTTTGTCTATCCCAAATCCTGGTGGTGATTTGAGTAAGCTTCCTACTATATTTGACCTTCAAATTGACCCTGATATTACTAACAAGACAGCTACGGGTGCTGCTCGTTCAGAAGTTTTTTGGAACGATGTTTGGGCTAAAGAATATAAATACGACATCGATTACAGACTTAATGGTGTAGGTTCTATAGATTACTATTTGATTTGTTCTATTGATGATTATAAAGAACTACTTGATGAACTAAACGTTTTGGAAGTTAGTGATACCAAGAAGTTTATGTATGACAATAAGAAAGCAGAAGAAATCTATACAGTACGTAACGATTTGCGTAATATGTATGGTAAATTGCAAATTTTAGGTTTAGACGGCGGTAACAAAAATAATTATATTATTGACGCAAACTCTCATTCTTTATTCAAATTTGCTCCTAGCACAACAAATAAACAAGAATTGTTAATAAAAGGTGTAACAATTAAAAATGCATTGGCAGTTACAACGCCGGGTTCTGTTGTTTATATGAACAACTCTAATATGGGTACTGATTCAACTTTAATAATGGAAAATGCAGTTATTAGTAGTTCCGGAACTCAAGCTGAATACGGCGGTGCAATCTATTTGAATGTTGGTACTGCAGAAATTATTGGTACAAGTTTCACAAAGAACTATATCAATTCTACAACTTCCGGTTATGGTGGTGCGATATATAAATCATCTAACAATAATGCAAGTTTAGTATTAACAAACGTTGTATTTAGCAGCAACTATGTTGTTGCAGGTAGTGGTCTTGCCGTTGGTGGTGCTATTTATACAGCCGGTGATATTACTATCAGAGCTGAAAACAGAGGTTCATCAACTTTCACCGGAAACTATGTGCAAAACGGTTCTAATAAAGTAAACAACGCTATTTTTGTTGCGACAACCACAACATCGGCTCCTACTGTTAACCTTCAGGTTGATAATGGTACTATCTCATTTGCTGATTCTATCACAGGTGGTTTAATATCAGGCAACGAAGTATTCTATAATAATCAATATAATCTTAGATTATCAGGTGTTGGTACTATCAACTTTACAGGCGGTATCACTAATGCATACCTTACTGCAACAAGTGACCCTACGGTTGTTGGTAATAAATTAAGTGCTAATTTTAGAGGCGGTACTTATCAATATACTAACTTTAATTTCTCAGGTGATAACCTGATTAATTTAACAAGTATTGATATGTCTGCTGCTTCATTAACTAATTCACCTGCTATTTATTCAGACGGCGGTACTATTTCTATCAACAATATTACAATGCACGATAACACTGCAGGAGCTCTTGCTCTTGAGAATGCGGCTATATCATTCTCTTCTGCGAATAATGTAAATTCGTTCTATTCCAACGCTATGACATCTAATGGTAGAGCACTAAAAGGTGCTGCTTTTAGATTGGTAAATTCAACTATAAATAGCGGTAATAAAGTGTTAAGAGCTGATTTTAGGGATAACTATTTATCATCTCAAGATTCTTCTGCACTCGGTGGTGCTATTTATATAGAAGGTGGAGATTCTGTTCCTGCTTCTACAAATTACCTGACTATTGTATCTGATTTTACAGGTAACTATGCTGCTACTAAGAGTTCTGCTTATAAAGCACTCGGTGGTGCTATCTTTACTACTTTAGACGTTATCTTGAGTGCCAATGCTAATAAATCAGAAGTTACTGTTAAAGGAAACTATGTTCTTAACGGTTCTGAAAAGGTTTATAACGCTATATTCCTAGCTAACGGTGCTGGACTTACTCTTAACGCTGAAACAGCTAACGCTATTATTAATATCTACGATATTATCGAATCAGGTATTGTTAGTGACGGTTCTGTTGCTATTGATAACGTTTCTGACGTTACTTATAATGCTGATGCTAAATCTCAAATTACTGTTACAGGTATGAGTAATACATCTAAAGTCAATATTTATAACAAGGTTATCAATGCCAATATTGTTTCAAATACAGCTACATTGAATATTGACGGTTCTGGTGCTAATAATAGTGAACTCGGTGAGAATGTTGAACAGTCTGATTTGTTAAATACATCTCATACTTCTGCTTATTCTACACTAACTGTTCAAAGCGGTAATGTTGCTTTGAGAAACTTGATTATCAATAACGCAGCTAATATTCTTAGAATAGCTGACGGTGTTACTACAACATTACAAAATACTAAGCTTAATCTTCAAGATAATGAATTCACAACTTTGAATTTGGGTAAAGTTGTTTCTGACTCATCATCTATTTATGCTATAGATTTCAGCTTCGCAAATGAAACAGAATATTTCTTAGACAAGTTTAATGTTGACGCTACATCTACCGGTACAGTTACTTTAGATATTAACTGGATGGTTGACAATCCTAACTACATCAGAACCGGTGAATATGTTGTTCTTAATGTTGTAAGTAACATTGTTCTTGCTTTAACCGAAGGCAGTAAAAAAACCTGGGAATATGAAATTAAAGAAAATAGTGTAAACTATGACGCTTATATCGGTTCTAAAAAAGCTGATGTTTATGAAAACAAGATTGTAATCACAGAAGATAAAAAAGACGCTTTAAAAGAAATAAGTTTATATGAAGCTGATGGCTATAATGTAAATGATCCGACTTCTAATGATAGAGAGTTTACATTCAAAGGTGCCGTAAAAGATAAAGTATATTATTTGACCAGTGATGTATGGGCTGGTGAGGTTCTTCCTGCAGGTACATTATTCATCAAAGGTAATGATGCTGCTACTGATAGAATCGACGGTTCTTATGTTACTCAAGTTGACGGTGCTGATGTTGTTGGAAACTATGGTTTGTTCTATATTACTCACGACAATGACAATGCTAACCGTAAGCTTGTTATTGATATCAGCAATATTACAATCCAAAATGTTGGTACATACTCCGGTTCTAACAGCTCTGTAGCTTATTTAGAAACTCCTCAAGCTACTTTGAAATTGAATAAAGTTACATTATTAGATAACTTAGGTTATGCAATATCTAACAAATTAGGTTATGTAGAACTTAATTCTGTTACTTTTGCTGCACCAACTGACCCGACTAAAAATATTAACGCTATAAGTAACGAAGCTTCTCAACTCGATGAAAGCGGTAATGTTGTAGCCGGCGTATTTGCTAAACAATCTATATTTAATCTTGATGTGTTTAACTCCGGTTTATTCAAATCAGAAGTTTCTACATTCACTTCAAACATTATAAATAACGGCAGAATAATATTTTCAGGTAAGGGTAACAGGATTGCAGCACTTGATCCTGATTCACCGATTACGTTATCAGCTAACAAAGGTAACGGTAATATCGATATTATCTCCGGTGCTAATTTGATCCTTGGCATTGGTGCATCTATTGCTAACAACCAGATAATCACTGTAATGAGTGGAGCTGAATTAGCGCTTGACGGTGGGACTCTTAATATTGGTAATAACGATATATTTGAAGCAGGCGGTGTAATTAGTGCTAAGACTGAAAACTCAGGATTATCAATTATCAATTATGATGTTGCTCTAACTCAATCTACTCCTCGTCCTGTATACGGTGATGACGGTAATTTACAGTTTGAACGCGGTTCTTTTGACCTTGATTCAGGTATTATAAATATTGGTGTAACTCAAGGTGCAACACTTTATTTAACAGAGCTTGACGCTATTGCAGAAGCGGTTGTTCTTAACTTGAACCGTTCTGACAGTGTATTAGAAATCTTCAATCACCACGATGAAGAAGTTGCTATATATATTGATTTGGGTAAAGCAGCAGACGGTGCTGATTCTTGGAATGACGGTACTATCTCGCTTCATAACTCTACTTTGATTATGAAGCCTATTGACCCGACTGATAGAGAAAATTCTCAATTCAGATTCGCAACTCAAATATTATACGGTGATTCTACATCTATCTTTAAAAACATAGGCGCTGATATCTCTATTACAAACTCTCAAAAATCAGGATTCTTCGGTGAATATGTTCAAGAAGGTGATGATGCTTCTATAACTATCTATGCAACAGGTTCTTTCTGGGGTTATATGAAAGAATTAGACGATGATGGTAATACTATTGTTAATGTTGCTAAAAAATCTATTAGAGGCGGTACTGTTAAAGTTATTTGTTCTAGTGCTTTAGAAAATAACGAAACAGTTAGTAATATTGATTTGTATTCAGGTACATTACTTGAAGTTGGTGCTTTAGGCGGTGTAATCGATTCTAATATCTTTAAATTTGCATCAGGTGCTTCAGGTGCTATTGCTAACTTCTACTTTAATACTAATGTTGTTGATGATAATACATATTTTATGCTTTATCCTATAAATAATAATAGCAGCAATACTATTGTTTTAGGTTCTGATGCTTATAAAACTAATACACGTCTTGGTTTTAATGAATTAAGTAATAACTTCTCATTCGGCGAAAATGCAGCAGGTGCTACAACATACAAATTTGTTAATGCTGTTATTAACTTATTAGACGAAAAAAATGTATTTAAAGATGTAGCTCCAAATATTTCTGACTTTAACACATACTCATTTGCATATTTAGATGTTGATGAAAATACGGTAATAAAGTTAGACTTAGACCTTGCAACAACAGACCAGTACAGTGTTTCTGATAAGATTCAGTTACTGGGTGTATTAACTGATAATGACGGTAATCCTGTAGAAAAGGTTATGAAAATATTCTTTAATATTACAGAACCTTCAAAGATTTCTGATGAAACAAGCCGTGTTATCCAAATTTTGACCGGTGCAGGTGCCGCTTCTTATAGCATTGAAATTGCTAACGATCCTGCGGATATAAAATGGACTTATTCTGTAGGTTCATACATCAATGACGGTAATGCTCAGATTAGTTATGACACATTTATGGGTACAAAACAGCTTGCTGCCTTTGATAATAACGGCGATGGCAAGAATGATTCTGTTGAATTAACAAGTGATCAAGAAGATACTTTACGTGCTGTTAACGTATATGAATATTGTGATATTAAGTATTTCAATTTCAGAACGAATGAAGACCCTAAAGATACTGTTATAACTGATGAAAGAGTTTATGAACTTATCGATAACTTAGGTGTTACTAAAAAACAACTCAATATTGTCGGTATTAATAAGTTAACAAGTATTATTGATGCGGGCGGTAACAAAACACTTGACGGCGGTGTGGATGAAGGCTATACAATGTTCCAGGTTACCCACGCAAGTACTATTCTTAATATCAGTGATGTAACTATTAAGAATGCTGTACTTGGTAAAGGCGGCGAAAACTCTGAAAAAGCTTCTGTACTTTATATCACCGGTGCAAACTCTAATGTTACCCTGACAAATGTTGTATTCACTAACAACGAAGGTGTTATTGATATTGACGCTGACAAAGATATTGAAAACGCTACAGCAGCAGCTATTTATAACTCAAGTAACCTTTATATGACAAATGTTACTTTCAATTCTGCTACAAACAGTGATATTGCGAACAATATTATTAACGATGGCGGTACAATTTCAATCAATTCTACTGAAGGTAATGCGAATACTTTCGCATCATATATTACAAATACTTCTACAGGTAGAATAATATTTGAATCTGATTCATATTCTGATTTACGTTCTACATTGATTAACGATAATGAAAACGCTCAAATAATTGTTGATACAGGTGCTGAACTTGCGATGAATATGGGTGCAAGAATCTTGCTAAAATCAGGTCGTATGAATGTTTACGGTCAAATCATTTCTAATTCAGGAACAATCGCTATTGATAAAGGAGCTACATTAACTCTTAGAGGTGAAGGCTCTAAAATTTCTGATTATATCAATATAAAAGTTGCAGGTAATCTGGTTATTGATAATAATACTCTTCCTGAAAATAATTCCGGAGAAATCAATTATGGTTTAGTGCTTGGTTCAGGTGACAGCTTATTGAACCACGCAAGTAATCCGGATGAAAAAGGTGTTATTACACTTCAAAATAACGGTATACTTTCATTACGCAGAGGTTTAGCAGATGAAGTTGACGATACTGATACAACAACATTGACCCTGCATCATTCTCAAATCATTGGTTCAGACTCTTCAATTTTATATAACGGACGTTCTCAATATGATGACGGTTTAACAATCAATGTAATTTCTGATGAAGCTGGTTTTGCCGGTACTTATTATCAGTATGGTGCTTCTGCTAAATTAGTTGTTGGCTACACTGCAGCTGCTGATGACCCTACAAATATTACTCAACAAGGTACTATATTCAGCGGTGCAAAATATATTGATGAATCATCTTCTTTAGAAGTATATGCAAACAGTTTGAACTATAGCAAGGTATACCTCGGTAACGATGCGAAATATACACACTATTCTATGTCTGCTCAAGGCGGTACAATTGATAATAACCTGTTAACCTTCTTTAAATCAGGTGCAACAGCTACATTCACTTATGATGAAAACATTATCAAAGGTCCTGCTCCTGACGCTGACCCTTCAACACTTACAAATGCTGACAGATTCCCTGTTTCATATACATTGTATTCTATTGATTCATCACCGGGAATCACTACGGACAGAATTTATAACAATATTGTATTCAGCAAGGTTCAAGTTAATTTTGCAAACACTGACTTTACAGGTTCAAATGCTTTCACATTTAACGATTCATTGTTGAACTTTATGGAAGGAACAGAATCTGCTGCGTATACAACTTATAAATTCTCAAAAGTTAACTTCAATAATTCTGAGATAAGTATTGATATAGACTTAGTTTCAGGTGCTTCTGATAAGATTGAAATCGCTGCAGGCGGTGAAGCTAGCGGTGTAGTTACTATTTCAGATATCAACCTTGTTAAGTTTGACCCTTCACAACAAGGTACATATCAGATTATTGTTAACGGAAGCAGTAACTTCTACCTCGCATTAAGCGAAAAAGTTACAAGCGAAGAATCCGGTTATACATGGGAATACAAGATTGATGAAACAGCACCTATAGTTTATAATTCAACATTTATCGGTAAAAAAGGTATTGATGTTGCTACTACCGTTACTTATCACGATAGTATCAGAATCTATAACGAGCAACAGGATACACTTGCTGCTATCAACAAGTTTGAAAGCACTTTAATAAGACGTTTTGAGTTTGATGAATCAGTAGACCAAACATATCACATGATATCAGATTTGGGTATTACATCAGCAGGTACTCTTGTTATTCAAGGTAACAGAGACAGTGTAATCGACGCTCAATATACAACTTCTGCAGGTGACCTTGCAGGATATTCTATGTTTAACATTACTGATAACGGTGTTAACTTATCTATCAATAATGTTACTATCCAAAATGCAGGTATAATAGCTGCTACAGGTGCATCAGTATTATATATTAACAACTCTGATTCTGTTGTAAGTTTGAATAATGTTACATTAAAAGATAACGCTCAGCGTGCTGTTAGCAACATTTCAGGTACTTTGAGCTTGAGAAACGTTACTTTTGCACCTGCAACTTACGGTAATACATTGTATAACACAGGTTTATTAGTAACATCAGGTACTAATACATTTAATACATCTGTTACAAACGAAGTTAAGAGTTTAGGTGCTCCGGGTAATGAAACATTGGCTGCTTTATTACCGGTAGGATTTACTGTTGTAGATACAGCGGTTACTTTCATTACAACAGGTACAAACGTATTTAACTCTAATATTATTAATAACGGCGCAATGCAATTTGCAGGTACTGATACAGTTAATAATATTACAGGTAACGGAACTGTTTACTTCACCGGTCAAACTACTATGTATGGCAATTTTGAGGATGATTTAACAGCTAATATCTTCAAAGACGGTCAACTTATCTTATCTGCTCGCAGAGAAGAATTAAACGACGGTGAAAATACTGCAACAAGAGTTACTCCTTCTTCATTAACACTTGATTTGGCTACAGGTGCTGATGTTTGGAACTCTGAGGGTAAACTTACTCTCGACGGCGGTGTTTTGAACTTTAACGGTGTAACTCCTGCCGATGATATGGATATTGATACTAAAAAAGCATTGAATGGCTATTTCTCATCTACTTCTAACGGTGGTTATTTGAACTTGAATAGCGGTTTGTTCGTTGTTAAAAATGCTTCAACGTCTACTGCTGAAAGATTTGACCTTGTTAATGAAGTTGCGGTTACTATTAGAAATGGCGCACAAATGCTTATCACAGGTTATGAAGTTGTTAACTTCGGTACTGATGATACTATTTATGAAGGTGCTAAGATTGAACTTGCCGACAATGCTAAGTTTATCTTAAACGGTATTAAATATATCAATGAAAATAATATTGAATCAAACGATTTACAACTTGTTCACGATGATTTTATCTCAGGTGAATCAACAACCGCTAAGTTCATAAATAACGGTATAAATATTACGATTGCAAGTAACCAATCAAATTATAAAGGTATTTATGAACAAAATAATAATGCTGTAACCAATGTATTATACGGCGGAGCTGTATTTGGCGGTGCTAAGTATATTTATAGCGGAACTTTGAATATAGCAGCAGACACTATTGATTACAAAGAAGTTTATCTTGGTGACAATGCTAAATTTACTAATACTATGCACGCTACTGATACAGCAAGTGTTATAACTACAAACGGCGGTACTGTTGATACGGTTGGTGTTCTTAACTTTATCGGTGAAGGCGCTGTTGCTGTATTCAATAACGGTGTTCCAAACGCAAAATATGTAAGATATGAACTGGCTAACAATATTCAAAATGATAAGGCTAATACTATCAGATTTGAAAATTCAGAAGTATTATTAACTGCACCTGGTACAAGCGTTGGTACAAAAGCGCTTCATAACTATGCAGGTGCAACAACTTACCAGTTTAATAATTCATATATCAATTTAACAAACTATGCACTTGCAGACTTCCTTGACGGCAAAGTCGTTGAGGGTGCGACTGCTGCCGGTGATAATACTTGTGATATCTATCAGTTCACTAAACTTGTTACTGATAAAGACGGTATAAACAAAACATATCTTGCAATGGATATTGATTTTGAAAACAGACTTGCTGATACTATAAATCTTAAGTCATTAGATTCTAATGGTTATTTGTATATTGACGCTATCAATATTATGACAGACCCTGTGAAAGATGACGGTCAAGACCCTTATACACCGTTGAGAATAATTCAATATGATTCAGCTCTTCTTGCTGGTTATACAGAAGAACAATTAAAATCAGGCGAAGGACTTAATTTAGTTGAATTAGTATTATCTTATGAAGGTACTTATGAATGGAAGTCAACCATTGAAGATACTTATTCAGATGCAAACGGTAATGTATTAGTTAATTTCTTTAACTTTGTTGGTTCAAAATCGCTTGTTGTAACATCAATTGTTACAAAGAACGACGGTCTTGCGTTTGATTATGATAAAAAAGACTTGTTAAAATCTGTCAATGAATATGTTGTAAAAGATACTACAAATAATACAAAAACATTCCAATTTGACGGTGCAGGTCAGATTTATACATTGATTGACAACTCAGGCGAATCAGGCGAAGGCCAATTTGCTATCAAAGGTTTTGAATCAGGTTCTATTCTTGACGCTGTCGGAAATTATTCATTCTTTAATATGCGTAATGTAACTGATATGACAGTTGATAATATTACGTTTACAAATGCTGTTGTAATTGATGAAGCTAAGGCAACATCAGTATTCTATATCAATAATTCAAATGCAAAAGTTGCGTTGAATAACGTAATCTTTAGAAACAACGCGGGTTATGCAGTATATAATAATGGTTCTGCAAACGTTGTATTTAATAATGTTACTTTTGAAGCTGTTGATAAAGAAGGGCTTGCTTCTACAGACAACTCTATCTTTAACCTTCGCGGTACAATCAATATTGATTCAACTGCCGACGGAAACAACATTTTTGCAACTAATATTACTAACGCTCGTGACGGTATTATTAACGTTACAGGTAACAATACATTCAGTGCAGCAATCGGTAACTATGGTTCAATGAATATTGGTGGTACATCTGTTGTTTCAGGTCCTGTAACTCATTATAGCGGTACATTGACATTCAATGATGATGTTACTGTTAGAGGTGTTGTCGGCAATTACTCTAATATTTTTGTTGAATCAGCTGATGATAAGAAAACATTATTCACTAATACAATAAATAACGCAGGCAAATTTATCGTTAATGGTAATGCAGTATTGCAAGCAGAAATTATTCCTGATGTGAATATTGCTTCTAATGTTCAAGTTAATGACGGTGGTGTATTTACTATTTATACAGGCGGTATTGTTGGTAAAGATAACAATTTGACTATTGCTGCAGGTTCAACTGTTAATGTTGATGACGGTCGATTAGATTTAGATTCTAACGATATCGTATCAGGTACTATCGTTTTAGGTGCTACTGTTAACGGCTTACCTAATGACGCAAGTGTTATTAACTACTACGGTTCTAAAAACTATTTTGAAACAGATAGAGTATTTACTTTCAACTCAGGTACATTCAATTTATTAGACGGTGTATGGAGAATATATGAAGGTGATACATTCTCAAGAACTTCAAGATACGAATTGGCTATAAACTTGACCGGCGGTGAAATGCAGTTAATGAGCTACGGTACAGACGCATTCTTATTAACCGGCAGAGATACATGGACTGATTCTAATGTTGTTATTACAAATTCAAATATGGTTATTTCAACAGGTTTGAACGGTGATTCATCAATGAATTTGGCTAAAGCTTCTCAATTATCTAATGTTGATGTTGAAGGCGAAGCTGCTTCTACATTCACTAACCAGGGTGTAGACTTAACTATTAGTGCTGATAACAGCTCATTCACAGGTAAATATATACAAAATAGAGATGATGTTGCAGACAGAGCTCCTAGTCTGACTGTTACTGAACAAGGTGTTGTTTTCAAAGGTGAAAAAGAAATTAACTCAGGTTCTGTAAATATTACCTCTGATAAAGATATTGCTTATAATAACTTTAATCTTGTTGGTACAAAAACTGACAGAGTATCATTCACAAACTCATCTACAGGCGGTGTAATCAATGATACAGTTATCAAGTTTACCGGTGAATATGCAACAGCTACATTTAACAACTATGCAGAAGGCGAAGTTGCAAACTATAAATTAGGTGCGATTGCTGCTGATAATGCAGGTCAGTTTAATACAATTATCTTTAATAATTCTAACGTTGTCTTAAGCGCTACTGATTATTCAACAATCTCAGCTTATCAATTCAATGATTCTGTAATTGATATGCAGCAAGAAGACGATATTATATATAGTGCTTACACATTTAACAGATTAAATAACAACAACACTTCATACAAGATTGATATCAATTTAGCAGGTTTTGTTGAAGATACAAAAGTTGCTGTAGCTGACCAAACAGATGATAATAGAATCTCTGATACTATTGTTGTTGCAGACGCAAATTCAGCAGGAAATATATTGATTACTGATATCAACTTTGTTAACAGCCTAGACCCTAACGCAGTTGGAATCATTCAAATCCTTTCAACAGCTTCTAGTAATGTTGCGCTTGAGCTATCAGAAGAATTGGCTAATAAAATTTGGTATTACCAAATAACTGATAGAAGATTTGTTCAACCAGGCGGTGTTGTTTCTATTGATTACAATGAGTTCTTAGGTGAAAAATCACTTGGTGTAACTAAGTTTGACGCTAATTCACTTGCTAATGACAGTATCTTAATTGATGTATACAGACGTTATGATGTATTAAGAGAAATCAATACTTATGATGCAGGCAGCGAAGTAGTTAGAAAATTCAATATGTTTAGCGCTGCTGTAGCTGATGATGAAGAAGCTGTTTATAATGTTTCAAGAAGCTCTGGCAGCACTGCTGTTGGTACTTTCAACATAACGGGCAGATTGGGTGCAGACGGTGCTGTTAACGATACAATTAATGCTAACAATCATTCATTATTTGTTGTTGATAAAGACGGTACTAACTTAAATATTTCTAATGTTGCTATCAATAATGCTAATAATGTAGATGATGACGGTGTTGAATTGAAAGGTTCCGTAATTGATATCGAATCAGCAATTTCAACAGTTACATTAGAAAACGTAATCTTTAACCAAAATAAAGGAAATGCAGTATATAACGCAGGTACATTGAATATGTATGATGTAGTATTCAATGCAGGCGGTATGATGTCTTCAAATTCATTAGAAAACGTTGGCACTGCAAACTTATATGGTACAAACGTGTTTAGCAGTGATGTTGTGAATAGCGGTAATATCAATGTTCAAACTACTGTAAATCCAAATTATACCGATGATATTAAAAATACATTCAATAGAATTACAAACACTGGTAAAATGTACTTTACAGCCGGTGAAGTTAACTTCTTGGGTGATGTTGCTAATACCGGTGAAATCAGATTGTTTAACAACGCTAATATAGGTGCTAACATTACAGGAAACGGTACTTTGTATATTGACGGTGTTGTTCCTGCTGACGGTGTTGAATTAGTTAAAACAGTTGTCGGTTCAACCGGTAATATAACAGAAGAAGTTGCTATGGAATTAGCAACTAACGGTATTTTACAAGTTTCAGGCGGTAAAGTTACATTCAACTCTAACGATAAATGGACAGGTATTGTAGTATTGGAAGAAAGCCCTGATACAAATAATCCTGCGATATTGGTTTATAAAGATTTGACTTCTAACGGCAGCATTACTTCTGTTGGTGCTAACAAATTATCTATAGAATCAACAGGCGCTGATACAGTGTTAACATTAACTAAAGGCAGCAATTTAGATGATGCGACACTTGTTTCTATCGGTGCAAATACTACTTTGAAAGCTGATAACTATGTTGATAATACAGATACAGCGCTTGTATTGAGATTATCAGCAGGTGATAGCTGGATTGGTACAGTTGAACTTGTAGGTTCAAGCTTTGCTACTGATTCTGATTTGACAGCAAATTCAATATTTGAATTCAATAAGGATTCTCAATTGATTGGTGACGCTGCTTCAACTTATGATAATGCAGGTTTAAATCTTGTTATTAGAAAAGATTTATCTTCATTCGAAGGTGTTTATAACCAGACAGCAAGCGCTGCAGATAATACTAAACTCGGTAGTATGACTGTTTATTTGAACAATTATAACGGTGATACTAACAATAACGGTAAAGTATTTAGCGGAATTAAAAATATCAACTCCGGTACTGTAACTATCTTTGACGGCGGAACAAACTATTATAACGATTCTGACAGCAAAGCATATTACGGCGGATTTGTATTAGGTTCTGATACTCAATATACAAACTATTCAGCAGGCGGTTCTGTAAAATCAGATATCGTTACATTCGCTGACGGTGCAACCGGTGCTGTTGCTTTATTCACTAACCTGACTGATTCTAATGCTTCTGCTAATGCTGAGTATAATTTACACGGTTATACAGCAGCGAATGCAAATACAATTAGTTTCAGAAACTCTAATATCAAGCTTATGGATACTGATTACTCTGATAAGACAGCTTATACATTCGGCTTGAATACTCTTGTTGATACAAAAGATAACGAATTAAAATCTTATAACTTCGGTACTTTAAAAACTACTGATAACGCTGCATTCAATATTGATATTGATATGGCAAAAGTTGTTGACGGTGCTAAGTTTGCAGTTCCTGTTGACCCTGCGGATACAAAAGTTGCCGATACGTTTGTAATCGGTGCTGAATCAGCAGGTAACTTTGTAATCTCTAATATTGATTTTGCTAACTTTGATATTGACCACTCATTAGGATTGGTTCAAATCCTTTCAGGTGCGTCTGATAAGATGTCATTAACTTTAGATAGCGCATACAAAGCAGCTACAGTTTGGAGCCAACAAATTAAAGACGATTGTTTGGTTGAAGGTGTCGGATATGTTGTTTATATCGACACATTCTTGGGTACAAAAGGTATCAGAGAAGCTAAATATGAAGGTTCTACATATAATGACAGTATAGAAATCTATGTAAAAGACCAAAAAGACGCATTTAATGAAATCGTTATAACTGAAACTACTCAACCTAGATTCTTCAGATTCAGAGAATATGCAACTCCTGATGTAAATCCTGATGATACAGTTGTTCAGTATGTTTATAATATGTCACAAAACCTTGGCGTTGTTTCTGCGGGTAAATTGAATGTTGAAGGCTTGAATAAAGAGACATCAATTATCGACGCTAAGAACGCTAATTCTAATGACAGATACTCTATGTTTGTTGTATCAGGTGTAACTGATTTGGTTATCTCTGATGTAACTATCAGAAACGCTGTTTCATCATTACCTACTTATAACACTTCTGTTCTTATGGTATTGAATTCAGAAGCAAGCGCAACTGTTAAGAACGTAATCTTTGAAGAAAACGAAGGTTATGCAGTATACGTTAATGACGGTGTTATAAACTTTGATTCTGTAACATTCTTAGCTCCAAATACAGCTGATGCTACCGGAATCAATAACTCAATATATGTATACAGTAACAAAGCAAAATTAAATATCGCAGGTACAAACGAGTTTGGTACAATGATTAGAAACGTATCAGGTCTTGTTAGTATCGACGGTTCAAACGTATTTAATGCAGGAATCGATAACTCTGCAGGTACCGTGAACATTAAGGGAATGAACATCTTCAATTCTGCAATCAATAACGCAAGAAACGGTGTTGTTAATATTGAAGGTTCAAATACATTCTCCGGTTTAACTGGTGTTAACGGTGCTGCGATTACTAACAACGCTTCAACTTTGAATATTTCAGGTAACACTCAATTCAAAGGTAATACGGCTGCATTAGGCGGTGCGATTTATCTTGGAAGTTCATCTGCTGCTAATATATTTGCAACATTCGGCGGTGAAGGTGCTGATGAAGGAAACACTGCAGACAGAGGCGGTGCTATCTATATCGATTCAACCAGAAACGCTGTTATTTCAGGTGAATTTATCAATAACAAAGCAAACGATTTAGGTGGTGCTATTTACGCAAATACAAGCTTCACAATTGCTGCTGTCGGTGATAAAGAAACAATATTCAAAGGTAATACCGCTAACGGTCTTTCTAACGCTATATATATCGACAGCTCTGTTTCATCTATACCTACATTGACTTTGAGTGTTGCAGACTTAGGCGTAATTAGCTTCTACGATATCATTACAGGCTATGAAGCAGCAACTCCTATTAACAGATTTAATATCAATGTTGTTAATAATACTACAGGTACTGAAAACAGCCCTGCTGTTAACTTCTATAATTATGTAAACAATGCAAATATCACTATCAATGATGTTGCTGTTACTATGGATGCTAAAGATACGGTAAATCCGCAAGAGTTCTTGACAAATTCATCTGTAAACCTTGTTTCCGGTGAGTTGACAATGAATACAATTACGTTGAATAACTATTCATCTAATACATCATTGAATACATTGGTTGTAAATTCTCATGGAACAACAGCTCCTACGTTGATATTAAGCAATTCTGTTGTTAACCTTTCAAACGGTGCATTGGGTGATTTAACTCTCAACACTGTTGACAATATGTATCTTGGAAGATTATCTTCTAACAATACAGAATACAGCATAGACGTTGTTCTATTCAAAGATTACGAAATAGCTTATGACGGTTCAATCATTGTTGCAGCAGGCAAAGAAAATGCGGCTGATACAATCGAAGTTGCTGCAGGTTCTTTAGGTGTTGTTAAATTAACATCTATCAACTTTATCAATGAAAACCAAACTAATCAAGGTATTATCCAAATCTTGAAAGGTGATTTACAAAACTCTAATATCACTCTTGAATTGAGCGATGAGTTGAAAGCTAAAACATGGGATTACTCAATCGATAAATATGTAACTGATGTAATTGAAGATGTTGTAACTGTTGTATACAGCGATTTTATCGGAACAAAAGGCTTGAGACTTGCACAGTATGACAAGACTTTACGTGACGGTGTATTTGACGCTATTGAAATCACAACAACAGCACCTTCATTAGATTTACTTGCTACAATCAATAAGGGCTTCTCTGCTGACAAGACATATATTCACAAAACAAGAGTGTTTAATTTCACTGATAAGTATGATACAGAAGTTTATAAATTAACTGCTAACACCGGTGAAACTGGTACAGGCGAAGTTACTGTTAACGGATTTAAAGGTAAAACAGATATTTTAGACGCTCAAGGTGAGTATTCAATGTTTGTAATCCTTCAAAACGGTGTAACATTGAATCTGAATACATTAACTATTCAAAATGCAGTTATGAATACTAAGGCTGATAAATCTGAAAACGCTTCTGTTCTTGATATTACGGCTGGTGATGCGATTGTTAATGTTAATGACGTTATCTTTAACAATAACGGTGGTAATGCGGTTTACAATGCAGGCACATTGAACTTGAAAAATGTTACGTTTAATGCTGCTGACAGTGCAGATAACAATGTTCTTGTTAACGCTAATATAATGAATGTTATTGCTGGAGTTAATGAGTTTAATTCAAGTGTTGTAAACAACGGTATTATGAATTTAGGTGTTGCCGGCGGTGTTGAAACTATTAACAACACTATTGGCGGATTGTTGACTAATAATGCTACAGTTATGTCTAATGAGTTTGTAACTACTACATATAATGGCGGTATCGTTGCAGGTAATAACTCAGTATTCAACTTTGGTGGTACTGATATCTTAAACTCTGCAATTAGCCTTGCGAATGCGGCTACTTCAAGATTGAACATCCTCGGTACTGTTACTGTTACTGAAAACTCAGGAATTACTGATGATAACTTTGCTATCAATGTATCATCAACAGGTGTTTTGAATGTTGTTGGTTCAGAAGTTGTTATGAATCTTGCTACAAACGATATCTGGAATACTACCGGTAAGATTGTATTAAAAGGTGATACAGGCTATTTAAGATTCACCGGTTCAAGAACATCAGGTAACAACGGTGTATTGACTGCTGAAAATGGTACATTTGAACTTGTTAACGGTGTATTTGACTATGCGGGTGATTCTTCAATCGCAGATGTTGTTAATGTTGTATTAACAGCAGGTACATTGAATCTTGCTAAAGATATTACATTAGCTGACGGTGATGTATGGTCTAATAACGCTAATGTTGTTCTTGCTGACGGAACTACGATTACTGTTGCAAACGGATTAAATGACGGCTCTGCTTTAGAACTTACTACAAATTCTGTTATTAAGACAGAATCAACAACTGCTAACTTTGTAAATGACGGAGTTGATATCAATGTGAAATCTGATGAATCAGGCATTTATAAAGGTGTTTATACTCAAAAATCAGGTTCATTGAACGTTATAAATGACGGTGTTGCTACCGGAAAAATCTTCGGTGAATATGACGGAACACATTCATTAAAAGATATTCAAGGCGGAACAGTTTCTATTGATTATACAGGTTCTAACAATGCAATTGATTATGGCAATGTTAAATTAGGTTCTAATACTCAATTGACTAACACTACTTATGGCGGTGCTGTAAACTCTGATGTATTCAGCTTTGCAGGTGACGGAGCTCTTGCAGAATTTAAAGGTGCCGACGCTGATTCAGTTTATACATTGAACGCTATAGAGTCTGCAAACGGTGTTAATACTGTTAAATTTACATCTACAAATGTATTGTTATTAGATACAGATTATGCTGTTACAAAATACGTATTTGATAATGCAGTTGTAAGCTTTAAGAATGGTAATGTTGAACCTACTGAAACAACAGAAGGCGTTGTTTACTTGAATCAGTATAACTTTGGAACACTTTCTGCTAATAACGCTTTATTCGAAATCGATGTTGATTTAAGCAAAGCTTTAGCTGATACAATCAAGATTGGCGCGGTTGCGAACGCTGATATGGATAATATTATTAGATTATCTAATATTAACTTTATTAACCCTGCACAACACGACAGTGCCGTAATCAAGGTTCTTGTTGATAAGATTGCAGATGTTACTCTTGCTTTGACCGATGAAATGGCTGCTAAAACATGGGTATACGATGTTGATTCAACAAGAATGGTTAACGACGGTACAAACAATATTGTAAGAATCACAAACGGTGATTTCTTAGGTACTAAAGCTATCAGATTAGTTAACTATGATGATAAGACATCAACAGACGCTTCAACATTTGACAGTATCGAAATCTATAACAGCATAACTTTAGATATCTTGAACGAAATAACTAAATACGATACACCGGAAAACCTTGCTGGTAGTGATGTATTTGCAAGACAGTTTGTATTTACTGAAACTAATAACAACTATGTTATGACAGTTAACCTTGAAACAGTAGGCAGCGGAAGATACGAAATTGTTGGTGCTCCAACTGCTGATTCTGCTTATTCTGTAATCGATGCAGGCGAAAACCATTATTCAATGTTTAATGTACAAAAAGAAACACAAATGTATGTTTCTGATGTTCAGTTCACTAATGCAGGTGTTATAGCTGATAAGACTGCGTCTGTATTCAATGTTGAAAACGCTGACAGCACAGTTGATTTGAATAACGTAAGATTCACAAACAACGCAGGTAATGCGGTTTATAACAAAGGAACAATGGTTCTTGCAGATGTTATATTTGACGCTCCGGATGCAGCTGATAGTACAGCAAACGCTATCTTCAACGAAGGTATAATCAATACTGTACAAGGGGTTAAAAATGGTAGAATTGAACTTAATTCTCTTGTAGAAAATATCGGTACAATTAACCTTGGTGGCGATGTATATTTGAATAATACGCTTAGAGGTAATGACGGATATCTTAATATTGGTTATAACAATATAGCTGCTAAGTTGGTTGTTGGTAACGGTGCAACTGTTACTGGTAACCAAATAATCAACCTTGCAGCAGGTTCTGTAATCGAAAACGCAGGCAATGTATACTTGAACATTGGCGATGTATGGAGCGGTGAAATCGTTAACACCGGTACTATTGAGATAGAAGGTGTTATTGCTGATACTGATTCAACAATTGACGCTGCTATGGGTACTGTTTCTGTTAAAGATGTTGTTAACGGTGATGTTGTTAATAACAGCTCTATCAACGTAATCAGTACTGATGATAAAGCTCGTTCAATCGCTAAAGATGTATTATTATCTGTTGATGAAAACTCTATAATCAATGTTATCGGTTCTGATGTTAATGTTGCTTCTGTATATGTTGATTCTCTTGATAACTGGGCAGGTATTATTAACCTTAAGAATGCTCAAACTCAATTGACTATTGAAGGTGTAACTTCTAACGGCAGAATTATCGCAGAAGCCGGTAATATCAACATCCTTGGTGCAAGCGAGTTATCAATTGATGAACTTTCTGATATAAATAACGATGTTAATTTGAGTATTACAGAAAATAGCTCTTTAGAAATTAAAAACCATAAAGATACAGCTAAGTTTATATTCACTACAGGCGATGTTTGGAATGGTGCAACTATCAAGCTTGTAAACTCTGAATTAGAGATGAAATCAGGCTTGAATAACGGTGCTGATTCATTCACATTCGATGAAAACAACGTATTAGTTGGTGATAGTGATTCTCAATTCACTAACAAAGATATGAACTTGACTATTGCAGCTGATGAATCAGGATTCAGCGGTAAATATATTCAAGAAACAGGCAGCTTGAGAGTTGAAACAACAGGTTCAATGTTTGGCGGTGAAAGCTATATCAATAACGGCTCTGTAGATATTTATAGAGATAAAGCAATTGATTACTCTAATATAATAATGAACGGTAACGGAACAACATTCACTAACACAGCAACAACAGCTGACGGCGGTGTTGTTAATAAAGATGTTGTATCAATTGCAAACGGTATTAACGGTGTGAATATCAAGTTCACGGCTGCTACTTCTGCTGATTACGTTTTAGCTGAAGGTATTGAAAACGGTTATAACAATACAATTACGTTTGAAAACTCACGCGTATATATGGGTAAATTCCAATCTGCAGGTAATGAATACGATATTTCAGGTCAAAGCGTATACAGATTCCAAAACGCTATTGTTGATTTAACAGCGGGTCTTGGTAAAGGTAACGGTTATATTAATGACTACAGATTCGGCAATATGCAGTTGGATAGTCAATCAAGCTATGTAATCAACTTTGACTTATATAATATTAAAGCTGATACATTAACATTCACTTCTAATATGTTAGACAATGCATTAGAAAGCACAATTCTTATTTCAAATATTAACTACTTATTACCTGACGCTTCTACAGAAGCAGGCGATAGAATTGTTCAAGTATTGTTCTCAGGTGATAACAGACAGTTAGCACTTGGAAAAGATGTTCAAACAAGATTTGTATATGGTGTTAAAAACGATATTAACTATAACCAGTTTATCGGTACAAAAGCACTTGAATTAGCTAAATCAGCAGGCAGCAGCAACTTTGACAGCTTATTATTGAAGATAGCTGACAGACAAGATGCACTTCAAGCGTTGAATATGGCTAGATTTGACGGTAATAATATTAGAAACTTCAACTTTACAGAGCTTGCAGATACTGATGTTGACGGATATCAAACTTATGAAATGATTGCTAATACAGGTAACTCTGTTCGCGGTACTTTGAATGTCAACGGTATGATTAGAGGTATGGACGGTGATACTGTATTGTATGACGTTATCAACGCAACAGGTAACTACTCAATGTTTGTAGCGTCAGAAGTCGGCGTTATTATTAATATCAATAATGTTTCTATCCAAAACGCTGCAATGAACGACAGAGTTTATTTCTCAAGAAATGCTTCTGTATTAGATATCTCAGGTGATTCAGCCAGAGTTACTTTGAATAACGTTGTATTATCAAATAACGGCGGAAACGCTATATATAACGCTGGTACTTTGAATATGAACGGTGTTAAGATTGATAGTTATGCTAACGGCAACACTGTATTGAATAGAGGTACAATCAATATTGATAACTATACATTTACTAATGCAGACGGTGAAGACGCTTATATAGTATTTGATAATTATAACGGTACAGAAATCAGAAATGTATTCAATTCTGAAATCACTAATACAGGTACAATCAACTTTGCTGTTGGTTCAACTTCATTAGTTGGTGCTAATATCTTAGGTGCTAACGGTACGTTGAATATTGAAGGTACCGTAATCTTGAAAGGCACTGATGCGGCTCAAGTATCAATTGAAGACCTTCAAATAGTTAACTTGTTGTCAGGTTCAACATTAACACTTGATAATGCAGTATTGACAATGGCTTTTGGTGATTTGTTAGGTACAGATACTACATTAAATATCATCAATTCAACATTCAAGTTTGACGGACTTGAAAGTACCGGTGTAAACTTGTTTGCAACCAGCGGTACATTCGTGTTGGATAATGCTGCAAAATTATCATTGACAGCTAACTCTACAATAGCTAATGATGTTAACGTAGAATTAAATAACGGTACATTAACATTGAATTCTACTCCGTTAGCTGAGGGTGGAATGTTAGGCACTGCTCTTACACTTAGTGAAAATGATAAGATGACATCAGACGCTGTGGTTATCTTGAACGGTGAAGGCACATCATTAACATTCGAAAAAGGTGTTAACGGTGATGGTGTTGTTAATGTTTCAAACGCTAACATTCGCGGTACAGGTACTGTAAACAATAGCGGTGTAAATATCGTTATTACTTCTGATGAATCAAACGCTAATTTTGAAGGTGATTACTATCAATACGGTGACAGTACAACTGCAAGATTAGATGTATTGAGTAATGTACAATCAGATAGAGAAACTTCAAACGTATTTGGCGGTATGAAATACATCAACAGTGGTGATGTATATATTGAAAGAACTTACGGTATTAACTACAGCAACTTCATCTTAGGTGATAGCGTAAGATTTACAAACAACTCATTAACAGCAGACGGCGGAGCTGTAAATAAATCAGTTATCTCATTAAGAGGTGATAATATTACTGCTGTATTTGGTAAAGCGGATAATGCTCCTGCGGATGTTGAAAGAGTAAACTATACATTAGCTGAAAATATCTTCTCAATCGATGAAGACGGTTATACAACAGGACATAACTATAATACAATCCAATTCAAAGATTCTGTTGTTACTTTAGGCAGCTTTGATTATGCAACAGACGGTAATGGTAATACTACGTTTACAAACTACAGATTTACAAATTCTGTTATTGATTTGAAGGATGATGTTTATAACACTTATTCATTCACAAACCTTGTTTCTGACAATGCGTTTATTACATTAGACTTAGACTTTGCTAATAATAACAGTGACAAGTTGATATTAGGTAACGGTTCATCAGGTATAATCACTGTTTCTGATTTCAGTGTTAAATTAAGACAGGAAGATAACGGAACTAAGTTACAAATCTTGTTCGCAGAAAACAGCGCACCTAGATTACAGTTATCTGATGAACTTAAGAACAAATCTTATGTATTCGATATCGAAGGCAACGAGTTTGAAGGCAAACGTCACGTAGTTGATAACGGCGATATCAAATATATCAATATTTTAGCGTCAGACTTTATCGGTGAAAAGAAACTTGAAGTTACATCAACAAATACAACAAACGATAGTATCAGAGTATACAACAGTTTGGAACAAGACACGTTGAGAGTAATTAACCAGTATGATAACGTTGCAAACGACTATGCTCACAGAACATTCACTTTTGAAGGTACACCTGCTGATTACGTATATTACGTAAAAGAAGATGTTGGTGTAACTGCAGCAGGCATATTTAATATCGTTGGTCGTGAAGGCGGTAACGATGTTATTGACGGTGTCGGCTACAATATCGTTGACGGTAAAGTTGTTGAAAACAAAAACGTTTACCACTCATTATTCGAAGTTACAAACAATAATACTACTTTGAATATCAGTAATGTTACTATCCAAAATATTGGTACTATTTCTGATGTTAAGAAGGTTTCAGCATTTGATATTGAATCAGAAACAGCAAGAGTTAACCTTACAAATGTAAGATTATTGAACAATCAAGGAACAGCAATCTTTAACAAAGGTCAGTTAAGCTTTAATAACGTTGAAATAGGCAAAGCTGCAACAGGATTTGAAAATACAATCGAAAACGTTGGTACACTATCAACATCAGGTGAAAATACATATTATACAAGTATTATCAATAACGGTACTATAGAAATCTCAGGTACAGATAACTTATATAACAGTGTTATCAAAACAGATGATTCTAAGAACGCTGTAATCAGCGTTGTTGGAACAGGTGTTCTTAATATGAATTCTGAAGACGGAATTAAGGCATCTATCTCTGAAGGTATGCTTGTAAATATTTACGAAAGTGCAACGGTTAATATCAATGGTGCAGATTTGATATTGAATGAGGGTGATGTTTGGACCGGTACTATCAACTTGAATTCAGGTAGTTTGACATACTCTGATTTACTTTCAAATGGTGCGTTTGTTGCTCAAAACGGTACTTTAACACTTAAGAATAACGCTATATTAACAGCGGATGCTAAGAAATTAAGATTACCTGGTGATAACAAACTTATCAATACAGGTGACGGTTATATTGTTTACGATTCTACTATAACTGATGACGTTAACGTTATTATTGAAGCAGGAACAACATTAGCATTAAAAGGCTTTATAAATAAAGAAGCTGTTGAAGGTATCAATAGAGACGTACTTCATTATAACAGATTAACATTAGCAGACGGCGACGTTTGGAGCGGTAAGATTACACTTGAAAACGCTTATTTGACTATTGCTAAGGGTGTAACTTACTTAGGTTCTGATAATGACTTTGTATTCGATGATTACAACCATTTAGTTGCTGATAGCAAGTCAGTATTTGAAAACAATGGCTTGAATATCACATTGGCAGCTGACTTTGGAACTAAGTTTACAGGCAGATACGAACAAAACGGTAACGCATTATTAACAGTTACGGCTGACGGCGTATTGTTCGGCGGTGTTAAGAATATTAACTCAGGTAAAGTAGTTATTACTACTCAAAAAGATTCAGTTGACTTTGACGGTACTCCTATTAAGTCTATCGGTATAAATTATGAAAACGTTAATCTTGGTAGTAAGACTGCTTTAGAAAACTACGCTTCAACAATAAAAGGCGGAGCTATTACCGGTAATACATTCAAGTTCGTTGGTAACAATGCTTCTGCATTATTCACTAATAGTGACGAGCTTTCAATAATGAGTTTTGAATATGTAGAGGATAAACAATTTATTGATGCTGACGGAATGGCATATACAGTTACAGGTTATCTTGGCTACTATGCAAATGAAGATGTTGACGGAAAACATCAATATATAACCGGTGCTGACGGCAAAGTTGCTGTAGTTTATGATCCTACAGAAGATAATATTACTAATGTTAACGGATTTGTAAACTTTGATTTAGATATCATTTCATCATTGGGTACAGGTAATAGCATTACGTTTAAAAACTCTAACGTAACATTGACAGGTTTAGCTCAAGCTGACAGCGATATTGTTGATTATTCTGCAGGCGGAATAGCATATAACTTCTTGAATGTTTACCTTGATATGACTGCTGATGACAATGCTTATACATACAAGTTTGATTCATTAAATATTGGCGGAATCAAAAACTCTGTTATGAATATCATTATTGATATTTGTGCAGATAAAGGCGCTGTTGACAGTATTTATGTTGATGATGAAAATGCAATCGGAACAATTATGCTTGCAGAAGTTAACTTGATTAGAGACATTGCTGATCAAAGCCAAATGTTCCAAGCGTTTACAAGAAAAATTATTAAGGGCAATAACAAGCTAGAATTAAAACTATCTGATTATATTGATAACAATGCAGGTATTCTTACTAAGAGCATAAATCAGTATGACATCAAAGGTGTTGTTGAGATGAATGTACCTTGGAATGCTTATTTAGGTAAGATTTACATTTCATTAGCTTATCTTGATGAAAACGATAACAGATTATTCCCTGAAGACCCTGGTTATAAATCAGAAGCAAACGGTATTTATGTTGCACAAATGTATACAAAAGACTTGTTACGTGAATATGCAATGTACGAAACAAAAGACGATACAGTTTCAGTAAAAGTACGTAACTTGAACTTTACAAGCGGTGTAAGAACTCAAGAAATGACCTTGTTAGCTAACACATCAGGTTATTTGAGAGATGACATGGGCAATCTAATTGATGAAAACGAAGAACCGGTTGATGTTCCTGTATTCAAGGGCGTATCTTCAGGTATCTTTAATGTCAACGGTGTTGATACAGAACACAGTATCATCAATGCTTATGGTAACCTTATTTGTTACGACAGAAAAAATGAAGAAGTTATTTCTGTATTGTCTAACGAAAAATTCAGACATTCTATGTTTGTATTGAACGAAGATACTAACCTTTCTATCAAGAATGTTACTATTAAGAACGCTTATAGAGGTGATGAAACTAAGTTTGATTACACTTATACAATAGTTGTTAACGAAGTTACAGGTCAAACAATTACTAAGAGAATCTCTGACATATTATTTGAAGACTTTAGAGTTACAGAAGGTAAGGGTTCTGTAATCTTCCAATCAAACAAAGACTCTAACATCTATCTTGAAGACGTTGTTATAAGAGATAACGAATCTTATGGCAAGGGTGGTGCTATCTATGCTATCAAAGGTTTCACAATCAATGCTGTAAATGAAGATGTATTGTTCGAAAATAACTATCAAGATGTTAAATCTACATCTACAGCTACTAAGACTGAGGGTATAGTTAAGACAGCTTCTGCTAAGAACGATATTTATATCGAAAGCGATTCTAATATTACTATGAACTTGAATTCAGCTGAGGGTAGAACATTACAACTTAAAGACGGTATTGAATTTAACGGTAATACTGGTAACAAGTTAACATTAGACGTTAACAGAGGTTTGTACAGAGATATTAACAGCGGTGAAGTAAGTAACGTTGGTAACACCGGCAGAGTATTTATTGGCGGCGACTTTGGTAATACTACAAGTTATGTTCCTAGATACGACAATAGTGTTGATATCAATGTATATGCCGGCGAATTTGGTTTTGTTGACGGTGAATCAAGAATTATAAGCATTGATAACTTCACATTGTACAGTGATATCTTGTATCACGTTGATGTTGATTTGACTAAGAATGCTTTGATGACAACTGATTTATTATGTGCTAAAAACTTGAACTTTAACGGTAATAAATTAGTGATGAACTCTACATCATTCCATAACAAGGGTACATTTGATTATACATTCATCCAACCAAACTATTTAGCAGTTGAGTTACATGTATTAGATGTTAATAAACACTCTTCTGAATACATCAAATTAGTTGATGAAAGTGGTAACTCTTGGAACTCAATTTCATGGGTTGACGGCGACCTTACATACTATGCAATGTTAGGTATTAACGGTACTATTATCTACGGTACAAGTTTAGATGATTCAATGTCATTGTTATATCAAGCTGTTAAGAATCCAAAAGCTAACACGTTCAAGATGATTTCATCATATATGTTGTATGGTATTACAGGTACAAATGCTAATGGTGAAGTTGTTCAAATCGATAATTATTTATCATTGAACAATCCTAAGTTGACTATTAACGGTCAAGGCAAATATTCTATTGCTACAAATAACCAGTTAACAGGTTTTGTGGTTGGAACTTATTTAAGTAATAATAAAACAGCTGCAAGAACATTAGCAATCTCTAAGGTAACAGAGATTACAGGTTTCAACGGTGCATTGATTAACCAGGGTGGTAAGATTACTGTTTCCGGAACATCATTCAGAGAAAACGAATCAGATACTTATGGTGCTGTTGCAAGAAACGAAGCAGGTACATTATCTATCTCAGGTAGTGCAAAAGCATACGCTGCTATTATGAACAACACTTCAAACGAAAAAGCCGGTGCTATTTATAACGCTGGTACATTCACTGCTAAATATGTAAACTTTGGTTCTGATACAATTGCTAATCAACCATATTCAAACACATCTTATGTTGGTGGTGCTATCTATAACGTTGGTAAAGCAACGATTACAAATACTAACTTCACTGAAAACATAGCTGAAACATTTGGTGGTGCTATTTATACAGAAGGAACATTAGCGTTGACATCTGCTAAGTTCACATCTAACAAAGCACAGGCTGGTGCTGCTATTTATCAGTTAGCTCCTGTTGATAATTTGACATTAACTCTTAAGAAATCTACGTTTACCGGTAACTCAACTAGAGTTGAAAACGATGATATAAAAGTTAATGATGAAGACGGAACATTCATCAATACTAATGCAAACGGTGGTGCTATCTATTCACAAGCGTTTGTTGTTGACAGTTCTTCTACATTTGAAAACAACGTTGCTGTTAATGCTGTAGACGACACTAATTTTGAAGAATTTACAGAAGCAAGCGGTGGTGCATTATATATTAGTACAGTAAGTGATATTAAACTTGCAAACAAATTCACCTCAACTAAGTTCTATGGCAACAGAGCTAGTGATAAGGGCGGTGCTATCTATATCGAAACAAAAAATATCGCAGACTCTGCGTTGACTAAGGCAACATTCAGCAAAGCTGTATTTGGCGCTGCTGACGCTGCAATGGGTAACAGCGCGGCTCTTGGGGGTGCTATTTATAACGAAAACGCTAATTTAACATTCAGCGCTGTTAACTTTATCAGAAACTATGCTAGCGATAAGGGTGGTGCATTATATAACAGCGGTTTAGGTGTTGTTACATTAACTAAGGGTTCATTCGGTACATCTGATAAGACAGGTAAGATAGTTAACGGCAACAGCGCAACTTATGGTGGTGCAATCTATAACGAAGGAAGCTTGACTTCTAAATCTACTGCGTTTATCGGTAACTCAGCTCTTGCAGGTGGTGCAATTTATAACGTAAGCCCTAGTTTAATGAGCTTATCAAGTGTAAGCTTCAAGTATAACAATGTTGGTTTACTCGGTCACGACGGTTATGCTGTTGAAGAAATCCTTGGTGGCGCTATCTATAACGAAGGTGATATTGCATTAACCAGTGCTACATTCACCGGTAACTATGCTACATTAGGTCGCGGTGGAGCTATTTATAACGCTGAAAACAGTGTTAACTTAACAATGACTAAAGCTAACTTTACAGGTAACTCTGCAAGATTAGGTAACGCTATATACAATGACGGTAAGATTGCTTCTGTTGGCGGAACATTCAAAAATAACGTAAGCACTAAGAGTGTTGAAAATAAGGGTGGTGCTATCTATAACAATGGCACAATCACTGAAGTTTTGAGTTCAACATTCAGCGGTAACCAATCAGGCGAAGGTGGTATATTATATAACGCTGAATATGATGCAGCTGCTCAGGTTGGCGGTTATATTGCTTTGATTTCTAAGGTTACTGCAGGTAATAGTAAAAATGCTACAGCTAAGAATATTGCTACAAACGGTGGTGTAATTTATAACGCTGGTGTTATCGAAAGAATCGATAGTTCTAAGTTGTCTTATAACAACGCAGATAGAGGCGGTGTAATCTATAATACAGGTTCTATCGGAGGTATCTTCGGTACTACGATGTCAAATGAAACAGCTGTTTATGACGGTGGTGCTATTTATAACACCGGCAGAATCAGTGTAATTGATAGAAAATCAACATTATCAAACAACAAATCAGAACGCGGTAATGGTGGTGCTATCTATAACGAAGGCGAAATCAATCTTCAGGGTGCTGCTCTAAATACTAACAGTGCAGGACTTAATGGTGGTGCTATTTACAACACCGGTAGAGTAATTATCGGTTATGTAAACGAAGGTACTAAATACTATTATGCAAACTTCAAAACTAACAGCGCTGCATTAGCAGGTGGTGCTATCTATAATGCCGGCACATTTATGGAAATAGCTAGCGGTACGGTATTTAACGCTAACAAGACTACTAATGCTACATTAGGTCGCGGTGGTGCTATTTATAACATTGGTACTTTGAATATCGGCTCTAATACTAAGTTCACAGCTAACACATCTGCAAACGGCGGTGCTATCTATAACGATTTCAACGAAGAAAACCCTGATGTTGTATTGAACTTGAATGCGGTAGTATTTGGTGACAACAAAAACTCTAAACTTGCAAACAAAGCTACTATTGACGGTGGTGCTATTTATAACGCAGGCAGAATCTATATTGAAAACTCAATCCTTTCAAGAAACAGTGCAGGACGTAACGGTGGTTTATTGTACGGTACAGCAACATCTACAACAACTTTCGCCGGTGCACAAACAATGTCTTATAACACTGCTGCAAACGGATATGGTGGTGCTATCTATACACAAGGTTTACTGGCTATAAGCTCAGTTACTAACCGTTCTACAATATCTTATAACTCAGCTCTTAGCGGTGGTGCTATCTATCTTGGCAACAGTGATTTGGCGCAAATTGATATCAATCAGGTTGACTTCTTATATAACACTGCAACTAACGGTAACGGTGGTGCGATTGCTTTAGTTAACCTTAATAACGAAGAATTCACTATTGATAACGTATTGAATGCTAAGAACGTTATCAGAAATACTAAGTTCGAAAACAACACAGCTAAACTTGGCAAAGTATATGAAAACAACGGTATTGCTAGTATGGGTGGTGCTATTTATAACGAATTAGTATTAGCATTACAAAATACATCGTTTAAAAACAACTTTGCAGGATACGGCGGCGATATCTATAACAATGGTATCTTATTTATCGGCGCAGGTGTAACATTTGAATTTGTACCTACAAAATCAGTTAAGACGACATATTCTGTAAATGGTGGTGCTATCTACAACAAAGAAGGTACAATCTACTTCACTGATACAACAGGTGTAATGGAAATCAGCGATTACTCTGTATCAGGTTCAGGTGCGGCTATTTATAACGAAAACGGTAATATAATCATTGCTTCTAACGCTGTATTCTCTAACAACAAAGCGTCAGCAAACGGTGGTGCATTGTATAACGGAAACTATACTTCAATCGAAGCAGCGTTGTTCGACGGTAACAAAGCAACTAATGGTGGTGCTATCTATAACGTTGGTACATTGAAGTTGAACAAATCAGCTATCTTTACCAACAACAGCGCTACAAAATCAGGTGGTATTATCTATAACGTTGGTACTTTAGAAATCGAAGGTACAGAAGACGGTATGGTTGAATTGAGCAACAGCTCAGCTCAACAAGGTGGTGCTATAAGCAGCGGCTTCAATATCAATGAAGAACTTGCTTCAAAATCAGAATTAAGAATCAAGTATGCAAGATTCGATAACAACACTGCGGTTGTTAGCGACGCTGACACAGCTTCTTACGGCGGTGCTATCTATAACGGCGGTAATAATGAACCTTCATACACAACAATTGAAAACTCTAAGTTCAATTACAATAAATCAATCGGTAAAGGTGATTCTAAGAACCCTCCTACATTATCAGGCGGCGGCGGAGCTATTTATAACTCTAACTTAGGTTATATTCAAAGCCAAGAACTTGTTAAAAAAGACAGTTATTCAATAGAAGACTATGAAGCTGTTGCAGGCTTAAAAGAATCAAGCTTTGTAGAAAACTACTCATCAACATTTGGTGGTGCTATCTACAATGCAGGTCAAATGATTATTGCTGACAATGAATTCAGAGGAAACTATTCAGCTCACGACGGCGGTGCTATTTATAATACTGCTTCCGGTTCAAAGATGTTTGTATCTGTTAGAGATAGATTCAATGATAACAATGCAATGAACGGCGGTGCATTATATAACGCAGGTAATTACTATTCATTCAATGCTTTATATCAAGGTAACTATGCAGTTGCTGCAGTTGATGCGAAGACAAAAGTTGTTTCAGGCGGTTTAGGTGGCGCTGTTTATAACACAGTTGGTGCTAAACTCGAATTGAACAGTGATAATTTTGTCGGTAACTATGCAATGAACGGTGGTGCTATCTATAACGCATCTACAACATCTAAGTTTGACGGTGTAACGTTCGCTGAAAACAGAGCTGACGCTATTATAGATGCTGAAACAGGTGATATTACCGGTGGTAATGGTGGTGCATTATACGTTACCGGTGGTAATAAAGATAACCACTTAGTTGTTTCTAACTCAACATTTGTAAATAATACTGCTACTGTTGAGGGTGGTGCTATCTTTATTGATAAGAATTCATACTTAGAACTTGTAGATACTAATATCAGAGGCAACAATACTACAAGAGGATTTGGTGCAGGTATTTACTTATCTAACGGTTCAACATTAGATATTATTTCAAGAAATCAAGATGTATATATTACTGAAAACGGCAATGGCAGAACTTCTTATGATATCGCATTAGAAGGTGGTTCTACATTGAACTTGATATCTGAAAAAGGTAATAACTTCTATATTGGTGAAATCTATAAGATATTTGACCAACAAAAAGCTACGTTATCATTGATAAACAAGGCTACAGACAAGACAGCTTACTATTACTTTGCAAAACCACTTAATACAGGTGATTATAACTATACAGAAGAAGGCGCAGTAACTATTGAAACAACCGGCAGAACACAGGTTGTTGCAGCAGGAAATGCAGCTAAAGTCTTCAAGAATGTTGCAATGTCATTGTCAGAAGATTCAACATTGAACATATCTGACGGTAAAGTTGGTAATGTTGAATTGAGCAGCTTGGATGTTGAAAACGGCGGCGCTGCAAAACTTTCACTTGATATCGACTTGAAATCAAGAAGAGCTGACAGAGTAACAGCTAATAGTGCTACAGGTTCATTGAATGTAAGCACTGTCAACATCACTCAAAACAGCAAGACACCTGTATCAATCAATGTAGGTGAAGGCTCACTTGTGACATCGATATCAGCAACAAGAGCAGAAAGCGCAGAAGCGACATATAAACTAACTACTAAGGTAGACGAAAACGGCCACTTGAGAGCAATTATTTCAGGTCAAAGAGCGAAAGCATCAGCTATAGCAGCACCGATTGCGGTACAAATCGGCGGATACTTGGCACAGATAAATTCATACGACCAAGCGTTTGCAAATCTTGATATGGAAATGTTGAAGACCAGAGAAGAACGTAAAGCAGAAGAGATGATGAATCAGTATGCGGTATCATCAGGCAGCGTTCCACCAACTTATGCTGAAACAGATACAATGAACCATAATTCAAAAGGATTGTGGAATAGAGCGTTTGCAACATTTGAAAACGTACCTTTGAATAACGGACCAAAAGTAAATAATGTAGGCTATGGTAACTACTTCGGCGGCGATATGGGTAAGAAACAGTTATCAAACGGCTGGAGCAGACAGTTTAGCGCATATATTGGTTACAATGGTTCAACACAGGATTACCAAAAACAATCAATCGACCAAAATGGCGGTACATTGGGCGTTATGGAAACCTGGTATAAGGGCAACTTCTTTACAGCGCTTACGGCGAACGTTGGTGGTAATAACGCGGAAGCTAACACTGACCTTGGCAAAGAAAGAATGGCAATGCTAATGGCCGGTGTAGCAAGCAAGAGTGGATATAACTTTGAGTTTAAGGAAGGCAAGTTCATTGTACAACCGAGTGTACTCATTTCATACTCATTTATCAATACGTTTGACCATAACAACGGAATTGGTCATAAGGTAAGTTCAAGCCCAATTCATGCAATACAGGTAGCACCTGGTATTAAGTTTATAGCAAACTTGAAGAACGGCTGGCAGCCATACTTGAGCGTAAATATGAGATGGAATATTATAGATAAGGCAAGCTTCAGTATACCTGATGTAACAATTCCAACAATGTCGGTGGATCCGTATGTTGAATATGGATTGGGTGTACAGAAACGCTGGGGAGACAGATTCACTGGTTACGGCCAGGCGATGATAAGAAACGGCGGACGAAACGGTGTAATGTTGAATGTTGGCTTCCGCTGGGCTATCGGTAAGTAATAAGAATAAAAAGATAACAAAAGAGGGGCTGATGAAATCAGCCCCTCTTTTTAGTATATTATTTGTTTGGTTTAAGTACCTGTAAGTTTCTTGTTTCAGAGATTGTTTTTCTTGCGTCTCTGAGTATTTTTCTGTTCTCGTCAGAAAGGCTTAAACCGTTACATAACCTGTCTATGAATCCGTTGTTTACTTTAACGGCTTTTTCAAAAGCGCCGAGCTCTTCTAAAACACCTTTTATTTCAGAGAGTTTATAGCCGAATGATTTTTTAGATTGGTAAATCATAGTGTCGCCGCTCTCAGCTTCGATAGGTTTTCCGCCCATTTCAAAATGCAGCTTGAATACTGATTTTAGGTCTTGAAGTTCTGCCTGCATAGTATTGATACTTTGCTGAATACGCAAAAATCTTTCAAAAAGATAATCGATGTTATCTAATTGTTTAACCTGCCAATCGTATTTTTGTAGATAAAGTTTTTTGAGTTTCGGATAAGCCTGAGCAAGTCCCATTGTATCGTCCATTGCTCTATGGTGGTTCTCCATTGTAACATTGAACTTATCTGTCAGTGCAACGAGTCCGTGAGATTCCAAATCCGGACATATCTCTTTGAACATCTGTTGAGAATCTATTTTTTCATTTTCAAACTTCTTTTTGAAAACTCTTTTGTAAGCTTCATTTAAGAAAGAATGGTCGAAAATAGCGTTGTGCGCTACGATTGGATAGTCTCCGATAAACTCTGCTATTTTAGGGAGAATTTCTGCTTCTGTCGGAGCGTCTGCAACCATTTCTTGAGTTATTCCGTGGATTGCCATACTTGATTTTCTGATATGTTGTTCCGGATTGATTAGTGTTTGAAACGTATCTTTAATTTTGCCGTTTTCAAGTCTTACCGCTGCAAACTCAATAATTTTTTCTTTAGTAAAATCTAAACCTGTAGTTTCAGTATCCAAAACTATTTCAATAACTTTTTTTCTTGCCATTCTCTTTAACTCCCCAAAAGAATAATAGCATAAAAATAATATATATGCTATATTTAGTGGGTAATGATTTAAGGGTGAAAATTATGATTAAAGAAATAAATACAGAAAACTTTGAAGAAGAAGTTTTGAACTCAGATATTCCGGTAGTGGTAGATTTTAATGCTAAATGGTGTGGACCTTGCAGAAAAATGATGCCAATGCTTGAAGAACTAAGTGAAACATATATGGAAAAGGTTAAGTTTGTAAAAGTGGACGCAGATAACAATAGAGAGTTGTTAACTCAATATTCTGTCAGCGGTCTGCCAAGCTTGTTAGTGTTTAAGAATAGTGAATCTGTTGAACGTATGGTTGGTGTAATGCCAAAATCAACAATTCTTTCTAACATCGAAAAATATATTTAAGTATGGTTGCAATTAGCATTTTAGTATTAATAACAATTATTGCTTTAGTGGCGGGGTTATATTCGCGCCACAGAAAGTGTGTTGCGCAGCAAAAGAAGCTTGATGCTGTTATTGAGGCGGTTAGTGATATTAACAATATTATTACATCTGTTCGTTACGGCAATCTGTCTGCAAGAGTTGAACAGAGCTCTATTCCTGAGATGAAAAATATCTCTGAAAGTGTTAATCGGATGATTGAAACACTTAATGATAGAGAACAGATGATTGTTGAGTATCAATCTGAGCTTACAGGTCAATACAAGTTTTTGGCAGCATTGTTTAATTCACTTTCTGAAGGGATTATTGTATTAGACGAAAAATATCTTATATTAAAGTCTAATGCAAGGATAAAAAAATGGTTTAAGACAGAAGATGTTATCGGTAAGAATGTATTTGATTTTATAACAATTCCTGATGAAAAAGATATTATTGAACTTAAAGGTGAAGAAGTTTTTATAAAAGACCAAAAAGATTTGTATTTTAAGGCGAGTGCAAGAAAGATTGAATCAAAAGAGCACGAAGACAAATACATGCTTGTTATTACAAACTATACAAACCAGAAAGAGATAGATTCTTTAAAAGAGGATTTTGTAGCTACTTTGACCCACGATTTAAAAGTTCCTATTATTGCAGAAGCAAATATGTTAGAGTTTTTCTTGCAGGAGAAATTCGGTACGCTTAATGATAAGCAAAAAGAAGCTTTAGAAAATATGAAATCTTCTAATAAAGAGCTTTTAGATTTGGTTCAGATTGTGCTTGAGACTTATAGGCTCAAAGAAGATGAGATTGATTTGAACCTTGAGAAAGTTTCTGTGAAGAAGTTTTTGGATGAGATAGCGGAAGAGATGTCTTATATTGCACATAAAACCAATAATAATATAGTTGTAATTGTGCCTGAGGACTTTAATATAAGGATAGACTATCTGCATTTCAAACGGGTGTTAAAGAACCTTGTTAATAACGCTATTTTGTACGGTAAGAGTAATACTGATATAGAGATAAGCGCTGAATTATACGGTAAAAACGCACAGATAATAGTCAAAGATTATGGTAAAGGCATATCGGAAGAAGACCTTGAAAAAATCTTTAACAAGTATTTTTCTGCGTGCAAAAAGTTCAGAAAGATAGGAACGGGTTTAGGTTTGTATCTATCTAAAAAGATAGTTGAAGCTCACGGCGGAACATTAGATGTTGAGAGCAAAGAGGGAGAGTATACCAAGTTCTTTATCAATATGGAACTTGAGTAGATTATTTTTTGTCAGAAAGTCCGAACCCGCAAATATTCTTTAAGAACGCATAAGCTATGTATGCACCGAGAGCGATACCTGAGACTTTTGCAGCGGTGCCTTTTGTTAGGATTGCGGCAGTAGACAGACCCCACGGAACTATGTCGTCAGTAACCATGCTTGCAAACCCTTTGAGGTAGCCTGTACCTCTGTTTACAAACCCTCTAAAGTTGTTATCGAGTTCCCATTTGAATAGTTTATCTTTTAAGCTTGAATTAACAGCGCTGGCTGTTGGGACATTTCTTGAATTATCCCAGTAGTAGTCGAGTGCTTCAAAGTCTTTTTTGTTCTTGTTAATTTGAGCGTGAAGCTTACCTCTTTTATGAGCATCGTAACCCAAGAGTCCGACACCTGCGACACCTGCGGCTTTGATTGCGTATTTACCTATAACACTACCAATTGACATTATTCAATATTTCCTATCGGGTTGTTTTGCACCGGTTCATTTACCAGTGTTGTATTAGCACTAAGTTGAAGTTTACAAGTTTCGATTTTGCCTTTAACGTGGTCTTGTAATTCAGGTTCTTGCGAAATCTTTTCAAGGATTGCAAGAGTATTATCGTCACCGCCTGCAAGGTTTGTATCGATTGCAGTTAAGGCACGACCTCTTACACGGTAATCATAAGGGTCCATAAGCATTTTGTTTACAAGCGCATTAAGGGCTTTATCTTTGTGTCTTGTTTTATCTTCCTGGAATCTTTTAACAACTTCGCTTGCTGCGTATTCTCTGAGAGACTTGTCGTCGCTATCGAGCATTTTGTCTAGTTTTTGGATGTATTCATCTGTTAAGATTGTAATACGTTTTTTAGTTGTAGCATTAGTAGCATAGTTGTTTACGTAATAACCCGGACCGTAGTTTGCTTGAGGTCCTGTAGGTCCGACAACGGTGCAGTTTGGCATGTTACCTTTTAACAACGGATGATCCGGCGGTAATTTGCTCGGGTCAATAACGTTGCAATATATACCGATTCCGGCATAGTTTTGCGCGCTATTGTTAAATCCTGATGAGATAGGGGTTGTCATACACGTAAACCTTTATGTTAATACATAACCTTTCATGTATATAAAGTTGTATTTACCCTAAAAATTGCTACATGTTTAAGAAATGTAAAAATTGTTATAAAAAACAGCAAAAAAAGTATTCACAGGCATTATGATAAATATAGTGTGTATAAGGAGTTATATATGTCAGTTCAATCAGTAGGCAACCAAGTAGATATACAAAGAGCAAAAGCGGAAAAGTTTGTAAACGCGAGCGATAAAACAATCAACCGTTTGGCAAGAAAAACATATAACCGTATGTACGGTGATGAAAATAAAAAGTTTGATAAACGTGTAGGAACAACATTAAAGACACTGCCTTTAGTAGCAGTCGCATCAGGATTGGCGATGAAACAAGGGGCAAGAGGATCATTATTGAGCGGGTTAACCTGGGGATTGGCTTTAGCAGCACCTGCAATGGTTGGTGCGGTTAATAAGGCAATGGTAAAATCAAGCCGTACTGTTGAAAAAGCAGAAAGAAAACACCCTATGACAGCACTTGTAACTAATATGGCTGCGTCAGTTGGTGCATTCTTCGGTTTGACAGCTTTGGCAAACAAAGCTTTGGCTAACCCTAAAGTTGCAGAAGTAGGTGGAAAAGTTGTTAAAGGTGCAGGCGAAGTTTTAGGTAAGGCTAAAGCTCCGGTACAATCATTGTTGAAGAAAACTAAGATTCCTGGAGCTGTTGCAGGTGCAATGATGTATGCTGAAACACTTTCTGTGCCTAAACCTGTAGCAAAAGTGCTTGAAACACCTGTAGCGAAGTCTATTGGCTCAGTAGTTAAGAAAGCAAGCAAATATGTTGCTAAGAACGCTCCTACTTTGTTAGTATTCGGTACTTTAGGTGCTGTATTAGCAAAAGGCGCTTCTGAAGCTAACAAGATGAAAGCGGTTCATTCAGGTATTAAAGAAGCTCAATTTAATACAGCAAAAGCACTTGTTAACTCTTATGCAGCAGAAAACGCTGAGTTGAAAGCTGAAAATGCTAAGGTGGCTGAGGCTGAAACCGAAGAAGCGGCTGAATAAATTGTCATATAACCGCATTTAAGTTATAATAAAACTTATGGCTAAGATAAAATCAAAATATGTATGTCAGCAATGTGGTTATGAAACAGCAAGATATATCGGAAAGTGTCCTGAGTGTAACAGCTGGGGCACTTTTGTTGAAGAGGTTGTTTCAAAACCGGGTACTGACGATAAGAAGAGTTTTATAGATAACGCTGAGGCGCCTGTTTTAATAAAGGACGTCACAGTCGGGCATGAGATAAGGGTTCCTACTAATATCTCCGAGTTTGACAGAGTATTAGGCGGAGGGCTTGTTCAAGGTTCTGTTGTTCTTTTGGCGGGTGACCCCGGGATTGGTAAATCGACTCTGCTTTTACAAACCGGCGGTGAACTATCAGGAAGTAGTAAGAAAATACTTTATATTTCAGCAGAAGAATCTGCAAGTCAGGTTAAGCTGCGGGCTGACAGGTTAAAGGTTAATTCTGATAACCTTTATATCTATGCTCAGACTAACTTTGAGGGGATTAAATCAAGGATTTTGGAGTATGCTCCCGATGTTGTGATTGTAGACAGTATTCAAGCTATTCATTCACCTGAGATACAGAGTTCTGCGGGCAGTGTTTCTCAGATTCGAGAATGTTGTAACGAGTTGATTCACATTGCTAAGAGCAAAAATATAACAATGATTGTAATCGGGCATGTGACAAAAGAGGGTAATATTGCAGGTCCAAAGGTGCTTGAACATATGGTCGATACGGTTATGCACTTTGAGGGTGATAAGTATAAATCGTACAGGATTTTGCGTTCCGTTAAAAACAGGTTTGGCAATACTTCTGAGGTCGGGATTTTTGAAATGGGAAATTCCGGACTTGTCGAGGTTTCTAACCCGAGTGAACTGTTCTTGAAAGAGTACAATCAATCGCAGGCGACAGGCAGCGTTATTATTGTGACAAGTGAAGGTACACGTCCTATGCTTGTTGAGATACAGGCACTTGTCGGCACTACTCCTTACCCTTCACCGCGAAGGGTTACGAACGGTGTTGATTTTAGTAGGGTGCTGCAGATACTTGCTGTACTTGAAAAACGTGTTGGTTTGAACCTTTCGAAGCAGGATGTTTACGTTAACGTTATCGGCGGGTTTGATATTCAGGAGCCTGCTGCGGATTTGGGGATTGCTATGGCTGTTGCGACTTGCGCTAGGGATGTTGTTATTGATTCTCATACTGCGATTGTTGGTGAAATCGGGCTTTCAGGCGAGATTAGAGCAATTAACCATATCGATAAACGTATTAAAGAAGTTGCTAAGTTAGGGTTTAAAAAGATTATTATCCCTGAATCGAATAATGTTGAAGAAGAATTTAAGGGAATAGAGATTATAAAAGTTAAGAGAATAATAGATGCAATATCTGCGTGTTTAACGCAAGAGAAAGGAAATTAGTTATGATTATCATTATGGAACCGGGAGCTACCAAAGAACAGATTAACAACGTTGTTGAACATTTGGAAAGCTTAGAGTTTAAAATCAACATAAACTATGGTGAAGTACTGACAGTTATTGCTGCGATTGGTGATAAGAGATTGGTACAACCTCATTCTATTAACTCTTTTGAAGGCGTTAGAGCAGTAAAAATTATTCAAGACCCGTTTAAAATGGCGAGCAGAGAAGCCAAAAAAGACGATACTGTGATTGAGTTTTCAAACGGCGTAAAGATTGGCGGTAAGAATAGACCTGTTGTTATGGCGGGGCCTTGCAGTGTGGAAGAAAATATAGAAGGACTTTTGGAAGTTGCGCATGCCGCTAAAGATATGGGTGCTAAGTTCTTGCGCGGCGGTGCTTTTAAGCCGAGAACTTCGCCGTATGACTTTCAGGGTTTAGAAGAAAAAGGGTTACAGTATCTTGCAAAAGCCAGAGAAGAGACCGGTCTGCTTGTAGTGACAGAGGTTATGGATACATTGGATTTGCCGCTTGTATGTGATTATGCCGATGTTATTCAGGTTGGTGCAAGAAACATGCAGAACTTCAAACTATTGAAAGCTATCGGTAAATGTAATACACCTGTTATTCTTAAACGCGGGCCTGCTGCGGGGATAAAGGAGTTCTTGCTTGCAGCGGAACATATTATGTATAACGGGAATACTAACGTTATTTTATGTGAGCGCGGGATTAAGGGGTTTGATTCAGGTTATACAAGAAACGTGCTTGATTTGGCGGCTGTCGGTGTTATTAAAAAATACTCACACTTACCAATAATCGTTGACCCGAGCCACGCTACCGGACAAAGATATTTGATTGAGCCGATGTCAAAGGCTGCTATTGTTGCGGGTGCTGACGGGATTATGATGGAAGTCCATAACAACCCTGATAAAGCATACTCTGACGGGGCTCAAAGCTTGACTATACCTCAGTTCAAGAGTTTGATGAACCATTTGGACAGACTTATTGAAGTGCTTGAGTAATTATGTTAAGATTAACAACGTAAAGCAGTCGGGTAATCGCGCTTATTATGAATTTATAAGTGAGGAAAGTCCGTGCATTCAAGAACAGGTCTCCGGAGAAACTCCGGACGGCGCGAGCCGGTGGAAAGTGCCACAGAAATGTAGACTGCCGATGGGTCCAAGACCACAGGCGATGGTGCAACGGTGAGTTAAGAGCTTCACCAGTGATATCGAGAGGTATCAGCTAGGTAAACCCAGACCGAATGCAAGATTGAATCGAGGGCTATAACGGTTGTTCGCCTACCTCGGAAGAATCGCTAGAGATTACGAGTAATCGTAATACCAGACAGATGATTGCCTAGAAACAGAACACGGCTTATGAGCTGCTTTATATTTAACGACCTGACTGATGTCAGGTCGTTAAAGGTTTTTACATGTAGTCGTGATGATGATGTCTTTTGTGGCAGATGTATGCAGTGATTCCTGATACAATCGCTGATAAACCAACTAAACAATATATTATTCTTGTTAATGCTGACATTTCACCGAATAAGTGAGACACAAGGTTGAACTTGAAGAATCCAACTAAGCCCCAGTTTAAAGCACCTATAAGAACAAGAATAAATGATGTAACTTTTAAAAATTTATACATTATAACCTCCTTTATATATATGGAAGTTATAATGTATATTGTTAAAATTTTTATCCGACAGTTGAGCTAGATTACTTTACCCGAACCTTAGGTTCAACTGACATACCAGGAGCAATCATATATTTTGCTAAATCGTTTTTGTCAGTGAAAACAATCTTTACAGGGATTCTTTGGACGATTTTTACGAAAGAACCAACCGCGTTTTCAGGTGGGAACAAGCTTGATTTTGCGCCTGAACTTCTTTGGATACTGTCGATTTTACCCTTAAACTTGTGGTTAGGATAAGTATCAATCTTCATAGTAACAGGCATTCCCGGACGCATGTGTTGAAGTTGTGTTTCTTTGAAGTTAGCAACAACCCAAACCTCGTTAGGAACAAGTGTGAACAACGGTGAACCCGCTGTAACCTGCATACCTTTTTCAACACGTTTTGAAGATACTGTTCCGTCCATTGACGCATATATCGTAGTGTATGAAAGGTGAAGCGCTGCTGCGTCACGCTGAGCTTTCAACGCTTTTAAATCAGCGTCAGCAACATTGTTACCGGATGAAAAGATATTTTGTGATGCTTGTGTTTGGTTAGCACAAAGGTTTGCATATCTTGTTTTTGCGTTATCAAGTGTTTGTTTTGAAACAGCGCCTGCAGCGTAAAGGTTAGTGTATCTTTCAACATCCTTTTTAGCTACCGCTATTTCAGAGTTTACAGCTTCAAGGTTGGCTTTTGCGTTCTTCTGGTCTAAGATTTTTCTCTGATAAGCTGCTTCTGCCTGTTCAAACGCTACCTGATAATCTCTGTCATCAATCCTGGCAATCGGTTGACCTGCTTTTACATAATCATTATCTTTTACGTAAACCTCTATGATTTCACCTGATACTTTTGGTGCAACGCTTACAGTTGTTGTTTCTACATAAGCGTCGTCAGTTGATTCGTATCTTGTCATATCAAATACAAATAAACCTGCCAATACTGCCGCAACGCTTGCTACAGCAATAATAATTCGTCTTTTTTTCTTTTCTTCCATTTTTTACCTCTATATATCTATTTCTATTGATTCTGTTATTACGTCTCTTACATTTTGCATGTGTCTTTTAGCCACTGCTTCTTCTTCCTTTGAAATCCTTTTTTCCATTCTTTCAAATATTGGATCAATCTCGGAGCGTATCATTTTTAAAACTTCCAGCCCCTCATCAGTGACTGTTAAGATATTTACCTGACGTTTGTTTCTAGTCTCTTCTTTTCTTGAAATATAACCTTTTTCTTCAAGCTTATTCAACATCTTACCAGTATTGGCTCTATCTTTGAACAACATCTTTGCTATATCTCTTTGATGAATGTCGCCGTTATGTTCCTTGATAATATTTAACATTGTAAATTCATCCATAGTAAGTGGCAAATTTAAAGTTTCTTCCAGTTGTTTACAGAAAATTTTACATAATTTTTCTGTGAGTTTAATCTGGTAATACATTGAATCTGTGTACTTATCCATCTATTTTGATTCCATTCTAAAATACTGCTATAATAATATTAAGTTTTATGTGTTGCATTTGCAACATTATTATGGTATCATCATTTAAGAAAAAATTCAAGAGCTTGGAGAAGAATATGAAAAAATTTATATCAGCGTGTATGTTAGCAAGTATTGTGGGGTTACAAATGTTACCTGCTCAAGCGTTTTTTAAGATGGGTGTTGAGAAAAGCGACGCTGTTAAACAGGAACAGAAAGCTGATAAGGCTTTATATAAAGATATTACTAAGAAAAAAGATGTTCCTTATAGAAAATTGAGAACTAAAAATAGATTTGAGTATATTAATTTAGCGTGGTGGGAGTCTATGAACGATGAGTACCTTACTGCGTATATTAATAAAGCAATGGCGCATAACTTTGATTTGAAGATTGCGTCTTTGACGTGTGATGAGTATTTTCAAAATGTTCGTGCACAGATGGCGAATGAATTGCCGCAAGTTAGTGGTCAGTTTGGCATGGGTGTAATCGGGTTCCCTAAGTCTATGGAAGGTCTTCCTCGTAACGGTCACGGTATGGGCGTACCTTTTATGGCTAGTTATGAAGCTGATATTTTCTTGAAAAACCATGATAAGACTACTTCTGTACGCAAACTTTATCAGGCTAGTATCAGTGATGAAAGAGCTACTTATATAGCTATTGTTTCGTCTGTGGGTACTGTTTACTATAATATTGTCAGACTTGATAAAGCGATTTCGCTTCAAAATGATATTGTTAAACTCAGAAAAAGCATTTATGAGCTTATGGCTTTAAGTAATAAAGAGGGTGTTGTTTCAACCAGTGATATGATTAAGGCTCAAAAGCTTTATATTGCAGGACAGAGTGATTTGGTTGACTTGAAACGTCAAAGAATCGAGTTGTTGAACCAATTAGCTGTTCTTATTGGTGAAAGCCCTGAGAATGTTAAAGAGTTTGAGAGAATCTCTTATGACAAGATTAAATATGTATATAATACTCCGGAGACAATCCCGTCAGATATTATTGTACAGAGACCGGATTATTTGAGAGCAGAAGCACTTGTTAAAAAAGCAGGTGTTGATGTTAGGGTCGCAAAGAAAGAGTTTTTGCCTACGATTAGTATTTCCGGTTTGGCTTTGTTTAGTGCGAAACATCTTGGCAGTATTTTTACCACTAACAATGCTTTGTGGAATCTTGGCGGTTCTGCAGCTTTGCCTTTGTTCACAGGTGGTGCCAGAATTGCTAACTTGAAGATAAACAAGATTAAGCTTGAAAAAGCGCTCAAAGAATACCAAAAAACTAATCTTGTTGCTATTCAAGAGATTAACGACGCTCTTTATGCTTCAAGATTGAATAACCAGAAACTTAACCAGAATAAAGAACATTTGAGATTAGAGAAAAAGGACTATTCTTTATCTCAAAAGAAATATAACGAGGGTGTTATTTCTAAGTTAGACTTGTATCAAATGCAAGAGAACCTGCTAACGATAGAAAACCTTATTGCGTCAAACACAATAGATTGTATGCTTGATAAGATTAACTTATACAAGGTAACAGGCGCAAAATACTAAAGAATCCAAATTCCAAATATTAGATATTTTCATCCGAGCCGTTAGTTTATCTGACGGCGTTTTATTATTTCTTTATAGCGGATTCTTTGATTTTTTTGAGGTGTTGTTCGAACGCTCTATACCATTTGAGTTTTTGTTGGAACAGGGTCTCGTATCCGTCGAATCTGGCATGAGAGATATTATCCAGCTGGTTATCACATAATGTTTCAAGTGTTTTAGCAAGATATTCTGCGTATTCTTTTCTATCGATTTTAGCGTCAGAAAGCTCTATAACATCTCCAAATTCTACCCAGACTTCCGGTCTGTTATCGCGTAAGAATAAATAATCGACAGCTAACGGTATAAGGTTAACCTTGCCATATTTTTTAACAGCTTTTTGAGCTATGTATGACAAACCGGTTTGAAACTCTATCGGTCTGAAATATGGCGGTCTAATTATACCTTGCGGGAACAAGTATAAAATATTATTAAGATTACCCATTGCGTCAACGGAATATTTTAAAGCTTCCATAGAGGCTTGCGGAGATTTTTTGTTTACGCTGAAAGCTCCGCCGCGTCTGAGGATAGGGAATCGGTTCAATTCTTCTACCATTAAACGAATTTGTTTTTTGCAGAGTCGGTTACATACGTTATAACCTACAATACCGTCCCACCAGTTAGTATGCGGTGCGAACATTATAGTTGGAACATCAGCGTTACGGTTAAGGAATTTTTCATAGCCTTTATAACGAAAAGCATAGAACCTGTTTTCTAACATCCCGTAGAAAAATCTGTCAGCCACCCATAACCAGAAAGGTGATGTTCTTGCCGGTCTGAATCTTTCGTCTTTTTTCCTCAATTTTGTAGGAGGAACTTCACAATATAATTCGTCTAAATTTCCCATATATCTATCATATCACTATTGATTCTATTTTGTGAATAAGATAGCAGTACAATATAAAAATTTTTACAAAACTTAGGTTTTAATATATAATAACGGTATGAAAAGATTTTTATTAATTACGGCATTTTTATTTTTCAGTATAGTTCCTGCATTTGCAGAAACTATGGCTGTTCAGGCGTTGACAGATATTTCGACTGATGAACCTAACAAAGATATTAGAGTAAGGGTTATGAGAGACTGTACTCTTGCAGATATCCCTATGAAGATAGGTTATGTACTTGAAGGCAAGATGATTGTGACTGATGCGAAGCGTTTAAAACGTGACGCTAGTTTTACTTTTTATCCTGTTAATTATGTTGATTTGGAAGGGAATGTTGTACATATTCCGAAACTGTATTATGGCAAATTCTCACCAAAGTTTGAGATTGATACAAAAGGACTTGCTGAGAGTGCTATAGCGTCTGTGGCTAACCATTTTGTTAAGGGTATAAGCTCAGGATTCTATGCGGTACAAGGTGCTGTACAGAACAAACAGGGTAACCCTTTCAAGTCTGCGGTTGCCAATGTTTATGAACATTCGTTTTTATCTTATGTAGAAAAGGGTCAGCCGTTGGTTATAGTGAAAGAAACGCTTTTCGGGTTGAAGTTTGACGAATGTGAAAACGCTCCGATGAGTGAAGTAGAAGAATAAAAAAAAGAACCTTTTTATGAGGTTCTTTTTTTTGTTTATTCACTTAGTGAAAGAAGCGACTTGACTGAACTTGCGTTCTCTCTGACTTCTTGCACGGAGTGCATATTGATTGTATCATCCAGAATCTTTATTGCTTCTGATTTATCATCAAGTGCCAAGATTTCGTTTACCGTGCTCATTGCGACAACAGGGCTCATGTCGTTGATTCCTTTGCCTTCGTTGATGATAACGACTTTTAAAGAATCGTGGATGTTTTTTCTGACTAATGCTTGAGCTGTTCTTTCTCTGATTTCAGCGTCGGCTGAGTTTGTACCCAATTCTTCTAATACTGCGATTGATTCCATATCTTCGTGGGTTTCAAGAGCGCTGATAACTTTTTCTATTGTACTATTCATTATGCAGCCACCCTTTCTTCTTTAAGCGCATTTTCAAGGCTGATTCTGGCGTTTTCCGCTAGCCATGTTGTGCGTAAATCCTGAATAGATGCCTGGTTATTGATATGTTTAGCTTTCAAGATTTTCGGTGCACCGGTTTCTTCCGCTATATTTGCATGGCTGTGGAACACACTTGAGATTCTGTCTTGAACGTTTCTTCCCATTTCAGCGATAGAGTTTTTAGTTGATTTCATAGCTTCTATGCCGTTGTGGAATGTTTCTTTTACGTTGTGTGCAAATTTGATGATTGGTTGAGTTATGCTTGTTTTGAAGTTGTTCATAGCTCCTACAACTGCACTTGCAACCATTTTAATCTTGTTTGGCTTTTGTTCCATAGGTTTAATTGATTGAAATACATCAGCGAACGGTAATACGCTGCCTGTGAATGATTTACCTTTGAAACTATTGTGTTCAAAAGGGTTTGAAGATGTTTTTTTGTTTATACTTAAGTGACCGAATTTAGCACCTAAGATAGCTTTAATTTCCATTTATACTTCCTTCTTAATGTGATATTCTACACATATAGTGTAGCATTTCAACCAAAAAACAAATCATCTGTATGGTGTATAAAAAGAAAAGCGACTGAAGAATATCAGACGCTAAAATTAAGTTAGTGGGAATTAAGTTGAGTTAAGTTATTTTTTTAAACCTAGTTTAAATCTTTGCATATTGTTCATTGCCATAAGCTGCATTTCTTTATACAATATACAAGATTCGTCGTTTTCAGCTGAGTCAACTTTTTTCAACTCTTCTGAAATAATGTTTGCTTTTGCATTTATGTCGTATGTGTTAATTACTGACATCGCTCACTCTCTCTTGCTTCGTGTTATTTAATGCTTACATATATATAAAGTATATACTCGACCTCTGATTTCACGACGGGTTATTTTCGTTACAAAAGTTAATAAAACATTAAGAAAAGCTTAATACTGTTGGGGTATTGCAAAAAAAGTTGTATAATATAATCGTATATTATATAAGGAGAAAGATATGGCAAACCCTATATTAAACGATAATTTTGGTGAGGTTCGCTCAGGTGATAGAGTCATTGTAGGCGGAACTATGACTGTAGCCGGAACATTGGACAAAGCGTTTTTGATGTTTTTATGTGCGATGATTCCTGCGGCTTATACGTGGAACCAGTTTACTATTGGTGCTGTTGATAAGGTTAATATGCTTATGATGGTAGGACTTATTGCGGGGTTTGTGTTTGCGCTTATCTCTGCGTTTACACGTAATAAGGTTTTTATGACATTGTATGCAATCTGTGAGGGCTTATTTTTAGGCGGTATTTCTGCTGTATTTAATCAAGCTTATCCGGGTATTGTTATTCAGGCTGTGCTTGCTACTTTTGCAGCTATGTTGTCTATGTTGGGGTTATATAGGTTCAATATAATCAAATGTACTGATAAGTTTAGAAGCGTAGTTTTTATATCTACGGTATCAATCGCGGTATTGTATCTAATTCAATGGATTGCGTCTTTCTTCCACTATAGTATTCCTGCTATATTTGGTAATGGTTCTATTGGTATTGGGTTCAGTATTATTGTTGTAGGTATTGCGGCACTTAATTTAATTCTTGATTTCGATTTCATCGAAAAAGGTGTTCAAAACATGCTTCCAAAAGATTTCGAATGGTACGGTGCATTCGGTCTTATGGTTACGTTGGTTTGGTTATACCTCGAAATATTGAGACTTTTAGCTAAGTTAAGAGACAGATAAACCTATTTGTTACCGACTTCGTTACCTGCTACGCAGAGTGCTGCCGGAATGATTCTGGAGACAGCTTGTGTCAGCGGGTTGCCCTGTGCGACAAATGTTGCTGCTACACAAATATCGTCGATATGCGCTGCATAGTCTTTTAATTTGACAGGTCTATCATCGACCTGTTTGTTGAATACGTGTTTGTTTATCTGGTGAGAGAGCCTGTTTGCAAGGTAAACACCGGATAACAGACCTACTACTGAGCCTGCTACTTTTGGTGATTCAGCAAGTATTTTTCTTCCCATTCCGCCTTTTGCTACCCAGCCTTGCAGACTATTGGTTACTTTCTCTCCTACGTGAGAGAGTCCTTCTACAAAGACGATAGGTAATGAGATGTTGGTTATACCTACGACGGCTTCTTCTACCTTTTCTTTCATGTTCTTGTCTTTTCGTTTATCGAACATTGCTCCGCCGAGCAGTCCGCCAAGACAAGAACCTAAACCCATACTGATTACTTCTTTTGATTCGTATTTAACAGAACCTAAATATGTGTCTTTCAGCGGGGTTGAGAATATTTTCTTCGGTGAGAGCGAGTATTTCTTTGTTTTGTCAAACTTAGCTAAAATAGCTATGCTTGCTGCCACTCCGAGTGCTGTACATAAAGCTACTCCGTTCTTTCTTCTGTGGTATTCTTTCGGGTTCTCTTCCGGTGTTGTGACAACGTTATTGTTAACAACAGGTCTTTTAACAGTGGACTGTTGTAGTTGATACATAGTATTGATGTTGTCGTTTATTGTTAAGTTCATGGTATACCTACAATAATTTTAACACCCATAAAACCAAAAATTGCCATGAGTTTGAATAAATGTTAAGCAAAATAAAGCCCTGAGCCTTAAGGCTCAGGGCTTCCAATAGAGTTGACTATTTTTTATGCAACCGGTGTTGCAGCTTCATAAGAAGCGTTTTGATATACAGCTAACAATGCTGTGATATCAGTTTCGTTTCCACTTTCAAGTACAGCCATTGCATCAGCGTAATCTGTACCGCCTAACCAGCTTTGGACATCTGATGTAACTTTAGCTACCCAGTTTGACATATCCACTGCCTCAATGTCTTCACCTTCATAAGAAGTAATTGTTTCAATCTTACCTTTACCGAAGTAGTTGACAATTTCAACAGCATTGCCGATTTCGTTGACTACATCTTCTACTTTTTCAGCTAAGAATAATGAACCGTTTGCTTGACCTTCTTTTGTTACGTTGAACATGATTGCCATATGATCAGTTGAAACACCAACGTTCAACGTATCTCTGCCGGCTCTGTCATCGATAATGATATTTGTGCGGAAGTCTTCAACGTTGTAGATATCGTTACCTTTTTTATCTGTAACAATGATTTCAGCGTTTTGAGCATATTCATCAAAGTTATATGTGTCGTTTTTAGCGCTTCCGGTTACTTCTGTACCAACCATATCATTAGTTACTACCTTTTTTCGTTAACTGTTAAAGTTGCGCCATATTCAGAATCGGGCTCAGAATCAAGATCAGTATACTTATAGTAGTTCTTGATTGTAGTAACCTGTTCTTTTTCAACGTCTGAATATTTATAACTTATAACTAAGTCGTTGCCTTTTCTTACGTATCGAGGTTCGCCTTCACCACCGTAAGTTAGTTCCAAATCAGCTTCGCTTGACATTACGATAGTATCGTTGCCGTCAGCTTTGCCGATAGTGATTGATTTTGTGCCTTCGCCGTTTACGTAGATAGTATCGTTACCGGCACCTGCGTTGATTGTGTCATCGCCTGAACCTGTGTAGATTTTATCTGCTTTCGCTCCGCCAACAAATGTTTCATCAAGTAATGAACCGCTCAATTTTTGAGCCTTCTTAGATTCAGCGTTGCCGTAAGTGAAACCTTGAGCGTTTAATTCGTTAATGAGTTCGTTTTCTCCAACGTATACGTATTGTTCACCTTTAAGGTAGTTTTTAACAGTAACCTGATTTACTACTTCTGATTTATCATCAGCGGTTTTGGTTCCGGTTATAACGATATCGTTACCTTTACGTGAATAAGTTAATTTAACATCTTCGTCAAAGTTCAAGGTATCTTGTTCACCTGTTGCATAAACAGTATCTTTTCCGCTTCCTGCTGCGAATTGATAAGTGTTTGTACCCCCGCCGCCATAAAGTTTATCGTTACCTTTACCGCTAACGAAAGTTTCGTCTAATAATGTACCTTTCAAAGTTTGGGCTTTTTTGTAATCTGCGCCCTTGCCGTAAGTAAGGAACTCTGATTCAGAGTTGTTTATCAAGTCTGTTAAATCATCTGAACCAACAGAGACCATTGCGTTACCTTTCAAGTAGTCTTTAATGGTTACAGAGTTGTTATTTTTGTCTGTAAGAATGATGTTATTACCATTTTTAGAGTAAGTTAACTCAGTATCTTCAGCAAAATTTAATGTTAATTCTTCGCCTTTTGATAATACAACGGTATCTTTACCGAAGTTTTCACCGAAAGTAATTGTGTCTTTACCTGTACCGAGTTTGAAAGTATCGTTCTTTTCTGTTGATGTTGCAGTGTTATTCAAGCGTGTACCTGTGAAAGTATTTTTCTTGCCTGCAACAACTTCAAATTCAAGAGTTTCTGCTAAATCTGAATCTTCTACTCCAATTGTAACAGCTGCGCCGTTATCTTTTACAGCATAGTCTTTTAATACTATAGAGCCGCCGATTCCTTCTTCTTCTGCAAGTATTTTGTTATAGCTGTCATCAGCATCGTTAGCACTTGCTATGCCTTTTTTGTACTCTTCTGTGATATCGATTTTTTCACCGTTTACAACTTTGTAAACTCTGAATTCAGAAAGAGTTGCGCCGTCAAATGTAACAGATTCTTCTTTAAAATCACTGTTTGTAAGATAGATAGCTCTTTTACCGTCTTCAAAAGTTCCGTTGTCACCGTATTCACAGCCTTTGAATAAGTATTTACCTCTCAAACTATCATTTCTGTCATCCGGAGTTTCATATTCTGTTAATGTGAAAGAATAAGTGTTTTCAGGGATTTCTACACCGTCAACTGTGCCACTTACTTTAGCTTCTGCAACGTAAGAAACGCTATTTGCTTTTACAACAAGGTTTTTACCTTGTACTTCATAAGAAAGATTATCAGTATTTGATATATCGAGAGTAAGATCTTCACCGCTTGTTAAGGTTACGGTGTCTTTACCGAAACCGGCTTTGGTATCAAAACTAATAGTATTTGAGCCTGCGCCGAGTTTGAAAGTTTCGTTTTTCTCAGTAGATTCTGCCATGTCAGCGAATCTTGTACCTGTGAAAGTATTTTTCTTGCCTGCAACAACTTCAAATTCAAGAGTTTCTGCTAAATCTGAATCTTCTTCTCCAATTGTAACAGCTGCGCCGTTATCTTTTACAGCATAGTCTTTTAATACTATAGAGCCGCCGATTCCTTCTTCTTCTGCAAGTATTTTGTTATAGCTGTCATCAGCATCGTTAGCACTTGCTATGCCTTTTTTGTACTCTTCTGTGATATCGATTTTTTCACCGTTTACAACTTTGTAAACTCTGAATTCAGAAAGAGTTGCGCCGTCAAATGTAACAGATTCTTCTTTAAAATCACTGTTTGTAAGATAGATAGCTCTTTTACCGTCTTCAAAAGTTCCGTTGTCACCGTATTCACAGCCTTTGAATAAGTATTTACCTCTCAAACTATCATTTCTGTCATCCGGAGTTTCATATTCTGTTAATGTGAAAGAATAAGTGTTTTCAGGGATTTCTACACCGTCAACTGTGCCACTTACTTTAGCTTCTGCAACGTAAGAAACGCTATTTGCTTTTACAACAAGGTTTTTACCTTGTACTTCATAAGAAAGATTATCAGTATTTGATATATCGAGAGTAAGATCTTCACCGCTTGTTAAGGTTACGGTGTCTTTACCGAAACCGGCTTTGGTATCAAAACTAATAGTATTTGAGCCTGCGCCGAGTTTGAAAGTTTCGTTTTTCTCAGTAGATTCTGCCATGTCAGCGAATCTTGTACCTGTGAAAGAATTCTTTTTATGAGCAGCAGAGAAGCTTATGTAGTCATCAAGTAAGTCATCGGGTGACGGATAATAAACGCCTTCGCTCACATCTTTTGATGCGTAATTCTTTAATACAATAGAACCGCCTTGAATCTCTTTTTCTGAATCCTGTTTTACTGTTAAGATAAGGTCTTTTCCTTTTATACTATATTCAACTTCAGCTTCTTCAACTGAATCGAAGTCTAAATAATACTGTTCTCCTTTTTTCAGACTAATTTTTTGAGTTTTGCCGTCTTCAAAAGTAATAATTGTTTTTTCGTTTGTCATAATTTTATAACCCTTTCTTGTTATACTCTACTCTTTACTGCATTTCCAGCTTCTACATGCTCTTGTACGATAATACACAAAAAAAACGCAAGAGGAATCGAAAAAATCAGCCTCTTTTGTTGCAAAACTTTACATTTGAGTAGCTTTTGCTTGATTATTTGGTTTGGATTAAGTACCCTGAAATTAAATCAATCTGTGTTTTGCATTCTACAAGCTCTAAATTTATGCGGATACGAGAATGATTGGTTTATATAAGTTTAGATTTTTAATATTGTTATTTATACTTGTTTTTACAGCGCAAATCTCTTTTGCGATTGTTGATGTTGCGTCGCCTAAATTGGTGTCAAAGATAGAGTTTGATACGGTATGCGCTAAAGCGCTTGAACATTCTTATGACTTGAAAATCGCTGATTTTAATATCCTTATCTCAAAACAGGATATTCGCGGCGCTCGCTCTGAATATTTTCCGAAACTTATGGCGAGCGCCGGAACAGAATACACAAAAAACTATCGCGATGCACGCGATACAACAGTCATGACAATCGGTGAAGCCTTTATTAACCCTTATACGCGTTACCAATCAGTCATGGGGATAACTCTGACATATAATCTGTTTGACTTCGGGGTGCGTAAAGGGAACCTCGATATCGCAAAAGAAGATGTCACAATCAAAGAGCTTGAACACGCTCAAAAGCTTCAAGACCTTAAACTTAACCTTATTGATACCTACAGCAAGATTGTTATTGTCAAAAAACAAATCGACATCAATAACGAGATTCTTAAGTTCCAAAAAGAGAACCTCGCTAATAAACAACGGCTATTTGACGCAGGCGAAATCTCTAAAACAGAATTAAACGACGCCAATGTCAAAGTTCAAAACATTGAAAAAAGAATATATGAACTATATTCAATCCTGTCGGAATCAGTTAATTGGCTCGCTTTCTATACCGGTGAAGACTACGATATAAACACGCTTAAGCCTTCCGATATCAAGAAACCGGACTTTGATACAACAGCGTTTTGCGATTATACAAAGACAATAATCTGGCGGATAAAAGAAAAAGAACTAAAGAAAAAAGAGTTTGAGATAAAGGTTGCAAAGCGCCAAAACTACCCGAAAATAAACACTTACGGCAGATACTATATTTACGGTTCTGACCCGACAAGCTACAACGACAGTTTAGGCGATATCAGACCATCAAACTTCACTGTCGGAGCTTCCGTTAACATGCTCGCATTTGACGGGATGAAGAATAGAGCCAATATCCAACGTAAAACGCTTGAATATAAACAGCTTCAAGTAGAACGTGATAAAGCAATAGCAGAGTTCACGATGAAGCTTGCAGGCATGCGCTCTAACCTTATTTATCTTGAGAAACAAATTGAGGCTAATAACAACATAATAAAAGAATTGAAAGAAAAACAAAAATCTATGCACAGGCTTGCGGCAAAGAAACTTGCTACCCCTATGGATGAGAATGACGCGACAATCGAGCTGCTCGAGCAGCAGATAGAACTGGTTAAAAATAGCATGACCTCTGTTGCTATAACCAAAGGAATACAGGTTTTAACCACATATTAAGGAAAGAATTATGACAGAAATTGATTATACAAACGTGAATGCCGGCTTAATCTCTCTCGAGATAGTCGCCCGCATGAACAAACTCGATATTGATATGCGGGCGGTGGTGCGTGAGTTCGGGATTGAAACCGCAGATACTACGCCCGAAGAGATTATGCGTATCGCTAAAAGCAAAGGGTTTAAGGTTAAAAAGAAAAATATTGCGCTTAAGGATTTGTCTGAAAAATACCCTATGCCTGCAATTATACGTTTGAAAGACGATACGTATTCAGTTTTGCTCGCTGTTAAACCGGATGAAAACAAGGTGCTTACAATAAGACCGCTTGCAAAACACCCTGAAGCTCACACTTATGATGAGCTGCAGGAGCAGATTGAAGACTATGTTCTTGTTATGGCTCATAAAATGCTTGATGATGATGTGAAGTTCGGGTTCAAATGGTTCTTTAACGAGATTTTTAAATACAAAAAAATTATTGCACAGGTGCTGTTGGGCTCGTTTGTTGTTCAGCTTTTCGGGCTTGTGACCCCGTTATTTACACAGGTTATTTTGGATAAGGTTCTTGTTCACAGAACAATCGCTACCCTTGATGTGCTTGCGATAGCGTTCATTGTGGTTGCGGTTTTTGAGCTGCTCTTGAACCTTTCAAGAAATTATATCTTTATCCATACAACGAACAAGATTGACGCGAAACTCGGTTCAAAACTGTTTAAGCACCTGTTCCAACTGTATTACGTGTATTTTGAAAAACGTCAGGTCGGTAACATTATCGCGCGTGTTCGAGAGTTAGACAGTATCCGCGAATTCATTACGAACAAATCTGTATCGGTTGTAATCGATTCGTTCTTCTCGCTTGTGTTTGTCGGGATAATGCTTCTTTACAGCGTGAAACTTACGTTTGTTTCGTTAGGATTCTTAGCGATTATCGCTGTAATCTATCTTTTAATAACACCGGAGCTTCGTGCAAGGTTGGAAGAAAAGTTTCAAATGGGTGCGCATTCAAACTCGTATCTTGTTGAGGCTGTAACAGGTGTTCAAACAGTTAAAGCGCTTGCAATCGAAGGCTCTATGATTAAAAAATGGGAGAACAAGCTTGCAAAATATATTAAATCGAGCTTCAACCTTGCGATTATGGGGAACTTTACAGGCTCAATCTGCGGGTTCTTACAAAAAGCTATGACGATTGCGATTCTATATATTGGTGTAATGCTCGTTATCGAAAACAAGCTTACAATCGGTCAGTTGATTGCGTTCCAGATGTTCTCCGGTCAGTTCAGTGCGCCAATGCTCAGACTTGTTGGGTTATGGAACGAGTTCCAGCAAACCCTGCTTGCAGTTGACAGAATCGGCGATATTCTGAACAGCCCTGTTGAAATGCAGTCAAAAACAGCGATTACCCTGAGTAATGTTCAGGGCGATATAAAGCTCGAGAACCTATCGTTTAGATACAATATCGAATCACCGAACGTATTAAATGACGTTAACTTGCATATTAAAGCGGGTTCAAAAGTCGGGTTTGTCGGCAGAAGCGGCAGCGGTAAATCTACGCTTACTAAGCTTATCCAAAGGATGTATTATACAACCGAGGGTACTATTTATATTGACGGTATCGATATTCGGAACATCAACCCTGTCTGGCTCAGAACAAATATCGGGATTGTTCTGCAGGAGAACTATCTTTTCTCCGGTACGATAAGAGAGAATATAGCGCTCCCGCGCCCTAATATGTCAATGGAAGGTATCGTTCAGGTCGCAAAGATTGCGGGAGCGCACGAGTTTATCTCAAAGCTTCCTAAGGGTTACGATACCGAGGTTGGTGAGCGTGGTTCAAGCTTGTCGGGCGGTCAAAAGCAACGTATCGCTATTGCAAGAGCGCTGATTTCAAACCCTCGAATCCTTATATTTGACGAGGCGACTTCTGCTCTCGATTATGAATCAGAAAAGATTATCAGAGATAATATGGCGATGATATCAGAAGGCAGAACAACTATCATCATCGCCCACAGGCTTTCTACTATCAAAGACTGTGATACTATCGTGTGTTTTGATAACGGCAGGATTGTCGAGATTGGAACCCACGACGAACTTATTAAAAACGGCGGATACTACCAAAAGTTGTATCAGGCTCAATCATAACAGAGGTAAGATATGAAGATTAAAGAAAAACTTGTTAAGATAAAAGAAATTATACTGGCGAAGGAAGACGATTTTCACGAGTTTTCGCCGCTTTTGACAGAGATTGAAGACAGACCTTTGAACCCGTTAGGTAATGCTATTTTTTGGTTCATTATGGTGTTTATGCTTATTGCGGGGCTGTGGATGTATTTCAGCAAGGTCGATATTGTGATAACCGCAAGCGGTATGGTTATCCCTGCGGGCGAAGAAAAGATTATCCAGTCGTTAGAAAAGGGTGTTGTTTACGAGTTACCTGTCAAAGAAGGTCAGTTTGTACACAAAGGCGATGTAGTTGCAATCGTTGCACCTGCTGAATATGAACCGGAATTGGAGCTTAATAACCTAAGAGAAGAAGAAAGACGAATTTCTGAGCAGATAGCTTCAAGCCGTGCAAAGCTCAGACTTGCAACCGATAACAGAAACCGACTCTCCGGCGTAAGAGATATTATCCCGCAACAACGATATAGCGACGCGGTGCGTGAGACAACCGAACTGTCACACGAGATTAACAGTCTCGGCGCGTCGCTTGCTGAGGTTCGTAACAAACGTATCCAGATAGAGAAACAAAAACAGATTATAAAAGCACCAATGGACTGTTATGTGAACAGAATCCTCGTGCATACTATAGGCGGGGTTGTTACGCCGGCGCAGGCGTTGATGACGGTTGTGCCTAAAAACGCTGAATTGATGATTAAGGCGAAGGTTATGAATCAGGACGCAGGGTTTGTTGAATCCGGTATGCCTGTTTCTGTTAAAATCGATACTTACAACTTCCAAAAATACGGTATCTTAGACGGTGTTGTGACTGTTGTTTCGCCTAACAGTGTTGAAGACGAGCGATTGGGACCGATTTACGAGGTCTATATCAAACCTAACAATACTACGCTTATGGTTGAGGGTAAGGAACAGTCAATGAAGTTCGGTATGACTACGACAAACGAGATTAAGATAGGTAAACGTCGTATAATCGAGTTCTTTATCTATCCGTTGATTAAGTACCTTGATGAGAGTATAAAAGTATCTTAGTCGATATCTATCGGTTCTCTTTGGATTGCTTCAATAGCTTCTCTTGCCGTGAAAACAAGACTCTCAGGTACGTTGTCTATTGTTGTGAACTGTCTCAGGACATCAACTACGCGTTTGAAACATCTTACGACATCGCCTTCACCCTGTTCGACTTCGTTCATAACGTCGTCCCACTCGGCGCCGTTAACCCACATCTCGATGAGTACTGAGTAGAACGAGTTCATATACATACAGTCATCGACGTTGTGTTCTGTCTGAACCCTGTCAACCCTGCGTTTGATGTCTTTAATCTTGTTGAGGGTCTTGCGAACTTTGGTCGATAACGGCAGATGAGAATACATCTCTGCTCTCATATCTTCTGTCGTAACTGCGCAAACAACTGAGGCTAATTCTGCAGGGGTCAAGCCCTCAAGCACGTTTGAGAAGATTATCTCTGCTAAGAAAAGTTCGTTTTCGGAACGAATTTGAGAAGCGGTCTTGCCTTTTTCAGTAGGGTAATCGTCTTTTAAGTACTCGAACTGCTCTAATACAGCTCTGTGAGACAAGAACTTGTTCCAAAAAATATCGCGTTGGATAGAAATCTCTTTTTCCAACTGTTCGGCGCGTTTTTCATATCGCTCGCACAAATCCATAGCCTTCATGTGCTTTTTATAAATTTTGCAGGTATCGCATTTGTAAGAGTGCATTTCGTTTAGCTTCTCTTTTACAAACTTTTCAAAATTCAACGCTTCTTCTGTTAATGGTCTGTTTTTTGCGCGTTCCTGTTTTCTTATTGTCTTCGCGATTTTACGGTTCTGAACATAAATATCTTTTGCCTTGTTATAGTTCCGCAAATCGTCGTTTGTTAGCTTACACCAGCAGTTAAAGTGCTGCGATTCTTTGAGTTTTTCGTCGTTGTTTTCTTTCTGAGCCAGAAGTCCTGCGAGTCTTGAATTTGATGAAAAATACCCGAAACTCTTCAAGATAAGCTCTTTTGCTTCTTCAACGCTGAACCTTTGCAACAGATTGAGAACCATTGAATAGCTTGGTGAGAACCTGCTTTCCAGCGGGTTGGATTTACTCAAAACAAGGTCAGCAACATCCTGAGGGCTCTGGAACGGTGTTCCGACAATAGTTACGTACCCGACTTCGTCCATACCGCGACGTCCCGCACGACCTGACATCTGCAAAAATTCGTTTGCCGTCAGTATCCTGTGTCCTTCGTCTGTTCGTTTACTGATAGAGCTGATTACAGTCGAGCGAGCAGGCATGTTTATCCCTGCTGCGAGGGTCTCGGTTGCAAATACTACTTTTATAAGCCCTTTTTGGAACAGCTTTTCAACAAGCACCTTCCAACTCGGTAAAAGCCCCGCGTGGTGCGAAGCAACACCTTGTAACAGGTATTCGATGTGTTTGTTTTTGTATAAATAAGGGTTCTCTGCGATGTATTCGTCGATAATTTGTCTTATCTGTTCACGCTCTTCTTTTGTTACGAGGTCTAATGAAACGCATTTTTCCATTTGTTCGTCGCATTTTTTACGTGAGAATGTGAAATAAATCGCAGGTAACATATCTTTTTCGTGAAGGTTACGGACAACATCTTTTACGTGTGATTTTTGCTGTGCCTTACCTCTCGGTCCGCGTTTGAAATCACGTTTTTCCGGTCTGATTTTTTTGTTCAACAACCCGCCCGGTGATAATAACGGCAGGATTGTGTTTGGCTGTGAGCTGTCAAAATAGTAGTATCTCAAAGGCACCGGTCGAAAATCCGTGTCGATTAGTTTTGTCTTTGAATGAACGGTGTTTATCCAGTCTGTCAGCTTGTCAGCGTTTGCAACTGTTGCGGACAGCGCAATAATCTGAACGTTTGTCGGACAATAGATTATACTCTCTTCCCAAACGGTTCCGCGCTGCTCGTCGTTCATATAATGAACTTCATCGAGCACAACGTATTTAACCTTTTGCATATTGTCGCTGATTGAACCAAAATTGGTACAGTAGAGCATGTTTCTGAACACCTCTGTTGTCATAACCACAATCTGTGCGTTGCGGTTGAATGAGGAATCACCTGTCAGAAGCCCTACTCTGTCAGCGCCGTATTTTTGTGAAAAATCGTTGAATTTCTGGTTAGATAAGGCTTTCAAAGGGGTTGTGTAAAATATTCGCTCGCCGTTTTCTATCGCGCAATGGATAGCGTGCTGTGCGATTACTGTTTTGCCCGCGCCTGTCGGCGCACAGACTACAACGCTTTCGCCGTTTGATATACAGTTGCATGCCTCTTTTTGAAAATCGTCTAACTCAAATGGGAATTCGTACATATATTCTTCCTAACTATTCTTATCACTCCCATTATGACATATTACGCGACGGTGTTCAATAATTCTAAAAGATGAGAAATTACTTAAAGTTTTGGGCGGCTATGTATGCTGTTGACCAGCAGTTTTGCAGGTTAAACCCGCCGCAAAACCCGTCTATGTTCATCACTTCACCGCAAAAATAGAGGTTTGGAACCTGTTTTGATTCAAGGGTTTTCGGATTGATTTGGTTAAGGTCAACCCCGCCTGCTGTTACGGTTTCGCCGTCTTTTTTGACGCCTTTAACGGTTATACGAAAATCTGTAATGGTTTCATACAGCTTGTCGCGGGTCTTGCCGTCGATTCTGTGACATTTGGTTTCTGAATCTATGTTTGCTGTTTTTAGGAGCAGGTCGGCGACTTTCTGCGGGAAGAGTTCTGACAGAATGTTTTTAATCTGTTTGTGCGGGTTGGTGTTGAAGGTTTCCTGCAGGTTCAACTCGTGCGGGTAGAGGTTGAAACTCAGCTCGTACGGGTGTTTTTCGTAGGCTTTCAGTGACGATATTTTGTAGATGAGCGGACCTGAGAGCCCAAAATGAGTGAATAATATATCGCCGGTGAGCCCTGTTTCACGGTTGTGGACATCTTTTAATACGACCCCCATTTGTTGTGAGAAGTTTTGTCGGGTTTCGAGAGCAACGAGCGCCGGTTTTGGCTCTACGATTGTTATTCCGAGCCGTTTTATCATCTCATAACCACCCGATGAATTATAGCCGCCGGTTGCATAGACGAGCTTGTCGAATCGGTAACTGTTCATATCCGTTACGACCTTGAACCCTGATTCTTCGGGTTCTATGCGCAGTGCTTTTTCTTTGATGAACTTTACATCTTTGAGGTGGTCTAAAAGCTTTGTTTGGACTTCTTTTGCGGAGTTTGATTCGGGGAAGATTCGCATATCGTCCTGGGTGTAGGTTTTTATGCCGAGGTTTTCGAACATCTCGAGGGTGTCGGCGGTTGAGAACCTTGAGAATACGGAATAGAGGAACTTTTCACCGCGCGGATAGTTTTTGGCGAGCTCTTTGAAATCGAACTCACAGTGTGCTAGGTTACAGCGTCCGCCTCCGGTTGGCAGGATTGTGCGCAGGAAGCTTCCGTAATCTATTATTGAGATTCGGGCGGCGGGGTTTTGCCGGTTTATGAAATATGCGCAGGCACAACCGGAAGCCCCGCCGCCGATTATACCTATGTTTAAATCTACATTAGATGAGTCTTGTGCCATACAAACAAACCGTTTCAGGATCATCTATTTCGTCGTAGATATCTGTTATTGATTTTTTAAGCACGGGGTGAACGAATTCCGGTGCTATTTCGAGCATCGGAACGAGCATGAACGCTCTCTGGTGGATTCTTTCGTGCGGGATGATTAGTTTTTGACCTTCGGTTTCTTCGTTTACGATTTTGTCATCGTAGAAGAGGATATCGATATCGATTGTTCTGTCTTCGTAGTTGTTAGAGGTTCGCACTCTTCCCAACTGCGCTTCTACCCGTTGGCAAACTTTTAACAATTGGTAAGGGTATAACGGTGTTGAGATAGCTATAACAGCGTTTACGAACCAGTTTTCAGAGTTGAAGTGCCATGGTTCTGTTTCGTAGAACGATGAAGTGCTGACGATTTTTATGTTATCGTCACCGCTCAACAGACTTGTCGCCTGCTGGATGTAGCCGACGCGGTCACCTATATTCGAACCTAAACCTAAATAAACTAAAGCCATAAACTAATTTTATAACCCCGACACATGATAGTCAAGAGGGTTCTTTTTTAATGTTTGATATAAATATATTCAAGAGCGTTGCCTGATTCAAGCATGTATTTGTTGATGTTGAGGTTGCCTAAGTAGATAGTTCCCAGTGTTCTTCCGTAAGCGTCTTTACCTTGTCTTAGTAGGTATAAATGTTTTTTATTGTTGGTTTCAAACAGTTTAATAAGAGCTTTCTTTTGTTGGATTCCTTTTGCGGTTACTTCTTCGATTGTCATTTTGTTTTTGTAGGCTTGAGTGTAAGCTCTGTGGATTTCTTTAGTTTCAAAACAGTCGATACCGATTAGACGGATGTTTTCCTTTGCTCCGATCTCATTTATAACTTCTATTGTATCGCCGTCATAGACCCGACTAAGCGTGACCTGCACCCTTTCTGCAGCATACACTGCCAACCCTAAAACCATAAACAGTAACAAAATAATCTTTTTCATAATATGCTCCTATACATACATAGTAATATACATTGTCAGATTAGATTTTAACGTATACAAAAAGTATTATATTGTCAAGTACAATGTAATATGAGATGTAAATATGAGCTATGACAGAAAATTGATGAGAAACGGCAATGGTTGGGCATTAAGTATAAACTCTACTATTCTCAAGTTTTTAGATGTTGACCCTAAGGTCAACAAAGTAAAATATACAATGGAAAACGATACTCTTAAAATTACAAAAAGTGAAAAATTAGTATCCGAGAAAAAAGAGAAATAATCCTCTATGTACATACATAGTATGGTTATACACACCCTTTTTAGTAAGTTATATTGAATATTATAGCATTGAATTCAGGATATTTTTATGGATAGAAAATTGATGAGAAACGGTAACGGTTGGGCTTTGTGTATTAATTCCACAATTCTTCAATTATTGGAAATTGATCCAACTGTTAACATGGTTAAATACACTATTGAAAACAACAAACTAATTATTTCAAAAAGTGATAAGTTAGTTAATGAAAAGAATGTAGACAACTAAAAATATATTTACCCCTAACCTTTTACGGCGCCGTCGGTTTCGCCTGAGATAAAATACCGCTGCATTGCTAAAAAGAATATAACGATAGGTATAGTTGCCAAAATAGAACCCGCTGCAATGAACCGCCAGTTAGATGAAAACATCCCCTGTAAATTGTTTATCCCAACAGGTAAAGTATACATACTGTCCTTAGTCAACACAATACTCGGCCACAAAAACTCGCCCCACGACCCTATAAATGTAAATATAGCAAGCACCGCCAAAGAAGGTCGAATCATAGGCACACACACTCGCATAAACATCTGAAACACATTGCACCCGTCAATAATAGCCGCTTCTTCAAGTTCTCTCGGTATCTTCAAAAACGCCTGTCGCATCAAAAATATCCCGAACGCATTAACCGCAAATGGTAATATCAAGCCCAGATACCCCATAAAATTATTGACGCTGTCTATCAGATTCAGCTTGATAGTTATCAAATAAACCGGCAGCATAATAGACTGGAACGGTATCATAATAGTAGCAAGCACAGAAAAGAACACAATCTTCTTACCTTGAAATTCCATTCTTGCAAGCGGATAAGCTGCCAAAGCCGATAAAACAAGGTTCAACAGAACCGTAAACCCCGCAACAACCATACTGTTTACAAAATACCCGATGAAATCTACCTGGTGCCATACCCCGACATAGTTCTGCCACGTAAAATCACTCGGAATAATCGTTGGCGGATAAGCAAAAATGTTTTCATTAACCCCCTTCAACGAAGTCGAAAGCAGCCACACAAAAGGGAATATCGATAACAGCGATACAAATATTAAAACAGAATGTATTGTGAATTTCCCGCAAAGTTTCTTAAACATAAAATAATAATATCATATTTTACATAATTGACCAAATCCGCAAACATATTATAAAATAAATAACTATGAAAGAAGAAAACACATCTTGTAGCTATTTTATACGTAACATAGCGCACCTTATGGCTAATATGCAAAACAGGTGCTTAACGATGTTCGGGCTTACTAACCAGCAAGCGCGTATCTTGATGTACATCGATAAAAACATCCGTAAACAACGTAACATCAAACGTAAAGACCTCGAAGACTTTCTTAACCTCAAAGGTTCCTCCGTTACAAGTCTTATGCACGGGCTCGAAAAAAACGGATTCATCGAGCGCGCTCAGTCTTCAAAGGATGCGCGCAGAAAAGAGCTTATGCTCACCTCAAAAGCTAAATCGCTCGTTGAACAAATGGACCTAATCTTTGAAGCGACCGACAACCAGCTTCAAGAAGGTATGACCGAAGAAGAAAAGATGACCTTCCGTCTGCTCCTCGGTATCGCTCATAATAATATTAATGTGTAAGTATAGGTGTAACAGGTGTCATACTGTTTACATAACCTACAAGCGCATTGTAAACCCTAGGGTTAATATGTCCTTCTTCAACCTGTGTTTTCAAAATCCCTAACGCTGTTTCAGCTGACATAGGTGCTTTGTAAGCTCGTTTTTCAGTTAATGCGGAATACTTATCCGCTAAAGCAACAACCTCAGTATTGATATCAAACCCTCTTGCGCCCTTCATCTCAGGATAACCTGTTCCCTGTCTGTTTTGGTGGTGGTATTTAACAATGTTCAATACCTCAGGTTCAATATTCTGAGTAGCAAGAATAGCTTCACTTAATTTTGAATGAAGGTGCATAACTTCATTCTCTTTAGGGTTCAATCTTGCGTTTTTGTTCAAGATATTTGCAGGAATCAATACCTTGCCGATATCGTGCAACAACGCGCCTTGTTGGATATATTTTGCGTTAGCTTCTGCTTTCAAATCCACAGGCAAGAAGTTATAAATCCCCATTGCCTTGTTTCTTGTATCAACAGAGTGTCTGTAGACATTGTTCTTGAAGTTATCTATATTGATAACAGGTTTAACATTATTTTGTGCTAAAAGTCTTGTGATAACAGGGTTTGCCACCATAGCGTCAGCGATAACCTGTTTGCTCAACAGTCTATCGAGCTCCCCGTTGACACTTACTCTGTCAGGTTGAGGACGCGTTACTGTGCGGCGGTCGATACCTTGGGTACTAACACCATACACACGAGATATAGGGGTATTATTTAACACACTAAAATCCATAAGAACACTAACCTATATATACTTATTAAGTATTTTTTTTAATGCGGATTGCATGAATTTCAACTTTTTCGTTAAGAATGTAACAAAAAAGTAACAATCACGGTTTTTAGGTTATAATAAATTACATAGATTGGGAGAGAAAATGAAGATAAATATTGAACGTTTGTTAGAATATACAAAGAGTTTAGCGAATACAAGCATATTAGTTGTCGGTGATTTGGCACTCGATGAAATGGTTTATGGTGATACTGAGAGAATCTCGCGCGAAGCGCCGGTTCTAATCCTCAGACACACACACACTAACCTGATTCTCGGTGCAGCATCGAACGCCGCTCATAACTCTTCTACGATAAATGGCGGTAAAGTCAGTGTTTTAGGTGTTATCGGCGACGATTATCAGGCTAACGATTTACGTCAGGCGTTTCGTGACGCGAAGGTTAACGACGAATACCTTGTTGTCGATAAAACTAGAAAAACAGTTACCAAAACAAGAATCTCAGGTGCGTGCTCACAATCTATTACACAACAGATTGTAAGAATCGATAGACAAGATTCAACACCGATTTCTGAAGAAACCGAAAACAAGATTATTGAACAGTTGAAAATCGCACTACCGAAACACGATGCGGTTATCCTGTCAGATTACCATATCGGAACGCTTACGGATAGAGTGATTGCAGAAACTATCCGTTTGGCAAAAGAACATAACAAAGTTGTTATTGTTGACGGCCAGAAGGATTTACAAAGATATCGCGGTTGTACATCAATGACACCGAACCTTCCTGATACACAAAAACACGTCGGGTTCTTTATTAAATCAAACGATGATATGCATAGAGCCGGCAATAAGCTTATCGCTGACACGGATTGCGATTTTGTTTTAATTACCTGTGGTGATGAAGGTATGGCACTTGTTTCAAAAGACGGAAAGATGAAAAGAGTGCCTGTTTTCAATAAATCAAAGGTTTTTGATGTGACAGGTGCGGGCGATACGGTTACTGCGCTTTATTCACTGGCTATTGCAAGCGGGGTTGAACCTGTTTATGCGGCGGTTATCGGTAACATCGCAGCAGGGATTGTTATTAAGCAGTTCGGTTGCGCTACCACTACGATTGATGAGCTTGTTGAATTCATCGAAAACAACACTAAACTGTTAAACAACACTGAAATTGGAGAATTTTGTAATGAATAAGAAAATTGTAGATATAATCATAGTTATAGGGCTGTTATTGGTTATAGCCGTAGGAGTTATGACCGCTAAAAATATGCGCTCTACCGCTTCAAAACAGATTGAAGCTACTTCTAACATTGAGTTTGATGTGTTCTTAAGAAGTGTTACTCTTTCAACCTCAGAATGCCCTGTAAAAGTGGGTGACAAGACATTTATCAGTATCAGAAACGTTCCGTATTCTGATTTGGATGTTGTGGGTGTTAAGTTCGTGCCTAAACACGTTACACTTCCTGCAAAGTCAGGCTATATCTCTGTTAAAGACGAAGGTCAATTTGATATGTACGATATTATTGTAAGAGTAAAAGACAAAGCTCAGATTACTAAAGACGGCGCAGTTGTCGGCGGTAACAAGATTAAAATGGGCTTGCCTATTACGCTTGAGGGTAAATTGTATAAGTTTACAGGCTCTGTTTCCGACCTAAGCATAGAGGAATAGTCCGGATGTTTATTAACCGTGTTTTAGACCTAATCCACAGATTTACGGGCAAAGTTTACGACAACAGCGTGATTTTACAAAATATCGATAAGGCTGTTTTTGCGATTATTATTGCTTTGTTTTTCTTGTCAACGTTTGTAAGCTCTGATATGATAGGGTTTTTGGCGCTTGGTGCGGTGATTTTGACTTTTGTCAGGGTGATTTTTAACAAAACAGATAGTTTCAAATGCGAGAAGTTTGAACTGTTTTTGCTGGCGTTTTTTATGCTGACGCTTGTTAGCCTTGCGGGCTCGTCTTTGTTTTATTTGAGCCTTAAAGGGTTTATGAAAACGTTTACTTATCTTGCGTTTTATCTATCGGTTGTACACCATTTGAAATACAACCCGAAAAATATTTTGCCGATACTTACGACGATTGCGCTGTGTGTGAGCGCGGAATCGTTGATTGGGATTTCTCAAAGCTTTGCTAAGGTTGATGAGATTTCGGGCTGGCAGGATGTTTCGAATCTGAATCCGGAAGAGGTTATGACAAGAGTTTACGGTACGTTACAGCCTTTGAATCCAAACCTTTTGGGCGGGTATTTTGTTATGGGGATTCCTGCTGTTATTGGTTTGTGCGGTTATTATTTATATGAAAAACGCTACGTTTTAGCGGGCGGTTTCGGGTTATTATCTCTGGTTGCTTGTACGGCATTGTTCCTGACAGGCTGTCGGGGTGCGTATCTCGGGTTGTTTACTGTGTTGGGGACTTTGTTCCTTGTTTCGCTAAAGTTCTTTTGGAACAATTATAAGAAGCTTTATTTGTCGTTTGTATCAGCGGTTCTTGCGCTCGGAGTGATTGCTATAACGGCAGTTACGTCTCTAAGGGTAAGGGTTTTATCTATCTTTGCGATGAGAAGCGATAGCTCTAATTCGTTCAGGTTCAATGTTTACAAGTCTTCTGTTCAGATGTTTAAGGACAACTGGCTTGTGGGTATCGGGCAAGGTAACCAGAACTTTAGAGAGGTTTATGGTCTTTACATGAAGACGGGGTTTGACGCTTTGAGTGCGTATAATATTTACCTTGAGACAGCAGTTGAGAGCGGGGTTTTCGCGCTTGTTGCGTTTTTAGGTTTTCTTATTTCTATATTGAAAGACGCTATTCAATTTATTAAGAATTCAACGGATTTGAGGACGGTTATTATTGTTTCTATCCCTGTGATGTCTGTTTTGGGCACAATGGTACACGGTTTTGTAGATACGGTATTTTTTAGACCGCAGTTACAAATCGTCTTCTGGACAATGATAGCAATCTTATCAAACAGATTGTATTCTGCTAAGGATATCGGTTTGGAGTAGTTTGAGGTGTTCGGCGCTGTCGCTTTCAAAATAAATCCTCATCAGCGGCTCTGTTCCGCTAGGTCTTGCTAAAACCCAGCTGTTTTCACCAAAATATAGTTTGATACCGTCTTTTCTGTCGGTCGTTTTAAGTTCCTCTCCCGCTGCAGTCGTTATCTTAGATAGCTTTTCAATAACAACATCAATCTCTGCTCTGTCATCTAGTCTGAAATCAACCCTATCGTTAACAAACTCACAGCCGACAAAATCTTTCAAGTCTTGCTGCAGTTGAACCATAGATTTCTTAGTATAAGCCATAGCTTCTAATATCAACAAATTAGCCAGAATCCCGTCTTTTTCAGGGATATGTCCCTTAATACTCAGTCCGCCTGATTCCTCACCGCCAATAATACAATCGTTCTTTCGCATAGCTTCACCAACGTGCTTAAACCCTACAGCCGTCTCTACTACCTCAACTCCGAGTTTTTCAGCAGTTTTATTAAGCATAAGGCTTGCGCCGACAGTCTTCACCAAACAACCCGTATAACCCTTGTTCTTGACAAGGTGATAAAGCAATATCGAAATAATCTCGTTAGGAGTAACATAATCCCCGTTTTCGTTAATGAACCCGAACCTGTCTGAATCGCCGTCATTGGCGCAGCCGACGGAGTTCGGCTGCGCCTTAACTCTCTCAATCAGCTCAGCCAAAAACTTAGGTTTAGGTTCCGGCATACCGCCGCCGAAATTCACATCGTGCTCCATGTGTAAAGTCTGAAACTTTATACCGTTATCAGCAAGAAGCTTATCAAAATATCCGATACTTGCTGCATAAAGTCCGTCAAAGATAATGTTTTTATCTAAACTCTTAATCAAATCAAAATCGATAAGTGTTGAAATATGTTCAAAATACTCTTTGCTAAAATCAGCGTATTGAACAGGTTTAGCCTCGCAGTTGGTAGAAAACTCTTTACCCAGATTCTCCATAAGTTTATCGGTAATCTCTTGAGTTGCCGGACCGGCATAATCAGGAATGAACTTTATCCCCAGATACTCAGGCGGGTTATGAGAAGCTGTAAACATAACAGCGCAAGCGTTTCTGTTCTTTGCGCAATATGCTAAAGTCGGTGTCGGAAGCACCTTGTCGCTATAATAAACGTCAAAACCGTATTTTGCAATAATATCAGCCGTCAGTTTAGAAAACGTATCTGCCATATTTCTGGGGTCGTAACCCACAATAACGGGTTTTTCTATCCCGTAAGTCTCAAAAACGTATTTGGCAATAGAATTAGTTACCAACCTTACGTTGTCTTCCGTGAAATCTTCTCCTACTATAGCTCTCCAGCCGTCTGTTCCGAATTTTATACTCATAATTTACCTTATACACCTGCAGGCACATTACAGATATCTTTTCTGTAATGTTTACCTCTGAATTCAATTCCGTCAACCTCGTTATAGAGATTAGTTGCTGCTCTGCCAAGGGTTTTAGCAGTCGTAGAAACAACTAACGCTCTGTCACCCAATACCTCAAACTCCGTATACTCGTTTTGTTTAGTATTCAAATGGTTTACAACAACATTCTCATCAACTTCATCAAGTCCTGTTATAACCTCGTTTGTGACCTTACCGCTTGAAAGAACAAGGCTCATTGCAAACTCGTCTTTGATATCCAACATATCGTATTCATCTGAGAACGCGCCTATAGCACAAGAGTGCATGAGTTCAAAGATATTGTTTTCAAGAAGTGATAATACAGCCTGCGCGTTGTGGTCTTTTAAGAACAGTAAAGCTTCCGTTATAGCGATATCACCTTCCGGTGTAAGCACGCCTTCAAATCCCAGAATGCCCATATAAGGCTTGTCACCTTCTGAAAGGTAGTTGATAACCGGATAAACGACCTCGTTCATAATATAGTCTTCGTGTTCAAACGAAAGTTTTATAAACGGTGAGCATGCGCCCATACCGTCAGTCAATACACCGCCGTCGCCGTCGAGCGAGTATCTGTAATCTCTTACGCTGCCTAAAGGCAAAGCTTTGAAACCGTCTGTCAACACAAAGAACGAGAAGTTTGTTCCGTAAACGTATTCTTCTATAATAACCTTAGGTTCGCCGTTTGCGAAGCAGTCTTCAATATAAGATTTTGCGATGTTATAAGAAGGGCAAACCATATCGTAGTTTTTCATGTTCTTGCAATCGGTTTTGATTACAATCGGCATTTCGCATTTTTTAAGATAATCTATTGCGAGGTTTTTCTTCTCATAGATTGCAAACCTCGGGGTCGGTAATCTTAGTTTGTAAAACATTTTTTTAGCTACGGCTCTATTAGTTGCAAACTCTGCTGAATCCGCTGTCGGAGCAAAGATTAGCAAGCCGTTATCGTAAAACAGGTTTGAAATATCGGATTTGATAGCTGTTTCAGAGCACGCAATCGTAAAAAAGATGTCGTTTTCGAGTGCGAAGTTTAAGAGTTCAATAACGTTGTTTTCTCTGATATCAACAATGGTTGCAAACTCTTTCATACCCGCATTACCCGGTGCTACAAATACCTCAAACTCTTCTGAAAGCATTCTTGCAAGACATGATTCTTTTGCTGAACTTCCGACTATTAAAATGTTTTTTTTCATCTTTTCACCTGTTTTAATAATTCCGATATGATATATAGTAAAGCAATTTGTTAAGTTTATCAACTGTTAATTATTAACGCAACTTAATACTCTGCCTGAAATTATGTTTTATGATAAAATTGTGATAGTATATAGTAGGTATTATTAAGATGGTTGATATGACTGAATTAGGGAACGAGGAAATGACTACAGAAAGTATAGCGGAAATCAAGAATCTTGTTACAGATATTAAAGAAAATATGATGAGTGAGAAGAATTGTAACGATCAATTGTATACAATTATCCAAACTCTTGACGGTATCGGTACATATTTAGAACAACTTCAACAGAACGAATCATCCGGTTCAGAAGGGTTTACCGTGCTTCAAACAAATATTCTTGAGGTCAGAAACGAGCTTGCAAGACTTAACCAGAGTATTGACGCGACTAACCTTGCCGAATTTGAACCGCTCGTTGCAAAGTTGACTGAAAAAGTTAACAGACTTGATATTATCGCTAACAATTCCGGTATCGATAAACAGGTGCTTATGAATGTGTCTGCTCAGCTTGAGCAAAACCTCGGAACTAAAGTTAATGAAACAGCAGAAGTTCTTTATAACCAATCAAATACCGCTACTAACCTGATTAAAACAGATATAGAAACATTGAACGAAAACCTCAAAGACGGTGTTCAATATCTTGAAAAGGTCATAAACAACGGACTTGATACCGCTGACGGTTCTACAATCAAATCGTTATCAGATGACATTACTCTATTGTCTTCAAACCTTGAAAAATCTAACGACAACTTGAAAAGAAGCGTAATAGATATCTTTTCAAAGATTCAGGAAAATATTAACTCGTTGAGTTTCTCTAAAGTTACCGGTGTTCAAGGTGGGATAAACGTTGACGCTTTGCAGGAAAACTTAGAGATGTTGAAAAACGGGTTGTATAACGTAAACGTTAATTCGACCCAGCAATATAACAAAATTCTTGAAACTATCTCTGAACAAACTGTAGATGATAATACAGGCAGCGAAGTTTTGTCTAAGGTTGATGAACTTATGCCGTTTACAAGAGAATCTTTCAAAGATATTAAAGACTTGATTGGTGAATTGAAACGCAACCTTTCATATATGCAATCAGGTGATGAGGATTCTGATTATACCTACAGCATGCAGGATATCGAATCTGATGTTGCGAAGATTAGAATCTATTTAAACGAATTGGGGCAGCATATCAATACATTAGCTGAAAATGATGCTAAAGAAGACCTTAATAATATCTTTTTAACCCTTGATTCTATCAATCAAAGAGTACAAAAAGACGAAAACTATGAAGTTACCGACAATATCAAAAAACTTCAGGAAGATGTTTTGAGTATTAGTACAAGAGTTAATACATTATTGTTATCATCTGACAAGGATTCTGAAACTCTTAACGGCTCATTGGAAGAGTTCAAGACTTGTTTCGATGAGATAAACACTCAACTTAAATCGGAAACAAACATTCAGCAGTATAATAATATTGAAGTTGCGTTAGATCGTATAAACAACATTTTGCAAGAGAATAAGGGATACAACGAACTAATTAACCAATCACTTGTAATGCTTGCGGAATGGGTTGACAGCGCAGGTGAATCACTTACGAATATTTCTTCAAGATTAGGCGGCGGGATTGATTCTATTGAAATCCCTGAAACAATCGATTATACCGCTAAAATCGAAGCTTTGGAACAAAGAATTGCAGAACAAAACAATCAGATTGCACAGCAGCAGGCTTATATCAGTGCAATGGATGAAAAATTAGCTGTTATACTTAATCAAAACCAACAAATTGCTTTACAGGAAGAAAAATTGAAGCAAATGGATGAAAGAATGACAACTATTTTAGAGTTTTCTGCAAAGAATGATTCATCGGCTGTTATGGAGAAGATGAATAACATCGATTCTAAACTGGAAAAACTAAATCATAGTATTGGAAAACTAACATCTTATGTTGACGAAGAATAAAATAATATCAGAACTGGAACGAATTTTACCAAAACAACATATTTTATCGTCGGAAGCGGAATGCTACGTATATTCTCAAGACGGTACAAACGGTATGGTTGCTGACGTTCCGCCTGATGTGGTTATATTCCCTGAGAGTGTTGAAGAGGTTCAATCTGTGTTGAACTTTGCTAATACTCATAAAATATCTGTTGTTGCTCGCGGAGCGGGTACAAACCTTGTTGGTGGCTGTATTGCCGAAAAGGGCGGAATTATTCTTAATTTTACTAAGATGAATAAGATTCTTGATATCAGCAAGACCAATATGACTGTCAGAGTTCAGGCAGGGGCTGCTGTCGGTGATATTCAAAAAGCAGCGGATGAACTCGGGTTGTTCTTCCCGTTAGACCCTTCTAATTTGATTGTTTCTACTATCGGCGGGGCTATAGCGCAGAGCGCGGGCGGGCCGAAGACGTTTAAATACGGTACGACAAAAGATTATGTTCTCGGGCTCAAGGTGGTGCTTGCAAACGGTGAGGTTATTGAAACCGGTTCAAGCATGATAAAAAACGCTACGGGTTATCACCTTGAACAACTGTTTATCGGTAGCGAAGGTACATTGGGGCTTGTGGTTGAAGCGACACTTAAGCTTATCCCGAAACCTGAAACTTCACGCGTTTTGCTTGCGTATTTTGACGATATCGACAAGGCAACTCTGTCTGTTAACAATATGATTGATGAACACATCTGGGCGTCAACTATTGAGTTTATGGACAATAACGCGCTTAGGACAATAGAAAACTTTAACCCGACAGGGCTTCTTGTTGAGAGTGAAGCAGCTTTGATTGTTGAGGTTGACGGGTTTGAATGTTCGATGTCTACTCAGATAGAAAGGTTAGAGCGCGTGCTGAAAGAATCCGGCGCGTCTGCTGTTGTTGTTTCTGATACAAAAGAAGAACAGGATAAAATCTGGCAGGCTAGACGTCAGTCGTTTCCTGCTACAGCAAGTTTGAAGCCTGACGTTATGTCTAACGATTTGATTGTGCCGAGAGATAAAATTTTTAAACTTGTTAAAGGGATTCACGAGATTTGTGATAAGTATAATTTGCCGGTCTCTACAGTCGGTCATATCGGCGACGGGAACTTGCACCCGCAAATAGCTTTGGATTTGAATAATCCCGATGAGGTCGAAAGATACGAAAAGATTAAAAACGAACTGTATGAACTTACGCTCTCACTTGGTGGAAACCTGTCTGCTGAGCATGGTATAGGTTCAGAAAAACGTATGTTTATCGAAAAAGCTATCGATAAAACAACACTGGATTGGATGAGGAATATGAAGAAAATCTTTGACCCTAACAATATTCTTAACCCGAACAAAATATTTTATTTAGATAAGGAGTAAAAAATGGATGCTATAGTTATATATTGTACGGTACCTGACAAACGAGTTGCAAAAGATATTGCAAAATGTCTTTTGAAATACAAAATGGCGGCTTGTGTCAGTATGGTCGATAAAGTGGAATCTTTGTTTTCTTGGGACGGTGAACTTGAAAAAGAACGTGAAGTTATGCTCATGATTAAGACATTGAGACCTAATTTTGAGAAGATTAAAACTCTAATTACAGAGCTTCATCCGTATAACGTTCCCGAAATCATTGCGTTACCGATAGTAGATTGCAGCAAAGAGTATCTCCAATGGTTAGTACACGAAACGAAACAGGCATAAAACAAGAACTTATCCGATACCTGAGAGGTATGGGTCTCGATATCCATACCACAACAAAGGCAAGGGGAAACAACGGGTTCTTTCGTCAGGGAAGAATCGATGTTTCTAAAAACCTTGACGATTACGGTGCTATAAAAACTATTTTGCACGAGTATGCTCACTACGTTAACTTTTTAATGGATGAAAAGTTTAAGGATTCGTATGTGCTGTTTGACAGCGAGTTTGAAGAGTTTGAGGATGAGCTTTTACTTGTGACAAACTTCGTTGATGAGAATTCGTTATGTAAAAAACTCATTGAAGAACGCGAAAAGGTCAAAAAATCGATTAAAAAACTCACCTCTGATATAAGGGCTGTTTACCCGCAGTTCAGTTTGACGGAAGAATTTAAACAGTTTAAACGCTATGCGATGTGGTCTAATCTGGGTTATCTTGAAAAGTACGATAGAGTCAGGCTGATTAGCTGGTTTACCCCAAAGGTTTATTCTATAGCTAATGTTCGAAAAGATTTTCCTAATATTCCGGATGTGTTTGTGAACTATCTCAAGCTACGCTCAAAACAGAGAAAGCGTGCACGAATTACCCGAAGGATTTCTAAACTGAACAAGTATTATTCTAACCCGACGGAGCTTTTTGCAAGGTTTGTTGAGGGGATGTTTATTGATAAAGATATGGTGAAAACACTTGCACCGAAAACTTATGAACGGTTTAGAGATTTGTTTTATTCCGGTTATTATCGCGGGCTCAAACCGGTGTTTGAGATTGTAGGTGTCGGCGATTTTTAGTCAATCAGGCATTGATATACTTTACTGATGTGCTAAAATTGACGTATAAGTGAGGTGTATTATGAATATTCTTGTTGTTATAGATAAAATTGAGTTGAAATACTTTGAGTTTAATGACCTTGTGACTAATTTTTGGTTCATAAAAGAGCTGCTTGAGCGCGGGAACGATGTTTCTATAACTACAAATAACAGGTTGTATTTGAAAGACCAAACAGCTTGCGCTATGTGTTTTTCGACTTATTTAGAGAACGGGAATATTTTTTATAAAAAACAAACGGTTGATATGAAGGTTGACGATTTTGACGGGGTGATGTTCAGACCTGACCCGCCTGTTGATAACGATTATATCAACGCAACTTACGTTATGGACTTTGTTAATAAGGCAAAGGTTATAAACGATACAAGAGCGATTCGTAATTTTAACGAAAAGCTCCATGCGACAATGTTTTCTGAGTATATGCCAAAGCATATTGTAACAGCTTCAAAAGACAAGATAGAAGAGTTTCTATCTGAATGCGGCGAAATTATTTTAAAGCCGTTGGATAAATGTTTTGGAAGCGGGGTTATGTATCTTCACAAAGGCGATTTGAATACGCGCTCTATTATTAATACTATGACACGTGATGAGAACTCGCTCGTTATGGTGCAGAAGTTTATCCCTGCAGTTAAGTATGGTGACAAACGTGTGCTTACGCTCGGCGATACGGTTATGGAAGAGAGTGTTATCAAGTTACCTACGGGCGACGATTTTAAGTTCAATACTCATAGCGATAACTATATCAAAAAAGGTGTTCTATCTGAGACTGAAAAAGCAAACTTTACCCGTGTTGCTAAAAAACTGAATTCTATGGGGATTTATATGGCAGGGTTGGATGTTGTAGATGAGCAGATTATCGAGATAAATGTGACAAGCCCTTGCTATTTTATCAGAGAGATTAACAACAACTTCTGTACTAATGTAGAGAAAAAGATTGTTGATTATATCGAATCCTCAATAAAAAACCACACCCTTTGTTGTTTGTAAAAATAAACTTGTAAATTAGGATTATATATTATAGAATGGTTTCAGGGATATATAATTTAGAGGAAAATTATGAGAACAATAGAAGGTGCACTTACAACAAACGGTGAAAAGTTCTGTATCGTTATCTCAAGATTTAACGAGTTTATCGGCTCAAAACTGTTGTCAGGTGCAAAAGACGAATTGGTTAGACACGGTGTGTCAGAAGAAAATATTACAGTAGTGTGGGTTCCGGGTGCGTTTGAAATCCCTGTTGTTGCCAAAAGATGTGCAAAATCAGGTAAATATAACGCTGTAATCACGCTTGGTGCTGTTATTAAAGGTTCTACTTCTCACTACGATTATGTATGTGCAGAGGTTAGCAAAGGTGTTGCGGCTGTAAGCTTAGAGACAGAAGTTCCTGTTATCTTCGGTGTTCTTACAACAGACAACATCGAACAAGCTATCGAAAGAGCAGGTACAAAAGCCGGTAACAAAGGTTCAGACGCCGCTAAGGCAGCTATTGAGATGTCTAATTTGATGTCTGCATTAGTATAAATTAAGGATTATTATGGCGGAAATTATAACGGAATACCGTAACGAAAACACGAAAAATATCGATTTGGTTCCTACTATCGATATGGTTCGTATGATGAACGAAGAAGACAAGATTGTTGCACGTGCAGTAGAGTATGAAGCTGAAAACATTGCTAAAGCTATCGATACTGTGGCACGTCAGTTTTTGCTCGGCGGACATCTGATTTATTTCGGAGCAGGAACGTCAGGCAGACTCGGGATTTTAGACGCCTCAGAATGTCCGCCGACATTCAGTGTTGAACCCGATATGGTTCAAGGTGTCATTGCGGGCGGTTACGACGCTATGAGGTTTGCTGTTGAGGGTGCTGAGGATAATTTTGATGCGGGTTATGAGGACGCTAAGATTCTGACTAAAGACGATGTCGCAGTTGTTATCTCTGCAAGCGGTAACCCTAAGTATTTGTTGGGTGTTCTTGCTTATGCCGATGAAATCGGATGTAAGACAGTAGGTATAACTTGCAACTCTAAAGCTAAGATAGCGGAAGAAGTCGGGACTTTGATTTGTGTTGAGGTTGGACCTGAGGTTATCGCGGGTTCAAGCAGGTTGAAAGCCGGTACCGCTCAAAAAATGGTGCTTAATATGATTACTACAGGGTCAATGATTAAAATAGGAAAGACTTACGAGAATTTTATGATTGACCTTAAGGCTACAAACGAAAAGCTGAAAGATAGAGCTATAAGAATCGTTTCTCAGATTGCTAACGTTGAAAGCGCTGTTGCGTTTGAGAAACTGACAGAATGTGATTGGAAGATTAAGACTGCAATAGTTATGTTGACTAAAAATATCGGCAGAGCTGAGGCTGAACAAGAGCTGAAAGCGTATTGCGGGGTTTTAAGAAGAGTTTTAAAAGAGGAAGTTAACGTATGAAATTAACAGTATTGGGAGCAGGTTGTTGGGGTTTAACACTTGCGTGGTTGTTAACAGATAATTTTGACGAGGTCTGCGTTTGGGGCAGAACCTGTGATTTGTCGGAAGATTTGGTTAAGAACAAACATTGTTCAAAACCGTTAGAGGTTCAGCTTGCTGACAAGGTTGTGATTACCGATGATTTGAAATCAGCTATTGACGGGGCTGAAATTATTCTTTCTGTTGTTGCAACAGTCGGGGTCAGAGATGTTTGCGAAAAGCTGAAAGAAGCCGGTATTAAGAACGAACAGATTATCGTAAACGCTTCTAAGGGGCTTGAACTCAATACTTTGATGAGAATGTCTGAGGTTATAAAAGATGTGTTGCCTGAACAAAAACTCGCTATTTTATCAGGTCCTACGTTAGCAAAAGAAGTGCTTATGGGTAAACCGACTGCTGCTACTGTTGCTTGCGAAGATTTGGAAACCGCTAAATTTGTTCAACAAGCTTGTAACGTTCCTAACAAGTTCAGATTGTATTCTAACACCGATGTTATCGGGGTTGAGCTTGGCGGAAGCTTGAAGAATGTTATCGCTATCGCGTCAGGATTTGCTCACGCAATGGATTTGGGCGATAATTGTATGGGAACACTTCTTGCAAGAGGTATGGCTGAGATTGTAAGGATTAGTGTTAAGCTTGGCGCGAAACCGTCTACACTTTACGGGGTTTCAGGCATGGGCGATTTGATTGCTACCTGCTCAAGCCCGATGTCAAGAAACTTTACGGTAGGTTCTATGTTAGGTCAGGGTAAAAAGATTGACGATATCCTAGCTACACTCGGTTCTGTTGCTGAGGGTGTTAAGACTTCTAAGGCGGTTTGTGATTTGGCTGAGAAGTTGGGTGAAGAAGTTCCGGTCTCATCAGCTATATATGAAGCGGTTTACACCGATATTACTCCGCAAGAGGTTTTGTCTAAGTTGATGAACAGAAAATTGAAAGAAGAAGAAAGTTACTAAGATGACTATAAGATACGCTACATACTATTTGAAGAATAGCTTTAACCCTATAAATGTTCCGGAGAACATCAAACTTGAGCACGGACAACTCGTTCTGGTTAGGACTGAGAAGGGTGAAGAAGCTGTTAAGGTTGTTATAGTATGTAAAGGTGTTGCTGAAAAATGGGAAAAAGCTAAACATAAACCTGAAGCATTTGAGTTTGTAAGGGTTATGTCACAGCGTGATATTCAGACTTATGAAGATATTCAAAAAGAGGAAGTTACCTCTTTCTTTAAGTGTAAAGCGCTTATTGAACAACATAAATTGAATATGGTGCTTACCCAGTGTCGTTTGACTTTCGACAGACGAAAGATAACTTTCTATTATACTGCGCCTGAAAGGGTTGATTTCAGGGCGTTGTTGAAGGATTTAACCCAGACGTTCAAGCGTATCAGGATTGATTTAAGACATATCGGGGTGAGAGATGAGACCTCGATTATGGAAGGCTGCGGATGCTGCGGACAACCGTTCTGTTGTAATACTTTTAAGCGTAAGTTTGAGCCTATCAACGTTAAGCTTGCAAGAGATCAGGGAATGCCGATTTCGCCTTGTAAGATTTCGGGTACTTGCGGAAGATTGCTGTGTTGTTTAACTTACGAGTATTCGAATTATATCAACGCTGCAAAGGGCATGCCGCCTATTGGTTCATCTGTAATGACACCTGAGGGATTGGGTAGAGTTTGCTTTATCAAGTTCTTGAGCGGAGTTGTAGCCGTGAAACTTGAAGACGGCAAGATTTATGAGTATCAAAAATCCGATGTTGAAATGGTTGATGCTGAGGTTAATGTCGATATTGATTTACCTGTTAACAACTTTACGCAGGATGAAAATATTGATATGAAGCAGTTAAAACAGCTTGAGGACGACCGCAACAGCTCTACGGGTAATGTTTAGGATATAATTATTTTTCAAGATTTTTTAGGGCATATTCGCAACATAAAATCACAAGTTTATTTAATGAAATATCCTTGTTGTGTGCGACCTGTTGTAACTTCTTAACAAGTTCCAATGGCATTCTAAATGTTTTATTAATCATTTCAGGTTTTTCAATCTTAAACATACTATTATAATAAGTGCAATTGAAACAAAATTATATACACCATATTTACACTTATAAAAACATGTGCAATAATAAAAATATGTTATATATTTATAAGGAAAATGAATATGAAAAAATTTATATGTGTTTTATTGGTTTTTATGATTATGGTTATCCCCTGTTATGCTTTCAATAGGGATAATTTGTATGTCAAAGTTAGTAACATTGAGCTATCGTCTCAGTTAAAAAAATATTATAATGCTTACGAATACAAAATTACTAACATTTCAAAAACTAAATGGGAAATACAAGATATAAATATAGTGAATGGTACAAATGGTGATATTGCATATAAATTTGCAGTTAAAAATGAACCGTCAGCTTTAGCACGTACATGGATTGTTGCCGGTCCGGTTGGTCTTTTTACTTTAGGTATTGGTTGGATTTTGGGGGTAATTGCAACTCCTGTTGTTTTAATAGTTTCAAACAATAATAAAAAGAAAGTCCGCACAGAATCTGTTGCATATACTAATTCATTAGAACTTGGTGTTCTCAATTATAATGAAACAGTGACATTGAGAACTCTTACAAGTCTGGGATGTGTTCCCCAATTAAAACTTATTATTAAAAACTTAAAAACTAACGAAATATTTTCAGTAATATACTAATCTTTATTGTTGAGATTTTTTAGGGCATATTCGCAACATTGTTTAACTAGATTATTTACAGATATACCTTGATTTTGAGCTACTTGTGATAATTGTTCAACAAGTGCTAAAGGTAGTCTAAATGTTTTATTTACCATTTCAGGTTTTTCGATTTCAAACATACATTAATAATAAGTGCATATTGAACAAATTTATACACACTGTTTTTGCACTATAAAATATGCTTGCAAATAAGTTTTTGTAACAAAACCTTACAATTAATTGTAATTTCTACGTTTATTCTGCTTGACTATGTACTTTGAAGTGTTACGATATGATAACATGCTCAAAGTATGGGGTATTGTCATGCTTTGACGGTGAAGATATAGTGCAAGAGGCACAATACACAAGCGAAACAGCCTATATCAACCAAGTTTAAAAGTACGTACATCAAAATAGAATAGACGAGGTAAATTAATGTCGACAACAAAATATGCAAAACGAGTTACTCCGATGGGCATACCTAATACCCGTTTGGATTACTTACCTGACTTAATTGATATTCAAAAGAAATCTTTTGAATGGTTCTTAAAAGAAGGTCTGAAAGAAGAATTACTTGCTTTTAGCCCTGTTAAAGATTATACAGGAAGATTAGAATTGCACTTCTTGCCAAACTATACGTTTGACAATGCGAAGTATACTGTTGAAGAAGCTAGAATCCACGACGCTACTTACGCTAAACAGCTTCGTGTTATGGTTCGTTTGGTTAACCGTGATACCGGTGAAATCAAAGAACAAGAAGTTTATATCGGTGACATCCCTACAATGACTGACAAAGGTACATTCATTGTTAACGGTGCGGAACGTGTTATCGTTTCTCAAATCGTTCGTTCACCTGGTGTTTACTTCAAGAGAGAAACTTCTCCAACCGGTAAACGTTTATACAACGCAACCATGATTCCAAACAGAGGTGCTTGGTTGAAAATCGAAACTGATGCTAACGATTTAGTTTATATGAAGATAGACAAAAACAGAAAAATCTTAGCTACTACAGTACTTAAAGCTATGGGTATCACAGTTACAGAAATGGAATCTTTATTCACTCACTTCGATTTCTTGAAGAAAACTTTGGATAAAGATACAACTGAAACAACTGACGATGCTTTAATCGAATTGTACAAGAAATTACGTCCGGGTGACCCTGCGTCTCCTCAAGGCGGACGCCAAATCTTAGAATCACGTTTCTTCGACGATAAGAAATACGATATCGGTAGAGTTGGTCGTTATAAATTAAACAAAAAACTTAACTTGAACATTCCTAAGAATGTTAGAACATTAACAAGAGAAGATATCATTGCTTCAATCGAATACCTTATCAACTTGACTTACGATGAAGGTACATTGGATGATATCGACCACTTAGGAAACAGAAGAATCCGTTCAGTTGGTGAATTGTTACAAAACCAATTCAGAGTTGGTCTTTCAAGAATCGAAAGAATCGTTAAAGAAAGAATGACTCTTCAAGATTCTGAAACATTAACACCATTGAACTTATTGAATACAAAACCGTTAGTGGCAGCATTAAGAGAGTTCTTCGGTTCATCTCAGTTGTCACAGTTCATGGACCAAACTAACCCATTAGCAGAAATTACTCACAAAAGACGTATTTCAGCTCTTGGACCTGGTGGGTTACAAAGAGAAAGAGCGGGCTTCGCGGTTCGTGACATCCACCCTTCTCACTACGGTCGTATCTGTCCTGTAGAAACACCGGAAGGTCCTAACGCAGGTTTGATTGGTTCATTAGCTACTCACGCGAGAGTTAACGAATACGGTTTCATCGAAACTCCGTTCTTCATCGTTAAAGACGGTAAGGTTACAGAAGATGTTGTTTATATGACAGCAGACGAAGATGAAAACTTCCGTTGTGCTCCTGCGGATATCGAGTTGAACGAAGATAACACAATCAAGAACAAAATGGTTCCTGCAAGATATCGTTCAGAATTCATCATGACAGAATCATCAAAAGTCGACTACGTTGCTGTATGTCCTATCCAGATTATCTCTGTTGCGACATCAGTTATTCCGTTCATCGAACACGATGATGCGAACCGTGCATTGATGGGTTCAAACATGCAACGTCAGGCTGTTCCTCTATTGATTACAGAACGTCCTGTTGTTGGTACCGGTCTTGAAGCTAGAGCTGCAAAAGACTCAGGTATGGTTGCAGTTTCTACTGTTGACGGTACTGTTGAACGTGTTGTAGGTGAAGAAATCGTTATTAGAGACTTAGAAGGTAAAGCTCACTTGTATACTCTAATGAAATACGTTCGTTCTAACCAAGATACTTGTATTAACCAAAGACCTATCGTTAACGAAGGTGACAAGGTTCACGTTGGTGATGTAATCGCTGACGGTGCGTCTACAAGTTGCGGTGAACTTTCATTAGGTAAAAACATCTTGGTAGCATATATGCCTTGGGAAGGATATAACTTCGAGGATGCTATCTTGCTATCAGAAAGATGTGTACACGATGATATCTTTACTTCATTACACATAGAAAAATTAGAAATCGATGCTAGACAAACTAAAATCGGTCCGGAAGAAATTACCCGTGAAATTCCGAACGTTTCAGAAGAAGCTTTGAGACATTTGGATGAAAGAGGTATCGTTCGTATCGGTGCAAGAGTTTATGCAGATGATATTTTAGTAGGTAAGGTTACACCTAAAGGTGAAACTGAACACCCACCTGAAGAAAAATTGTTAAGAGCAATCTTCGCTGAAAAAGCAAGAGATGTTAAAGACAATTCATTGAGAGTGCCTCACGGTGAAGGCGGACGTGTACTCGACGTTAAAGTATTTGACAGAGAAAAAGGTGATGAACTTCCACCAGGTGCAAATACTGTAATCAGAGTATATATCGCACAAAGACGTAAGGTATCTGTAGGTGATAAATTATCAGGTCGTCACGGTAACAAAGGTATCGTATCAAGAATTCTTCCAAAAGAAGACATGCCATTCTTACCAGACGGAACTCCTGTAGATATAGTATTGAACCCACTAGGTGTACCTTCTCGTATGAACGTAGGTCAAACTTATGAATGTTTATTAGGTTTGGCTGCATACTTGACAGGTGAACACTACGAAGCACCTTCTTTCGACGAAAGATACGGCGCTAACACATCTGAAAGAGTTACACGTGAAGAGCTTCTTCGCGGTATCAAAGAATCAGGATGTGATTGGGTTAGAGAAGACGGTAAAGTATATTTGATTGACGGACGTACAGGTGAAAGATTCGATAAGCCTGTCGCAGTAGGTCTTTCATACATCTTGAAACTTGTCCACCTTGTTGATGACAAGATTCACGCAAGAAGTACCGGTCCTTACTCATTAGTTACACAACAACCGTTAGGCGGTAAAGCTCAGTTCGGTGGCCAAAGATTCGGTGAAATGGAAGTTTGGGCACTTGAAGCTTACGGTGCAGCTTATACATTGCAAGAAATGCTTACTATCAAGTCTGATGACGTGAATGGTAGAAACCACGCTTACGAATCAATCGTTAAGGGTGATAACATTCCAAGACCTGGTATACCTGAATCATTCAAGGTACTTGTAAGAGAATTACAAAGTATAGGTTTGGATATTACCGTTGCGAAAAAAGACGGCGTAGAAGTTGATTTGATGACAGATATGGATGATATGCGTAAAGCAGCTCCAAAAAGAGTGTTGTCAGATATGGATTCAGAGTTATTGAACATCAATTTCTTTGATACTTCTATGTCATCAGGTGAGTTATAATTTCGCGAACGAGTGTAGGGGCGCGGACGCGTCCGCGCCCGATAGCACAAATTACGTAAGCGGAGCAAGAAAAGGAGAATTTAAAATTGTCTACAAGTATTGATTATTTTGATTATATAAGAATAAGCATTGCTTCACCGGAAAGAATTTTAAAATGGTCTTACGGGGAAGTAACTAAGCCGGAAACAATCAATTACAGAACCTTGAAACCTGAAAGAGACGGTTTGTTCTGTGAAAGAATCTTTGGGCCTACAAAGGACTGGGAATGTTTCTGTGGTAAGTACAAAAGAGTACGTCATAAAGGTATCATTTGTGAAAGATGTGGTGTTGAAGTTACTGATTCTAAGGTAAGACGTCACAGAATGGGTCACATTAAATTAGCTGCACCTGTTTCTCACATCTGGTTCTTGAAAGGTATTCCTTCATATCTTGGTTTATTGTTGGATATGACCTTGAAAGATTTGGAACAAGTTATCTATTTCAACAACTATGTTGTTATGGATGCTGGTGACAGTGAATTCAAGAGACTTCAACTATTAACAGAAGAAGAATATGAAGATTATATGGATGCACACGAAGAATCAACTTTAAAAGTTGGTATCGGTGCAGAAGCTATTAAGGAATTATTAGCAGAATTAGATATAAACGGTTTGGCTCAAGAAATCAGAACTGAGCTTGATAACGGTGTTTCATCTGTTCAAAAGAAGAGTAAGTTGATTAAGAGATTAAGATTATTAGATTCATTGATTTCTTCTGAAACTGACCCAACTTGGATGATTATGGATGTATTACCTGTTACACCTCCTGATTTGAGACCTATGGTTCAATTAGACGGCGGCAGATTTGCTACATCTGACTTGAACGATTTATACAGACGTGTAATCAACAGAAACAACCGTTTACAAAGATTGTTAGAAATGGGTGCACCTGAAATTATTGTAAGAAACGAAAAACGTATGTTACAAGAGGCAGTTGATGCGCTTATCGATAACGGCAGACGCGGAAGAACTGTTGTTGGTCCTAACAACAGAGCGTTGAAATCATTATCTAACATTATTGAAGGTAAACAAGGTCGTTTTCGTCAAAACTTGTTAGGTAAACGTGTAGACTATTCAGGTCGTTCAGTAATCGTTGTAGGTCCTTCATTGAAGTTGAACCAATGCGGTTTACCAAAAGAAATGGCTATCGAATTATTCAAGCCGTTTGTAGTAAACAAATTGATTGAACGCGGATATGTTCAAAACATCAAGTCTGCAAAGAAAAAAATTGAAAGATCAGACCCTAAAGTATGGGATATCTTAGAAGAGGTAATCGACGGACACCCTGTAATGTTGAACCGTGCTCCGACCCTTCACAGATTAGGTATTCAAGCGTTTGAACCTAAATTGGTTGAAGGTAGAGCAATTCAACTTCATCCGTTGGCTTGTACAGCGTTCAACGCCGACTTCGACGGTGACCAAATGGCTGTTCACGTTCCTCTATCTATTGAGGCTCAAACTGAGGCTAGAATGTTAATGTTAGCTACTAACAACATCTTAGCTCCGGCTAACGGTAAACCTATTATCACTCCTTCTCAGGATATGGTTTTGGGTATGTATTACTTAACAATCATTGAAAAACCTGATATGGAACCTAAGGGTAACTATTACAGTTATGCTGATGCTTTGGCAGCTTTGGAAAGCGGAGTTCTTGAACTTCACGATAAGATTATCGTTCGTGATGAACAAGGTAAGAGAATTGAAACTACTCCTGGTAGAATCATTTTCAACGAAGCTGTAAGAGATGCTTTAGTTTAGTAGGTTAGTTAACGAAAAGAATTTATAAGGGAAATATAGAAAATGGAAAATACATATTCACGTACAAAAACAAAAACTCCTGAATTCATTAACAAGTTAATGGATAAGGGCGCGATTAGAAAGTTACTTTCTCAAATGTATCTTGAATACGGTGGTGCAAAGACAGGGGAATTGGCTAACACATTGAAGAACTTGGGTTACAAATATGCAACTCGTTCAGGTGTAACTATTTCTATCTCTGACTTATCAGTTCCTGAAACTAAGAAGGAATTGTTGGCATCAGCAGAAGAAGAAATTGAAAAGTCAACTAATAGATACCTTAAGGGTGAAATCACCGAGGTAGAAAGATATACAAAGGTTATCGATACCTGGTCTGAAACAACAGCGAAGTTGACAGAACAGGTTGTAGAAAACTTTGACAGATTGAATCCTGTATATATGATGGCATTCTCCGGTGCGAGAGGTAACTTGTCACAGGTATCACAGTTGGTTGGTATGCGTGGTTTGATGGCCGACGCGGCAGGTCAAATCATCGACTTACCTATTAAGTCAAACTTTAAAGAAGGTTTGTCAGTAACCGAGTACATCATTTCATCATACGGTGCACGTAAGGGTCTTGTAGATACAGCGTTGAAAACAGCTGACTCAGGTTATTTGACAAGACGTTTGGTTGACGTTGCTCAAGACGTTATCGTAAGAGAACACGATTGCGGCGGTGACAACTATATTAATATGACATCAATCGTTGACGGTGACAACGTTATCGTTCCGTTGATTGACAGATTGTTAGGCAGAACCGTTGCTGAAGATATCTTTGATACAGACGGTAAGACATTATTGGTAGCAAAAGATACAACTATGAGCAGAGAAGATGTAGAAAAAATCTCTCACTTGAAGTTAGAATCATTAAAGGTTCGTTCAGGTTTGACTTGTAGCTTAGAATACGGTGTTTGCCAAAAATGTTACGGTTGGGCATTAACTACCCAAAAACTTGTTGATATCGGTGAAGCAATCGGTATTATCGCAGCACAATCAATCGGTGAACCTGGTACACAGTTGACATTGAGAACATTCCACACCGGTGGTGCGGTTGGCGTTAAAGAAGCTAAGAAAGAAACTCGTTCAAGAGAAGACGGTGTTGTTTCTTCTTCTATCAAGACAAGAGAACAAAGAACACGTCACGGTGACGTATTTAATATTGCTATTAACGAAGCTGATATCGAAGTTAAAGGCGAAAAGAGAACTAACAAGTACCACGTACTTGCAGGTTCTGTAGTATTCGTAAAAGACGGCGACAGTGTTAAGAAAGGTGATTTACTTGCTGAGTTTGATCCTGCATCTCAACACGATAGCGGTCGTTTGACAGAAACAGCTTATATGGATATCAACTCTGATGTTGCAGGTCAAGTATTCTTCGACGGATTTGACGTTGATGAAAAGAAAGACAGACAAGGTAACATCTCAAGAACTGCTAACAAAGCAGGTATTGTATGGGTTGTTTCAGGTGATGTTTATAACTTACCTGGTGGTTCATCAGTATCTGTTAAGGATAACCAAAAAGTTAAAGCAGGTGATGAATTGGCTAAGGCTGAAATTATCTGTGAACACGGTGGTGAAGTTCGTTACAGTTCTGATTTGGTTGTTGAAGACGCTAAGTTCCAAGGAAAGAACATCAAGAAAATTGTTAAGGGTAAAGAATTAACAATCGTTATTGCGTCTTTGATTCCTTCAAACGCTACATTCGAACAAACTAAGAAAGAACAATTCTGGACAGTTGGCGATGACGAAGAAAAATATATCGTTAAAGCTCCTGTTGATACAACAGTAGAAAACGGTATGGTTATTGCTGAGTTGGTAGATGATGAATATTCAGTTTCTTCATCAGGTGAAATTAAATACATCGATGTTGAAGTTGACGAAAATCAAGTTATCACTAAAGCAGGTGAAATCGTATTCATTCCGGAAGAAGTTCACCAATTGAATAAAGATTCATCTTTAAAAATGGTTGAAAACGGTACTTTGGTAACAGAAGGTACTGAAATCGTTAAGGACGTATACTCTCACATCGACGGTGTTGTTGAATTCAACGAGTTCAACGATGTAATCCACGAAATTACAATCAGACCTGGTGAAGTTTATACATTAGCTAGCGCTAACGACTTAAAGGTTGAAGAAAACACTGTAATCAAAAAAGGTACTGTAATTGCAGAAGGTGTTAAGGCTAAGCAAACATCTATCGTTACAATTATGGAATCTGCTTTCAATGATATTTATGAAGATGATTTGGAAGAAGAAATCGATACAACAGTTGAATTAGAAGAAAAACCTGTACAAATTTTGGTAAGACCTGTACAAGTATTAAAGGTTAAACCTAAAGATGTATCTATCAGATTTGATTCTTCTGATGATTTGATTTCAATCGTTTCAGAAACACAATTACAATACAAAGACGGTGCAAGAGTTAGAAACCTTGACGGTGCAACTTTAACAAGAACAAGCTTGAAGTTGATGATGGAAGGTTACTTATCACACTTGAAAGGTTTGATTGAGTTAGATTCTAACGGTCAATTGAAGGTAGTTGTACTTGAAACATTGATTGTACGTCGTGAATTGGAAGGCAATTCTAAGTTGAACGATTCATTACAAACAGAATTGTTAGTAAAAGACGGTGACGTTATCGAACCTAAGACAGCTGTTGCTAAGACAGAAGTATTAGCGTTGAGTGACGGTATTGCTTCAATTACAGGCAATGAAGAGGAATCAAGAAGATTATTGCTTCAATCTTCTGAATATGAAACAGAGATTGCTATTAAAGGCAAAGCTAACTTTAAAGCTGGCGACTTTATCAAGAAAGACGAAGTTGTTGCTGATAGCGGCGAAGTAGCAGAGGTTTCAGGTCATGTAATTGACGTAACTAAGAAAGGTATTTTGGTAAGAACAGGTAGACCTTACTTGATTAGCCAAGGTACTCAGTTACAGACAAAGGGTAATTCATTATTACAACGTGGTGACTCTCTTGCAACATTGAGATACGAAAGACAAAAGACCGGCGATATCGTTCAAGGTTTGCCAAGGGTAGAAGAATTGCTTGAAGCAAGAAAACCAAAAGATTCTGCTATTTTAGCTGAATATGACGGTGTTGCTATTATCGAGATTGAAGATGAGACACCAAGATTGTTCTTAGAATCTGAAGAAATGGGACGTAAGGAAATCAAGTTTAACGTTGATTCAAGAATTATCGTTTCAAACAAACAAAAAGTATCTAAGGGTGACGCTTTAACAAGCGGTCCATTGAACCCACACGATATTATCAGATTAAAAGGACCTGAAGCTGCACAACAATACTTAGTAGACGAAGTACAACGTGTATATCGTTCACAAGGTGTTGAAATTGCAGACAAACACATCGAAATGATTGTAGGTCAAATGACTAAGAAAGTTGAAATCACTGAATCAGGTGATACAAACTTCTTACCTGGTGAAAAGGTTGAAGTACACGTATTCAACAAAACAAATGATGAAGTAGTTGAAAAGGGTGGACAGCCTGCTCAATGCGAATACTTATTATTAGGTATTACAAAGGCGTCATTGAACACTGAAAGCTTCATTTCAGCGGCATCATTCCAGGAAACAACAAGAATCCTTACAGAAGCTGCGGTTGACGGTAAGAAAGACTTGTTGAGAGGTTTGAAAGAAAACGTTATCATTGGTCGTTTGATACCTGCGGGTACAGGATATCATCACTTATCATTTGCAAGTGAGGAAAAGGACAGAGAAGCTCAAAGAAGAGCTGCTGCTCAAAGAAATCAAGCAAGAAAACCTTCTGCTATTTTAGAAGAAATAGAAGGTATGTTTGGTTCACCGGATTTGTTGATTAAGGGTGATGAATAATCCTTAGCGGATATAAAAAAGACCACCTTAGCGGGTGGTCTTTTTGTTTGTTTTTTTATTTGTTTAAAAATTAAAACAATGAAGAAATATTAAGAAAATGCCCCAAAAGTACTAATATATCACATTTTTGCATGTAGTGATTTCTCCTGATTGATTGCTAATATTATAAAAACAATTATTAAGAAAATTAAAAATTGTGGGTAAAAAGCAGTAAAAATGCTTGCATTAGGATTTTTAGCGAATATTATAGTAAAAGGCGCATAGTATGTGTGTCTATGTTTAGTCGAAATAAAGAGGATTAAATCTAATAGATGGCAAAAGACGTAATAGAAATAGAAGGTACAATAATAGAATCTATGCCGAACGCAATGTTCAGGGTTGAGCTTGAGAACGGACATGAGATTTTGGCTCATATCTCAGGTAAGATAAGAAAGAATTTTATCAGAATCTTACCGGGCGATAGGGTAAAAGTAGAGATGACTCCTTACGATTTATCAAAAGGCAGAATCACATTCAGACTTAAATAGTAAAAAGTAATTACAAAAATAAAGGATAAAACAATGAAAACAAGATCATCAGTAAAACCAATGTGCGACAAGTGCAAGGTTATCAGAAGAAAAGGCAGAGTAGCAGTTATCTGTGAAAACCCTAAACACAAACAAAGACAAGGATAATTCCTTGAATAGCCTGAAACTACGGGGCAAACGGTGGTTGGAGAGGAAGTATTTATCCCTCTTACACAAAAAAATCTAACAAAATAAAGGAGAAAAATAAATGGCAAGATTAGTAGGGGTAGATTTACCTCGTAACAAAAGAATGGAAGTAGCTCTAACATATATTTATGGTATTGGACCTACTCGTAGTAAGAAAATTTTAGAAGCAACAGGTATTTCACCTGATTTAAGAACAGACGATTTAACAGATGAAGATATTAAGTTGTTAAGAAACGAACTTTCAAACTACAATATTGAAGGTGACTTAAGACGTGAAGTTTCTATGAACATCAAACGTTTACAAGAAATCAACTCATTCAGAGGAATGCGTCACAGAAGAAACTTACCATGCCGCGGTCAAAGAACAAAGACTAACGCAAGAACAAGACGTGGTAAGAAAACAGGACCAGTTTCTAAAAAGAAATAATGCGAATGAGCATTAAAAAGATTGTTAAAGCAAAAGAAATATAAATAATATAAAACATAAAGGATAAGAAAATGGCAAGACCACAAAGAACAAAAAAGAAAGAAAAGAAGAATGTATTGCAAGGTGTAGTACATATCCAATCTACTTTTAATAACACAATTGTTACATCAACAGACACTCAAGGTAATGCAATTGCTTGGGCAACAGCTGGTGCAACAGGTTTTAAAGGTGCAAGAAAGGGTACGCCGTTTGCAGCACAATCAGCAGCTGAATTAGTTGCAAAAAAATCAATTGACCAAGGTATGAAAAAAGTAGAAGTTTATATCAAGGGTCCTGGTTCAGGTCGTGAAACAGCTATCAGAGCTATTCAAGCAGCTGGACTTGAAATCACATTGATTAAGGACGTTACACCTATTCCGCACAACGGATGTCGTCCACCTAAAAAACGTAGAGTATAGTGCGAGTGAGCTGAGGGCGTAGCTCTTTTGCGATAGTGACAAAGTCACGATAGCAAAAAGCGAAGACCCGTTAAACGCGAACGAGCAAGACAAACGATAGTAAGACACAGGTGAGAGCTCGAAAGAGTCATAGGTGCCTCACCACAAGAAAAAAGGAGAATTAACTGTATGGCTAGATATACAGGACCTACAAATAAATTATTCCGTAACAAAGGAGTAAAAGACTTATCAAATAGAAAGTTGACATCTTCAATGAGACAAAGTGCTTCAGGTCAGCACGGTGCTGTAAGAAAGAAACTTTCTGAATATGCAATTCACTTAAGAGAAAAACAAAAAATCAGAATGACTTACTTGGTAAGTGAAAAACAATTTGCAAAATATTACAATGAAGCGGCTAGAAGAAAAGGCGTTACAGGTACTATTTTGTTACAAATTTTGGAATCCAGATTAGATAACGTTCTATTTAGAGCTGGTTTTGGTGTTACTCGTAAACAAACCAGACAAATTGTTAACCACGGTCACGTACTTGTTAACGGTAAGAAAGTTGATATTCCTTCTTACTTAGTTAAAGCAGGTGATGTAGTTACAGTTAAAGCTAAAAGTTCTGACTTCTTAAAAACAGTTATGTCAGCTATAGATTTATCTTGTGCTCCTGCATGGGTAACAGTTGATGCTGAAGCATTGAAAGTTACTTTTGACAGAGTTCCTGCAAGAGAAGAATTAGATCCTGACTTTAAGGAACAATTAGTAATTGAGTATTATTCTAAGTAGAATCTAATAGGAGAAATTATAATGGATTTAGAAATTAAAACTGTTAATACTGCCACAAGTTCTGATGGCTCACAATATGGTAAATTTGTTATCAGCCCATTAGAAAGAGGTTTTGGTATAACAATTGGTAACTCTTTAAGAAGAGTATTGTTATCAAGTCTTGAAGGAACAGCTGTAACTTCTGCAAGAATTGAAGGTATTACACACGAATACACAGCTATCCCTGGCGTATTAGAAGATGTAGTTGACGTATTGTTAAACTTCAAAGGTTTATCAATCAAGACAGAATCTTCTGAACCACAAGTTTTAAGAATTGATATAGACAAACCGGGCCCTGTATTAGCAAGCGACATCCAACTTCCTGCAGGTGTTAAAATTGTTAACCCTGACTGGTTGATTTGTACAATTGCTGACGGCGGTAGCTTCCACGCTGAAATTACTGTTGAAACAGGCAAAGGCTATGTTCCTAACGATGTTCCTAGAAACAGAGAAGGTGTAGCTATTGATATGTTACCTATCGATGCAACATTTATGCCTATCAAACGTGTTAAGTATGATGTTGAAAACACTCGTGTAGGTGATTCTATTGATTTTGATAAATTGACTTTAGAAGTATGGTCAAACGGTACAATCGACGTTACTACAGCTGTTTCGCAAGCTGCTAACTTGTTGATTGAACACTTTGTTCAAATCGCTTCTATTTCAGGTCAAGCACCTGTTCTTCCTTCATTCGAAAGAACAACAACTTCTGCTGTTATAGAAGACGATGTTGTTGAAGCTTCTGAAGAAGAACCATCTATTTCTATCGAAGAATTAGAATTGTCTGTTAGAGCTTACAACTGCTTGAAAAGAGCTAGCATAAACTCTATGGCTGAATTATTGAAGAAATCTGAACACGATTTACTTATCATCAAGAACTTCGGTAAAAAGTCAGCAGACGAAGTAATCGAAAAATTACACGAACACGGATTAGACCTTGCTCCAAATCCTGAAATGGATGAAGACGGCGTTCTTATCGGTGAATAGTTAGAAATATAAATAGTAAATTATAAGGAAACAAAAAAATGAGACACCAATGTAAAAAACATACGCTTAGCAAAGCACAAGACCAAAGAAAAGCCTTGTTGCGTTCATTGGCTACCGAACTTTTTGTTCACGGTGAAATCAAGACTACTATGTCAAGAGCTAAGGCTCTTAGACCATACGCTGAAGGTCTTATCACTTTGGCAAAGAAAGGTGACTTGAACTCAAGAAGACAAGCTGCTAAGTTCATTTTTGACAAAGAAACAGGAAAATATATGGATATTGAAACTGCTGAAGTTTTTGATAAACAAGAAGAAGGTAAAAAACTTATCTCTCAAACAGTTTTGAGAAAGTTATTCAGCACAATCAGTAAGCAATATTCAGAACGTAAGGGTGGTTATACAAGAATCTTCAGATTACCTCCTAGACGTGGTGATGCTACTGAAATGGCATTGATTCAATTGGTATAATTGATGAGATATGCCCTTCAGGTTCAGTATGTTGGTAAAAACTATGCCGGAAGCCAGATTCAGTTTGAAAACGGCGAACAGATAGCAGCACCGACAATACAAGGCGAACTTGAAAAAGCACTTTGTACATTTATAATTGGCGGTCGGGTGACCGACCGCAATATAAATAGACCTATTAAGACAGTCTTCTCCGGAAGAACTGACAGAGGTGTAAATTCGTTAGGACAGGTTGTTCATTTTGATACAGATAAAGAGATTGTTGCTTCAAATCTTATCTATCACGTGAACGAAATATTGCCTGACGATATTTCTATCTCGGATTTGAAAGAGGTTTCACCTGAGTTTCACGCTCAGAAATCTGCTATCAGAAGGTGGTATCGGTTTGAGTTTATCAACCGCAGATACAAACAAGCTTTTGACGGGGATTTGATGAGAGTGAAATATCCAATCGATTTAGATAGGATACAAAAATCGTTAGATTATTTGTTGGGAGAACACGATTTTTCAAGTTTTAAGTCATCCGGAACGCTTAACCCGAGCAAAGTCTGTATTTTATATAGGGCTGAGGTTTCTAAGACCGGTGATAAGGTTGTGATTGATATTGAAGGGAACAGATTCCTTTACAATATGGTTAGGACGATTATCGGAACATTGTTAGAAATCGAAGGACACAACTTGGCGCCTGAACATATGAAAGATGTTTTGGAAGCTAAGGACCGCACAAAAGCGGGTAGAACGGTGAGTCCTGAGGGGCTTACTTTAATGAAAGTAATGTATGAAAAATTATACGGAGAATAAAGCATGAACAAAACATATTCAGCAAAACCTCTAGAAGTTGAAAGAAAATGGTATTTAGTTGATGCAGAAGGCGAAACATTGGGTCGCTTAGCTGTAAGAATCGCTAATATCTTAAGAGGTAAGCATAAACCTGAATACACTCCAAACGTTGATACAGGCGATTTCGTTGTTGTTGTTAACGCAGAAAAAGTTGTAGTTTCAGGTAACAAAGAAACTGATAAAATTTATTATCACCACACAGGATATCCGGGTGGTTTAAAATCTGCTTCTGTTAAAGAAGTTAGAGAAAAAGATGCTACTAAGTTGATTGAAAAAGCAGTTAAAGGTATGTTGCAACACAACACTTTAGGCGCTCAACAGTTTACTAAACTAAAAGTATATGTTGGTCCTGAACACCCACATGCTGCACAAAAACCAATTGTGTTAGAAAAGGAGGCTAAATAATGGCTAATAACGAAATTATTGCTACAGGTCGTAGAAAAAATTCTATCGCAGTTGTTAAACTTGTTAAGGGTAAAGGTAGAATCTTTGTTAATGGTAAGACATTAGCTGCATATATCGGTAACAGACCGGCTGTTGAAATGATGATTTATAGACCATTAGTTTTAACAGAAAACCAAGACAAATATGATGTTAAGGTTAAGGCTGTTGGCGGCGGTATCGTAGGTCAATCAGGCGCTATCCGTCACGGTATTGCAAGAGCTTTATTGAAAGCTAATGAAGAATACAAATCAGTTTTACGTTCAGAAGGATTATTAACTCGTGATGCACGTGTTAAAGAACGTAAAAAATACGGTAGAAAAAGAGCTCGTAAGAGATTCCAATTCTCTAAACGTTAATCAATTTTCAAAAGGGCTTGCAGGAACTGCAAGCCCTTTTTTCGTGTTATAATAAATCTTATGAAAACTTATGTAATTACAGGCGGAACATCAGGGATAGGTAAAGCTCTTGTTGAGTATTTCAGCAAAGACAATATTGTTTTTGCAGGATACAGAAACGAGGCTAAAAAACAGGAACTTACGGATATTTCAGAAAACATTATCCCTTTTTATGTTGATTATAACAAGCCTGAAACTATTGATAGTGCTACAGAATTCATTAAATCAAAGACTGATAATGTTGACACTTTGTTAAATGTAGCGGGCGGGGTTGTTGCAGGTGCTATGGAAGAGCTTGATATTAAAGAGCTCCGCAGGCAGTTTGATATTAATGTTTTTGGTGCAGTTCAGTTCTCACAAGGCTTGCTTGATATAATGAATCATAGCAAGATTATCAACATAAGTTCTATGTCAAGTTATGGTATTTACCCGTTTATTGCGCCGTATTGCGCTTCTAAAAGAGCTTTGGATATCTTATTTAACTGTTTTAGCTTAGAGACGAAACGTGATATTAAGGTTGTTTCAGTTAAACCCGGGGTTATTGCAACACCTTTATGGACAAAGTCTCTGGATGAAAACAAGTCTACTATAGAAAAATGTTCTGACGGGTTTAAGAACGAGATTTGCTATATGGAAAACAATGCCCGTAAGAACGAAAAATCAGGGCTTTCAGTAGATGTTGTAGTCAAAAAGATTGCACAAATCGATAGTATGGAGAACCCGAGACCTTCATATTGTGTTGGCGTTGATTCTATTGCAACAGCTATTGTTTCTAAGTTACCTCAGTGTTTGTTAAACAAAATCATTAAACTAAAGTTAAAGAGGATAAAATAACTATAGTCCTTGAACAGAGATACTGCTGATACCTGCGCTTCTTGCTGCGTCCATTAGTTTAACAACAGCGCCGTGTTCTGCTTCCGGTTCTGTTATAATCATCAATCCGTCAGGATAGTTTTGAACACGTTCTGCTATAGCGTTTTCAAGCTCATCTGCTGAGATTTGGATATCGTCAACAATGTATTTGCCGTCGGTTGTAACCTGAAAGTTCATAGTCTTAAACTCTTTTGTTTGGCTTTGCTCTTTAACAGCTTGAGGTACAACAAGTTTTAAGCCCTGCTGATCCATCATAGGTGCAATAACCATCATGATAATTAACAGTACCAAAAAGATATCTGTTAATGGTGTAATATTTATCTCGTTAAAACTATCTCTCATTTTATGTTCCTACCCCTATTGCCCGTTTCTTTCGTTTTCTTCAAGCATTTTTTGAGTTTTCTTAGCCAGAGGTTCACCAGCAACAACAAGCTTCTTGTATTGAGCTTCCTGAGCAGCGTTCATAATATCCATTATAACCCCGCTTTTAACCTTTTCGTCTGCTCGAACAACGACTTCTTCTTTTTGAACATTAGGTTTAATTCTTTCTAATTCAACTGCTAAATCAGCAATATTAACGTGTTTTTCGTTAAGATAAACACGGCCCTCGCGCGTAATAGAAACGGTTGCATTCTTTTCTTCTATAGACGTACCATTGTTAATCTCAGGTATTGTAACGTTATTATCAATAGATTGGAACGTTGGTGCTACAACCATCATAATGATTAACAATACCAGAAAGATATCTGTTAACGGTGTAATATTTATTTCTGTAAATAATGCGTTTTTGCCTGATTTAATAGCCATTTTTTATAATCCTATAAAGCAATGCTTGAAGATGAAGTGCTTGTTGTTTCATCGTCTGAATCTACGAAGCTTAAGAATAACAATTTGATTAACTGGAAATCATCTTCATATCTTTTAACTGTAGATTGGAATGTGTTGTAAGCGATAACCGCACAAATCGCAACACCCAAACCGAATGCTGTAGCAATCAATGCTGAACCGATACCCATTGCAACTGCTGCTGATTGGTTACCTTGTGTAGCAAGGTCTTGGAATGTATAAAGAATTCTTACAACTGTACCGAACAAACCCAGGAATGGAGCAACACCACCGATTGTACCTAAGATTGTTAAGTGGTTTTCTAACTTTCTGACTGCTAAGCTTGCTGCGATATCGAAAGAACGAGAGAACCCTTTCTTTTGTTCGTTAAAGATTCTAACTGCTTCTTCTGTTACTTCACCAACAACGCCGCCGCATTGGATTGCAAGGTTTTGTGCGCCAACGAGGTTGTTTTTAGCAAGTTCTTTTTGTAATTTTGGAATAAACAATACAACGTCACGTTTGTTTTTGTTGTAGAACGATACTCTGTTAATAACAGCTGCTAACACTAAAATTGAACAAACTAAAATTGGTAGTAATACAGGCCAATCCATTTGTATTGAATGTAATAATAATTCCATAATTTTATCCTCTTTTCTTTTTCCTTTTCGTTATATCTAGTATTTAGATGCTCCGAACACGTTATAATCGAACGTGAACTGGATATCTATGCTTGAACCTTTGTATTCAGCCGGTAACGGTCTGAACGGAGCTGTGAGCTTAACGGCGTTAAGCGCTGCCTGATCGGCTGCAGGAAGTCCTGATGATTTATGGACTCTGCAAGAGAGCAACTGACCGTTTTTAGCTATCTTGAATAAAAGCACAACACGTTTACTTTCGTTTCCTTTAGGCGGGTTCCAGTTGAACTTGATTCTGCGTTGAAGGTCTCTCATATAAGGACCGAAATCAGGTTCTCTGAGTGCGTCGATGCCTGGTCTTCCGCCGCCGCCACCAGGGTTGCCTGCGTAACCGCCTCCGCTTCTGCTTCCGCCTGAGCCTGCTGTTGCACCGTGACCGCTGCCTGTTCCTTTATAAGTTGACAGAGACGGTGTAGGAGCGTGTCTTGTTGCTCCACCTGAACCTGCGGTTGAGCCGCCATAATGTGCACCTGTTTTAGCACCTGTACCGCTTACAGGACCTGTTGACAGGTAGTTACCTCTAGGTGCTGCGTGTGGAACCGGAACACTGAACGGTGTTGTCGGTCTAGGTGCTACTGTTTTTGGAGCTGAAACAGGTCTGTTGGAAGGTGTTGCAGTCGGTCTTTGAGCAGGTGGTTTCGGTGACGGACGTGTCTGTGTTGACGGTGCTGTCACGTGGCTCTTTGGTGTATCTGCAACTTTCTTTGGAGCCTGTTTCTGTTGTATATGCTCTTGTCTTATCTGTTTGTTTTGTTGTTTAACCATTTTCTGCAAGCTTGATGTTGAAGAAGACGGTTTTGACGGTTTAGATTTTTGACCTGTCGGCATTACTACAGGTTTTTTCTTATCACGAATACCGCCTGTACGAGAGTTCATCTCAGCGCGGTTCTTTGTTTCAGGGTTCTTTGGCGGTGCGGGTTTATCAACAAGCACAAACTCAATATCCTGTTTCTTTTCAAGGTTTGGAGCTTTGAAAAGGTGGATATTGATTCCCAATAGCGCTAATAGAGTTATTAAACCCCAAGTTAAGCCTACTGAACCCGGGTGTAATAATGTTGAGAGTGCAATTGCTTTTTTGAAGTTTATACCCTCATCATCGTTTTTTACCATAGCGGGTATGGTATAACCCTGATTTTCCTCTTCGTCTATTATTTCGTATTTGTTTCTTAATATGCTCATTATATTTTATTCTCTTATTGAATTTTAGAATAAACGAAAAATAATATTATCCTCCATTTATCCTAAATCAATTATTTATTCATAATCGGAGGCTGTAGGAGCGACCGTAATCGGTTGTGTCAGAACGATATCGAATGCTGCACCTGCAGGGATAGAAACGTTATTACCTTTATCCCAAACAGATTTCACAAGGCTTCCGCCTGCACCTACTGCTGTACCTAACGCTGCTCCGCGTCCGACACTACCGCCTGCTAACGCGCCAAATACCACACCTGATACAACGCCTGCTGCAGAACCTACAACTGCGTTTTTACCGTAGTTTTTAGCTACATCTTTTTTTGTACCGCCAACCAGAACACCTGATCTGTCATCTGTTTTGATAACTGCTGAAATAGGGATTTGTAACCCGTATGGTGTTACAATCTGGTTGAATCTTATACAAAGTTTGCCGTTCATACTGCCGTGTTTTGCCTTATTAACTTCAATAACGTTTCCTACAATTGAGCTTCCCGCAGGAGCAATCAAAGAACCGTTATAGTAAAAATCTGATTGAAGTGCAAGAGTAAACACCTGACCTTGATAAGCGTTTTCAGAACTTATTGCACAGGTTGAAACTACAGGTAATGACTCACCTGACGGTACTGTAACAACCCGACCTTTTAAGGTTGTAGAAGGTGAACCATAACTGTGAGAATAATAGTTTTGTTCATATTGCGGTGCTTTTGTATTTGAACTATATGTAAAATTTGGTGCTGCAAATGCTGCTGTAGTTGAAATAAGCAACCCTAATATCAATAAGTTAATATTCCTCATTTGTTCCTCCTTTTCAGAACCCCGTAATAAGTCCTAATTATATTGTAGTATTATTCCTAATAATGTCAATTTGTTAAACTATGTGTAATAAATGCAGGTGCAACGAGTACGATTATCAGTTGTGTGCCGGCACAGACCGTAACGTGTTCTCCCATTTTTCTTGCCGCTCCCGGTACGCATTGCAAAACTCCGACAAAGTGTTTGCAAATAAGCTTATGATAATGCGGTACAGTATCGTATACTTCCGGTTCTGTCAACTGTCCGCCTATCTTATTACCGTTTGTTGTGTGGATATAAGCCAGTTTTAACGGGATTGTATAGCCGTCAACAAACTGCATTTTTGTTATACGTACAACCATTGAAGCGTGTGTTCCGATTACAGGCTCGTTTTTCTTTTCTATATACCCGTAAAACATTGTGCCCTTAGGGATAACCACCTCTTCAAACTGGTAAACATCGTTATTACAAACAAATTTCAACTGATTCGTTCCGTCAGAATATGCGGTTGAAAAATCCTGTAAAGTTATGACCGGAATGAAGCTGTTTGCAGGCATTTCAACTCCGTCATAGTCTCTTGGTAAATCAGCATACTCGCTTGCATAACCGATTCCTATCAACAACATTATTGAACATAGTAATAACAATAGTTTTTTCATAACTACTATTATATATAATGTTTTTGATATTTTAATCAAACATACGGTTGAAAATTACTTGTTCTTAGATGAACGTTCACGGACAGAAATCCTGATACAAGTTCCGAAGAACCCGAACGCTTCACGGAGCTTGTTCTCAATATAACGTTTGTAATGGTCTTTCATCAATGTACCGTTATTGGTAAACAACACAAACGTAGGCGGCTGAACCCCGACCTGTGTGGTATAAAGAATCTTCAAACGTTTGTTCTTTACACTTTGCGGCGGGTTCATTACGTAAGCATCGTTGATAACTTTGTTCAAAAGCCCTGTCGCTACACGTTTTGTACACTCAGCATAAACTTCGTTCGTTTTTGTGAAAATATTATTCAATCTTTGATGCGTTTTTGCGCTGATATAAATCTTTGGTACATAGCTCAAGAACGGTATTTCATTAACAAGGTTTTCTTCAAACTTGTTGATAGTGTTAGCTTTCTTATCCTCAATTAAATCCCATTTGTTGATTGCGATAATCATACCTTTGCCGGCTTCTGTAATGATAGAAGAAATCTTTTTGTCCTGATCTGAAATCCCTTCCTTAGCATCAATTACAAGGATTGCTACGTCGCATTCTCTAATAGAACGGATAGCTCTATCTACAGCAAACTTTTCAACACCATAGTCAACCTTAGCTTTTTTTCTAATCCCAGCCGTGTCAATAATAATATACTCTTTGCCGTCATAAGTCAGTTTGCTGTCGATACTGTCTCTTGTAGTACCGGAAACGTCAGAAACAATAACTCTGTTTTCGCCTAATAAAGCGTTTACAATAGATGATTTGCCTGCGTTTGGTCTGCCGACAATAGCAATCTTTATAATCTTGTCTTCTTCTTTTTCTTCATCGTCGGTTGCAAAGCCTTCTGTAATCAAATCAAGCAAATCACCAACGCCACCTGAACCGTGAAGTGCCGAAATTGCGATAGGATCACCTACAGCCAACGCGTAAAATTCAGCAGTCATCAAGCTTGCATTGTGGGAGTCAATCTTATTTACAGCTAAGAAAATCTCTTTGCCTGATTGTCTTAAAATATTAGCAATATCGTAATCAATAGGGTTTATACCCTCTTTGCCGTCCACGATAAAAACAATCCTGTCAGCTTCTTCGCAGGCAATCTTTGCCTGATCGTAAATAGAGACCATTATCTCGTCTTCATCACCCGGGATAATCCCGCCTGTATCAATAACAGTAAACTGTTTATGCTGCCATTCAACATCAAAATAAATTCTGTCTCTTGTTACCCCCGGCATATCGTCAACAATCGATTGGCGGTTGCCGACAAGACGGTTTACAAATGTTGATTTGCCAACGTTTGGTCTTCCTACTATTGCTACTACAGGCTTGCGTTCCATTACTATTTCTCCAAACTTTCGTATAGTTCAATAGCACGTTTAATAGCTCCGTCCATATTATAATACTTATAATCACCAAGACGTCCTAAGAAGTATACATTCTCAAGTTTTTCAGCCTCTGCCAAGTACTTGTTGTATAATTCAAAGTTTTCATCTTGCGGAATCGGATAATATCTTTCGTTCTTGCCGAGTTCAAAATCTTCTGAATATTCTTTTGCAATAACAGTTTTTGAAGACTTGTCATCAAGATAATATTTGTACTCGTGGATTCTTGTAAAATCGTAGTTACAAGGATAGTTCACACAAGCATTGCATTGATAATATTCTTTGTCATGAGTTTCAAGCTTGAACTTAACACTTCTATACGGAAGATTGCCGTATTTATAATCAAAGAATTCATCAATAGAACCTGTGAAGAATATCTTATCAAACTTCTTCCAGTTCAAAACAGTATAATCAGTGTTTAGCTGAACTCTGATATTTTTGTGGTTAAGCATGTTTTTAACAACTTCAGTATAACCGTTCAAAGGAATACCTTGATACTTATCTTGAAAATATCTGTTATCCTTACTCAAATAAACCGGTACTCTCGCTGTTACAGCACCGTCAACATCAGTAGGAGAAACTCCCCACTGTTTTGTTGTATATTCTAAGAATATCTTTTCATAAACGTAGTTTGCAAGATATTTCAAATCGTCATCGTCTTGTTTTTGGAACTCTAAAATAGGTACTTTTGTATTGATATTAAAGTTGTCTAAGAGTTTGTGTTCCAATAGTTCCGCATAAGACTTAGGGAACACATCATAAAGCGTATTAAAGTTGAACGGAATATGTGTCTCGATACCGTCAAGCAAACCTATAACCTTATGCATATAAGTATTAAAATCGGTGAATTGGTTTATATATCTCCAAACTTTTTCAGAGTTAGTATGGAATATATGTGAGCCGTAAGCGTGTATCATAATCCCGTTTTTATCACGGTAATCATAACAGTTTCCGCCGATATGGTCTTTTTTATCTACAACTAATACTTGTTCATTAGATTTTTCAGCTAATAAATTTGCAATTGTTGCACCTGAAAATCCTGCACCTACAACTAATATCATAATTTTCACCTCATATTTTTTTTGATTATATCATAAAATTTATTATTGGTGAATAAGATTATGAGTTTAACTCAAGTATAGTAGTTTTTCTTTTTGATAAGACTTCCTCAAAACTTTTATCCGTATCGTGTTCTATTGATGCAAGTCTTGTAATAAAAGCTTTTTGCGGAGTACCATACAAAACAGCGTCAGCCAAAGTTGAGTTTGGATTATATAAATAATTAAGTGCTAATACTGTGTTTGCATCGTGTTTTTCATTAGCGATAATGTAAGTCGGTTTTCCCTCATTATACATATCAACTATTTTCTTAACCGTTTCAGGACCGTTCTCTATACGCTTGTGGTCATCCATAGTTATGTTCATATATTCAAGCTTATGTTTTTGTGCAAGCTCGCTTCTTAATTTTGCTTCCTCAGGTGTTGCATTGATATCAATAATATTACGTACACCCATTTTTCTTAGTTTATTAGCTTTTGAGAACGGGTCTTCACCGCAAACATAAACATCATTTACAAATGCCGCTTTTTTATCTTTTAATTTATCAGCAATTGTTTTAGTTGTTTTTGGAGGGAACAAGATATTCTTCACATCAATAAAGAAGCTTTTAACTCTATCTTTAACACCTTTTCCTTTTCTTAAATTATCAAGGTGGTCGATGAATTCGTTTTCAGTAAGGATTGTATCCATAGGGTCGTTTTTGCCTATAGTATGAGTTAATTTGCGTCCTCTTGAACTTTTTAAAACAGTTCTAAAAACTCTATCCTGTGAATATTTAGAATCATAAGCTCCGCTGATTACTTCTTGAAATTCTTTAGTATTTCTGTCATATTGTCTGCCTTGCCAGTATACAGTAGTTCTGTCAAACTGTCCGCTGCGCTTAAGATAATTACCGACTTTCTTCGCCATAAACCCCGGTAATGTACACATTTTTTCTTGTGTTCGTCTGTCTTTAACTTTCAAAGACTGCAAAAATCCTTCCATTGAACTAACCTTTACACCCTGATGTTTAAATCCGGTTTCTGTAAAGTTGCACAATACATTATATGGATACTTGAATTTAAAGCATATATCCCAGTTCTTGTCTGTCGAAGACGGACTGCTATATATTCTATTGTTTGCAAATATTTTCCCTGATTTTAAAGGTCTTGTTGTTGATGTATTTAAAGTAATCATATATGTTAAAAAATAATTGTCTTTTGTACACTTATAATTCTATAACAAACATTTTAATTTGTGAAGCAGATTTTCTTTTTCATCTTTATTTATTTTAACAAGTTCTCCCCACGCTTCAAAAACAATGTTTTTTGTATCGGGTGTGAGGTAAAAATGTTCTGTTGAATTAAAGATTTCAGGATTGTATAACCCTGTTTTGTTGAGTAATTCGATTTGCTCCGATATGAACAAATCTGTTTTTTCCTGATTAGCACCGTCGGATTCAAGATACGGTATTAAATCAGCGTTTTTTGTATCGTTGATTTTATAAATTATTGCAGAAAAATTTTCATCTTCTGTACTTACAATATCAATCAGTTCAGGTGCCGATGTTTTGCATATTGGCTGAACAATATTCAAGTTTTCTTTTAAACTTTTTAAAAATTCGCTGTTTTTATTTGTATAACCTGGCAAAATATAATAGTTCTCAAAAACATACGCACCGTTCTTGTCTTTATATTTTAAAGACGGGTTTTGTTTTTTGAGTGACACCATATATTCTATTGCGGATTTTGCGTCCTTGCATATATTAAAATTAGTTATAAATTCGTTTATCATATTACTTTATTATATCACGTAAAGATATTGTTCCGTCAGCTGCGATATTAATAGGAGTTCTGTCTTTTGCTGTTTCCGGGTTATTTAATCCGCTCCATTCACAGTATCTGGAGTAGCCTTTACCGGTTCCTTTTGTGAATAAACCTTTGCCGCCAACGATTTCATCGTTTAAAACACCTTGTTCGTGTCCTAAAATCTCCATAAACCCGACGCTGTTTGTTGGTATTTTACCGGCATATTTTCTGCCGTTTAATACGAATTCTTCTGTCGGTGTAATTACTAATGTCCCGCAGTTGCCGAATCCGCCAAACTGTGCTGAACCATTTTCAATAGGACCTTGCATTATGTAGGTTAGGTTAGATTTTAATACAGGGTCTTTAATACTTCTGAAATAATCTGTCTCCGTAAAATGTTTTGCTCTTAAAGCACTCGGAGTTACTTCAAATGTAATATTTTCTGAGCCCTTTACACGTTCAAAAGCGTTTCTGATACCAGGGTATGCTTCTGTTCCGTCAGTTTTGATTGCACTTATTGATCTTAAATACATTTCAGAAAAAGGTGTATCTATTAGCATAAATCTGTCAAATGCTTTTTGTGCCTTATCACCTAGTATCAATGGTGAAAATACTACATTAACTTTCTTTTTAGGATTATCTTTTAAAAATTTATCTAAAATCTTAACTGAATCGCATAACATACTTGAGCCAGAAAGTGAACAGTCATCTGGAATAACAACTGTAATATTATCTTTACCCTTTGCAGCTTGTTCAAGTTGAGAGATTAATGCGCCAATATAACCTCTTTTCTTTTGAGGAGCACTAATATTAGTATTGATTGTTTTCATTGCTGCTGCTAATTCTTCTAAAGAATATTTTTGAAGGATTTCTTCTGATGATAAACCTCTTGTTCCGTCTAAGATTTCTCTTACTCTAACCATAGGCAAAGTTTCAGATTTGTGTTCAAGTCTTTCTAAACGTTTAGCAACTTGACTGCCTTGAATCCAATCACTATGTAACTCGCAAGGTTTTAAAGCTTTTGTACGGAGTTCTTCTACCCTTAATGTAACTAAATTCTCAGGATTGATACCGTTTGCTTCAGTATACCATCTTGAAATAAGGGTGTTACTTTTTTGCATACCATTATTTATCTGTGGATTGATATCTAATACAATAACATTTTCTCTGTTTGCAAGATTCGCAAATTGCTCACGCATAATAGGAATTGCATCAGCCTTTGTTCTTACAATAACCCCTTCTTTTTGAGTTAATTCAATAATCGCTTTTTGTAGTTTAGGGTCTTCTGTAACACGTTGTGCTGCTCTTTGCGCAACTTCTGTGCTAACTTGAGGTCTTATTGACGGAACATATTTTTTTAATAAAGCCGGTAAACTAACAGGGTATTCACTGCATCTTACAATACTTGTAGTTTTTGCAAAACTATCAGCAGTGCTAGGTTTAACACGCATAACAGTTGGTTCAAGATGCGTGATATATTTAATACCTGTATTTGCTATTTTTGGAAAATTCATACCTAACCTACTAAAAGTCCTATACTTATATAAAGTAAATTTCTTTGAGAAATTTGTTATTTTATGGTAAATGTTAAGTTATGTAACATCATGTTCACATGTCCGAAAAAAAGACTAAAGTTTCAAAAAATTTTGCCGTAATCAAAAATATAGGGAAAAACAAAAAAGGGAAATTTGCAACAATGGGTTTGTCATCTTCACAAGCAAGACTATTACATTTGACAACAAGAATGCACCAAATCGAATACAAGGCTGCAAAAGTTGAAGCTGAAAAGTTGCAAATGGCTAATGAATCAAGAAGAGTTTACGAAGATTATTTATTCGCATTAGAAAAAACTAATGTTCAAGTTGGTATGTTATCTGTAGACGGTTCAAATACTTATATCAATACTACATTAAAAATGTTAGAAGGTAACACAGATTATAAAATTGCAAAGACCCTATACTTAAAAGACGCAGAGAGCAACAAAGTTTATGTTTCACCGGCAATGGCTGATAAATACAACCTTGATAATACAGGTGTTGTAGGTGACTTAAACACATTTATGGCAAACGCTGGATTCATCGCAACTGTTCCAGGTTACGCTATTATCCCTAACCAATTAGGTACTACATCTTACACACCAGCAACAACTAATGTTCAAGCAGGTGCTACAAGAGTTGTTCCTAACATTGACCCTAACGCAGGTTTTCAAGCTGCTGCTCCAAAATCAACAGCAGGTGCTACACCAATCTCTACAGTATCTGATTTTACAGTTGGTCAAACTTATGTTATCAGCTCAGCAGCTGATTTACAAAAATTACAAGATATGACTAACGCTGGTAAAACAACAGCAGGTGTTAACTTCGTTCTTGGTGCTAACATCAATATGGCAGGTATCAACTGGACTGGTATCGGCAGCACTGAAGCTAACGCTTTCAAAGGTACTTTCGACGGTAACGGTTATACAATCTCTAACTTAACAAGTACTAATTCAGGTTTATTCAAATTTGTAGTTGGTAATCAAAAATCTGTAACAAGCACTACAACTGGTGTTACAACAACTGCTACACAAGGTGTTATCAAGAACGTCAAATTGACAGGTTTGAATATTACAGGTTCTGCTCAAACACTTGGTGGTATCGCTGGTAAAGCAACAAATGCTGCTGTTGATAACTGCTATGTTGAAGGTTCAATCAAAGGTGCTAACTGGGTAGCAGGTATGATTGGTAACAACATCGGTAGTGCAATCGCTAATTCTACTTCTGTTGTTGATATTACAGCTACTGCTCACTGTGTAGGCGGTTTCTTAGGTCACGATACTGACGGTGTTCTTTCAAACTGTGTTGCAAAAGGAAGCGTTACAGACAATTCTTACTACATTGGTGGTTTCATCGGTCACGAAACTCCTCAAGGTAAAAATGGTAGTGCTTTCATCTACAATTGTTCAACTATGTGCGATGTAAAATGTAACGATGCAAGCGGAAGATATGGTGCTTTCGTTGGTACAATCGACGGTGGTTGTAAAGCTACTGTTGTTGGTTCTCAATTCTCTTCTGCAAACGGCTTAAAAGCTGTTGGTACAGGTGCTAACGGTTTGACAAGTGACGGCAGCGGAGCTGAATTAACAGGCGATGCTACAAGAACTGTTACTACTAACAAAGTTAACGTTCCTTCTCAAAACGCTATGAAAGCTAACATCGCTTTAATGATTGAAAAATCAGGTAAAGAAGTTGACCCTGCATTCGCTGGAAAATTAAACACTTGGTTAAACAGATTCTATCAAGCTGACCCTAACTTCACAGATGGTGCTTTAGTTAAAGATTCTCTTAAATTAGCTAGTATCAACGATGCAATTAGCGCTTACTTACAAAATGGTTCTAACGCTGCTGTTGTTGACGCTCTTGTTAACGATGTTATGAACAACTCTTTAACTTCAACTAAAGCTTACCAAAACAACTATGTTGAAACTAAAAACTATGAATACTCTCCATTCGCAGATACTACAGCTGCAATGCCTTCAAAAAATACTCCTATCACATCTCCTTCACTTTTGAATGTTTCTAACAACTTATACACAGTTTTACACAACAACGGTTATTCAAACGCTGATTCTCCAGCTGATGTTACTAACGTATTAGCTTGGGTTACAAACAACTATCCTAACAATGCAGCTGGCAACTTAGCATTAGCTAACTTGAATGCTTACCTTAATGATATCGCTACAGGCGTTAATACTGATATGACTGAATTAAACAAAATTCACGCAGCTATCCAAAACGGTTCAACTTACACAATGCCTGCAGCAGCTCAAAGCTATCCTGCTAACGAATATTCAGTTGGCGCTATGGTTGAACAACCTCAATCTTCTGAATTAACTTGGAATATGAATGACCCTGAAATCGCTGACGCTGTTAACTACTATGAAGTTATTAAAAACGGCTACATCCTCGTTACAGAAGAACAAGCTGACAGCAACGAATGGTTAACTAATATGATTAACTCAGGTTCTACTGTTCTTGTTGAAGTTAACAGAAAAAATCAAACAGCTTTCGAAACAAGCGTTTCTACTAACACTTCTTTACAAGAAGTTTCTGATGAAACTTTATTAAGAAAAGCTGAAGCTAAATACGAAGCTGATATGTTGAAAATCGACAGAAAAGACAGAAAATATGATATCGATTTAGCTAACCTTGATAACGAAAGAAACGCTATTAAACAAGAAATCGAAACTTTGAAAACTGTAGCTAAAGAAAACGTTGAAAGAACTTTCAAATTATTCTCTTAATTTGATAATCTAAGTTATAAATAATTAACTTGTTGTATGTCGAAATTTTTGCTAAAATTAAACTATGCAAAAAGAAGATAGAAAAAATCGTACATCAAAGTTAAGAAGAGTTGAGTTACTAATCTGGTTATCTATCTTACTGATTGTTTTAACACTGGGTATAGTATCTGTTATTAAATATAATGATAGTTTTGAATCACATAAAATCTATCTACCTGATGTTTATGGTCTTATAGTTGGTTCGCCGGTTCATCTTATGGGTGTTCCTATCGGTTATGTTACTAAGACAAAAATTATTAAAGAGGATGTCATACTTGTGAAGTTTAAAATCACAGACAGGTCTGTACATCTTCCTAAAAATACGCTTGCAACTGTTGAAATGTATGGATTAGGCGGTTCCAAATCATTAGAGCTTTATCCGCCGGATTCTGATAAGATGATTAACCACGAGCTTTTGGTCGGAAATAATGATTATTTTCTCGTAGAACGCCCAAAACGCTTGCGTGATGCGTGGACCTTGCTCTATCAAATGTATAAAACTCTTATGAATATAATATACGCGGTTTCTAATTTTGGAGCGGAAGTTAATAGTATAGAAATGGCTCCTGAAACCAGCAGTTTTAATGAATCTATGCAGTTTATTCACTACTCAAATAACTGGCTGGATAATTCTTCTAAGAGTATGGAAGGTTTTAGAAAAGTTTTGGAAAAGGTTAATAAGGAATAGTTATGAACAAAGAGAAAGTAAAAATTATTGATAACCCTGTAATCTGTCAGAGTTTATGTACTATGAGAAACAAAAATACTGATTCACAAGGGGTACGTATTGCAGCCAGAAAGATTACAAGAGTATTGTTATATGAGGCTTCAAAGAACCTCCCGCTTGTAGATAGAGAGATTGAAACTCCTGTTACAAAATGTGTTTCAAAAGATATTGATTCCGATATAACAATTATCATCTCGCCAATCTTAAGAGCAGGACTTATCTTTACGGATGAAGCTATCGATATTCTTCCGGACGCTTGTATCAGACATATAGGGATGTATAGAGATGAAACAACTCTAAAGCCTGTCTGGTATTATAACAAAGTGCCTATGGCTACTCCAAACCCTGAAAAATTCTTTGTTTATATCACTGACCCGATGCTTGCAACAGGGAATTCAATGTTAGAAGCTATTAAACTTTATGCAGATAAAAATATTCCTATCAAGAATATCAAATGTATAAATATAATTGCAGCTCCGCAAGGTATTGAACTTATCCAAAAAGAGTTTCCTGATATTGAGATTATAACGGCTGCAGTCGATGAAAGATTAAACGAGCACGGTTACATCGTTCCGGGTATGGGTGATGCCGGTGACAGAATATTTAATACTGTTGTAGAAAAGTAATGAAAGGTAAAATATATGAAAAGAGCAATTATTGTAGTTATTGATTCAATGGGTATTGGCGCTATGCCTGATTATGCAGAGTTTAACGATGTTAAAGAATGTAATACCCTTAAAAATGTTTGTGCGTTTAATAAAGGGTTGAAAGCTCCTAATATGGCAAAGCTTGGTTTAGGCAGAATTCAAGAGTTTGAAGGGATTGAAGCTGTTGAATCTCCTATAGGTCAATATGGAACAATGCAAGAAAAATCAAAAGGTAAAGATACTACAACAGGTCACTGGGAGATTGCAGGTCTTGTTTCCGAAAAACCGTTTGCAACCTTTCCGAACGGATTCCCAAAAGAACTTATTGACAAGTTTATTGAAGAAACTAAATGCGGCGGTATATTAGCAAATATTCCCGCAAGCGGTACTGCAATAATTGAACAGCTTAACGATGAACATCAAAAAACGAAGTTCCCGATTGTATATACAAGTGCTGACAGTGTTTATCAAATCGCTGTTGATACAGACCTTATCCCGCTTGAAACTTTATACGATTGGTGCGTAATTGCCCGTCGTTTGCTGGATGAAGGTAATTACCATGTATCAAGAGTTATCGCTCGTCCATACAAAGTTATTGACGGAAAACCGACAAGAATCGGTAAAGACAGACGCGATTACTCTGTTGAACCTACAGGTGAAACTATTTTAGACAGAGTCAAAGCTTCAGGCGGCGAAGTTGTCGGTATCGGTAAGATTGAAGATATTTTCTCAAAAGCCGGTATTACCCACGCTATCCATACCGGTTCAAATAAAGAAGGACTTGATTTGACATTGCAAGCTATTAAAAATGAGCTCGATTTGGATAAAATCAGATACGAATCTGTTGAAAAATTTGAACCAAACAAATCAATAATATTTACTAACCTTGTTGATACAGATATGCTTTTCGGTCACAGAAACGACCCTGCAGGCTATGGTAAAGCAATCGAAGAAATCGACACTTATGTTGCAAAATTTATTGATGAGATGAGTGATGACGATTTGTTGGTTATTACAGCAGACCACGGCTGTGACCCGACAGTTAAAGGTACAGACCATACAAGAGAGTTTGTTCCGGTACTCTATTATCACAAGAATATTGAACCAAAAGACCTTGGTTTAATACAAGGTTTTGATAATATTGCAGATGTTGTAACAGAGTGGATATTTTAAAAGTTTTGTTATATACTAAACATGCAATCGTCGTTGGCGGTTGATAGAAATAAAAAAGGAGAAATAAGATGAACGTAAAAGTTGAAGATTCTTGTATAGCATGTGGTGCATGTGAATCAATTTGTGACGCTGTATTTTCAGTAGAAGACAAAGCTGTTGTTAACGAATCTGCTGTTGCTGATAACGAAGATTGCGTTAAAGAAGCTGCTGATTCTTGCCCTGTTCAAGCTATCATCGTTGAATAATTATTATACAGAAATGTAAAAAGACGAGGTTTTTAACCTCGTCTTTTTTGTTATTTATTCGTGTAAAACGATATTTCCTGTACTTAGAGTTTGCTTAACATCAATAACTCTCTGGTTAGAACTTCCAACCCAATGGATATTAGCGTCTTTAAGTTCTTCAATGAATTCGCCTTCACAAAGTACGTCAATATCTTGCAAACCGTCAAGATGATGAATCTCTTCCCAGCTATAACCGGTGTATAACCAGATAGTCTTTTCAGGATAGAGTTCGCGTGTTTTTTTAATAAGTCTGAACACTTCTGAACGGTTAAATGGATGAAAAGGGTCTCCGCCGCTGAAAGTTATACCTGAGATATAAGAAGCGCCTAGTTTTTCAAACAACTCTTTTTCAGCCTCTTCATCAAACGGTAACCCGCCGCCAACATCCCATGTTTCAGGGTTATGACAGTGTTTGCAGTAATGGTTGCAGCCTGCTACCCACAAGACAACCCTTAAACCGTCACCGTTTAACATATCATCTGTAGTTATGTTATGGTAGTTCATCACATACTCTTTCTGTCTTTAATCTCTTCCATTTTGTGAGCAGCTAATCTGGAATCACCTTTTACTCTTGAATATGCAAGATAGCCGTTCATACGGTCAATCTTTGTAAGGTTCTTAGAACCGCACTTAGGACAAACATCCATATCAAGTTCTTGGTGACCGCAATCATCACAGTATGACAATGCAAGGTTCACACCTTCATAGAATCCCATATCCATTGCTCTTTTTAGAAGAGTTTCTACAGCTTTTTTGTTGTAGTTGATAGGGTATTTTACATACTGGATTTTACCGCCGTTCATCAAATCCCAGAAACGTTTTTCACAGTCTTGTTTTTCAATAGGTGTAATATCCTCTGAAACATGACAGTGGAATGAATTTGATACATAAGGTTTATCAGAAACGTTTGATACTACACCGAATTTCTTACGGAATTGTTTAACCTGTAAACCGCAAAGGTTTTCAGCAGGTGTTCCGTAAAGAGCGTATAACCAACCGTCTTCTTCTTTGAATTCGTTAACTTTCTTGTTGATGTATTCCATAACTTCAATAGCAAACTCACCGTCTTCAACTAATGATTTACCGTTATGAAGTTCTTGTAATTCATTCAAAGCTGTAATACCGAAAGATGCTGTTGCAGACTTCAATAGAGGTCTGATTTTATCGTGGATACCTAAATGTCCGCCTAAGAAACCGCCTTCGCAGAATGCAAGAGGGTTTACTGAAGCTTTCATTTCACCAAGATAATCATAAGTTCTGATATGAAGACCTCTGATAAGTTCCATATAGTAATCAAGAACTTCGTAGAAATCTCTGCTTTCTTTCTTAGCTTTAGCATAAATCATTGGTAAGTGTAAGCTGATAGCACCGATGTTGAAACGACCAACAAAGATTGGTTCGTCGTTTTCATCAGCAGGGTGCATACCGCCTCTTTCGTACCAAGGTGATAAGAACGCTCTGCAGCCCATAGGTGAAACAATCTTACCGTACTTTTTGTACATGCTTGCAACATAACCTTCACCGGTTAAAGATAACCAGTCAGGATACATTGTTTTTCTTGAACATTCTACACCTGCGTGGAACAAGTCTTCTGAAACTTTACCGTCACCGTGTAGGTTTTCGTCGTATAAGAATACTATTTTAGGGAATAATACAGGTTTTTTACATTCTTTTTTACCTTGTCCGCCCTGTCTGATTTTCAACATTGATAATGTTGCCATTTTTTCAAACTCACTTGTTCCTAAACCTGTAGAAACTGTGATGAACGGATAATCCCCTCTTGAAGATGCTACAGTGTTGAACTTGTATTCCCAACCTTGGAAACCTTGATCATAATCTTTTTTAACATCTTCTAAAGCTGCTTCTCTTGCTTTTTCAAAAGACAGACCTAAACATAAGTATCTGTTATATTGTCTTTCATAAGTTTTTTCTGCATAAGGCGCAAGAATCTTGTCAACTTCTGCAACTGTAAAACCGCCGTATTGTTGACTAGCTGCTGCCATTACGATATCACCGATTACATCAAACGCAACATCCAATGATTTTGGTTCGTTGTACCAGATGTTACCCATTTCAAATCCGCCTTTAAGAACTGACGCTACGTCAAATAAACAACAGTTCATAGTGTCACGTCTTGCAGACATATCGTGGATGTAGATATAACCGTCTCTGATTGCTTGAAGCTCATCTACTGATAAGAAGAACTTTTTGTATAATTCTTTGTTTAATTCGTTGAAGATTAAGCTTCTCTTTGTAGAAACTAACGCTGAATCAGCATTGGCATTTTCTTTGTCGCCAATGTACATAATTCTTTGTGATTCTTGAAATACTTTGTCTAACATAGTAACGAAGTCTATCTTGTAGTTTCTGTAATCTCTGTAACTTTTAGCAACTTTAGGATTAACATCTTCAAGAGCGCTTTCTACAATGCTGTGAATCTTGATGATTTCAATTCTGTCGCTGCCAAAGCTTACAACACTTTTATTAACGATATTACAAATTTTTTCAATTTCTTCATCGGTTAGTTTGATAATCATTCTATCCGCTGATTTTTTAATTGCAATAACTACTTTAGATACATCATAGTTTTCTAAAGTTCCGTCTTTTTTAACAATTTTAATGTTGTTGGTAGAAATTTTAGGGCAGAAATCTATGATTTGACCTACTGTATTTTGTGATTGAATTTGTTCTGCATTTACTTTCACGGTTGCTCCCTTTATTGTATTAGTCATGTTACCTGCTGACTTATCAAATCCTACAACACTTTCTTCCCTCTTTGTTGTTTCATTCATAATATCTAAAAAACCTCCAAGTCTTCCCAAAATTTTGATTACACACTCTTAGTTGCTGACTGTTAATATAGTAACCATTTTTATTAAATATCAACTTCCGTTCTTGTTATATTGTAGCGTTAATTTCCTCCTGTGTAAAGTCAACTTTTTGGATGATTTTTTTAGTTTCTAGTAGATATTTTTTTAATTGTGATATATGGGGCTTTGGGCGATTATTAATCTTTGTTAAAAATAATTGTATTTTTTACATTCTTAATATTAATATTTTTTAAAGTCTGAAAACAGTTGTTAAAACTAAAAGAGGGGCGGTTTGATAAACCGCCCCTCTTCTTAATATATTTCTTAATGTAAGAATCTTAAGTAAATATATGCTGATGATAAAATCAACGATATTAACATTGCTGTAACACCGTATTTTAAGAACTTCATGAACTCAATAGGGTGACCTTTTGCAGCTGAAGTTTCTGAAACGATAACGTTAGCTGCGGCACCAATGATTGTCATGTTACCGCCAAGGCATGCTCCTAATGACAAACTCCACCATAGAGGTTGAACGAATTCTGAACCCATTTTGGTTGAAATTTCTGCTATCATTGGAGTCATGGTTGCTGTATACGGAATATTATCGATTATACCTGACAAGATTCCTGAGCCCCAGAGGATTACCATAGAAGCTAACGTTTGTGAACCGTGAGTGATATCGATTAACCATTTTGCCATGATTTCGATGCCGCCGGCATGCTCGAATCCGCCGATGATTACGAATAAACCGATGAAGAAGAAGATAGTGCTCCATTCTACATCTGTTAAGATATCGTTTGGTTTTTCAAACAACAACAAGAAGCTGGCACCTGCCATTGCACATACACTTGTTTGGATATGTGTAATATCGTGTGTTACAAAACCTAAGATAACAAGACCTAAGACTGTTAATGAACGAATCATCAAGCCTTTGTCTGTGATTGTGTGTGAGTTATCAAGGTTTGCAACTTCTGCCATTCTTTCCGGTGTTGTTTTCATAAGTTTTCTGAACGCGAAAATCATTACACCTGTAACAACCAATAATATAAGTGCTACAATCCCGGTTAATTCATTGATGAAGTCCATGAATGATAGACCTGCAGCGCTGCCTATGATGATATTTGGCGGGTCACCGATTAAGGTTGCTGTACCACCTATGTTTGATGCTAAAATTTCTACAATCAAAAACGGAATTGGATTGATATCTAATTTTTCAGCTATAACAAATGTTATAGGCATGATTAAAATAACAGTTGTTACGTTATCCAAAAACGCTGATGCTATTGCTGTAAATAATGCTAAGCAGAACAAAGTTGTTTTTGGATGACCTTTTGTTTTTCTAAGCATTTCAGTTGCAACCCATGTAAACATGCCGCTTCTGGTTGCGATACTAACGATAATCATCATAGATACTAATAAAAAGATTACGTTAAAATCAACGAAGTTGATAAAATAGTCGTGGGCAAATTCGCCGTTAACTTTTAAGTTTTGACCTAATAATCCCAATAGTAATGTTAAAGATGCACCTACAAGTGCTACTGTAACTTTAGGAATTTTTTCGGTCGCAATGAATACATACGCAAGAATAAGTATTGCTGTTGAGATAAACAAAGCATTACTTTGCGCAAATGCAAGAATTGTTTCCATTTTTTTTCTCCCTTTCTTTCCACAATTTCCCTATACAGTTTTAAGTATAAACCAAACATAAAATAATAAATAATGTTATAATATTTTTATGGAACAAAATATTAAAGAATTTAGAGATGGTATATTTGCTTTAAGAACCCGTAGATTTGGTACGGTTGCAGAGTTAATGATTAAGTTTTTGTATAATTTTTGTGATTCATCGTCGTTAGCTTATGATAAAAGAGATACAGATACAGATGAAAGAATTGAAGTTAAATTTTCTACGGTAATGAAAGAAAATGATGACAAAATTCGTGATGACAATGCCATTGAACAGTGTATAAAAGCTAATTTGGCAAATCGTGCCATGGCATCTTATGAGACAGATAAATATAATTTTGATTGTAATATACAGCAGATTAAATGTTTGGAATTTGATGTATTATATTACGGTTTATTTTTCTCAGACAAGATTGAAATTTTCAAGATGAAAAATGACGAAGTCTTGTCCTGTCAGGGCTATAGTAATAAACAACATCGAGGCAATGAGGGCGAAGGTCAGTTCCATCTGAATCAGGATAATATTGAATCTCACAGAAAAAATTTCTTACAACAAGTTATTACTTATGAGGAGTTGTATAACCTTTTTCAAAATAGGGGATGTTAATGAAATATCTTACGTTAAATGAGTTATGTGAAGAGCTTGCTATATCAACAGCAACGGCAAAAAACTGGATTAAACTCGGTAAAATCAAACCGGATTTTACTGTTGATTATGTTAAAACCCTAAAAAAAGATATTTCTAAGGGTAATAAATCCTATCTTAAATCACGTAGAAATAAGAAATATGTTTCGGGGAATTTTTTATACAAAGATTACGTTTCTAAAGATTCTAAAAATGTTCAAACAATCGCGAATCTTTTATCTAAAGTTGATAAATTAACTAAATCTGAAATAAACCTTTTGATAGCTGACTGCGCTCTAAAGTTGATGAATAAAGGTAAGCTTGTAAACTACTTAGAATCAGACCATGCCTTTAAGCTTGTTGAAGATTTGATTGTAGATAGAAAAAAGGCGCAGTCGTTTATAAATAAACACCCTGAACTTTTTGAGTTTGAATATATTTATGAAGAAAACGAAGATATTTTAGGACTTTTGTATATTTCGTTATCAAATATAGGTGAGCGCAAGTCCCGCGGAGCTTACTTTACTCCGACATCAATAGTTAAAAAACTTGTTGAGAATATAAAAGTTTCAGGTAGTGTTATCGATCCTTGTTGCGGTACGGGTAACTTTTTGGTTCAGTTGCCTGAAAACATCAGGTTAGAGCAGATATACGGTAACGATATAGATGAGACAAGTGTTAAAATAACAAGGCTTAACCTTTTTTTGAAATATAAACCGAAAGATATTGAAATTCTTTATACCAATATAACTAACAGCAATTTTTTGTACAAATGTGATAAAAAATACGATTGTATTATCGGTAATCCGCCGTGGGGATCAGAATTCAGTCCAAAAGAAATAAAAAGATTAACTTCAAAATATCATTCTGCTGTTGGTTACGATATGTTTGTCGAGCAAGCTTTGAACAGCTTAAATAAAAACGGGGTTTTAGCTTTTGTTTTACCAGAAGCGATATTAAACGTTAAAACCCACGAATCAATTCGTGAAATTATTAAAAATAGTTGTGAACTCAAATCTTTAGAGTTCTTGGGTAACGTTTTTGACGGGGTGTATTGTCCTGCAGTTATCTTGCAACTGCAATATACAAACAGGCAAATGTCGTATATTGGTGCTGAGATAAAAAATTCTATAAGAACATTTGTTATTAATAAACAACGCAAACAACCGAGCTTTCTTTGTGATGACAGAGAATACGATTTGCTTGAGAAACTCCATAAAGACAGATTATATTTGAAAGATAACGCAGAGTTTGCACTGGGGATAGTGACAGGGAATAATAAAGAGCTTATTTTTGATAAAAAAATGGATAAAACCGAGGTTATAATAAAAGGTTCTGACATAATAAAATACGGTATAAAGTCTGCTAATTATATAGAATTTGTACCTGATAGGTTTCAACAGGTTGCGCCGAAGAGTTTGTATAGAGCAAAAGAAAAGCTGTTATATAGATTTATAGGTGACAAACTTGTCTTTGCTTATGACGATAAACAGCGACTGTCGTTGAATAGCTGCAATATTGTAATCCCCCGGCATGATATTAAATATGTTTTAGCTATATTGAATTCAAGTGTTGCACAGTTTGTTTTTGAAAAACAGTTTAATTCAATCAAGGTTTTACGCTCGCATATTGAGAGCATTCCGATACCTCGTTGTGATGATAAAACAGAAATAATAGCGCTTGTTGAACAACTATTACAAACCCCTCAGGATAATGATTTATATAACATTCTTGATGAAAAGATAGCAAGTTTGTACGGGTTAACTCATCAGGAATATGATTTGGTTAAAAAAAGAGAGGCATAGCCTCTCCTCTTTGGGCGATACGTGACTCGAACACGTGACCCCCACAATGTCGATGTGATGCGCTACCAACTGCGCCAATCGCCCTTTGATGATTAGTATATCATAAATACTCCATTTAGTCCTTATAACTTGTTAAAAAATGTTTTAAAATGATAACCATGAAAAGATTTATCATTCTAATAACACTATTATTAATATCTATCCCTCCCGTTTTTGCCATAAAAATCGGTCTCTATACCGATATGTCAACGGTAAAAGTTTCAGCCTCCGAAGAAGCCCAAATGATTGATGTAAAAACAAACAAACAAGTTTGTATCATTCGTAAAATGCTGATGTACGAAGTAACCCCGAGCGGCGAAAATGCCATGATTGTACGTTCAAACTACGGTCAATGTACAATACACACAACCGATGTTGTCCTAAAACCGCTCGACCCGCAGGCATGTGTCTATACAAAAGACAAATGGTACCGAGGAATCCTCCGTATCCAAAACAAAAACAATAGTCTGACAGTTATAAATGATGTCTGTATGGAAAACTATATCCAAGGTGTTCTTCCTGCAGAAATGCCGTCCGGCTGGTCGAAAGAAGCCCTAAAAGCACAAGCTATAGCAGCACGTACCTACGCCGTTGCAAACTACGGTAAGCATGCCGCAAAAGGTTTTGACCTTGTTGATACACAAATGGATCAGGTCTATGACGGTATAAAAGCCGAATCAGAAGCTTCAAACACTGCCGTACTGGAAACAGAAGGAATAATCATGGTCTATAACCAAAAACCAATAACCGCTATGTATTCATCATCTGCAGGCGGTCAAACAAAATCGGCTAAAGAATCGTTTGGTAACGATATTCCATACCTTCAATCTGTTCCGTCTTATGACGATAACGTTAAAGCAAACGGGCATGGTGTTGGCATGACCCAGCATGGTGCGAAAAATTTAGCCGAAATGGGCAATAATGTTTATCAAATCTTAACGCATTTTTACAATAATATACAATTTGCAAAGCTCAATCCCATATATTATAAATAGCTAAAAGTATTGCTATGAAAGGATTTTGGGGTGTGTACGGGCGCATGCTCCTGTCGTTATTGACTTTCAGTTTATAAAGTGCTTGCAAAAACGAGAAATATATGTATAATGGGAAGAGTAAGAGCTTAGTGTTTGTTATAACACTGGTGTGTAGAAAAAGGAGATTATTATGAACAAAGACGAATTAGTAAAAGAAATTGCTAAAAAAGCTAACGTTTCTCAAAAAGCTGCATCTGATATTTTATCAGCTACTTTAGAAACAATTGAAAAAACTGTTGCTAAAGGTAAAAAAGTTACTTTAGTTGGCTTCGGTACTTTCGAATCTCGTAAGAGAGCTGCTAGAACTGGTAGAAACCCACAAACTGGCGCTGAATTGAAAATCGCTGCTAAAACAGTTCCTGCTTTCTCAGCTGGTAAAAAATTCAAAGAATTAGTTAAGTAGTTTCTTTCTAATTTAAAAAAGTTCAAGGGCGAAAATGAAATTTCATTTTCGCCCTTTTTTGTTTATAATATGGCTATGGATTTAAACGAATTAAAAACAAGAGTTCAAAAAAATAAGGAGTATCTTTGACTTAGACAAATTAAATTCTGAGTTAAAGGAGATTGAAGCGAAATTACAGTCACCGGATGTCTGGGCAAACCAAAAACTTGCTTCAGAACTCGGTCAGACTTCACGTGAACTCAAAGAAAATATAGAAAATGCGACCTCGTGGTCTCAGATAATAGAAGATGCTGAGATAGCTTTTGAAATGGGCGATGAAGAACTCATTGCTGACGCTCAAGAGCAACTGGCAAAGCTTGAACAGGCACTTGATAAGTTTGATTTTCAAAAGATGTTGAGCGGAGAATACGATTCTGCTGACGCGATTTTGTCAGTTAATTCCGGTGCGGGCGGAACAGATGCTCAGGACTGGACGCAAATGCTTTTGAGGATGTACACCCGCTGGGCTGAGACAAAAGGTTGGAAAGTTGAGCTCTTAGACAAATCTGACGGCGAGGAAGCCGGTATAAAATCAGCGACGATAAAAATCTCAGGTAAATATGCTTACGGTTACGCTAAAGCAGAAAAGGGTGTTCACCGATTAGTCAGGATTTCACCGTTTAACGCGAACGGTAAACGTCAGACAAGCTTTGCTTCCTGTGAGGTTTCACCGATTATTCCTGATATTGAAAAGACTATCGTCATTCCTCCTGAGGATTTGGAAGTGGATACAATGCGTTCAGGCGGTGCGGGCGGACAAAACGTTAACAAAGTTGAAACCGCTGTAAGAATTTTGCACAAACCGACAGGGATTGTTGTCAAATGTCAACAGGAACGTTCACAGCTTCAAAACAAAGAATACGCTATGCAGATTCTTATCTCTAAACTGTTAGAGATTAAACAGAACGAACACGAAAAGAAGCTTGCAGAGCTAAAAGGTGAGAACTTTGATATAAACTTTGGCTCACAAATCCGTTCGTACGTTTTTCATCCTTATAAAATGGTTAAAGACCACCGTACAGGGTTTGAAGTCGGGAATGTTGATTCTGTAATGGACGGTGATTTAGACGGGTTTATTGAAACTTACCTCAAATCAAGAGAATAACTATGAGCCTAAAAGTAGTGTACCGTCAAGGGTTAGGTTTGCAGTATCTTTTAGCTGCGGGTATTCTTCTAATTTGTGGTTTTTAACAAACTCTATAGCTGAGCTTCTTGCAAGCTCAAGTATTTTGGCGTCTCTTACTATATCTGAAATCATCAAATCAGGCAGCCCGCTTTGACGTACGCCTAAGAATTCACCCGGTCCGCGTATCTCTAAGTCTTTTTCTGCAATAATGAATCCGTCGTTTGTTTGTGTCATAACTGACAGTCTGTCTTTTGTTTCAGGTGTTCTTGAGCCGCAGGTCAGGATACAATAAGATTGTAAATCACATCTTCCGACACGGCCGCGCAGCTGGTGCAGCTGAGAAAGTCCGAATCTTTCAGCGTTTTCGATTACGATAACTGTTGCGTTAGGTACATCGACCCCGACTTCTACAACTGTTGTTGCAACGAGGATATCAAACTCTTTTTCTTTGAACTTTTTCATGACCTCGTCTTTTTCGGAGTTTTTGAGTTTACCGTGTAAAAGTCCGACCTTTAAATCACTGAAAACAGTTGATTGGAGCCGTTCAGCTTCCTGAGTTGCGGCTTTTGCAGATAAGGTTTCGCTCTCTTCGATAAGCGGGTAAACAATATATGCCTGATGTCCGGCTTTTATCTCATCGCGTATGAGTTGATAAATCTGTTTTTTAGGTATTCCCATTTTTGTAATAATCGGTTTTCTGCCTTTTGGGAGCTCATCAATTATAGTCAAATCCAAATCGCCGTTCATAGTGATTGCGAGTGTGCGAGGGATAGGTGTTGCAGTCATTGTCAAGATTTGCGGGTTTTGTGCTTTTTTACGAAGCCCTAATCTTTGTTTAACCCCGAATCTGTGCTGTTCATCGATTACGACCGCGCCGAGATTAGAGAACTCGACATTATTCTGGATTAGCGCGTGGGTTCCGACCGCTATATCAATCTGTCCGTTTCTCAGTCCTATTCCAAACTCGTCACGCTGTTTTTTGCGTAAACTGCCTAAGAACAGTCCTACACTTAATCCGAGTGGTGTCAGCCAGTTAACCATATTGTTATAGTGTTGTTGAGCCAGAATCTCTGTAGGTGCCATAATTGCCGCCTGATACCCGTTTTCAATCGCAGCAAGCAGAGTTATACACGCAACAACAGTCTTACCGCTGCCCACGTCACCCTGTAATAATCTTTGCATAGGTTCTGTTGAGTTCATATCGTTTAAAATCTCGTTAACGGCACGTTTTTGTGCTCCGGTCATCTCAAACGGAAGACTGTTGATAAATTTCATCACAAGCCCGTCCGGTTTAATCTCAAGCGGTAATGATTTATGCTCAATTTTATTTCTTTCACGGATTGCAGCGAGTTTTAACTGAATCAAAAACAACTCTTCAAAAATGAGTGTAAATCTTGCTTTCTCAAGTAGTTCCATATTATCAGGAAAGTGAATTTGTTCCACTGCAACCTTTTTATCTAAGAGGTTATATTTTTCTCTGATATAGTCAGGAACGATATTAACTATTGTGTCTTTATAGTTTTGAATCGCGTTATAAATAGCGTTTCTTAGGGTTTTAACGTTCAGGTTTTCACTCAAAGAATATATAGGAACGATTCTTGCAACATTGAGGTTTTTAGATGTACCTAAAAAATCCTCAGACATAATAGAATGCGTTGTGTTTTCAAGTGTGTATTTGCCGTCGTAAGAATTTATCTTAACTGTCCCTGAGATAACTATCCCAGCGCCTTTTGGGAACAAGCGTTTTATTCTTGCAAGCGAAAAATTTGAGCTTTGTGAATAGAAGAAATTAAGCCCGATTGTACCTGTATCGTCTGTTATTTTAACTTTTACAATCCCTAAACCTTTTGGAGTGACAAAGCTGTCTGATGATTTAATATGTCCGAAAACGGTTGTTGTCTGTCCTTCTTCAAGGTCTTTGATTTTGGTTCTCTGAGAGTAATCGATATGTTTTCTCGGAAAATAAAACAAAAGGTCGCTTGCCGTAAAGATACCCAATTTATGTAATAATCCTGCAATCTTAGGCCCTACTCCTTTAACATAGGTAACGTCTGAAAACGGATTCTTTGCTGCGTTTTGGATAGCTTCTGCGCTATTGAGTTCTTGTTTTAAGATTTTTATGAAAAAGTCGACGTATTTTTTACGTTCAATATATGAGGATGTAGAATAAATTTTAAAATATTCAAGTATAGCCTTCCAACGCTCAGGTGTAGGCGAAATCTTTATATGGCGCCGTATATGCGACACCATAAAATCTGAAAAATATTGTTTTCGCCCTCTTATATTGATGTATTTATTCTTTATCTCAACATTGATGGCTTTTTTTATAACTTCTAAATTATCCATATTTTATTAACCGATTAGGCGAATTACCTCATATAAATCCAGCGAGTGTTCTTTACCTCTTATTTTTACATTAGAAATCTTGATTGTATCGACAATTCCACGAACATAGTCGAATGTCGAACTGCTTATCAAAAGGTTTGTTTTATAAATTTTGTTATTACCTTCGATTCTGCTTGCGAGGTTAACCATATCTCCGATAACCGTGTATTCCATACGTTTTTCAGAACCTATGTTACCTACGAACGCTTCACCTGTATTTATACCGATACCTATTTCTATTTTAGGCTTGCCTTCTTTTAACCATTTTTCTTGAAGTTCATCGACTTTTGCCAGCATATCACACGCACATCTTACGGCATTTTTCGGGTGGTTTTCGTCTTCGATTGGTGCACCGAAGATTGCCATAACAGCGTCACCGATGAATTTGTTTATAACCCCGTTGTATCTTGAAACTATTGGCTCTATTTCTGTGAAGTATTCGTTTAAGATAACGCTCACTTCGTCGGCGGATAGTTTTTCGCTCATTGAAGTGAACCCTCTGATATCAGCGAATAGAACCGTTACGTTTGCTTTTTTACCGCCGAGTTTGAGCTCATCAATGTTTTTGACTACGTTTCTCATAATATCTTCTGAGATATATTTACCCATTGCGGTTTTGATTTTTTCTTTGTTTTTGTCTTCTATTATATATCTGTATGAATACGCAAAAATCATTGTTATTATTATCATAGATATAGGTGTAAGCACATTAACGGCAAACCCGTGTTTAAATAATAACGCTGATATTGCTATATAAATAGCGATTACAAGGCATATACCGGTTACGGCATAGAAAAGGTTCAATTGTCTGATTATAAAGAACGCAAGAGCCATAAGCGCTAACGTTATGATTAGGTTTTGCCATTGTGCAAACGGACGCATAAAGTTGTTGTTCATTATATTATCAAGCGTTGTTGCCTGAATATCTAACCCTGAATGGTCGCTTGTTATCGGTGAACGTTTTACATCCGAAAGTCCTGTAGCTGCTGCTTTTACATTAGCCCCTACAAAAACTATCTTGTTGTCAAACTCTGACGGTGAGATTAGCGGTTTTTTACCGGATTTGAGTTCGTTGTATGAATCCATAATATCAACGGCTGAATATGTTTTGTGAGAATAACTGTTGTGATGTGAGTTTGGTTTGTAGTATCTCAACAGGGTGTACATTCCGCTGTTGTCTTTGATTATCGGGATTCTGATTTTTGAGTTGTTGCCGATAATTTCTTTATCTGTTATGTAATAACCTTCGTTTCCGTTCAGATACGAGAAAGTTTTCAGCGCGATTGAGGGATAGAACGCGTCTTTATATTTAATCATATCGATTGCAACACGTGTGTAGCCGTCATCATCTTTTATGGTTGAGACAGTTCCGCCTTGTTTTATTGAGTTGAAGTATTCTTGCGGGAACATTACAGCACTTCCGTAATCATAATCATCCGGTGCTGAACGCAGGTCTTTCGCATCGATTGAGAATTTTGTTTTGAATTTTTTATCGTAAGATTTACCAAGATTCTCATCAAGATAACCTCTTGATAAGAACGCAAGACCGCAGATTGCGTTATTCATCTTGTTTACGCTGTTAAAATACTTTTTATCAGCTGCGGGGTCGTCAATAGAAGTAATAATACTATCTAACACTATAGCTTTTGCGTTTGTGTATTCTCTAAAGTAGTCATAGATTCCGCAATAAAGGTCTCTTCTCCACGGCCAACGATGACGCCCTATTGATTTGTCATCAATTACGATAAGTACAATATCAGGACTTCCGGCTTTTGCTGCAGTGAAATTCTTCATCATATAGTTGTATGCTTTTGGTTCTACAAAATTATCCGTAGCCCAGTAGCCGAGAGAAAAAAGCAGTACTATCGATATAACTATAAACAAAAATTTTAAAAAACGCATATTAACCTCTTTATTTATGATATAATTATTTCATAAAAAGGACAAGTTTATGAACAAAAATTTAATACAAGTATTATCTGATGAAAAGGTTTATCCTATTATAAGAGAAAGCAACCCTGAAAAAGCGAAGCAAATAGCTGAGGCTTTGATTGCTGGCGGGATAAAGATTTTAGAGATTAATGTAGAAAATTCACAGATTTATGATGTTATATCTGATGTTTCAAAAAAAGCGGTTGTTTGTGCGGGCAGCATTATCACCACTTGGCAGGCTAATGCAGCTTTTGAAGCGGGTGCGAAGATGTTTTCTTCACCTATATTCCAGTTTAATATGGTAAAAATATCGAAGAATATCGGAGTTCCTTTTATTGCGGGAGCTACTACTGCAAACGAAGCCTACAACGCGTGGAAGGCACGAATTCCTTTGATTAAGATATTCCCGACTACTGCTATGGGCGGTGTTCAATATATAGAAGATATTTTGAGACAAATGCCTTTCTTGAATGTTATGCCAATGGGTAATATCAGATGTGATGAAGTTAAGGGCTATTTAGAAGCAGGAGCTAAGGTTGTCGGAATCGGTCGTGATTTATGCGGTAAGTCTGATATGGCTGAGATTACGGCTGCTGCTAAAACTCTTTTAGATTCTGTTAAAAACGTTTAAGGATTGTTATGGCAATAGTTAAGAAGAAAAAAGATACTCGAAAAAAAGTACTTATTTCCGGTTATTACGGGTTTGATAACTTTGGTGATGAAGTTATTTTGAGTATTTTATTAGATAAGTTGAAAGACTGTAATGTTACGGTTATGACGGCTAATCCGAGAAAAACTTTTGATACTTACGGAGTTCATACGATTCAAACTTTCTCTTATGACCACGTTATGAGAGAGCTTGCCAGATGTGATGTTTTGATATCAGGTGGTGGAAGCCTGCTGCAGAATGTTACGAGCAACGGCAGCTTGATGTTTTATACAATGATTATTCGATTCGCGCTTATGATGCGAAAAGAAGTTGTTATTTTCGCTCAAGGGATTGGTCCAATCAAAGGGTTCTGGGCTAATTTTATGACTAAGGGTTTGCTTAAACAATGTAAATACGTTTCTGTGAGAGATGAACAAAGTAAGAAATTGCTTGATAAATGGAAGGTTAAATCTAATCTGGTTTGTGACCCTGTTTTTAGTTTAGAGGTTGAAAACCCTGAAAGAACTTCTAAAATTGGGATTCAGCTTAGAAAGTACGATACTTTGACTGATGAGTTGTTTGATAACATTATTAAACAGGTAAGAAATAGATATTATAATAGAGAGATAGAACTTTTGTCTTTGCAGGATGAGGTTGATGTAGGTATTTCTCAGGTGTTTATTAATAAGTTGAGAGCAGTTGAACCTAAAGCTAAGGTGCGATTGATTGCCGGCTTGAATAATAAACAGATTATTGACAGAATTTCGCAGTACGATTGCTTGATTGGTATGAGATATCATGCTTGTTTAGTTGCTGCAAAATATGGTGTAAAAACTCTTGCTATTGCTTATGACCCTAAAGTTAAGCTTTTGGCAGAGGATTTAGGTTTACCTTGTTTAGAGATGGAAGACAAGAAGAACGATTATCAAAAAGCGTTCGATACAATGGAGAACATGTCTCGCTGGAATATTATGGAACGAGTTAAGGGTAAAGTCTTCAGCTGGAACGCAACAGGTATCAACGAGATTAAGAAACCTGCACAAAAATCATTCAAAGGTTTTTGGAATAAAAAATAGTTTATTCACTTATTATTGTTGCGCCTTCTTGAACAATCTTCATTGTTTTTACGGTCGCTTTAACGTTCAGGTTTTCCATAATTTCTAATGTTGTAGATGTAACTTTATCCACAATATTATTTTTAGAAATGATTAACATAGAAGAGCCTGCTCCGCTAAGTACACAGCCTAAAACATCATCTTCGTGTTTAAATGCTTCGTTTAATTCTTTTAAGCCCGGAACAAGTTTTTCTCTATACGGTTGGTGTAATTTATCTTTCAATGCAAGTTTCATAAGTTCAGCGTCTTTTGTTTGTAGTGCATTCATGAACATTGCCATACGCTTAACATTGAATACGGCATCAGATAACGGTACACATTCAGGAATAACTGAGCGTGAAACCTCTGTTGTTAATTCAACGTCTGGAATACAAACAGTTACATTCCACTCGTCAGGCCAATCAAGTTTTCTATATACAATGCTTCCGTCGTTTTCTTGAGAAGACATTACTAACCCGCCAACGATAGCAGGTGTAATGTTATCTGGGTGTCCTTCAATCTCTGTTGCGATTGAAAGTAGTGCTGATTCATCAGCAGGGTTACCCAAAAGCTTGTTTGCGGCAATCAATGCACCTACAATTACTGCTGCTGAGCTGCCCAAACCTCTTGTTACAGGGATTGATGTCTGAATGTTTATCTTTAGTTCGGAAGGAGTTTGTCCGATAGAGTTATATAAAAGTTCTACAGCCTTATAAACAACGCTGTTTTCATCTCTTGGAATATGGTCGATAATGAGTTTATCAACATCTTCCTGTTCTGATAGAATATTTATTTCAACGCCTGTTCCCGGAAGAACAGTTTCGTCAATAGTTACAATATTATAAATAGGCAGCGCCATACCCATGCAATCGAAGCCTGGTCCGATATTTGCTGATGTTGCAGGAACTTTTACACTTACTTTCATCTCGTTTTATAACTCCTTTTGTTTAATTATAACAAAAACATAAAAAGAGTATTACAAACTGTAAAGAAATTAGTCGGGTAATTTGTTTTTTTGAAAACTGTCATTAAAACATGAAGTGTAGAAATCGAGGTGTATATGTTTATTTTGGATTTTTTCAGACGTCACAATCGTTGTACTCACGACCACGTGTCTCCAAGCGTTCAATACAGTTACTGTCCTGATTGCGGTGAACTGATTGAAAACGAATGGTATATAACCCGTTGTGCTTGCTGCGGGATTAAAGAAAAAGCTATTATCAAAAACGGTGAAATAATGCCGGAAGCTAATTTCTGTCACAATTGCGGCGGTAATGAATATATAGTTGAGAAACTTGATAAGATTAACTTTGTGGATATAAATTACGCAGTATTAGTAAAAACAGTTGTTCCTGATGAAAGAGTGGTTGAAGTTACCCAAAGCTGGGAAGATAAATCAGCGAACAAACAAATATTGCTGCAATTATTCCAATAGCATCAGCAATCAAACCTACCAGAATGGCATAGCGGAATTTGGTTATGCCCACTGAGCCGAAATATACTGATAGCACATAGAATGTTGTTTCAGAGCTTCCGACCATAACGGCGCAAAGCTTTGTTATATAAGCGTCGGGTCCGAACTTGTGTGCTATTTCAGAGAACAGTCCGAGAGTTGCAGAGCCTGATAATGAGCGCGTAATCATTATCGGGACTGAATCTGTCGGGATAGCGAGTTTTGATAATATAGGTGAGAGCAAGTTCGCAATACTTTCCATTGCTCCTGATGCTCTGAACATCGAAATACCGACTATTATTGCAACAAGATACGGGATAATGTTTATCGATACTTTGAATCCGTCTTTTGCACCTTCCGTGAACTCTTCGTATACGGGTACTTTCTTAACGATTGCAACTGTAAGGATTAACAATATTAGTGCAGGTAATAGGTATAGCGAGATAGTACTAATCATTTTTCACCTCGCCAAAATCTTTGGAACAGCTTTGCAACTGTTATTGCGCTAATAAATGCTATTGATGTAACTATTAGTGTCGGAAGGATTATTTCTGTAGGGTTTTTGGAGCCTACGGCTACAAGTATTGCTATTACTGTTGCGGGGATTATTTGGAACCCAGCGGTATTCATAGCTAAAAACATACACATTGAGTTTGAAGCACTTTTCTTATCGGGATTCTCTTCTTGTAATTCTTCCATGACTTTTAGTCCGATAGGGGTTGCCGCGTTAGTTAGCCCTAGGGCGTTTGCAGAGAAACTAAGTGCAATATTGCCTATTGCGGGACTGTCTTCGGGGATTTCGTTGAAGAGACGCTTTGTGATTGGTTTAATCAGTTTTGCGATTATCTTTACTAACCCTGATTTTTCAGCTATTCGCATTATACCGAGCCAGAAAGCCATTATTCCGATTAAAGAAAACGCTATCTTGACTGACAGGTCTGCGCCTGAAAGTATTGCATTGACTACATCTTGTGTTCGGTGATTTATTATCCCGAAGATTATAGAAGATACTATTAAAAAATAAAAGATGTAATTCATAGACTAATTATACACAAAAATAAAAGGGTAAAAAAGCGGGGCTGATATTTATCAGTCCCGCTTTTAGTTTATAACATATTTTTTCTCATTTTTTCTTTAGCTTTGTCTAAAGATTTGAGACGTTTTTCTGTAACAGAAACTTGTTTCTTTAGTGTTTTACGTTCGTTTTTGTATGATACGTATTGCGCATCAACATCAGCAAACTTTGTTTTTAAATCAAGTAATTGGTTTCTGATATCTACTTGTGCATTTTCTATTTGAGAAATAGCGTTTTGAATATTACCGTTACCAACGGTTTCTTCCGGAGATAAAACTTGTGTTTCTTGCGGATTAGCTGCGCTGATTGCAATTGGTGTAAAGCTGTCCTGAGCCATAGCCAATGGTGCTGCTAATAGCATACAACTGATTAATAATGTTTTTTTCATATCTAAATATCCTCTCTATCGATAACTTATTTTTTATACGGCAAAAATATGTTATTCAATACAAAATATTCAAAAAATCGTTTATAAATATGAAATTTTTAATATGTAAATAAAGCGTAATAAAAATTGAGCAAATATTTGCAATTAAAACATGTTTAGTTTAGTATGTTAATGCCGATAGAAAAAGAATGTGACGACACATTCTTTTTTAAATAGGAAAGAAAAACAAAAATAAAGGATAAAAACAATGGGTATCAAAGGTAAAGTAGACAAAATGGTAGTTTTAGCTTGTGAAGATTGCAAAGAAAGAAACTACACAACAACAAAAAACAAAAAGAATATCAAAGAAAGACTTGAATTGAACAAATATTGTCCTGTTTGTAAAAAACACACTGTTCACAAGGAAACAAAATAAGATTTCGGCAGAGCAATCTGCCTTAAGCGTCCTTAGTTCAGTTGGTAGAACGTCGGTCTCCAAAACCGGATGTCGAGGGTTCGAGTCCTTCAGGGCGCGAATTATATAAAAAGGAAAAATATATGAACGATACATTGAATGGTATAATAGCGTATTTAAAATCAGTAAAGTTAGAGTGGGCGAAGATTACGTGGCCTGAAAGAAAACAGGTTATCGCAGAAACTTTTGCTGTTGTATTGATTATATTTTTATTTACGGTTGCAGTGTATTTGATTGATATTATTTTTAAAGCAGTGTTGGGACTTATTCCGACAATAAGATAGGTGAAAAAGAATGATTGAAAACGAAGAAAATTTTGAACAAACTGAAGAGCTGGCTGTAGAAACAGAAGCTGCTGAAGAAAATGTTACTAAAAAATCATCAAAAAAGAGTGAAAAACGCTGGTATATTGTTCAAACATACTCAGGATACGAAAACAAAGTTAAGGGTAACCTTGAAAAACGTATCGAATATATGAATATGTCAGATAAAATCTTTAGAGTAGAAGTTCCGCAAAAGACTGTAACACAGATTAAGGGCGGAAAGAAACTTGAAAAAGACGAAAAGATATTCCCTGGCTATGTATTAGTAGAAATGATAATGGACGAAGACAGCTGGTATGTTGTTCGTCACACAGCAGGTGTAACAAGATTTACAGGTTCAGCTAAGAAACCTATCCCTGCAAAAGACAGTGAAATTAAAAGAATCATCAACAGAGTTGACTCTCAAGCTCAAAAGATTGAACTTGACGTTAAAGTTGGTGATAAAGTTAGAATCGTATCAGGACCGTTCGCTGAGTTTATCGGTGATATTACAGAAGTTTATCCTGATAAGTCTAAACTTAGAGCAAGTGTTTCAATCTTTGGTCGTGAAACACCTGTTGAACTTGAATACAAACAAATTCAAAAAATCTAATATCCTTAAAGGATTAAAATGTACAGTATAAGTGGAAGGGCACAACCCGTTTGTACCACGAAAGGAGATAAAAATGGCAAAGAAAGTAGTAGGAAAAATTAAACTGCAAATCGAAGCAGGCAAAGCAAATCCGTCACCACCAGTAGGTCCGGCTTTGGGTCAACACGGTGTTAACATCATGGATTTCTGTAAGCAATTTAATGCTCAAACTCAAGATAAAGCAGGATACATCATTCCGGTTATTATTGATGTATACGAAGACAGAAGTTTCACTTTTGTTCTAAAATCACCACCTGCACCTATTTTGATTAAAAAAGCTTTGAACTTGTCTAAAGGTTCTTCAAACCCTAAGAAAGACAAAGTTGGTGAAATCACCAGAGCGCAATTAGAAGAAATTGCAAAAATCAAAATGGATGATTTAAACGCAAAAGATATGGATGCTGCAGTAGAAATGATTAAAGGTTCTTGCAGATCTATGGGCGTTACAGTAAAGGATGCGTAGCCGATGTGCAGTCCGAATTTTGCACTGCGAAGGCAGTGGAAAACTGAGGACGAAACATAACGATAGCGCCGTTGTGAAGTAGAACGTAAGTGAAACGTAACGAAGCAATCTTTGATTGCACAGGCGCAAAAGACTAGTTTGAGAACAAATAAATGGAAGGACATCTTGTCCGTTACCACCATGAAAGGAAATTAAAAATGGCAAAATTAACAAAAAGACAACAAAAAATGCAAGAATTGTTAGAAGGTTTTGAACAACCGTCAACTATTCCTGCGGCTATAGAAAAATTACAAGAAATCTCTAAGGCAGTATCTAAGTTTGATGAAACAGTAGAATGCCACATGAGATTAGGTATCGATGTAAAACACGCTGATCAACAAATCAGATCAACTGTAGTATTACCTGCAGGTCTTGGTAAAGAAGTTAGAGTTTGTGTAATTGCTAAGGGTGCTAAAGTTACTGAAGCAACAGAAGCAGGCGCTGATTTCGCTGGTACAGAAGACATTATCGATAAAATTGCAGGCGGCTGGTTTGAATTTGATACATTGATTGCAACACCTGATTGTATGGGTATGTTAGGTAAACTCGGTAGAGTATTAGGACCTAAAGGTTTAATGCCAAACCCTAAGACAGGTACAGTTACATTAGATGTAGCGGGTGCTGTTAAGGCAGCTAAAGCCGGTAAAGTTGAATTCCGTGCTGACAAGCAAGGTATGATTCACTGCCCTATCGGTAAAGTACAATTTACAACAGAAGATTTAACAAAGAACTTCGCAACTTTGGCAGACGCTATTTTGAGAGCTAAACCATCATCAGCAAAAGGTACATTTGTTAAGTCAGTATATGTAACAACAACTATGGGACCAAGCATCAAGTTAGATAACAAAGGCTTGGCTTCAGAAGTTAAAGAAATTGTTGGTTGATACTTTGGGGTTGTTTAACAACCCCTTTTTTTTGCAGCGAGTATATGATTTATATAAAAGAAAAGCCTTCAGAATGAAGGCTTTTTTGGTGTCTGTTATGTATGCGTATTATAGAGTATTTATAGTATGTAATCTTTATATGATTGAAGACTTTCTTTGAATCTTAGTTTTTGCAGAGCTTTGCACTCCAGTTGTCGTATCCTTTCTTTTGAAAACCCCATCTCTGAACCAAGTTGTTCAAGGGTCATATATTTGTTGTTGTTTATCTCAAACCTGTGTGAGAGAATCTTCTTTTCGCGTGCGTCCAAATTATTGAAGATTGTGTCTATATCTTCGACCATACAACAGTTTTCGGTCACTGTTTCAGGTGAGTGATATGTTGTATCTTCTATAAAATCGGCTATCGATAAATCATCTGTAACAGGTGTTTCAAGACTTATTGGTTCATTTATTATGGCGTTTTTAATCCCCATAAGTTTACGTTTGCTTATTTTTAGCTCCTGTGCAAGCTCCTCATCGCTCGGTTCCCTATTGAGTTTGTAGACTAAATCGGAGTATGTTTTTTTGTAGTATTTAATCTTGTCAAGCATGTGCACAGGAATCCTTATCGTCCTTGAGTTGTTTGCTATCGCTCGTGTTATGGTTTGTCGAATCCACCACGTTGCGTATGTTGAGAACTTGAAGTTCTTGTTGTGGTCAAACCGTTCTGCTGCTTTTAATAACCCTAGTGCTCCTTCCTGAACCAAGTCCATGAATAGTATTCCGTGTCCGATATAGTGCTTTGCAATGCTGATTACAAGTCTGAGGTTTGCCTGTACAAGTTGTTTTATTGCTTGTTCTTTTTCTTTTTTTGTACCTTCTTTGATTAGTTGTCCGAGTTTTTTCTCCTCAGCTCTTGAAATCATCTTTGTTCTGCCTACGTCTTTCAGATACATTTGCAGCAGGTCATCATCGAATGCTATGCAGTTGAATGTACGCGGTTTTTCTTCCGTGTAGATATCCTCTTTCAATTCCTCTTTCATATCTCCCTCAATAATTAAATCTTTTTTTATCCCTTCTAATCTTAATGACGTAGTTTTTTTCGTTTTGTTGCATTATTTTAAAATTCCAGTAATAATAAGTATATGGATCCATTGTATTTGCGGAAGTTACGAATAGACAGACAGATACAACAGCAGATGAAGAATTTGAAATCGGAGGAGAAACCGAATTCAGCCGGTGCTGCACGGACTTCGGGTGCGGCTGCAGAGGAAGCTGTTAAAGCGCCTGAACAGATGAAACAACAGGCGAATGAACTTGTTAAGAACATTCGTGACGAGGTAATGACACCTCGAAGACAGCCCAAATACAATTATATAGCTAGTATGGAACGTTCTGATTATGTGAAGAAGATGATGAATCTTCCGAGAACGTTGCCTGAGTTATTGATACAGTTACAGCGCCCTAATTATAATCGGGGTGTGCATAATGTATTAAACCAACAGATACCTCAGCCGGATGTAATGCAGGATGAGGTTTTGGGTAACAGACCGATGCCGTTACCGGACAATAGACCGGTTGAGCCACAACGACCGCAGCAGCCGCAATTACCGCAGAGTCCCCAATTACCGCAACAACCGCAACAACCTATATTACAGCCGGACGGTAAACCGATGCCATTACCTGATAATAGGCCTATAGTGCCACAGCAACCTTCACAACCACAGGTGCCGCAACAACCTTTGCCACCTGTGCAGCCAGAACCGTTGCCGCCAAATATACAACAGCCGCATCAACCTGTTGTTCCTTCAACACCTTTGCAGCCTGCGATACCGAACCAACCGCAAGTCCCACCACAAGTACCAAATCAACCAGTGCAACCACAGTTGCCACCTCAGGTGCCTAATCATCCGCAGCAACCTGTACCGCCTGTGCAACCGCAGCCATTGCCAAATATACCACAACAGCCGTTGCCGCCAAATATACAACAACCGCAACAGCCGGTTGTTCCACAACCGCCGCATAACCCGGTTCGTCCGCCTGTGCATGAACCAATGCCGTTGCCTGATAATAGACCTATTATGCCGCCACCACCGCAACCTGACGGTCGTCCGGTTATGCCACCACCACCTAACAATATGCGTCCACCTGTGCAGCCAGAACCGTTGCCAAACATTCCGCAACGTCCGAATGTACCGCAGGTTCCACTACAACCTGCGCCACCGCACGTGCCAAACCACCCGCAACAGCCTTTACCGCCGGCTCATCCGCAACCGTTGCCGAATATACCACCGCAACCTATGCCGCCGCATAACCCGGTTCGTCCTCCTGTGCACGAACCAATGCCGTTGCCTGACCATAGACCCGTTGGACCGTTGCCGCCAAATCATCATCATCCGCATCCACTGCCTCCAAATAAAGATGTTATACCGCCTCGTACAGAATATTTAGACGGAAATGTTGAGATGTACGTACCACGTCATCCTCATCACAATCACAGACCAATAAGTCCTGAACCTAATATACCTTTACGTCCGGAATTGCGACCTGAGATAAGACCTGAGTTACGGCCGGAAATACGTCCAGAGCTCAGACCTGAGCCGCCGCGACATAAGCCGCCTGTTGAACCTCCGGTTTCTGAACAAGTCGGTGCCGTTAAAGACAGTACTATCGACGAGGCTCAAGCTGCGCTTTATGCTCAGTTATCAATGAACGATATTGCTAATCCTACCCTCACACAAATGCGTCAACGTTTGTCAGGGGATGCGTTTGAATTGTTATTCACAGGCATGTTAAATCTTAATGACCTGTCTGAAACCATTAAACATAGTGGTAAAGACGCCCGTGCAAAACTTATTCTTGCAATGGCGAACGCTTCTAAACAAGGTTTTGATAACTCACAAATATCAGGCTCTTTGAAAATGGTTTCTGAAAGTATGGCACTCGAAGAAAACAATCCTGCTTCTATCTTGAAAAACATTATATTGCTGTATCTTCCGTGGTATCCTTTGCAGGAAGGTGTCGGTTTTAAACTCGCGATTGAGACTATGCCGAATATGTCAGACTTTTCGTCGCTTTTAAAAGTATTTATCCAGACAAGAAATTATGGTAACGTTAACGGTTCGCTCATACTTATGAATGCCAATAACGTTGATATGCAAATCCAATGTGATGACAACTTTCCAAAAGATGATTTATTAGAACGTATGAAAGATGTAACAGATAACCATACAATGCAATCTAATATTACTGTCGAACAACGTGCTCAAATGACGCACGATGTTGATAACCAGCAGGCGAAAGTTAATCTGTCTTCAACGTATGACCTTAACCCGTTCTTGTTACTTATGGCGCACTCATTTATTAAAAACACTATTATTATTGATGGAGCAGCAAATGCATAAATTTTTACCAATATTATTATTAACGATATCAAACATATTCATGACATTCGCGTGGTACGGTCATCTAAAATTTAAAAGCACAGCCTTATGGGTTGTTATAATCGTTAGCTGGCTTATAGCGTTTTTAGAATACTGTTTTCAAGTGCCTGCAAACAGAATCGGTCACAGTGTATATTCTGCTGCACAACTTAAAACTATACAAGAAATAATAACTTTAGTAGTCTTTTCAGGGTTTTCTGTCTGGTATCTTAAAGAAGAGTTCAAATGGAACTATCTTGTGGGATTTATATTTATCATACTCGCTGCATTTTTTATATTCAAAAAATAACTCATCTAAACAGATGAAATTTTTTGATAGTAATTTTATATATCCTATATAAGACCGTTAAATAAGACAAAGTATACCTTGACTTTTCGTAAAAAAACATTAAAAACACCATGAAAAGTAGGGAAGGTATTACCCCAAAAAATATATAGGAGAATGCCCAAATGGGTATGGCAGCATCACAAGCCCGTTATCTAACACTGGCGGCGCGAAAAACAAATACCGAATACGAAGGACAACAGATTAACCAGGCACGTACGGCTCTGGCTAATAAGTCTGCGGATTTGTTTAACCAGATGCTCGGCATGCAGGTTCCTAAATGTCCTGACAGTACAAACTACACAAAACTCCAATATTCTTGGAGCGACGGGGTGAATGTCTCTGTTTTAGACGATTTCTACCAATTGGGTTGTGCCGATGAAGAATATAACTACATAGTAAAAAGTTATCACTACGAAAACGTTTACACCGGTTCGCGTAAACTCCTTCACGACCCTCAAATTCAGTCTTCTATGCACTTAGAATATCATTATGAAGCTGATAACAAAGACTTAAACAAAGTATTCAATGTTCTAAACTATAACTACGATTTTATGCACGACAAATACATGTTCCAGAGTGCAGATAATGAAGAAATCGTAAAAACTTTCACCAGAATCGATGACGATTGGGGTGAAAGAAGGTTAGAACTTGACGCAATCTACGGCAGAACGGAAACATATAGTGCTAACGAATTCTTCTACGATGAAGGTGCTGATACATACGTTCTTGACCCTAATAAAACAGACGAAAACGGTGATCCTGTAATTTATGCTTTTGCAAAAGTTAATCAGGATGATCCGGATGAAGTCCAAAAATTAAAAGATACTTTCGGGCTTGAATACGACGAAGACGAAAACTATTACTTTGACGAAAACTCTAAGATGTATCTTAAAGAAAGCGACATTAAAGAAAATCAAGGAAAAATAGGTATTCCGTCCGATATAAAAATCCGCAGACAAGATGACGGTGCAATCTATTACACCGACGGTGAATACTATTTAACAGATAAAGAAATTGCAGGTATAACACCTGATAACAACCAGTTAACATTCAAAAAAGGTTACCCTGAAAGATATTTCTACGATTTTCAGGCTGTAGGTAACTGTAAACTTAGCGAGTTAACAGAAAAAGATTTACAAAATAAAGATGTTCAAACCGAACTCATGCAAATCATGAAAGATATGCGCGGCGAAAACGGTAACAAAATCTCTGCGGCTAACTTTGAAAAATGTTTTGATGAAACAGGTCAATACCTTGGCGGTATCTACTCATTCAAGATGAACGGTGTAGTTTACTATACAACAAAAGATGATTTACAAGAGTCTGCGCAAAGTGCTTATGCCGAAAACTCTTTGGCTGATAACAACATAGATATGCAGACAACAAAAATGCCTTACTACAAGGCAACATATCTGAAAACAAAGATAGAAGAAACCCTAAAAGCGCTGTTAGAAACAGACGGTTCAGGCAGATTCTCTTCTGTTAAGTTTGAAGACGATTCTGTGGTTTACACCCTGAATACCGAAGCTATCACAGATGAAGACGCGTACCAAAACGCGATGAACCAGTATTATTACAATCAGGAAGTATACGATAAAGCGATTGCCGATATCAATGCTAAAACCGAGATAATACAGGCGCAAGACAGAACATTAGAGTTGAGGTTAAGACAGCTCGACACAGAACAAAACGCACTCCAAACAGAAATGGAAGCAGTTAAGAAAGTTGTCAGCAAGAACGTTGAAACCACATTCAAAACATTTAGCGGCGGTTAATCTATAACCTAAACTAAAGTAAAACAAAAGAATTACAAATCAATTGAGGTAACTATGGCTTACAAAAATGACGGACTATTAGTAATAGCAAACAAATTCGGAGCAGCATCAGCAGATGCAAAGTGTATGCTTTATGAAACCTATGACAGATTAAGAGACTTAACTGTATCAGGTTCAGCGAGTTCGGGTACGGGTTTTGAAGCTTGCGGCGGGTTCTTATACCAGTTAGCGAGTTTATTCGCACCGTCAGCGTTTATGACCCAGCTCGGTGGTACACATTCATTTAACATTCCGGGTACATCATACTGGTCACAATACTCAGGTGGTACAGGTACCCAAAACGCCGGTTATGCCTCTTTTGGTTTAAGCGGATTAGGTAATTATTCAGGTTTTCCAAATGGAGCAGCAAATGTTTCGTGGGGTTTAGGAAGAGCAACGGGTGGAGCATCTCAAATTGACGGACTTATTTCAGGTCTTGGCTCGACTAGTGGTGTAGCTACAGGATATGCGTCAAGTATCGGTAGTGTTGCCGATGTTGCCAGTGCGGCAGCATACGGTATTGGTACAGCGAACGGTTATGGTATCGGTAAATCAGGAATCGTAATGCCCCTTGCAGGACTTGTTTCCGGTTGGGGTGGTATCATGACCGCTGCAGCTCCATATTTGGGAAGCTTTGGTTTGCCTGCGGTTGTTATGGGTAACTTGATGCAAGGTACAAGTTCCGCGGCCCTTGCAGCTTATCAAACTGTTTCCAGTAACGTCTTGTCTAACGCAGATACTATCCTTTCTCAAAAAGTTGCGAATATCGAAACTGTTTGTAAAATGTTAGATACTCAAGGCGACGTTGTTAGAAAGATGTTGAAAGAATCTATCGAAGGCGATAGCAAAGAAATACAGAATTTATAAAGGTTGCTTTATATGCATAAACGAATATTTTTCAGAATACTATTTAATAACTTATTTAGGAATAATGTCATCGCGCAGGTAATTAATTCCTCTGTTAAATTTTGTAAAGAATTCGACGGATTTAATTACAGTTCTTTAAAGTATGATAAAAATATGCCGTTATCTTTGAATGATACGAAAAAAAATATTTTTTTTCAGAGTATTGGCGGCGACAGAATAGACTGCAAGTAAAGTATTAAGACATGTTACAGCCATGTTAAAAATAGCGCAATTATTGGTTTAAACATGTTTTTATATACTTGGAAGTCTAAAAGTTGGGAATTAAAATATGTTAAACTCAGTTAAGACCTCCCTCAAACGAATAAAAAACTTCATCAATTTTTCCAGATCGTTTTTCATCAGGAAGAATCCGATTAAGCTATTCGTTAATGAGATAGTGACATCCTTAAAAGAAATGTTCAGTATCAGACAAAAACTTAAGATGGCGCAATACAGGGTCAACTATCACAAGCACCAGCTTAATAAAATGGAAAGTTTGATAGCAGAAAGCAATGAACATACGTTCTTGAAAGGAAAGAACTTAAACGAAACCAGGTAGTTAAAAACAAAAGGGTTCAAAAATGGGCATTCTTGCATCAACAATGCGATTAATGATTCTTACCAACTCTAAGAACGACTTTGAAATGCGTTTAATGGGGCTGGCTGAGAAGATTTCGGGCTTAACGGCTCAAATCGCTGATATCGATGAATTCAACAGTGACCTTGACCCTAATGATCCTGCCGTTCGTAAGCTCGAAGCCGAGAAAAAACGTCTCAATCAGTATGAGAAAAAGTTGGAAATGCAACAGAAAATGTTGCAAACCCAGCTGCAAGAAGTTACTCAAGAAATGCAGGCTTGTCAGCAATCGCTTCAACAAAGCATTCAAAGCAGCGGCTTCTTCACATACGGATTAGGCGGAAGATAAAGTTTATCCCCATCCCAGATTAGTTTTTATTAAAAAAGGGCAATGTTTTTGCATTGTCCTTTTTTAATGTATAATTTATTAAGGGAGTATAATAGATGAAAACAATAACCAATGAAGAAAATATAGCAGAATTAGTAAAAACTACTAATATGCAACATATAGCAATAATTATGGACGGTAACAGACGTTGGGCGAAAAACAAGGGTTTGCCTTCTGCTATCGGTCACAAAAAAGGGGTTGACGCTCTTAAAAAAACAGTTTATGCGTGTGATGACTACGGTATCAAGTATTTGACTGTTTATGCGTTTTCTACTGAAAACTGGAACAGAAAACCTGAAGAAGTCGATTTTTTGATGAACCTTTTAGGTAATACTATCAAAAACGAACTGGCTGAACTTAATGAAAACGGGGTTGTGATTTCGTTCTTGGGTGACTTAACAAAATTGAATCCTAAATTACAAGAGATTTTGTATAACGCTATTGAGGTTACAAAAGACAACAATGGTGTACATTTGCAGATTGCTTTTAACTATGGTGCAAGAGATGAGATTGTTAACGCTGCAAAGAAAATCGCACAAAAGGTACAAGCAGGTGAACTATCTGTAAACGATATTACTGAAGAAACTGTTTCAAAAGAACTTTATACAAGCGACTGTCCGGATCCTGATTTATTGATTAGAACAGGTGGTGAGATAAGGGTTTCAAACTACCTTTTATGGCAGATAGCTTATTCTGAGTTGTTGATAGTTGATGAATTTTGGCCTGAGTTTGACAAAGATTCATTGGCTAATGCTATCAAAGAGTTTTATAACCGCAACAGACGTTGGGGTAAATAAAAAAAAGGATGACTGAAAAGTCATCCTTTTTTTGAATTTTAGTATTCTCTAGAATTCAAGTCCTGCTTCTCTAGCTGCGTCAGCTAATGCTGCAACACGTCCGTGATATAAGAATCCGCCTCTATCAAATACGATAGATTTAACGCCTGCTTTTAAAGCTTTTTCTGCAACAGTTTTACCAACCAGTTTAGCAGCTTCGATGTTACCACCATGTCCTAATTGAGCTTTCAAATCTTTATCGTTTGAAGATGCTGAAGCCAATGTAACATGTTTTTCATCATCGATAACTTGTGCATAGATATGCTTAGTACTTCTGTAAACAGCTAATCTAGGATATTCAGATGTACCTTCTAAAGTAACTCTGATAGATTTGTGTCTTTTTTGTACTCTAGGTTTTCTTGTTTCTTGTTTAATCATTTTATTTTTCTCCTTTTGCCCAATCCTTCTTGCATTTCTTTTTGAACAAGGGACTATGCGGGCTACTAATTATATTTAATTCAGGCAACGAGTTGTCTGATTAAATTCCTATTTCTTACCTGCTTTACCGGCTTTACGTCTGATGTATTCGCCTTCGTATCTAACACCTTTTCCTTTGTAAACTTCAGGTGGTCTTTTGCTTCTGATTTCAGCTGCAACGTCACCAACTGTTTGTTTGTTAGTACCCTTTACAGAGATTTTAGTGTTAGCTTCTACTGTAATTGTGATACCTGCAGGTGGTTCGATGATTACAGGGTGAGAGTAACCTAATGCCATATTCAGCTTATTACCTTCCATGTTTGCTCTGTAACCAACACCTTGGATTTCTAATTTCTTTTCGAATCCGTTGCTTACACCTTCAACTGCGTTTGCAATCAAAGTTCTTGTTAAACCGTGCAATGCACCTGTTTTTCTTTCGTCGTTCAAAGGTTCAACGATAATGTGGTTGTCTTGAACGCTTACTTTGATTTCTTCTCTATATGATACAGTTTCAGTACCCTTAGGGCCTTTTACTGTAACTACTTGATTATCGATATTTACATCAACTCCTGATGGAATTTCGATAGGTTTTTTACCAATACGTGACATATTTTTCTCCTTTTCTGATTTAAGCAGCTTTTCTGCCAATTGAACTGCTTATTTGTGTGCGACTTTATGTTTGGTAGCTATTACCATACATAACACAATACTTCGCCGCCTAAGTTTTCTTTACGTGCTTTTCTGTCTGTTAACAAACCTTTGCTTGTTGAAACGATAGCAATACCTAAACCACCAAATACTTGTGGGATGTTTTTAGCTTTGCTGTAGCTTCTTAAACCAGGTCTTGAAACTCTTTTTAAGTTTGTAATAACAGGTTTGTTCTTTTCATCATATTTTAATTCGATAGTTAAGAACTTGAAGCCGCCTTCAGCTCTTTCAGAATAATCTACGATGAAACCTTCTGATTTCAATAACTTTGCCAATGCAACTTTTAATTTAGATGATGGCATTTCTACTGTAGGTAATGAAACCATGTTTGCGTTTCTGATTCTTGTTAGCATATCTGCTATTGGATCTGTGTTCATTTTTTGTCCTTTTCTCTTGCGGTTGTCAATCGGTTTTGGTGGTTATCGTAATAAAGGGAATCCCCTAAAATAACACCAACCTCATTGGCACCTTTCTACTCGCTCTTACCGAATTAACTGTTGCTCATTAAAAGCGTCTTTCGGCAGTCAGTCAAGTATTATATTATGCAAAACACAGCTGAATTACAAGCTTTTTTTATTATTTTTGTAAATATTTGTAAAATATCATTCAAATTTACTAAAGTTTTTATAAAAATTTGCCGTATCTAATTATGTACGAAGTGTTTAAGGAGATAAAATGTTTTTTGATTTATGCTTACCGGGAACAACAAGTTTTAAAGAAACGCTGTGTTTATATCTTGAAGGCGTGAAAGAGTTCTTTGATGAACTGCTCTACTATATCGCCAAGTTCGAACTAAGCGTTTAATTCCAACGTGTACAAGTATACTACTACTAATTTCATTAACGGTCGGTTTTCTTTTCTCCCCGACCTTTTTTATTGGTTTCGTTGACTTATTAAAAACCGTCATTATATACATGAATGAAATCTCTATAATTACTAGTATAAATGGATGAATTTACCCCGATGTAGTTAAAGTTATTTCAAATATAACCGAAGAAAACCTTGATAGACAAAAGGAAGAAGGTGTAAAATGACGTTTGGTTTTAACGGAATCCCAAAATACAGCTTAGAAGCAAGAATGCAGCATACTAAACTTGATACCGGTATGGTAGGCATTCCTCCGGCTCGTTTATCAAGGGTTGAAGAGCCCGCTACTGCTGATTTTAAATCAGTTTTCTCAGGGCTTGTTGAAAAGTTTAATGATGACCTGACTGCTCCGGATAATATGCTTAAAGGTGTTATGAACGGCAGCGATGAGTATGATATCCACGATGTTATGACTGCTATGGCTAAAGCTGAAATTAATGTTAGCGTCGCTACTCAAATTACGGGTAAAATCATTCAAACATACGATAAAATTATGCAATTACAGGTATAATATATAAATAGACGTTGTATACAATAAAAACTAAACTTAGGGTGTCGTAAAATGGATTTTAAAGCTTTATTAAATAACAAAAATTTTCTGATAGGTGTGCTCGCTGTGGGTGTAATACTATTTGCACTTATTTTAACTATAGCGGTTGTTTCATCTGTCAATGCAAATAAAGGAGCTGCGGTCGTTAAAGAGAAAATTATCAAAGTTCCTCTTGATTTGTTAACAACCGATAACCTCGGTAAAGCTATTGAAATTCAAGCACTTTTGGCACGTGAAGGTATAAAAGCCGAAAGAAAAGTTGACGGTTCCAAATCAACTATCTTTTTAAGTAAATACACCCAATCTGAAAGAGACAGAGCCTTATTAGCTATTGTTAAAAGCGGTCTTATGGACCAGAACGTCGGGCTTGAAATGTTCGATAAAGGTGACTTTACTTCTACCAAAGAAGATAAAAAGATTCGTTTAGTAAGGGCGATTGACGGTGAATTGGCAAGGTTAATCAGAAAGATTCCTCCAATCCAAAACGCGTCTGTATTTATTTCAATCCCTGAACAAACTATGTTCTCATCTAACCAAAAACCTATTACGGCGACTGTTCAGCTTGATATGCCAAGCGGTGATAAGTTGGATTCATTTAAAGTTAAGGCTATTACTAACTTGCTGATTGGTAGTGTATCAGGTTTGACAAACGAAAATTTATCAATTACGGATACAAACGGTAATGTATATAACAGTATTCTGTCTCCGGGTGATGAACAACAAGAAAGAATGCGTGAAAACGATAGATATATGGAGCAAAAAGTTCGTGAACAGTTGAACAGACTTGTTGGTAAAGGTAACTTTGCTGCAACAGTTAGTACCTTCTTGAAGCAAGCTCCTACACAAAAACATACTACATATTATGACCCTAATACAAAAACTTCTATTACAGAACAAACGTTCTCAGAAGGTTTAGGCGACCAAACTGCTGACAGTAACAAAAATACTAACGCGGTTAGTGTATACTTACCAAACGGATTACCTGGTGGCGGAGCAGATTCTTCTCAAAACAGAAACTATTCAAGAACTGCAAAAGAAACTCAATATGGTGTTTCAAAGATTGAAACTAATGAATTTATTGCACAAGGTACAATCGAAGATATTTCTATCGCGGTTACATTAGACAAGGCTGCTATGCCGCCTGATATGTCAGTTGAAGAATTGAAAGAGTTAGTTGCAAAAGCAGCAAGCCCTAAGGCTACAGCAGAAAATGTAACGGTTGCGTTCAACGATTCAAACGACCCTTACCTTGCATCAGATAACCCTGAAAAATTACCTAAACCTGAAGAAACAGGTAACCCTTGGTGGTTAGCGGTAGCTCTTGTAGGCTTAAGCTTGATTATCGGACACAGATTTATCTCTAAACGTTTACAAACTATGAGAGATCAACACGAAGGCGAACTCGGTGTATTGAGAGAAAGAGCTATGCAACAAGAACGTCAATTACAGGATGTTAGCAGACGTGCAGCTGATTTGTTAGCTCAACAAGATGAAATGAAACAAAACTTGTTAGAAGAAATAAATACCCGTGCTATACCTCAAAATGTTGATATCACTCCACTTAAGGACGCTTTAGCTGAACTTAGAGAAGAGTTTGAAACATTTGACGAAGCAGAAGGTGCTGAAAAAATCAGAAGCTGGATTGAACAGTAAACAGAAATGTTAAGTTCTTGAACAAAAAATAAATGGTATTATAATATAGAATATGGCTATAGAAGGTTTTGATTATAAAGAATTTGCGCAAATGATGTCATCTCAGGCAGGGGAATTAGTACCTGCCAATTTCAATGAGATGCAGAAGAATTATGTTGTCAAAACCCTTACAAACTTTACATTACTTGCCGGTGAAGCTATTTCTAACGACGAAAAGTTGAATTTTAACGCAGATCAGGCAGTGTTTGTTACTCAGATTATTGCGGAATGGTCGTTCCACAAATCTATCGATTTGGTTCACTCAGGGATTATGCCTGAGCATTGGGACGGTGTTATGCAAAAGATTGCATTTACTATTTTTGAGATTTCAAAACAGGCAATCCAGAAGAATATTCCGCAGGATAAGACTTTGCAGTTGATTGAACACCACGTAGACAAGACTTATAAAGAAGCTATCGATGATTTGGAAAAACGCGGTGTTATTTCGAACGAAATTTCTCAAAAAGCTGTAAGTCAGTCTAATATTGATGAAATGGCAAGACAGGTTCAGGAACAAGAAGAGGCTGCAGCTGCTCAGGCTCAGGCTGCTGCGCAGGCACAGGCTCCTCAACAACATGTTCCGCAGCAGCCTGCACAATCGGTTAATATGGGTGTTGGTGAAGCCCGGGTTACTAAGATGAAAGCAATCGCTATGGTTCTCAAGCGGATTGATAATGAGCGTGTGGAAGAAGTTTTAGCTAAGTTCCCGCCGGAAGTAGCGGAAGAGATTGTTTCTTATGTTAAAACTCCAAAACTGGAAGCGCAGGTTGATATTAACTATGCTCTTCAATGTTTGGAAGATTTGAAGATTGTTATCCCTAAGAAACAAAAACTTTCTGAACGAACTATGGTTAAGAATATGGACAAAATCTTTGCCGAACACGATATGGAACAGGTCGAACAGCTTGTAAAACCTGAACGGCCGTTTGTTAAGAGGTTTATTTCTCAGGCTTATGAGGGTGAGTATTACGAACCGGTTCCGCTTAAGGTTGCAGAGTTGCTTGTGAAGTATATTAAGGATAGTGTATAGTTGGGACAATCGTTACGGGATAGTGTATAATATATTATTATGATAATCAAAAGAAAACGAGCTAAATTAAATGACGAGGTGAATGAGGAGGTTGTTGAGAGCGTTGAGGCTCCTGTTGAAGAACCCGTTGAAACCCCTGAGCAGATAGCTCAAAGGGAAGAGCTTGAAGTTTTTGATATTGATAATATTGATTTTACTCAGAGAAGCGAAAGAAGAACAGGCAACAGAAGACGCGGTTACAGACGTATTGATGACAGAAACCTCGTTTCTCGTGCTCAGGAAGAAGCTGTTCAAATTAAACAAAACGCTTATCAGGAAGGGTATAATTTAGGGTTACAGCAGGCTGCTGCTGAGGTTGAAGCTTTTAAAAATGTGCTGGGTGCTTTTATGGGAGCGGAAGATAGAATCTTTAACGAGATTGCTCCTAATATTCTTGAATTGAGTATGAATATTGCGCAAAAAGTTATTAAGCACGAGGCTGCTACTGACATTCAAATGGTTGTAGATACGGTTATGGACGCTCTTAGGATGTTATCTAAGAACGAACCGAAGATTGTTTTAAGGGTTAATCCTATTCAGGTTCAGTATTTGAAAGATACTTTGCCTGAAAAGATTAAGTCTATCGGTATGGAGACTAAGTTGTCGATACTTTCTGATGAGGCTGTAACAGAAGGCGGTTGTATTATCCAAACGAATAACGGTATGATTGACGCTACTGTTGAGGCTCAGCTTGGTATTGTTCAAATGGCATTAAGGAGCATTGAATAATGGCAGCAGAAGGCAGTAAACCGATAAGTGAAATATGTTTGGCGGTATTTGTCATCATCCTGATTTTGATTCTGTTAATGGAGATGCCGACGTGGGTTATCAACTTTTCGATTTCGTTGAATATCACGCTGGGTGTTGTTCTGTTGATGATATCTCTGTATATCCAAAAACCGCTTGAATTGGCTGCGTTCCCTACGATTATTCTTTTGGGTACGATGTTCCGGCTGGTGCTTTCTATTGCTTCTACCCGTTTGATTCTTTCTAAAGGTGAAGCGGGTGAGGTTATTGACGCTTTTGGGAACTTCGTTACCGGTGGTAATATGGTCGTCGGTGGTGTAATCTTCCTTATCATTACTGTTGTACAGTTTATGGTAATCACAAAGGGTGCTGAGCGTATCGCCGAAGTATCTGCGCGTTTTGCGTTAGACGCGATGCCCGGTAAACAGATGACAATCGATGCCGACTTTAACGCAGGTTTGATTTCACCGGAAGAAGCGGTTAAAAAACGTGAAGACTTACAAAGAGAATCAAGTTTGTTCGGTTCTATGGACGGTGCGATGAAGTTCGTTAAGGGTGATACTATGGCAGGTATCATCATTACTATTATTAACATTGTCGGCGGTTTGATTATCGGTTGTTTGATGAACGGTTTGGCTCCGGGTGAAGCGGTTGGTAAGTATACAATCCTTACTATCGGTGACGGTTTGTGTGCTCAGGTTCCTTCACTATTGATGTCAATCGCAGCAGGTATCGTGATGACCCGTGCGTCTGCTGACGCTTCTTCTTTGGGTTCTGATTTGACACAACAAATTATGAACAAGCCGTATTCATTATTCTTCGCGGCTGCGTTCTTGTTCTTGATTACGGTTACCTGTCCTATTACGGGCTTACCGTTTGTACCGTTCTTGATATTCTCAATCGGTTTGACTATTGCAGGGTTCTCTGTACTTATCAATGCTGACGTTCAGTCACAGTTAGGTCAGTTGGAAAATGTTCGTCAAAATATGCAAGACCTTGTTAACCCTAACAAGATGTACGAAAGACTTGGTGTTGACGTATTGAGTTTACAGGTTGGTGCCGGTCTTTTAGTTATTGCCGATCCGGATCAGGAAGGTCAGTTGCTTGCTAAGATTGCAGCTTTACGTCAACGGGTTACTGATGAACTCGGTTATATCTTACCAAATATTCGTATTATGGACTCATCAGCTCTTGAGGCTAATGAGTATATGATTTCTATACGTGGTAATACTGTTGCTACGGGTTATGTATATCCGGGTAAATATATGGTTATTGCGGATCAATGGGACGCTGTGAGAAAGAATGTTCCTGATGATGCGATTATTGCTGTTGATCCTACTTATCAAACTCAGGCTTACTGGATTAACGGTGATGACGCTCAGGCTAATAAAAACGTTACGGCGGTTGACGCGACAGATGTTCTTGTTACCCACTTACAAGAGTGTGTGAGAAAACACGTTGATGAGGTTATGACTAAGACAGACGTTCTTAAGCTTATGGAATTGGTTCGTTCTCAAGACCCTACGCTTGTTAACGACCTTGTTCCTGCGATTATTTCTACAAGTGACTTGAGAAAGATTTTTGTTAACCTTATTCGAGAAAAAGTTTCTATCAAGGATATTATCTTTGTGTTTGAACGTTTGTGTGACTATGCGAGGTTCTCGAAAGAGCCCGATATCTTATCAGAACGTTTGAGGGCAGCTCTGGGTCGTCAGATTTGTTTGACAAACGTTCAGGAAGACAATATTTTGTATGCTTTGACGTTGTCACCTGAGTGGGAAAAAGTGCTTGATGACAGCTGTCAGAGAACAGAGTTGGGTACAATGTTCTTGTTGAATCCTATGCAGGTTCAAGACTTGATTGAATCTACGGCTATGACGTTGATGAGAGCACACCAGAATATCGGTAAACAGCCGGTTATTTTATGTTCACCAAGAATCAGGCTGCCGTTATTCCAATTGCTTGAACGTCATATCCCGACTATTGTTGTAATCTCTTATTCAGAATTGATTACTGATATCAGGGTAGAAGCGGTTGATACTATCGGCGAAGCCGGTTAGAAAAGATTAGACTATCTGTTATTGGAAATAAAAATTTAGTTAGTGTATAATGTGAGAAACGTACGATATCCGATTAGGGAGGGGTTAATTTGAAAGTTTTAAATAAGAAAAATTTTATATTGTTTAATGTTTTAGTAATGATGTTTATGGCGGTACCGAGTGTGTTTGGTGCTACGCCGGACCAGCTTTATGATGAAGTTTGGAGACTGATTAACCTCAAGTATGTTGATCAGACTGATAATTCACAGGACTGGAATATTTGGCGTCATAAATATGACGGCAAGTTGAGAACTAAAGACGACGCTTACGTTGCGATTGATACAATGTTGGCAAGTTTGAATGACCCTTATACAAGATTTTTGGACCCTAAAGAGTTTGCTGAAGAAACTTCTTCTATCAAGGGTTCTTTGCAAGGGATTGGTATTCAGATTGGTATGAAAGACGGTAACCTGGTTGTTATCGCTCCAATTGAGGGATCTCCTGCTTATAAAGCCGGCATGTTGACTGATGACTTGATTCTTGAGATTGACGGAGCAAGCACAAAAGGTATTACTATCGATAAGGCTGCAGAAAAGATTAGGGGTGACAAAGGTACAAGTGTTACTTTAGTTGTAAAACGTAAGGATGAGATTAAGAAATTCACTATTACGCGTGACGAGATTGAGATTAAGTCAGTGTCTTTGAAAACACCTATTGAGACAAGAATACCTGACAGTATTCAGTATATTCGATTGAGCTCATTTATTAGTAAGAATGCTGCTTCTGAGGTGTTGAACATCTTGAAGACAACAAGCAGAACTAAAAAAGGTTATATTTTGGACTTACGTTCTAATCCGGGCGGATTGTTGACTAACGCTATTTTGATGTCGGATATGTTCTTACAAGGCGGCGGAATCGTTAGTACTGTAGATAGAAACGGTTATAAAGATACAACAAGAGCTGCTAAGTTTAGAATTACCAATAAACCGTTGGTTATCCTTGTAAACAAGGGTTCAGCATCTGCGAGTGAGATTTTCAGCGGTGCTATGAAAGATAACTGTAGAGCAATTCTTGTTGGTGAACAGACTTTTGGTAAAGGTTTAGTTCAAGAGATTAACAGATTATCTGATGATGCGGGTGTTAATATTACTATCCAAAAATATTTGACACCGAGCGGAACTGATATCCATAAGAAAGGTATTACGCCTGACGTTGAGGTTAAGTTAACTGCTGATGACGTTAAGAATAAGGACGACGTACAGCTTAAGGAAGCTATGCGAATCTTGCTTAACGAGTGTGGTGAACCTATTCCTGACTATTTGAAACCGGGTTATAAAGCACCTGCTTGTAAAACGACAGAAAAACCTGCTCTAAGAGGTGCGGATGAAGCTAAAACTCCTGTAGAAAGCAAGTAATAATGGCACAGAAGGAGTGGAGGATACATAATACAGATGATAAAAAGTCGCTTATAGAGCGGCTTTTATCTGTGCGCGGGGTCGGGGTTGATGAAACGGAGACTTTTTTAGACCCGTATTCTTTGACTTTGACTCATCCGAACGCTTTTTGTGATATGAAAAAATCGGTTGAAAGGATTGCTAAGGCGATTGATAACTCTGAAAAGATTCTTATCTATGGCGACTTTGATGCGGACGGGGTTACGTCGACTTCTTTGCTGATGAAAACACTCACTCATTTGGGAGCTGATGTTGAGTATTATATCCCGACAAGAGAAAATGAGGGTCACGGACTTTCAACGGAGTCACTTGTAAAACTAATGGTTAAGGTTAAACCAAAACTTATTATTACTGTGGATTGCGGGATTAGTAACGTTGAAGAAGTTGCTTTTATCAATAGTTTTAAGAAAGATATTATTATAACTGACCACCACGAAGCACCGGAGGTGTTGCCTGAGGCGTTTGCTATTATTAACCCTAAGTCGCCTAATTCGTTGGATGAGAGTTTATCTACGCGTGAGATAAGGTATTTGAGTGCATTAGCTGGTGTCGGGGTTGCGTTTAAGCTTGCGCTCGGGGTGCTTGAGCATTATGACAAGCTGGATTATTCTTTAGAGATTCTGCCGTATGTTGCTGTGGGTACGATTGCGGATATTGTGCCATTGATTGGCGAGAACAGGTATTATGTGCTCAAGGGTCTTGATTTGATAAAGGGCGGCAGACATTATGGTTTGAAACGACTGTTGGAGACTGCGGGACATAATAATATTGAAGACGGGATAACAGCTGAACAGATAGCTTTCGGGGTTGCTCCGAGGATTAACGCTTGCGGAAGACTGGATTCTGTAGGAGATGCGGTTAAGGTATTGATTAGCGAGAACAGACAGGAGATTGAGGTCTCTGTTATGGCGCTGAATAACTTTAATCGGATTAGACAGGAGCTTTGTAACGAGATATTTTTGGAAGCTGACGCTATGGCTAAAAATAACCGTGACGGGATGTTGGTTTTGTTCAAGAAGGACTGGCATGTGGGAATTATCGGGATTGTGGCTTCTAAGCTTGTTGAAAAATACGGTAAGCCTGCGTTTTTGATGATGTATTCAGAGGATAGTAACCAGATAAGGTGTTCTGCCAGAGGGGTTAACGGCTGTGCTGAGTTGAACCTTTATGAGATTATCTCTAACGTTGCTGAGAAGCTGGACGGGTTTGGCGGTCACGCTCTTGCTGCGGGATTGTCGTTTACGCCTGAAAAATATTCGTTTGAATCGGTTAAAAAATCGCTTTTGGAATCTTTCAATCAGCAGATGAATAATAAGAAGATTGTACCGGTTTTGGATGTTGATTTAGAGATTACGGCTGAGGATATTACAGAGGATTTGGTTAAAGATGTTGCTAGGTTGGAACCTTTTGGTGCTTCTAATCCGTCGCCGACGTTTGCGGTTAAGGGTTTTACTTTGAGACAGAAAAAGTTAATGGGTGCTAATAAAGAGCATTTGAAGCTTGTTGTGGAAAAAGACGGTATGCCGTTTGATGCTATATGGTGGTCTAAGGGTGATATCGGGCTTGAAAACGGCGCTAGTTTAGATATTGCGTTTGCTCCTCAGATAAATGTGTTTAACGGTAACGTTAGTCTGCAGTTGATTATTAAGGATGTACATTCCGATTCGTTGGTGGAAGAGGAGAATCAGAACAATATAATTATGCACGATGACAGACGTAAGACCGATATTTTGGATAAGGTTAACGGGTATCTTGCTGCTACTAAGTTTGAGTTTTCTGTGTTTGCGGAGAAGAATTATGTCATTGAGCGGTTGAAAGCTTACCCTGAGATTTTTAAACGGATTGTTAACAGGAATAATATTTCTGCAAGCGACGGGGTAATGTTCTTTGATTATCCGCCGAGTGCTGAGATTATGGCTGAAGTTATCTCTAAGTCATCACCTTCAAGGGTTCATTTTATGAAATACGATGTTGATGAGGTTCAGAGATTTAATTATATCAAGACATTTGCGGGTATGGTTAAGTATGTTTGTAACTCAAGGGGCGGAAAGTTTGATTTAAACGGTTGTGCTTGTTTTTTGGGCATTACCAATTATATGGTTGAGCTGTTGTTGCAGGTGTTTGAGGATAACGGTTCTATTGTGATAAAAGACCGTGATGAAGAGTTTTTTATTATTGAGGCTAAGAATATTACTACAGAACGATGTGAAAATAGCGACAGCTATCAGGATTTCACAGATATGTTAGCCGAGGTTGTTGAACTGCAGCAAGAGTTTATGAACGGCGAACTTGAAAAGATTATACGTGTTTAATCAGGGTTTCGATTAGTTCTTTATCGAATACCGTTTTTTTGTCATCGGGGATTGATTGAAAAATTCTGTTCATCTCTTTTGCTGAAAAGTTTTTTTCTGCTAAAAACTTTGCATAGTTTGGATGACAATGGTTTATTGCCGCAAGATAACTCTCGGCTGAACAACCCCACGGATGTTTTTCGTAAATTGGCATTATATAATCTCGTGAAACCTTCATTATCTCAGACATACTATATTTGCCTAAATGTTTGGCAATAAGTTCAGTGCATAGGTTACCTGCCCCTCTTCCCATACCGAATATGCTGGAATCAATGATTAAATCTCTTGTCTTGCAAAGCTCGATTAGTGTTTTTGCGTTTGTGAACGACATCTGTATGTTGTTGTGGGAATGAAAACATAACGCGATATCTTTGTGTAAACGAGAGTCGATTGTTTTGAACAGGGTCTCAATATCATCTGTTGTCATCTCACCTATTGTATCTGCTATAGTGAGAGCAATTGGCTTAATCTTATTTACTTCTTTGATTAACTCTATTAACTCAGTCTCTATGTAGCTATCTGTAACCATAGGGTTGATGAAAATTTTGTGACCACGCTCTTTTAGTTTTTTACAGTATGTAATCGCATTTTGAAGGTCTTGTTTCTTGAACGCTACACGTAAGATTATGTCACTTGGTTCCGGCATGATTTCTGTCGGGTAGTTTACCATAAGACAAAGGTTCTTCATTGCGGGCAGTTGATTAGGGTTAGTAAATATTGTTGTGTTCGGGGCATAGTCTGTGTTTTTTAAAAACCCGCATTCAATATAATCAAGCCCTGCATTAGAAAGGTGCGAGATTATTTGTTCAATATTTTCAGTGCCAAACTCCCAGTTGTTAACGTATCCGCCGTCACGTAGTGTGCAATCTAAAACCTTAACAGTTATCTTATTATCCATGGCGGCGGCTCCTAATTTATATCCACCACACTCACGCCGTCGCCGCCTTCTGTGTTCTCACCGGCACGGTATTTTGCTACATAAGGTGATGTTGATAGAAACTCGCGAACAGCTGATTTTAGCGCGCCTGTTCCGTGACCGTGGATTATTGAAACAGGGGTCAGGTTCACTAACGACGCTTTATCAAGGAACGCTTCCAGTTCATCGAGCGCGTCTTCTACAGTATAACCGCGTAAATCAAGCGTATTTGACATTGAATACCGCTTGAGCTCTATGTTCCCGCTTGGTTTTGCAGGTTTGAAGACAGGTTTTCGTATCAGTGATTTGTTATACATCGCGAGCTTGTCTTGTTTAATTTTGGTCTTGATGTTGCCCATCATAACAAACACGTTTTTGCTTTTATCAGGTAGAGAAAGTAATTCAACCTCCTGATGAATTTCTTTTACGATGAAAATATCGTGGATTTTTGCTTCATCCCAGTTGATTTCTTCATATTTTTCGTGTTCTTCAAGCTCGTTCAAATCCCCGCGGAACTTGGATTCAAGCTTAGCAAGCCTTGCATAAGACCGGCGCGCTATTTTTTCTGATTTGTTTTTTCTGAGCTCGTTTAAGATGTCTTTAATTTCTGCTTTCGCTTCATCAAGTTCGCTGTCGAATCGGCTTTTGATATGTTTTATGGTTTTGTTTTTCGATTTTTTGAGTTCTGTTACTTCTTTTTCGTATTTCTTTTTAAGCGATTGGGCTTCTTCTTTTGTTTCTTCCGCTGTTTTAAGGTTTTGGGTAAGCTGTTGGTGGGTGTCTTGAAGCTTTTCTACCACTTCAAGCGAGATATCTTTTTGTTTATAAAGAATATCCTGCGCCTGTTTAATAAGGCTTTTATCGAGCCCTAAGTTTGAAGAAACCGCTATAGCGTTGCTCAACCCCGGAATACCGATTACGAGGTTGTAGGTCGGACGAAGTGTTTGGGTATCAAACTCTACGCTTGCGTTTTTGAAATACGGGTCAGAGTATTCTAGTGACTTGAGTTCGCCGTAGTGGGTTGTTATAACCGAGTTTACGGAGAGTTTTTTTAGTCTTTTAAGAATTACTTCCGCAAGCACTGCGCCTTCTACTGGATCGGTTCCTGCGCAGAGTTCATCTATCAGGACAAAGCTGTCGGAGTTCGATTGGTTCAGGATATCAATTATGTTTGTCATGTGAGATGAGAACGTTGATAGGTTTTGCAGGATGTTTTGAGAGTCGCCGATGTCTGCAAAGACTGATTTGAACGGGTAGATATGAGCTTCCGCACACGGTAAGAACATACCGGAATTTGTCATCAATAAAAACAGCCCGATTGTTTTCATAGCAACGGTTTTGCCGCCTGTGTTTGACCCGGTTATTAGTACGGAATGGTAATCTTTACCGATAGAAAAATCGTTTGCAACAAGGGTTTCAACCCTTCCAATCAGTAACGGATGTCGCATTCTGTCGATTTTGACAATCTTTTTTTCTTCTAATATTGGCTCAATTGCCTGAGTTTTCACGGCATAGCGGGCTTTTGTGAAATGAAAATCTATCTCGCCTAAGATTGTTATTGAGTTTTTAATCTCTTCGATATCTGATTTTATATCACGTGAAAGGTTTGTGAGTATACTTATTATTTCGCCGTGGATTTTTGATTTGACCTCGCGAATTTTGTTGTTGAGGGGTACTATCTGGTTTGGTTCGATGTAGAATGTTCTGTTTGTAGATGACACATCGTGTACTATACCTGCGATTTTGTTTTTTGAAGGTGCTTTTACCTGAAACACTATTCTGTCATCACGGATTGTGTAGATTTGTTCCTGTAAGTGTTTGTTAAAATCCGGTGTATTCAATAGCTTTGTAACGGTTGCTTTCAGGCTGTCTTCGGTATCTTTTAAGGAAGAATACAGTCCTGAGAGTGTTTGGGTCGCGTTATGGCGGACATTGTAGTTTTCGTCAAATGTGTCTGTTATGCGGTCTTCAAGCTCTTTATTAACGAAGAGTTTTTGAGACAGGTTGAATAAGAGTGAATCCGGCTCTGTATTTTCTCTGATGAAGTTTTTTACAAGACGGGAGCTTCTGAGTGTTTTTGCAAAATCCAACAACTCCGTTTCAGAAAAGTATTCCGGTCTGAAATCGACTTTTTTTAGGTCAATAACGAACTCCAGCGGGATATCCATAGCTTGATTAAGGATGTTTAACGATTCTTTTGTGTAGTTCAAAAGGGTTTGGATAAGTTCGGTATTTTTTTCGGGTTTCAAATCGAGACAGAGCTCTTTAGAGTAGTTACATCGCGAGAAGTTCGAAAGTTCTTCAAGCACTTTCGGGTATTCAAGCGATTCAAGAGTTTTCTGATAAATTCCGCCCATAATCTATTTAACCCTTGAGAAAACTTCTACATCGATATCGTCAAAGGTGTTGTCAAAGAAGAACGCTGAGCTTGCTACCATAGAAGCGTTATCAGTACAGTACTTCATAATAGGTGCATTTACCCTGTAGCCTTCTTTTTCAAGTTCAAATATCTTACGTCTAATCTCTGAATTAGCTGCAACACCGCCTGCTATAACAACTTGATTATAACCCTTTGCTTCTAATGCTTTTTTAACTTTTTTCAACAATGTTGAAGAAACACACTCTTGAAAACTTGCGCAGATATCAGCTGTAGGCAGCTCCTTACCTTCAAACGACCTTACAAGTCTTGAAGTCGCGGTCTTTAGCCCGCTAAAGCTGAAATCAAACTCTCCGACCTTAGCCTCAGGCAGCTGAAACGCGTGCGGGTTACCTTCCTGAGCGAGTTTATCAAGTCTTGGACCTCCCGGATAAGGTAAACCAATCAATCTTGCAACTTTGTCATACGCTTCACCCACGGCATCGTCTATAGTTTCACCGATAATCTCAAGCTCGGAATAAGACTTAACGTCAATAAGCTGTGTATGTCCGCCGCTAACCAATAACGCAATAAACGGCGGTTTTAAATCCGTATCAATAAAGTTAGCGCTTACGTGTGCGTTCAAGTGGTTAACCCCGATAAACGCTTTATCGTGAACTAATGCAAGCGTCTTTGTAGCGTTAAGTCCGACAAGCAGACATCCTACCAACCCCGGTCCTACGGTTCCCGCAAACGCTGACATATCATCAGGTGTAAGGTTGGCTTCCTTAAACGCTTTATCTATTACAACATTGATAGCTTCCAAATGTTCTCTTGCCGCAATTTCAGGGATTACACCCCCAAACTGTTCGTGCGTTTTTATCTGTGAAGCTACAACGTTTGAAACTACTTTTCTGCCACCCTGAACAATAGCACAAGCAGTTTCATCACAGCTTGATTCGATAGCCATAATGTAACTGTTTTCATCAAATGTTACGGGTGTGTTACTAAATAATGTATTTTTAATCTTGTTCATAGTACTATTATAAAGCAAAAATAAAGAGAATTAAAAATGCAATTTATAGATAATACAAAAATTAAATTAGTCTCAGGTCGCGGCGGCAACGGTATGGTAGCGTGGCGCCGGGAAAAATATGTTGACAAAGGCGGTCCCGCAGGCGGCGACGGTGGCAACGGCGGTGACATCTACCTTGTAGCAGACGACGGATTAGCTACTTTGTTAGACTTCAAATTTCGTTCTGTTTTTAAAGCCCAAAACGGTGAAAACGGCGGTATCAAAGGTATGCACGGTCGTTGTGCTAAACATTTATACATAAAAGTTCCTCTTGGAACGGTCATAACAGATGACAAAACCGGTGCTGTCATAGGTAACCTTACAGAAGTCGGTCAGACTGTTCTGATAGCGAAAGGCGGTCGCGGCGGACGCGGTAACGCCAGATTCGCGACCGCCCGCAAACGTGCTCCGCAGTACTGTGAACCCGGTGAACCCGGTATTGAAAGACTTGTTGGATTAGAGCTTAAACTGATATCCGATATCGGTCTTTTAGGTATGCCAAACGCCGGTAAATCAACATTCATAAGTGTAGTGAGTTCAGCTAAACCAAAAATCGCAGACTATCCGTTTACAACCCTTACTCCAAACCTTGGTGTAGTGAAGAAACCTAACGGGGACGGATTTGTTATAGCAGATATCCCCGGTTTGATTGAGGGCGCAAGTGAAGGTGTAGGGCTTGGTTATGAGTTCTTGCGCCACGTAGAACGATGTCGGTTCCTTATCCACATAGTCGATATCACTCAGGAAAATCCGCTTGAGAACTTTAAAATAATAAATAACGAGCTCAAAAAACACTCAGAAGAGCTCGCTAACCGTTATCAAATAGTTGTCTTAAACAAAATCGACGCGGCTGATGAAGAATACGTTCTAGAAGTGGTTAAAGAGTTTAAAGAACATCTTCCGGACAAAGAAATTTTCACAATGTCAGCAGCTACAAAACAAAACATAGACGAACTTATGTATTTTGTCTCTCAAAAAGTTGACGAAATCGAACGTCCTGAAATCGAAGTTCACGTTCAAGACGATGAAGGTGCATACAACAACGATGACAGCTCGTTTGAAATATATAAACTTGATAAAAATACCTTTATGGTTCAAGGCGGCAAAATCAAACGTCTTGCAAGCGTAACCGACGCGCGTAACCCTGAACAAATAATCAGGCTGCAACATATTATGACAGCTATGGGCGTGTTTGAAGAACTGAAAGCTAAAGGTATAAAAAACGGTGATACACTTATTATAGACCATTTAGAGTTGGTTCACTATGACGAATCTCTTTGGGACGAGGGCAACGGCTACTAGGCTGTTTGTTACAATCTTTTTAATTCCTCTTGAATTCTTGTTTTGTCAATGATAGATTGAAGAAAAGTGTTTATAGTTTAATAAGGAGTTAAAAAATATGGTCCACGATTTGAAAAAGTACAAAAAAACTGTAAGAGAGGCTCTTAAGGTTTTAGGTAAAGACAATTTTGTACTTATTATGCACGGCAGCAGTTTTCCGTCAAAATACGGTGAAGATACCGGTTTTGGTAATATGAACTCATCTGCTGCAAAAGAAGTTATCGATTATTCAGAAGGACTTTTCGACGCGCTTCAACTTGGACCTGCAGGTAAAACAAAATCTTCTGATTCATCACCTTATACAAGTACAATCTTCTCAGGTAACCCGTTGTTTATCGACCTTAAACAACTGACAACAAAAGATTGGTACAACCTTCTTTCAGAAGAAACTTTCAACAGAATTGTTGAAAATAACCCTGAGCAAAACAACGGCAAGACTTGTTATTCATACGTTGTAAAAGCTCAAAACGAAGCTTTAAAAGAAGCTTGGAATAATTTCAAAAACCAGAAGAAATTACACAAAGAGTTTGAAAAATTCAAAAAAGAAAATGCGTTTTGGTTAAATAATGACGCTTTATATGAAGCGTTATCAATCGATAACGGCAACGATTACTGGCCTATCTGGGAATCAGAGCTTGATAAGAACTTATTGAACACAAAAACACCTGAACAAAAAGCACAAGCTGAAAAAAGAATCTCTGAAATAGAAGAAAAATACGCTGATGAGATTGATTTCTACAAGTTCTGTCAATTCGTTCTTGAACGTCAGTTGGAAGAAACAAAGAAATATGCTTCTAAAAAACATATCAAGATGATTGCAGATAGACAGGTAGCGTTCTCAGACAGAGACACATGGGCTTATCAGTCATTGTTTATGGACGGTTGGTGCTTAGGCTGTCCTCCTGATTACTTCTCAAAAGACGGTCAGGCATGGGGATTTCCTGTTATGGATCCTGAAAAAATGTTTAATGAAGACGGTTCATTAGGCGAAGGCGGAAAGCTTATGAAAGAGCTTTACAAGAAGATGTTCAAAGAAAATCAAGGCGGTGTAAGAATCGACCATATCGTTGGTTTGATTGACCCTTGGGTTTATAAAAAAGGTAAAAAACCTATGGTTGAGCAAGGTGCAGGCAGATTGTATTCTTCACCTAATCATCCGGAACTTTCTAAGTATGCTATTGCAAAATCTTCTGATGTTGACAATACGCTTGAGCCTGATAAAGAACAATATATCAAGACTTTAGATAAAGCTCAGGTTAAAAAATACGGTCAACTAGTAGAAAAAATCGTTATCGCTGCAGCTAAAGAATGTGGTTTGAACAAAAACTCAATCGTTTGTGAAGATTTGGGTACTTTGACAACTCCTGTTGAAGCGGTTATGAAAGAGTTCAAGCTTCAAGGCATGAGACTTACCCAGTTTGTTAAACCTGAAAAACCTGAACACCCTTACCGTTGCAGAAACATTGAAGAAAATGTTTGGACAATGGTTGGTACTCACGATAACGAACCTATCGCAATGTGGGCAAAGGCTATGGTTAACACTCACGAAGGTTATTTACACGTGAAGAATCTTGTTGAAGATTTGTACGCTGAAGCTGAAAATCAAGACGATTTGATTGTTAAGCTTACTAATGACGCAGAGTTCTTGAGAAAGGTTAAACTTTCTGAACTGTTTGCTTCTAAGGCAAGAAACATCCAAATGTTCTTTACAGATTACTTTATGATTGAGGATGTTTATAATAGACCGGGTACATCAGGCGATGCAAACTGGTCTTTGAGACTGCCTAACAACTATGCGGAACTTCAACCGATTGATTTGGGTGAAATTTTGGCTATGGCAATTAGAGCAAGAGGTTCTAAATTTGCTGACAAACACGAAAAACTCATTAAAAAGTTAACAGATGAAAAATAAACTTTTAACGATTTTAATATGTATGATAGTGACTTGTTCTTCTGTATTTTCAGAGGAACAAGTCACTGAGTATATTGTGCCTGCGGACGCGAAGGTTGAGTATAACCGTGCTTGCGACAACTACAAAATGGGTCAGTATGATGATGCTGTTGCGGGGTTCAGGACGGCGATACGGTTGTTTCCTGATTATATAGACGCTTATTACAATTTGGGTGCTATATTGGATTATTTGCAGCAGTATGACGAGGCGCTTGCTGTTTATGAACAGGTACTTGTCAGAAGCGATAAAGAATACGAAGCGCTTTATATGTGTGCAAAGCTCTCTGCTCAACTGGGTGACAAACCGTCTGCAGCAAAGTATATTGCACAGATTCCTAAATCAAACAAGTTTTATACAAAAGCGGCTGAGGTGCTTGCAAAATATCAGGTTGTACCTGCGGGCTCTTACGGCAGAAACCCTGATTCCGCTGTCAGTCAGACAAGCGGAGCTTACCCTAATATTACGAGCCCTACGGGGATAACTTCTGACAGGTTTGGTAATATTTTCGTTTCAAGCTTTACTGAGAACACTATTTATAAGATTACACCTGACGGCAAACGGATGTTGTTTTATAAGAGTATGCAGATAAAGGGGCCTGTAGCGCTTGCAAGTGACTTAATGGGCAATATTTATGTTGCAAACTATAACGCTAACAACATCTTGAAGATATCAAGCTCCGGTGTTTGTACTGTTTTGACGTCTGATGTTTATCAGCCTTACGGGGTACACGTAAACTGCAATATGCTTTTTGTTGCCTGTCAGGGTACAAACTGCGTTATGCGTATTCGACTGAAATAAATATTATAACGCTGCCAATATTTCTTGAATATGGTGGAATACTTGACTTGCAGCTTCTTCGTTTCCGATGTTTTTATCAGGGTGGAATTTTACTGAAAGTTTTCTTGCGATACTTTTTGTGCTGCAAGAAGCAAGCTCATCTACTGTTGTACCTAATGTTTCTGCAAGTTGCTGTTGTTCTGCAGATGTAAGACTGTTAACTCCGCCAGAGCTTAATCTTGTTTTAATTGAACTTAAGAACTGTTCAGTCTTTTGGAACATATTTGTTGCAGATGATGCAGCTGAACCTGCAGTTGAACTTGCAGCATTTCCTGCTGTGCCTGCACTTGAGCCTGTGGTTGCTTTAGGTGTTATTTTGACTAACCCTGCTTTAGCGTTAGTACTTGTTCTAACCAATCCGGCTTCTGTATTTGCGGTTGTTGTTCTTACCAAACCTGTTTCTGCTATTTTAGGTGCACCTTTAAGAAGTCTAAATGCACCGCCAAGAGTAACAGTTGTAAGTGCAACTTCGCCGCCTTCGACGAGTGATTGTGTCGCAATATTTCCGAGGTTTTCACTAACATCACCGTCGATACCGTTTGTAGCTAAATCAGTAGTTTCTGCTGTGAATCTTGTTGCTGCAGCAACTGTTCCGGCTACAGCTCCTTGTACAAGTAATGATGAACCGCCTGTTGCAACTGCCGCTGCTGCGGATGCTGCCACTACTGCGGTAGTTTTTACAGCTGCTGCACCGTCATCTTGTGATTGGTTATAAACTGCAACACGGTTTTCAATATCCATTGCTTCGATTTCTGCTGCCAGTTGGTTGAATTTTTCAACGTCACCGCCGGCTAAAGCTATTTGTGCTTCTTGTAATTTTGTTCGATATGCGCTAAGGTCTTTTCTCACAGCGTCAGCGTTATTTGCGTGTTCTTGTGCCCAGCCCCACGCTTTTGAAACGAAATCTGCCGTATCAGCTGCCCAACCGTCTTTTTGCATTTGTGCGTCAAATGCTCTTTGTGCATTATTTATGCTGTTTTGTAAATTACGCATTCTGTTTTGTGCTTTACGCGCTGCGATTTCTTCTGGAGTTCCTTGTTCAACAGTAATATTAGTTGTTCCGAGCACATTGCCTTTAACATCTTTAATCTGTCCGCCTGTAGCTGCGTGAGCTCTTCTAAAACCTGTGTTGTATGAACTTTGGGTTGTTGCTTGACCGTCTAATTTGAAATAACGGTTTTTGTTTGTTCTTATTGTTCCGTCATCTGTCACACGTATGATGTGTTCTCCGTCTTGTAAATTAAACTTTTGTTCAAGGTTTATAAGGCGTCCGTTTTCATAAATATAGTGTGTTCCGCCGGTCGCACCTTGACCTACAACGCGTGATTTGGTTTCGCCAGTCGGACTATAAAAGATTTTATGACTTCCTGTTGCAAAGGTTTGTCGTAAATCTGTTATACCTTGTCTTTTAGCTGCTGCTGCCGCTGCTTTTTCAGGATTTGCGTTTCTCCAGTTGTTGATTTGGTCCTGTCTGTTAACATTAGCACTTTCAATATTAAAGTTGACTGTTGAATCAGTTATTATTGACTGTGAAATTTTTAACTGTTGTCCTGCTCTTAGACTTGCTTTGGCATCACCGCCGTTTGATTGAATAAACGTATTATAAGCTTCTGTTCCTTCTTCCAAACCGAGCCTTGAAGCTGCTTGAGCGAGTGTTTCATAACTGCCGTTATAAATTGAATAACTGATTATATTCCCGTCTTTATCAGTTTTAAAGTTTGTTTCATTTATTGTGGCAGTGTTATTTGAGTTATTGTAAGTCAAAGTTCTTACTGTGTCTGTGTTTTCTTCGTTTAAAACTTCTGTTTTTGTTGTATCAGGTGTTTCTCCTGTGGTTACTTTTGTATGGTTGCCTAAATTGGTAACTACAGTTTTTCCGTCTTTAGAAGTCTCTGTTATAAGACTTTTATTTCCTTGTTCATCATATTCGGTTTTGATTACGGTTTCATCGCTCAATGTTTGGGTGGATGTGGTTAGTTTACCAGCCGTATATTCATTAACGGTGGTAGAATTGTTTTTTGGATTTACAATAGTTTTCTTTGTCAGATTGTTTTCTGAAACAGCAGATTCAGAATTTCCTGAATATTCTGCTGTTACTGTATTTCCCTCAGAATCTGTTTCTTCAACTGTTACAGAGTTTTTGTTATTATCAATTGTGATTGTTTGAATAAGGTTAGTTAACTGGTTATCAGAATACTTTGTTATAGTTGTTATACCGGTTTCACTGTTTTCTACTATCTTTTGTTTGTTTTTAAAGTCTTCTGTTATGGTTTCAGGACCGTTATCTTTGATTATAGTAGATGTTATTTCTAAATCTTCATTGATGTTATATTGTGTGCTGGAGTTTTCATCAAATGCTGTAATCTGGTTATTTTCACCAAATTCTATATTCAAATCATCGTCCGTGCCGTTTTCATTCAATGCAGCAAGATAAGCTTTCATGATGTTTTTCATATCACCATAAGAAATATTGTCATCAAGTATACCTTCTTTTTTAGCGTTCTTGATGTCTTTTCGGCTAATATTTGTATCAGCTGTTTCAACTCCTGCAATCTTTTTAAAGAAAGCCATTAAATTAGCCTGCTCAGCTTTATCTAAAACCTGTTCTCCATTATCATTTGTTTTTAGGTTTTGGTTAAATTTATTAAAGATACTTTCAGCTTTTTGTTGGAGTTTTTCTTTTTTTATATTTTTTTTAAATTCATCAAGAGTTATTCCGCTTGATTGAATGTTTTGACTGATATCGAAGCCCATACTATCTCTCCTGTAAACTTACATCTTGTAATAATAAAAAGTTTATATTACTATGTTGATTTCAGAGAACGGGATTTCTTTTACAAATCTTAATGGTTAATAACTAGTATTTAATAGTTGATAACGGTTAGAAATATGTTGTTACTGTGGCTATACTTTTAGTATGGGCATAAATGAAAATGTTGAAAAAAAATTTGGTATAAAGCTGGCATACGTAAGAAAGCAGCACAAAATTTCTCAGATGAAGTTAGCTGAGAAAGTCAATATGAACTTTAATTATATCGGGCAAATTGAGCGCGGTGAAGCTAATGTAACCATTCACACAATGAAAATTCTTGCTGACGCGCTTGAGGTTGAGTTAAAAGATTTATTTACCTTTACGTTTTAATTTTCTATGCCATGCCTTCAAAGAAGCCGAGCTGTTGTTTCATTTGACCCAAATCGGTATAAGCTGATGAAAGGCTGAATCCTTCGCTTATTGCGTTGTTAAATGCGCTAATTTGTGCGAATCTTGAAGCCGTATTCTCTTGATTAGCAAGCCCTGTTTGTATCTCTTGTAATGTATATTGTTCGAAACTTTGGCTCATAAACCCTTGTGCTTGAGCTATTTGTTTATCAAACTCTGCGCCTGCTTCTGCCCCTGCTTTATCACGCTGAGCACGCATTTCGACACCTGAATACTGTGCCATTGCAGCATTTCTGCGCTGTGTTTGTTGATATCGTAGTTGTTCGACCTGTTCCTGATACTGTCTATATTGTGTAAACAAGTCTTTGCTTTCAGTTGCCTGCTTATAATAACGCTGACGAGCAACCCTGTTTGCGTCCGATGTTGTATCGCATAACGGTAATAATGTATTATGAAAATTGTCTTTACGTTCCTCCAGACGAGCTTCTTCCTCAGCAATTCTGCCTCTTAATTCGTCAAATGAAGGTTTTTCCGGCGGTACTGGTGTAAAGCCGCTGTCGTATTTCATAGCAGTATTCCTTTTAATATCCTTTATATATATAAAGGATATATACTGCTAAAAATTGACTATTTTTTATACATGTATGTTACATTTGTTAATAATTACAGCATGCTTGCCGAGATTTTGCCAAATTTAGCTGATAAATCATCGATGTGGTGAACAAAATAGACATAAGATTCAAGGTCTTTTTCATTCAAATCAATAATTGCACCCCAGTCGGTTCTTCCGTGGTGCGCTGCAATCATCTTAGCTACTTTTTTGAACCCTTTTGTCATACATAAAGAAAATGCAAATTGTGTATGGCTTATCCATTCTTTTTGGAACTCGTGGTCATAGTCTATCATACCGTTTTCGGTGTCGATTGTATATTCATAAATCTTGCCTATATCGTGTAATGCACACGCTGCAATAGCGCTGTCGTAGTCAATACGTTGAAATACCGTATTTATTACATTGTTTGCAATTTCGATACACTCTAAAGTATGAATCAAAAGCCCGCCCATAAAGTTGTGGTGCATTGATTTTGCTGCAGGTGCAATCTTTATCTCTTCTGCGTGTTCTTTGTAGAACCCTATTACAAAACTTCTGAGTTCGTCGTTTTTGATTTTTTCAAGGTATGAGATTATTTTATCAAAAGTTTCGTCTTGCTCTTCTTTATCTAATCCCATTTTAGCTTCTTTGATGAGCTCAACGGAAGATATTAGACAGTTATTAAACCGTTCATTGAAAGTTGCTGAGACAATCCTCAAAAGGTTACCTACTCTGAATAGCTTTACATCAAGTCTATTGATTGTTTCTTCCCACAACACACAGTTCAGAGTTGTATCGTCTTCTGTGTTGCGAAGTTGAAGTTTGCCCATTTTTGTACCGGCTTTTGTGTCGCCGATTGTGTATGATAATACTTCGTAATGAACGGTTGTACTGTGCATTTATCTCTCCTAATTCTTGTTTCTGTCAATAATTTTGTTATCTTTGTTCCAGCTGAATGCTGAACGAATCTCAGCGCCGACTTTTTCCATTAAGTGACCTTGATTATCCTGTCTTAGCCCGTTGAATAATTCTCTTTCACCATTGATTTCGTTCAGGAATTCTTGAGCGAAGTCACCTGTTTGGATATCTTTAAGGATTCTTTTCATCTCGTCTTTTGCGCTGTCGTCAATGATTCTTGGACCGCGGGTCATATCACCGTATTCTGCTGTATTTGAGATAGAGTATCTCATATCGTTCAAACCGCCTTGATTGATTAAATCAACAATAAGCTTCATCTCGTGACAAACTTCAAGATATGCCATATATGGTGAATAACCTGCGCCTACAAGGGTGTCGAACCCTGCTTTAATCAATGCTGAAACTCCGCCGCAGATGATAGCTTGTTCACCGAATAGGTCGGTTTCTGTTTCTTCTTTGAAGGTTGTCTCAATTATACCTGCTCTTCCTGCTCCTATAGCAGAAGCGTAAGAGAGTGCAACCTCTTTTGAATCACCGGAAGGGTCTTGTTCAATCGCGATTAAGCAAGGAACACCTTTACCTTGCTGATATTCACTTCTTACTGTGTGTCCCGGACCTTTTGGCGCTACCATAAACACATTCACATCAGCAGGTGCAACTATTTTTTTGAAATGGATATTGAACCCGTGTGAGAACATCAAAGACTGACCTTTTCTTAAATAAGGTTTGATTTGTTCCTCGTAAACCTTTGCCTGAATCTCATCAGGGATAAGGATTTGGACGATATCAGCGTATTTTACGGCGTCTGATATTGTCATTGTTTTGAAACCGTAGTCTTTAGCTTTTGTGTCAGAGTTCCCTCCAAGTCTTAGACCTAAAACAACGTCACAGCCTGAATCTTTAAGGTTCATTGCTTGACCGTAGCCTTGAGAGCCAAACCCGATTACTGCGATTTTTTTAGTTTTTATTAAGTTAGTATCAATATCTTTATCATAATATATTTTAAGATTTGCCATAATTAACCTCTCTATTTTAGTGTTTTGACCGCTGCATTGATAAGACCTAAGAATAACGGGTGCGGTCTTTCCGGTCTTGATTTGAATTCAGGGTGGAACTGTGCCGCTACAAACCAGTCATTTTGCGGAATTTCTACCATTTCTGCAAGCATTCCGTCAGGTGACATTCCTGAGAACACAAGCCCTGCTTCTTTGATTGTTTCAAGATACTCGTTGTTGACTTCGTATCTGTGTCTGTGACGTTCAGAGATTTTAGTCGAACCGTAAGCTTTGTGGGCTACAGAGCCTTCTTTAACCATACAGTCATAAGCGCCCAATCTCATTGTGCCGCCATAGCCTTTAACATTCTTTTGTTCTACCATTAAATCTATTACAGGGTAAGTTGCGCTTTCGTCAAACTCTTTTGAGTTTGCACCTTTTAGCCCTACAACGTTACGAGCATATTCAATAACCGCACATTGCATACCTAAACAGATTCCCAAAAACGGAAGGTTGTTTTCGCGTGCGTATTTGATAGCGTTAAGTTTACCCTCAATACCTCGAACGCCGAATCCGCCCGGCACTACAAGACCCTGAACATCTTTGAACATCTCTTTACAAGCTTTTTGGTCTGTGCATTCTTCTGAATTAATCCATTTGATTTCTACCTTTGCGTCGTTTGAATAACCTGCGTGTTTCAAAGATTCAACGACAGAAATATACGCGTCAGACAGTTTTGTATATTTACCTGCGATAGCTATTTTAACTGTTTTTGCAGGGTTTTTAATCTTGTCTACAAGCTTAATCCAAGAATCAAGGTTAAGTAGTCTATCCTCTGTTTGCAAAAGTTTAAGCACAACTTCCGCTAACTTCTGGTCGTTCAAATGAAGCGGAACCTCGTAGATACTTTTCATATCACGGCATTCAATAACCGCGTCTTTAGGTACGGAACAGAATAGAGCGAGTTTTTCTTTTTCAACCTTAGGGATAGGTTTAGATGTACGACAGATTAGTACTTCCGGTTGCAGACCGTAGCTTCTCAACACGTTTACACTGTGTTGTGACGGTTTGGTTTTGAGTTCGCCTGAGGTTGGAAGGTACGGTAGTAACGTACAGTGAATGTTTATAGCGTTACCGATTCCGATTTCTGTTTTGAACTGTCGTATTGCTTCAATGAACGGCAAACTCTCGATGTCACCTATTGTTCCGCCGATTTCGATTATTTGAAAATCGGTTTGAAAATGTTTTTGTGCCTTGACGATTCTTGATTTTATCTCGTTTGTGATATGCGGAATAGTTTGAACAGTTGCACCTAAATAGTCGCCGCGACGTTCTTTTTTGATAACAGTTTGATAAACGCTTCCTGAGGTTACGTTGCTGAGCTGGCTAAAGTTTGCGTCAATGAATCGTTCGTAGTGACCTAAATCGAGGTCAGTTTCAGCTCCGTCGTCGGTTACAAACACTTCGCCGTGTTGGAACGGGCTCATTGTGCCGGGGTCGACGTTTATATAAGGGTCAAACTTTTGGATTGCGACTGTGAACCCTTTGGAACGTAAAAGCTTACCTAAAGACGCACCTACGATACCTTTACCTAATGAACTGACTACACCGCCTGTTATGAAAATAAATTTTGTCATTTTATAAAACCCTTTACCCCTTCTCAGCTTACCAATTAAAAAAGGGGGCGTTTATCCGAGCCCCCGATTTGTCTTAATTTATCTTTGGAACTTTGAAGAACCCGTCTTCCGCATCAGGTGCGTTTTTCATCAGTTCTTCTTTTGTCTGTTCGTATTTAACTTCATCTTCTCTCATAACGTTAACAAAATCGATTGCGTGTGCCATAGGTTCAACATCGCTTGTATTAACTTCGTTCATCTGTTCAACATATTTTAAAACATCGCCTAATTGGCTTGTGAACTTTTCTTTTTCTTCTTCTGTCAGTTCAAGTCTTGCTAATTTTGCAACGTGTTCTACATCTTTTACTGTAATCATCTTTCTTCTCCGTTTTTATTTATTCTATCATGAAAATTTTACTTTCAAAAGTTTTTTAAATTATATTAATGTTAAAATTCTTTTATGAAGAAGTTTATCAGTTACTCATTATTGATTCTGGCGGCAATCTCTATGATTGGGCCGTTTCTGATAATGGTTTTAATCTCTTTTTCTTCACAGAATCAGTTGTCATTCACTGATATGGGCGGAGTTGTTCAGAATTTAACCTTGAATAATTATTCTCACGTTACGGATTCAATTCCTGTCGGTCGATATTTTTTTAATAGCTGTGTTGTTTCTGTTTTGACAACCATTGGGCAGATAATCGTTTCAACTCTTGCGGGGTACGCGTTTGCAAGGATAAAGTTTAGGGGCAGAAACCTTATATTTTTTATAATCTTGATAACGATGTTTATTCCGCCACAGGTTAATATTATCCCGTTATTTTTTCTGATGAGAGAATTACACCTTGTTAATACATTCCCTGCTTTGATTTTACCAGGTGTGTTTGGCGGGTTTGGGGTGTTTTTGATGAGGCAACATTTTTTGTCGTTCCCGAAAGAGCTTGAGGACGCATCGATTATTGACGGGTGTAATAAGTTACAGATGTTTTTCAAGATAGTTTGTCCGCTTGCGCTGCCTGCGATTGCGACGTTGGCTATCTTTACGTTTATTACAAGCTGGAACAGTTTTATTTGGCCTTTGATTATTACAAATACTGAAAATATGATGACTTTACCGTTAGGTTTGGCGGTGTTTAAAGGAAGTTACAGAGAAATTATTGAGTGGGGCGATTTGCTTGCGTGCTCAGTTATTTGCACGGTTCCTACTATTTTAATCTTTTTGGCGGGACAGAAGCTTATTATGAACGATATGTTAAAAGGTGGAGTAAAAGAATAAGTTTGTATTATAATACTCGTAAGAATAGTTTTTAAGTGAGGTTTTTATATGATATTAGTAACAGGCGGAGCAGGATATATAGGCAGTCATTGTGCGTTGGCACTTTTGGAAAAAGGCGAAGATATTGTTATTTTTGACAGTCTTGAGCTCGGTCATAAAGAAACCGTTGAAACACTTAGAAATGTTGGGGCAAAGGGCAAGCTTGTTGATTTTATACAGGGTAATTTGCAAAACTTTGATGATATAAATTCTGTGTTTAAGAAACATAAGATTGACGCTGTTGTGCATTTTGCGGCGTATTCTCAGGTTGGCGAATCTGTTAAGAACCCTGAAAAATACTATTTTAATAACGTTTACGGGTCATTGAACTTGTTTAAAGCAATGTTAGAGAACGGGGTTAAGAAGATTGTGTTCTCTTCTACGGCGGCTACTTATGGTGAACCGGATTATACACCGATTGATGAAAACCACCCGCAGTTACCTATAAACCCTTATGGAAGCTCTAAGCTTATGATAGAGAAGATTTTGGACGATTACGACAAGGCTTATGGATTGCGCAGTGTTAGGTTAAGATATTTCAATGTTGCGGGTGCTGATTCTAAGACAAGAGTTGGCGAATGGCATGAGCCTGAAACCCATTTGATACCGAATATTTTGAAGGCGACTTTTTCAGGCGGTCAGACTTTTCAGATGTTTGGAACGGATTATGATACGATTGACGGTACTTGCGTAAGGGATTATATAAATATTGAGGATTTAGCTGACGCTCATCTTTTGGCGTTAGATTATTTGAATAACGACGGTGATACTAATTATTTTAATTTGGGTACAAAGACGGGTAACAGTGTTAAAGAGGTATTTTCTGCGTGTGAAACTGTTACTGAGCAGGATATTCCGGTGGATATTATGCCAAGACGTGAGGGCGACCCTGCTACTCTTGTTGCTGATAATTCAAAAGCTCAAAAGATGTTGGGTTGGAACCCTAAACATACTTTAACTGAGAGCATTAAGACTGCTTACGAATGGGAAAAAACATTTAATTAAGTTGTGATTAAAAATGTAACAACATTGTAATATTGCGTGACAAATGGGTACAAAAATTAGTAAAGTATCTATGTTAATTACATTTACCCATAAAGGAGATAATATTAAGCACGATATTAAAACAATCTGAATCCAAAACTATACAGAACAAACCACCAGAACGCTGATTTTGATATCGCAATTACAAAACATAAATAAAATAATGCTTTGAATAGTTTACTATTGTTTTTTATTATTGGTTGAAGTTTTTTTGCTTTGATGATTACGTATTCTGCAATAAATAACAATAAGAATATAGGTACAACTAAATCAACAGCTGAAGAAAAATTTTCCAATAAAAAGAAATTTAAAATAATGTTGAAAAACTTTTCAATAAATAAACTGTAAAGGTACATAAAAGATTCAAATAAATTAATTAAACCGATAAATGCAACAATATTTAAAAATAATGATTGATGTAATTTCATAGAATAATTATAAGGAGAAATCAAAATGAATACAAGCAAAAAAATATGGTCAAAAGAAGAATTTATCCAAACAATGCTTAAAGATACCGTAAAATACCAAAAACAATATGGATTTGAACTTGAAAACGGTTCTGCTTGGAATAATGAAGCGGATGCGTTTAGGCATGCGTATATGCAAGCCTATCTTACACTTAGATTTAATGATTTTAATGCTAAAATGTTAGGTGATTTCCATGAAAAAGAAGGAAATAAAAAACATAACCAATCCAAAGAGGAAGAACGAATGGATTTGCATAATAATGAAGTTGGAAGACAAATCGGTAAAGAAATTCGTGATGAGATTGGTAAAAATGCAAAAAATCCTGATGACGATAGAATAAAAGATATTATGGCGCGAAAAGTTATTGAGAAAATGCAAGAAGGTAAACTCATTTTAGACTTGTCAGGAAGAAGACAGCCGAAGAAAAAGCTGAATGTTTCACCAGACAACAATTCTAACAAACTTATTCCCGAAGGTTGTGCAGGTACTTATCAAGTCAGTGGCTATACTCGTGAAGACGGAACAAAAATAGCAAGCTATACAAGAACTTGCGGTGCTAAACACTCAGGCAAAGAACAATATGCAAATAAACGTATGCAAGATCTATCATCAGCAGAATTACTTGATGCAATCTCTTATTTTGTATAAAAATTAAAACTTTTTGAGGTGGGCGTAGTTTGCGTCCATTGCCTTTTTACCCATTTTGCCGAAGTCAATCGAATACATTGTGCTTTCGCCCATTTCGATAACCTCTAAGATAGTGCCGACCCCGAGTTTTTCATGGAAAACTCTGTCACCCTCATTAAACAATAATGCTACTGATGATTTTTGTTCATCTATCTTTTGCTGTTCAATCAACGCCTGACGTTCACGTTCAAGACGTTTCGCTTCCATTTTTCGCTTGAACGGATTGTCCTCTAAAATAGCGTTAATACGCTCTTCCTGACGTTTTTTGTTCGCAGCAGACTTCACAACCATTGCCCTTGCAGTTGTTCTTTTAACCTGTTGAGAATAAGTAGAAGTAACTGTAGCAGGTTTCTTAACAACAGAACTCAACTTCTTTGCCCCCGCCGAAATCGTATTCGTTGGTTTTACAAAATCATCATTATATCTGCTTTTGATTGTATTTACTGCGTTCTGGAATGTTCTTCCGCCAGCATAACTGTTAGAAACCTCAGAAACAATACCATCAATCAAATCCTCAGGAATTTCTGCTATAAATCTGCTTGGCGGATAATATTTAGATTCACCCCACATCCTGCGGCATTTTGTATGTGTAATATAAAGTTTCTCTTCAGCACGTGTAACCCCGACATACATCAGTCTACGCTCTTCTTCAAGCTCAGACACAGTATTAGAGCTTCTTGCACTAGGGAAAATCCCGTCATCAAGCCCTGCCATAAACACCGTCGGGAACTCCAAACCCTTAGCAGAGTGTAATGTCATCAAAGTCACTGTATTACTCATATCATCAGCGCCGTCAAGGTCTGATACAAGCGAAACCTGTGCCAAAAACTCGCCCAGAACATTGCCCTCTTCTTCCGGTACAAAACTACTCGCAACATTGACAAGTTCTTGCAAGTTCTCTATCCTTGCTTCGCTTTCATCTGTGTTCTCGTCCTGCAGCTCTTTTAAATAACCCGTTCTTTCAATAATCAAGCTTAAAAACTCGTGCAGATTGTATTTTGACTGAATGTCTTTGAAATACTGTATAACTTTTACAAATTCCGTAAGTTTTGTCTTAGCGCGATTTTGGATTGTCTCAACGTTTTCAATCTCCAAAATCGCCTGATACAAGCTCATATCGTTATCTGTTGCATAGTCTTGAAGATGTTTGATTGTTGTATCGCCGATTGAGCGTTTTGGTACATTGATTACGCGTTTCAAACTCTGTGAATCGTTCATGTTATGAATGAGCTTAAGATAAGCTATGGCGTCTTTAATCTCTTTTCTGTCGTAGAATTTCAAACCGCCAAAGATTCTATACGGTATCCCCATTGAGATACACGCTTCTTCTAACGAGCGTGATTGAGCGTTGGTTCTGTATAGAATTGCGTATTCGCTGTAATCAGTAGCGGTTCGTTTGATAGTGGAAGCGATGAAGTTCGCCTCGTCAGAATCATCGATTGCTTCGTAATAAGTAATCTTATCACCGTCGCCTTTATTGGAATAAAGAACTTTCTCAACCCTTTCGTCGTTGTTTTCGATAACCGCGTTTGCAGCGTTCAGAATATTACCGGTGGAGCGATAGTTTTGCTCTAATTTAACGAGTTTACAGCCTTTAAAATCGTGCTGAAAATTAAGTATAATCTTAAAATCCGCACCACGCCAGCTATAGATTGACTGGTCGACATCACCTACAACACACAATGAGCGTGATTCCGGAATGTCAGGTAAATCGTTGGTATATAACGATTTAACAAGGTTGTATTGCGCCTGGTTTGTGTCCTGAAACTCATCAACAAGTATGTGTTGGAATCTGTTATAATACTTTGTACGAACTTCAGTGTTTTGTTCTAATAGCTTTACGCACAACATAAGCATGTCGTCGAAATCGATAGCGTTGTTGTTGTTCAAAGCTGTTTCATAATCGTCGTAAATAGCTGCGATACGTTCAGTTTTAAAATCACGTGCATAAGTTGCAAATGTATACGCGTCCTGCATTTTGTTTTTAGAATTTGAGATGATAGCTTTTACAAGCTTTGGAACGTACATTTTTTCATCAAGTCCGCGTTTTTTGATTGATTGTTTGATTAACGCGAGAGAATCTTGTTCGTCGTAGATAGTGAAGTTTCTATCGAGTTTTTTGCCTGACGGGAACTGATATTTGTCTATCTCTTGTCTCAGAATCCTGCCGCAGATACTGTGAAAAGTACCTACCCACATCATTTTAACAATATTTTCGCCTAATATCTTAGCAAGACGTTCTTTCATCTCTTTCGCCGCCTTGTTTGTGAAGGTTACGGCTAAGATTTCGCGCGGGTCGATACCGTTTTTAACCATGTATGCGATTCTTGAGGTTAATACTTTTGTTTTACCGCTGCCTGCGCCTGCAAGGATTAGTAAAGAGCCGTTAGTTGTTTTGACTGCACTCAACTGTTCTTTGTTGAGATTTTCTAAAATATTTTCCATTCCCTATTCCCAAAATCTATTTTTTGTGATATTATTAACACCATACACGAAAAGTTAATATAATGCAATTGTAAAGGTAAAGAAAATAATGGTAGATATCAAAAATATGTCAGATAACGAAGAAAATACGCAAAGTTCAATTATGGTGCCGTTTGACGACGCTCCGATTGCTGTTGAGGACGCTCCGGGTACGGTTGATGAGCTGTCAATGGAATTGGCGACTATTAAACAGGCAGCAAAGCGTATTGCGATTATCGGCTCACGTAACCTTGCAATCACTCACCAACAAATGATTGAAACTTTGACTACAGCGTTAGTTATGCAAGGCAATACTATCATTACATCAGGCGGTTCTTACGGTACAAACGCTGCGGCTATTCGCGGTGCGATGAAGTCTAACCCTGATAAACTAAAAGTTATTTTACCTCAAACTATCGGTCAGCAGCCTAGTGACGTTCAAAACCAGCTTATCGGTGTTCCTAATATTATCGAACATTCTGACAGGGCTATGATGACGCTTGCTGACGCTTCAAGAGTTTGTAACAGAGAAATTATCGACGATTGTAATCAATTGATTTGTTTCTTATCTCATACAAGTAAAACTTTACATACAGCGGTTGAATACGCTGAAGAAAACCACAAAGTTGTCACTGTATTTTACTTGGATTAAGATATAATTATGGATAAAATCAAATTATTAACGGGTAAAAACCCGAAAGATTACGAACCTGTCGCATTTGAGATAATCAACGATTCTAACGTTGAATTATTTGAAGAGCTTGTTTCAAAAGACGATTTTTTGTTCGATTTTGTTAAATCAAATGTTGCTCAACGTCTTGAAAAAGCATGTAATAAGAATAATTACAAGAATTTGCTTAACTTCTTAGATGTGTATTCACCTTATTATGAAGACTTTATCACATCAACATTGGCTCAGTTTGCCGATGAAGAGGTTACAAATATTATTTTGGATAAACTTAGAAACGGCACTGTTAATGAGAAAATTTACGCAGCAGGTTTCTTTGCGTATAACCATGACGAAAGAGCTTTAGAGCTTTTGAATAGTTATGCTTTTGACGATGAAACATCGTTATCAGAGAACTGCGCACGCGCTTTAGCAAAGATTGGCGACAGAAAAGCTTATGATTCAGCTTTGGAATTGCTTGAATCGGATGACGATTTCGAACAGATGAAAGCTGTTAATTTCTTAGTTTCTTATCAGGATAAAAACGCTTTGAAACCGTTGTTTGAGGTCATGAAAAAATCATCACTTTCAGAAAACATCGCGGAAGACATCCCATATCTTGAGAGTTTGCCTGATTTATTGAATACAGAGTTTCATGAAGACGCTATTCTGACGTTCTGTTATATTGTGAACGGACTTGTGGAACTTATACCTGTTTCTCAGGTTATAACTTTCAGATTTTATGAGTTTGTAGACAGATTATTAAATATGTCACCTAGCGGAGCGGTCGCTGTTGCATTGTTCCTTGCAAAAGACAAGTTCAATATGATTACTGAAAACGAAGAATACTTGTTTGATGAGGACAAGAATACGAAAAACGAAGTTAACGATATCAAGAACCTGTTAAATAATGCGAATTTGTATCCTATGACGTCGTTCTTGTATGAAGAGTTGTTCGAAGAAAGTCCTTTTATCTTTTTTGTATTAGAGATTATCAGGGATGAAGAAAGCCTTGTATCGTTGTTGAGCGGTGAAAATCAGACTGTTATTATCAAGGTTATGGAGCTATTGAAGTCTCAAAACCTTTTGAAATCCGATTATAAACAGGCTGCTTTAGCTAAGATTACAGATGAAAATCTGAAAGTTGTTGCTAACGCATTATAGTTTGTAAAATTTTCTTAATAAACTAGCAAAAAACTTATTTACAGTACTTAAATCAGTATGATAAATAACAATGACAGAATAGTTAATGTAGGTTCAGGGTTAACGGGTGCGGCTATCGGTTTAGCAATGCCAGCTATGACTCTTAAAGATTCATTTACTCTTCATAGCCCTTTAGAGATAGATGCATCAAGAGAATTTTTGCAAAAGTTAATGCCTGAGGTTGATACTTTTGAGAACACTGCTAAGAATGTTCAATCAATTTTAAAAGAAACAGGTTTGGCTGAAAAGGGTGTTAAGTTTAACGCAATAGATAAATCTACAGCCGGTAAAACGAGATTAAAAGAGATTATTGATACAAATATTAAATCTAAAAATCCTCTTATGAAAAAATTGAAAAAGGTTTACACTCAGATGTTTGGTGAGGGTGCAAATGCTGCCTATTTCACCGGTACAAAGGATGTTGTTGTTCACAAAGAAAGTCTATTCTCATCAGCTTATCACGAATTGGGTCATGCGATGAACGCAAACGGTGGTTTTGCGTCAAGAATGTTACAAAAATCAAGAAGCATTACTCCGTTTGGGGTTTCACTTGTTGCGCCTGTGGTTCTTGCAGTAGGGTTGTTGCATAAAGTTGATAAAAACAAACCTCAGGAACAAAAAGATAATATTGAAAAGTCGCTTGATTTTGTAAGTAATAATGCCGGTAAACTCACATTAGCTTCTTATGCTCCTATGCTAGCGGAAGAAGGTTTGGCAAGTATCCGTGGTGTTAAGATGGCTAAGAAATATTTGAACCCTGAACAGTTAGGAAAATTAAAGGGTAACTATTTGAAAGCTTGGGGTACTTATGCAGGAGTTGCAGGGTTAGTAGCGGGCGGAGTTACTTTAGGTATTTGGTTGCTAACGCTATAAAAGAAAAATTTGCCCCAAAACAAACTGCTTAACAGGTTAGGTTGTAATCTTTCAGTTTTCTTGCTATAAAATATATTATATGAATAAGAAAATTGTTGTATCGGGTATTATATTAGGGGTTATGCAGATTGCTTGTGCTCTGCCGTCTTTTGCAGGGTATTATGAGCATTATAGCAAAGGTCAACAGTTTTATTTCAATGCGCAGTATTCCAGTGCGATTGATGAATTTAAACAGGCGCTCAGTCAGAGAATCGGTGATAATTCATCAAGAATAGGTTTAATCAACTCGTATCTTGCGCGCGGTACGTATCTTGCTAATTATGAGAACAACTATAAAGATGCGGCGAACGATTTCAGAAGTGCGCTTTATTACCTTAAATACTATGTAGAAAACGATGTTGCGATGAACTCTTTGAGTTCAATCTCGTCTGCTGCAAACAGTTTGAAATATTGTGAAAAACAGTATGGAGCTGATACATCTGCAGCAGGTCATTTCAAGACAGCTCAGGCGCTTGACGGGTTAGGAAATTATGCGGCGGCTATTTATGAATATGAGCAGGTCGTCAATAACCCTGCATATAGAGCAAAAGCGCTTGCAAGAATCGCTTCTATGATGTCGATTACAAAGAATTATAATAAAGCAGATGAATACTATAAACTTGTAATTGAATCTAACCCTGATGATATTATGACAAGGCTTCGCTATGCAAATGTGCTTGATAAGTTGAGTAATACTAAAGGTGCTTCTGAACAATATAACTATGTGTTGTCACATTGCGACAACAATCCTGAGATGTTGTGTGATTTAGAGCGTATTTATAACAAGAAACTTATGGAGTCTCCAAACGACCCGAATTTGTTAGCGGATTTGGGGGCGATTAAACAACGTCAGGGCAAGTACAATGAAGCATATGAGCTTTATAAACAGTCTCAAAACCAACCAAATCGTAACGAAGAGACAGCTTTGAATACCCAGTTGAATATGGGTACGTTGTTACAGGTTCAAGGTAAATACGATAAGGCTATCGAGGTCTATAAAAATATCCTCATTATGCAGCCTTCAAACTATTTTGCAAACCTATATCTTGCTCAGTGTTATGAAGCAAAACCGGATACTAAAAAACTGGCATTGCAACAGTATAAAAAGCTTCAATCAATGAAACCGGGCTCTAATGAGTTTAATGACAAAATCTCTGAACTGGCAAGAACAGCAATGTCGCCTGAGGAAGTTTATCTTTACGTAAAGAGCAGGGTTAACCCTGATAAATACTATGTAGATGAGCTTTATAACTTTGCGCTTATACAACATGAACAGAAAAATTATGATACGGCTATCAAGTATTATGAGCTGATAAAGTCGGTTGACCCTATGCGTGACGGGGTTTATGAGAACCTTGCCGTTTGTTATGCACAGAAAAAAGATTACCAAAAAGCAAAAGAGGTTCTTCGTGTGGGTCAATCTAAGTTCCCTGCAAAAACTTCTTATTCAAAGCTAATCAAAGATATTGACGCTAACTGCAATTCCGAATTGTTAGAGCAAGCTTATAATGCTTACAATAGCGGTGATTATAATACTGCAATCAGGTTGTATTCATCTGTATCAGAGCAGTCAACGGATATTCTGCTCGGGCTTGCGGGTGCTTATCAGGGGCTTAAACAACCGGATAAAGCTTTAGAATATTATAAAAAAGCGTTAGCAATGTCACCTTCAAACGCTGATATTGCTTATAGTATCGGTGCAATCTATGTTAATATGCAACGATATAACGAAGCTAAGACTTATTTTGAACGTACTCTGGCACTTAATCCAAACAATACAATGGCAAAAGAAGCTTTGTTGGATATGAAAGAAGTTCTTAGTCAGACAGGTGTTCAGGATGCGGTTGCGTTGATAGATCATCAGCAGTATGATGATGCGCTAAAACTATTGAATAAAGCTTTAACAGAGAACCCGAACAACCCTGACGCGTATTACTACAGAGCTACGGTTTATGATGCGAAAACAAACTATTTGTTAGCGATAAACGATTATAAGAAATCGTTGAAGTTTAATCCTGATCAGCCTGTAACAAATTATTTGATAGCTATTGATTATGATAACCTTAAGGATATCAAGAACGCGCTTGAGTATTATCAAAGGTTTATAAAAGTGTATGATAAAGATGACGAGTATTCTCAATATGTAAAAGCGAGAATACCTGAGATAGAAGACGAGTTAAAAAATGGGAACGGTAGTAGATAAGTTAATCTCTTCAAAAGTATCATTGGCGCCAATGGCGGGAATAACTGATTATGTATTGAGGAGCTTGGTTAGAAAGTATTCAAAAGATTGTTTGTTAACAACTGAGATGATAAGTTCAGAAGCCTTAACACAGGTTAAAGATGTTGTTATCACTAAACGCAATGAAGACCATAGCCCTATATCGTATCAATTGAGCGGTCACAAGCCTGAGATGTTGGCGAGTTGTGCGAAGTACCTTGAACAGTTTGCGGATATGATAGATATCAATATGGGATGTCCCGTTAAAAAAGTTACTGTCGGAAACGACGGTTGTGCGTTGATGAGAAACGACAGACTTGCGTATGATATTGTTCAGGCTGTTAAAGAACAGGTTTCTGTCCCTGTAAGTGTAAAGTTTCGCTTGGGCTATACAGCGGCTGAGATGAACTTTGTTGAGTTTGGCGGTTGGATGCAAGAAGCGGGCGCAGATTTTATAACTATCCACGGCAGAACCCGTAACCAGATGTACGGCGGTCAGGCTGACTGGAAAAAGATTGCTGATTTGAAAAAGTCAGTAGATATTCCGGTGTTTGCAAACGGCGACGTTGTTTCGATTGAAACCGCCGAAAAATGTATGGAAGAATCGCAGGCAGACGGTGTTGCAATAGGTCGCGGCGCGATTGGTGACGCTTCTTTAATTCATCGTGTTGAACATTTCTTCAAAACCGGCGAACGACTCGCGCCGCCTACTTTGGAAGAAAAAATTAACGATTTTAAAACCCACCTTGATGAAGAAATCTCGTTGAGAGGTGAAAAAGTCGGGCTTAAATTTGTACGTAAATTCTATCCGTTCTATATCAACGGGGTTCGCAACGCTGCTAAATACAGAAGCCAGCTTGTTATTATGGAAGATTACAAAGAAATTATGTCCGCTCTTGACTATATTTTGAAAGAAAATCAGGATTATATTAATATTTCTTAACAGAACGGGCAATTATCATGAAAAAAATAACTTTATAAGAATATAGGATATTATTTTTATAAGGAATTTAGGATGAAAGAATCTGAATTAAATGCAATGATGGCTGTTGTCGCTGATCCAATTAAGAATGTATATAAATTTGAATCACAAAAAGATATAGATGAAATCCAACGTATTTGCAGAATATTTGAAATTTCTAAGGCACAAAGAAACAAACACAAAATGTTGTCTATAAAGAATCTGGCAACGTTGAAGCTTGTTTTAAGCAATAACTAGAAAAAAGGTGCAATTAGCACCTTTTTTTATTTCAAAAATACGTTATAATATAAAAGTAAGTACAAAAAAGAGGAAGATATTATGTCATTTGGTATAAATGGAAGTGATCCGTTCGTTTCATATCAATCAGATAAAAACGCCGGCGGCGGTATGGGTGTTTACGTTCATAGAGACAAGAACGGTAACCAGAAAGAAGAATCTAAAAAAGACGAAGAACTCCTTGAACTTACTGATGAACAGGATGAGTCAAATTTAGAGATTGATATGGAAGATATGGACGATTTCTTAGGTTAGTTATTATAGTAGAATCCGTCTTCTTTCATTCTGTTAATACATTCTCTGATTTGTTCTTCAGAGCATACTATAGATACCCTGAAATAGCCTTCGCCGCAGTTACCGTAAGCGTGTCCCGGTACAGCTACGATACCTGATGTTTTCAAAAGCTCATCAGTGAATTCTTTTGAAGACGAGTATCTTGGCGGGATAGGCATCCATAGGTAGAATGTTGCGTTAGGTACTTTGAATTCAGGCCAGCCTAATTCTTTCATACCTTGAACGAATATATCTTGTTTGTGTTTTAAATCTTGATTAGCTTGTTTGTAGTAGTCTTCACCCTCTTGAGAGTTAAGTATTTCAGCGCAGGCATATTGAAGAGCTTTGTAGAATCCGTTGTCGATAGTTGATTTTAAGACTACAAGCTGGCTTATGGCTTCTGCGTTACCGCAGACCCAGCCCATTCTTGCACCTGTCATTGCGTAAGGTTTTGAGAAGCTGAAGAATTCTACAGCGATATCTTTTGCACCTTCAAACTCTAAGATACTGAACGGTTTGTCTTCTTCATAGAAGTATAAATCAGCATAAGCTGCGTCTGATATCAATAGGATTTTGTGGGTTTTACAGAACTCTATAACGTGAGAATAGTATTCACGTGTAGCTGTTACGCCTAACGGATTATTCGGGTAGTTTATGATTAAGGCTTTAACTTTTTCAGGTTTTCCGCCTTGTTCAAGATAATCTTTCCAAACATCATTTAGGTCAGGCATGTAGTTGTTTTCTTCTGTTAACGGGATAGAGAAACATTTACCGCCTGAGATTTGAACCATTTGGTTATAAGAAGCATAACCAGGGTCCGGAACGAAGATTACATCTTGTTCTTCTTCGTCGTGGGTCGGTTCAATAAGGATTCTTATAATGTGTGCTAAGCCTTCTTTTGAACCTAACAATGATGAGATTTCGGTTTGCGGGTTAAGTTCAACACCAAAACGAGTTTTCATCCTTTGTGCAACAGCGTCAAGGAAGAATTTTTCACCGCGCGGGGTTGAATAAAGGTGCATTCCGTCCATATCAAGAGCTTCTTTAAGCTTGTCTAACATATATTTTGGCGGGTTAGCCGTTGGCGCTCCCATAGATAAGAAGATTGGACTTCTGTTCTTTGCTTCAAGTTCAGGTCTCAGTTTGTTTGCAGCTGCCTTGATTTGAAACATTATGTATGTTGTCATTGACTTTACGTAATCGTTAAATAGCTCTTTCATAAATTCCTCATTAATAATGTCTATTATTGAATTATACAACTTACTACATATTTGTCAAAATTTCTTTGATTTTCTCTTCTGTTGTACCTTTATAGTTGATATGAGAAGAGGTTATCGGCTGTTTGTAGTCCTGTTTTAGTATTGAACGGGATTCGACAATCACTGAAGGCGGCAGGATAGACCATTTGTATAGTGATGTTGACATTCTGCGGTAGAACTTGTCGAGCCACTCTGTTTTTTGTTCAGGGCTTACATCGTGGGATTTTTCATACAAGAACGTAGAATTTATCATGTCTTGATAATGCTCGTGTTTGTTCTCGATTCGCCAGATAACTTCGTCTAAGAACTCGTATGGCATAAGCGCGTCTTCTGCTATCAGCGGTTTACCTGTGCGCTCATCTATTGCCAGTTCCGCTCCCGGTCGTTTTAGGATAATTGCTTCAGGGATAGCGTTTTTTTCTGCTCTGTGAGCGTTCATCCACCTTGCGAACGCAAAGAGTTTTGTTTTCGGAACATCTGCAATCGGTGCAAATCCGCCTGACATATCACCGTTTATCGTTGCATAACCCATATACAATTCTGATTTATCAGAGGTTGCAATCGGGATACAGCTAGCAAATTCGTTTGCTATTCCCCATAGATACATTGCACGTGAACGTGCCTGAATATTATCCTGTGTGAATGATTTTTTGTAACGGCAGCACCAGTCTTTTTCAACATTTGCGAAAAGTTCTGTGAACATCTTGTTTGTTGTATCAACCATTTCTTTGATAGGCATTTCAGTAAAGTGTATACCGAGGTTGTTTGCAAGTTTTTCAGCATCGCTTCTGCTTTCGTGGCTTGTTATTTTAGACGGCATACTTACCCCGAAAACATTGTCTTTACCTAGCGCGTCTGCTAATAAAACGGCACAAACAGTAGAATCAAGCCCTCCGGAAAGCCCGAGAACAGCACGTTTTAGTCCGTTTTTGTCGAAATAATCACGTAACCCTTGAAGAATTGTTTTATAAGTTCTTTCAAGGTCGTTTTCGTAATCCAGTGTGAACACTTTTTCTTCTGACAGTGATTGTTCAAGCCCTTTTGTTAACGGGTAGATTTTGCCGATGTTTTTAATCGGGTTAACTATCAGGAACTGTTCTTCAAACGATTTTGCTCGTGCGAGGAGCTTGCCGTCTTTATCAAACACTCTGCTTGAACCGTCAAAAGAGCAGTTATCGATTGCGCCTACCTGATTTACATAAACAATCGGAGTTTCGTAATCGTGTGCTACGAATGAAAGCATATTGTGTTTGAGCTGTTCTTTTTTTGCACGGCTAGGTGAAGCTGAACAGTTGATAAATACCTGCGGGTTTTCTTCTGCAAGCTCATCAATCGGGTCGATTTCATAAAGGATTGATGAGAAAAAGTTCTTGTTGTTCCAACAGTCCTCGCAGATTGAGAGACCGTATCTTATGCCGTTAATCTTGTTTGTTTTGTCACAGTTTTGGATATTATCCATATCAAAGTGACAGAGTGTTTCAGCGGGTTGAACCCCAACGACAGGAGACGGTTCAATGTATCTGTAGTCGTTGAATTCAGAATATGTAGGAAGTAATGACTTTCTTACAACACCTTGAATTTTGCCGTTTGAAACTATTGCAAGCGAGTTGTAGTAGTTTTTACCTTTTGATGTTTCGTTTTTGCGAGGTTCTACGAAGCCGATTATCGCTGTAATGTCTTTTGTCAGTTTTGCGATTTCTTTAAGCCATTTAATATTCTCTTCAACGATTACTGGGTGCCTGTCGATTGTGTCTTCGATTGGATATCCCATTAGCGCAAGTTCCGGAAATATTACGGCATCAAGGTTAATGTCTTGCGCGTAATTTATGTATTTCATTATCTTTTTAGCGTTGTGTTCTATATCGCCTGCTATAAGGTTTATTTGTGCTAAACCGAGTGAGCCTTGTTTGAACTCTGAGACGATAGGTTTTATTTTTTCTACAAGCGTTTTGTAGTTATCGTTTGAGACTTTGTTTTGTAGTATTAGGTCGATTTGTTCGCTTAAATAATATAGTTCGTTCATAGTTTACCTCTATAATATGGTATCAAAAATATGGTAAATTGTGAAAGTTTAACTGTTGTAACATATTTATTGACATCGGGGTATGTGTGTTGTTGAATAGAGTTACACTCTAGTCGAAATTTTCGTGCTGAATTTGACGGTTCAGAGTGTGGGAATAGCAATCGTTACCGGAATAAGTAAGGGTTCTTGGAACAACGGCGAATTGCTAAAAGAATAAACAAGAAAAGGAGAAATTATGCCTACAATTAACCAGTTAGTACGTCAAGAACGTAAAAAACTAACAGACAAAACTAAATCTCCGGCTTTGATGAATTGTCCTCAAAGACGTGGAGTTTGTACAAGGGTTTACACAACAACCCCTAAAAAACCAAACTCAGCACTTAGAAAAGTTGCCAGAGTAAGATTAACAAACGGATTTGAAGTTACTTCTTATATCCCGGGTATCGGACACAACCTTCAAGAACACAGTGTTGTTCTTATCAGAGGTGGTCGTGTAAAGGATTTACCGGGTGTTAGATATCACATCGTTCGTGGTACGCTTGATACAGCAGGTGTTGCGAACAGAGCACAAAGCCGTTCTAAATACGGTGCTAAAAAGGGAGGTAAGAAATAATGTCAAGACGTTCTAAACCTGAAAAGAGAATACCTTCTCCAGATCCTATTTATAACAACGTTGATATTTCAAAGTTTATAAATAGAATTATGCGTAAAGGTAAAAAATCTTTAGCAGAAAAAATATTCTACGGTACAATGGAAAGAATCAAAGAAAGAACAAACGATAACCCTATCGAAACATTCCAAAAAGCGTTACAAAACGCAACTCCATTATTGGAAGTTAAGGCTAGACGTATCGGTGGTTCAACTTATCAAGTTCCATTGGAAGTTAAAGCTGACAGAGGCTTTGCATTAGCTTCATCATGGTTAATTGCAGCTGCTAAAAACAGAGGCGGCAAATCATTCATCGAAAAATTAACAAACGAATTGATGGATGCTGCTAACGGTGTTGGTGCAGCTTGTAAGAAACGTGAAGACACTCACAAGATGGCTGAAGCAAACAAAGCTTTTGCTCACTACAGATAAGAAATAATCTTGAGAGGGCGCCATATTGGCGCCCTTTCTTATATATAATTAGAGAGATTTATGTTTATTATTGATTTAGGGAAAACGAAGATTACATTTAATAACAAGAGAAAGTATCAATCGTCTGCGACTTTGGATTTTTTAGAAGAGTCCAAAATGCTTTATAATATGGAACAAAGGGTGCTTAAGGATTCTAAGAATTGTAACAAATTTTTAATATAACGTGACAAATGGGTACAAAAATTAGTAAAGTATCTATGTTAATTACATTTACCCATAAAGGAGATTTTAGTATCTAAACTGGTGTAAAACAAACCACCAGAACGCTGATTCAGATATCGCAACAACAAAACATATATAAAACAATACTTTGAATATTTTACTATCGTTTTTTATTATCGGTTGAAGTTTCTTTTTTTTGATAATTATGTATTCAACAATGAATAATATTAAGAATACAGGTATCAATAAACTAGGAATGGTAGATATTTCTCTTAAATAGAGAAATATCCTAAATGTAATTCTAAAGAATTGTGTTAAAAAAGTAAACAAATTAACTAAACCAATAAATGTAACAATATTTAAAAACAAAGATTGATGTAATTTCATAGAATAATTATAAGGAGAAATCAAAATGAATACAAGCAAAAAAATATGGTCAAAAGAAGAATTTATCCAAACAATGCTTAAAGATACCGTAAAATACCAAAAACAATATGGATTTGAACTTGAAAACGGTTCTGCTTGGAATAATGAAGCGGATGCGTTTAGACACGCTTATATGCAGGCATATTTGACCTTAAGATTTAAAGATTCTATTGCAAAATTTTTAGGTGATACTCACGAAAAAGAAGGTAATAAAAAACATAATCAATCAAAAAAAGAAGAACAAATGGATTTACATAATAATAAAATCGGAAGAGAAATTGGTAATGAAATAAATAAAGAGTACAAAACTACTGTAAACCCTGATAACGATAGAATTAAAGATATTATGGCGCGAAAAGTTATTGAGAAAATGCAAGATGGAAAGCTCATTTTAGACTTGTCCGGAAGAAGACAGCCAAAGAAAAAGTTAAATGTTTCACCGAATAACAATTCTAACAAACTTATGCCCGAAGGTTGTGCAGGTACTTATCAAGTCAGTGGCTATACTCGTGAAGACGGAACAAAAATAGCAAGCTATACAAGAACTTGCGGTGCTAAACACTCAGGCAAAGAACAATATGAAAATAAACGTATGCAAGATCTTTCATCAGTAGAATTACTTGACGCAATCTCTTATTTTGTCTAAATTATTTTTCTTTTACCATTTCCCGTAATTTTTTTAGTTGGTCGCGGATTTCGGCAGCACGTTCAAAATCCAACAGCTTAGCTGATTTGTGCATATCCTTTTCAAGCTTATCAATAAGCTTAGGCAGATTCTTTTTATCAATCCCCATATCAACCATTTCTTCTGCAACAATATCTTCAAGGTTTCTGTAACTTTCAACCAATGATAACAAGTTGTTTTCAATAGGTTTCTTAATCGTCTTAGGTACAATACCATATTTTCTGTTATGTTCCATCTGGATTTCACGACGCCTGTTTGTCTCGTCAATAGCGTTCTTCATAGAGTCTGTAACCTTGTCTGCGTACATAATAACCTCGCCGCAAGAATTTCTCGCAGCACGACCTATCGTCTGAATCAAACTCGTCTCAGAACGTAAGAACCCTTCCTTGTCGGCGTCCATAATCGCTACAAGTGAAACTTCAGGAATATCCAACCCCTCTCTGAGCAAGTTTACCCCGATGAGTACATCAAATTCACCCAGTCTTAAATCCCTCAGAATCTCAACCCTCTCGATTGATTTAATCTCACTGTGTAAATATCTGACCTTTATCCCCTCTTGCAAGAAATAATCACACAAATCCTCTGCCATACGTTTTGTAAGCGTAGTGATAATTACACGTTCATTTTTCTCAACACGTTTTGCAATCTCTTTTTCCAAATCCGGTATCTGCGTATCAATAGGTCGAATATCAATCTTAGGGTCAACAAGCCCCGTAGGTCTGATAATCTGTTCAACCATTTGTGAAGACTGGGAAGTCTCAAACTCAGCCGGTGTTGCAGAGATATAAATCTTCTGTCCGACCTTAGCAAAGAACTCTTCATTCTTAAGCGGCCTGTTATCTTTTGCACAAGGCAATCTGAACCCGTAATCAACAAGCACTTTTTTACGTGCCTGGTCGCCGTTATACATGCCTTTAAGTTGCGGTAATGTAACGTGTGATTCATCAACAACAGTCAAAAAATCGCCCCTGAAATAGTCTAAAAGCGTTGCAGGTGCTGAGCCAGGCGGTCTGCGCTCTATTATCCTTGAATAGTTCTCGATGCCGGAACAATATCCCATTTCTTTTATCATCTCGATATCGTATTTTACCCGCTGTTCAAGTCTTTGTGCTTCCAGAATCTTGTTTTCGTCATAAAGTTCAGCAAGTCTGTTTTGCAGCTCCATACGTATAAGCTTAATAGTCTCCTCTTCGTTCTCATCATAAGAAAGATAGTGTACCGCAGGATAGAGCACAATTTTTTCGGGAATTTCAACGATTTCACCACTCACAGGGTTAATCTTAACGAATTTTTCTATCTCATCACCAAACATACAGATTCTTGTGATAATCTTTTCGTAAGCAGGCATGATTTCTATTACATCGCCGCGAACTCTGAATGTTGAATGTTCAAGTGCAACGTCGTTACGCTTATATTGTACTGATACAAGGTGTTTCAACAGCTCATCTCTGTCTATTTCATCACCCACGTTTAATTCAAGTGAGCCTTTAAAATAGTTTTCCGGTAATCCTAAACCGTATATACAGCTCACAGAAGCGATGATTATTACATCGTTACGTTCGTAAAGGCTTCGCGTTGTATTGTGTCGGAGCCTGTCGATTTCTTCGTTGATACTTGCTGATTTTTCTATGTATGTGTCTGTGCGTGGGATATAAGCTTCCGGTTGATAGTAATCGTAGTAGCTGATAAAGTACTCGACCGCGTTATCGGGGAAAAGTTCTTTAAACTCGTTGTATAACTGAGCAGCAAGCGTTTTGTTGTGCGCAATGATAAGTGTCGGTTTTTGCACCTGTTCGATTACGTTTGCTATGGTAAATGTTTTACCCGAACCCGTAATCCCGAGCAGAGTTTGGGTATCGTAACCGTTATTTATACCGTCTACAAGCTGCTTGATAGCTTTTGGCTGGTCACCTGCAGGCGAGTATTTAGAGTTTATCTTGAACTTTCTATCCATAACAAGATTATATGTCACATATATTTTTCAGTCAAAAATATCAAAAAAGGGCTGATTTTATCAGCCCTTTTTTTTATTTACTCGGTCGCGTTTAACGGGTCTACGTGCTTTGCTTTGCGTGATTTCATCACTATGCAAAGGCACTTCGCCCTCAGCTCCCTCGATCTATGTATCAATGTTTGTTGCGTACTGTGCGTGGGTTTGGATGAAGTCCCTTCTCGGCTCAACCTTATCACCCATTAACACGTCGAACAACTGGTCGCATAACATCGCGTCTTCTACATTAACCTTTAACAATGTTCTTGTCTTAGGGTCCATTGTAGTTTCCCATAACTGTTGCGGCATCATTTCACCTAAACCTTTGAATCGTTGAATAGTCAAACCTTTTTGACCTCTGTCATCAATAGTCTTTTGTAGTTGTTCAAACGATGTCATTTCCATTCTTGTTTCGTCTGTTTGAAGATACAACACCTGTTCTTCTTCTATCAAGAAGTCTCTGATGATAGGGTAAGAGTTTTTCAATCTCTTGAACTCGTTACTCTTAATGATATTAGGTGTAATCAATTCTGTTTCGTCTTCGCCAAGGTGAAGAACGATGTTATAACGTGCGTTTTCAGGGCTGTATTTAAGTTCTACAGAGTAGTCCTTAGCTTCTGTTACGTTATAATTCTCAGCGTGGTCTTTCAAATAATGTTGCAAGTACGCGATGATTTCGTTCATTCTTGTTTGGTCTTCAAAGTCTTCAACCGTAATTTCTGATCTTATCAAACCTCTCAATACAACAGAAGGTATGATGTTCAAGATAGGGTTGTTGTAAGAACGATAGAACGTTGTCATATTACCAATCATAGCGATAAGTTCATCACCGCTTAATGATTTAGAACCGCTTCTGTTTGTCAATGAAAGGTTCTTAATACCGCGTTCTTTTAACATCTTATCCATAGCTTTTTCATCATATAGGTATTCTGATGTTTTACCGCTTGTAACCTTGAATAGAGGCGGTTGTGCGATATAAACGTAACCTTCTTCAATCATAGGTCTTGCGTATCTGAAGAAGAATGTTAACATCAATGTTCTGATGTGAGCGCCGTCGACGTCAGCATCGGTCATGATGATAATCTTGTGATATCTGAGTTTAGAGATATCAACTTCTTCAGGGTTTCTGCTAATCTTGATACCGAACGCTTGAACCATAGACTGAATAGAATCACTGTTATAGATTTTATCAAGTCTTGCTTTTTCAACGTTAAGGATTTTACCTCTTAACGGCAAGATAGCCTGGAACATTCTGTTTCTGCCCTGTTTAGCAGAACCGCCAGCTGAATCACCCTCAACGATGTAGATTTCGCAGTTTGCAGGGTCTCTGTTTGAACAGTCTGCAAGTTTACCCGGCAAAGTTGATGATTCAAGAACGTTTTTACGTCGTGTAAGTTCTCTTGCTTTACGAGCAGCTTCTCTTGCTCTTTGAGCTTGAAGTGTTTTTTCAATAATCTGTTTAGAAATTTTAGGGTTAAACTCTAACCATTCTTGGAATTTTTCTTTAACAGCGTCTTGAACAGCACCCATAGCCTCTTGGCTGCCTAATTTTTCTTTTGTCTGACCTTCGAATTCAGGGTTGCTTAATTTAACGCTGACGATAGCTGTTAAACCTTCTCTAACATCGTCACCTGAAAGGTTTTGGTCGTTATCTTTTAGGATATTGTTCTTTCTTGCGTAATCGTTTAATACACGGGTTATAGCGTTTCTGAACCCTGTTAAGTGGGTACCGCCGTTGTGTGTATTGATGTTGTTAGCGAATGAGAGAATTGATTCACTGTATGAATCAGTGTATTGCATAGCAACTTCAACTCTCATGCCGTCAACTTCTTTGTCGATGTAAACAGGTTTTTCGAACATAGGAGTTTTGTTCTTGTTCAAGTATTCAACGTAGCTTGCGATACCGCCTTCGTAGTGAAAACTTTGTTCATCAGGTTGACCGTCACGTTCATCAAGAAGCACGATTTTTAGACCTTTGTTAAGGAACGCCATTTCTCTGAATCTTGTAGCGATAACGTCGTTATCGATAACGGTTGTTTCTGTAAAGATTTCAGGGTCGAGCCAGAAAGTTGATTTAGTACCTGTTTTAAGTGTTTCTTTACCTTTTTCAACAGGAGCTGTTGCTTCACCTCTAAGGTATTGTTGTTTCCAAACAAAACCTTGACGTGAAACTTCGACAACCATTTTTTCTGATAGAGCGTTTACAACAGACGCACCAACGCCGTGAAGACCGCCTGATACTTTATAGCCGCCGTCACCGAACTTTCCGCCTGCGTGAAGCACTGTGTGAACGATTTCTAACGCTGATTTACCTGTTTCAGATTTAATATCAACAGGGATACCACGACCGTTGTCTTCTACTGTTACACTGTTGTCTTTGTGTACGGTAACTCTTATTTCTGTACAGTAGCCTGCTAATGATTCGTCGATAGAGTTATCAACGATTTCGTAGATACAGTGGTGCAAACCTCTTTGAGAGGTTGAACCGATGTACATACCCGGACGCATTCTAACAGCTTCCAAGCCTTCAAGTACCCTAATATTACTGGCATCATAACCTTGTGTCATTTATAATTTCTCCTCAAGCCATTTCCTAATTCTTTGACAACATTGTACCACAAAAATGCTTAAAATACTGCATTTTTAACAAATATACATAAAAAATCGGGGTGCTTTATATTCAAGCGCCCCGATTTAATTATAAAAAACGTGATTAAACATTTAATAACTTTTTAGACTGTTCAAGTGCCAATGTTCTTGTTGTGATATCAGCAACCGCGCTTGGTCCGAAGTACTGAATAGCACCAGGGAACAAGTATTTGTCGTTCATTGCCCAGTCTTCTCTGTTGTCAGCCAACTGCTTGAATACAGGTCCGTCAAGTTCAACTAAAGCTTTCTTGATAACCGGTTTCATTTCACCGTGACGTCTTTCCATGTTCATCATCATTGTCAAAGGAACACCGCCTGCTACCCATTCAGAAGCAGGTGCAGTAAGGTTTCTTACTGATGACAAGTATCCTGTTAAACCGAAGCTAATCAATGCAAACGCGTTGAAGCCTAATGAGTAACAGTAGTCAGCGTCAAAGTTTGAAGGGAATGCACAACGTCCTTCATATCCGAAGAAGTGTGATTGTGCTGAGAACTTACCGTTGTATTTACCGGCAGATTTCAATCCTGCTAACTTTTCTTCAATCATAGAGATTAAAAGTTTTTCAGTTTCAATCTTAGAAACCTGAACGTTACCGTGTGGGTCTCTGTCCATTAACAACTGTGATTTAATCAATGTTGGTAATGATGAGAATACGCTAGCGTTTTCGCTTGAAAGTGTGTTTTCAATGATAGCGAATTTTTCATTTTCACCAGCTGAAGAGTATTTGCTGTCTTTTTCCAAAGAGCTCATAATATCGTTTAAGTTAGCAATCATAGCGCCCATTTCAGGGATGAATTCAATCAAACCTTCCGGGATAACTGCGATACCGAAGTTCTTTTTGTTTTCAGAACGTCTTACGATAATGTCTGTCATGTAATCGATGATTGAAGACAATGACATTTTCTTAGCTTCTACTTCTTCTGATATCAAAGTGATATTAGGTTGAGTTTGAAGAGCTGCTTCTAAAGCTACGTGAGAAGCACTTCTACCCATAATCTTGATAAAGTGCCAGTATTTCTTAGCTGAATTAGCGTCTCTTTGGATGTTTCCGATAAGTTCGCCATAAGTTTTTGTAGCTGTATCGAACCCGAAAGAGATTTCGATTTGTTCGTTCTTAAGGTCGCCGTCGATTGTTTTAGGGCAACCGATAACTTGGATACCTGCGTTATTAGCAACAAACCATTCAGCTAACAATGCTGCGTTTGTATTAGAGTCGTCACCGCCGATAATAACAACAGCTTTGATACCTAATTTTTGACATACAGCCAATGATTTTTTGAACTGTTCTTCTGTTTCAAGTTTAGTTCTGCCTGATCCGATGATATCGAAACCGCCTGTGTTTCTGTAATCGTTGATGAATTCGTCGTTAAATTCAACGTATTCGCCGTCAATAATACCGCTAGGACCGCCTAAGAAACCGTAAAGTTTGTTAGAAGGGTTAGCTTGTTTGATAGCGTCATACAAACCGGCGATAACGTTGTGTCCGCCAGGTGCTTGACCGCCTGATAAGATAACGCCGACATTCATAACATCATAGCTGTTTGAGTTTGATGATGATTTGAATGTTACGGTTGGTTTGCCGTATGTGTTTTTGAATAATTCTTGGATTTCAGCTTGGTTAGCTACTGATTCTGTCTTGTTTCCTTCTTCAGCTGCCAATCTGTTGATACCTTCTGATAATGATGAAGGTAATTTTGGTTGATATTTTAATCTTTCAATTTGTAATGGTGATAAATTTTTCATTTGAAAACCTTTCTTTTTAACTACCAGTGTACAAAAATATTATATACCAAACAAACTAAAATAAGCATAAAAAAAAGACCTTGTTATCAAGGTCTGTCCGTTTAAATAAGAAGAGAGAGCTTTATACTTTTATAAAGTATTTTTGTATAAAAAAATTGCTTTTTTTGATTCATTTTCTTAATAATTTGTTACAAAAAAAGAGATAACCATAAGGTTACCTCTTTTTTGCTTAAAAAACCAAACTATTTTGATTTTTTGCATTTGCATTTTTTGTCTTTGCAAGCAGGGCATTTGCCACAGTCGCATTTGTCACAAGTGCATTTGTCGCAACATTTGCAATCACATTTACCCTTGCAGCAGTCACAATTTCCACAAGTACAATCTTCGCAACAATTGCATTTTGCTTTACAGCAATCGCAATCACCGCAAGTACAGCCGTCCGGACAGCATTTGCAACATTCTTGTTGTACTTGGTTTGCTACTTCACCTGCTGAAACAGTTGAAACAACACCTGTTAATGCCAATACGCACAAAGCTGTTAACATAACAATAACTTTTTTCATAATAGCCTCCTATTAATCTGCTTCATTTTATATATTAAGGCTTTTCATATCTATCGTCAAGTTAGAATATTTTCTCTAAAACGGTCAATTCCTTAGAATCCACGCTGTTATTGGCTGTGTTAAGTTTACAAATAGGGATATCTTTATTCGTTCCGTGGTAATCGCTTCCGCCGCTTATAAGCATGTTGTTTTCTTTTGCTACAGTCTTCAAAAATTCTATTTCGCTATCGTTATAACGTGAATAGTAGCATTCCAACCCTTGAATCCCGTCAGATTTCATGACTTCAAACCGTTTATAGAATAGTTCCGGTGAAATATGCTCTTCACCTTCACCGCCGAGAGCATGCGCCCAGACAGGAATTCCACCTGCTGAAACTATAGCTGAAATAGCCTCTTTTCTATCAAATTTGCTGTTAGGTGTTTTACAGCCTTTTAAGTATTTTTTCATCGCATCAACATTGTTATCAGCAAGTCCTCTATTGACCAAAACGTTTGCTACGTGCGTTTTTACGACGCTATTGCGTGAATATAACCAATCACGTTCATCTTGCGTTAGTTCTATTCCCCACCTGTCTTTTAAGAACTGAATCCGTGTTTCAAGCTTATTTTTACGTAGTATTCTACCTTTTTTTATTAAGTTATTAAGCTCTTCATTGTTGATGTCACAGTTGAAACCCAGGATATGACATCTTGCGTTTTCATATTCGCAAGTTAGTTCAATCGACGGGATAAAAATGGTACCTTTATCCAAATATTGCCCGATTTCTTTGCAACCGTCGATTGTATCGTGGTCTGTTAATGCAAAGATTTTTATATCCGATTCAACAATTTTTTTTGCGAGTTCTTCAACCGTGTCGCTCCCGTCAGAAAAATTGCTGTGTATATGTAAATCAACTTTCGCCATACATAAATTTTATCATAAACTTTTGTAAATATTATATTAATCTTGAAATTCAATAAGTGCTCAAATACTTGTTATACATGTAATTAGTACTATTTTGGAGAGCTAAAATGATCGGCAGAGTCAATCAAGCAGCCGGAAATATGTTTTCAAGCGCAACTTCATCAATGAGTCGTGCTCGTACCGATTATAGCGGTTCAAACGAAGCCGGATTAAAAGCGCTTAGCAAAAAAGACGCTCAATCTAGTGTTGAAATGGCAAAAGACGAGCTAGAGTATGATTTCTCCGATGATTTTGAACAACAAATGCGTGATTGGCGTAACGACGATTACAAATAAACTATAATTTTTTTATCTCTTCAATAATTTTTTTAACCTCCTCTGATATATCGTTAACAGAGGTTGTTTGTTGTTTTACGCGTGTTGCAAACTCGGCTTTTTTAAACTCGTGCAGACATTTTTCTTTGAAAAACTCTTCTAAGATTTTAACGGTTGACAAATCCTGATTAAAAAGCTCTGAAACGCTTGTTTTAACAAAGTTTTTAAATTCGTTATTTATTGTGCTGACGATTAGTTTTTTAGGCAGCAAATCTTCGAACTCGCCGCTATCCAAAAGGTAAACCTTATCCTGTTTTCTGAGTTTATGGTTAATGAGTTCTTCGTTGCTTTCAGCGTCCTTATCGAGCAGGATAAAAATCGGCAAATTCAGGTCTTTATAGAGTTTATAATACAGTTTAACCACCTGATTTTTACCGCCTGCAGCAATAATCTTAACCCCGTTCTCGTCAAAATTATATCCGCATAAATCAGAAAACTTCGGTAATAATATCTCTTCTGTTATACCTTCTGCGATAACAATCTTTTCTATAGGAAAAAGTGTTCCGTTTTGTTTTCGGAGTTTAACGGTATCTTTTTTATCCGCAATATCTTTTAACCACTGTAAGTTTTGAGGCAGGGGCTTTTCTGTATATTTTAGCGCTCCTGAAAAGTTTAACGTATTATCTAAAAGTTTTATCGTTTCTGATGAAAGCTTTGATATTTCACACTCATAATCTTTTAAACAATTGTTTACTGTTAAATCCGCGCTGCCTTCTACGGAAGCATTGAATATCTCTGTTGCGATATCGCGTATCTGAGTGTAATCCATATTGTCTAAAGCTTGTTTCTTATATTTAGGTTCAATAAGGTTTGAGATGATAATATCTTTAAAAACCCTGAGGTACTTTTCTTCAACGGGTTTGAACCTCGTTAATCGGTCTATAGAAATAGCTATTTGTGATTTTGTTAACTTTTTATACTTCATTATCACCCTGTTAATAAATATTAATAAATATACTATAAACCCGCAATTTTTTGAAGTTTTGAACCTTTATATAAATGTATGTTAAGTGTTAATTACAATAGTGCTATATCTAATTATGCTGTTAGTGGTGCAAAATCAGTTGATAAAACAACATCACCTATAACAGCTAATTACGCTTCAAAACCTTCGTTTTGCGGAGCTTCCGCAACAGGTAATGATGTTGCTGTAAGAACACGCTTAGCTACAAAAGATGAGAAGAAAAAATACAAACACTTAACAAAACAACTCGGTCCGGATGAAAGAAAGATGCTGGAAACATTGTTAAAAAGAGGCGCGTTATTGAAAAATGGTTCAAACGACAAGTCTACGGCTCTTGATAATTTGTATAAAATGTCAACAACCGAAAGAGCTGCAGGCATGGATAAAGATGTTTTGTTGAAACATACAATCCAAACAATTTATAACCCTCACGTTATAACCCAACGGTTTGGAGATATTCCGGAAGAATACGAGTCTCAGGTTCTTGATAAATTAACAGATTCTAAGGACATGATTGAACGCGGGATTGTAAAAACAGATTTAAGCCAAATGTATTCAGGTTGTTGTGTTGCGGCAAGTGAAGAGTTTAACCTCGCATCAACCAACCCTGCTGAATTCACAAGGTTTGCGGAAGGCTTGACCTCTCCTCAAAAATCGGTTCAGAAAACTATCAAGCTTGATAGCTTGTCAGATAAGGCTCTCGATGCGATTTGGTTATTGAATGCGTTTGAGGTGCCTTACGAAGCAAAAGATTTTAATACCGCTACATTAAAGATTGCACCTGATGAAAATGCGTTTATCAGAGAACAAATACAGGAAAAACATCAAGACGAACTTGAACGTTCACCAATCGATGTTCTTATGCAATCAGCGTTTATGAATATCGGTTCTCAACAGTCTTATAATACGCTTGATGACAGTAGAGCGGGTAAATTTTCTAACGATAACAAAGGTCTGATTGATTTTGAGAAGACTTTCTTAGAATCAGTAGTAGAAGACAAGAATATCACATCAGTTACTTACCAAAAAGTTGATGAAAACCAGAAAGTTGTCGGTTATGAAGCTACTTATGATACAGTTAAGAACCAGCTTTTAGAAACTTTGAATACCGGTAAAAATATCATTATCGGCTATACGATGACCGATGAAAACAACTATATCAGAGGCGGTCACGAGATTACTATCGTTGGTGCGAAGACTGATGCAAACGGTGAGTTATCGTTTATCTGTCACGATACTGATGACGATAATCCAAACCCAATTGAATACCCTGCATCATATTTAATACCAAAAATTCATCACGCAGGTATTCCGACTGATATTGCCGAAAAAGACTTAACTCAGACGGATAACTGGGTGTATGGTGTTAGAGAATTCAATAATCAGATATAGAAAAAGGTGCGATGTCGCACCTTTTTTCTATTTCTTAGATTTTATTTCTTCTTTTTCTTCTTCTTCCGGCTCAGGTTCTTCTTCTGAGGGTTCTTCAACTTCTTCTTCGTCGTCTTCTTTCTCCTCAGATTCTTCCGATTCCTCTTCAGAAGTTTCTTCTTCATCAAGCTCTTCTTCTGATTCTTCTTCTTTTTCTGCGTCTTCCTGTTCCAGAATTTCTAAAATCTCTTCCTCACTCTTTGCTCTGACTACAGGGATAGACAACATCAATGCCATTTGGCTGTCTTCCTGTTCAAAGTTCAAGTCTAATAGCTCTCTATCAAGTTCAACATACTTTGAAAGTAAGTCGATAAGCTCTTTTCTCATCCTGTCCATAATGGCAGGTGAAAGGTTAGTTCTGTCTTGCATCAAAACAAGCTTTAAACGATTACAAGCAACGTCTTTTGCGTTGGTGTCGTTATTTTCTGTTTGATGAAAGAAGCTTACTACTTTGTTGTATAAGTTAGCAAAAATATCTTTCATTTTTATACCGCACCTTTCTTAAAGAAGTTTTTAATCTTGTCTAAAAACCCTTTAGGTTCAGAAAGGTCTAAGAACGGTACATCAAGCCCCATAATTCTGTTAGCAACGTTTCTGTAAGCTTTACCTGCAAGCGCTTCATCGTCGTTTACGATAGGTTCACCTTTGTTTGTAGAAGTGATGATACCTGTATCTTCCGGAATAACACCGATTAAGTCACAAGAAAGGATTTCTACAACGTCTTCCACGCTCATCATATCGTTCTTTTCGATAAGGTTTGGTCTTACTCTGTTAAGAAGAAGTCTGTAGTTTTCGATTTCTTCTTTTGATTCAAGTAAACCGATGATTCTGTCAGCGTCTCTAACAGCAGACATCTCAGGCGTTGTAACAACGATAGCTTCTGTTGCACCTGCAACTGCGTTTTGGAACCCTTGTTCAATACCTGCAGGACAGTCTACAAGGATAAAATCGTTTGTTTTCTTAAGTTCTTCACAAATATCTTTTAATTGTTCAGATGTAACAGAGGTTTTATCTCTTGTTTGAGCAGCTGCCAACAATGACAGGTTAGGATTCTTTTTATCTTTAACTAATGCTTGTTTAAGTTTGCAGCGTTCTTCAACAACGTCAACGATTGTGTATACGATACGGTTTTCCAAACCTAACAACAAATCAAGGTTTCTTAGCCCGATATCTGTATCGATTACTACAACTTTATTACCTAATCTTGCAAGAGCTGTACCGATATTGGCACTTGTAGTTGTTTTACCAACCCCACCCTTACCGGATGTTATTACTATTACTCGGCCTGTCATTAATCTTCTCTCCTTAATGTTTTATATATAACTATTTGGTTTCTGTCTATTCTTGCTTCTTCCGGAGTAAACTCGTTAGTTTTTTGTACGTAAGGAACGTTTATAGTGTCGTTTCTTCTTGAATACAAGTTAGCGATTCTCAATTGAATAGGATTCAGCTTCAAGGCTCTTACTTTAGCTTCTGTATTGCCGTCAGAACCTGCGTGAACGATACCGCCAAGAATACCCCACACTGTAACGTCACCTGTAGCGTTAACTTCACTGCCCGGGTGAACATCACCTATGATGAAAATGTTACCTTCAAATGATACTGTTTGACCTGAACGCAATGTTTGTGTCAAGTAAAGCGTATCTAAATCAGAAGTGTTTGCTTTTATAAGCTCAATACCTTCCGGCGTGATACCTTCTGTATCTAAAAGTATGTATTTTGCATCGTTTTCGTTCTTGATTACTTCTGTTGTTTCGTAGTTTGAATCAGTTGTTTCTGCTGCTTCTTCTTCGTTATAGAGAGTAGGATTTGAAACAAACCCTTCTCCGAATGTAACATCAAGTGCTGATTGAACATCTTTTGGAGCAGATATTTCTTGTTCTGCGCTAAGTTTTTCGTAGATATTTTCTTCTTCTTCTGATTCAGGTTCTTCTGAGGTTTCTGCTTCATCCTCTGCTTCAACTTCTTGTAAGAACTCTTGAGTTTCTTCTTCAAGGGTTTCGTCTTCTTTAACCTCTTCTGCTTCAGGGATTGCGCTTGTATCGGTTACAAAATCGCCGATTGAGTTAGCTTTTTTGAGTTGTGCAAAGCTGCTGAATTCAGCTTCTTCTGTAGCTTGAGGTTCAGTTTTATTAATATTTTTGAATGCTTCCTGAAAAGTTGGCATCAAGTTTTGAACAGGAGCTTTTGTAGAGATTCCCAAACTTATTGCTGATGCTTCCGTCATTTCTGATTCTGTTTGAATTCCGTCTAATGTTGAGTTCATTGCTTCTATTAAAGCTTTTATGCTCAATAATTGTGATTGTTTTAAGCTAACCTTACCAATGTTTAAGAAGAGGTTTTGGTTAACATATTCTTCTGAATCAAGTGCTGAACTAATTTTGGCAACAAGGTCAGAAATGCTTGTTGTATCACTTAAATCAATAATTGTACTCTCTTTGCGTTCCATATATTCTAATTCCATATAAACTAATACGTATTAATACGATATCCCAAATATGTTAGCTGTTCAAGGTTATGTATCATTATGTAAATAACTTCAAAAATCCTTAAAAAACTAGCAATTTTCATGAAAAAAATACGTTTATACAAGTATAAAGGTTAGTTATGTTAGGAACAAGTTCTGTAAATATTAATACGTCTACTATCGTTGACTGTTACAATACTGTCAACGATAAGAAAAACGATGTTATAGCAACAGTTATAGCTAACCGTCGTTCGAATAAAGACAGAGTGAGTGCAACCGCAATTGGTGCAACATTCGGGTTGGCTCAAAGTGTTGCTTTTGCCGGAGTTTATGCAGGTGCGAAGGCTTTTCCTAAAACACAGAAATTTTTCCCGATACGCTGGGCTTATAATAAAGTAAATGAATGGATACAGATAGCACAAAAGAACAGTCCGCAAGCAAGCAAATTGTCTAATATTTGTGTCGGAGTTCTTTCAAAATCATTATGGGCAATCGGAACCTGTGCTTTGACCGGTTTCTTGTTTGATGTTTATAACAAGTCAATGAGCAGAAAATTGAACGGTAAGTTTTCTAACGTTAAGCAGGGGCAACAGGATGATTCCTGGTTATTGTCAGGTTTAAAATCATTATCAGAAACAAAACAGGGTAAGAAAATTATCCGTGAATCTATGAAAGCGACTGATAACGGTGTGACTATAAAACTAAAAGGTGTAAACAGAGAATATAACATAACTAAAAAAGAGATAAAGCGTGCAAGCAGAGAATATGTAACGCTTTTTGACGAGAATGGCAAGGTTAAGGGTTATAAAAAGAACTATTCATCAGGTGACGGTGATGTTTTAGCGTTCGAAATCGCGCTGAAAAAATATCAGGCTGACTTGAGAAACGGCAGAATCGCAGCAGATTCAAGTTTGCCAAAATGTGCTAACCAGTTCTCTTCAAAAGGTGATTTGGGAGAAACTGAGGTTTCTCAATTGTATTACTTCTTGACAGGTAAAGCTCCTATAGAGATTGAAAACAATTTGTTCAGTGCTGATGAGAAAACAAAGTTGGATGAGTTTATGACAAAATTCTCAAAGAATTCTGATGGTATGGCTGCTTCTTTCAAGTTCAAGGATAACGGAAGCGGCTCTGTTCGTGTAAAAACGTTGTTGAATAACAATGCAGAGCTTTCGACTGACAAGACTTATGCTATAAAGAAAATAACCGACAAGTTCGTTGTTTTCACTGATTCCAGAAACACTGCCGTAAGTATCAAAATTCCTGTCGAAGAATTTAAACAAAATTTTGGCAAAATTTATCATACATTTGAATGATGTTTTTTGAAGATAAATACATTATTCTACTTTTGGAAGAGGTTATAAATATAATTTGAACCTTGACTGTGTCATGAGGGGCATGCTCTTTTAATAAAAGGTTTGTTCCGAAAGTGCAGAAATTACTCAAAACTTAACAAAACTTAATAGTATAAAAAGGTGCTGTATTGCATGTGTAACATGGGTTTTAAGGGGATTGAGTAAGTGGCAAAATTACACTAAAAACAAAATTTTGTCATCCAAATTGCATAGTATATAATTGAAATGTGTAGGGGAGTTGGTCATGGCTATTGATGTTATTGAAAGAAACCTTATACAAATCAAAGAAAAAATCGTACCTTGTAAACCTAGAATAATTGCAGTAACAAAATACTACGACGTGAGTGCTATAGAAGACGCTTACGGAGCAGGTTTAAGAGACTTTGGAGAGGCAAGAATTAACGACGCGATTAAGAAGATTGAGTTGTTGAGTGAAGAGATAAGGGAAAACAGTCAGTTTCATTTTATCGGGCATGTGCAGACAAACAAAGTGGATAAAGTTGTAAAGTATTTTGATTGTATTCAGTCTGTTGATTCATTACATTTAGCAGAGGCTGTTTCAAGAAGTGCTGAGAAGCAGGATAAGACACAACGAATTCTTTTGCAGGTGAACATATCAGGGGAAGTCCAGAAGTTTGGATTTGAAGAGAGTGAGCTTATAGCGGAATTTGGAAAGATTAAGGACTTGCGGAATATCGAGATAGAGGGTCTTATGTGCATGGCGCCGTTGGGGGCAGAAGAAAGTGTGCTGGATGATGTATTTTCAAGAGCGAGACGGTTACGTGACAGGCTCAACGAAGAATACGGTATGAAGATGACGGAATTATCTATGGGAATGAGCAACGATTATATGTATGCAGTTCGCAATGGCACTACGATGATACGTATAGGAAGACTACTATTTAATTTATGAATAATTTTGGAGGAAAGATGACATTTGGAGAGAAAGTAAGCGATTTAATGGGATGGATAACCGACAGTATTACCGGTGGCGGATATGAAAACGATCCTATTGGCGTATTGGAAGAAGAAGACGGTGGTTATATCGTTGACAGAAACTTAGCGAGAAAGCCTGAGTATACTACAAGAACTCGTGGCGAAGACAGAAAAGTCGTTACTTCTCTAAATAACTATAAAGAACATGAAGTAAAGATTATTGAACCACGTTCATTTGGTGATACAACACAGATTGTAAAACAATTATTAGAAAACAAGACAGTGGTATTGAACTTGCATTTGTTAGACAAAGAGCAATCTCAAAGAACAATTGATTTTGTATGTGGTGCAGCATTTGCATTAGGCGGAGCTCCACAAAAGGTAGGCGACACTGTATTTGTTTTCACTCCAAACTCTGTTCAATTATCAGTTGAAGCAAAGGAAACTGCATTTGGAACAGAATCATTATGGGGCGGTAACCTATAATAAAACAAAGTAAATAAATTGATTTGTGATAGTTGGATATTTAGGGTGCATTTGCATCCTTTTTTTTGCGCAAAATCTACTTCATAAATAGGATAAATTTTTTTCAAATACTTGTTAAAATTTTAGTATGTGCACAGATGAAGATTTAGAGCTTAAACGCGTCGGGCTGGAGCTTATGTTCCTTACACCCGAAAAGTACAGTAATGCCGAAGGTATTACTGCTGTTGAGCTGTCTAAATTAGTAGAGTTACCGGTCGATACCGTTAAAAAGAAACTGGTGATTCTTAAAGATAAAAACCTTGTCAGAGTTAAAGGTAATAACCCGAAATTCTGGCTGTTCGATGAGTATAATTTTCAAAGGATGGATGAAGATGACGAAGTCTATATGCTCCTATGCTGTTTCGATGACGTAGATTTTGACAGGTATTTTGCGTATTAAAATTGTAAAGCAAACCTCTTTACATTGCGTTATGTAAATTGTATGATAGAGTAAAATAGACTTAGATTGGAGATGTTTTGGCAGATAAGTATATAATTCACGGCGGAAATCAACTAAAAGGCGAAGTTTTAATCGGTGGTGCGAAAAACTCCGTACTTAAGCTTATGGCTGCCGCTATCTTAGCTAAAGGCGAAACTAAAATCTATAACGTTCCCGAACTCACTGACGTAGGTATTATGTTAGAGGTTATCAGCGGGTTGGGAATCAAAACAGAATATGATAAAAAAGAACAATCAATAAAGATTGATTCCACAGACATCACTTCAATCACCGCTAAGTACGAATACGTTAGCAAGATGAGAGCATCTTTCACAATCCTCGGTGCGCTTGTTGCACGTTGTAAAGAAGCTATAGTTGCTCTTCCGGGCGGCTGTGCTATCGGTGAAAGACGTGTGGATTTTCATATCAAAGGGCTTGAAGCGCTCGGTGCTAAGATTAAGATTGAAAACGGCTACGTTCACGCTAAAGCGCCAAAACTTGTCGGTACTGATATCTATCTTGATATCCCTTCAGTTGGTGCAACAGAAAACCTTATGTTAGCGTCAATTATGGCAGAGGGTTCTACAAGAATCCAAAACGCTGCTCAAGAACCTGAAATCATTGATTTGGCGAACTTCTTGAATACTATGGGTGCTGATATTGTCGGTGCCGGTACTTCTGAAATCGTTATCAACGGTGTTAAACAGGAAGACTTACACCCGATTGAATACACAACTATACCTGACAGAATCGAAGCAGGTACGTTTATGTCAATGGTTGCGGGTACAAAGGGTAAAGCTGTTATCAGAAACGTTTATCCTGCGCACTTGACTTTCTTCACAGACAAGTTGATTAAAATGGGTGCTAATATCAAGTTGGTTGAGCCTACTGCAATAGAGGTTTCTTGCAAGAACAGACTTTCTTCTGTTAACTTCGTAACCCAGCCATATCCGGGATTCCCAACTGATTTACAGTCTATGGCAATGGTATTGTTATCAATATCAAACGGCGTTGGGATTATAACAGAGAGCCTTTATGAAAACAGGTTTATGCAGGTTCAACATTTGTTGAGAATGGGTGCTGATATTCATCAGGACAGAAACCACGCTATTATTAAGGGTGTTAAAAAACTTACCGGTGCTACTGTAGAAGCTCCTGATTTGCGTGCCGGTGCATCCCTTGTTGTTGCAGGTTTGATGGCTAGTGGTACAACTGAAATCCATAAACTTCATCACGTTGACAGAGGTTATGAAAAGTTTGATGAGAAGATTAAGAACTTAGGCGGTAACATTATACGTGTTCACGACGTATCATCCGAAGAGTTAAAGGTGGGTGTAAATGAGCCAAGCATATAAGAGGTGGTACGACCACGACCCTAAGTTGTTAGAGGTTATAGAGCTTTTAAGAAACTATCAGGATGAGCTGTTGGAGCAAGCTGAACAGTTCTTGAAAAAATTAGAAGAGCAGGTTTCTAAAGAGGCAATTGACAGGTTTTATGAATTGGCAAAACCTGTTAACGGTTGTCGTTGGTACGACAAAAACCCTACTATTTCAAAGACTGTTGAGATATTAAGGGTTGTACCTCCGGATGTTCAAAAAGCTTGTGCCGAAAGGTTTATTTCTGCGCTTAACGCTATGGGAATCGAGTACGAAAGTCCTAATCAAGACTAATGAATATTGAAAATAATCCTATCTTTCAAGAGTTTGAAAGTTTTATTAAACTATCTAAATCGTTTTGTGTTACGGGTTTAACTTCGTTTTTGCGGATGTTAGCCATAAAAAAGATTTTGTCGTGTTCTAAGAAGAAGATACTTTTTGTAACTTCAACGGAGCAGACAGCTTTAAGGTATCAGAACGATTTGTCCGAGTTCTTCGGGCTTAGTCCGGATATATTCCCATATCAGTCTACTTCCGTGTATGAGCCTGTGGATTCAAACACTTACGATTATGCTAAACAGGTTAATATCCTGACTTCGCAGCCGGATTTGGTTATTATGCCTGTAAAATCACTGTTGGAGAAGTTTCCTGAGAAGAGTTTTTATAAAAAGAACAAACTTTCTTTAAAGGTCGGTGACGAGATTACGCAGCAGGATATGTTGAAAACTTTGACTGATTTGGGTTACAAGCGTTCGACTATGGTTAGTGATATTGCGGAATTCAGTATACGGGGCGATATTACGGATGTTTATTCGCTCGATGAAAACCCTGTCAGAATAGAGTTTTGGGGTGATGAGATTGTCGATATAAGGTTTTTTGACAGAGAAACCCAGCGTTCAGTTGAGAAGCTTAAGTCTGTTGATATTCTGCCTGTTTACAAGTTTGTGCTTCCTGAAAATCATCCGAAAGAGTTCCCGAAAGAGCTCACGGAACAGTTGAGAGAGGAGCATTATTTTGAAGGGATTGAGGTTTATCAAAGCTATTTCAACGACAGATTGGTTAGTGTTTTGGACTATTTTGAGGACTATATTATTGTATTTGATGAGAAGTCCGAGATTTATACAAAGTATGAGTATATCGACGACAACTATGAGATTCAATATAATGAAAACCTTAAAACCCAACTGATTTATGAACTCAAAAGCAAGAACCATATTACGTTCAATGAGTTTTTGAACGAGTCGGCACGGTTTGTCAAGATTGGGTTGAACAACTTTTTGGATAGCGAGTTCGAAGAGGTTATTGATTTAAACGGTCAGACTGTTAAGAACTTTAATGCGGATGTTGAGGCGATTGCTGATTATATCTATGCTCATAAGGATTATGAGATTGTTATTGCTACTAAGTATGAAGACCGTGTTCGTGAGATTTTGGCTTGTTACGATATTTTTGACGTTGAATATATTAATAATATATCTACATCGGGGACTGTTATTGATGATGCGAAGTTCTTGCTTTTGACGGATAAGGAGCTTTTCAACAAGCGTAATAAAGAGATAACGTCTTCAAAACGTTCTTATCACAAGGAGAAGGCTGAATACATTGAGAGTATCAATGATATTCAAGCGGGTGAATATGTTGTGCATACTATCCACGGTGTCGGGGTTTATCAGGGCTTGACCCAGCAGGAGCTGGACGGACAGCTTAAAGACTATTTGACTATTGAGTATGCTAATAAGGACAAGCTTCATATTCCTGCGGAGCAGATTAACCTTTTGTGCCGTTATCGCGGTGCGGGCGCTATCAAGCCGAGACTTTCACGAATGGGCGGAAGTGACTGGGCGAATACTAAGCGTAAGGTCAAAAAAGAGGTTGAAAAGATTGCTTATGACCTGTTACGGTTGTATGCGAAGCGTAAAATGCAGGAAGGGATTAAGTTTGACGAGGACACTGCCTGGCAGGTTGAAATGGAAGAAGCGTTTGAATACACTGAGACACCGGATCAAATGCGTGCTATCAATGAGGTTAAACGTGATATGGAAACCACAAGCCCTATGGACAGGCTGATTTGCGGTGATGTTGGGTTTGGTAAGACCGAAGTTGCTATGCGGGCGATTTTTAAGGCGGTTACTTCCGGTAAACAGGTTGCTTTGATTGCGCCGACAACGATTCTGGCGTTGCAGCATTATCAGACTATTTCTGACAGGTTTAAGCCTTTCGGGATAGATGTTGAGCTGTTATCGAGGTTTAGAAGTACAAAACAGCAGAAAGAAACTTTGCAGAATATGGCTTTAGGTAAGTGTGAGGTTGTTGTCGGTACCCATAGACTTTTACAGGACAAGATTATGTTCAAGGATTTGGGCTTGCTTGTAATCGATGAAGAACACAGGTTTGGGGTTCGACATAAAGAAAGACTGAAACAGTTTAGAGAAAACATTGATATTATATCTATGTCAGCGACACCGATTCCCAGAACGCTTTATATGTCATTATCGGGTATTAAAGATATGTCGGTTATTTCAACTCCGCCAAAGAACAGGTTGCCGGTCAAGACTTTTGTGGGAAACTATGATGAGAAGGTTATCAAGAACGCTATTACACACGAGTTGGATCGTGACGGTCAGGTGTTCTATTTGTATAACAGGGTTGAAACTATTGAAGAGTTTAAGCTTAAGTTGCAGGAGATTGTGCCTAATGCGAGGATTGCAATCGGTCACGCTCAGTTATCAGAACATCAGCTTGAGGATGTGATTGTCGGGTTTGCGCAGCACGAGTATGATATTTTGCTCTGTACGACTATTATTGAGAACGGGCTGGATATCCCTAACGCTAATACGATGATTATTCACGATGCTGACAAGTTCGGGCTTGCGCAGTTGTATCAGCTGAGAGGTCGGGTAGGACGTTCTGAAAGACAAGCATATTGCTACTGTTTGTATAAGGTGGGTAAACATCTGACTAAAGAAGCTTATCAAAGACTTAATGCGATTAAGGAATTCACTTCGCTTGGCAGCGGATACCAGATAGCTATGCGGGATGTAGAAATTCGGGGGGTTGGAAATATACTCGGAACGAAGCAGCATGGCCACATGGTAAACGTCGGGTTTGATACATATTGTCAGTTGTTAGAAGAAACGGTTAACGAGCTTAAGGGCGAACACGTAGAGGTTAAACCGCCTACGATTGTTGATATCAACGTTACGGCGTTTATTCCTGATGAGTGGGTCGGTTCTAAAGAACAGAAGATGATTGAGTATAAGCGTCTTGCTGATGTTAAGAACGAGACAGAGCTTAGCTATATCGAAGCTGAGTGGAAAGATAGGTTCTCTAAGATACCGGATGAGGTTTCTAACCTTATTAAGCTTGTTCAGATTAGGCTTGCGGCGACTAAGGTCGGGGTTTCTACTATCAGAGAAACTATGGATAATATCAGAATCTACTCACCGTTTACTAATGCCGAGTGGCGAATCTTGAGCGCAAGGTTACCTAAGAATATTACTAAATATATCAAGTTTACGGCGGCTCCGGCATCTTGCGAAGAGGCTAAATCTATCCTGCTTTTGAACAATTCCGTAATGAATTTTAATGAAGTGTTTAACATATTGGTAGATTTGTTTTATGATATAGAAGAAATAAAGAACGAATTTGATAAGAGGGCGAATTAAATGAAAAAACTATTTTTAACGTTGGTAGCGTCAGCTGTTTTATTGACAGGGTGCGGATTGAAACCAAATGTTGTAATCAAGGTTAACAACCAGAATATTACAAAATCACAGTTTGACAGAGCCTATGATAAGGCTGCTAAGCATTCTCAACTTGCACAAATGGGGATTGATATTCCTGAAGACGAAAACAATTTGATGTATCTAATGGTTAAAGATAGAGTTATCAACGACTTGATTGTAAAAGAATTGTTGAATCAAGAGTTGAAGAAAAGAAATATAACTGTTTCTAATAAAGAAATTGAAGCTGAACATCAAAAAATGATTGATAAATTGGGTTCAAAAGAAAAGTTTAACGAAATTTTGAAACAGAACGGGATTAAATACTCTGATTTTGAGAACGATTTGAAACAAGAAATTATGATGAAGAAGTTAGTTGATATTATTCATCCTGTAAAGATTAGCGATTCTGACGCGAAATCTTTCTATAACAAGAATTTGGATAAGTTCAAGACACCGGATCAAGTCAGAGCAAGCCATATTTTAGTAATGGCTAACCCTGCTGAGATAAAAGAAGGCTTGACTAAGAAGAATAAGACAATGACCGAAGCTGAGATTAATCAACAGGTTCAGTTAGAAATGGCTATGAGATATAAGAAAGCTCAAGAAATAGCTAACGAAATTAAGACTACACCTGATAAGTTTGAATCTAAGGCAAGAGAGGTTTCTGATGACAAGGCTACTGCTGAAAAAGGCGGCGACTTAGGTTTCTTCTCACAAGGCGATATGGTTAAAGAGTTTGCAGACGCTGCATTCAGATTGAGACCGAATACTATCAGTGAAGTTGTTCAGACACCTTTCGGGTTCCATATTATTAAGGTAACTGACAGAAAAGCTGCAGGTCAGCAGCCTTACGAAAAGATTAAGCCTCAGTTGATACAGTTCTTAACTGCGCAAGAACAGGTTAAGGCATTGGAACAGTTCTTGACTATGCTTAAATCACAGGCTGTTATTGAATATGTCGATGACTCATATAACCCTGCTCAGATTGAAGCTAAGATGAAGAAAATTGCAGCTGAAAAACGCGCAGGCGCAAAGAATGTTAAGTAGTTATCGAGTATTAGAAAATACAAGAACCGCGCAAGGCAACGAAGTTGCCTTGCGCGGTATTTCCGATAAAAAAGGTCAGACTCTTGTTATCGGCGTTGTTCACGGAGATGAGCCGCAGGGTGAGTATCTGATAGAGAAGTATTTGGATGAAACTGAGAAAGAGGGTGTTTTGTTTATCCCTTGCTTGAACCCTGACGGTAGAGATTTAAAGACCAGAACGAATTCTAACAGTGTGGATTTGAACAGAAACTTCCCTACTCGGAACTGGGAGTTGACTGAGCGGGATAACTATTTTGGCGGAGAATCTCCTGCAAGCGAGATTGAGACGAGGTTTTTGATTGATGTGATTGAAAAATATGAGCCGTCTGCGATTATTACTTTACATACACCGTATAAGATAGTTAACTATGACGGACCGGCTCAGGAGCTTGCACAGATGATATCGGATGTTATAAAATACCCTGTTGAAGCGAGCATAGGTTATGCGACACCGGGAAGTTTCGGTACTTATGCGGGGGTTGAACGTCAGATTCCGACTATTACTCTTGAAATGGATGAAGAGATTGATGTTGAGAAACTTTATCCTCCTATTCAAACTATATTTAATAATTTGTAGCTATCGGTTTCTTGAACCTCTGTAACTATTGCGGGTTCTGTCGGTACGATGAACGTTATAACATCGTTTGACGATTTTTTGTCGGTTTTCATATATTTTATAAGGTTATTTTTGTTTATGAATAAGAGTTTGTCTTGTTCATAGCCGTAAACATTCATCAATGTTAAGGCTTCATTATAATATGATTTGTCACACAAATTGTTGTTTAGTGCGTAATTGAATATGTACATAATCCCTTGTACGACTGCGTGTCCGTGGGTGAAACGTTTGTATTTTGTTTCTTCTTCCAACGCGTGACCGAATGTGTGACCGAGATTAAGTATTTTTCTCAACCCTTTTTCTTTCTCATCCTGAGCTACAACTGACGCTTTGAGTTCCAGACAGATTCTTACTATGTTTTCTAAAAACTCAGGATTGCGTGTCTCATAATTGTTTATGTTGTTTTTTAAAATATCAAGCAGGTTGAAGTATTCTGAATGGTTACAGGAGTTTTCGATAAATGCGTATTTGATAACCTCGCCAAACCCTGATTTGTATTGCTTTTCATCGAGTGTTTTTAAGAAATTCAGGTTGATATAGACAGCTTTTGGCTGATAGAAAGCGCCGACAAAGTTCTTGCCGTGTGGCATATCGATTGCTGTTTTACCGCCAACGGATGAATCAACACTAGCAAGAAGTGTTGTCGGAACCTGAATAAACTCTATTCCGCGCATATAGGTTGCGGCGGCGAATCCCGCCATATCGCCGACTACGCCGCCGCCGATTGCTATAATCATATCTTTGCGTGAAAGTTTTAGTTCTATTGCTTTGTTGATTATTTTCGCGTAGTTTTTTATGTTCTTTTGAATCTCGCCGTCTTTTAAAACAAAGATCTCCGAACGGTCAAAATCAAGCTCTTTTTTGTAGAGTTTGTATACTTTTTCAGAAAAAATAACTAATCTTTTTTTACCCTCAGTTACTTTGTCCAATTCTTTTTTTAACTCTGTAATGGGTTCAGAGTTGATATATATCGGATATTGTGAGGCTTTTGTTTCTGAGATGTTTACTGTTAATATTGTCATAATTTTTCCTGTATTTCGTTTAAAATTTCTTCTATAGATTTGGTTGTGTCAATTGTGTAATGCGCTTTTTTGTAGTTTGGCTCACGTTTTTCAAGAAGCTCTTGAAGCTTACCCCTTGGGTTTTCGCAGTTTAAAAGCGGTCTTGAACTGTCTGTTTTAATTCTGTTATAAAGCGTATCAACATTCGCATATAAATAAAATACTTTGCCGGAGTCTAATAGAATTTCCCTATTTACCCCTTTTTCAAACGCACCCCCGCCTAACGATATAACAGCGTTTTTACAGGTTGAAAACTTTTTTATTACCTGTGTTTCGAGCTCTCTAAAGTAGTTTTCTGATTTTTGAGCAAAGATATCGTTTATAGACATATTTTCTTGTTTTACGATTTCTTCATCAATGTCAATAAATTGCCAATTCAAAGAATTGGCAAGAGCTTTGCCTACGGTTGATTTGCCTGCACCCATTAATCCGATTAAAACAATGTTAGCTTTCATAGTGTCGTTTTACTTCTTCTAAGCTGTCACCGCCGAATTTTACTAAGAATTCGTCTAATAATACTGTTGCAACTCTCATTTCCGCTACTACTGCACAAGCTTCCACCGCACAGGTGTCAGAACGTTCAAAGTGAGCTTCTGTTGCTGTCATATCTTTGATATCAACGGTCGGAAGCGCTGTTCTCATTGTCGGAATAGGTTTCATAGCCGCACGGACGATTAACGGTTCTCCGTTTGTCATCCCGCCTTCCACACCGCCGGCGTTGTTTGAGGTTCTTGTTATTTTACCGTCTTTTAATATAAACGGGTCGTGAACATCTTTGCCGCAGTTCTTTGCAACATTTTTACCCATACCGAATTCTACTGATTTGATTGCGGGTATACTCATTACCGCCTGTGCGATAAGACCGTCTATTGCTCTATCGTAAGATACGAATGAGCCCAGACCAACCGGCAGGTTTTCATAACAAACCTCAACTTCACCGCCAAGAGTGGTACCGAGTTCACGAGCATTGTCGATTTCTTGTTTCATAAGTTCTTCAAAGTTATCAGAGGTGTTTTCTATACTGCCGATTCTTACAACCTTTGAAGAACCTGTTATTCCAAACTGTTTAAGCACCTGTTGAGCTATAGAGCCGACAGCTACTTCAATCGCTGTTTTGCGTGCGCTTGAGCGCTCTAAAATGTTTCGTAAATCTTTAGCACTATATTTTACTAAGCCTGCGTAGTCTGCATGACCGGGGCGAAGTTTTGTGAAACTTTTGGCTTCGAGTTGAGCCAAAACTTCGCCTGTCAATTCAATTTCATCCGGTGTCATTACGGTTTGCCAGTTTTCGTAGTCTTTGTTTTTTATTTCAAGACAGATTGGCGCACCGGTGGTTTTACCGTGTCGAACACCTGATTTTATCTCAACCTTGTCGGTTTCGATTTTCATACGCCCGCCTCTGCCGTAGCCCTGTTGTCTGCGCGCAAGGTTTGCGTTTATCTCATCGATTGAGATTGTAATATTTGAAGGAAGCCCTTCTATTATTGCATTTAAGCATTTGCCGTGGCTTTCGCCTGATGTTAAAACTCTAAATCTTTTATTCATAGGTTTTATTATACACTAATTTGTAACAAATTGAAAATAAAATACTTGAAAATAAAATATCTTTTAGATAATATGGACTTGTCAGAAAAGTAAACAACTAAATATTTTACCATCGCCGAAATCGGTATTTTGTGGTGTATTTAGAAATATATAGGCTAAAAGTAGTACATTTTTAAAAATCAGAAAGGTATAAAATGACTGAAGAAAACAAAGAATTAGAAGTTGTTGAAACTGTTGAAGAAGCGGTTGAAGCAGCTGCTGAAGAAGTAGTTGAAACTGAAACTGTAGAAGATATTACAGAAGAAGTTGTTGAAGAAAAAGCTTCAAAAAAATCAAGAGGCAGAAAGAAAAAAATCGAAACAAGAGAAGAAAAACCACAATCAGAATGGTCTGAACAAGTTGTTCAAATCAGCCGTGTAACAAAGGTTGTTAAGGGTGGTAAAAAACTTAGTTTCAGAGCAATCGTTGTTGTAGGTAACAAAAAAGGACAAGTTGGTGTTGGTTGTGCTAAAGCAGCAGAAGTTATCATCGCTATCCAAAAAGCTATTGCTGACGGTAGAAAGAACCTTATCAATGTACCTATTTTCAAAACAACAATTCCTCACCCTATAACAGGACGTTCAGGTGCAGGTGCTGTTATGTTGAGACCTGCTTCTCAAGGTACAGGTATTATTGCCGGTGGTTCTGTACGTTCAGTATTGGAACTTGCTGGTATCGAAAATATCTTGTCTAAGTCTTTAGGTTCAAATTCTCCATTGAACGCTGCTAATGCTACTTTAGAAGCATTGAAATCATTAAGACCATTTAGCGAAGTTGCTAAAAAACGTGGTCTATCAGTGGCTGAATTATTAAACTAGTAGGCTATTTATAGTAAAAGTTAAATATGAAATAATAAAGGAAATAAAAATGGCAAAAGAAAAGGCAAAACAAATAAGAATTAAACTTGTAAGAAGCTTAATCGGTTGCTCTCCGGCTCAAAGAAAAGTTGTAGCAGCTTTAGGCTTGAAAAAGAAAGACCAAGTTGTAGAACATAGTGACAGCGCTATTATCATGGGTATGGTTAACAAAGTATCTCACTTAGTGTCTGTTGTAGAATAATGAAATTATAGGAAGGATATAATAATGTCAAACGATAAAATTACATTAGAAGATTTAAGACCTGCAGAAGGTGCAACTTCTAAATCAAAAAGAGTAGGACGTGGTCGTGCATCAGGACACGGTAAAACATCTTGTCGTGGTCATAACGGTGAAGGTCAACGTTCAGGCAGATCTTCAAAAAGAGGTTTTGAAGGCGGTCAAATGCCAAGCTATAGACAATTACCTAAGTTGAAAGGTTTTGAAATCATCAACAGACGTAATTGGGCAGAAATCAATGTTGGTAGAATCGACGCTTTGAATCTTAAAGAAATCTCTTTAGAATCATTGAAAGAAATCAGAAAAGTACACCCGTCAAGCGATGGTTTGAGAGTTTTAGGTAATGGTGAACTTAAATCAGCTTTAACAGTTAAGGCTGCTTATGTATCTCCATCTGCAAAAGCTAAAATTGAAGCCGCTGGCGGAAAGGTTGAGTTAGTATAATGGCAACACAAAACATAAAAATGCCTTCATCGGCTGATTTAGCTGCTATGTGGAACGCATCAGGCTTGAAAGATAAGATTATCTTCACGCTATTGATGATTGTTGCATTCAGATTTGGTGCTCAGGTTCCAATTTTTGGGATTAACAACGCTGTATTCCAAAACATAGCTGCAGGTAACAACATCATCGGATTTTTGGATTTGTTCTCAGGTGGTGCGTTGGGTAAGGTATCTATCTTCGCTTTAGGTATCGGACCTTATATCACCGCACAAATCATTGTTCAGTTGGTGTCAGTCGTTATCCCTTCTTTAGAAAAACTTCAAAAAGAAGAGGGTGAGGCAGGTAGAAGAAAACTTGCTCAGTATTCACGTATATTTACAGTGATTTTGGCGATTTTTCAGTCTATAATTTTTATGATATTTATGTCGCATTTGCCTGCGGCAATTGTACCGGGTGTTCCACACGCGCTATTTTATATTAGTTCCGTAACTTCATTAACAGCAGGTTCTGTACTTGTTATGTGGTTATCTGAACTTATAACAGAGCGTGGTATCGGAAACGGCGGTTCGCTCATTATCTTTGTGGGTATTATCTCAGGTATTCCTTTGTATTCACAAAGAACCGCTGAATTAGTAACACAGGATCCTAGTTTACAATTCGGGTTGTTCATGTTGTTGGCAATCTTCTTTGCAACTATGGTTTTGATTGTTATTATGCAAGAGGCTATGAGAAAAGTAGTTATTGTTAATCCAAAAAGACAGGTTGGTAACAAGGTTTATGGCGGAGTTAATACATATATTCCGTTCAAGCTCAATCCGGGCGGTGTTATGCCTATCATCTTTGCGATTGCAATTCTATTGTTCCCGTCAACAGTTCTTAGTGTATTAGGACAAGCTCCTTTGCATAACGAAATGTTGAGAACGGTTGTTCTTAATATGAACAAATTGTTTAGCCCGTCAGGTGCAACATATTATGTCATATACTTTGCGTTAATTGTGTTATTAACATTCTTCTATGCATCTATTATGCCGAATATGCAGCCAAAAGAGATTGCTACTAATCTTAAAAAATACGGCTCATCAATCCCTGGTATCAAACCGGGTAAACCGACATCTGATGCTTTAGACAAGATTTTATCAAGAGTTACGTTTATCGGTGCTTTGGCGCTTGGTATTATTGCACTTGTACCTTCGTTTACAAGTTATATTACTAAGATTACAACCGTTCAAGGTATCGGTGCTACATCTCTAATCATCATGGTTGGGGTTGCGCTTGATTTAATCAATCAGGTTAGAACACATCTATTAGCTAAAAACTATGAATCTTTCTTGAAAGATAAATAATATATTAAAGTGAATAAGGTTTAACCTTATTCACTTTTTTAAAGTTTTAACAGAATAAGAGGAAGTTATTATGGCTCAACAATATATGCCGCAACAAAAAACAAGAACAGCATTAGTATTATTCTTAAAAGGTGTAGCTACACCGGTGTTGTTATATTTTGATAATCCTCAAGCAGTGTATTTGGAAATGAAACAGTTGATGAAGAATCCGTCACCTGTTTTAGTGGAAAAAGAAGCAAACGGACCGGTTAAAAAGATTGCGTTTGTATCTACTCAAATTTCAGGCGTAGTTTTACAGGATGAAACTTATGTATAAACTTTCAATAGAAGATATTGAAAATTCAAAGAATAAAATATACCATTATGAGTTTGATGATGAGTTACCTGAAATCAAGGCTCAGATTAGGGCTGAGTTGGATTTTATATCGCTTGGTGAATTTATTCAGGTTGAAGGAACTGTTAAGGGTAAAATTAATCTTGAATGTGACTTATGTCTAAAAAATTATGACTACGATTTGGACTTTAAGGTTAAGGAGATGTACGCAAAACGCAGTTTGTTTGATGAACCTAAGCAAGAAACCGAGCTAAAAGAAGGACAGTTTATAACAGATTTGAACGGCGAAAAAGAGATTGATGTTTATGACTTATTGTATCAATCTGTAATATTACAGTTACCAAATAAAAAAGTTTGTGGTATAAATTGTAATGAGGGCAAATTTGTTAAAGATGATGAACAGTTTGTTCAGGATGAGAGAATGGCAGTGTTCAAGACCATCCAAATAGAAAATAATAGTCGAAAATAGAGAATAGAATATAGAAAGAAAGGTATAAGAAAATGGCAGTACCAAAGAAAAGAACAGGGCACAGTGCTCAAGGAAAAAGAAGATCAAATTGGAAAGCAACAAAACCGGAAACAACAGTATGTAAAAACTGCGGTCAACCTGCTTTAACACACACTGTATGTACAGCATGCGGATATTATAAAGGACAACCTGTTAGTTTGAAAGACAGAGTTGAAGAAGTTGCTCCTGTTAAAGAAGTTAAAAAAGCTAAAAAATCTACAAAGAAATCAACAAAGGTTGAAGAAGCAGTTGTAGAAGCTGAAGAAGTAAAAGAAGAAGCAACAGAAGTTGTTGAAGAAGAAAAATCTACAGAAGAATAGTTAATTTAAGAGGACGAGATGACAAGAATAGCTATTGATGCAATGGGTGGAGACCATGCTCCCGGTGAGATTGTAGCCGGTGCTGTTTGGGCTGCTCAGGAATACGGCGTAGCATTGGATATCGTTGGTAAAGAAGACGAAATAAACGCTGAGTTGAAAAAGATTGCAAAAGTTGGTGGAATTTATTCTGATTGCGGTAAAAAAGGCCGTCAGATGAAGGTTAAGATTGATTTGGATAAAATCGATTATACCGTTACTCACGCTTCCGAAGTTATTGAAATGGGTGAAGCTGTGGGACAAGCTATTCGTAAGAAGAAAGACTCGTCTATCGTTAAAGCTGTAAAATCAGTTGCAGACGGATATTCAGACGGTATTGTGGCAGCAGGTTCTACCGGTGCTGCAATGGCTTCAAGTTTATTCGGGCTTGGCAGAATCAAAGGTATTACAAGACCTGCGATTGCTGTTACATTGCCTACTGTTGCAAAACCTATCGTTTTGATTGACGGTGGTGCGAATAGCGATTGTACCGCTCAGATGTTAAAACAGTTTGCCGTTATGGGTGCTACTTATTCTAAGAATGTTCTCGGAATAGAAAACCCAAGGGTTGGCGTTTTGAATATCGGTGAAGAAGCTGAAAAGGGTAACCCTTTAGCTAAAGAAACTCACAAGCTTTTGGAAGAAGACTCTGAAAATATTAACTTTGTAGGTAATATCGAAGGCAAAGAGATTTTCTTAAGTAAATGTGATGTTGTTGTTTGTGACGGGTTTGTAGGAAACGTTGCGTTGAAAGTAACCGAAGGTTCTTCTTCAATGTTGTTCCATATGTTGCAAGCAGAGTTTAAATCTGATTTTATAGGTATGATAGTCGGTTTATTAGCAAAACCGTTTATGAGAAGAATTTATAAGAGAATCAATTACGAAGAATTCGGTGGTTCTTTATTGTTGGGAGTAAGGGGAATTTCTGTTATTGCTCACGGACGAAGCAGAGCTTATGCTATTAAGAATGCAATCAGAGTAGCTAAGGATGCTGTTGAAACAGGCGTTAACAAGAAAATTTCAGAATTTATTGAGGGATAAGAAATGACTAATAGTTACATTCCGGTAAGGATAGCAGGTGTAGGATACGGAATTCCGGAAACGGTTATCACTAATGATGATTTAACAAAATTGTATGATACATCAGATGAATGGATTTATTCACGTACAGGTATTAAGGAAAGAAGAGTTGTTTCAGGTAACCAGAATGCTATCGATTTAGGTTTTGAAGCAGCAGAAAAAGCTTTAGCAAAAGCTAATATGAAACCGGAAGAACTTGATTTGATTATTGCAGCATCATCTGCTCCACCTCAAATGTACCCTGCTTTAGCTTGTCATATTCAAGCAAGATTGGGTATTGAAACAGATATTCCTGCATTTGATATGACAGCGGCATGCTCAGGTTTGATTTACGGTATGCAAGTTGCAAGAGGATTTATCAATTCAGGTATTTACAAAAATATTTTGATTGTTGCAACCGATAACAATACAAAATATTTAGACTGGTCAGACAGAGGAACTTCAATCCTGTTTGGTGACGGTGCAGGTGCAATGGTTCTTACACCGGCTGAAGACGGTATTGATGACATTTTAGCTATCGATATCAAGGCTAAAGGTTCTATCGGTGAAATGATTTATAAAGATACAGTTGGTCAAAACTGTCCTTTGGTTGAACCGGCAGAAGAAAAAGACAGATTTATTCACATGAATGGTAAAGAGGTTTACAAGTTTGTTGTAAGAATCTTACCTCAATATATTGAAGATTTGATTGCTCAAGCAGGTTTGAAAGCGGAAGAAATCGAATATTTGATTCCTCACCAGGCTAACTTGAGAATTATTCAAGCTGTTCAAGAAAGACTTGAATACAGCGATGACAAAGTTATTACAAATATCAAATACTATGGTAATACATCAGCAGCTTCTGTACCTATCGCGTTAGCTGAGGGTGTTGAAAAAGGAACTGTTAAATTAGGTTCAAAAGCTATCCTTTGCGGTTTTGGTGCAGGTATGACCTGGGGTGGCGCTATAGTTAGATTGAGAGAAGGAATTTGCTAGTAATAGCAAATTTGAATAAGAAGGGATATGAAGATGACAAAGAAAATAGCATTCTTGTTTCCGGGACAGGGCGCACAAGCAGTAGGCATGGGTAAAGATGTTGCAGAAGTTTCTTCTGCTGCAAAAAATGTTTATGAAACTGCAGACAGTGTTTTAGGTAAAAGTGTTTCTACTTTATGTTTCGAAGGTCCAGAGGATAGTTTGAAGCAAACAGTTAACACTCAGCCTTGTATTGTGACAACATCAATTGCTATATTAGAAGCTTTGAGAGAAGAGTTGGATATTACTCCTGATTACGTTGCGGGTCACAGTTTAGGTGAATATTGTGCAATGTATACAGCTGGTGTTATGAACCTTGAAACAGCTTTGAAGGCTATCCAAAAAAGAGCTGATTTGATGAGTGAAACAAGGGGCGGAAGCATGGCTGCTGTATTGAACGCGAGTGAAGAACAGTTGCAAGCGGGTCTTGCTGAGGGTTCTAAGGTTGGTTATGTTGATGTAGCTAACTACAATTCACCTGCGCAGGTTGTTATTACAGGTGCAGAAGACGCTGTTAAGGCAACGAGTGAATACTTGCTTGCAAATGGTGTCAGAAGAGTTGTTCCTCTTGCTGTATCAGGTGCTTTTCACTCTAAATTTATGGAAAACGCAGGTAATGAGTTCGCAGGTTTTGTTTCAGGCTTGGAACTATCTGACGCTAAGATGCCTGTAGTTACTAACGTTGATGCGAAAGAGACTATGAATGCGGATGAATTTATGGCTAAAATGCCTAGACAGATTTATTCATCAGTTCATTGGACGCAAACTATTCAAAATATGATTGCAAACGGTGTTGATACTTTTGTAGAAATCGGACCTGGTAAAGTTCTTGCAGGTTTAAATAAGAAGATTAACGCTGAAGTTAAGACTTATAACGTATTTGACAAAGCATCATTAGATGCTACTGTTAGTGCTTTGAAAGAAGAATTAGCAGGGGTTTAATTATAAGTATAAAGAGAAATTAGGGAGAGTCGGGATTCCCGACATAAATAAGGAGAAAATTAATGACAGAAAGAAAAATTGCTTTAATCACAGGCGGTTCTCGTGGTATCGGTCTTGCTTGTGCGCTTGAATTAGCAAAAGCAGGCTGTGATATCATTATCAATGATATTTGTGATGCAGAAAAAGCTCAACCGGCTTTAGATGAATTAAAAGCTTGTGGTGTAAACGCTTATTTCTATAGCTTCGACGTATCAAATGATGAAGCAGTAAAAGAAAATGTTGATAAAATGATTGCTGAACACGGCAAAATTGATATCTTGTTGAACAACGCAGGTATCACAAAAGACGGTTTGTTCGTAAGAATGGATATGGAACAATGGGAAAGAGTTATCAAGATTAACTTAACAAGTGCATATTGTGTAACTCACGCTGTAATCAAATATATGATGAAAGCTCGTCAAGGTTCTATTATCAACATGTCAAGTGTTGTAGGTTTACACGGTAACCCTGGTCAAGCTAACTACTCAGCTTCTAAAGCTGGTTTGATCGGTTTGACAAAAACATTGGCTAAGGAATTTGGTTCAAGAAACATCAGAGTTAATGCTGTATGTCCTGGATTTATCCAAACAGCTATGACAGCAGACCTTCCTAACATCGAAGAATACACAAAAGCTATTCCGATGAAGAGATTAGGAACTCCTGAAGATATCGCTAAGACAGTTAAGTATTTAGCATTGGATGCTGATTATGTATCAGGTCAAGCGATTGAAGTTGCAGGTGCTTTGATTATATAAGATTTGCAAAATAATCTTTAGAATGTATAATTTAAAATGAAAACAGTGTAGTATATTTAAGAAAAAATGAGGATTTAAAAATGAGCGAAACATTTGAAAAAGTAAAAAAAGTTGTAGTTAGTCAATTAAGCCTTGATGATGAATCAATTGTAACTCCAGAAGCTAGCTTCTCAGCTGACTTAGGTGCTGATTCATTAGATACAGTTGAATTAGTAATGGCTTTCGAAGAAGAATTCGGTTGCGAAATTCCTGAAGAAGAAGCTGAACAAATTCAAACAGTTCAAGACGCAGTTAACTATATTGAGGCTCACTCATAAGAGATTATTATAGAATGCGGGGGATTATTGCCCCCGCATTTATAAATGGAAAAGGTAGAAAGATGACAAAACGTAGAGTAGTAATAACCGGTATGGGCGCAGTAACTCCTTGTGGGATAGGGGTAGATAATTTTTGGTCTGCTATGGTTAATGGTAAAAGTGGTATTTCATTAATTGAATCAATGGATACAGAATTACAATCAGTTAAGATTGCAGGCGAAATTAAAGACAAAGATTTTAATCCGGAAGATTATATAGATGCAAAAGATGCAAAACGTATGGATAGATATACCCAGTTTGCAGTAGTAGCCGCAGATGAAGCTATTAAGGACGCAAAATTGGATGAAGCAGATTATGATCCATACAGAGTAGGTGTTATTGTAAGTTCAGCAGCAGGCGGTTTCAAAACATTTGAAAAGAACCACTTAGCTATGATTAACAGAGGCCCTACGAAAGGTTCACCTTTTACAATCCCTATGTTGATTGTAGACATGGCATCAGGTCGTATTTCTATGAGATATGGATTCAAAGGTGTAAACAAAGCGGTTGTATCAGCTTGTGCAACAGGTACTCATTCAGTTGGTGACGCGTTTAGAGCTATCCAATACGGTGATGCTGATGCAATGGTAGCAGGCGGTTGTGAAGCTACAATTACAACAATCGGTATCGGTGCATTTACAACAGCAAGAACGTTATCTAAGAGAAACGATGCTCCTGAAAAAGCTTCAAGACCTTACGATAAGGATAGAGACGGTTTTGTCATGGGTGAAGGCGCAGGTGTACTTATTCTTGAAGAATATGAACATGCTAAGGCTAGAGGTGCTAAGATTTATGCTGAAATCGTTGGTTACGGTCAATCTGCTGACGCACATGATATGGTTGCTCCTTGTCCGGAAGGTAACGGTGCAACTAAGTCTATGGAATTTGCACTTCAAGACGCAGGTTTGAAACCACAAGATATTCAATACATCAATACACACGGTACAAGTACAGGTTTAGGCGATAAGGCTGAATCTAAGGCTGTTGAAAGAATGTTTGGTTCTAAAGACGAAAACGCTGACTTGTACGTAAGTTCAACAAAGAGTATGCACGGTCACATGTTGGGTGCTACAGGTGCTGTTGAAAGTATCGTATGTGTTAAGACTATTAACGAAAACCTTGTTCCTCCAACAATCAATTTGGATAATCAAGATGAAGAAGTTGCTAATTTGAACTATGTTCCGCATAAGGCTCAAAAAGCAGAAGTTCACGCAGCATTATCAAATTCATTTGGTTTTGGCGGACACAACGCTACTTTGGTATTCAAAGAAGTATAGTAAATTTTATAAAAAGAGGGACATTAATAGTATGTCCCTCTTTTTTTAGTGAGGAACAAATAATGGAATTTTTAAAGAATCATTTTGATTTTAAGTGTTATCCTGTAACACTTATTGCTTTAGCAGTAGCTTTGCTTGTGGTACCTTGTGTAATGTTTTTACCTGAACAGTATGGATATGAAAACGGATTGTTAGAAAACTTGCAAATGGTAGTTTTGTTTTTTGGTGTTTATCTTGCTGTGAAGAGCAAAGTTAACAAACAGTTTTTCTATTTTGCAGCAATGGTTCTTGTTATTTTGATTTTGAGAGAGGTTAATTGCGGCAGAACGTTATTCTTCCCTGTGCCTGATACGGTGAATACTTTCTATGGTTGGAAGGATATCAAGTACGGCTGGTTAGCTCATCCTTTGTACGGTGCTTATATGGCTTATGTTGCTTTTTATTTCTTTAAGAATAAGTTATTTGTAGATTTGTGGGCGTTTCTTTCTAAGATTAAACTGCCTGTATGGAATATTTTGTTAATGTTATTGGGTATGGGCTTAGGTCTTTATGCTGAAAAAGTTACTCACAACTTTGTTTTTGAAGAAATTACCGAGCTTTTGTTTTATGTGTCACTTGTTGGTATAATATATTTATTCGGTTATAACAATAAATTTTGGCTAAAAGATTGAGTAATATTGAAAAAATAAAAGTACGCGGAGCAAGGGTACATAACCTTAAGAATATAGATGTGGATGTACCTTTAAACAAAATTGTTGGTATTGCCGGAGTTTCAGGCTCCGGCAAATCTTCATTGGCGCTTGGAGTATTGTATTCTGAGGGTTCACGACGGTATTTGGATTCACTTTCTACTTATACAAGACGTCGGATGACGCATGCTGAGAAGGCTTTAGTTGATGATGTTTTGTACGTTCCCGCATCACTCGCATTACATCAAAGACCTTCTGTACCGGGGATTAGAAGTACTTTTGGTACGGGAACTGAGCTGCTCAACAGTCTGAGATTGATGTTTTCAAGACTGGCGAGCCATAGGTGTCCAAACGGTCATTATTGCGAACCTACTTTAGCTGTAGCAGCTGAACAGGAGATTGTTTGTTCCGTGTGTGGTGCGCATTTTTATGCACCGGGAGCTGAGGAGCTGGCGTTTAATTCTCAAGGTGCTTGTAAGACCTGCGGTGGTACGGGGATTGTTAGGACGGTGGATAGGTCAACGCTTGTCCCTGATGAGAGTTTGACAATTGATGAAGGTGCGGTTGTTCCGTGGGGTACTTTGATGTGGTCTTTGATGACGGATGTTTGTCGGGAAATGGGGGTTAGGACTGACGTTCCGTTCAGGGATTTGACTGATAAGGAGAAAGATATTGTTTATAACGGCCCTGCGGAGAAGAAACATATATTTTATAAGGCTAAGAACACCAATCAGGCGGGTGAGCTGGATTTTACATATTATAATGCGGTTTATACGGTTGAGAACGCGCTGGCTAAGGTTAAAGACGAAAAGAGTATGAAACGTGTTGAGAAGTTCTTGAAACAGGATGTTTGTCCTGATTGTTACGGTTCAAGACTTTCTGAAACGGCAAGATATCCTAAGTTGCGGGGTATAACACTCGACAAGGCTTGTGAGATGACTTTGAGTGAGATTGTTGGGTGGGTTAAGGGTGTTCCTGAATCACTGCCTGAAACTATGCGTCCTATGGCAGAGAGTATTTGTGAATCTTTTTTATCGGTTGCAAAACGTTTGTTGGATTTGGGCTTAGGTTATCTTGCGCTTGATAGAGCGGGTTCTACTCTTTCTACCGGTGAAAGACAGCGAATACAATTAGCGCGTGCTGTCAGGAATAGGACTACCGGAGTTTTATATGTTTTAGATGAGCCTTCTATCGGGCTTCATCCGTCTAATATTGTCGGGCTTACCGGTGTTATAAATGATTTGGTGAATGACGGGAATTCTGTTGTGCTTGTTGATCATGATACTCAGATACTTAAAGAATCTGACTGGGTTATTGAAATGGGTGAAAAAGCCGGTATTGAAGGCGGGTATGTTATCGCAGAAGGTAGTGTTGCCGATTTAGAAAAGAATCAAAAATCTTTGATTGGCGGTTTTCTTTCAGGCGAAAAATCCGTGAATGTAAGAACCTTACCTGATGAGAATATATTTGACGCTGGTACTATTCATCTTTCAACCTCAAGTATTCATACTGTTAAACCTCTTGAGATTGATATACCAAAAGGCAAGATGACGGTTGTTACGGGTGTTTCAGGTTCCGGTAAGACGACTATGGTTTTAGAAAGTCTGGTGCCTGCACTTGAATCTTTATCCGGTGATAAGAAATTACCGGAACACGTTAAAGGGATTGAAGCTGAGGGGATTAAACAGGTTAAACTCATTGACGCTACACCTATTGGGATAAATGTTCGTTCTACTGTTGCTACTTATGCTAATGTTCACGATGAATTAAGAAAGGTTTTTGCAAAGACTGATAAGGCTAAGGAATTGGGCTATAAAGCGGGTGATTTTTCATATAACACGGGCAAATTACGCTGCCCTGTTTGTGACGGAACGGGTCAGATTAGTTTAGATGTTCAGTTTTTGCCTGATGTGGATATTCCTTGCCCTGAGTGTAACGGTTCAAGGTATGATAAGGCGGCTTACGGGATTAAATATAACGGTTATTCGCTGCCAGAGATTATGTCAATGGATGTTAATACGGCGCTTGGGGTTTGTAAGGGCTTGAAGGTTGTTCATCAACGACTGCAGGTATTACAGGAGCTTGGACTCGGCTATTTGACACTGGGCGAGGCGACGCCGAGCCTTTCAGGTGGAGAAGCTCAGAGGTTAAAGCTTGCAAGCGAGATGAGAAAAGCTCAGGCTGATACGGTTTTTGTGTTTGATGAGCCAACGATTGGACTTCATCCGTTGGATGTTAAGACGCTCTTAGAGGTTTTTGAAACCCTTGTTCAAAACGGTGCTACGGTTGTTGTTATTGAACACGATTTGGATGTTATCAGAAACTCTGATTGGGTAATAGACATGGGTCCTGACGGCGGCGATGAGGGCGGAGAGATTGTGTTTGCAGGTACGGTCAATGACTTACGGTTGTGCGAACGCTCGAAGACTGCGAGATTTTTATGATAAATAATTATGTTAAGTATTTAGAGTTTTTGGATGAAAAGTTTACACGGTTCTTTAAAAGTCAGGAACCTTATATCTTTTGTAAAAAAGGTTGCGGCAAGTGCTGTAAGGGTGCACAATTTCCGTATTCACAAACGGAGATTACTTATTTAATGTATGGTGCTCAGAATCTGGATGAGACGACTGCTCAGAAGGTTTGGGCTAATATTGCTAAGGTAAAAAAACAAAAAGAAGAGTTTGAAGGTGAGAGGTTTCGCTATGATTGCCCGTTTTTGATAAACGACGAGTGCTGTGTTTATGAGTATCGCGGGATTATATGCCGTGCATTCGGGTTGATGACAATTGATGATAACGGGAAGGTTAAGGTTCCTTTTTGCTGTTTTGACGGGTATAACTATTCTAATGTTATGCAGGATGACGGTAAGAATGTGTCACCTGAAAAGTTTAAAGCGTTGGGAGTTAAGGAAGAGCCTGTTGCTTTTAATGTAAGATATGAAAACCTTACGGATGAAGATATTGCAAGAGGATTCGGATTTAAGTTCGGTGAGAAAAAGCCGCTTATTGATTGGCTTTAAGTAATGTTTTAACGGCTTGTAGAACTTGTTCTACTGTCGGTAATGAGGTGCACTCATTTGTACCGTTCGGGCATTTTCTTTTATGGCAGTGTTGGCAGGATAAATCACCTGATAAAGCGATGTATTTGTCATTGTCTCCAATAGGGGCATATCTTGTAGGCGGTGTTGAACAGAAGATTGATATGATTTTAGGTTTTGCTGATGCCCACGCTAAATGGGTGCTGCCGCTATCAAGCGAGATGACTAAATCACTTCTTCTGAATAGTTCCGCCAGTTCCAACAAGTTAGTTTTGCCTGCAAGATTCAGGTGGTTGCCTTCTGATATGTAGTTTATAAGTTCATTATCTTTATTTGTTCCGGTGAAGATGAGGTTATAATCATCTTTTAGAGCGTTTACTACTTGCTTCCAATTATCTTTGTTCCAGTGCTTTGTTACCCAGGTTGTTGCGGGTGCAAGTGTTATTATTGGTTTTGTTTTATCGATGTTTTTTATTAAGTCGGTTATTTTGTTTGAGATTTCTTCCGTTGGAGCTGGTAGTGCTGTTTGGATTACAGAGGTATCAAGCCCTAGATGTTCAGCAAATTTCAGGTAGCTTACAGCAGCGTGGGTTGTGTAGTCTTTTGCAAGTTTGTCTATGATTTCATTACCGCCAAGGATTGCACATTCACGCGCTGATTTTGATACAATTCTTCTTTTTGCACCGCAAAATACCGTCCAGATAAAACTCTTTAATAATAGCTGTGTATCTATTGCTATATAAAAATGCTTTGAACGGATGTATTTAATGAGACGAATATACTCTTTGAGGTTTTGAAAAAGGTTTTGTTTTTTCCATTTTTCAACGGGTGCAAGGATAGCTTCATCAACAAACGGGTTATTGTTTACTATATCAAACCCTTTTTCGCTTGTAAGCCATGTGACTTCATAACCATTAGATTTTAATATATTAGCTAGCGGAAGGTTAAAGATAACGTCTCCAAGCGCTGATAATCTTACAATTAAAACTTTCTTTTTCATTATATGTTAATTTTAATATAATTGTAACAATTTAGCAATTAAATAATGTATATATACTTTATATATCTATGACACCATTTTGGCAAAGTAATTATACAAGTAAAAGCAACTATAATTTTTTTGGAGGCGGCTCTAATTATATCAGCAGGGGTAGTTACTCTTGGATAGGGCCTACTATATTTATGACTGTGCCTGAGGGTGATAAAAAGAAGGCGTATGAAGTTGTAAATGTTCAGCAGGTTCAACAACAATCTGATTCTCAACCTGTAAAATCAAATGAAAACGGTGGCGATAGACAGTTATATAACTCTTTAGGCTTGGAGAAAGAGGGTTTGAGCTATGAAGTGTTTTCGCTTGCAATGGAAGGGTATAAAAATTTAAAGAACAAAGGTAATGGGCGTCTTGGTATAGTTGATCCTAAGACAAAAACGTATTATTTAATTGATATAAAGAATTCTAAGTTTATAGAAAAGACGGAGGTTAAATTCGGTTCCGGCGATATGGGTGCGGTAGCAAACGCAAATAAGAACGGTTCGCACGCTACATTATCGGGATTTACTCAGGTCAAGGAAGAATATGCCAGTCGAAAGAGCCACTGGAGTAGTCGTGCAACTCGTCTTGACGGATTAGAGACAGGAATCAATAATAATGCTCGCAGTAAGAGTGTTGTAATCCATTCTACACCTTATGAAACAACGTGGGGTTGTATAGGGTTTACGCCTGTGTATAAGAATGGTCAGCAGGACGATGCGGCGACTAACGAAAAGATGAGACGGTTATTCTCGAGAGATACGATAATCTTCACATATCCAACAGATGTTGGTGAGTATAAAACTTTAAGCGCTCTTGTATAATTATAGTTTTGTTTATTATAAACTAAAACAACTTTAAATTTTGCCAGATATCTTGTTCTTCAGCGATAAAACTCTTTTGAACTCCCTGTTGAATAATGTCACTTTCTTTTATTTCACCGAATAAAATTGGTGAGTTAGGATTATGCAGTTTAAAGTTTTCTAATGCTTTTTTAGGAGTTGCATTTGCATAACAATAGCGGCAGCCATTAGGACAAGTATCATAAGCTCCAATATCTCTTGTTTCTATGCATTTGCAATGTTTGCGATTACCTCTGTGTTTTAATTTTTTAAACTTAACATTGTTGGCTTTTTCTAAAATATCTAATGTCATACAACCGGAAGGATGAATTCCGAAATTTGTATAATCACCATTTGTTGCACAGGTTTGAAGATGAAGATTATATTTTTGCGCAATTTCACCCATACCGCTAGCAAGCACGATTTTTTCATTTTGTGTTATAGCTTTTAATTCAGGCATATTGACAGAAAGTTTTTTATACATTTCAACGAAACTAAAAATACAACGGTCAATATGTTCTGATAGTTGGCTTGTCATATTTTCAAAAGTTTTTAGGTGATAATCAATAGTATATTTCTCTGTCAATAAAACCGGGTCATATCTCCATGCAATCCGATTTTTGCCCACAATATTTTTTAATTTTATAAGTGTTTCTATGCTTTTTTCTATTGTTGGGACTCTTGGTTCAATATCACTTTCGTATGCAGTTATTGTATAGTGAAAATAAGTATTAAATTTGTCCGTTATCTCATGCAATCTTTCTAAAATTGGTTCATAGTTTTTAGAGCAAAATACAACGCAATCAACTTTATCTGCTGACAATTCATATCGTGTAACTTTTGCAGGGTAAAAAGGATTTCGTGAAAATACAAAACCCTCTTTAAACCTGTTTAATAACCATTCACTATAATATTGAACTGTATCAGTTCTGCCGCCCGTGTTTATTATCATAAATTAACAAAGTTCCGCATCACCTAAACCGAATTGTTCCAAAGAATTTTCTTTTGCTTGGACACAGATATATTCTAGATCTGTTTTCGCTTCCATTGTTCTAACAGCAGCAGGCAACACTTTAACGCAAGAGCCTTCTTTAACTTCAATTACGTCATTATCAAGTATCATTGTTCCTTCGCCTTTTAAGAAAATATAAATTTCTTCGTTTTGTTTGTGTTTATGGTTAAACGGTAATTTAATTCCGGCAGGCATTGCACTTACTGAAATTTCGCAAGAAGTTAAACCTAATAAATCATGCAAAAATGCTTTTCCGTTCTCATACTTTTTACCAATTTCTTTCATTTTTCCAATTTCAACATTTTTAAAATTTGTCATAATTTTCTCCTTTTGTTCGATGTCTAACTATTAGTATAAAAATTTTTTACACCATTTTTTCTAATAATTTATCTAAATAATCTGCTTCATTTTTAGTCAAATTCTTATAAAGCATATTATTCAAATCTTCTGAGATTTTTTCAAAAACCGGTTTAAATGTTTGTCCTTTTTTAGTTAAAACAATAATAGTGCTACGATTATCGGTTTCAGAGGATTGTCTTTCGACAAAACCTAATTTTTCAAGTTTATCAATTAAAACCGTCACGGTTGGTTTTGTTCTGTGGATTTTTTCGGCAATATCTTTCATAGTCATTTTATCAAAATTATAAAGACACATAAGAATATCACCATGACTTGGAACAAGTCCTCCTGCTCCGTTTTTCTTTAATTCTTCTAATATAAAACGGTTTCCTTTTTCTTGAATTTTAGATATTAATGAAAGTCCACATCTCATAAAACAATTATAGTTAGATATCTAATTATTGTCAAGAGCAGGCGGGATAGATTATAAATGTAAAAAAGCACCTACAGTTGCAGGTGCTTTTAATTCGGAAACGGTGGGATTCGAACCCACGATGCAGATTGCTCCACATAACACCTTAGCAGGGTGCCGCCTTCAGCCGACTCGGCCACGTTTCCTCTCGTTTCTCTATATTATCATAAAATATATTTTTTTCAAACCCCCATAATTGTTAAAATAACTAAAATAAAAGCGGACTTCCGTCCGCTAATTTGAACTCTCATTCATCTTACTAAATCGATAGACCATTGATATCGAATACATACTATTTCACAGCTACAAGCTTCGTTTGAACTCCGACTTCAGCGTTCATCCGTCTTGCATTTGCCATGGCTGAGGTACGGCGTTTCTTTGCACCTCTTAGTATATACTCCACGCCGTTAAATGTGTTGCATGTTGGGGATTCCAATTTTTTTAACATATATTGTCCTTTCCATTCAGTCTGTGACATGTATATCGGGTTTTTTTCTAAAATCTTTAGCTTTTTTATCTCTAATTTTACAAATGTTTACATTTTGCTACCCTAAACTTTTACAATATCTTTGTGTATGCCAAAATATACTTATATGGAGGTAATATGAATAAGGTTCATTCAATCAGCCCTTGTACTTTTACAGGCGCAAGCAACTATACAGTATACGGTAAACAAAATAAACAAATCCACTACCTTTATAACCACGTAGTAGATGTTGTTAAAGAACACAAAGTCCCTGCAGAATTCTTCATGGGACCCGAAGATAAAATCGTTCTTTCACCACAAACTAAACAAGCTAAAAACCTTGTAATAGAAGCTCTTAACAAGCTTGGTATAAAGTTCTCTAAAGAAGTTGAAAAATAAGGGTTATTTATCTGTTAAAGTTTCAACAGATATAGACGTAATCCCTTCCAATCCTTCAAGTTTGCTGTAAATATGCTGAATAGGACGTTTATTTACAAGCTCAATAACCAGTGAAATTCTGGTTATATTAGGGTTGTCTATTGACTTGGTTATTTTTAAAGAGTTCATTGATTTAAAGTTAGATGTAATATAATCTTTAATCGTATCAATGAATTCATTTTCGCAATGCAAATGAATCTTTAATCGTCTAATATTCTTAGCACTCTTATTCAAAACTCTTCTTTCAAATATTCTGATAAGAGTAAGAACCGCAACAGAAATAATAGAAGCAGAAATAGCAACACCATACATTCCCGCACCGCATGCCATACCGATAGCTGCCGCTACAAATAATGTTGCTGCAGTAGTCAAACCAAACACAGTCGGACCGTTTCTCAATACAGTCCCTGCACCGATAAAACCAATGCCCGTAACAACCTGCGCCGCTACACGTGCCGTATCTCTTATCCCGGTTGGGCGATAATTAGGGATATCTTCATATATCATTGCCGGAAATCCATATATAGATAATATCGTAAATACGCATGCTCCCAAACACACTAATATATGCGTTCTTAAGCCGGCATATTTGTTAGTTATCTCACGTTCAAATCCTAATATGAAACCTAAGCATATTGCTGATAATATTCTTAAAAATAAATCAAAATTACATGTTGATAAAATATGATTGCATGTTTGCATGTTATACCTCTTTTTCTGTATTTTTCACATTATATCCGTTTTTTTGCAAAAATGGAATACTGATTTAGGTTGAAAATAATAACATGGGTAATATCTATATGCCCGACTGACCGATTCACAATCTTCGGGATTTACCTTTTAATAATAGTATTAAATCTTTTTCATACTTCCAGCTATTCTTAATCTAGAGCCAACAGGCTCTTTTTTTTATGTTAAAATTTAGTCATGAAACAAAAAACAACGCTCACATTACTATCACTACTGGGTTTTATCTGCACAATAAAACTTGCAATTATATACTATCAATCAAATTATAACCCTTATGCAACACCGAGTTTTTGTTCAATTAACGGGTTTGTTGACTGTGATGCTGTTGCAACAACTACAAAAGCAGTGTTCTTAGGAATTCCTCTATCTTACTGGGGAATGTTCCTCTACTCGTTTATCCTAATGCTTTTAAACATTGAAAAACTTTCGCAAATAAAAGGTCTGGGGGTTCTTAAAGTCTTTAAAAACCCTGTATCTTATATCGGAATGCTCGGACTTATCTCGTCAGTAGTTTCTGTTTGGCTTGCGATAACAAGTTTTTTCATAATTCATAAACTCTGTATACTTTGTTTTGTAACCTATTTTATTAACTTCTTAATAGCAGTAGTTTCATTAAATAACGGGGTTAAATCAGCGTTTATTCAAAGTGTTCAGGATTTTATTGAAGGTGTAAAAACCTATACCGTGCCGTTTATTGTCGCTGTAATACTTGCAGGCATGTTTTTAACCTACACAACTGTTGCAATGCCGTTTGCTTCACGAAGACAATCAATCAAACATTATCTGTTGATGAAAACGAACCCATATAAGATTAAAGGTAATATTTTAGGTAACAAAAACGGTAAACACAAGGTTGAAGTCTATACGGATTATGTTTGCCCTCACTGTTTTATGTACAATATAATGCTGCATAAGGCTGCAAAAGAGAATAAAAATGTATATGTACAACACCATAACTTCCCGTTGGACACTGAATGCAATCCGTATATAGATGAGCAAATGCACAAAGGTGCCTGCCGTATGGCAAAATATGCGATTGCTGCTGAGAATCAGGGTAAGTATTGGGAAATGGCTTCTGCTCTATTTGAAACTCATCCTAAGGATGATGAGGCGGCTATTAAGCTAGCTAAAGGTTTAGAGATAGATATTGATAAGTTTAAGGCTGATATCGCTTCAGAATTGACGGCTAAAAGGCTTAAAACAGAAATTGATGACGCAATTTCTAACGGAATAGACGGGACGCCGACACTAGTTGTTAACGGAAAGCATTATACTGGTGTTAAACCTTATTATGAATTTAAACAAATAATAGAGGGTCGCAGATAATGTCTAAAGTACTCTTACACGCCTGCTGTGCTATTTGTTCGGGGTATCCGATTCAGTTATTGAAAGAATCGGGTTATGATGTTGAAGTCTATTTTTGTAACGATAACTTTGATACAGCAGAAGAATACGAAAGACGATTAGACGCGCAGAAAACTTTGTGTGAATATTTGAAAACTAAGTTAATAATTGAGCCATACAGACCCGAAATATATTATAATTATGTTAAGGGTTTAGAACATGAACCTGAGCGCGGTAAAAGATGTTTGAAATGTTTCGAACTCCGGTTAAAACAAACTGCTCAAAAAGCTAAAGAACTTGGGTTTGAATACTTTACTACATCGATGATTATCAGTCCGCACAAGAACTTTAAATCACTTTGCCTTGTCGGTAACGAGATTGCAAAAGAGTTCGGAACAGAGTTCTTAGATATAGATTTTAAGAAACAGGACGGGTTCTTAAAGACTAACAGATTATCAAAAGAGCTGGGTTTATACAGACAAAACTATTGCGGATGTAAGTTTGCTAAGATAGAAAGGATTTGAATAATGGAATGTAAAAAAGAAGAGAACAAAATAGGCTGTACATGTACGTGTGTTGGCTGCGGTAACAGAGGTACCTGCTGTGATTGTGTACGTCACCACAGAGAAAATGGCGAGATTCCGGGTTGTTTCTTCCCACCTGCAGCTGAAAGAACGTATGACAGATCTATCAAAAACTTTATTCTTTCTTATAAAGATAAGTACGATTTATAATAAGAGGTTTTATGGCTGACAAACGGGTTTTAATAATATCTTTAGGTAATATAGCGAATACAGTGTATACTTTGCCTATGGCAAATGTCCTGAAAGGATATAACTATAGGGTTGAGTATGCTGTATCAGAACGCGGGTTTAGCGTTATAAATAAAAACCCTGTTGTTAGTAAAGTTTTCTTGTTATCAATGGAGCAATGGAGTGGTAAATGGCTTAATGCTGATACGTGGGAATCTTTTTTCAAAGTTGTAAACAGAGTTAAAACCCGTGAATATGATATTGTAATCGATTGTCAGCAAGATTTTAGAAGCCTTTTATTGTTTGCGATGTGTAACGGCAAAAGAAAGCTAACCTATTCTGATGCGAAAGGGTTTTCAGCAATTGGTGCAAACGAGATTATAGATACCGCTATGCCGTCATTGAGAACTCAGGTTAAGAATGTTGTTGAAAGAAACATGAACTTTCTCAAATACTTAAAAATGGATTATGAGGTGGTAGAATTCCCGCTTCCTCCGTCTGATTTTTCTGTCATATTGAGATATAACAGCATATTCGATAGTTTTGATAAGAACAAAAAGACTATCTTGATATGTGCCGGTGCGAAGAATGAAAACAAACGCTGGTCTGCTTCTAATTGGTCAGCTCTTCTTTCTAATATAAAAGACGACTATAACCTTTTATTTGCGGGTTCTATAAGTGACAAACCTTTTGTAAAAGAGATTGGCGGCGAAGCGTTTGTCAATATTACAGGCGAAACAAAAATTGAGACCATGTTCGACATCTTACGTAAAGTCGATATTGTAATAAGCGGAGAGACTGAGATTACTGCGCTTGCGTGGGCGATAGGTCACCCTAATATAATAACATTATTTACATGCTCTTCTCCTGAAAAATATAGCCCGATTAACTATACGGAGTCAGAAAAATACAAATCTTTGTTCGGTAACCTTCCGTGTCAGCCTTGTTCCGGCAACGATTGCTTTGATGAAGTTGCAAAATGCCGTTCTTACCCGACTGTTGATGATGTCATGCGGGCACTCAAAGATTTTGGCTAAAAATTTTAATATAATTCCGTTTACCTAAAGATTCAATCTTGTAATTGTAATTGTTACAATTTATTAACGTCCAAATATTACTGTGTTTCGGCGATTGTTTTTTTATACATAATACAATAGGGGTTGATTTTTAATCTTGATTATGTATCATAATAATATAATAATTTTCCGTTGAATTCAACTTTGATGGAGTAGTTAACCGGATGATGAGAATTTTTTGCGGAGTTCAATGTACAATTTAAGAGGATTTAGATGATTAGAAAACTAGCAATGTTCACTTTAATGGTGATACTAATGGCTATGCATGTCGAAGCATCAGAAATACCTGTAAATCATGTAAAAGCTACTATTGTGAAACATTCAGTAGAGATGGGGGTTGATCCGGCGTTAGCGTTATCAATAGCAAAAGCTGAATCTCAGTTTAACCACAGCTCAAAAAGCCCTTGCGGTGCTGTAGGAGTGTTTCAACTTATGCCGGCTACGGCTAAGAAAATGGGGTTAAACCCTTATTGTTTACACGATAATATTAAGGCAGGACTTACTTATTACAAGATGTTGTATAAGATGTTAGGTTCTACTGAGCTTGCTCTTGCAGCTTACCACACAGGACCTGCTTATGTTTTGAAACATAAACAGCCTGCACCTTGTTCAAGAGCTTATATCTCTAAGATTATGTCTGAATATTATCATTTGAAAGCTCATACTGATCCTGCTATTAAAGCGCATAATGCGCAAGTTAAGGCAGCTCAGGCTAAAAAACAGACTCAGGCTGTTAAACCTGCGGTTTCTGCTCAACAACCTAAACCTGTTGTGCATGCCGTTCAAAAAACTGAACCAAAACCGGTTCAAAAATCGCCTGATAAACCTGTTAATTTGTTGAAAGAAGTTGATAATATCAATACTGATACTGCTATGTTATCACCTATTCAACAAGAACAAATTGATTCTATTATTGAACTTAATTTGTAAAGATTAAATGTTAAAAAAAGAACCCTTGAGATTATTCTCAAGGGTTCTTTTCTGTTTGTAATTTATTATGCTAATACTTTTGATTCTTCAACAAGTTTGATTAAAGTATTTGCAACTGTTTGTTGTTCTTCTCTTGTTAGTTCAGGGAACATTGGAAGTGACATAACGATTTCTGTGTTCTTTTCAGTGATAGGTAAAGAACCTTTGCCCATTCCAAGATAGTCGTGAACTTTTTGTAAGTGAAGAGGGATTGGGTAATATAACATTGCGCCAATACCTGCATCGTGCATTTTTTCAAAGATTTCATCTCTATTTGGAACTTTAACAGTGTACTGGTGGTATACGCAGTAAGTGTTATCAAGTTCTTTTGGAGTTTTGATATCTTCGCAAGCTGAGAATAATTCGTTATAGTAAGCTGCGATTTCACGTCTTCTTGTGTTCCATTCATCGATATAAGGAAGTTTAGTTCTCAATATAGCTGATTGGATTTCGTCTAATCTTGAGTTTACACCGATTTCATCGTGGTGGTAACGGATAGCGCCACCGTGGTTTCTAAGAGCGATAACTCTATCTTTTAAGCTTTCAGAGTTTGTTGTTAACAAACCGCCGTCACCCATTGTACCTAAGTTCTTAGTAGGGTAGAAGCTATAGCAGCCGAAGTCACCGAATGTACCAACTTTTTGACCTTTATATGTTGAGCCGATAGCTTGACAGCAGTCTTCAATAACGTGTAAGTTATGACGTTTAGCGATATCCATAATTCTATCCATATCACAAGGTTGACCATAAAGGTGAACAGGAATGATAGCCTTTGTATTTGGTGTAATAGCAGCTTCAATCATGTCAGGATCGATGTTAAATGTATCAGCATCGATGTCAACGAAAACAGGAGTTGCACCAACAATACCGATAGCTTCTGCTGTTGCTACAAATGTGAATGCTGTTGTGATAACTTCATCACCTTTGCCTATATCTAATGCTCTCAATGCTAAGTGAAGAGCGTCTGTACCGGAGTTTAAACCGATTGTGTATTTTACTCCGATGTAATCTGCTAATTCTTGTTCTAATGCTTTTGTATTTTGTCCAAGGATATAAGAGCCTGAACGAAGCACTTCTAAAACATTCATTTCAATATCTGCACCGATTTGTGCGTATTGACGTTTTGAATCAAAAATAGGTATCATTATAATTTCCTTTCTTATTATACAACCTTACTATTCTAGTTTACCATAAGATTTGAGGGTCTTTATATAAACTTAATTTGATAATAATAAGAAAGAATTTAATCCTAATGTTTTAAACCGATTCTGGCTAATAAAGCACCTAGCGCAACACTGGCAATCATGCTAATGCTTTGCATTACAAGTGGTTTAACGTTTTCGTCAATCTTTTTGTCACGGTGGTCCAGACGTCTTTTTATATTTGTTTTGTTTTCGTTAGAATAACCCAATGAAACGATGTTATTATTAAATGTTCTTACTCCGCAGCCGTTATCAAAAAGAAGCAGAGAATACATGTCTTTTTCATCTTCGTCTTTCGGAACTTCTGCGTGAGGTAAATTGATAGAAACCTCTTTGTTTCCGATTGTACCTTTTATATTAAAATAATCCGGTTTGAATACGCGGCCGCGTATGGTTTGGTTATAGAATTTTGATAACTTTGACGGTTCATTATATTCAACCTCAAGGTTGATTTCTTTATCACCGTAGACACCTGTGTATTTATTATCGCATATTTCAAGTGATAACTTTTTCCCGCCGATAACACCTTCATAATAAACTTTTTTATCGTCGTGTATCATTTTTATGGTGGTGTCTTTTTCGTTTAGAGTTCCGTCAAAAACGGGGCCGGCAATAGATTTTTCCTGGGAATAACTAAGATTTTCACTCATTCCGTAAGTGAATGAATAACTGTCATTCGGAATAGGTTTAGTCGCAGGTGATGAGCCCGGTGTTTGACCTATTGTTGAATTAGGAATCTTGTTTATTGTATGAAATTGATCAAATGTATTTGATGTATTTAAACCCATAGTTCAACTTTTCCCGATAATAATACATGTATATAAAGTTTTTGCGGGTAAAATAATTGCCTTATTTCGTAAAAAATGTAACGAAAAAGGCCCTTGTCGGGCCTTTTCGTTTTAATTGTCGAAACATTTCATCGGTATTTTTAACCGGTATATATATAAAGCAAATTTCTCAGTCCAAATTTCATGACTTTGTGATTTTGTAACATAAGTTCATGAAGTTTTGTAACTACTGTTCTGATTCGTCATCAGGAGTTATTTCATAGCCCCTATAGAAAATGATTTTGCGGGTTTCGCCTTTAGGGTTCATCAAAGTTCCTTGTGAGGCTTTTATTTCGGTTCCTTTGTATGTTACTTTGATTTGTTCAATTTCACCGTAAGGGTAAAATTCTTCGCTTTCATATTTGCTGAGGATTTCGTCTATTCTGTAGCCGCTGCTGATTATCTCAGAGATAGTTCTGAATATTTGCTGGCAGTTTTCATCCATTTCGACTTTTTCGTCTTTTATTTGCATAAAGCCTTTTAGTTTGAATTCATCACAATCTACCTCGATTAAATCAAGTGCTCTGAGCGTGATTTTACAGCCAAAGCTTTTTAAAATAATAAGGGTTTCAGAGTTGGTATCAACCAGATTGTTTAATTCTTCAAAATTCTTGTCTTCCAGTTTTTTCTGTTTAGCTTCATCAAGCTTATTTTTAACACTGTTGATAAAACTTCCAAGCAAACTTTCCTGCTGAGCAGGTACAGGTGGTATTTCCATTTGCGGTGGAGTTGCTGCCTGATTCTTTAAATCATCAAATATGGAATTGTTATCTGCGTCAAAATCCAAAGCTATTTTACCTTACTATTATACATTATGATTGTATCACTTTATTTTTGTTTAAAGAATACGCAATATACACGATATTCTTATCCTTCTGTATAAATTGCACGTAAGATATATTCTTCTAACATTTTCTTATCTGAATCTTTTAGTTTAGCTGAGTTTATCATTATACAGAAAACGTATTTGTTATTTGTTTTTGTTGTAATATATCCGGTTATAGAGCTTATGTTACTTAAAGTACCGGTTTTGGCATAGAGTTTATCTTTTAGGTAGAACATTCTTTCAGACAGTGTGCCTTCTCCTGAGGTTGTTAATCTATGTTCTATGTAGTCACAGTTTTTTAGTAAGAATTCTGTCATAAACTCTGCGGTCATAATATTGTTTTTAGAAACCCCGCTAGCGTCAACAATGTTGATGTTAGAGGTATCTATGTTTTGTTTTTTGCAGAAGTTTTGGAACATTTCCAGTCCGTCTTCAAACGAGCCTGCAGCGTTTTTACCTTTGTATTTTCTGCCTGCTATTTTAAACACTGTTTCTGCAATCATATTATTACTTTTTTTGAGAATATCTGATTGAGCGGTTAATCCATCGTGGCTGAGTTGAGTGATTAGTTTGTAATCAGGTGTAAGTCTTCTTGACGGGTATACTCCGCTGCAGCTAAGGTTTTCATCGATTATAGCGTCTGATAATCTCAGTTTAAAATATTTTTTAGGGCTGTTTACGGGTATATTTTTTATAATACTTTTTTTCGGCTCAATTGTACCTTCAAGGGTTATGATATCAGGTGAAAGATAGTTTTGACGGGTCATTTTATAGTTTGTTTTATCAGCAGTTACAATATGGTTGATGAATGTTGTCGGATAGTTTACGTTTGTTCTGATTTCAGCAGAACAACCTTTGACAGTCGGTGAGATAGTTATCTCCATAAGGTTTCTGTCGATGTTATACGCGCTGAATTTTGGCATAAGCGGGTTTAAATCATCGTCCCATTGCCAGCCTTCGCCCCATTCGTTTTCATCGATTATACTATCATCAATGTAGAGCTGTTTAATTTCTTTTGGAAGTGCTTTTACTATTTTTTCAAGGTCTTTGGTTTTTAAATACGGGTCTGCACCTAGTACAAGCAAGTATTCGTCTTTATTATTTTTGTATAGTTTTGTTTGGAATTTATAATCATCACCAAGCATAAGAAATGCCGGTGTTGAGGTTATGATTTTTTGAATAGATGCAGGCGGAGTCGGCATTTTAGGGTTTAGTTCAAACACAGTTTTACCTGTTTGGACATTTTTTATTGACACTGATATTGCACCGCGGCTGATTGATGAGTTTGAGATAGCAGAGTTCACTGCTTGTTTAATATCTCCTGCAAAAACATTTGAGTTAAAACCTAACATTATCAAAAAAAGTATCAATATTTTTTTCATACATTTATAACCTCATATTCAGGTAAAATATCTTTTAGTACTGTACATTTGTTTCTAAATTCGTACATATCTTTTAAGTTAAGCGATGCTTTGATACATCCTTCTTTTGTATTTATCTCATCAAGGATTTCACCGCTGTAATCATAAATCAAAGAATGTCCGAGATTTTTAGCGCCTGTAGGGAGTGTTCCTGTTTGGGTTAGTGCAATCATATAGGATTGGTTTTCAACAGCGCGTGCTGCTGTTAGGCAATCCCAGTGTATTTTTCTTGTAAGAGGCCATGCTGCCATATTTACAAGAACATCTGCACCTGCTTTTCTATAGGCTCTGTAGATTTCAGGGAATCTAATATCATAACATATTGATAACCCGAACTTGACCCCTTCTATATCAACTATTACAGGGTTTTGACCGGCTGTAATATATTTGTTTTCACAGTCATCGTAATATGAAAAAAGGTGGTTTTTTCTGTATGTAGTTATGAGTTCGCCGTCTCTATTGATTACGGGACATGTATTGAACAGTTTGCCATCTGATTCTTCTATAAAGCTTCCGCCCAGAATGTTTACGTTATACTGTTGAGCGAGCTCTGATAAGAATTCTACGGTTTCACCAGTTTTGAGTTCTTCCGCGCATTCACTGAATTTGTCACATGCCCAGCCTACTGCCCACAATTCAGGTAACACAAGCACATCAATATCATCTGTAATGTTTTTGTGTACAAGTGTCATTATTTTTTCAAAGTTTGTATATTTATCTGCAATAGCCGATTCCATTTGGACGGCAAGAACTTTTATCTCTTCCATATACCAAACCTAAACATTTTTTTGTGTTCTTCAGGAGCTCTTTTTTCAAGTTCTTCTAGAGATTTTTGAACCTTTAATCTTATTTGTTCATCCTGATCTTTGTCGTTGTTTTCGTCTACGTAAATAGGCTCACCGCAAACATTAACAAGATGAGTCCACAGACAAGGTATTCTAAACTCATCCCAGGAATTGAATTTTAGCAATGTCGGGTTAGGCGAATACCAAACTACAGGAACAATTGGAATTCCTGCTTTTTTGGCAATTTTTATAACACCGTCTTTTACAACCCTGTTAGGTCCTTTTGGTCCGTCTACCATAATAGCACCTGAATGACCTTCTTTTAGAGAGTTAATCATTTGTAAGGTTGCTTCTACACTGCCTTGTTTGCCTGCAGAACCGTATAATACGTTAAATCCCCAGCGTTCTACAACACTGCCGATAATTTGTCCGTCACGTGAACGACTAATCATAACACTGCAATTAGGTTTATCAGGGAACCCGTGTATTAAGCACTGATGTGCGTGCCACATTGCAAATATGCAAGGTTTTTCAGGAAAATTCACGTTCTGAATATCTGTGAAAAGTTCCTGAAATCTGAATACTCTGTATACAAGATCTGACAGGTGTTTTATACCGTCTTTATCTTTACCGAATTTTTTAAAAAAGTTTACCATAGTCTTTATTTTACAACAAAATAAAAGAAAATAGAATAACTTTATTATACTTTAAGACTACTCAGTTAGCTAAAACCGTAGTTTTATTTATTTGTTAACCTAAAATAGATAAGATTTTTATGTCTAAAGTATAATAATAGAAGGAGTAATAATGGCTTACTGTAAAACAGAATTATCAAAAGAATATATCGTTAGTTTATATAAAAATTCAGGTACATCTCAACAGATGTTGGGACTTGAATATGAACGTTTGCCGATTTATAAATCTGATAAATCATCAGTTTCGTATTATGGAGAACTAGGTGTTTGTGATGTTTTAAAAGAGTTTGCCCGTGAAGATAACTGGGATTATATTTTAGATGAAGACGAAATGATAGGGCTAAAAAAAATCCACGATACAGTTACGCTTGAACCCGGTTCACAAGTTGAATTAAGCCTGCAGCCGCAAAAATCAGTTGCGGATATTGAAGCTAAAGTTAACGAAATAAATTCTGCATTATGTCCTGTTTTTGATAAATACGGTATGGAGCTTTTTAATTACGGTGTTTATCCTGTTACAACTTACAAAAATATAAACCTTATCCCTAAAACCAGATATAAACTTATGGCGGGTTATCTTTGGGGAATCTTGTCAGATGTTATGATGAGAGAAACGGCTTGTATTCAGGTTGGGATTGATTATAAGGATGAGCAGGATGCTATTAGAAAGTTTAACCTTGCTAATAAAATATCACCGTTTATGACTGCTATGTTTGCCAATTCCAATATTAGAGGCGGTGTAAATACAGGATATAAAAGCTTTCGCTCGCTTGCGTGGTTGAATACCGATAATGAAAGATGCGGGTTTGCTACAAAGTTCAAACGTGATATGTCTTTTGAAGATTACGTTAACACTTTGCTATCTGTTCCGATGATATTTATTATACGTGACGGACAATATATAAACATTGACGGTAAGATTAACTTTAGACAGTTTATGGAAAACGGGTATTCCGGTTATAAAGCTACATTGGATGATTACAGATTACACGCTAATCTTTTCTTCCCTGAAGTTCGATTAAGAAACTATATCGAGATACGCAACCACGATTGTTGTGATGAAAAGTATATGTATTCGTTGTTGGCTATCTATAAAGGGATTTTTTATAACCCGTTGGCTATGGATGCGGTTGAGGACTTGCTTTCTAAACAAACAATCAACGATATTGCGGAGTTTAGGTATAATGTTCCGAGAACAGCACTTGAGACAAGGGTTAAGAAGGTATGCGTTAACGATATAACTAAGGAAATTTTGAAGATTGCCGAGGATTCACTCCAATCAAAACACGATAGCGACAAGTCTTATCTTGAACCGATTATGGAGTTGAACTTTAAAGGTCTGACGCCTGTTGATGATGCTTTATCTGTCGATTTTTTCAACGAGTTTGTCAAGCATATTTGAGAAAATCTCTGAGTTATACTTGTCTATAATGTTGTGTCCTTCTTTTACGAGTTCACGAACACGTTGTTTAGCGTTTTCTAATCCGTATAGGGTAACGTAGGTTAGCTTGCCTGCTTCTTTATCTTTACCGATTGTTTTGCCGAGCTCTTCGAATGTAGAGATTTCGTCCATAACATCGTCGTAGATTTGGAACGCTATTCCGAAGATTTGACCGAAATTCTCCATTTCATCAAGCTGTTCTTCACTTGCGCCTGCAATTATTGCGCCTGTTTTGAGTGCAAGTTTGAATAAATCGGCTGTTTTATGCGTATGGATATATTCAAGGGTTTGTGCTTTATCACCTTTAATATTACCTTTCTCGCTTTCAATATCGACAACTTGTCCGCCGATAAGTCTGTATGCTCCTGCTCTTACAACAAACTCGTGTACAACCTTGAGAATAGTTTCACTTGAAAGGTTTTGTGATTTTTCGATAATCAACTGCGGTGCAAAACTCAACAGCGCATCTCCTGCAAGTACTGCTATAGCTTCACCGAAAACCTTATGGTTAGAGGGTTTGCCGCGTCTAAAATCATCATTATCCATACAAGGTAAGTCATCGTGAATAAGACTTTGTGCATGTAACATCTCGATAGCACAGGCTGTAGGGAGCGCGTTTTCTATATCTCCGCCCATAATCCTGCAGGTTTCCAAACACATTACAGGTCGTAATCTCTTACCAGGTAAAGTTACCGTGTATTTCATTGATTTGAAAATATCCTCCGGATATTCAATCGGCATGTATTCATCGAGTTTTTTATCTACTAATTCTATATACTTATTCATTTTCTAAGTCCTTATATATTCCTTGTTTTAGGGTTCTTCTTGAACCCTGACGTTTGTTTGTGCTAATCTTTACCGCGGTTTTATTATGGGTTTGCTTAAATCTGCTTTCTATTTTCTTTCCTTGGTACTTAACTTTTTCTTTGTATTCTTTTGCTTCATTAACAAATTCAAGATAGCTTTCATATCTGCTAATGAAAAAGTTATCCATATCATCTAAGATTTTACACCCGTCCTCGTGAATATGCAAACAGTCCTGATATTTGCAGGTGTTTTGATAAGGTCGAAACTCTCTAAACAATTTGTCTACATCGTAAGGCATAAGAAAGTCGAATTTCAGGTTGCTGAACCCCGGTGTGTCGATTATTCTTATATCATCGGATATTTTCATAATCTCACAGTGTCTTGTTGTATGCGTTCCGCGCTGTGTTTTTTCGCTGACATTTTTTGTCCTCAAATCGAATTCGGGATTGAGAGCATTGATTAGACTGGATTTGCCGACCCCAGATTGTCCGCAAAGTACTGAGGTTTTACCTTTCATAAGCTGTTCAAATTCATCAAGCCCGAGACCTTCAAGCGCTGATGTGAAAATGATATCGTAGCCGAGCGGCTCATAGATTGAAAACACTTTTTCAATAACGTCATCGTTTTGAGAAAGGTCGTTTTTGTTAAAGCAAAGCTTTATCTCAAGCCCGTAATACTCTGCAAACGCAATGTATCGGTCCAGTTGTCGAAAATTGAGTTCCGGTTCTTGTACGGCAGATACGATTACAACCTGATCTATATTAGCAACCGAAGGTCGCGGAATATAGTTTTTGCGCTCAAGTATCTTTGTTATGTAGCCGTTTTCGTATTCAACATAATCGCCGACAAGTATCTTTTGGTCTTGTTTTTTCAATACTTCACGGATTTTACACTCAACAACGGCGTTGTCGGTTTCTAAGTAGTAAAAATCAGAATGTATCTTGAAAACCTGTCCGACACTCATCTATACACCCTTAACCTGTTCTGTTATGTTTTTAAGAGCATCAAGCTTTGCAAGCTTTGACGAGTTAGCTTTAAGCTCCTTTATTCTTTCAGGTTCGTCTTTGAGTTTGATTAACAACTGCAATAATGAGTTAGGGTCAACATCAGCGTCTTCCATATAGATACAAGCATTGTTTTCTTCCACATAGTGTGCGTTTTTACGCTGGTGGTCGGCTGCTGCGTGAGGATATGGTACCAAAATCGGTGCTATTCCTGAGGCAAAAATTTCTGAAAGACTAAGGGAACCTGCTCTTGAAATCACTATATCAGAGGCTTTCAGTATTGTTACCATGTCTTCAAAATATGGTTTTACAATAAGGTTTTTGTTCTTTTCGTAGTTTTTGAATATCTTTGACAATCTGTCTTTTATGTAAGGATAGTTCTTTTCGCCGGTTTGGAAGATTATCTGATAACCGTGGTCTTGAACGAGTTCTTTTATTATTTCAACAAACGAGTTGTTGATAGATTTTGCACCTTGAGAACCGCCCATTACGCATAATACGGGTTTATCCATTTTTAGACCGAGTTCTTCTTTTGCGTCAATCTTTAGAACCTGTTTAAATTCAGGTCTTAACGGGTTACCGTTAACAACACAGTTTGTGTTTTTGATATGAGGTAAAGCCCCTTCAAACGCTAGTGAAACACATTTTGCTTTTGAAGCAAACTTTCTTGTTACAATTCCCGGTTGCATATCGCAATCGTGGAGCATATAGTTTGGTTTTCTCAAAATATTTGCTGCGAATAACAGCGGAGCTGAAACGTAGCCGCCTGTTCCAAAGATTGTATCAGGCTTGTATTTCAGAATATAATAAGCTGCTTTTACAATCGCTATACAAAGCTGAAACGCCCACAAGATAAAGTTTAAGCTCAATTTTCTTGGCATACCTTTCACGTGGATAGGTAGGAAGTTATAGCCTTTTTTTTGAGCGATTTTGTATTCCAAATTATCGGGGTTGCCGACATAATAAACTGTGTTTTCAGGGTCTTTAATCAACTCATCCGCAACAGCAACTGCCGGATAAATATGTCCGCCTGTACCACCGCCTGTAATAAAATACACTTTGTTATACATTTTGTGCTAACCTTATCTTTCTTTGTTTCTTTCTTGAAATATTTAATAATACACCAACCATTGATAACGTAATGATAATAGATGTACCGCCATAGCTGATGAACGGCAGCGGAACACCTGTTGCCGGTAACATTGAGCTTGATACACCCATATTTAAGAACGCTTGAAAACATATTGAGAACGTGAAACCTATCGCAATAAGTTTATAATACATGTCTCTGCATTCAGAAGCGATAACGAAACCTCTTTGTAAGATTGTCCAGAACAGCCCTATAAGCAGCAGACATCCGATGAAACCGAGTTCTTCACCGATAACTGCAAAGATAAAGTCGGTATGAGCTTCCGGTAACCACGCGAGTTTTTGCTTTGACGCTCCAAATCCGCTTCCCCACAATCCGCCTGAAGCGAACGCTACCATTGATTGAATAATGTTGTAGCCTGCGCCTAACGGGTCAGATTCAGGATGTAACCAGATAGTTATACGCTGTAATTGGTAAGGTTGTAAGAACTTGCCCAGAAGGTTAAAGTTCAGACACGCACCCAATCCGCCTACAAAAATAAGTGTACCGATACCGCAAAGTATAGGGAATATCATACGTTTTATCCAGCTAATAGAGCCGCCTGCTGCAAGATACATAACAACAGAGGTTGCAAATAATAGTATACACATACTCAGGTTTGGCTGTTTTAGAATCAAAGCCACCATAACAAGTATTGTTATATATGTAGGGTACTTATTCGAATCAAAGAACCTAGGGTCTTTGTGGAACGCTTTTGCAAGCAGTAATACTACAGCAGGTTTAGCAAGCTCTGATGGCTGTAAGTTCACTGGTCCAAGGCTAATCCAACGTTGTGCACCGTTGATTGTATCACCGATACACAAAACAAGTACCAACAGCGCAATAACTACTAATGAAAAGAAGTTTGTTGCGTTGTATAAAATTCGTAAGTCTATTTTTGATAACCACCTTAAGAGCGAGTATCCTATAAACACCCCGACAAGCTGAATTATTGTGAAGTGCAGCGGGTTTAACCCTGCATTTACACATTTTGGAACACTTGCCGAGAACACAAACATAACACCGATTACAACAAGGAATAATACTACAAGCGTCAAAATTCTGTCCGGTGCTGCTATATAGTGGTCTGTTACCGTATTTATTTGTCGTTCCTGATTGTTATTTTGATAATACATAGTCTTTAAAAACCGTTCCTCTTTCTTCATACCCGCTGAACATATCGAAACTTGCGCACGCAGGTGATAACAAAACTACGTCAGGTTTCAATTCGATAGCTTTATCGATTGCACTCTGCATAGTTTGTTCTATTATAATATTTTCAAACCCGTTTTTTTTCAATTCTTTTTCAAACCTTTCGGTTGCTTCGCCGATAAGCTCTACTGTTGTAATATGCGCTTTTACGGAGTTACAAAATTCTGTAAGGTCAGTAAGTTTGTCTCGTCCGCCTGCAATCAGTACAACGTTAAGGTTATTAAATGAATCTATTGCAACGATTGAAGCTTCCGGATTGGTTGCTTTTGAATCGTTATAGAATGTTATTCCGTTGAATTCTCTTACTTTTTCAAGCCTGTGCTCAGGAGCTTTAAAGCTCATAATCGCTGATTTTATGTTTTCGTTAGTAACACCGACAAGCTTTGCAATGATTACACCGCACATAATGTTCTGATAATTATGGTGTCCGACTAACGAGCAGTCTTTCAGGTCAATAATCTTTTCTTCGTTAAAGTAAATTGCGTCATCTTTTATATAAGAACTGTTATTAGTTTCTTTATCAAACAAGAATAATTTTCCGTCGCAGGTTTTTGAAAACTCTGATAACTTTTCGTCTTTAGCGTTCAGAATAGAATATTCTGGGTTTTTAAACAGTTGCGCTTTAGCGTCAAAATAGTTCTCAACAGTACCGTGCCAGGTTATATGGTCAGGTGTAAAGTTCGTCCAGCAAGCGATTTTTGGTGTTAAGTATTTGCTGTGGATAGCTTGATAAGAACTGATTTCACACACAAAATAATCAGGGCTATCATTGATTAAGCTAACCGGAGGTTTTCCGATATTTCCGCAGGCAGGCGCGTTGAATTGCGTTGATAAAATATGTGAAACAAGCGCTGTTGTCGTTGTTTTACCGTTTGTACCCGTTATTGCAATAAACGGGGTTTTAGAATCCAAATATGCTATATCGGGTTCTGAAATGATTTCAACACCATTGTTTTTTAAAGCCAGGTATAGTTCGCTGTCCAAGGGTAAAGAAGGGCTTGTTACCGCTAAATCAACATCTGACAGAAACTCTTGTGAATGTCCGCTAAACTCGATTTTGACACCTAAGTTTTGAAGTTTTTCTTTGTCTTCTCTGTCTTCGGGTTTTTCGTCTCGTTTTTCGGTTATGAAAACAGAACAATTTTTGCCTGCAAGATACTCAGCGGCTGCCTTACCGCTAACAGAAAAACCTAATATTAAAACCTTTTTACCGTTCCAGTCCATAATTAACCTCTACATCAAAGCTTTGAATAATGCGATTGCAATAATGCTGAAAACCATTGATGCAAAAGCAAATGCCGTTACAATCTGTTTTTCGTTGAATCCGCACAACTCAAAATGGTGGTGGATAGGTGACATCTTAAATACACGTTTTCCGGTTAATTTAAAGCTTGTAACCTGAATAATAACAGACAATGTTTCCATAACAAAAACACCTGCTAATATAATAAGGAATACTTCAAACTTACCCATAACAGCAAGTACACCGAGTAATCCGCCGATAGCTAAAGAACCTGTATCACCCATAAATACTTGAGCTTTCGGTTTGTTGTATCTCAAGAATCCGAGCAGTGCACCTGTTACAGCAGAAGCTATGATTGCAATATAGCTATATCCTGAAAAATGAGCTATAACAGCGCAAGCAAAAAACGCAAATACACCGGTAGATGTTGCTAATCCGTCTAAACCGTCTGTTAGGTTGTAAGCGTTTGAAGCTCCTGTGATTGCAAAGATTGCAAGTACAGGATAGAACCACTGTAAATCCAGAGAAAACTTCCCGAAGGTAATATATGTCGCTTCTGAGTGCGTAACAATAAGGTATAATACAGGCAACAACGCTATAAGGATTTGTCTTAAAAATTTACCCCTTGCACTAAGACCTTTGTTTTCTTTGCCTTTAAGTTTAAGAAAATCGTCTTGAAACCCTGCAACCGCATAAAATAAGAATGTTATTAATACAATCCACGCTGTTGTGTTGAATTTTTGTGCCATAAACAGCGTTATTACAGCTGCAACAAGTGATGAAAATATGATGAAAACTCCGCCGGTAGTCGGAGTGCCTTCTTTTGCTTTGTGGCTTTCTGGCGCCTCTTCTCTTATATACTGTCCTACCATTTTTTTCTTTAAGAAATCAATATAAGGTATTCCGAGTAATAAACAAAGTATTAAGCCTAACAAAAAGGCTACTATCATCATTATCATTTAGTTTTCTCCCTTTTTTAAGTTTTCTAAGATGTTTTCAAATTTCATTGAACGAGATGCTTTCAAAAATATTGTAGCACCTTTTTGAATCTTGTTTAATATGTAAACACTAATTTCATCATTAGTGTTGAAATTTTTTGTAAAACAAACAGTTATATTGTCTGAAATATATTTAGCTAAATCGCCTACAGTCAGGATTTTGCAGCCTGAAATGTTTTTCGAGTTTACAAAATCGGCAACTTCTTTATGGTATTGAACCTCGTTTTCTCCGAGTTCTCCCATATTCCCAAGGACTATGACACTCTCAGGGTATAAATCAAAAATTGTATTGAGCGTTGCCTTCATAGATTCAGGGTTAGCGTTGTAGCTGTCGTTGATTATGTTATAACCGCCGATAACTTCTGTTTCCCAACGTTTTTCGATAGGTTTATAGTTTTGAAGCCCTTGTGCGATTTGTTCCGGCGCCATTCCGAGCTCCAAGCCTGTTTCTATTGCCGAAATGGAGTTTTCGATATTGTAATCACCTTCGATATTCAATGTATAAAGGTTTGATTTATATTCAAACTCTGAACAGCCTATCTCTTTTTTTGTAATCTTAACGTCATCGATTGAATAATAAAGTTGTCTTCCGCTATAGCAAACCTCGTTTTTAATAAGTTCATTGTTGTGAGCAATTAGTATCCCGTCAGGGTTTTGATATGCAGTAATTTCACATTTTGCTTTAGCGATGTTTTCGCGTGAACCTAAACGTCCGATGTGTGCTGTTCCGACATTGGAGATTATTGAAATATCGGGCTCGGCGTATTTTGAGATGAGCTCAATCTCGCCGAGCCCTCTCATCCCTGCCTCTATTATCAAAACTTCTGTATCATTATTTATTGAAAAAACTGTCTGACAAAACCCTATTTCGTTATTATGGTTAGCAGCGGTTTTTACTGTGTTGAATTTTTGTGAACATACAGAGTATACAAGTTCTTTTGTTGTTGTTTTGCCGGAGCTTCCTGTTATCATAACAACTTTAGGGTTAACTTGTTTGCGTCTGTAGTTTGCAAGCTGTAAGTATGCAGTTAAGGTGTTTTCTACCTTTAGTGCAAATTTTGCGCCTTTAACTATTTTGTCAGATGTCGTAATATAACCGATAGCACCGTTCTCAATTGCTTTATCAATAAAGTTTTCGCCGTCAAAATTTGCACCTTTTAGTGCTATATAAACATCACCTTTTGATATGGTTCTGGTATCGGTCGAAAAATTCGGTAGTTTGTTTATTAAATCGTTTTCTGTCCCGAAGATTATTTTAGCGTTTGTAATTTTAGCTATCTCTTTTATCATAGTCTATATTTTAACACAAAATATAGTTGTATACATTTTTCATTTTTTGTTGTAAAATTGAATATGTAAACGGATGAGGGAAGTATTATGTCAAAGGTTTCTGTTATTGTGCCTGTATACAATGTCGAAAAGTATCTGGCAAGATGTTTGGATAGCTTGATAAACCAAACCTTGCAAGATATTGAAATAATTTGTATTAATGACGGTGCAACAGATAGTTCTGCAGATATTTTATCAAAATATGCAGAAAACGATGAAAGAATCAAAGTTATTACTCAATCTAATGCAGGTTTGAGTAACGCCAGAAACACAGGGATTGACTATGCAACAGGCGAATTTATCAGTTTTGTGGATAGTGATGATTTTGTAGAAGCTAACTTCCTTGAAAAATTATATAACGCTGCTGTTGAGACAGATTCTGAAATAGCGTGTGTAGGAATAATCCGCGAAAACGAAAAGAAACAAAAAGAGTTTTTGAAATTTGAAAAACAAGAAACAAGAACAGGTATAAGCGAAAAATTTACGTTGGTAAAAGCTCCGGAACATTGTTATGTTTGGAACAAAATATATAAGACAGATAGTTTAAAATCTTGCGGTTTAAAATTTATTGGCGGTTTAATGTATGAAGATATGCCTTTTACAGCGGATGTTTTAACAAAAATGGGTAAGGTTGTTAGCGTTCCTGATACAAGATATCACTATTGGATAAATAATGAATCTATTGTTAAAGATCAGTCTGATAAACCGAGAGCAGATAAAATATTTTCAAAACAATATATTACGAAGGTTTGCCGTGAATACGGTATTAGATTAAGAGAAAGAGATAATCTGGTTTGCAAACGTGAATACTATTTCTTAGGAATAAAGCTTTTGAAAGTTTATGTCTATAGAGCTACGAAGAAATATTATTTATTCGGGCTTATTCCTCTTCTTACAGCGAAGGAGTATGTATAGATATGGCTAAGGTTAGTGTAATTGTTCCTGTTTATAATGTTGAAAAATACTTAAGAGAGTGTTTGGATAGTATTGTTAACCAAACGTTAGAAGATATAGAAATTATTTGTGTGAATGACGGTTCTACAGATAGTTCATTGTCTATCTTAGAAGAATACGCTAAAAATGATTCCAGAGTGAAAATCATTGATAAACAGAATTCAGGTTACGGAAACTCTATGAATAGAGGATTAGATTCTGCAACCGGTGAGTACATAGGGATTGTGGAATCAGACGATTTTATTAAGCCTGAAATGTACGAAGAGTTATACGCATTAGCAAAAGAGAATGATGCCGATATCGTAAAAGGTGATTTTTATCATTATACGACTTACAATAACGACAATAAAAAAATAAAAGCGATTAAAGAAGAGTACGCCGATAGAGTTATCAATGCTAAGAAATGCTCTTCTATATTAGAAATATACCCTTCAATTTGGAGCGCAATTTATAAAAGAGAGTTTATCGAAAAAAATTCAATCAGATTCTTAGAGACTCCGGGTGCAAGCTATCAGGATACAGGTTTTACATTCAAAACTTTTGCTCTCGCTGAACGGGTTTATATGACTACAAAACCGTATTTATATTATAGGCAGGATAACATAAATTCATCAGTAAACTCAAAAACAAAGGTGTATGTGCTTTGTGATGAATACGAAGAAATAACAAGATTCGTAGGTGAACATCCTGAAATATCAGAGTTTGGTATGGAAGAGATGTGTATAAATCAATATGTCGGGTATAAATGGAACCTTAAACGTATCTCAGATGAATATAAAACCGAGTTTACAGAAATGTTTGCACAAACATTCAAAAAACATTTATCTGACGGATATTTAGGTGAAAGATTTAATCGAGCAGTAAACAAAGATGAGCTTGAACTTTTGACAACAGACGTACAAAAATATATTGAATTTGTGCAAAAAGAAGTTGAAAGAGAGAATAAACAGAAATTCAGAAGAAAAATGTTCTCAGTGAGAATAAAACCTGATTATATAAGAGTTGTATTATTAGGAAAAGTTTTGATAAACTGGGAACGATAAGGGACGATATGCCAAAGGTTAGCGTAATTATACCCGTTTATAATGTTGAAAAATATTTGAGAGAAACTCTTGACTGTTTGGTTAATCAGACTCTTAGTGATATAGAGATTATTTGTGTTGATGACGGTTCTACAGATAGCTCTCTTTCAATATTAAACGAGTATGCTGCTAAGGATTCACGAATAAAAGTTTTGGAACAACAAAACAAGTTTGCAGGTGTTGCAAGAAATAACGGGCTGAAAATCGCTACTGGTGAATATGTAATATTCTTAGATTCAGACGATGTTTTTGATAAAACTATGCTTGAAAAAATGGTTGAAAGAGCAGAAAAAACTGATTCAGACATTACTGTTTGCAGATGTCAATTATTGATGATGAAAGATAACAGCATTCAACCGTGTGAATTTTGTATAGAAAACAAATATCTTCCTGAAAAAGAGGTGTTTTCAAGTTCTGAGATTTCAAAAGATATATTGAGAACTTTTAACGGTTGGCCATGGGATAAATTATACAAACGTGACTTTATACTGAAACACGGGTTGGAATTTCAGGATTTGAGACATTCTAATGATACATATTTTGTTATGATGTCATTGCTTTTAGCAGAGAAGATAACTGTTTTAGATGATGTATTAGTCAATTACCGTATACACGATGAATCATTGGCGAACACCAGAAAGAAAGCTTCACAATGTTTTTATCTTGCACTAAAAGCCTTGAAATCCGGTATGGAACAGTATAATATTTATGAAAAGTTTGAACAGAGTTTTTTGAACTATTGCCTGAATTTTTCTTTGTGGCACATAAGATCAGTTAATGATAAATCTGCAAAGAAAGTTATGATAGAATATTTTACAGAACTTTTGAACGAATTAGGTTTTGGTAAATATAAAAAAGAGTATTTCTATTCTATGAAGGAATATAAAAGAGCAAAAAAATATTGTTTTTTGCAAAAAATGTTTTCAATATTTAAGAAATAAAAGGGAAAAATAAATGAAGATAACAGTAATCGGAACAGGATATGTAGGTTTAGTAGCAGGTGCTTGTCTTGCTGATATGGGTAATGATGTTATCTGTGTAGATAACAACGAAGAAAAGCTCCAAAAGTTAGAGCAGGGTATTATACCTATATATGAACCGGGTTTGGAAGAGCTTGTTAAGGCTAATGTTGCAGAATCTCGTTTGAGCTTTACTTCAAATCTTGATATGGCTGTTAAGGCTTCAGAAGTTTGTTTTATAGCAGTCGGAACTCCTCAGGATGAAGATGGTTCAGCTGATTTACAATACGTTTTGGGTGTTGCTGAAGAGATTGCAAAAGCGATGAACGGTTACAAAGTTATTGTTGATAAATCAACTGTTCCTGTCGGTACCGCTGAAAAGGTTACAGAGATTATCAAGAAGTATACTGATTACCCGTTTGATGTTGTTTCAAACCCTGAATTTTTGAAACAGGGTAATGCGGTTGATGACTTTTTGTCACCTGACAGAGTTGTTATCGGCTCAAATTCTGAAAAAGCGTCTGCTATTATGCAAGAGATTTATTCACCGTTTTTCAGAACAGGTAACAGAGTTATTGTAATGGATGTTAAGTCTGCAGAGATGACAAAATATGCTTCTAATTCATTCCTTGCTACGAAGATTTCGTTTATGAACGAGATTGCACAGTTATGTGAAAAAGTTGGTGCTGACGCTGAAATGGTTAGAGTTGGAATGTCTACGGATTCAAGAATCGGTAACAAATTCTTGTTCCCGGGTCTTGGTTATGGCGGAAGCTGCTTCCCTAAAGACGTTAAGGCTTTGATTAAAACCGGTGCTGATTACGGTGTTGATATGAATATTATTAAGTCAGCAGACGATACTAATAAATTGCAAAGAGATTTGTATATTAACAAAATCGTTAACAGATTTGGAGAAGATTTGTCCGGTAAAGTTTTTGCGGTTTGGGGCTTAGCTTTTAAACCTAGAACGGATGATATGAGAGAGGCTCCGGCTATTACGATTATAGAAGCTTTGCTTAAGCGCGGTGCTAAAATTCAGGCTTATGACCCTAAGGCTATGGATACAGCCAGAAGAATCTTTAGCGATAGAATCGTTTATGCAAAATCATCTTATGAAACTTTGCAAAATGCAGACGCGCTATTGTTATTGACAGAATGGAACGAATTTAGACGTCCTGATATGGATAAAATAAAAGACTTGCTTAAAACTCCGGTTATATTTGACGGCAGAAATCAGTACTCTCCTGAAAGAGTTGCTCAACGCGGGTTTGAATATATCTGTATCGGTAAATAGTCGCTATAAAGCGAAACTGTGACCGAATATTGTCAAATATTTTATGTTGTCCTGTCTTTTTATAGAGAAAATTTCTTCTGCAAATGACAGATTATGAATAGTCTCTTTTCTGAATTTTTTAGGGTTGTTAACAATCTTTTTGACTATGCGTTTTGTGCTTTTGCTAAAAAGGTTAAGGTCTATTTCGTTGTTTTCAAACCCTTGTTTGAATTCAGAAGAGAATACTTCTAAAAACTCGTCTCTAAAACTTTCATCAATACGGTTGTAGTTAAACATATAGTTATTGAATTTTTTGCTCCAATATATCCCGATATATTTATCAAATAAGTTCTTATCAGAGCTTAATAGTTCTCTAATAAAGTCATATTCGTGCTTCATGCAGTAAACTTTTTCTTTGTTTTTTACTGAGGAGTTAGGATTATCGCGTCTATTCATATAGAACGGTTTATCTAAAAAGTAAGCTCTTTGAGCGTGTATAAAGGTTTGGAACCAGAATCCGTTATCCTGAAAACTTGCGCCCGGAGTTTCATTATGTCTTATGTGATGTTTTTCAATAAAGTCTCTTTTGTAAATACCGCTCCACGTATTCATAATAAAGTCAAAAGGTTTTAACTCTTCTTGCATGTTAATAACTTTGTTATAGTATAATCCGGTGGAATCAAGCTTTTCATATTGCAATTCGATATCTTCTCCGCTGCCTTTAAACCTGTAGAAGTCAGCTTTTATCAAGTCAACATCGTTTTCAACGGCTTTGTTATAAAGTGTTTCATACATATCTAGCGGAATGTAATCATCGGGTTCAACAATCCCTATATATTCACCTGTTGAGTTGTCTAATCCTACATTCATTGTGTTACCATAGCCGGAGTTTGCTTTATCGATAATCTTGATTCTGTTATCTCTGTTTGCATACTCTTGCATAATTGATAATGAACTATCGGTGGAACCGTCATTTACACAAATTATCTCAATATCGCTAAGTGTTTGGTTAACAATGCTATCTAAGCATTCAACAAGATATTGTTCAACGTTATAAATCGGTAAAATTATACTTACTTTTGTCATTTTCTCTCCCGCTAATATTTTAATAATTCTTTGTAATCTCTACGAAGCAGCTCTACTAATTTTTTGTATTCTGTGTATTTTTTCTTGTATCTCTTTTTAGATTTGCCAAAAGAGATAGATTTCATAACTTTGTATTTACGGTATTTCTTTTTAATTTGCTCTTTATTCAAAAGTATTGGCAGTTTACGTTGCAGTAATATATTCTTTGCAAGAGCAAGGTTATTACCATCAAGACTTTGTGCGTCAGCTTGGTTTTTAGGTGATTCTATCGCTGCTTTTATTTTGTTTTCAGCATATTGAACACCTTCTTTTATACGGTTATTAACACTTTGCCAGTCACGCTCTACAAAATGTGATTCAATGTTTTTGTAATCCTGATAGAATGATATACTGTTATTTTCGAGTCCTAAGGATTTGTATAACGTAGTGAATCTGCAGTTTTTGTTGTTATCGCGAACAAGTTGTATAAAGTTTTTGTTAAACCTGATAGCAAATACTATAGAATGGTAAGAATCTGAGAGTACCATTTCTGAATTTTTTATAAATGCAAGCCATTCTTCGACAGTTATGTTGTTATCTATTGAAATTGTTTTTAGAGGCAGACCTAGGTGTTCACTCACTTTGTTTGCAACCTCTGTTTTCCACAAGTTCTTTGGTCCTTTGTCATATGGAAGTCCAAAATATGCAATATATTTGCCTTCGGTATTGTATGTAGCAGTCATTTCTTCCAAATTTTCATCAGGGATATGGAACGCTGCATCTATTAAGACTTCGTTTTCGATACCCCAGCTATCAACGATTCTTTTACCTTCGTTTTCACGTAAGGATACATAGTCGAGTTGTTTCAGATAGTGTTTGAATAGGGTTTCAAACTCTTTTGACCCGTCAAAGAAATCTGTGCCGAATGAACCTGCATAAGATAGTTTTTTGTTACTGTTTTTGACAAAATCAAGAAGATATATGAATGGTGTTAGGTTTCGTGTTGTATGTGAGTTCATTATATCGGGGTTGAAGATTTGGTCAGAACCGCAGATAAAGGTGTTACAATGACGGTTTAATTCAACGAAATCATCCCAGGTTTCAACAGGTGTTGTGAGGTTCAGATATTTGTTTGCAAACTTTTCACAAAAACTTCCTGAGATTGTATCCAGTCTCAGATTATCAACGTAGTTGATGATTTTTGAGTCATAACCTAATTTATCCATAAGTGATTGAACACCTAGTGAGGTCAGGATTGCTCCGTAGTTCATTGAGCTCCAAAAATTCAGTATCATACAATCACATTTGTTTTTTTAGGGTTCTTTGAGTGTTTTCTTTGACAGACATTTTGTCTAAGTTGTTAAAAAACTGTTGTCTGTTTTTGTGTAATGTACTTGATTTATAGATGTTTATATTTCGTTTTGTTGCAGCAGAAATGGGAGTTTGCTTCATTATTTTTGCATTGTCTTTTAGGATTTTCATTAAGAAGGCGGCTTTATGGTTATTATTTTTAAGTACTACAGAGATACCGAGGTCGTCTTTAACACATTTACCGTATTTGCCTATCTCCCAGAAATCACCGAGGGTTATGTCGCCTTGTCTTGGGAGTTTGTTGTGTACACAAGAACCGCAAGACTCTCTGAGAATTACGTTGTTAGAGAACAGGTTGATGAAATCGGATGATTCATATTTGGTCCACGTATTATTTTCTTTTGTGGAGAATCGAACTCTGCAGCCGTCAGGGATTTTGTTTCTAAAACTAATTTCTTGAAGCTTGTTTAGGTCGAAGTTTTCTTCGAGGAACTTGTGTAGGACTTTTGGTGACGGCACACCGTGGCAGATAAGATCCATTGTGTAGAGTTGTTCATAATCTTTATTGAGAAAGTTTTTGAGTGCTGAAACTTGACACGGTGTGCCGGTAAAGAAAACCGTTTTCTTTGATTTTAGCAGGGTTTCAATTTCTTTGTAGCACTTTTTAATGTCGCTTTGGATATATTTTGAGTTACGCATTTTTTCGACATCATCTATTTGGTTAGATACGATATGTTTAACCTTGTAGTTTTCGTCCCAGACAGCACCGCAGACGTAGGCGTTGTTTTGGACAAAGTATTTGGCTAAGATAGGGAATGCGGCACCTGAAGAGCTTATTTTTCTCTCTTCATCGTCGGCTACAAACAGGTGACATTCAGGGGTTTTAGTATTGTTTGAACTGTTATTAAGGTATGAGCATACTTTATCACATAGTCCGCAATTTACACATTTTTCGGTATCTATAACTGGGTATAGAAATCCTTCTTCGTTCTGTTGCATAGAAATTGCATTACGCGGACATTTATTTACACAGGCTCCGCAACCGTTACAATGTTTACTCTCAATAACCTCTAATATTCCAACCATTTTATCCCTCAACACAACAAAATTGATATTTTGTTGTGTTTAATTCAAAAAAAGGAGGTCTCATGCGGTTAGTGGAAGCTATAAAAGACAAAGATGACATAAAAAAATTCAAAATGTTTTAGCGGAAGAAAGTTACAGAAACTTGTTACTATTTTGTGTAGGAATAAATAGCGGGTTGAGGATTTCAGATATACTTAGACTTAATGTAAGCGATGTAAAAAATAAGGAATATATTTCTATCGTCGAAAAAAAGACTAAAAAATATAAAAAAATCCCAATAAACCCAAAGCTTAAAACAATGTTTAAAATCTATACAAAAGATAAACCCCTAAACATGCCCCTATTTATAACCAGATATAATAATAGGCTCGATAGGGTTGAAGCTTACAGGATTTTGAAAAAAGCCGGCAAAATTGCAAAAATTGAAGAAAATATAGGCACACACACTCTTAGAAAAACTTTCGGATATCATCACTACAGGCAATTTAGGGATATTGCAATATTACAAAAAATTTTTAACCATTCGAGTGCAGAAATAACTCTAAGATATATAGGTATCGAACAAGATGAAATCGAAAACTCTTATGTAAAATTCATGCTTTAATTGTATATTTATGCTATAATTAAACACAACAAAATATCAATTTTGTTGTGTTAGTTGGAGACTTTATTTGATGAAATTTTTTAAAAATTTAAAGAATAAACTTGAAAAAACAAATTATAAACTATGCAAATATATGCCGGAAGAGAGATATCCGGAATATCTAAAAGACTGGTATTATGAAATAACAGGTAAAGATTTGGATTTGGATAGTCCCAAAACTTTTAATGAAAAAATTCAATGGTTAAAACTATATGATTCAACTCCTATTAAAACACAACTAGCTGATAAATATCTTGTAAGAAATTGGGTAAAAGAAAAAATTGGCGAGGAATATCTTATAAATTTACTCGGAGTTTATGAAAAGTTTGACGATATAGATTTTGATAAATTACCTAAAAGATTTGTCATGAAAACTAACCACGGTGCCGGTTATAACTATATTGTTAAAGATAAATCAAAGCTTGATAAAAAATATATAAAATCGCAATTCGATAAATGGATGCATACAAATTTTGCTTTTGTTAACGGGTTAGAACTGCATTATAAAGATATTAAACCACTTATTTTAGTAGAAGAATATCTTGAAAACCAAAATAAAGAACTTAATGACTATAAATTCTACTGTTTTGATGGCAAAGTACATTATATTCAATATATTTCAGAACGTTCAAATGGTTACAAAATGAAATTTTTTGATAGTGATTGGAATCCTCAAGATTTTATCTCTAACCATTCAATGCTAAAAAAATATCCTGCAAAATTAGATAATTTAGAAAACATTATCAATATGGTAGAAAAACTTGCGGAAGGTTTTGTGTTTGTAAGGGTAGATTTATATGTTTTAGATGACGGTAATGTCAAATTTGGTGAGATGACATTCACTGCCGGAAGCGGTTTGCTTAATTGGCAGCCTGAATCTGCTGATATGCTTATGGGTAACCTTCTGAATATAAATAATACGGAGGCTCTATAATTGGGTTTAATTAAGAATATTAAAAGAGAAATAAAAAAACGTCAGCTGGTTAAATCAATAAACTATGTAATTTCAAAGTATAAGTATATTCATATTATGTCTAATGACAAGTTTATAAAACCGTTTGTCGATTTTATGAATAATTATTTCGGTGATGATGAACATTTGTTTTTAATAAACGACTTAGGTATAGATACTAAGGTTGCACCATTCCCGTCAGGTAAGAATGTATTTGAATTTATGAAATTAAAAGGTATAAATTTTGGTGCAAAAAATATTGATAAGTTGATTTTTCATTCTTTATTTGCTCAAGATTGGGTTGATTATTTGTATAAAAACAAAGACTTGCTCAATAAATCATACTGGGTAATGTGGGGCGGTGACTTATATAATCCGCCACGAGACGAAAAAAATGATTATGTACGCAAAAACTTCAAAGGATATTTGAATGATATCGATAGAGAATATGCTCTTAATAAATATGGGATGCCTGACAGGTTTTTTAATGTGTTTTATAATTTCCCGATATCTAAAAATATGTTGGATTCAACAAGACAAGAACCACATGAATATATAAAAATTCAAATCAACAATTCTTGTAATAAAACAACTTTGGAAGCTTTGGATATGCTTTCTAAGTTTAAAGATGAGAATATTCGGGTTACGACAATCCTTTCTTATGGCAAATATATGGAATATAAAGAACCTATTATTCAAAAAGGTAAAGAGATATTTGGAGAAAAGTTTGAATATGTTGACGAGTTAATGTCACCTTCTGATTACGCAAATTATCTTGCTCAGAACGATATTTTGATTCTTAATCAGAGACAGCAGCAAGCTGTCGGGAATACTCTAGCTACTTTGTATTTGGGTAAAAAGGTTTTTATCAGGGAAGAGATTTCGACAAATAAGTATTTGAATAGAGAAGGAATCAAAATATTTAATACGAATGACATTTGTAATATGTCGTTTAATGAACTGATTGAGTATAAAGAAAAAGCTGAGACTCAAAGAATATCCGGAAGATATTATGATGATGAGTTTTTAGCTAATCAATGGAGAGCTGTTTACAATGACTAAAAAAGTTGCAATATTACAATCTAATTATATTCCGTGGAAGGGGTATTTTGATATTATTGACTCAGTAGATGAGTTTATTATTTACGATGAGATGCAATATACTACACGTGATTGGCGAAATCGTAATAAAATAAAAACTCCAAAAGGAGCTCAATGGATATCAATTCCTGTTTTTGCAAAAGGTTGTCAACAATCAGGACAAAAAATCTCCGATACAAAGATTCAGGATAAATCGTGGGCTATGCAGCATTGGAATTCTATTCAACTTAATTATGCAAAAGCACCATATTTTAAAGAATATAAAGATGTTTTTGAAAAATTATATTTAGAATGTGAGCAAGAAGAGTTTTTGAGCAAAGTTAATTATAAATTTATTAAAAAAATAAATGAGATTCTAGGTATCACTACTAAAATTTCTTATGATACAGATTATGGTTTAATTGAGGGTAAGACAGAACGGCTTGTTGATTTGTGCCAAAAAGCAGGTGCAACAGAATATTTATCCGGACCTGCTGCAAAAGATTATATTGATGAAGATTTGTTTTCACAAGCTGGTATGAAATTGAGTTGGATGAATTATTCAGGTTATAGAGAATATCCTCAGCTTAATCCTCCGTTTGAACACGGAGTGACTGTGTTGGATTTGATATTCAATACCGGCTCTGAAGCTATAAATTATATTAGAGAAAGAGTTTAAAATGAGAAAACTGGTTGTTTTTGGAAATAGCGATTTTGCAGAATTAATTTCATATTATCTTGAATCACATTATGAGATTTCAGCATATACTGTTGATAAAGATTATATAATTGCTGAGACCTTTTTAGGTAAACCTCTCGTCTCTTTTGATGAAATTGAAAAATTATATTCTCCGGATGAATATGATATGTTTATTGCGGTTGGTTATAACCATAGGAATAAAGTTCGTGAGGCAAAGATTAAAGAAGCTATGCAAAAGAGTTATAACTTAATTTCATATATTCATCCGTCAAGTTATATTGATAAAAATGTGAAGATAGGTATTAATTGTTTTGTTTTTGAAAATTCTGTTCTTCAGCCTTATGTAGAAATTGGTAGTGGCTGTATTATATGGGCAAACTCTACTATATGCCATAATTCAAGGTTGGGAAATAATGTATTTGTTGCATCAAATGCTTGTGTAAATGGATTTGTGAATATTCAAAATAATACATTTATCGGAGCGGGTGCTGTTATTCGTGACGGACTTGAAATAGCTCATCATAACTTGATTGGGGCAGGGTGTACTATTCAAGAATCCACTGTTGAAAATTCTGTATATAAAAATGTTTCTACAATAAAACTGGAGGAGTGATTATGATACCGTTTAATAAACCGTTTGTTATAGAAAACGAACTTGAATATATAAAAGATGCAATTACCAATAAACTTATCAGAGGTGACGGTGGTTATACTAAAAAATGTCATAGCTTTTTAGAAGATAAACTTGGTGCTAAGAAGGTTTTATTAACACATTCTTGCACAGCAGCACTTGAGATGTCAGCAATTTTAGCTGATATTCAACCCGGTGATGAAGTTATTATGCCTTCGTATACTTTTGTTTCAACGGCTAATGCGTTTGTTTTACGCGGCGGAGTGCCGGTGTTTGTGGATATAAGACCTGATACTCTTAATATCAACGAGGATTTGATAGAGCAGGCTATAACTCCTAAAACTAAGGTTATCGTTCCGGTTCATTATGCCGGTGTTGCTTGCGAAATGGATAAGATTACGGAGATAGCTAAAAGACATAATCTTTTGGTTATAGAAGATGCGGCACAAGGTGTCGGGGCTTTTTATAAAGGTAAACCACTCGGAACGATAGGCGATATGGGATGTTTTTCGTTCCACGAGACAAAAAATATTATCTCCGGTGAAGGCGGTGCTATAGTTATAAATAATGACAAGTTTATTGAACGCGCTGAAATAATCAGAGAAAAAGGTACCAATCGTTCAAAATTCTTTAGAGGTCAAGTAGATAAATATACATGGGTAGATATAGGTTCTTCATATTTACCGTCTGATATGATTGCTGCTTATTTATATTCACAGCTTCAAAATATGGACGATATTAATAAAAAACGTATTGATGTTTGGAATGATTATGATGAGTTTTTTAAACAGTATGAAGGTATTATAAAAAGACCTTTTATTCCTGATAATTGTACACATAATGCGCATATGTATTATTTGTTGTTTGAGAATTTAGATGTACGAACAAAATTTATTGAGTTTATGAAAGCTAAAGGTATTTCAACGGTATTTCATTATATTCCGTTGCATTCATCACCTGCGGGTGAAAGGTTTGGCAGGTTTTTAGGTAATATGAGTGTAACAGATAAGATTTCTGATACGCTTGTTCGTTTACCTATGTTTTATGAGCTCGACAATGATGAGATGAATTTGATTAAAGAAAATATTAGCGAATTTATGGAGCAAATATAATGTTTTTTTTAAAGAATAAGGTTAAGAAAAAAATAAAAGGTAATCGAAACCATATTGATATAAGTAAAAATATTACTGTTAATAAAAAAGTAACCATATCTATTACGGGTAACGATAATACTGTAATAATAGATGATAGTTTGTTTGTAAAGAAAACGCTGAATATCACAATTAAAGGTGATAATAATCGGATTATATTAGGCAAAAATATAAAGGTTATTGATAACTTAAATATACAAATTTTGGAAGATTGTTGTAACGGAGAAATTGTTATTGGTGACAACTGTTCGTTCTGGAGTACGCTTATTCAAACTTGTGAATTATGCAGCAAAATACTTATAGGTGAAGATTGTATGTTTTCTTATAACACTACTGTTATGAATTCAGATGGTCATTGTATTTTTCAAGATGATAGATTGATAAATATTGGCAAAGAGATAAAGATAAACAATCATTGCTGGATAGGGTATAACGCAATGGTTTATAAAAATTCTTTTATAGCTGAGAATTCTATAGTGGGAAGAAATGCTTTTGTTTCAGGAAAGTTTAAAACAGGAAATGTTGTTTTAGCCGGATTGCCTGCAAGAATAATCAAAGAAAATATAAATTGGAGTCGGGAAACTGTTAATGAGGGTGTTTATAAATATAAAACCGCTGAAACCCTTGTGGCTCTAGAGAGAGAGAGAGAGAGAGAGAGAGAGAGTAATCTCTCTAATAGTTAAGAAAATGCCGGCAGCGTAAAAGAAAAAGGATAGAATTATGAAAATATTAGTTACAGGTGGAGCAGGATTTATCGGAAGTTGTTTTGTTAGGCACATGCTTAAAAAACATCCTGATTACAAAATCATTAACCTTGATGCTTTGACATATTGCGGGAATATTGAGAACCTCAAAGATGTTGAAACTAATCCTAATTATACATTTGTTCACGGTAATATTTGTGACAAAAATCTTGTCCGCGAATTGATTGCTGAATGTGATTGTGTTGTTAATTTTGCGGCAGAATCTCACGTTGATAATTCTATTAAAACCCCCGAAATATTTGTTGAAACAAATGTTCAGGGAACATTAAACCTTTTGCAAGCCTCAAAAGAACTGGGAATAGAAAGATTTTTGCAGGTCTCAACCGATGAGGTATATGGCAGTCTCGGGAAAACGGGTTATTTCTACGAAACAACCCCGCTGGCTCCAAACAGTCCATATTCAGCCAGCAAAGCCAGCGGCGATATGCTAGTAAGAGCTTATCACGGAACTTATAAGTTACCTGTACTTAATACAAGATGTTCTAACAATTATGGACCTTATCAGTACCCTGAAAAACTGATTCCGTTTTTTATCTCTAAGCTGTTAAAAGGCGAACAGGTGCCTGTTTATGGTGACGGATTAAATGTTAGAGATTGGTTATACGTATACGACCATTGTGAAGCAATAGATATAGTTCTTCACAATGGTCGTATCGGCGAAGTATACAATATTGGTGGTCATAACGAAAAAACGAATCTTGAAATTACACACCTTATACTCAATGCAATGGGTAAAGACGAATCGTATATCAAATATGTTGAGGATAGGCTCGGTCACGATAGAAGATATGCTATTGCAAACGACAAAATTACGGCTGAATTGGGTTGGGAACCGTCTTTGACTTTTGAAGAAGGTATAAAGATTACTATTGACTGGTATTTGAACAATCAAGATTGGATTAAAAGTATTGAAAATAAGAAAGCAGGTATTTAATGAAAGGTATAGTATTAGCAGGCGGCAGCGGAACGCGATTATATCCGAGCACTATGGCTGTTTCTAAGCAGCTTTTGCCGGTTTATGACAAACCTATGATTTATTATCCTATATCTGTTCTAATGCTTGCAGGGATAAAAGATATTTTAATAATTTCTACTCCGCAGGATTTACCTAATTTTGAACGGCTTTTAGGCAACGGTTCTCAGTTTGGTGTAAATTTCTCTTATAAAGAACAGCCAAAACCGGAAGGTTTAGCACAGGCGTTTATTCTTGGAGAAGAATTCATTGGTGATGATTCAGTTGCACTTGTGTTGGGTGACAATATTTTTTACGGACAAGCATTTTCATCAATGTTAGTGCAAGCAATAGAACACGTTGAAACTGACGGCGGAGCTGCTATTTTCGGTTATCCGGTTAAAGACCCTCAAAGATTTGGGGTTGTTGAGTTTGATGAAAACAATAATGTCTTGTCGATAGAAGAAAAACCCCAAAACCCTAAATCAAAGCTTGCTGTAACAGGTTTATATTTCTTTGATAACAATGTCGTTGAATACGCCAAGAACCTTAAACCGTCTGCAAGGGGCGAACTTGAAATAACCGATTTGAACAAAGTTTATCTTGAAAAAGGTAAACTAAAACTTATGCGTTTTGGTCGCGGTTTTGCATGGCTGGATACCGGTACACATAGTTCTTTAATGCAAGCCGGGCAATATGTACAAGCCATTGAAGAAAATCAGGGTATAAAAGTGGCGTGTCTGGAAGAAATAGCTGTTTATATGGGGTTTTTAACCCGTGAGGATATTATAAATTCTACAGTAGAGTTTAAAAACAACGATTATTTTACATATATACAGAACTTGTAACATTTGTTAACAGCATGTAAATAAAAAAGCAATTTTTATTCTCGGATATACTTTATATATACATAGGAAATAAATATAAAGGAATAGGAGAATATAAATGGGTTCTTTCGATATTAACTTTTCACCTTTAACATTAGGCAATGTAAGCGGACCTTCTGTAAACACTTCATCAGTAGATGGCGAAGTTAAAGTGTTTAACGGTGTATCAAATCCAATTGCTAGTACACCTATTACAGATGCTGATTTAGCTGAAATGTGGATTGATGCCGGCGTTGAACCAATATCTCCTTCAGAGGCTCCTATTGCCGCTTCTACAACTAAAGCTTATGCAGCAGTTGAAGGTGCAGGTTTTGATCTTGTAGATTTAGATGAAACTTTTGCAAATGAACCTGATGTTGTAGCTCACACTTTGGACGCTTTCAGTAACGGTTCTGCAGCAAGAATTGAACGTAAAAATCAAAGTGTAGCAACATTGATTGAAAACCTTCCTGAAGGTACTACAGAACTTGAGTTTGAAGCGTTTATGTATGCTTTTAATGATAGAGCAGTTGCTTAGTTATAATCGCGGTAGCGAAAAAAAGTTGAAAAAAGTCGGACAGTTTAAATGTCCGACTTTTTTGTTAGAATAGATGTATGAAAGAACAACTGTTTTTAGAAACTATCAAATCAATAATTGGTGAGAAATATATCGGTGATGATTGCGCATATTTAAAGGATTTGGGTATTGTAATAACTCAGGACAGTCTTGTAGAAGATGTGCATTTTAAAACAAAATATATGAATGCGTATCAACTGGGTTATAAATCTGTCATGGTTAACCTGAGTGATATAGCTGCGTCCGGTGCGGTTGCGAAATACATATCTATAGCATTATCTTTGCCTAAGGATATTGAAGCGAGTTTTGTAGAAGAGTTTTATCAGGGGGCAAAAGCAGCTCTTGGCGATGTAGAGGTTATCGGCGGAGATATAACAGGCGCCGATAAAATTATGGTATCTGTGTGCGCTATCGGCGCCATAAAAGACCGTAAAATATCCTCGCGCTCTAATGCTCAAGCAGGTCAGGTTATTGTAACAACAGGTGTTCATGGTTCAAGTGCGGGCGGGCTTGAATTATTGTTGGCAGGCTTAGCCCGCCCGCACTCACTTATAAACGCTCATATTATGCCTCAGGCTCAATTAAAAGCTTCCGAACAGGTAGCTAAGAATATCAAAGAAAATTATGCGATGATGGATACTTCTGACGGTCTGGCTGATGCGCTTTTTCAGATTGCAAAAGCTAGTAACAAAACCCTTGTTGTTGATTTTGAAAAAATCAGGTATGACGAAGAGATTAAGATATTTTCAGATTATAAAGACAAAATCTTGTATGGCGGCGAAGATTATCAGCTTGTTGCAACTGTCCCTGATTCATTGTTACCACTGCTTACAGACTGGTATGTTATCGGTAAGGTACAGGAAGGTGAACCTTGTGTTGATTTAAAAATTGATAACAAAACAAAAATAATTGATAACATTGACAAATGTTACAATCATTTTAATTGATATTATTATTTATGTTAGAATTATATTATATAAAATTAGTCAAATGAGGATAAAGAAATGACAGAAAACGCTACAAGAGAACCTATTTCTGCAAAAGAAACCATGCGTCAGAGACGTTTGCAAAAATTGACGGAATTGATGGATAAAGGTATTAATCCGTATCCGTATTCATATAATAAAGATATTACAGCTGCTGAATTGCAGGAAAAATACAAAGATTTGCCTGCAGGTGAAGAAACAGAAGATTTTTATTCTGTTGCCGGCAGAGTTATGGCAATCAGAAACTCAGGCATGTTCATCGATTTAATGGATACATCAGGTAAAATCCAAATCTTTTCACACAAAGAAAATATGGATGTTGAAGCTTTTAAAACACTTAAGCTTGTTGATGTCGGTGATATTATGGGATTCTACGGCTCTGTTAGAAGAACTCCGCGTGGAGAACTTTCTATCAAGGCTAAAGAGTACACTATTCTTTCAAAATCATTACAAACATTACCTGAAAAATTCCACGGTTTAACAGACCAGGAAACAAGATATCGTCAAAGATATGTTGATTTAATTGTTAATGAAAAAACAAGAGATACATTTAGAAAAAGAAGTTTAATTATCCAAAAAATCAGAGAGTATTTAAACAACAAAGGGTTCTTAGAAGTAGAAACTCCTATGTTACACACACAAGCAAGCGGAGCTAATGCAAGACCGTTTACAACACACCACAATACTCTTGATATGGATTTAACATTGAGAATTGCTCCTGAGCTTCACTTGAAACGTCTAATGGTAGGTGGTTTAAGCGACAAAATTTTTGAATTGAGCAGATGTTTCAGAAACGAAGGTATTGATACCCGTCACAATCCTGAGTTTACTATGATTGAGTTATACCAATCATTTGTAGATTATAACGATATGATGGAGTTAACAGAAAACCTTGTTGCTTATGTTGCTCAAGAAGTTTTAGGAACAACAAAGATTCAATACGGAGAAAACGAAATTGATTTAACTCCTCCTTGGGACAGAAAAACTATGTTAGGTGCTGTAAAAGAAGCAACAGGTGTTGATTTCTTAGAAATTTATACAGCAGAAGAAGCTGTTCAAAAGGCGAGAGAACTTCATGTTTCTGTTGATGATGATATGAACTGGGGTCAGGTTATCGACGCTATTTTTGAAGAAAAAGTAGAGCCAAGCTTGATTCAGCCTTGTCACATTATTGATTATCCGCGTGAAATTTCACCGTTAGCGAAGGCTCACAGAGATAACGACAGATTGACAGAACGTTTTGAAACAAGGGTTAACGGTTGGGAGATTGCGAATGCGTTCTCTGAATTGTCGGATCCTATTGACCAGAGATATAGATTCGAAGCTCAAGCATTAGCTAAAGCTAATGGTGATGAAGAAGCTATGTCTATTGATGAAGACTATATCAATGCTCTTGAGTATGGTTTAGCGCCAACAGGCGGTATGGGTATGGGTGTTGACAGACTTGTTATGTTGTTGACAAATTCACCTACTATCCGTGACGTTATCGCATTTCCTACTATGAGAAAAATTGGTGAATAAATTTAAAAGGAGAAAAGTATGAAGAAGACGTTAGTATTGTTAGCATCTATGGCTGTAATGACTTCATCAGCTATGGCATGTCAAAAACCACAGGTTCAATCTTATGCACATCCGACTTTATTCGGTTCTGAAGCTCAGGTTGACGTATGTGCTAAAACAAGTAGTATTATTGGCGGTAAGATAACAAAATGCCCTTGTGCGACTACTGTTGTTTGTAAGGATAATGTTTTAGTTAAAACATTTGCAAAACAACAATTGGATAAATTTGCACAAAACTCTAACGGTAAATTTAATAAAAATGCTCCTGTATTGAGAGCAGAATTGGCTCAATCATTAGCTGACGGTTTAAACTTGTCAGAAATCAAAAAGACTGACAAATATTCAGACGTTACGGCTGATTACTGGGCAAAACAAGCTATTGACGAAACTTTAGCAGCTGATATTATGATTGGTTATCCCGATCAGACATTCAAACCAGAACAAAAGGTTACAAAAGCAGAAGTTTTCTGTACATTAGCAAAGATTTTTGATGTTGAACACAGCAAGACTGCAACTCCAAAGTTTAACAACAAAGCTATCAAACATATTCCTAACTGGGCTGTCGGAGCTACAAACGAAGTTGTTGCAACAGGTATTTTGAACGCTGTTCCAAACGAAAACGCTTTGATTAACAATGAATATTTGACAAAAGAACAAGTTGTATATTTAGTAGGTGCTTTAAGCCAATATCTTAAAGACCACCCTAGCGCAGCAACATCACGTGTTAATTCATCTGATTGCGGCGAGTTCTTGATTAGTATCGATGAAAGATTGAGTGCAAGAACATCAAATGCAGGCGATACTTTTACAGCTACATTAGTTAAACCAGCTACTTTAGACGGAACTACATTCCCTGCAGGTGCTAAGGTTAGAGGTATTGTTTCTGAAGTTGTAAGACCTGGTGTTAACAATACAGGTTACATCAAGGTTCAATTTAAAGATGTTAAGAGCGGCGATTGTGTAACTAAGTTACCTGAATGTGTATGTGAAGCTGCAACAGTTGATGCTAAGGACGCTAACTTTGTTGCAAGATTATTCGGAGCACCTCTTTCTGTTTCATCAAGAGTTTTGGGTGTTTCTGGCAGAACTGTTTCACAACAAGCATTGTTAACTTCAAACGGTGTTGAAAAATACGGTGATGAATTATCAAACGCTTTGGTTAACACATTATCATTACAACCGGTTGCAGGTGCTAAGAAGTTTGGTGCTTCATTCGTTACTGCAGGTAAATATATTTGGAACTCTGTAGAAAACGTTGCAAGCGGTGTGTTTGGTGTTGGTTATGAATTTGTTGACGAGGTTAGATACCTTGTTGCTCCAAAATATTCTAACAACTCAAGCTTAAATCCAAAAGAAGTTTTAAAAGTTACTTTTGGAAAATAAGAATTTGTAATATACAAGTCTTAAAGGGTCAGCGGAAGTTGACCCTTTCTTTTTTTGAAGTGTTATAATTGTTGTGGAGGCAGTTATGGTGAAGAGTTTATTTATAACGGCAACGGGAACGGATATCGGAAAGACCTATGTATCAGGTTTGATTGTGAAAAAGATGAGGGAGTACGGGTTCGATTGCGGGTATTATAAGCCTGTATTGAGCGGTGCTGTTATGGAAGCGGGTGAACTTGTACCGGGTGATTGCAAGTTTGTTATTGATACAGCGGGTTTAGAATGTAAACCTATGGACTGTCTTTCTTATTGTTTTGAGGAAGCTGTTTCACCGCACCTTGCCGCTAAAAGAGCAGGAAAAGTGATTAGTCCTGTGAAAATCGAAAATGATTATGCTGCTTTGAGTAAGAGTTATGATTATATGCTTTTGGAAGGCGCAGGCGGGATTACCTGTCCGTTGAACGACGCTGTTAATAAATGTGATTTCTTTTTGTTATCGGATTTGGTTAAGCAGATGAATAAGGATGTTTTACTTGTTGCTGATGGCGGACTTGGTACTATCAACTCTGTTTTGACTTCGGTTGAATATATTCGGGCTTGCGGTATAAATATTGTCGGGATTATTTTGAATAATTTCGATAAAGATAATTTTATGCACAGAGATAATCTTTATATGGTTGAAAAGCTTACAGGGCTGAATGTTGTTACGACTGTTGCTAAGGGCGATACTGATATTGAGATTGAAAAAGATGTTTTAGAAAGTTTGTTTAAAGAGGACTAATTTATGAATAATTGGCAAGAAGAAGATTTAAAATATATATGGCACCCATGCTCTCAGATGAAGGACTATGAGGAGCTTTCGCCGATTGTAGTTGACCATGCTCAAGGTATAAATTTGTATGATGTTGACGGCAACTGTTATAAAGATGTTGTAAGTTCGTGGTGGTGTAACCTTTTGGGACATTGTAACCCGAGGATTAATCAGGCTATAAAGAACCAGCTTGATAAACTTGAACACGTTATTTTTGCAAACTTTACTCATAAGACGGCGATTACGTTGTGTCAGAAACTTGTTGAGGTATTGCCGAAGGGACTTTGTAAGTTCAATTTTGCGGATAACGGGTCGGCGGCTATAGAAATGGCTATGAAGATGAGTTTTCAATATCATCAACAGGTTGGAAACGGCCAAAAGAAACGGTTTATGGCATTGACTGACGCTTATCACGGTGAGACAATCGGGGCTTTGTCTGTTGGTGCGTGTGATTTGTATACTGAGATTTATAAACCTATCTTAATGGATGTGACACGGGTTCAGGCGCCGGATTGTTTTAGGTGTCCTTGCGGGAAGTCAAGAGGAGAATGTAATTGTGAATGTTTTAAGTTTGCAGAAGAAACATTTGAAAAATACGGTGATGAAACCTGTGCTATTCTCGTAGAACCGTTGTTGCAGGGTTCTGCGGGGATGAAGATTTATCCGCCGATGTTCCTTACAAAATTAAGAGCGCTTTGTGATAAGTATAATGTTCACTTGATAGCTGATGAGATTGCGACGGGTTACGGCAGAACGGGTAAGATGTTTGCTTTTGATTGGGCTGGGGTTTCACCTGATATTATGTGTTTGTCAAAGGGTTTGACCGGCGGTTATATGCCGATGTCTATATGTATTACAACACAGGAGATTTATGACGCGTTTTATGCTGATTATCTTACGGGCAAAGCGTTTATGCACTCTCATACTTATGCAGGTAATCCGCTCGGGTGCTCGGCTGCGATTGAAGTTTTGAATATACTTAAAGATGAAAAGATTATTGAAAATGCCAATAGACGCGCTGTTTACTTTAATAATATTATTAACGAAAAATTTGCCAACCACAAAAATGTTGGTGAAATCAGGCATGTGGGTTTAGTTAACGCTATTGAACTTGTGAAAGATAAGACTACAAAAGAGTCGTTTGATTCTAAGTTGAGATTAGGTTACCAAATTTACAAAAAAGCACTCAAGAAAGGTGTTCTATTGAGACCTTTGGGTGATGTTATTTATTTCAACCCGCCATTGATTATTGAAGAACCTGATATGGACTTTGTAACAGACGTTGCTTTAGAATGTATGCAAAATATACTGGATTAATAAATGTAAAATTTTTTATATGAATGAAATTTGCTGATTAAAAATTATTTTATTTATATATAAGGAGATTTATAATGTCCGGTGAAGATAGTAGTTTTAAATTCTATTTACATAATAGAAATGCCAAGAATATAACTAAAGATAATTTTAATGCTAATAAAAAAGAGAAATTTTTATATAAATATTTCTCTGAAAATGGCGGAATATTTGCTATGGATAGAGAAGCCGATAACCCCGGTGTTATAACTTATTCTGAAATACAAAGATTCCTTCAATTTAAAGATATGCAAAAGAAAGGAATAACAGAAGAAGATATAATAAGCTATTTGAATAAATATAAAGAGCTTGCTCCGACTAAGCAAGAAACACTGATGTCGTCAATAGATAGTTCATATAAAGATGAAAATGGTAACAGTATGTTATCAGATGAAATGAAAGAGATATTTAGCATTGAATTAAAGAACAAAACTCCTGTTATATTAGTAAAAGATATTACGGATGAATCAGGTAATATTAAAAAAGGTTTTGAACTTTTTGACTTGAATGGTGATAACAGATTAGATGATTATGAAAAAAGATTTTTAGAAAAAAATAAATTATATTATGATATAAGTCTTGATGATATACAAAAATATCTTTCTGCAATAGATAGTAACACAGAAAGCGACGGTTCAATCAGTCTTGAAGATAAGCAAAAAATATATCAATTAATGATTGAAGATTATCATAAAGAAAAGTTTGATAAATTATCACAAATAAATGTAAGAACGAATAAAGAAAATGTAGTAACGGATGCTGTTAAAGATTTGTTTAAAGATAGTTTAGAAATAACAGCAGATGATTTAACTGATTCTGAAGGAAATATAAAAGCAGGATTAGAGATCTTTGATTTAAACAATGACGGCAAACTTGATAATATAGAACGAGATTATTTTGTAAATGGCGGGCACCCGTTGGACAAGGGTAATACAACTATTAAGCTGGATCAATTTATTCAAGTGATTTCTGATATTGATAACTTTGGATATAATAAAATGACTTATCCTTATGATCATCGTGATAAAGATATTTCTGATGGTGATAAACAAAGACTATATGCAATGTTAGAAGCGGCGTATCACATGGTAGATAACATAAAAAATTTACCGCAAGATGTACAGCAAGAATTTTTAAATGCACTCGGAGTTATTAATTTCAGAGATTTGTCACGTATAGGAACGGCAGGTGCTCAAAGTAAAAATCAAATATTTCTTGATACAAGAAATGCATACAGAAGTGAGGTTGCGACTGTATTAATACATGAGCTTACGCATTTTATTATTTCTAAAAATTCTGATATGAATTTTTTGACACAAGAGGTTGAAACATTCTATATGCAGTATAAATTATATGAAACGATGAAAAATGACCCTAACTATAGTGTAAATAAGGATAATTTCTTTGACAATATGAGTAAAGATTACCTATCCACAGTAGATGAATTAAAACGTAAAAATCCGGATTTATCAGAAAAAGATATTGCCATAAGAGCCTTTATAAAACATCAGTATAGTTCGTATAACGGCAGACCCGGATATCCAACGATGTCGGAAGCAGAGCTAAGGGCTGCTGAATATTATCCTATGGGTGGAATTTTTAAATAAATATTTAAAAATATTTATTGCTTTTTACCGTTTAACTCGTCTTTGATTCTTTTTTCAACGGCGAACTCTTTGTTGTCACCTCTTAAGAATCTGTCAGCAAGCATTAAACCCGGCAGAACAACCCCTAGAGCAACTATAGTTGAGCCCATATTTTTCATAATTGAGCCTCTTTTGAGTTTTCTTACTCCTTGGAAGAATTCATCAACAGTTTGACCTGATTGTTCAAACTGGCTGTATAGTCTGCTTATGTTGCTGTGAGTTTGTCTAACTTCTTTTAAATCAATGTATTTTCTTGTATCGAGCAGTTGAGTATCTTCAGCTTTTTTGAAGATTTGATACCATTTTTTAGGTTTTTTGTAGGTTTGGATAATATCAGACTGGGTTGCAGCTTCGATTACACCGTTTTTAGTCTTCTTATCTGTTTCAGCCTTGATAAAGTCATACAATGCAGAATCACTCTTATCCGCAGCCGTAAATCTTTCGAGGTCTTGAACTACAGAACCGTTTTTGAAAGATTCTTTAAGGGTATTATTTTCCAGCACTTTCGCGTCAAGTGCTATAGATTTACCGTGTTTTTTATCGGCTACGTTTTCAAAATGGTTTTGAACCTTTTTACCGAGTACGTACATAAAATATAAGAATCCGGCTTCTTTAATAGCGTAACCTACGCACTCTTGCGGTGATCTTGATTTAAAGATTCTTTGTGATGTTATTCCGGCATCCATGATGAACATGTTCTTTACAGGGTCAAGCATAAAGCTTTGTAGTCCTTTGAAGCTTGTGTTTGTTTTTTTGTCTGTTTCATGGTTTCTGATTTGTGCCATGCTTTCAAAGTTCTTGTCTTTTGCTTCTTCAAGGTTTTCTTGAGTGTTCATCTTGATTCTGCTCATCTCTTCTTGTTCTTTAATCAGCTTTGTTCTGATTCTTTTCTCGGTATATTTTTGTTTAAGGTCGGTTAGAACATTGTAGGTACCGAGCGCAAGTGCTGTTGATACAGCAAATCTTGCAACATTAAGGTTTTTGAAGGTTTTAGAATTTTGTCCGATTCTCTCAATATTCTTTTTAATTTGCTCAGTTGGAGCGTGTTCGAGAGTTTTCTTGTAAATCTCAGGATTAGCAAGGTTTCTGACGTCATAATTTGCGTCAAAATTCATTGCTTTGAATAATGTTTTATTTATACCGGCTTTGTAAAGAGGGATACCGCCTAGCCATATAGCCTCTGAGCCAAATTCATCTATAAATCTATCTTTTGCTTCTTCTTTGCTTGTTACAGCGGAACCTGCTGTTGCGCCTAAGCCATTAGCACAATCTTTGATTGCTAACGGGATAAGTGATTGGGAATTACCCAGTGTTGAAAATATTGTACCTACGATTGACATTCCTTTTAACCTTTATACTATTGTTTACTATAGGCCCCAAACTAAATTCATCAAGTAGACGATTGGAGCGTTCGCCTTGATAGTATTACGTCGTCGAATGTTCTTATATAATTTCATGAATATTCTAACCTTCCTTTATTGATAACGTACTTTAATAAAAAAAATTGCCATTATTTTACGAAATTTTACAAAAAAATTGGTTTTTTGTAAAGTTTTGCTTTATAAAATCTTTTATGTGAAAATGAATCTGTTATGAGGTTGTTTAAAAAGTCTAAAAATAATATTATTTATCTTGGTTCTGACGGGGTTTTTAAAAAAGTTAAAAGTGTAAAAGGGTTAACTATCAATTTTACCGGTAAGAACAACACGGTTTATATAGATAAATCCGTTCAGTTCAGGGATTGTGTTTTAGAATGCGCTAATAACAATATTGTAAAATTTGGTGAAAGCAATGTATATGGATTTAATTGTGTAAAATTTTGGATATCTTCTGACAATTGTTTATTGGATATTGGTAAAAATGTTACCTGCCACGGAGGTATATTTCACCTAAGAAATAAACCTGATACTAAGATAATTATCGGTGATAACTGTTTGTTCTCCGGTGATATTGAGTTGAGAACTTCTGACGGTCATAGTATTTATGATTTAGATACAAAAGAATTGATTAATCCTGATGGCGATATTGTTATAGGTAATAATGTATGGTTAGGTCACGGTGTTCATGTCTTGAAGGGTGTTCATGTCTTGAAGGGTGTTACAATTGCTTCTAATATTGTTGTCGCTACCCATGCAATAGTAACAAAAGACTTGACTGAACAACATTCGATTTATGCAGGTATTCCTGCTAAATTAGTAAAAACTAATGTGATGTGGGATTGGAATTCTCCTCATAAATATAATAAAGATATGGTATGAAGAAGTTTGAGTTTTTTAATCAGTTTAATAATCCCGTGCTTGTAATTAACAACTCTCAAAAAGAGGTTAAGTACAGAAACAACGCGTTTAAACGTAGTTTTCCTGATTTTACTACGCTGAAAAAATTCTCGCATAAACTAAACAGTGAGATATATTTGTTAGATTCGGATGATTGGGAGCTTCATCTTCCGCTTATTCAGGCTATACGTTCAAAAGAAGATTTTGTAACTCACGTTAGTTACCAGAATAAGAACAGCGAATATACTTATTATGATATTAATGCTTTGAAGAGAAAAGGTTATACAATAGTGTTTTTCACAGATGTTACTACTAATGAAAAATACGATAAACTGCTGGAAGAAAAAGCTCATGTTGAACAGAAATGTCAATTGTTGGATGAAGATATAAAAAGCCTTGAATCTATTAAACAACAGGCACAGTCTCAAGCTTTGAAAATGGCGCTTATTAATAAGATATCTAATATTATGCGAGAGTCTATCGATTTGGAATCGATTATTCATCCTACGTTGAAAGAGCTTTCTATTATATTTAATGCGTTCAGAGCGTATTATGCAGAATATTCGCATAATACTTTTAAGATAGTTCAAACTCTTGATGAAGAGGATATCGGAACAGCTATAATGTTTGATAACCTTGTTATGAGAGATATTTCGAACAAGAAAATATCTCATACAAGATGTCTTAAAGAATATATGTCGGCGAAACCTTACAAAGAATCTATCCAAAGGATTGTTGTTCCTATAAATCACATGAACGATTTGCTGGGAGTTGTGGTTCTTGTTTCGCGTCAACGTCGTGAGATTAATGAAGAGATTGATATTTTAGAGAACATATCTTCTCAATTAGGAACGGCTATAGTGCACGCAAACCTTTATAAAAAGAACCTTGAAACCGTTCAGGAACTCAAAGAAACTCTACAAGAGCTGAAAGATACACAGGTTCAGTTGATAAATTCAGAAAAAATGGCGTCACTGGGTCAATTGATAGCAGGTGTTGCACACGAGATTAACACCCCTGTTGCAGCTATCAAATCCAATAACGAGATACTTTCCAGATTGATAAGCAAAATTGAAGACGATAGTATTTCAGAGTTGTTTAATAATATCAATTTAACTGATAAAGAAGCTATTCAGCGTATAAACCAGATAGTTATATCGTTGAAGAAGTTTGTCAGACTTGATGAAGCTGAGCTTCAGCTTGCCGATATCAATAAAGAGCTTGACTTAACCCTTGATTTAATCAGGCATGAGACAAAATACAGAATAACAGTCGAGCGAAACTACGGCGATATTCCTCAGATTAAGTGTTATCCGAACATGCTTAATCAGGTATTTATGAATATATTAGTAAATGCCTGTCAGGCGATTGAAGGTGACGGAACGATAACAATAACAACAGAATACAAAAATAACGAGCTTCAAATCTCTATCTCTGATACGGGTGTAGGTATAGAAGATACTGATAAAATCTTCCTTGCAGGTTATACAACAAAGGGTGTCGGGGTCGGAACGGGCCTAGGGCTTGCTATTTGTTCAAAAATTATAGCTAAGCACAACGGTACAATCAAGGTAAATAGCGTAGTTAATCAGGGCAGCACATTTGTTATTACTATCCCTGGTTAGTACTAAAATTGTGTATATGTTAATTTGAAAAAGCAAGTATAGACATTGTTTTCGTAATATATTTTAAAAAATATTAAGATAGCCTATTTATTTTTTATCGGAATAAGGCGAAAAATTAAAAAATATGCTATATTACTATTACGATAAAAATAAGTGTAAAATTTACGCTTAAAGGAACGGAAAAACTATTATATGAAATACAACTTAACAAAAGTTTATAATCAACCAAAAAAAAGCAAATTTTCAAAACTAAAAAACTTTATATAATAGTGTAGAATGTAGAATGTTATATGTCGGAGGTTATCTAAATGACAATATCTGTGATTGGAAAGAAAAAGCAAGTTAAAAAATCTTTTGAAGAATTATTAGCTGATTTAACAACCAGCAGTTCTGAAAAAGTTAGATATAATGCAGCAAGAGTATTAGGTGAAATGGGCGATTCAAAAGCTGTTGAACCTTTGATTGATGTATTAAGAAATGACAAAAACGGTTCAGTACGTTTATACGCAGCAAGAGCGTTAGGTGAATTAGGTGATTCTAAGGCTACCGAATATTTGATTGAATCATTACGTGAAGACAGAAACGTTGACGTAAGAGTTCGTGCAGCTCGTGCATTAGGTCGTTTAGGCGGTAAGATTGTTGTAGAACCGTTAGTTGAAGCATTGAACGATGAAAACCCACAAGTTTGTATTACTGCAACAGACGCTTTAATCGAAATTGGTGACGTTACTACAGATGCTTTAATTGCGTCATTAGACCACGAAAAAGTTAACGTACGTTGTGATGCTACCAGAGCTTTAGGCGAAATCGGTAACAAAAAAGCTGTTGACAAGATTATCAACATGTTACACGACGAATGGGTTAACGTTAGAATCTATGCAGTAACTTCATTAGGTAAGTTGAACGATGTTAAAGCAGTTCCTGCTTTGATTGAAGTTATGAAAGACGAAAAAGAAAACGAATTGGTTAGAGCAGGCGCAGCTGCTGCGTTAGGTGTTCTTCGCGACCAAAGAGCGTTACTTCCTCTACGTGAGTTGATTATGAACGCTGAAGAACTTGGTGAATTAGAAGATACAGCTCTTAAATCATTCAAGAAAATTATGGCTGCTAACTGGCAATCTATTCCGGGTGCTTCTATCCAAAGAAAAGCAGCTACAGTATAACGAACATTCCAACACAGATAACAGATAACATCAAAGGCGCGAAACTTAGTTTCGCGCCTTTGTTTTTCAGGCTAATTAGAATATAATATTAGTATGAGAAACAGAATAATAGCTCTTGTTGATTGTGATTCTTTTTTTGTTTCGTGTGAGCAGGCGGATAGACCGGAATACAAAAATACTCCCACCTGTGTGATTTCAGGTGGTAACGGTTGTGTTATTTCACGCTCTAAAGAGGCTAAGGCTCTCGGGGTAAAAATGGGTATGCCGTTTTTTATGGCAAAAAAAGATTATCCTAATGTGAATTATATTGTTGCAAACCATGACAAATACAAAAATTATTCTAACAAAGTTATGGCGTGTCTTGATGATTTTTCGCCTGATGTTCAGGTGGTTTCTGTTGATGAAGCGTTTATTGATTTGACGGGAACAAAGATGTTGTTTAAGAAAAACTATATTGAGATAGCAAAACTTATAAGACAAACTATTTTAGAAAAAGTTGATATTCCTGTCTCTATCGGGGTTAGTTTGTCAAAGACTTTGGCTAAGCTTGCGAGTGACAAGGCTAAAAAGACCGGAGGAGTTTATGCTATCGGGACAAGGAAGATTTTATCTGTTTTAGAATCAACTAATGTTGATGAAATTTCAGGGATTGGATCGGCTAATAACCTAATTCTTAGACGTTCCGGAATTTTTACGGCAGCGGAATTTGTATCAAAGGATGATGTTTGGGTTAAGTCTAAACTTGGTGTTAACGGCTTAGAGCTTAAGCACGAGCTTTTAGGTGAGGTGGTTTCTCCTGTGGATAATAAGTTTGAACCGCCTAAATCTATTCAGGATACTTCTACGATTTGTGACGGTCAGTTTTCATCGGATGTTAATGTTATCAAAATGGAGATTTCGCGTCATATACATTCTGCGTGTTCAAGGCTCAGACATTATAACGGCAAGTGCTTGTCTGTCGGGTTAATGCTTAAGGCAAAGGATTTTTCTACCTGTTATGAAAAAACTATGTTGATTAAGCCGACTGATTTTGAGTTGACCGTTCAAAAAGCGGTTAATGAGATGTTTGAAAAGATGTTTGATTCAAAGATTGTTTATCGTGCAACCGGTGTTGTGTTAGATCATTTGTCATTTAGTGACGGAGAGCAGTTATCGCTATTTGCTCAACCGGATGAAAAAGAACAGAAACTCAGCAAGTGTTTTGAAAATATTGAAAAACGGTTTGGCAAAAATTCTATCCGTACAGGGTTTTAATTTTACTACTTACTTAATTTCGTTAATTATGCTAAAATAACTATATGGTTATAAGTATGAAGAAATTATTAGTTTTTTTACTTTTGTTAGTGAACTTTATTTATATACCTGCGTTTGCGCAAGAGTATGAGACTGCTTCAAAGTTTGTAAGGGTTACGACTAACGCTGTCGGATACAATTTCGTTGCTAAAAAACTTGCTCAAAAGATTGTATGCCGTGCGTTGAATAAAAATGCTAAAGGTGATTACAAAGTTTCTATTGATTCATTCAGCGGTGTTGATTTGAAACGCGGTAAGTTCAGAGGGGCAACGATTACAGGTGAAAATATCTCTATCGAGGACGAGATATTTATCTCTACTTTGAAGATGAGAACTCTTTCTAAATTCAATTATATTAAATACGATAAGAAACCGATTGTGTTTATGACTGATGTTCCTATGGAATATGAGATGACTATTACAGAGGAAGATTTTAATAAGATACTTGCTTCTAACAGAGTATTGAAGGCTTTTACTCAGGATGTTCCGCTGGTTCGTGTAGATAGGGTGAAGGCAACTCTTGATGATGACAAGATAACGTTTAATTCTAAAGTCAGATTACCGTTTTGCAAACCTATAAAAATTTCTGTTTCATCAGGGGTTAAGGTTGTTGACGGCAAGATTGTGTTCGATAATATTGACACTTCGTCTTTGAAATCTGAGCTTGCTGACAGTGTACTCGGGTATATGAATACACATAATCTTTTGACAAAAATAAATCTGTATTTGTTTGATAATGCTACAACGCTTTTAGAGATTAAGAATATTAAAATTGCTGACAATAAAATTTATATAGACGGTAATATTACTTTGAATAAGGTTCAGAAATAATGGGACGAAAGAAGAAAAAACCTGATAATACCAATATGATTGGGATAATAGTTTTACTGGTAATACTGGTAATTTATCTTAAGACAGTATTTTTTAGCGATTTTAATCCATTGAAAGATATTGATTTTAGCAAGTTCAAGTTACCTCAAAAAGAGCGAAATGTTGAGGTTGCCCAGCGTTCTGTTGTAGAAGATTATTCAAATATACCGGATGTTAATGAACCTCAGGTAGTAGAAGAGAAGTTTGTAGAGGTATTTTTCACAAAATCTACTCATAACGGCAATGTATATGTTGCAGTTTCACGGGTAAAGAATTCGCCTGAGATGTCTGATATTGAATATGCTATGAGAATGTTGATTGCGGGTCCTGCAAGAGCTGATATTAGAAGAGGTTTGTATACAGAGATTCCTAAATCGACAAAACTTTTGTATGTAAAAGAGACACCTATAAAAGTTATTGTTAATGTATCATCTGACTTTGAATTTGGCGGCGGCGGCGATAGCTTGTATACAAGGATGTATCAGGTAATCAAGACTGCTAATAAAAACACTAATAAGCCTGTATATTTATACATTGACGGACGTCAGGCGTCTGTTATCGGTGGTGAGGGCTTGATGTTGAAACAACCTTTGAGGAGTACTTCCCTCGATGACTAATAAAGATATTGATTACTATATGAATTTAGATTGGACGTTGATTGAAGGGACTGATTTAGACTTCAACCAACAACCATATCATTATATCGAGATTAAAGAGTTTCCGAGCTTTACTTTTTGTGCTAAGACAAGAGAAAAAGCGTTAGAGGGTTATAAACGTCAGCTCAGACTTACTATTATGATTATGCTTGAGGATGGTGACAGGATTTATGAGCCAGGTGAAGAGCTGCCAGAGGAATGGTATTAATGTCTATAAAAAAGTTGATTGTTAAACCTCTTGCAAAAGATGATATAGACAGAGTTTCAGAGATTGAGGCACAGGCTTACGGTGAACATCACTGGTCTAAAGACGCTTTTTATTCAGAGGTTAATAATAAGGTCGCAAAATATTATACCGCATCACTTGAAGACGGGCTTATAGTGGGCTATATCGGTACTTGGCATATTGTTGATGAGGCTCATATTACGACAATTGCCGTTAGCAAAGATTATTTAAGAAACAAAGTTGCAGAATGCCTTATTGTAAAATCGTTGCAAGATTGCTATAATGAATTTATTAAGTACATTACATTAGAAGTCAGAGTGAGCAATACTCCTGCGATTAAGCTTTATGAGAAGTACGGGTTTAAGTCGTTGGGAACAAGAAAGGGTTATTATCAGGATAATAACGAAGACGCTCTGATTATGTGGACAGAAAATATATTTTCTGATGAATATAAATCAATGTTTGCACAGAATATCAGCAATCTGGAGAAATTGGTTACAATCGAATGACAAAACGCGTTGAGAAACAATTAGGTTATTTTAAATATACCGGAGAGCCTGTCAAATTCAGGTTAGGTACGTTACTTGTAATGGTGCTGGCATTACAGTTTTTGGTTGTGTCTGCGTTTACGGAGCTTAATTTCAAACATTTAATTTTTCCGTTGGATATATTTACAAACTGGTCGTTTTATTTTCCTGACGGGGATGTTAATTCGCAGGCGTTTATTCGTCATATAAAATATATCCCTCAGGTTCCGATGATATTTTTTATGCTGGGGCTTTTGGATAGAAAATATTCATTGATAACGGTACTTTTATATATTATACTTGGTTTTTGCGGGTATCCTATATTTGCTATGGGCGGCGGCTGGAAGTATATTTTTCAGTACGGCGTAGGTTATATTTTAGCTTATATTCCTGCTGTTTGGGTATCGGGCACTATTTTGAACAGGGATTATAATTTCAAGAATATAGTCAAGTCCGTTGTATTCGGGCTTGTGATAATAAACCTTATCGGCGGTTTGATACTGTTGTTTATAGCGTCGTTGCGGCACGAGAGTTGGTTTATTATAAAGAACCTTTTGTATTCATTGACTGGCTTCAAGTTCGTTTATGACCTGATTTTCAGCGTTTTAGCTATATATTTATCATTGTTTGTAAAACGTTTATTATGGATTATACTCAGTTAGAGTGTATGTTTTACGCTTTATAAAACGCTGTAACACTTGCTATGTGTAGGTTTGACACTATTTAGTTTTGTAAAATTATTGCCCTCAGGGCGTTATAGACCGTTTAAAGATTTGAAAAATGTGGTACATGATTAATGTAAGGTCCAAGCTCCTTATAGAGTGTTATAACCCCAACACCACTCTTTAATAAAAAAGGTATCTTGTTACTCCAATTTAGAGGTGACGATATGGATACCCTGTATTCACGGATCAACCACGAAAAATTAGTGTTGCTATGCATGAATTTGTTCATTGCATCATCAATAGTGCTGTCACAGAGTGTATTGGTGTTCGCCGATAATGTTAAGATTGTCAGCGGAATCATCTCGCCGCCTTTGATTAACGCTATTCACGTTGAAAGGGGTCTTGATAAGATAATGGCGGAAGAACGGTCAGAGGCTGAATTTAATGCCTATATAGGCAGAAAGTATTCAAACTGTAGCGTGTATGATGTTGAAAAAGGGATTAAACATATAAGATTAGTAAGATATTATCAAGGCAGACCGGTTCGATTGAATATAATTGAAGCGGATTTGGCTGTTAATAAGAATATAAAAGTAGTACCGGTTTTGGCTTCCAAAACTCTTTCTCATAAGGCATCAATCACTTCAATGGCGAGGGCTAACAACTCTTTAGTTGCGGTGAACGGTGCCTTTTTCCTTCCACAGACCGGATGTCCTTTAGGAACGATGATGGTAGACAAAAAGTTGTATACAGGTCCTGTATTCAACCGTGTCGCTATGGGGATATCCGATAACGGTTTCTGTATGGATAGGGTGAAGTTAAATGCTTCACTGAGAGGAGGGTTTAATACTATAAAGGTTGATAACATCAACCAACCAAGAATGTCTTTTGCGTATACTCTTTGTTATACTCCGGATTGGGGTCAGCTATCACCTGCTGTTCCAAAAAACGGGGTGCAGGTAGTTGTTGATGAAGGCAGAGTTGTTGCTATCAATAAGACCAGAAACGTTATCCCGCAAAATGGGTTTGTAGTTGTGGGTCAGCAATCTGTTTTGTCCGGTATAAAACTTAATCAGAGACTGGATTTAGATGTTAAGATGTCACCGGAATGGTCTGATGTAAACCACGTAATTAGTGGAGGTCCTTATCTCGTTAAAGAGGGTGAGGTTTTTGTTGATATTAAAGAACAAAAGCTTTTATCTATAGGCGGCAGAAACCCGAGAACTGCTGTTGGTTACACTGCTGACAACAAGTTTATAATAGTTACTGCAGACGGTAGAGAAGGTGCTTCTGTAGGTATGACATTGGGTGAATTGGCTCATTATATGAAGAAATTGGGTTGTGTTAATGCGATGAACCTTGACGGCGGCGGTTCTACAGTTATGTATGTTAAAGGTGCGATTGCAAACAGACCTCCTGTTAGAGGCGGAATTGCTCTCTCCAACGCTTTGACGATTTGTGTCGAATAATCTAGTCTGAACGATTGATTTTTCATGAAAATGTTGTTTAAAATATGTAGTTAGGGTTGAATTTTGTTTGAACAACATTATATAATATTAATAAGTAGTACTACATTTATACATAAATTTATGAGATTGAGTTGATTATGAGAAAGTATTTTTCTAGTTTGATTATTATGCTGGCGGTATATTTGGGGACGCTAGTGATACCTGCTTATGCAGCAGAGACTGCAACCGTTATTCCGAGTGGTAGAACGGTAATCTTTTCCGGTACGGCAGAGAATCCGAAATCCTTTAATAATCATCATAAAGAGGCTCAGATTGAGAACTCCGGTAATATTAGTATTAGATATGCCGAGTTTATTAATAACTATTTAGATGAACCGAATTCAAAAAAGAAGAATTATAGTGCTATTTATAATATTACCGGTACCATTGAGTATATCAGAGGAACGAATTTTTCTAGAAACTATACTTATACAAACGGTGGTGCTATTTCGAACGTAACAGGTGTGATTAACGAAATTTCAGGCGCTCTTACACAAAATGATATAAGAAACTATCAATCTACTACTATGTTTAAGGAAAATCAGTCATCTATCGGTGGCGCGATTTATAATAACAAAACAAGCAGAATTGAGCTAATAACCGGAGTATTGTTCCACAAAAACACAGCTACAAGTAATGGCGGTGCTATTTATAGTGTCGGAACAATGAAAGACATAAAAAATTCTGCATTTATAAATAACGCAGCAGGCGGTGACGGCTCAAAAGCTGCCGGTTTTGGCGGAGCTATTTATGCAGGTAAAGATTTAAGTGTTACAAATACTAATTTCATAAACAATAGTGCAAACCGTGACGGTGGTGCTATTGCTATGGTAGGAGGTAATCTTACTCTTACTGCTTCCGGTGAAAATGCATACGGTGTTGCTAAATCCATGGTGTTTATGGATAACTTAGCAGGCAAAAATAAGAACGATTTATATTTTGGCGGCAGAAACCAAACCTTGAATTTATTCGCAGAAACCGAAGGTAATAGAATTGTACTGGATGGCGGAATCTCTATTGCGAATAGTTTAAACATCAATATCAATAAACCTGTAAAAACCGGAATGGCTAATGGTTTAGGTTCTGTTTATATCAATGGTGATGTCGGCTCAGATACAGCTCGCGCAAATCTGTTTATTTATGGTGGAACGTTGTCTTTAAGCAACTTTGGAACAGAAGCTTATCAAGATACTGAAGATTTGTCTATCAATACTATTTGGGCTAATAAAGTGTCTCTTTATTATGATACAAAACTGGGATTTGATATTTATTTATCTAATGACGGTGTTGTAGATGAATCTGCAGCAGACCAATTGAAGTTGAATTCTGTTAGCGGTAGCGGTCATTTTATTTTAACAGAAGACAGTTTCAATGTTGTTGAAGGTATTTTGTCAGATGATTTTACTTCAAATTTTAAATTGATTGATACAAAAGCCAATATTAGCAGCCGTATACTTATGAAGGATTCAAATGATAATTTAACTAAGATTCTGTATTTATATATGGGAACAGATAATCCTGTCTACAAGGTTAGATTAGCAACAGACGGTTCTATTATATTTTCTAATCCTTACTATATCGATGAAGCAACTAACCAATTAGGTTATGCTATTAATTATCCTGCTGTTAATGGACCTGAAACTCCTTGTATCGGGCTTGGTATGAGTTATTCATTAACATTGAAAAAGAATATTACTATAAACTCATGGGAAGATTATCCGGATGAGAATAAAAACTTACAGCCAAGAAATAAAGTTTTAGTCGATGCGTTGTTTATTTATGGCAAAAATAAGACAATTACTGCCGAAGATAATTTGGTAGGGTTTGTTGTTAATAAGAATTGCAAAGACGAAGCAAAATATTTATATGCTGAAAATACTACTTTTTTAAATTTTGAAAACGCTATTACAAACGAAGGCGGAAAGATAGATTTAAGCAATGTTTCTTTCAATGGTAACGGTTTAGCGGATATAAACGGTACTATTACTACCTTACGAGGGGGTGCTCTTACAAACACTTCTGGTGAAATGAACATTGCAGGTACAAAAAGAAGTCCTAAATCTAATTTCTATAATAACAAAGCCAAAGAAGGCGGTGCTGTATATAACAGCGGAGTTATGACAATTGATTACTCTACTTTTGGCGGTCTAACTAAAAATGCAGGAAAGAAGAATGAAAAAGTATTTTTGAACGCTGCTACATATGGTGGTGCGATTTATAACTACCAGAATGCAGATTCAAAATTAACTGTTAATAATACTAAATTTATAGCAAATACTGCTAAAGACGGTGGTGCTGTTTATAATTCTTACGATAAAGGCACTACTTTATTAGAAAACTATGTTGTATATGACGGAATGGTATACGATATAAGCAGCAAAGATTTGGAAATAGTTGACAGATATTTTGAAGGCGCTGTTTTAGAAGAGGGTCAAATCGTTTATAACGGATACGTATATAACGGTGCAACAGAGGTTGAGAAATATATCAGCCCGACAACATTAGCTGATGCTGCTGAGATAAACAAAGCAACCTTCACTTATAACAAAGCAGAGCGTTTCGGTGGAGCTATATATAATGAGGGCAACTTAAAGGTTATAGGCTCTACATTTGGCAGTAATAAAAAAACTGCAAACGTTGCCGGAGAAGCCGGAGCTGCTGTAGCTAACTTCGGTGACGGTATTTATACTTCAAGATTATCTAATTATTATTCCAGCTCAGGTAATAATGGTGGCGCTATATATAATACAGATAATGGAACGGTTAATCTTGAGGGTGGAACATTTTCAAGTAATGTTGCGAAATATTGCGGCGGTGTAATCTTTAATGATAAAGATGCTACTTTAACTTTGAACGGATATACTAACCCTGTTAATAATAGACTGGTATATCTTACTATGTCAAAGAACTCTGCTATATATGGCGGTGCTATTTATAATAAGGGTTCTATTAATTTAGTAAACGGTTTAAAGAACTTATCAGGTACATACACTTCAAACAAAGCAACTTATGCAACACAAAATATTGTATATGCTGAAAATGGACGTTCTGATGCGTATAACCTTGCAGAAGTTGCAAAACTTGTCAGCGGCGACTATGATTTTATAGCGAAAGGTGTACTTCCTCCTGCGTATTTAAACAATGGTAAATATATTTACTATGATTATGTTACTCCAAAAGGCGGTGCTATATATAATGACGGAACTATTTTGAAAGAAAACGAAGTTGCGTTTGGTGATAAAATTTATAACCTTAATGAAATAACAAGGCTTGATGAATATACTCCTGAAGGAGCTTTAGGTGTTGATAATGTAATACATCCGCTTGTATCGACTGATTTGATTCGTGATAACCTTGTTTATGATATGTCTAATGCTGTTATGGGCGAGAAATATATTGAGCAAACCAAGTTATTAGACGGTCAAATCACACAATATATTACAAACGACCCAACACAAACTAAGGGTTGGCATAGTACAGAGGATTCCGGTGCACAATACAATGATCCGCAATCTGCTATTAAAGGTTGGTTTGTATTTGACGGTGCAGAATATGTAAAAGATTACGTTGTTGGAACACCTTTACTTCCGGGAATGGTTGTTTATGAGGATTTAATTTATACAGGTGCTAAATACGTTGCAGATTATGTAAAAGGAACTCCTTTAGGAGATAATCAGATTGCTTATAATGATTATATATACAATTATGAAATAATTGGGGATTTTGTTGAAAGGACAAAATTAGACAACGGTGAATTTAGATGGATAAATTCTCCAAAAGGCGATGCTGTATATAGAGGCGACTTAGTTGAGGTTGGTGAATATGTTGATAACTTAAAAGAAAACCAAATCGTTTATGACGGATATATTTATAACGACCCGATTGAAATAGGTGAGTATAAACCTCAAACGATACTAAAACCAGGCGAATTTGTTCACAATGGGGTAGTATATTCTGGTCAAGCTGTTGATATGGGTGCATATACAATAGGAACTCAATTGAAAGATAACCAAATGCATATTGGTAACGATGTATATGAGGGTATTACTTATATTGGGACATACAGGCCGGCTACTACTTTAGCACCTGACCAGAAAGTTATTGACGGAAATGTATATTCCGGTATTACTTATGTTAGTCCTTATGTTGAAGGAACTCCGTTAAAAAACGGGCAAGTTGTTTATAATGGAGAGATTTATAATAATGCTAAATTTGTAGCAAGATATAGAGAGGGTACTCCGTTAGGAGAAGACCAAATAGTTGTCGGGGATAGAGGTAACGGTATTATTTATGATGTAGAACCGGGTGCTAAAATCCGTGATAATGTTGACCCTTCTACTGTTAATCAAGAAGAGTTGGCTGCTAATAACCAATATTTATATGGTAGAACAATATACGATCTTTCTAAAACAAAATCAACAGGAATTTCTTACATTGCTCCGATTAAACCTGTTCCAAATACGCAACAAATTGTTTATAACGGTATAATTTATGATTTGAATGGCGCATTTAATACAGGTATTGAATATGTTAAACCGTCTGATTACGACAGTTCAAAACATATTCTTATAAACGGTAATATATACAATAAAGAGAATGCTAAGTTTGTCGGAGAATATGATCCGGGTACTAAACTCGGTCCTCAACAACATGTTATTGACGGTAAGGTATATGATTTTACTAATGCAAAATATATCGGTCAATATGTAGAGCCAAATCTTGGAAACAATCCTGATGAAGTTGTTTATAACGGCAGAGTATATAATATAAAAGACCTTGTAACAGTTGGTCCTTATGATTCTGGTACCCGTTTAGGTCCTAATCAACACGTTATAGACGGTATTATATATGAATTTACTGATGAAAATAAGGGTGATAAATACGAAACTCCTACAGAATTAGGTGAAAATCAAGTTGTTATAGAAGGTATCATCTACGATACTACTAACGCTGAATATGTGAAACCTTTCGAAGAAGGTACTGTATTAGGCGAAAATGAATATCGTATAGGCGATCAAGTTTATAAATTAGAAAATACTAATATATTCTATACAGAACCTGTTTTACCTGATCCTGAAAAGCAAGAAGTTGTAATTGACGGTAAGATTTACAGCCTAGCAGAAGCTACAGAACGTGGTGAATACATTGAGGGCACTGTTCTGGGTGAAAATGAAGTATTGTATGACGGAAAGGTTTATAATATTGCTAATGCTGAAAAACGTCAAAAATATGAATTCGGAACAGATTTAGCAGAAGACGAAATCGTTTATAACGGTTATGTTTATTCTAAGGTAGAATGCCGTGGTACTTATGTTCCGGGAACAGAGCTTGCAGAAGATGAAATTGTCTATAACGGCTACATTTATTCTAATGCAAAACCTGTTGGCGATTATATTAATGGCAAATTGCATATAAATCAGGCTAGTTTCAAATCTAATACTGCTAATGTAAAAGTTGTATTGAAAGATAATAACTCATATATGGACGAAACTCAAATGGGTTTACGTTATACACAACAGATTACATATTATGTAGGTAAAGGTGGTGCTATTTATAATGCTTCTAAATTACCTGTAGATATATGGTCATCTAAGTTTACAAGCAATAAAGTTGCTCGTTATGGTGGTGCTATTTGTAATGAAAATGCAGAATCTGATTTAAATATTGAAAACACTGAATTTAAATCAAACAGTGCAAAATCTATTGTCACAACTGTAAAAACCTATATTGTTATTCAGGGTGCCAAAATGACCAAAAGAAAACAAACTATTAAAGAAAATGTAGGTTACGGTGGTGCGATTTATACATTGGGCAGCGTATTTATAAATACTAATGAGTTATTTAAGGATAAAATACGTACAACTGCTTTCACAAGCAATTCGGCTGCTTATGGCGGTGGTATCTATGCGTTTGGTGAAATTACTATTGGCGGTGATACTACATTTACTTCTAACTCTGCAGTTTATGACGGTGGTGCTATTTATTGTACGAATAATAACGCTATCGATAAAGATTTGGTTAGAATAACTGACTTTGATTTTAATAATTTACTTGGTGATAACTATATATATGAACACTCAGCATATATTGATTATGATGTAGATATATTAGCTACAACAACTATGCCTGTGACATTTAGTAAGAACTCTGCAAAAGTAGACGGCGGTGCTATTTATGCTAATAAGGTTCTTGTACAGGGAGCAACCTTTAAATCTAATAAGGCAAGCCAAAACGGTGGTGCAATTTATGCAAACGGTGATATTGCAGTTAATCCTTATGCGTTTACTAAGGATGATGACGGCTCTATTCCAAAGGCTATATTTACTTCAAACTCAGCTAAAAACGGTGGTGCTATTTTTGCGAATGGTACAAGCTTGATTAAGAATGCTATATTTACATCAAACAAAGCTTCCGGCGGTTACGGTGGTGCTGTTTATGCAGGTGATGATTCTATTATTGTCGGTTCTGATTTTAATAAAAACTCAGCGGCTTATGGCGGTGCTTTATATGTAGGACAATATTCTACGGCGTATATTATAAACTCTAATTTCACCGGTAACAGTGCTTCTAAACAGGGTGGTGCTATTTATGCTGATAGCTATAGTAAATTATATATTATGGCTTATGCAGGTGTTAACCAGACTGTAGATATAATGATTACCGGAAACAAGGCTGCAGGTAAGAATAACTCTATTTATATGGCAGAGGGTTCAACTATTTATGTTTGTGCTATTAACTATGCTTCTTCAAGTAGGGCAAGTATTACTATTGACGGTGTTGACGGCGGTAATAATAAAGATACAAATGTATATTTACGTGGTAACGGTCTTGTAACTGTTAAGAACGTTAAAAACGTTACTTTCTCAGATAAGGAAACAAAAGAAGCAGACGGAACCAATATGGGCGGTATCGGGGTTTCAATTGCGCTTGTTGCAGAGAACCTTGTTAAAGGCTGTTCTTTCTATTTGTCAGGTTCTACTGTGAGAATTGATAACGGTAGGATTGGTACATTGCAGGCTGATACGTTAACTTTAGAGAAAGATTCTAATATTGCATTAGATTTTGACGCTAAGCGTGCAATTTCAGATAAAGTTCAGGCTAATAATATTGTTGGTGACGGCAATTTGAATGTTTCAAGTGTCAATATGATATCAAACAGCAAGACTCCTGTAACGATAAACGTTGGTGAGAATTCTGTAGTTTCAAGCATAAGCGCAAAGACAGCAGAATCAGCAGAAGCAACGTATAAGTTGAAGTCATACTATGACGAAAACGGTTTACTTAGAGTAGTAGCTTACGGTCAGAAAGCAAAACCTTCAGCTGTAGCAGCGCCTGTAGCAGCACAGATTGGCGGATATTTGACCCAAATCAACTCATACGACCAGGCATTCATGAATATGGATATGAATATGCTTGTACCGCGTTCTGAACGCGAAGCAATGCAACAAACTTATAGCTGCGAAAACAAAGACGGTATCGAATACAACGGCAAAGGACTCTGGAACAGACCTTACGCAACCTTTGAACGCGTAAACTTAAACAACGGCCCTAAGGTAAACAATATCGGATACGGAAACTACTTTGGCGGCGACGCAGATATGAAACAACTCAACAACGGCTGGAGAAGACAGTTCAGTGCGTATGTAGGTTACAACGGCTCTGTACAGGATTACGACAGACAATCAATCGACCAGAATGGCGGCACAGTGGGCGTAACAGAAGTATGGTATAAGAACAACTTCTTTACGGGTTTAACACTCAACGCTGGCGCTAACGTAGCACAAGCAAGTACAGACCTGGGCAGAGAAAATATGCCGATGTTCATGACCGGTATTGCGAGCAAAACCGGATATAACTTTGAGTTCAAGGAATGTAAGTTCATTGTTCAACCTAGCTTACTTTTATCATACTCATTTATCCATACATTTGCACACGACAACGGATTGGGCCATAGAGTGAGCTCATCACCGCTGAATGCAATACAGGTAGCACCTGGTATTAAGTTTATTGCTAATCTTAAGAACGGCTGGCAGCCATACTTCAATGTAAATATGCGTTGGAACATCATTGATAAGACCCACTTCTCACTCGCGGACGTAACAATACCTGATATGTCAATCGATCCTTATGTAGAGTATGGACTTGGCTTACAACGCAGATGGGGCGAAAGGTTCACTGGATTCGGTCAGGCTATGATAAGAAACGGCGGCAGAAACGGCGTTATGCTCTCCTTCGGGTTTAAATGGCTGTTGGGCAAATAATATATATAAGAAAGCGGGCGGTGATTTTATCACCGCC